>JADKFV010000055.1 GCA_016717325.1 Bacteroidota bacterium | reverse complement strand
AACAGTTGGTTGCACTTTTTATCGCTGATACTATTTTCGAAATTAGGTTCAATACCCGTTGCGCAATGGTGGGAATTTTATTTCTGACAATACAAACAACACTTGCCAGCACAAACCATATTGTGGGCTCATAGGCGCGATAGTTGTTTTTTATTGCTCCGCAAACATTTTGAGTTTAGTTGAAAAACCTTGATGTTTTTGTTTGTTGTTACTCTTCTGTGCTGTATGGCAACGTATAGGTTGCCTTATCGGGTTGTTGTTTTGGCAATGTAACACATGCAAGTTTTCTTTCAATATTCAGTGGGTAGTGCTGTACATTTAGCCCAATTAGAACATGGCCTTATAAGTTCGGATTATTTAATGAGCCTACCTAATACTGCCGTTTTATAACATAGTAGGGGTGTGTTTTATTGGGATAGTGGTGTTTTATTTTCTAAAAGTTGAAAGCTAATGGGAATAAATTTCTCCCATCGCTACTGCTCATTTTGTTTTGCGGTTTGTGCTCGATTTTTTTAAAGATTCTATAAGCAAACTTTATAGGCGGAGATTATTTTTTTGGATTAAAAGTGGCAGTGGTTTCTTTTGATAATTTGCATTTTATTATTTGGTATAATATATTTTCGCGAAAAAAAACAACCCGCGTATATACTTACGGTTGCTAATCCAAATTTGCAACCAACAATTATTGCAGGATTTGTATTATTATGCAGCACTATTTGGCTTTTTCCTAAGTGCGATACTCTTGAAAAAAATAACAATTTCGGCAATTAATATTCCGACATTGTTTGGTGTAAGCACACCTATTTATTCCCATATTAAACAACATAAACTAATATGGCACATGGCTTTGATGTTCCCGTTTTGTGCCCTGCAAATGTCGAAGTGGAATTACAAGGTGATAGTACATCGAAAAATAGTGACACATAAAATTTCGGCAGGCGGAATGATAAATGCATACGTAAGAAATGTATAGATTTGATTGTTCTTCAAATTCTTATAAACATACAACTACCCCATACCATATTAAATACGACTATACCAATGGCAAAAACAATAATGATAACTTTCTTGCCGGCATGGGCGCGGCAGTAGGTAAGTATCAATTCCTATATGAATATCCACTATACAATAAAACACATACGCTATATGGGCTTCAACCATATGTTGGATATAGCAACAACTTTATCAATGGTAAGGTTGGCTTTATTGCAGGCAATATAAATTATGCTGACACCAACAAAATAAATCACTTACAGTTTTCAAATGAGCTGGAACTATTTCTGCATAATTTATCGTTATGGCAGCAATATTGCCCCACAACAGCTATGCTTGGTCCACCACAATTTTCGGCAGGCATTGGCTGGCGCGATGGCAAGCAAAAGAGCAAAGACTTTTTATTGGCACTGCGGCTGGGGTACACTAAAGTAAATAAACACGATGCTTTGTGCGGATGGGTTTCGTGCACTTCAAATCAAAAATATGATTTGTCGTTGTATGGTAATATCCATAGTAACAGAATTCAGGGGTTATCTACATCAAACGTGCATTTTGGTATACAGCTTGGTTATAAATGGTAAAACAAAATTCGCCAGCACATTTTTGGTTTTATTACAACAACCATTTTTTTGCGCCTGCAATTTTAAAATCGAAAAGCAATAAGTGTAAAAACAAACCGAATTTCCTACCCATAAAACAGCTTTTTGTTTATGCTTATTAAAAGTGTAGAAGAAGAACTATTGACGATTTACTTTTTTCGTTTGCGGATTTTTGCAAAAATTAAAGCTGTATTACATTACTGTTTTCGCATAACTTATATGTTTAGTAAAGCGGTTGGCCCTTCTCTGCCTAATGTGTTGAACCCTTTTTTTGGAAAAACTTTCTATCACAAAACAAAAAATTATCTAGTGTTAAAAAATATTACACTTAAAAACTTTATACTGTTATTCGGGTTTAAAATCTACATTTAAAACAAAACATACATGAAAAAATTATTTTTATCTCTTGCATTCATTGCATCGGCATTCATGCTTAATGCCCAAACTATTTTTAACGGTGGTATTTACACAAATACCACCCTGACACTTGGCAATAGCCCGTACCTTATGACAGGTTCGGTGGTGGTATTTCCCGGTGTTACTTTAACTATTGAACCCGGTGTAGAGGTACGGGTAGAAAAGTTCTCCAACAATGCAACAGTGCCCTATACACTTGAAGTGCGTGGTGCTTTGTATATGGTGGGGCAGCCGGGTTTACCTATCACATTTGTGGGCGATACTACCGGTACAGCGCAAGATACATGGAACGGCATTTACATTAAAAATGGACAAGGAGGGCAGCTTCTTGGTTTTGATTATGTAAATATAAGTAACGCTTACCAATCGGTAGGCTACGAAAGCACTACCACCGATGTGTTCGATTTGCATGATTGTAATTTTAAATACAATGGCACTGGCATAAATGTTACCACTTCTGTTACAGCCGATAATTGCACTTTTATTGGCAACGGAGCCGGAATCTCTGGATGGTCTAATTTTACTTTAACTAATTGTATTCTCGATAGCAACAACAGCGCGCTTTCAATTTACCCTACTGCTGTTAGTATGAAAAACTGTCAGCTCAATTATAACAATATAGGCATGGGTTTTAATGCCAGTGTTTTTAGCTCCATGCTTATCGATAGCAGCATATTCACACACAAATAACTTGGCTGTGTATACTCCCAACGGTGGCAGCAACCAATTGCGATTTTATTAATAATGTTTGGGCTTTGGGTTATACTTATGATTTGTCTGTAGACAACTGTAGTATCTAACTCAACGAGTTGGTAATAGATGCAGGCTCCGATGTTACAGTGCAAAATAGTGATAGCTCAGACAACAACCTTTGTAGGAGTAGGATTAGGCCTATAACTTTTGGAATGGTAATGCCATTGGTGCAAAACAATTATATCTGTAATAATACACAGTACAATGTTGAAAAGGAAAACCGATCTTAATTTAACGCTGGCTAGTAATTGTTTTTGCGAGTCGGATTCTACTGTTATTGAAGAAAAAATTTACGATGGCTACGATGATATAACCCGAGGCCTAATAAGTTATGCCATTTACGATAGTTCATGTTCAACAATTTTACAGTATGTAAATAAATTCCCAACAAGTGTCGAAGAAATTTATGCGTTTCATAATTTGGTTCAACTAAATCCTGCAACAAATTATTGTTCTATTGTAACAAGTAATTTAGCCGGGCAAAATGGTTTTATAAATATTTCTGATGCCAGTGGCAAAACGATATATTCACAAATCATAAATGCCGACAGGATAGATATTGCTACCGATAGTTTTGTGGCCGGTGTGTATCATGTAAGCATTTCGCCAAGGATAATAACTTCTAGCGCATAAAAAAGTTGGTTGTACTGAAGTAAAATTGTTTGTATTTTATTGATAGTTCTTAAGCCTGTTCAATTAATTTTGGACAGGCTTTTTTTTTGAACTAATTCCAGACTGAATTTTTAATTCATCACATCCCAACAAAAGAAACACCCTTTCGAAAAATAATAACAGAGAATATACAGTAGCGCACAGGGTTATACAAACTTCACGGGTAGGAAAACACATATTCCATCTGTTTAAAACTTTGGCCAAAATAGAATGAATTGTTCAAACAAAGTGTTTGAGCTTATGATATTTTATTATATGTTTGCGTAACCATTATGTTTTTAAGTAAAAACACTGCCACTTACTAGTAACACTAAAAAATTCAAACAAATGAAACCAAATTACCTTTCGTTTCCAGTTGCCTTTATTTTAGCAATTGTATGCTTTTGTTGTTTCAATATTAATGCTCAAGATGGAAACAATTCGGGCAGGCATTGTGGCACGCAACCAATGCCTGTTGAATACGAAAACTGGCTCAATCAATGCCGTTTACAAATGATATCCAAATAGTACTGCAAAATGAACACTGCGTATACTATCTCTCGTTATCGTGCACGCGGTGCAATGGAAATGCTATTGGCGTGGCGATAATATTAGCGATGCACAGATTTATCTGCAATTTGATGCACTAACCAAGATTTTAAAAAGCTCAACAGCAACTGGAATCAAACACCGGCAGTTTGGACTAACCTTGTAGCCGATTGCGAAATAACTTTTTGCCCTGCAAAAAATGACCCCAACGGAAACCCTCTGCCCACACCGGGAATAGAGCGTATAAATCGCAATAATATGGGATGGCCCGCACCGCCTTACGACCAAACCGGACGGTAACACTATCATATCAAGCCGCAGTCTATTTGGAATCCACGAACTATCTAAATATTTGGTCCATTGATCTTGGAAATGGGTTACTTGGTTATGCAACTTTCCCTCCCGGAACACCACTGAATGGCATTCCCGGTAATCCTGGAACTATGACCGATGATGGCGTTGTTATTCTTTATAATGCTTTTGGAAGAACAGGGAATCTTATTAATAACTAAGTGACCTGGGCCGCACCAACACACGAAATAGGACATTGGTTGGGGCTGGTGCTCATATTTGGGGCGATGGCAATGTTCCGATGATTATTGCAACGATACCCTCCAGCTACAGCAGCTAATAGTGGTTGCCCTGGTATTTCCAGCAATGTTAACAGCTGCGGAACCAATAGTGATGGCGAAATGTTTGTGAATTACATGGGATTTACTGTTACGATTATTGTTTAACAATGTTCAGCAGCATCGATCAGAAATCGCGTATGCAGAGTAGCCATGGCAAAACAGTCCGCTGCGCACAGGATTTCGCCAACCTCCTGCCGGATGTGCTGGTGGTGGTGGAATTTGGTGGTTGAGACACTATAACAAATTTTGTTATTAGTTAATACTCTCAAATTTATCCTACGCCCAATGGTACAGGATACATTTCTGGGGCACATTAGTTTTTAGATGTATCGAAGGCCGATAAGTTTTTAGCCGCATAATATCAGCCCGGTTCAGTTTGTTACCGGGGCAGTGTTACTCTTTGGTGCTTTATCTATAACTAATAATGTACCCAACACCTTTATGTAAAAGTTTGGGACGACAACGGCTTAGCCGGTTCACCCTGGTTCACTGATGGGCTCCGAGCCAATAACATCTTTGCAACATCAACCCACGTTTTACAAAAAACACTTCATTAATTAATTCCGGAACGCCTATTGCTATGAGGGCGATTTTTACCTTGGAATAAATTTCGACTATAACGTAGGCGATGAGGTAGCGCCATATACCAGTACCGGGGATGGACAAACAACACCTGCCAATGCCTGGGAACAATGGGACAATCTGGATTGGTACAGAGTGATGATCTGCAAGAGTTGGGCAATGAACGTATGTCATATTGTGCCGCTTGTTATGTGTTCCTGCCCGCCGGAGTGGAGGAAGTGAAAACCAATGTAACTTTTATTTTTGCAGCCTAATCCGGTACAGTATAAAATAAAATAATGTATGATGGCCTCAACTCAAATTCGAAACAAAAATAATTTGATGTACAAGGAAGGTTGTCAAACAATGCCCTTCGAAAACAATAATGAATGGCATTGAAGAATTTGATATTTCTAAACTATTCCCTGGAATTTAGTTTTATTCGTAAAGGTTGATGACGTGAAAATCTTTCCAAAAAATTTTCGTGAAAATATTGACTCATGATTTATAGTTCGCCAAATTGTTTTATGTATGAGTTTTTTGTGTTTTTATTAGGGCAAAATTCAACTTGGCATTTGCAGTACCAAAAAAGTAGGACGCGCACTATTGTTTATAAATTTAGTGCTCATTCTTTTAGCACCGGCATTTATTTCTATAAAGTACAAACCCCTGGCAAAGATTTGCAATGTCTATTAATAGCAGGATTGCCCTCGGTGTATTATAAGAGGATTAAACACTGTGCCACTTAGCGAATAAATTTACATTATATTTCTGTTCGCCATTTGAAATGTTCGGAATAAATAATTTATCGTTTGCCGGAGATGGAAAAGTGTGCAACACCGCTGAGGCAATTTCGTTCTGTCCGGTAAACAATGCACCGGGAATAAATACTCCAACTGTTCACCATTTACTGTAGGCCGTTAAGTGTGTTTCCTGGTAATGCTCAAAAAAGAAAAATAAAATCTGTTTGGCCTAATCCAATTTTATATGTCTCAGCTAAAATTTTCAGCAGAATAATTTGCATTAAATTCGAAGCGCCCGGTACATCAGTCATTATACTACCTGCAAAATTTTGCTGAATAACAATTTCCTAAAACTTTTTGAATATACACCATTAGTCATCGTAGAAAGTACGTGCAAAATATTTTAAGTGATGGATCGTAAAGCTGAAAACGCCAGCGGATTATCGTTAAAATTTGAATAGGAAAATGCAAAGGCATGGGAAATTAACTTGTAAGGTGAGGCGAAACGGTATCGTATGTATACTCTTCTGTAAAACGGAAAAGAATCACGAATAATGGTAAATGTTCCTGAACCGGGGAAGGAACTTACAGAGGAAAATTGAGATAAGTAAAAAGAGGATAATCTGAAATTTGTAAGCTGATGGAACGGCATAAACACTGCGCCCACTAATAATATACTTATGCGTGTCCGGGAATAATGTTCACTATTACCTCCATCAATATAAAAAAGATTCGTATTGAAAATATCGCCAATGTTCATATCAAAGTACTCCAAGTGAAACTTTGGAATTTGTAGTCCTGGTCTACCGCACCATCAATGCCTTTAAGTCTGTAATATTCAAATGGCGATGGTCCTTTGGGAAAACATAGTATGCCAAATTTTTTTGAAATTCTTATGGTATCGTTTGTTGAGAGTAATATGGTCTTTACCGAATCCATAGTATCGAAAATAGAATCGAACGTTGCCGAAATTATTTGTGCCGTTATGGTTGTTGGGTAATAATCGTAAACCCAACTAGCGCCAACCGAATCGTAAATGTTTATATAAAATGTATCGGGAAAATAGAAGGCAACATTTCCATTTGGAGGTATCACACATATGTGCTGCAAAAATCCGGGCTGATTGGTTTTACAATAACATAAACCGCAGAAATTTACATCCATACTGTCTTCGAGGTTTCTGTTGAGGTAATAGCTATTTGTTTGATTGTTGAATGAGGAACTATCTACCCACACAGAAATTAATTCTGTATTGTTATTTCGCCGATAATTATAGTGAAACAACTTGTTAATGGGTCGCCAGTTTTGCCCTGGTGCAATCGAACAAACAAACATGATTAAGAACAGCGAACAAACAAAATTTTTCATTGGTTTGTATTTTGCCTCAATATTACTAAAAATAACGCAAACTTATTTCAAAGAATCTCGCCTTTACATTTTCTTATTAAATTTGTTTTAGTAAAAGTTGATGCAAGGAATATGGAGGAACGACTAATTAAAATTACTTTTAATACAATTTATTTCGCGCATTTGTTCGTTGGAGTTATTTATAAAGGGTAATAAAAACTCTTCAATTTCGAATGCTATTTTTCATGTAAATATTTTTTGTTCTTAATTATATATGGTGTTCACTTGTTCCGTTTTTAAATAGCAAAGTTCATCAACAACCGCATGTGTATAGAATTGAAAACACACCAACCCAATTAATTTTTTTTTACATCAATATTCGCCTTCTTTACCAAGAAAATAAAAATGCAAAAATGAAAGTTGCTCTTATTACCGGCATTACAGGACAAGATGGTGCTTACCTTGCCGAGTTGCTGCTCGACAAAGGTTACATGGTGCACGGCATCAAACGAAGGAGTTCGCTATTCAATACCGAACGCATCGATCATTTGTATGAAGATATACATCAAAAAAATGTGCGCTTCAAGTTACACTATGGCGACCTTACCGACAGCACAAATATTATTCGCATAGTGCAGAAGTGCAGCCCGATGAAATTTACAACCTCGGTGCCATGTCGCATGTAAAGGTAAGTTCGAAGAGCCTGAGTACTCTGCCAATGCCGATGGTATAGGCGCATTGCGTGTGCTCGAAGCCGTGCGGAATTTGAACCTTACTGCCAGGCGCCGCATATATGGTGGGCTTCATCGGAGTTGTATGGTCTTGTGCAAGAAATACCTCAACGCGAAACCACACCATTTTATCCGCGCTCACCATATGCTGTTGCAAACCTATATGCCTATTGATAATGAAAATTATCGTGAAGCGTACAAACATGTACACCGTGAATGGAATATTATTCAACCATGAATCACCATTGCAGGCGAAACATTTGTAACACGAAAATTACCCGTGCTGATGCACGCATAGCACTCGGCCTCGATAAAAAGTGTACATGGGCAATATTGATGCACAAACGCGATTGGGGACATGCCAAAGATTATGTGGAGGCAATGTGGCATGTTGCAGCAACCTACGCCCGATGATTACGTAGTGGGCAACAGGTGTAATGGACCAGTGTGCGCGATTTTATTTAAATGGCATTTGCACAGGCCGGCATCGAAATACAACTTGAAGGCAAAGACGAAAACGAAATTGCTAAAGTTGTAAAATGTAACGATGCACGCTATCAGGTTGCTGCCGGACAAGTGGTATTGAAATAGATAAAAAATATTATCGCCCAACCGAAGTAGAATTGCTGATAGGCGATCCTACAAAAGCAAAAGAAAAACTTGGTTGGGTTCCTTCGCACACATTGCAACAAATTGTAAACGAAATGGTGGATGCCGATTTAGCATTATTTAGTAAAGATAAATACCTCAAAGAAGGCGGACATAGCGTAATTAATTATCACGAAACTTAGAGGATGGTTATTGGTTGATTTGTTATTGGGTTATTGGTAGGAAAGTCATTGGTCATTTTCGTCATTGCGATTTGTCAAAGGGAGTATTCTCGAACTGCGAAGCATCTCTGCCGGTCATTGGTCATTATCGTCATTGCGAAGGAGGAAGAGTGAGTACTCACGAACTACTGAAGCAATCCCTCTTTAGAAAAGACTTGATGATGATGAGATTGTTTCGCTACGCTCGCAAAGACGTGAGGAAAAACTCCGAAAACAAAACAAAGAACAAGGCGTACCGAAAACGAAACAAAATTTAGAGTCCTCATTTATTTTTGTTTTTAATTGGCATGAGACTCTGAAAATACTAACGCCAAGCGCAAACAAAACTAAGAACTAAGAACATGGCACAAAGTAAACGTAACTAACAACAAGAACATGGCACCCCGCAAACAAAACAAAGAACGTAAGAACATGGCACTTCTAAAAACGAAACTAAGAACTAAGAACAAAGAACAAGGCCCAAAGCAAACGTAACTATGAACTAAGAAAAATGATAACACCACCCTACTTAAAAGCGGGCGACAAAATTGGAATAATAGCTCCGGCACGAAAGGTTACACCGGCAAGTATAGATGCTGGTTTGCAACTCTTGCGCAATGCAGGCTTCGAAATAGTAGAAGCGAAAAACCTGTATGGCGATAATAATCAGTTTAGCGGCAGTTATATCGATTTTCCGCAGCTGATGTGAAGATATGATTGACCGCAACGATATTAAAGCAATTGCTGCACGCGGAGGTTGCGGTTGTTGTTCATTGTAGACGAGGTTGATTTTGCCCCATGATTCATAATCCTAAATGGATGATTGGGTTTAGCGATCCCACCGTTTTTCATTCGCGCGTACATCAAAACTTAGGAGAAACCATCTTGGCGCAAATGTGCTCGCATGTTTTAATGATGCATCTGATCCGCAATCGCTTCGATACATTGATTTCCGCACTCAGGTGAAAGCTACAGTCTGAACGGACAACAAGTGAAAAAAATATTGCCTTCAAATATCACGGAGAAGTTACTGCTGAAATTATTGGTGGTAATTTATCGTTGCTGCACAACCTTGCCGGCACCGAAAGTGATATGGATGTAGCAGGAAAAATTCTTTTTATAGAAGACCTCGATGAATACTTATACCACATCGACCGCATGATGGTACAACTTAAACGATGTAATAAATTAGAGTTGCTTGCCGGACTTGTAGTTGGTGGCATGACTAATATGCGCGATAACGAAATTCCATTTGGCAAAACAGCCGAAGAAATAATACATGAACATACTTATGTGGTATGGCTTATCCAGTAGTGTTCGATTTTCTTGCAGTGTATACTTCCCCTCAATAGCGCACTCATTCTTGGTTCGCGAAGCAACGCTCGTTGTTGGCGATAGCAATCAACTTATATTTCCGTGGAGGGTGAGAAAGTTAGTGTTTGTTTACACATTTGTGCAGTAGTAATTTAATACGACATCATGCTAAAACATTTCCTTCTCTTTTACTTTCATTTCTATTTCTGGTCTTGCCACATTTTGCCAAAGTGTGGACGAAAAATATCGCCTTAATGAAACCGTCACTGTAAAAGAGTGTATCGATTTTTATAAAGGGCTTTCTTACAAGTTTGCTAATGTACATGTGAGCGAAATGGGATTCACCGATATGAATCAACCCTTATATTGCATAACGGTGAGCAAAGAAAATATATTCGACTCCACTAAAACAAGTATACTTATCAACAATGGTATACACCCCGGGAACCTTGTGGTGTGGATGATGCATGGTTTGGATAAAACATTTGAGTAATGATGATTCAAAAAATTACCGATAATGAAACCTTGTTATTATTCCTATTTACAATGTGATGGTGCCCTCAACCGTAACAGCTATTCGCGGGCTAACCGTAAACGGGCCCAAGGAATATGGCTTTCGCAACGCCATTAACTCCCGACCTGAACCGCGATTTTGTCGAAGCGCGATTCGCGCAACATTTTTTCTTTCACCGGTGTATCATTTGTTTAAGCCCGAAATATTTGTCGATACGCACTCAGCGATGGGTGCCGATTACACTTTTTTACACCCGATGACGCTTATTGCCACGCAATACAACAAATTTCATCCCGTGCTTGCAGCGTATATGGACACCGTTATGCCGCCATTTCTATACAATGAATGGACAAAAACAATACCACGTTTCCGTATGTTGAATCCGTTGCTGATTCCTGATTCCGGCATTGCCGGCTTTCCCGATATACCGCTGTTTTCGACTGGGTACACATCGCTCTTCAATACAATATCGTTTGTAACCGAAACACATATGCTAAAACCCTCCCCGGCACAGGTGCAAGCCACTATCGATTTTTTGCAAACGCTATTGGAGTTCACGCACAACAATGCCGCACAAATAAAAGCGGCAAAACTGAAAGCTGATAAATTAACAGCCACGCAAAAAAGTTTCGATATTAATTGGAAACAAACGGATACCCTTACCGACAGCCTGCTGTACAAAGGCTATGCAGCAAAGTATAAAAAAAGCAATATTACAGGTAAAGACAGATTGTATTACGATGAACAACAAACCACCACAAAAAAAATTCCTTTTTATAATGAATGCAAAGCCACCGAAAAAGCAACAGCACCTCGCGCATATATTATTCCACAACAGTGGTGAGAGGGGTGATTGATATTTTAGCGAAATAATAAAATTGAAATGTCGCCAATGCAAAACGATAGTATGATAGAAGTAAACTGTTATTACATCACCGATTATGAAACAACGAAGAAGCCTTACGAAAACCATTATTTGCATTCTAAAATTAAGACCGTAGTGAAGTCAGAAAATGTAATTTCACAAAGGTGATTTGATAATATACTGCAAATCAGACAGCGAATAATTATTTAGTCAATTTACTAGAACCCGCTGTAGATGGTGTTTTTGCATGGAATTATTTCGATGCTATACTGCAACAAAAGGAATGGTTTAGTGATTATGTTTTCGAAGACGTTGCTGAAAACCTTTGCAAAACGATGCGGCATTGAAAACAAAATTCGATGCTTACGTAAAAGAAAATGTAATTGAAAACGATGCCAATGTCACAACTTATTTTTTATACCGCAACCACCGTATTAGCGAAAAGTCGCACAATAGGGTTTCCTGTGTATAAGATTGTCATTGGTCATTGAGGATTGTCATTAGTCATTAATGACATAGCGAGCGAAGCAATCTGCACTTGTCATTTTTTTTCCGTCATTGCGATTCCGATTACTATCAGAAGAAGCAATCTCTGCACCTATCATTTTTTTTCCCCCATTGCGATTCCGGTTACTATCGGAAGTAGCAATCTAAATTTCTCATCGGTCATTATTCTTTCAATACTTTCTTTTCATACTTGCGCCCTTCGTATATAATTTGAGCTACATAAATTCCACTTGCAAGAGACGAAATATCAATAATTTGTTTTTTGAGTTTGGAGTGAGCGTTGCTGTGAGTTT
>JADKFV010000054.1 GCA_016717325.1 Bacteroidota bacterium | reverse complement strand
TGCGCAATGGTGAATTTTATTTTGACAATACAAACAACACTTGCCAGCACAAAACCATATTGCGGGCTCATAGGCGCGATAGTTGTTTTATTACCCGCAAATATTTTGAGTTTAGTTTTGGAAAACCCTCGATGTGTTTGTTTTGTTGTTACCTTTCTGTGCTGCATGGCAACGTATATAGGCTGCCTTTGTATCGGGTTGTTGCTTTGGCAATGTAACACATGCAAGTTTTTCTTTTCAATATTCAGTGGGTAGTGCTGCATATTTAGCCCAATTAGAACATGGCCTTATAAGTTCGGATTATTTAATGAGCCTTACCTGTAATACCGCTGTTTTATAATATAGTAGGGTGTCACTTACGGGGATAATGGTGTTTTTATTTCTTAAAAAGTTGAAAGCTACTGGGAACAATTTCTCCTATCGCTACTGCTTTATTTTGTTTTGTGCTTTGTGCTCGATTTTTTCAAAGATTTGCAGCAAATTTTATAGGCGGAGATTATTTTTTGGATTGCGGTCGGTGCAGTGGTTTCTTTTGATAATTTGCATTTTATTATTTGGTATAATATATTTTCGCGAAAAACAACAACCTGCGTATATATTTCCTTTACGGTTGCTAATCCAAATTTGCAACCAACAATTATTGTGTGATTTGTATTATTATGCAAAGACTATTTGGCTTTCTTTTCCTAAGTGCGATACTCTTTGAAAATAACAATTTTGGCAATTAATATTCCGACATTGTTTGCTGTAAGCACAATTATTTATTCCCATATTAAGCAACATAAACTAATATGGCACATGGCTTTGGTGGTCCCGTTTTGTGCTTTGCAAATGTCGCAAGTGGAATTACAAAGTGATAGTACTTCGAAAATAGTGACACATAAAATTTCGGCAGGCGGAATGTTAAATGCATAAGAAGAAAAGTATAGATCGGATTGTTCTTCAAATTCCCTTATAAACATACAAACTACCGCATACCATATTAAATACGACTATACCAATGGCAAAAACAATAATGATAATTTTCTTGCCGGCATGGTCGCGGCAGTAGGTAAGTATCAATTCTATATGAATATCCACTATAATAATAAAACACATACGCTATATAGTTTCAACCATATGTTGGATATAGCAACAAACTTTATCAATGGTAAGGTTGGTTTTATTGCAGGCAATATAAATTATGCCGACACCAACAAAATAAATACTTGCTAGTTTTCAAATGAGTTGAACTATTTATCAATAATTTCTCGTTATGGCAGCAGCAATATTGCCCTTAATAACAGCTAAGTGCTTTATCCACCACAATTTTCGGCAGGCATTATCTGGCGCGATGGCAAGCAAAAGTAGCAAAAGACTTTTTGTTGGCACTGCGACTGGGGTACACTAAAGTAAACAAACACGATGCTTTGTGCGGATGGGTTTCGTGCACTTCAAATCAAAAATATGATTTGTCGTTGTATGGTAATAACTATAGTAACAGAATTCTAGGGGTTATCTATGATCAAACTTGTATTCTTGGTATACAGCTTGGTTATAAGTTAAAATAGTTTTCGCCTGCACATTTTGGTTTTATTACAACAACCATTTTTTTGCGCCTGCAATTTTAAAATCGAAAACTATAAGTGTAAAAACAAACCGCATTTCCTACTCCATAAAACAGCTTTTTGTTTATGCTTTTTTATTAAAAGTGTAGTAGAAGAAACTATTGACGATTTACTTTTTTCGTTTGCGGATTTTTGCAAAATTAAAAAGCTGTATTACATTACTGTTTTCGCATAACTTATATGTTTAGTAAAAGCGGTTTACCTTCTCTGCCTAATGTGTTGAACCCTTTTTTTGGAAAACTTTATCACGAAACAAAAAATTATCTAGTGTTAAAAAATATTACACTTAAAACTTACACTGTTATTCGGGTTTAAAATCTACATTTAAAACAAAACATACATGAAAAATTATTTTATCTCTTTGCATTCATTGCATCGGCATTCATGCTTAATGCCCAAACTATTTTTTTAACGGTGGTATTTTGCGATAATAAATACCACCCTGACACTTGCTAAATAGCCCGTACCTTATGACAGGTTCGTGGTGGTATTTCCCGGTGTTACTTTAACTATTGAACCCGTGTAGAGGTACGGGTAGAAAGTTCTCCAACAATGCAAATAGTGCCTATACACTTGAAGTGCGTGGTGCTTTGTATATGGTGGGGCAGCCGGGTTTACCCATCACATTTGTGGGCGATACTACCGGTACAAAGCGCAAGATACACATGGAACGGTAGTCATATTAAAATGGACAAGGTGGGCAGCTTCTTGGTTTTGATTATGTAAATATAAGCAACGCTTACCAAACGGTAGGCTACGAAAGCACTACCACCGATGTGTTCGATTTGCATGATTGTAATTTTAAATACAATGGCACGGGCCTAAATGTCACCACTTCTATTACAGCCGATAATTGCAGTTTTATTGGCAACGGAGCCGGAATCTCAGGATGGTCTAATTTTAATTTTACCAATTGTATTCTCGATAGCAACTACAGCGCACTTTCAATCTACCCTACTGCTGTTAATATGAAAAACTGCCAGCTAAATTATAACAATATAGGTTTGGGTTTTAATGCCAGTGTTTTTAGTTCAATGCTTATCGATAGCAGCACATTCACACACAACAACTTGGCTGTGTATGCTCCCAACGGTGGCAGCATAACCAATTGCGATTTTAATAATAATGTTTGGGCTTTGGGTTATACTTATGATTTGTTTGTAGATAACTGTAGTATTCAATTCAACGAGTTGGGAATAGATGCAGGCTCCGATGTTACAGTGCAAAATAGTGATATCAGCAACAACCTTGTAGGAGTAGGATTAGGGCCTATAACTTTTGGAATGGTAATGCCATTGGTGCAAAACAATTATATCTGTAATAATACACAGTACAATGTTGAAAATAAAACCGATCTTAATTTAACGCTGGCCAGCAATTGTTTTTGTGAGTCGGATTCTACTGTTATTGAAGAAAAAATTTACGATGGCTACGATGATATAACCCGAGGCCTAATAAGTTATGCCATTTACGATAGTTCATGTTCAACAATTTTACAGTATGTAAATAAATCCCCAACAAGTGTCGAAGAAATTTATGCTTCACAAATTTCGCTTCAACCAAATCCGGCAACAAATTATTGTTCTATTGTAACAAGTAATTTAGCCGGGCAAAATGGTTTTATAAATATTTCTGATGCCAGTGGCAAAACGATTTATTCACAATTCATAAATGCCGACAGGATAGATATTACCGATAGCTTTGTAGCCGGTATTTATCATGTAAGCATTTCTGCCGATAATAACTTCATCGCACATAAAAAGCTGGTAGTACTAAAGTAAAAATTGTTTGTATTTTATTGATAGTTCTTAAGCCTGTTCAATTAATTTTGAACGGGCTTTTTTTTGTCGATTTTTTTCAAAATAATTGTAGTAACTAATGCTGAGTTGCCTTTTAAATTCTCTACACCTCAACCAATTACTCTCTATCTTAAGAAAAAAATCAGGGTATTGAAGGAGCCATGGAAAGTTTGTTAAGGGTTCACGGGTAGAAAACACTTTTAGCCTCTGTTTAGCTTTTTGTTAAAAAGATGACTGATTTTTTAAACAACCTATTTGAAAGCTTAAACATTTTATTATATGTTTGCATGACCATTATGTTTTGAACAAAACATTGTCGCTTAATTGTAACACTAAAAAATCCAAACAAATGAAACCAAATTACCTTTCATTTCCTGTAGCCTTTCTTTTAGCAATTACATGCTTTTGCAATTTCAAAATTAATGCCCAGAGAGGGCACACACCTGCCCGGCAATGTGGCACGCAACCAATGCCTGTTGAATACGAAAAATGGCTCAATCAATGCCGATTGCAAATGATAGCCAATGGCACGGCAAAAATGAACACTGCGTATACTATCCCCGTTATTGTGCATGTTGTGCACAATGGAAATGCTATTGGCGTGGGTGATAATATTAGCGATGCACAGATTTATTCGCAGTTTGATGTAATCAACGAAGATTTTAAAAAGCTCAACAGCAACTGGAATCAGACACCTTCAGTTTGGACTAACCTTGTGGCCGATTGCGAAATAACTTTTTGTCCTGCAAAAAATGACCCCAACGGAAACCCTCTGCCCACACCTGGAATAGAGCGTATAAATCGCAATAATATGGGATGGCCCGCACCGCCTTACGACCAAACCGATTGCAGCACTATCATCAAGCCACAGTCTATTTGGAATCCACAGAACTATCTAAATATTTGGTCTATTGATCTGGGAAATGGATTGCTAGGATATGCAACTTTCCCTCCCGGAACACCACTGAATGGCATTCCCGGAAACCCGGGAACGATGACCGATGATGGGGTTGTTATTCTTTATAATGCTTTTGGAAGAACAGGGAATCTTATAAATAACTATGACCTTGGCCGAACTGCGACACATGAAATAGGACATTGGTTGGGGCTGCGTCATATTTGGGGTGATGGTAACTGTGCCGATGATTATTGCAACGATACTCCTCCCGCTGCAGCCTCCAATAGTGGGTGTCCTGTTTTTCCGCACAATGTAAACAGCTGCGGAACCAATAGTGATGGGGAAATGTTTGTGAATTACATGGATTATAGTTACGATTATTGTTTAACAATGTTTACTATCGATCAGAAATCGCGCATGCAAATAGCCATGGCAAACAGTCCGCTGCGCACAGGTTTTGCCAACTCTCCTGCCGGATGTGCCGGTGGTGGTGGCCTTGGCGGTTGCGACACTATAACAAATTTTGTTATTGGGGTTAATACTCCTCAAATTTATCCTACGCCCAATGGTACGGGATACATATCGGGGCACAATAGTTTTTTAGATGTATCGAAGGCCGATAAGTTTTTAGCCGCACAATATCAGCCCGGTTCATTTGTTACCGGGGCAGTGTTATATTTTGGTGCTGCATCGGCAACTAATAATACCAACACCTTTGATGTAAAAGTTTGGGACGACTAATGTATTTCAGCTTTGTCTGGCTCAAAGATGGGTCTTGAGCCAATAACATATCTTACAGCATCAACCCGGGCACGTTTTACAAATGCACTTCATTAATCAATTTGCAACGCCTATTGCTATGAGTGGCGATTTCACTTTGGAACAAATTTCGACTCAACGTAGTAGGCGATGAGGTAGCGCTACGGGCAACCAGTACTGATGGAGAACAAACACCCGCCACTGCCTGGGAACAATGGGACAATCGGATTATCAGACATGACGATTCGCACAGCTGGGTAAGGTACGTATGTCATGTAGTGCTGCCTGTTATGTGCTCGCCCGCTCGAGTGGAGGAAGAAAACCAATGGAACTTTATTTTGCAGCCTCATCCGGCACAGTATAAACAAAATAATGTATGACGGCCTCAACTCCAAATCTTAAATAACAAAATATTTGGTGTATATGGAAGGCTGGAATAATGCCCTTCAGAAAATGTAATGAATGGCATTTAGAATTTGAGATGTCTAAACTAGCCCCGGAATTTATTTTATCGTGTTGCCGATGGCGAAAAATTCTTTCCAAAATTCCTGAAATATTGACTAATGATTTATAGTTCGCCAATTGTTTTATGTATGAGCTTGTGTTTATTAGTGTGGATCTTATCTTGGCATTTGTGCACTTAAAAAGTAGATGCGCACATTATTGTTTTATAAATTTAGTGCTCATTCTTTTAGCACCGGCATTTATTTCTATAAAGTACAAACCCGGGCAAAGATTTGCAATGTTCATATGAGGAGGATTGTCCCAGCGTAATATATGAGGATTAAACACTGTGCCACTTAGCGAATAAATTTTTACATCATATTTCGCTCGCTAATTTAAGTGTTTGAATAAATAATTTATCGTTTGCCAGAGATGGAAAAGTAAAAGTGCAACTAATCGCCGAGGTAATTTCGTTCTCTCCGGCAAACAATGCACCGGGAATAAATACTCCAACTGTATCACCATTTTTACTGTAGGCCGTTATGTTTCCTCGGTATTGCTTAAAAAAGAAAATAAATCTGGTTTGTCCTAATCCAATTTTATATGACTGCTAAAATTTTCAGCAGAATAATTTTGCATTTCACCGAGCTCCTGTACACCAGTCATTATACTACCTGCAAACTTTAATGAATAGTAATTTCCAAAACTTTTGAATATACACCAATAAGTCATCGTGGAAAGGCATGCGCAAATATTTTAAGTGACGGATCTAAAGCTGGAAAACGCCAGCGGATTATCGTTAAAATTTTGAATAGGAAATGTAAAAGGCATGGGAAATAAACCGGTAAGGTGAGGGAAATGGTATCGTACGTATACTCTTTCTGTAAACGGAAAAGAATCACGAACAATGGTAAATGTTCCGGTCTAAAGGAACTTACAGGAGGAAAATTGAGATAAGTAAAAGAGGATACCTGAAATTAATATTATTGAATCGGCATAACACTGCGCCCATTAATATACTTATGGGGTGTCCGGGAATAATGTTCATTATTACCTCCATCACATATAAAAGATTCGTATTGAAAAATATCGCAATGTTCATATCAAAGTACCTAGCGGAAACTTGGAATTTGCAGTCCTTATCTACCGAAACATCAATGCCTTTAAGTCTGTAATATCCAAATGGCGATGGTCCTTGTGGAAAACATATTATGCCAAATTTTTTGAAATTCTTGCGGTATCGTTTGTTGAGAGTAATGGTCTTTTACTCGAACCATAGTATCGAAAACAGAATCGAACGTTGCCGAAATTGTTTGCGCCGTTATGGTTGTTAGGCAATAATCTAAACCCAACTAGCGCCAACCGTAATCGTAAATGTTTATATAAAATGTATCGGGAAAATGGAGGCTGCAACATTTCCATTTGGAGGTATCACACATATGTGCTGCAAAAATCCGCCAATTTGGTTTAGTTACAATAACACAAACCGCAGAAATTTCACATCCATACTGTTTCGAGGTTTCTGCCGAGGTAATAGCTATTTGTTTGATTGTTGAATGAGGAACTATCTACCCACACAGAAATTAATTCCTTGTATTGTTATCGGCCAGATAATTATAGTGAAAACAACTTTGTTAATGGGTCGCCAGTTTTGGTCCCAGCAACTGTAGTAACGAACATGATTAAGAACAGCGAACAAACAAAATTTTCATTGGTTTGTATTTTGCCTCAATATTACTAAAAATAACGCAAACTTATTTCAAAGAATTCGCTCTAACATTTTCTTATTACATTGTTTAGAAAAGTTGATGCAAGGAATATTGAGGAACGATTAATTAAAATGTACTTTTAATACAATTTATTTCGCGCATTTGTTTGATGGAGTTATTAATAAAAGGGAATAAAAACTCTTCAATTTCGAATGCTATTTTTATGTAAAGTATTTTTGTTCTTAATTATATATGGTGTTTCACTTGTTCCGTTTTTTAAATAGCAAAGTTCATCAACAACCTGCATGTGTATAGAATTGAAAACACCCAACCCAATAATTTTTTACATCAATATTCGCCTTCTTTACCAAGAAAATAAAAATGCAAAAATGAAAGTTAATCTTATCACAGGCATTACAGGACAAGATGAAGCTACCTTGCCGAGTTGCTGCCTACAAAGGTTACATGGTGCACGGCATCAAACGAAGGAGTTCGTTATTCAATACCGAACGCATCGATTATTTGTATGAAGATATAACATCAAAAAATGTGCGCTTCAAGTTACTCTATGGCGACCTTACCGACAGCACAAATATTATTTGCATCGTCCAGGAAGTGCAGCCCGATGAAATTTACAACCTCGGTGCCATGTCGCATGTAAAGGTAAAGTCTGAAGAGCCCGAGTACTTTGCCAATGCCGATGGTATAGGCGCAGCGTGTCGAAGCCGCGCATTTTGAACCTTACTGCCAAGTGCCGCATATATCAGGCTTCGTACATCGGAGTTTTAGCGGGTCTTGTGCAAGAAATACCTCAGCGCGAAACCACACCGTTTTATCCGCGCTCACCATATGCTGTTGCAAAACTATATGCCTATTGGATAATGAAAAATTATCGCGAAGCATACAACATGTATAACGTGAACGGAATATTATTCAACATGAATCACCATTGCGTGGCGAAACATTTGTAACACGAAAATTACCCGTGCTGTTGCACGGATAGCACTCGGCCTCGATACAAAAGTGTACATGGGCAATATGATGCACAACGGATTGGGGACAGCCAAAGATTATGTGAGGTGGCGGCGTTGCAGCAACCTACGCCCGATGATTACGTAGTGGCAACAGGTGTAATGACCAGTGTGCGCGATTTTATTAAAATGGCATTTGCGGAGGCCGGCATCGAAATACAATTTGAAGGCAAAGACGAAAACGAAATTGCTAAAAGCAATGTAACGATGCACGCTATCAGGTTGCGGCCGGACAAGTGGTATTGGAAATAGATAAAAATATTATCGCCCAACCAAAGCAGAATTGCGATAGGCGATCCTACAAAAGCAAAAAGAAAACTTGGTTGGGTTCCTTCACACATTGCAATAAATTGTAAACGAAATGGTGGATGCCGATTTACATTATTTAGTAAAGATAAATATCTAAAAGAGCGGACATAGCGTAATTAATTATCACGAAACTTAGAGGATGGTTATTGGTTGATTTGTTATTGGATTATCGGTAGAAAGTCAAGGTCATTTTCGTCATTCCGATTTGTCACAGTGAGTATTCTCGAACTGAGAAGCATCTCTGCTGGTCATTGGTCATTATCGTCATTAGCGAAGGAGGAAGAGTGAGTACTCACGAACACTGAAGCAATCCCTCTTTAAAAAGACTTGATGATGATGAGATTACTTCGCTAGCTCGCAAAGACGTGAGGAAAAACTCCGGAAACAAAGCAAAGAACAAGGCGAACTGAAAACGAAACAAAATTTCAGAGTCCTCTTTATTTTTTGTTTTAATTGGCATGAGTGACTCTGAAATTATTAACGCTTCGCAAACAAAACTAAGAACTAAGAACATAGCACAAAGTAAACGTAACTAAGAACATGGCACCCCGCAAACAAAACAAAGAACGAAGAACATGGCACCCCTAAAACGAAACTAAGAACTAAGAACAAAGAACAAGGCTCAAAGCAAACGTAACTAAGAACTAAGAAAAAAAATGATAACACCACCCTACTTAAAAGCGGGCGACAAAATTGGAATAATAGCTCCGGCACGAAAGGTTACACCGGCAAGTATAGATGCTGGTTTGCAACTCTTGCGCAATGCAGGCTTCGAAATAGTAGAAGCGAAAAACCTGTATGGCGATAATAATCAGTTTAGCGGCAGCGATAACGATCGTGCGCATGATGTGCAAGACATGATTGACCGCAACGATATTAAAGCAATAATTGCTGCACGCGGAGGGTGGTGTTGTCCCATTGTAGACGAGGTGATTTCCTTGTCGATTCATAATCCTGAATTTATTGGGTTGAAGATCTTGCCTGTTTTTCATTCGTTCACATCATCAAACTTAGGTGTAGAAACCATTCATGCAAATGTGCTCACCTGTTATAATGATGCATTCGATCCGCAATCGCTCGATACATTGATTTCCGCACTCACAGGTGAAACGCTACAGTATGAATGGACAACAAGTGAAAAAAATATTGCCTTCAACAAACACGGAGAAGTTACTGCCGAAATTATTGGTGGTAATTTATCGTTGCTGCACAACCTTGCCGGCACCGAAAGTGATATGGATGTAGCAGGAAAAATTCTTTTTATAGAAGACCTCGATGAATACTTATACCACATCGACCGCATGATGGTACAACTTAAACGATGTAATAAATTAGAGTTGCTTGCCGGACTTGTAGTTGGTGGCATGACTAATATGCGCGATAACGAAATTCCATTTGGCAAAACAGCCGAAGAAATAATACATGAACATACGAATGTATATGGTTATCCAGTAGTGTTCGATTTTCCTGCAGGGCATACTCCCCTCAATAGCGCACTCATTCTTGGCCGCGAAGCAACGCTCGTTGTTGGCGATAGCAATCAACTTATATTTCATGAGGGTGACGATAGTTAGTGTTTTGTTTTACATATTTGTGTAGTAATTTTTAATACTACATCATGCTAAAATATTTCCTTCTCTTTACTTTCATTTCTATTTCGTCAGTTACATTTTGTCAAAGTGTGGACGAAAAATATCGCCTTAACGAAACCGTCACCGAAAGAGTGTATCGATTTTTATAAAGCCCTTTCTTACAAGTTTGCTAATGTACATGTGAGCGAAATGGGATTCACCGATATGAATCAACCCTTATATTGCATAACGGTGAGCAAAGAAAATATATTCGACTCCACCAAAACAAGTATACTCATCAACAATGGCATACACCCCGGAGAACCTTGCGGTGTGGATGCATGCATGGCATGGATAAAAACATTTTGAGTAATGATGATTCAAAAAAATTACTCGATAATGTGAACCTGATTATCATTCCTATTTACAATGTGGATGGTGCCCTCAACCGTAACAGCTATTCGCGGGCTAATCAAAACGGGCCCAAGGAATATGGCTTTCGTGGCAACGCCATTAACCTCGACCTTAACCGCGATTTTATGAAGTGCGATTCGCGCAACACTTTTTTCTTTCACCGGGTGTATCATTTGTTTAAGCCCGAAATATTTGTCGATACACACATCAGCGATGGTGCCGATTACACTTACACCATGACGCTTATTGCCACGCAACACAACAAATTTCATCCTGTGCTTGCAGCGTATATGGACACCGTTATGCTGCCATTTCTATACAATGGAATGGACAAAAAAAACAATACCATGTTTCCGTATGTTGAATCCGTTGCTGAGATTCCCGATTCCGGCATTGCCGGCTTTCTCGATATACCAAGGTTTTCGACCGGGTACACATCGCTCTTCAATACAATATCGTTTGTAACCGAAACACATATGCTAAAACCATACCCGGCACAGGTGCAAGCCACTATCGATTTTTGCAAACGCTATTGGAGTTCACGCACACAATGCCGCACAAATAAAAGCGGCAAAACTGAAAGCTGATAAATTAACAGCCACAAAAGTTTCGATATTAATGGAAACAAACGGATACCTTATCGACAGCCTGCAGTACCAGGCTTGCAGCAAAGTATAAAAAAAGCAATATTACAGGTAAAGACAGATTGTATTACGATGAACAACAAACCATCACAAAAAAAATTCCTTTTTATAATGAATGCACTGCCACCGAAAAAGCAACAGCACCTCGTGCATATATTATTCCACAACAGTGGTGGCGGGTGATTGATATTTTACGAAATAATAAAATTGAAATGTCGCCAATGCAAAACGATAGTATGATAGAAGTAAACTGTTATTACATCACCGATTATGAAACAACGAAGAAGCCTTACGAAAACCATTATTTGCATTCCAAAATTAAGACTCGTAGTGAAGTGCAGAAAATGCAATTTCACAAAGGTGATTTGATAATAAACTGCAATCAGGTGGCAAATACTTATTTAGCAAATTTAATGGAACCCGCTGCAGTAGATGGTGTTTTTGCATGGAATTATTTCGATGCAATACTGCAACAAAAGGAATGGTTTAGCGATTATGTTTTCGAAGATGTTGCCGAAAAACTTTTGCAAAACAATGCAGCATTGAAAACAAAATTCGATGCTTATGTAAAAGAAAATAAAATTGAAAACGATGCCAATGCACAACTAATTTTTTTATACCGTAACTCACCTTATTACGAAAAGTCGCACAATAGGTTTCCTGTGTATAAGATTGTCATTGGTCATTGAGGATTGTCATTAGTCATTAATGACATAGCGAGCGAAGCAATCTGCACTTGTCATTTTTTTTCCGTCATTGCGATTCCGATTACTATCGGAAGAAGCAATCTGCACTTATCATCGGTCATTATTCTTTCAATACTTTCTTTTCATACTTGCGCCCTTCGTATATAATTTGAGCTACATAAATTCCACTTGCAAGAGACGAAATATCAAGCAAGTGTTTTTGATTGAGAGTGAGCGTTGCTGTGAGTTTCACCTTGCCGTGTATGTCAATCAATTGGAAAGTAATTTTCTCCAAGGTTTGTGTCCCGAATGTTTGTGGCGCCAAGGTTTGTGTCCCGAATGTTTGTGTCGCCAAGGTTTGTGTCCCCACAAACCTTGCTAAATTCACTGTTACTTCCAAAATATTTTGTGCCGGATTTGGATGCACAGTCAAAATATTATTTGTGGTTGTGATGGCATTGATAGATGTAAATACATTGAGCACTGTTATCACCAAACTATCGCAGCCAAATTGTGTTGTTAGCGAATCGTAATAGATACCGCTTTGTGTTTGCCACATGCCACCTGCAAATGTGCTATCGCCTTTTACAATGTTAACTGTATCAGTATGCGTTTGGGTTGGATTTATAGTGAGTGCAGTTTGCACCACCGAATCACAACCTTGAGTGCTTTGCAAAGTGTCAATAAAATGCCCGATTGTGTTTGCCAGTTGTTGGCGAGATAAATGCTATCGCCTGTGCAAATGCTTGCAGATGTTACTAAATTATACAAAGAATTTACAGTTATTAAAAAAGAATTTGAGTCACAGAACTGTGAAACTGTATCACATTCTAAAACTTCAATTTGATGATTACCTGCCACCAACCATTTTATATTTATGCTATCTGTCCCTTGTCCCGAAATAATTTGGCCACCATTTATATTCCAAAAGAAAGTATGATCCGCATTTTGATTTACAGTATATGACCAACTCGCATTGGTGTCTAAGCACAAACTATTTGCACCGTTAATTGCATTATTGAAACCGGGAAAATAAATTTCGGTAGTTGCATAATTGGTAACAACGGGAGTATTAAAGTCAAAATAGATGGAAGCGCGATTGAAAATAGTATCGCCCACATTTAAAGTTTTTTGTGGCTTTATGCGATACCGAATGTACCCATGACTGCCTTGTTCATCCACATTACTATCGGGCAATTGTATATTTGGAAACTCAAAAGTGGCAAGGCGGCTTTCTTTGTTAATGCTCATGTTTACAGGCACAGACGAAGACACGTACTCGAAAGTTGCAAGATTTAAACGGTATGGAATAATATTTTCAACCTTTACATTAAAGGCTGTATCGTTGCCGGTGTTTTGAAAATAAATAACATACTCCAAATATGGTGGCACAGGTTTTAAATCGAAAATTGAAACCGAATCTTTGTTTACAATTATTTCATTTGGGTCGAAGGAACCAATTGTTGTTACCTCCCAACTTGCACTATTGTTTGCAATATCATAGTCATTTACAAAAGGAAATATTTTTGCACTCGAATTTATTAATGTGCCAATTTGCAAGCCTTGATGAACGTATACGGTTACAGTAATATCACCTTCACCAAAAGGAGCGAGTGACGGTAAATTCCAAATTACAGAATCGGCATAAATATTATCAGGCAACACATTTGATGAAATAAAATCAACTTTACCATGGTTATAAAAATCAGTATTGGGCGACAAAAATGTTGTGCCAATATTTTTGTAATGAATATTGTAAGTAGCCGCAAACCCACTACGGAAAGGTGATAGCGGATGTATGCTGATATATAAATCATTGGCAACGGTGGTAGGTTGATATGCAAAATCATTCAACGAATCTATTTGCTGCATGGCAGCGAATGTGGCAGTGTGATTAGTTGGATTAGGAGTGTAATAACTTATTTGAGTTGGACTCACCACAAAACTACCCGTATCAAAAACGCCAATGGAATAAAATCCATCCCATTGAGAAAAAGTGTAACGGACAGTATTTGCTTCAGTTATTTTGGCACCAGAAATATTTGCTTCGCCACTATCCTGAATATTATTTTGGTTGATGTCTGCAAATAATTTTCCTGTTATGCGGCTTGATGGGGAAAGCTTTACTACCCAATAATCATACTGATAATTGCTATTTTCTGTTTTGTCACCGGAGATATTTGACTTTGAATTTCCTCCCAAAACGTAACCACCATCCGGTGAGGGAGCTATGGACTCTATAAATTCATCGCTAATCCCCCCAATGGTATTTTGCCTACAATAGCGCCAAGGCTGTCATTTTTACTATCCAATAATCATAACCGCCATTTCTATTTTCTGTTTTGTCACCGGAGATATTTGAACGTGATAATCCTCCCAAAACGTAACCTCCATCGGGTGTGGGGGTAATGGAATATAAGTATTCATCGCTACTCCCCCCAATGGTATTTTGCCATACAATAGCACCAATGCTATCAATTTTTACAACCCAATAATCATAACTTCCATTACTATTTTCTGTTTTGTCACCGGAGATATTTGAGTATGACCATCCTCCCAAAACGTAACCTCCATCGGGAGAAGGGGTAATGGAAAGTAATTCGTCACTTTCATCTCCGCCTATGGTATTTTGCCATACAATAGCACCAAGGCTGTCAATTTTTACTACCCAATAATCTACAGATCCATTGCAATTTTCTGTTTTGTCACCGGAGATATTTGAACCTGACCATCCTCCCAAAACATGACCTCCATCGAGTGAAGAGGCAATAGAATATAAGTAGTCACCGCTATTACCCCCAATGGAATTTTGCCATACAATAGCACCAAGGCTGTCAATTTTTACTACCCAATAATCATTATAGCCTTTGCTGTCTTCCGTTTTGTCACCGGAGATATTTGAAGATGAATATCCTCCCAAAACGTAACCTCCATCGGCTGTGGGGGGCAATGGAAGATAATTGGTCATTGCTATTCCCCCCAATGGTATTTTGCCATTGAATATTACCAAGGCTATCAATTTTTACTACCCAATAATCATAAGTTCCATTGCTATTTTCTGTTTTGTCACCGGAGATATTTGAGGATGAACCTCCTCCCAAAACGTAACCTCCATCGGGTGTGGGGGTAATGGAATTTAAGTAGTCATTGTTACTCCCCCCAATGGTATTTTGCCATACAATAGCACCAAGGCTGTCAATTTTTACTACCCAATAATCCCAACCACCATTGCTATTTTCTGTTTTGTCACCGGAGATATTTGAATTTGAATCGCCTCCCAAAACGTAACCTCCATCGGGTGTGGAGGTAATGGAATATAATTGGTCATTCGCTATTCCCCCCAATGGTATTTTGCCATACAATAGCACCAAGGCTGTCAATTTTTACTACCCAATAATCAGAACTTCCATTGCTATTTTCTGTTTTGTCACCGGAGATATTTGAGTATGACCATCCTCCCAAAACGTAACCTCCATCGGGTGAAGAGGTAATAGAATATAAGTAGTCACCGCCACCCCCCCCAATGGTATTTTGCCATACAATATTACCAAGGCTGTCAATTTTCACTACCCAATAATCTGCAACTCCATTACTATTTTCGGTTTTATCTCCGGAGATATTTGAGTATGAATATCCTCCCAAAACGTAACCTCCATCGGGTGAGGAGGTAATGGAATATAATTGGTCATCGCTATTCCCGCCAATGGTATTTTGCCAAACAATATTACCCAAGCTGTCAATTTTTACTACCCAATAATCCAAACCTCCATAGCAGTTTTCTGATTTGTCACCAGAAATATTTGAGCCAGAAACTCCACCCAAGATATAACCACCATCAGGAGAGGGGCAGATAGAATATAAATAGTCATGCCAACTCCCCCCAATGGTATTTTGCCATTGAATATCGTATTTGGTGTTTTGTGCATTGCAAATGAATGCTGTGAGTAAAAAAATAAATGTGGAGAGTAGTTTTAGTTTCATTGTGTTTTGGTTTTTAGTTAATCAGCCCCGACACTTCGGTCGGGATGCAATCATTTTTATTTTTTGTTTCTGTGTTGCGTCATTGCGATTCCGATTACTATCGGAAGAAGCAATCTCTGCATCGAATGTTTTACACGCTTCAGTTTTGATGCAATCATTTCATTAATAATAATCAATGGTAAATGTAATGAAACAAATGGATGAGAAAACATTTTAATCCCAAAAACAACAGGTGTGATAAATAGTGCAAAATTCTATTTTCAAAAAATCACTCTACAACCGCCCATTCTTAATCTTCAATTTTTAATTTCCCATTCCCTCCCCCTTCTTAATCTTCAATCCTTAATTCTTAATTTCCCTTCCCCTTCTTAATCTTCAATCCTTAATTCTTAATTTCCCGCCCCAACCCTTAATCTTCAATTCTTAATTCTTAATTTCACATTTCCTCCCCATTCTTAATTTCATTGTAGTTCTTAGTTCCTTAACAATGCAATGCCTGGCCAAACAACCCAATAACCGGGAGGGATGCTTCGCAGTTCGAGAATACTCACTGTGACACTCAGCATGACAAAGTCAACAACAAAATAACTCAACAACCCAATAACCAAAAACCAATTTTTAATCTTTCGAATCATTACCTTCGTGCCACAAAATTTTGAATTGTAGAATTATGCTTAGAACACACAATTGTGGTGAATTGAATTTAACGCACCTCGGTGCAAAAGTTACGCTGTGCGGATGGGTGCAACGCTCGCGCAACATGGGCGGTATGACGTTTATAGATTTGCGCGACCGATATGGCATTACACAACTTGCCTTCAACATGGAAGTAAATGCCACACTGTGCGAACAAGCGCGACAACTGGGGCGCGAGTTTGTGATAAAAGTGGATGGCAAAGTGATAGAACGCAGCAGCAAAAATACGAAGATGGCCACAGGCGAAATCGAAATTTTGGTAACGGCCGTCACCATTCTTAATAGTGCTATTACACCACCTTTTACTATTGAAGATGAAACTGATGGTGGCGATGATATACGTATGAAATACCGCTACCTCGACTTGCGCAGAAACGTGGTAAAAAATAATTTGCTGTTGCGCCATCGTGTATGCCAGGAAACCCGCAAGTATCTCGATGCACAGGATTTTATAGAAGTAGAAACTCCGGTGCTTATAAAATCTACTCCCGAGGGTGCGCGCGATTTTGTAGTGCCTTCGCGTATGAACAGTGGCGAGTTTTATGCCCTGCCACAATCGCCACAAACGTTTAAGCAATTGCTGATGGTGAGTGGGTTCGATAAATATTTTCAAATTGTAAAATGCTTTCGTGACGAAGACCTGCGTGCCGACCGCCAACCGGAATTTACACAGATAGATTGCGAAATGAGTTTTATTGAACAGGAAGATATTCTCAATGTATTTGAAGGATTGGTAAAAACTATTTTTCAAAATGTAAAAAATATTTCGCTAAGCAATGTGCCACGCATGACTTACGACAATGCCATGAAATATTATGGTAACGATAAGCCCGACATACGTTTCGAAATGAAATTTATTGAACTTAAAAGTGATACCGAAAATTATTATGTGGATAATTTTGCCACACGTTTCAAAGTATTTGACGATGCACAATATATAAATGCAATTGTTGCAAATGGATGCAGCGAGTATACACGCAAGCAATTAGATGAACTTACCGATTTTGTAAAACGTCCGCAAGTGGGCGCCACCGGTTTGGTATATATTCGTGTGGGTAACGATGGCGTATGTAAATCATCGGTCGATAAATTTTTTGATGCCGATGCGCTTGCTTCTATTGCAAAAAAATGTAATGCCATGCCGGGCGATTTAATTTTGATACTTGCCGGGCCACAACAAAAAACACAAAAGGCCATGAGTGAGCTTCGCCTCGAAATGGGCAACAGGCTTGGCTTGCGCGATAAAAATGTTTTTGCTCCGCTATGGGTGCTCGATTTTCCTTTGCTTGAGTGGAACGAAGAATCGCAACGATACCATGCCATGCACCATCCCTTTACTTCGCCCAAGCCCGAGGATATTCCGTTGCTCGAAACACAGCCCGGAAATGTAAAAGCCAATGCATATGATATGGTGATAAATGGTGTGGAATTGGGCGGTGGTTCTATTCGCATTTACGATAAGCAATTGCAAAAAAAGATGTTTTCTATTTTAGGTTTTACTGATGAACAGGCACAAAGCCAATTTGGTTTTTTGATGAATGCATTTGAATATGGCGCCCCTCCGCATGGTGGTATTGCTTTTGGTTTAGATAGATTTTGTTCGCTGCTTGGTGGTGCCGATAACATTCGCGATTTTATTGCTTTTCCAAAAAATAATTCGGGCCGCGATGTAATGATTGATGCCCCATCACAAATTGACGATGCTCAACTTAAAGAACTTTCGATAAATGTTACAAAGTAGTAAAATCTAAAAGCCTTTTATTTTGTTTAATAAAAAAAACTCACAAATGAATACCAACGAAGCCATATATGAATACTGCCTGCGATTGGGCGATACCAGTTTAATACTTGCACATCGCCTTTCGGAATTGTGCGGACATGGGCCAATATTGGAAGAAGATATTGCCATGCAAAATATTGCGCTCGACCTTGTTGGACAGTCGCGCATTATACTTTCGTATGCCGCACAAATTGAGGGCAAAGGAAAAACCGAAGACGACCTCGCCTATTTGCGTGATGCATTCAGCTATCGAAATTTACTGATGGCCGAACAACCCAATACCGATTTTGCACATACTATGGTGCGCCAATTTTTTATGAGTGCGTACCAATATTTTTTGTACACACATTTACACAACAGTGCCGATGAAACCATAAAAGGCTTTGCGCAAAAATCGTTGAAAGAAACTATTTATCATCTGCGCCACAGCACCGATTGGATACTACGCTTAGGTGACGGCACCGATGAAAGTAACATGCGCACACAAGGTGCAGTGGATGAACTGCAACAGTTTATAGACGATCTTTTTGATGCCGATGAAGTAGATGCAATATTGTTGCAACAAAAAATTGGTGCCGATATGGAACAGATAAAAAAGGCATGGCACGAAAAAGTGAAAGAGGTATTTGCACTTGCAAAAATAAAATGGGAGCCCGCAAACGGTGGCACACGCAAGGGTTCGCGCAGAGGCATACATACAGAATACTTAGGATACATACTTGCCGAAATGCAATGGCTGCAGCGTGTATATCCGGGTAACCAATGGTAGGGTATTGATGGGAAACACTTTTTGCAACGAATGCACTCGAATGAATTCATTGCATTATTCGGAATTTATTCGCGCATTCGCGGCAACTTTATTTGGTTTGCGGTTAGCAAAATCAATGGCACATGGTCGAAAAATTTTCTCGCACTATGAAATGAATGGAAATACTTTTTGTCACGCCTGCCCCGACCGCAGTGTCGGGGAATGCACAAATGAATGCACTCGAATGAATTCATTGCATTATTCGGAATTTATTCGCGCATTCGCGGCAAGCTGCATAGCATTCGTGGCAACCCGCATTTTTTGATTAGACACAAAAATTGAAATGAATAATATATCACACACACACACCAACGAAAGCATAATGCAATTGCTATGCACCATACCCGACCCCGAAGTGCCGGCAATAAATATTGTTGAATTAGGTGTGGTGCGTGGTGTGGAAATTCAAAATGATACGGTACATGTTACCATCACACCAACATACAGTGGCTGCCCGGCAATGAAAGCCATAGAAGATGAAATTGTAAAAACCTTACTCGCCAATAATATTACAAAGTATAAAATAAAGACTGTTTTGCTGCCACCATGGACAACAGACTGGCTTACCGATGAAGCAAAACAAAAGTTGCAAGACTATGGCATAGCGCCACCACAACAAACCACAAACCAACATTTGGAAGCCATGCTAAGTGGAAAAAAAATTGCCGTTACATGTCCCTATTGCAAATCGACCGATACAAAACTTACCAGTGCATTTGGCAGTACTGCATGCAAAGCGTTACATTATTGCAATGCCTGTCAGCAACCATTCGAAGAGTTTAAGTGTCATTAATTTTTTTTGCAATGGAGAATAACGATATTGATATCACCTATCAAATAAAAAATGTTCGCATAAAGGACAAAAAGAAAACAATTTCGTGGTTGCTCGAAAGTGCTGCCAACGAAGGGTTTAAAGCCGGCTTTATTTATATTATTATTTGTGATGAAAAGTACTTGATGAAAATGAACAAACAATATTTGCAGCACAACACCATAACCGATGTAATTACTTTTCCTTATGATATGCCCGGCAAAAATCAAATAGCGGGCGAAATTTATATCAGCTACCCCCAGGTAAAATATAATGCCGCTACGTATAACGTTACAGTTAGCAACGAACTGCACCGCGTTATGATACATGGCTTACTCCACCTCTGCGGCTATGGCGACAAAACCGAAAAAGAAAAAAAGATAATGACGAAGATGGAGGATTTTTATTTAGGGAGGATTGGGTAGTGAGATTTTGTAAGTGAGATTTTGGTATTGAGATTTTAGTATTGAGATTTTTGGTATTGGGTATTGGGATTGGGAATACTTGTCATTGGTCAGTAGTCATTGGTATATTAGTTACTTGTTATTGGGTTATTTTTTATTAAAATGCTGGTCATTGCGCACCTTTTTTCCTGCCGTCATTGTAAGCGAAGCGAAGCAATCTCAGCATCATCAAGTCTTTTCCAAAAAGGGATTGCTTCAGTAGTTCGAGAGCACTCACTACCCCTACTTCGCAATGACGGAAGAAAAATTCGTCTTCACATAATAAATGTTTGAAAAAAATAACCAACAACCCAATAACCAAGTAACAAAGCAACCAATAACGCAATAACCAATAACACAGTAACCAATACCCAACAACAAAAAACTTGCATTTCAATTCTAGAGTTTCTTTATTTACCATAAACTTAAAAACCAAAACATTGTGGCAGTAGCATCACCTTTCAATTTACAAAAGTGGATAGATGACAATCGTCATTTACTAAAACCACCTGTGGGCAATAAGCAGGTATATATCGACAATACAGATTTTATAGTGATGATAGTGGGCGGCCCCAACTCTCGCAAAGATTATCACTTCGAAGATGGCGAAGAATTGTTTTATCAGATAGAAGGCGATATAACAGTAAAGACCATTCAGGATGGAAAAAATGTAGATGTGCATATTCGCGAAGGAGAAATGTTTTTGTTGCCGCCTCACATACCCCATTCACCGCAGCGCGGACCAAATACTATTGGCCTTGTAATAGAACGCTATCGCAGCGAAAAGGAAATGGATAGCTGCCAATGGTATTGCGAAAAGTGCGCAACAAAATTGTACGAAGAATTTTTTCCTCTTGTAGATATTGTAAATCAATTGAAAACTGTAATGGAAAAATTTTACACCAACAAAGATTTATGTACTTGCAAAAATTGTGGATATACGATGGAGGAACCACCAAAACTTTCATAACTATTTTTTTCAAATAAATATATTCTCCAATGCTCACCATCGATATCCATACACACATAATTCCCGAAAATGTGCCGGCTTATGCCCAAAAATTTGGCTATGGTGGTTTTATACAATTGGAACATCACAAACCTTGTTGTGCGCGGATGATGATTGGCGATAAGTTTTTTCGCGAAATACAAGACAATTGCTGGAGTGCCGAAACACGTATGAAAGAATGCGATAATCACCGTGTGAATGTTCAGGTACTTTCTACCATTCCCGTAATGTTTAGTTACTGGGCGCAACCAAAACATTGCCTTGAAGTATCGCAATTTTTGAACGACCACATTGCCGATATAGTTCAGCGGTATCCACAACGTTTTATTGGTTTAGGTACTGTGCCATTGCAAGATCCACAACTTGCTATAGAAGAGCTTCACCGCTGCATGCAAATAGGATTGCGAGGTGTACAAATAGGTTCGCATGTAAACGATTGGAATTTGAATGCACCGGAGTTGTTTCCGTTTTTTGAAGAAGCCGCAAAATTGAATGCCGCTATTTTTGTACATCCTTGGGAAATGATGGGCCAGCAAGATATGCAACGCTATTGGTTACCTTGGCTTGTTGGTATGCCTGCCGAAACTTCGCGCGCAATTTGTTCCATGATTTTTGGTGGTGTGTTCGAGCGGTTGCCAAATATTAAAGTTGCTTTTGCGCATGGCGGAGGTTCGTTTCCATCTACCATTGGCCGCATAGAACATGGTTATAATTGCCGCCCCGATTTAGTGGCAATAGATAACCCCCACAACCCACGAAAATATTTAGACAACATTTATTTCGACTCACTTGTGCACGATAAATTGATGTTGCAATATTTATTAAATTTTACAAAACCCAACCGAATAGCACTCGGCAGCGATTATCCTTTTCCGCTTGGCGAAGATATTCCTGGCTCACTTATAAAAAGTATGTGGCTCGAAGATGATGTAAAACAGCAATTACTAAATGGCACAGCACTTGAGTGGCTTGGTATGGATAGAAGTTTTTTTACGGTTTGATAAACACCTTTCTAATCGGCTCTTATTTTCGGAAAAATTAGCAAAAAAAAACAGGCATTGTCTGCAACTCTTTGCTTTCAGAAGTAGTTATTCTTCGTCCCTCATTTCTTATCATCGCATTGTCAGGCTGATGAACGAAGCAACTCTGCCAGAATAGGCTAGCGCAGAATGGGCTTACGCAAACAATTGCTTTCGCATGATGATTGCTTACGCAGCAGAGATGCTTCGTACCTCAGCATTTCAAAAACAAAGATTGCTTACGCAACGAAGATTTTTCGTCCCTCATTTCTTATCATCGCCTTGTCATGCTGAGGAACGAAGCATCTCTGCCAGAATAGGCTAGCGCAGAATGGGCTTACTCAAACAATTGCTTTCGCATGATGATTGCTCACGCAGCAGAGATGCTTTGTACCTCAGCATTTCAAAAACAAAGATTGCTTACGCAGCAGAGATTCTACGTACCTCATTTCTTATCATCGCCTTGTCATGCTGAGGAACGAAGCATCTCTGCCAGAATAGGCTAGCGCAGAATGGGCTTACGCAAACAATTGCTGTCGCATGATGATTGCTTACGCAGCAGAGATGCTTCGTACCTCAGCATTTCAAAGACAAAGATTGCTTACGCAGTAGAGATGCTTCGTGCCTCATTTCTTATCATCGCCTTGTCATGCTGAGAAACGAAGCATCCCTGCCAGAATAGGCTAGCGCAGAATGGGCTTACGCAAACAATTGCTTTCGCATGATGATTGCTTACGCAGCAGAGATGCTTCGTACCTCAGCATTTCAAAGACATAGATTGCTTACGCAGTAGAGATGCTTCGTGCCTCAGCATTGCAAATAAAAAGGCACAAAAAAAGCGGGCTATGCAGCCCGCTTCCAAGAGAATAGTAATGGAAAAAACGCCCTTATCTTTTTATAAATCTTCCGGTACTGGTTGATTGAGTATTTGTCATAGTGATGATGTAAACACCTGCAGGTATATCGCCAACAGGAATCGATTTTGTATAGTTATTAACCATAAGTGTATACGCTGCTACCACCTGTCCGTTTAAGTTTAATATTTGTATTTGAGTATCTTCGTCAACATTCGATTCTATGAATAAAACATCACTCACCGGATTGGGGTAAAGTTTTATTTCCTGTGTACTGTTCGCATTAGAAAGTACTACTTCATCATCTTCACGAGCAAATGGTGCTGCACCAACTTTGAAACTGAAGTTCACATAATTTATTTGTGGCAAACCGCTAACAGAAGCGAAATTGCCTCCTACCTTCATTGTTGAATCCGGGAATGCGCCATAAGTAATAGCATACACCGTACTTGGAAAACTAGGCTTAAAACTTCCTATTGCTGCTGTACTAACGTTGATAGAAGCAAAGCGATTTACAGCAACTGCATTGGCTGTAGTAAAATCGCCACCGGCATAGCATGTTGTACCGCGTATAGCCAACGAATGACAAATATAATTCAACGATGGATTCCATCCTGTTGCATTGTTGTTGCCTTTATTTATTGCTGCAAGATAAGAACGAGGCTGCCCTCCTATTGTAGTAAAGTATCCTCCGGCAATAATAGTATTGTTGTAATTTGTAAAAGCACGGATATCACTATTAGCATCGGGATTCCACGACTTCAATGCATCGTTGGCAAGGCTGAAGGCAGCAATGCGGTTGCGCGTAACACCACCAATTGTTGTAAACGAGCCTCCGGCATAAAGCAACGAATCGCTAATGTGCAATGCATATGCGGCATTATTTAAATTGGGATTAAAAGTTTTGAGTGAACTGTTTGCCGTGTTGTAGGCACACAAGCGATTGCGCGTTTGGCCATTGGCAGTAGTAAATATTCCTCCAACATACAATGTGGTGCCGTTGAGTGCAAGCGAATACACATAACTGTTGAGGTCGGGCAAAAAGCTTTTGAGTGCCCCATTTGTAGTACTTAATGCAGCGCAACGATTGCGTGTTAAACCTGCTACAACAGTAAATTGACCGCCAATATAAAGATTGGTACCACTTACCACCGAGGCAAATACGCTACTATTTATTGCCGGAGCAAATGCGGTGCGAATGTTACCATTCGATTTTTGATACGAGAATAAATTTGTGCACTTGAAAACATGACCTAATGTAAAACTACCCGACACCCAAAGTTTATTTTCGAATGGGAAAATAGAGTTTACAGTATTATTATATTGAGGCATCCAATTGGATAAAGTGCCTGTGCCTGAAATACCAATTGCCGCAGCATAACTACGTGCAACATTATTTACCAGTGTGAAAGGCCCACCTATGTAAATGTAGTTGCCCTGCCTTACCAAATCGTATACGGGGCTATTTACTATTGGATTCCATGACGAAGCATTTCCATTTGTAAGGTTGAGCGATGCTAAATTGGCGCGTGCCTGTCCACCAATTTGGCTAAATGTACCGCCAACATATAGTTTACTGCCATCGTGCCATAGCTCATATATTTGTCCACTTGGCATTGCAGCGTTGTAACTTTTTATGGAAAAATCGCTGTGCTTCATAGCCAATAAATTTGTGCGGAAAATATTATTTACAAAAGTGAATTCGCCACCAAGCGCAACATCGGTAGTGTATGTTCCGATAGAACGCACGTAATAATTTGGAGCCGGATTCCACGTTTGCAATACATTGGTATTGTTTACTGCGGCCACATAATTTCGAGCTGTGTTATTGATAATGGTAAAAGCCCCACCTACATATATCAAATTGCTTTTGAAATGCAAACTATACACACTGCTATTGGGTGCCGGGTTCCATGTGGTAGCGTTGTTGTTGTTTGTATTTACTGCACCTAAGTTACTGCGCAACACACCACCAAGGCTCGAAAATGTTCCACCTACGTATAACACCGTACCGTTTAACGCTGTTGCATAAACATCAGCACCTACATTGGCATTTGGGTTCCAAGTAGTTGCAGTGTAATTTGCTTTGGCAATTTTTACCAAGGCGTTTTGCGCCAATAAATTCGATAATCTAAAACTGCCACCAGCCAACACATTAGTTCCATTTATTCCTATAGTATAAACGTAATTATCCACATTTGGGCTCCATGCCTGAACAGCACCGGCAGTAGAAAACGAGGCTAAATAATATCGTGGCTGCCCACCTGCAGTGGTAAATTGTCCGCCAATAAAAATAGTTGTACCTGAAATATTTATAGCGCGTACATAATTATTTAAATCGGGATTGAAAGCCGTGATACTTGCATTGTTAATGTTGATACCTGCTGCGCGATTACGGCCAAGTCCGTTTATGGTTGTAAATATTCCTCCGGCATATAAAGTAGTGCCACTAAGCGCCAATGTATAAACATATGAATTGCAATTTGGATTCCATGCTGTTGCATTGTTTGTGGTAGTGCTCAATGCGGTAATATAATTACGTGCCGAACCACCAATATTAGTAAACGCTCCGCCTGCATATACAGTTGTACCATTCAATACCAAAGTATATACCGCGCTGTTGCTGTTAGGGTCCCATGTTTGTACACTTCCATTGCTCAATGCCACCGAACCTATTCTGTTGCGGGTTGCGGCATTAATAGTAGTAAATTCTCCTCCTATTAATAAGTTTGTGCCCGATAATAAAAAGCAATTCGGATTATTATTTAAAGTAACATTAAACGCAGGAATCAATGCCCCGTGGCTTTGTTAACTGCTGCTATATACGACCGTGCTTGTAAATCTATTTGATTAAAACTTCCCCCAACATACAAGTTGTTTCCATTAAGCAATAAACAATTTACAGTGTAGTTTGGATTGGGATCGAATGCAGCATCCACAGCACCACTTGCTAATATGTGCACAAGGTGCGTATATCCATTAGGGGCAGTAAAATATCCGCCCACGTACCAACCTGTGCCGCCATCACTTATGATAGCATTTATAGTTCCATTGATGCCATAAAAATTAAGATTTGGATTTGAGTTGGTAGTTGTATATGATGCTATACCTGCTGTTGGCTTGCCTATCAAAGAAAACGCACCGCCCAAATATAAGTTGTTAGCATCTTGAATTGATGTACGAACAATGCCGTTAGTACCCACCGACCTGTAAACCTTTGAGTTGGCAACATTTATAGCGGCATAGTTGAGAACCGTTACTGCATTCACAGTATTAAACTGCCCGGTAGCATAAATCAAAGTGTCATTTAGTGTAAGAGAATATATAGTGCCATCGCAACCCGGATCCCAGGTTTGAACCACCCCCGAAGTTTTGTTTAATTGAACTAACCGCAAACGGGCTTGCCCACCAATGGATGTAAACGAACCTCCGGCATAAAGTTTTGAGCCTGTTAACGCAAGCGCATAAACAGTGCTGTTTGGATTGGGCTTAAATGCTGCATCAATAACATTGCCCGAAGTAATGTGAGCCAGATTACTTGCACCAACAGTAGACGAAAAACTGCCTCCAATGTACCAACCTCCATTACTGTCGGTGATACAAGTATATATGGTTCCTACTACACCCGGGAAAGATGGATTTGAAAGACCTGTGGTAGAAGATATTTTTGCACAACCACGTTTATTTTGTCCTATACTATTAAAGTATCCACCAAAATACAACTCTTTGTTGATAGTATCTGCGGCTATGGAATATACAGGGCCATCGATAGAGTTAATTGTAACATTGGCCCCTGTACTTGCAATTAAAGCACCTATACCCGATTGTTGTGTAGTACCAACGGTAGTAAAGCTTCCGCCAAAGTATAAGGTATCACCAATTAATTTTAAATCATAAGCAGCATTATTTAAATTGGGATCGGTAGGTAGGGCTGCACTTGTCGATTTGTTGATGGCGGCAATGTATCTGCGTGTTACACCCGACATTATTGTAAATGCTCCACAGACATACAAGCGGTTGCCTACCAACTTCAAATCATATACGGCACCATTTGGGTTGGGAGTAAATGTGGCAATAATAGCTTTCGAAGAATTTACACGAATAAGATTTTGTTTTCCTCCGGCAGTAAAACTTCCTCCTACATAATATCCTCCTGCACCATCGGAAATAACAACATTTACTTCGCCATTTACTTTTATTGATAACGAGTCGAAGTTGAAATTGGAGTTTACCGAAGTGTCTGTAAGGGCGTTGCTAAATAGTCCTGTTCCGGCCTGCGAAAAACTACCTCCAACGTATACGTTGGTGCTGTCTTCGCTAATTGTGTATACTGCACCATTAGTAGAAGGCGATGGAAACACCTGTTTTTGGGCGTTTGCTGTGCTGTGCCATATAATGCCAATTGACATTAAGGCAAAAAATAATTTTTGTAAAGATTTGATCTTCTTCATTTTGTGAATTTTTTAATTTTTTTTAATAAATATATTGTCGACTGTGGGCGAGCTTTGGCTCAGTCAGGTGCAATGATATATCAAAAAAAGGCGATTAGCAGAAAAATTGTTTGAACGGTAGTTATGAGTTTATGAGCGGTAATGTTGCCGGAAGTTTTGATTGAAAAAATAGATCAGGATTTTGTTTCAAAAATCTAAGGCTTATTTTTTATCATAAAATGTGAGCGAAGACTTTTAAATCTTTTTCAGCAAAATTTTTTATTGGGCATCTTTATTTTTTTTGCCGAGGTTGGAATTTATAAAAAAAGTGACACCAATAATTGCATTAAAAACTGAATAATTTAAACTAGGAGAATTGAAAACATTTCCTGCAAATGTTCCTTGAGCAAAGAATTTAAAGTGCTTAAGTCCAACTCCAATTTTCAAGGTAGGTTCCATAAAAAAATAACTAGAATCGTTTGGCGCATTTTCTACCTGACTACCACGAAACAAAAATGGTTGGTTGTAATTTAATTTGAGTACTCTGATGGCTATTCCTATTTCAGCATTATTTTTTCGGCCATAAATACTTGGTTGAATGTACCATCTTTTTATGCCGGAATCATAAGCACCTATATAATCAGCATTTATATGCAACTTGCCAAAACCATAACCGGCAACACAATCAAATAATATATGAGGCGATAAATGTCGGTAATACAAAGCGCCAAAATCGTAGGAGCTGCCATATCCATTATTGGTACTTTCCGATGATTGTATTGATTGAGCCGAGAATGCAGATCCTGTGATACCAATATTTTTAAAAGGGCTGAATGCGGCACTTGCTCCCATCACATCCACATCATCGCCTCTGCCTATATAAATATTGCCGGTAATATCACCTTTATCAATCATCATTGGCATGTTTGGGCTGCTGGGTGCATAATACAATGGTGAACACGATGACATGAATGCTACTGAAGTGATGCATCCAATAAATCTGTTTATATTAATTTTCATTGTTGAAATCTTTGAGACTTGTCATTACTATCAAAGATAGGTCTTTTTTTAATACATACTTTTTAATCTTTGTTTTAAGCTTCCACCCACTTGAATAATTAATCAATTCAATTTGTGAAAACCATTTTATTCACCCTGAGTATTATTTTTTCGAGTTGGGGATTTTGAGTCGTAAGGTTCATTTAGAAACAATAGACGCTGGGAAGTTTTCAATTTTCTAAATATGAATTTCAACCCATCCAATAAATTGATAGTACTTGTGATACCACAAACTTTGAAAAAGTCGCAAAAAAAATCCGTGTAAAATGTGCGAATAAAAATTATCCGTTCAATGCTTCGGCACCGGCAACAATTTCGAGAATTTCGTTGGTGATTGAAGCCTGGCGTGCTTTATTGTAGTTGATGCGTAAATCGCGTAACAACTCCTGCGCATTATCGGTGGCTTTGCTCATGGCAGTCATACGTGCACCATGCTCACTGGCGTGCGAATCGAGTAATGCTTTGTAAAGTTGTGTCTTAATAGAACGGGGTATAAGGTCGGTAACTATTTGCTCTTTTGAAGGCTCAAAAATATAATCGTTTACGGCCTTGCTTTTTTCGTTTTTCGAAGGTGGAGTAATTGGCAATAGTTGCTCGGTAGTAACGTATTGTACAGCAGCATTTTTAAATAGGTTGTATACAATCTCTACACGGTCGTAATTACCTGCTGCAAAATCGGCCATTATTTTTTCGGCAATAGGAGCAACATTATCAAAAGTAAGGGCGGCATATACTGTATTGTAATCACCCACACTCATATTGCTTTTTTTCGAAAAACTTTCCGATGCTTTTTTACCAATGCTCAACACTTTTACATTGCCGGCTTTGGCTTGTGGAGCAAACTCTTCATTGATGCGCTTGTTCACACCTTTAATAATATTTGAGTTGAAACCACCACACAACCCACGATTGGAAGTGATGGCAACAATAAGCACTTTTTCCACTTTACGTTGAGCAGCAAAAGCACCGCCACTGCTACTATCGAGCGATGAGGATACATTTTCGATTATCTCGCGCAACTTGCCGGCATAAGGTCGCATTTGTACAATTGCATCTTGTGCCCTGCGTAATTTTGCTGCCGATACCATTTTCATGGCCTTGGTAATTTGTTGTGTCGACATTACCGAGGCTATTCGAATTCTTATTTCTTTGAGATTTGCCATGCTTTTTTCCTTTTCGGGGCGCAAATATACTAAAGTAAATATCCGAAGCAAAAATGATTGATTCCGTTTTATAAATTGAAAAGTGTGAATGTTTAAATTTCCTTTTCAATGTTTCGATTTGTTTATTTGCAACCATCATGTCGTACATTTTATTAATAGAAACCGCAACCGAAACCTGTTGCATTGCCCTTGCACTGAAAGATAAAGTGGTGGCACAACGCTTGGTTACCAAACAAAAGGCACATGCCGGAGTTATCAATGTATTTATTAAAGAGGTGCTTCAGGATGCAGGAATTAATTTTGATAAACTGGATGCTATAGCGGTGAGCAGTGGGCCCGGCTCATATACCGGATTACGAATAGGAGTGAGCACTGCCAAGGGTTTATGCTTTGCCATTGATAAACCATTGATTGCCATTGACACTTTACTTTCATATGCACATCAATATTATATTGAAAATAAATCAAGCCTCATCCATCCTCAAAACACATTGTTTATCCCTATGATAGATGCCCGCAGAATGGAGGTTTATACAGCTGTTTACAACCAAAATTTTGAAACAATTGTCAAGGTAAATGCATTGGTTTTACAAGAAGATAGTTTTTTGGAATATGAAAATAAATTCGACCTGCATTTTTTTGGAGATGGAGCGCCTAAAATAAAATCTTTTTTAAAAGAAAAGGCATCTATAATTGTAAAAGAAAATTTTATCCCAAATGCAGCCGGTATGGCTGTTTTGGCGCATAACAAACTATTAAAGCAAGAGTATGAAAACCTTGCATATTTCGAGCCCTTTTACCTCAAAGATTTTGTAACGCAATCGAAGTTCAGATAATTAAAACACCTCTTTGTTTTTAAAATTTCCTGCCTTACAACTTTTATCATTGTTTTTACGTCTTTTAATACATACTTTAGTAGCCTAAAATTGTTCAAACTATTTTAGTAAATAACACACAACATAAAACAAAAAAAACGCACAAAAAACTATCGCAATGAAAAAGGCACTTTTACTCAGTTTGTTTGGTTTCTCATTAATAAATTGTACCCGACTATCGGCACAATTAAATGTTAACAGCAGTGTTACCGCTACCCAACTTGTAAACACAATTTTAGGAGGAGGAGTTACTATTTCGAATGTTGTTTATACAGGCACAGCGCCCGGCAAAGGAACTTTTACTTCTCCCAACACAAATTTAGGAATGACAAGCGGCATTACACTTTCATCGGGTGATGCTGTGCAATCGGGTTCGGCTTTAGGTACTTTTGCAAGCGAGAATACTAATGGAAATGGCGATCCTGATCTGGATATTATTGTATCGCCAAAGGTGACTTACGATGCCGCAGTTTTAGAATTTGACTTTTCGGTCGCATCCGACTCGGTTCAGTTTAGGTATGTGTTTGGCAGCGAAGAATACAACGATTATGTAAATACTGCTTTCAATGATGTTTTTGGATTTTTCATAAGTGGACCTGGAATTGTTGGTATCAAAAACATTGCGGTAGTACCCAATACAACAACTGCAGTTTCAATCAATAATGTAAACAATGGTGGGCCATATCCCGGATTATCATCGGGGCCTTGCACAAATTGTAATTATTTTGTTGATAATATTAATGGACCAAGCATATACCTCGATGCTTTTACTACAGTGCTTACTGCAAAAAGCGCAGTGCAACCTTGCGAAACATATCATATTAAACTGGCCATTGCCGATGTGAGCGATCATGTGTTTAATTCAGCTGTATTTATCGAAGGAGGAAGTTTTTCGAGTTTAGGTCAAATTAATTTATTTGCTAATGGTGTAGCTGTAGCAAACAACGATACTATTTATGGTTGCGTGGGAGGCCAGGTTACCCTCAACCTCAACTCTGCCAGCAATTACAACTGGAGCACAGGTGCAACAACACAAAGTATTGTAGTAAATTCTCCGCCAATAGGGGTAGTTAACCAATACTCTGCATTTGTAAGTAATCCAAATTTTTCATGCTTTGCTTTTACAACAACTGTTTATGTAGCCACTTTGGTTCCTACCGCGGTAATTACCCCCAATGGCTCATTAAGTTTATGCCCGGGTGGTAATGTTGCTTTGGTTGCAAATAACGGCAATAATTATTTGTGGAGCAATGGTGCCACTACTCAAAGTGTATTAGTGAATGGTGCCGGAACGTATACTGTTACTGTTACAAATCTTGGAGGATGCAGTGCTGTATCTTTACCGGTATCGGTAACAATAGGCAATGCTGTTGCCAACATTACAGGCCCCACGGCTTTGTGCAACGGTGCTGCTGCCAACCTGCAGGCGAATGTGGGGCAAGCTTACATTTGGTCTACCGGGGCTACTACACAAAATATATCGGCTGCTATTGCCGGAGTTTATACTGTTACGGTTACTCAGGCCGGAGGATGCACTGCCACAGCAAGTGTAAATCTTAATATTAATCCTAATCCAATACCTGCTATTACAGGTGTAAGTACTATTTGCCAGGGGGATTGGCATCGCTCAATGCCGGTGGAGGATTTAGCAATTACTTGTGGAGTAACGCAGCAACGATGCAAACAATTGCGCCAGCTGCATCTGGTACATATACCGTTACCGTTACCGATGCAAACGGTTGCACCGGAACCACATCAGTATTGATGACCATTAATCCAAATCCAACCCCAACTATTACAGGCCCAACAAATATTTGTGCAGGAAGCTCCGCAAATTTAAATGCCGGTGCCGGTTTCAATGGTTATGTTTGGAGTAATGGAGTAACAACACAAATCCAAAATTTTAATTTGCCCGGAACGTATACCGTTACTGTTACCGATGCCAATGGCTGCAGCGGAACTACTACTACGGTATTGAATGTGGTGAATAATCCAACCCCATCTATCTCAGGGCTTTCAACAGTATGTTCAGGAGCCGCTGCCAATATCGATGCTGGCGGAGGATACTTAAGTTATTTGTGGAGCAATGGTAATTCTACACAAGTAATTAATCCAACTACATCAGGAACATATACAGTTACAGTTGCTATTTCGGGTGGATGCACCGGTACGGCATCGGTAATTGTTACGGTAAATAATAATCCTACACCAGCCATCACAGGAATAAATACTATTTGCCAGGGAGGCGGTACCTCTTTCAACGGTGGTGCCGGATATTCCAATTACTCATGGTCGAATGGTAGCACAACGCAAACAATAAACATAAACAGTTCTGGTACGTATACGGTTACGGTTACCGATGCAAACGGTTGTAGCGGCACTTCGAGCAATACACTTACGGTAAATGCAAATCCTGCACCGAGCATTACAGGCACTGCATCGGTATGTCAGGGCGCTTCATCAATATTGAATGGTGGCGGAGGTTACTTAAGCTACAATTGGAATGGTGGTAGTACAAACCAAACAATAAGTGCAAACGCAACTGGCAACTATACAGTAACAGTAACGGATAACAATGGATGTACAGGTACGGCTTCATTTGCTTTTACGGTAAATGCTTTGCCAAACCCAACAATAACAGGGGTAAGTTCAATATGTTCAGGTAGCGCAGCCACTTTAAACGGAGGAGGCGGTTATACTGTTTATGCCTGGTCCGATGGCAGCACTTCTCAGGTGATTAATCCAACTACAAGTGGAATTTATACCGTTACCGTTACGGATGCAAATGGTTGCAGCAATACAGCAAGTATAAATGTTACTGTCAATGCCAACCCTGTACCGGTTGTTACAGGAATTAATACAATTTGTCAGGGTGCAAATACAACATTCAACGGAGGAGCCGGCTATTCACAATATAATTGGTCGAATGGAAACTCTACACAAACAATTAATGTGGGCACATCAGGAGCTTATACAGTCACAGTCACAGATTTAAATGGTTGCACCGGCACAGCAAGTTATTCGTTAACAGTTAATCCAAATCCAAGTACAGTGATTACTGGCACTATGCAATTTTGCCAGGGCTTAAATTCTGTAATAGATGGTGGTGCAGGTTTTAGTTCTTATGTATGGAACAATGGAAGCACAACACAAAATATTACTATCAGCAATGGAGGAACGTATACTGTTACGGTTACTAATAATTTCGGGTGTACTAACACAGCCACTACCCAAATAACTGTAAATGCTTTACCTGTTCCAAGTATTACTGGCAGTGCAAGCATTTGTCAGGGAGCAAATTCATTACTTGACGCTGGTGCAGGGTACACCTTGTATGCCTGGTCAAATGGCAATACCACTCAGCAATTGAATACAGTTAATTCAGGAACGTTTACGGTTACGGTTACCAATGCAAACGGGTGCACAGGAACTGCAAGTTTTACTTTAGTGGTAAATGCAAACCCTACTCCGGTTATAGTAGGTAATACTGTAATTTGTCAGGGCACACCTACAACCTTTAATGCAGGCAATGGGTATGCAACTTATGTTTGGAATACAGGAGCAAACTCAGCATCTATCAACCCTAATGCAACAGGAACATATACGGTAACAGTAACGGATAACAATGGATGCACAGCAACAGCTACATTGCCATTGACAGTAAATCCTTTGCCACAGCCAAACATATCAGGCGTGAATAGTATTTGTCAGGGAAACAACACTGTATTCGATGCCGGTGCAGGATTTGTGCAATATGCATGGAGTAATGGCAGCAGCACACAAACAATTAATCTTAATAGCAGTGGAACGTTTACAGTTACGGTTACAGATAATAACGGATGTACAAATTCTGCTTCATATACTTTAGTTATAAATGCTTTGCCAACACCAACTATTACAGGGTTGCCGAGTATATGTCAGGGAACATCAACGGTGCTTGACCCCGGCAGCTATGTATCTTACCAATGGAATAATGGAAATGCCAATCAGACACTGAACGTAAATTCTACCGGAACATATACGGTTACGGTTACAGATATCAACGGATGTTCGGGCACTGCATCTTTTTCAGTTGTTGCAAATGCTTTGCCGGTTCCGGTGATTACTGGAATCAATTCAATTTGCGATGGGGCTACTACTACCTTATCTACCGGTGCTTTTTCATCTTACATTTGGTCTAATAATTCAGCAAACTCAACACTAACAACCGGAGTTGCAGGCAACTATATTGTAACCGTTACCGATGCCAATGGTTGCACAGGATCATCTTCTCCATTTACGCTAACAGTGCTATATGCCACTTCTACAATTGCTGCAAATGGTCCATTGCATTTTTGTGCCGGAGGTAACGTATCGCTTTCAGCAAATACAGGCAGTTCATATCTATGGACTGGTGGTGCAACCACACAAACCATAAATGTAAATTCTTCCGGAACGTATATAGTCACTGTTATCAATACCAATGGTTGCACAGCAACATCGGCACCTGTTGTAGTTGGTAATCATGAATATCCAATTGTAAAATTTCTTTACGACTCAGCAGTTATTTGCGGGGCATTGAGGGTTCAATTTTTTAACCAGTCGCAAGCCGATCCGGGTTCTACAATCAAGTGGCAATTTGGCGATGGAGGAACATCCACTATACCTGCACCGGTGCACGACTATGGTAAGCCGGGTACTTATACAATTATTCTAACTGTTACCAGTCCCTGGGGTTGCTCAAGCACAGACAGTACGAGCATATTAGTTGATTACCCTGCCGACCCTATTGCTAAATTTACCTGTAAGCCAAACATAGCAACTTTCCTAAATCCACAAATACAGTTTACTGACTTATCACAGCACGCTGTTGCCTGGTATTGGAATTTTGACGATGGCGAAAAATCTGAAGAGCAGAATCCGCTACATTTTTTCAAAGAGGCCAAAGAGCATGTTATTTCCTTAACAGTATTAAATATTTCGGGGTGTCAGGATACTTATAAAGAAACAATACTGATTACACCCCTTTGGATACCTAATACTTTCACACCTAATAATGATGGCAAAAACGATTCGTTTTTTACCAGCGATTATATTGCCAATGTGCAATCGTACCGAATGGTAATTTATAATAGATGGGGTGGTAAAGTGTATGAAACTACAGAGTTTACTCAACCATGGGATGGACTCGATATTGGTGGCAATCCTGCACCCGAAGGAACGTATGTGTACCGCCTGGAAGTAGTGACTAAAGGTGGCAAAGCCCATGAATTTTCGGGGACAGTTGATTTGCTTAGGTAGAAAAAATATCCCAAAAATATTTTCTAAATTAAATTCTAATTTAGGATTATTTAAACGTTTTGTTTTTTCAAAAAATGGAATGGCATAACCCCAACCATATACGTACCTAAGAACAAAAATTATAAACCAACTGGATGCCAGGTAGTTTTTATTTCCTGGGTGCTCATAATTCGGTATGGGTGTAGGCCTGCATTTGAATTACTTTCTGTGGCCGATAATTTTATTGCACGCTTAACATTTATTGCACAATTGGTTTCTATAATTTTATTTTCATCACCCGTGGTACCGGCATAGATCATGGCGTTTACATCCTTGTGCGATGCGAGATGACTTATCAATTCTTTTTTGCTGCCATTCAAAATATTTACTACACCGCCACTCACATCCGATGAATGCAATACTTCGGCAAGTTCGCATGCAGTGCGCGAATATTGTTGCGATGACAATACCACTATTGTATTGCCGCCAACAATCACCGGAGCAATAATATTTGCAAGTGCAAACAATGGCGATTCATCGGGGCAAATAGCTGTAACAACTCCTGTAGGTTCGGGATAAGAGAAATTGAAATGAGCACTCTCAACAGGATTTACACTGCTAAACATTTGAATATATTTATCGCTCCATCCGGCAAAGTATATAAAGCAATCAACAGCATTATTTATTTCGTTTGTTGATTGAGTTTCTGTTGCACCATCGAGCATCATGGTGTGTATGAGTTGTGCTCTGCGTCCTTCAAGCATTTCGCCAATGCGATACAAAATCTGTCCTTTATTGTAAGCAGTTTTTTTACTCCAGTCGCTTTGCGCCTTGCGTGCAACTACTACAGCATCGCGAATGTCTTTGCGTGAAGCACGACAAATGTTTGCGCCAAAATTTTCTTTGTTATTGGTCTGCATATATCGCCCCGATTCGCTGCGCACAAACTTACCATCGATGTATAACTTGTATGTTTTTACAACCGGAATACGATTTCCTATTGTTGATGACCCATTCAATTTTGCTTCACCATTAGTTGCCAATATTTTCTTTACTATTTTTTTTGTTGCTACTGCCATTTTTATAAAACTAAAATGATTTAAAAAAATTAATTGAATTTTAAATATGCATCTAAACCATGCATACCGCCTTCGCGGCCAACACCACTTTCTTTGTAACCACCAAATGGTGATGTAGGATCGAATTTGTTGTAGGTGTTTGCCCACACAACACCCGCACGAATTTTTGATGTTACTTTAAATATTTTCGACCCTTTATCGGTCCACACGCCACTGCTTAATCCGAAGGGAGTGTTATTTGCTTTTTCGATTGCTTCTTCGGCAGTGCGAAATGTTTGTACGGCAAGCACAGGGCCAAATATTTCTTCCTGCACTATTCTGCTCGACTGTGCTACATCCATAAATAAAGTTGGCTTACACCAGAAACCTTTTGTTGGTAACACACAATTCGATTGATAGCAATTGCCACCTTCGTTAGTGCCAATTTTAATGTAATTCTGTATTTTTTTTAATTGCTCCTTAGAGTTGATAGCACCTATATCTGTATTCTTATCCAGTGGATCGCCAACAATTAAGGTGTCCATGCGGTCTTTCAATTTTTTTAGTAAAGTGTCTTTAATATTTTCCTGTACAAATAATCGCGACCCGGCACAACATACATGTCCCTGATTAAAAAATATTCCGTTTACAATTCCTTCAACTGCCTGATCAATTGCAGCATCTTCGAATACAATATTTGCTGCTTTGCCGCCAAGTTCAAGCGTATATTTTTTGTCGGTGCCTGCCAGTGCCCTTTGAATTATTTTGCCTACATCGGTCCAACCGGTAAACGCTATTTTATTTATTCCCGGATGATTTACAATAGCAGCACCTGTAGCACCGGCACCCGAAATAATATTTACCACGCCCGGTGGCAAATCGCAATCCTGAATAATTTCGGCAAGTTTCATTGCTGTAAGCGAAGTGGTTTCGGCAGGTTTTAAAACAACAGTATTACCACAAGCAAGGGCAGGTGCTATTTTCCAAGCCGCCATAAGCAAAGGAAAATTCCATGGAATAATTTGTCCTGCAACACCAAGCGATTTGGGATTGCGTCCGGCAAAAGCATATTGTAATTTATCGGCCCAGCCGGCATAGTAAAAAAAGTGAGCAGCAGCTAAGGGCACATCAACATCGCGCGATTCGCGAATGGCTTTTCCACCATCCATACTTTCTATAATTGCCAATTCGCGGCCGCGTTCTTGTGTATCATTCTGGCAATGCGATAAATATATTTGCCACGTTCTTTAGCAGGCATCTTGCTCCACACATTAATATGTGCATCGTTTGCAGCTATCACCGCTTTGTCCACATCCTTTTGTGATGCTTCGGCTACCATCGCTATTTTTTGTTCTGTTGCCGGATTTATGGTTGCAAAATATTTGCCTTCGGTTGGAGCAACAAATTTTCCATCGATAAAGAGATCGTACTTTTCTTTTAGCTTAATATGGTCGGCACTTTCGGGGGCCGCTGCATATTGCCATCCATTATCAAATGCTAAATTCAATCCTGCGGAGCTGTTCTTTTTTGCCATTATATTTATCTTTGAATAAGCGAAAGTAATAAAAAACTTTTGTATCATTCTTGTGAAAAATTTTGGTGTCTACAAGGGAAAGTAATTCTCAGAAACAAACATTATCGCGTTAACATAATGGGACACTTTATTCAACAAAATAAGTTCCATTATCAAGAAGGGTTTTTTCCAAAATAAAAATTAAGCCGTAAAGAATAATAAATATTTTCTCAAAAAAGCGAACGTAAATAACAACGCTTTAAAAAACTTCGCGTGCAACCTTTAGAGTGATATCGGGGTTGCCCATTGTATAATAGTGCAGGCAAGGAACATTTTCTTTTATCAATTCTTTCGACTGATTTATACACCATTCGATTCCTACTTGCTTAACATCTTCATCATTTTTGCAATTCATAACTGCCTGTGTGAGGTCTTCGGGAATATCAATATGAAAAGTCTTTGCCAGGTTGATTAATTGTTTTTTCGATGTAAGAATTTTTAATCCCGGAATGATTGGGATATCGATATTCATTTTGCGGCAAGCTTCGGTAAAAGCAACAAACTTTGTATTGTCGAAAAACATTTGTGTTACAATATAGTGCGCTCCGGCTTCTACTTTTTGTTTCAAATGCATTAAATCTGTTTGAGGATTTGGTGCTTCGAAATGCTTTTCGGGATAGCCGGCAATGCCAATGCAAAAGTCTGTATTTGCATGGCCCAATAAATCCTCATCGAGGTAATGGCCATTGTTGAGGCCGCTAATTTGTTTTACCAAATCGAGTGCAAATTGATGACCACCTGGTGTTGGTATAAATGCATTTTCAGTTTTAATGGCATCGCCACGTAAGGCAAGCACATTATCTATTCCTAAAAAATTTAATTCTATTAATGCATTCTCGGTTTCTTCTTTGGTAAAGCCACCACAAATTAAATGTGGCACTGCTTCGGTATTGTATTTACTTTTTATGGCCGAGCAAATACTTACTGTTCCGGGCCGCTTACGAATGGATACTTTTTCCAAATAGCCACCATCACGTTTTTTATAAACATACTCTTCGCGATGATATGTCACATCAATAAATGGCGGTTTAAATTCCATTAAGGGATCTATAGTGTCGAATATGGATTGTATCCCTTTTCCTTTTAATGGTGGTAATATTTCAATTGAAAATAATGTCTTTTTCGATTGTTTAATATGATCTATAACTTTCATAATGATGTTTGCTTCTTTACAGTATTGAGGGTGCAAAGGTAATAAGGCATCTATCAAAAAAAAACGCTTGCAGTTTATATCTGCAAGCGTTTTATTAATCAGCAATTATAATAATGCCGGAGCGAGGTTTATTTCTTCTCTTTATATACGGTTACATTTCCAGTGTAGTCTTTACTCACTTCCGAAATAGTTAACACGTAATAGTAAACTCCATCCGGCTGATCCTGGAAGTTGAAATCGTTTTTGTAGTTGGCATTTTCGTAAATCAAATTACCCCAACGATTGTATATTTTCATTCTGGCATTAGAAAACTGCTCAAGATTTAATATTACAAATGCATCGTTCTTACCATCATTATTTGGTGTTACAATATTTGGAATACTGATATCGCAGAAAGCAGGATCGCTGTTTGGTCCAAACTCGCACTCTGTGCCTAAGGCATGTACAATAAACGAAGCAGGTGAACTATTTAAACCGTGGCTTACCGGCAATAAGTTGTTTGGAACAAATGGTGCTCCATTTACACTTACTGCATAACCGGTAGCACCGGCAATAGGTGCCCATGTATATACAATGCTAAATCCTGTTCCGGTGGCAACACCGCAAAACACTTGAGGTTTTGCCGGAACGGCTTCTGTAGTAACAATCACTGTATCGGTCGATTTGCAACCGTCTGTATTTGTCAATTCGCATACATATGTTCCTGCTGTACTTACTGTAATTGTTTGCGCATTTGTGTTGAGGTTTGTTCCATCTTTAAACCAAACATAAGAGGTGCCTGCTACACTTGACGTTATTGTTGTGGATGCTGTTTCGCAAATAACATCATCGTTACCCAGGGTGAAAGGAGTTGCATTGCTCACAGTTACATTAATGGTATCGCTCGAAGAGCAAGAGCCTCCGCTAACGGTAACAATATACGTACCTGCTGCAGTTGGTGTATAGGTTTGTGTAGTTGCCAATGGATTACCATTAATATCTGTCCACGCGTAAGTTGATCCGAGATTACCGGCATCTAAAGTTGGGAATGGAGCAGCATTACAAACTGCTATATCATTGCCGAGTGCGACTATAGGGGCAAGCACATAATTTACTACAACTGTATCGGAACCAAAGCAATTAGGGCCGTAAGATACCTGGCAAATATAAGTGCCCGATTGGTTTGCGGTTAACGTTTGAGTATTGCCTCCAACAGGTGCACCATTCAAGTACCACGTATAAGTTGCTTGTGTTAATGTAGCATCCAAAACCGGAGCGGGATCATTTTGACATAGGGTGGTGTCTGTACCTAAACTTACAGTTACTGTATTTGTTGTATATAGAATGGCTATAGTGTCATTTTGATCTATCGGTTTATCACATTCATTGGTAATAGTATTACCATCATTTCCATTGGTAGCAATAAGGTAATATGGCGGAGTTCCTTGTGCCGGTGCATTTAAGGTAATTGTAATTTGATTTGTAAATTCATTTTGGAATGAGCAGTTAACACCACTTGCCGATGTAACCGGGTAAGGAGTTCCGGTAGCATCTTTCAAAATAAAATCGGAACCATTTGCAGCAATAGATGCACAAGTAATTAACTCAGGCATGGTGATAGTATAAGTTGTAAATGCGCACGAATGAACTGTATCGATAACAGGTAAAGCCATTATGGATGGATCAAACACTACAATATTGATGGTATCGTACTCAGGCAATGCATTACCGCATGATGGTAATAATGTATTTAAATCACTGCCTGTTTTGAGCCAGAATTTTGATGTGCCTTGCGTAAGCGGTTTGTAAAAACAAATTTGTATTTGTGTAGTAAGTCCATTTACGCAATTAAGCGGTGCAGCACTATAAATTGGATTTGGTTGCCCGTTTGGTCGCACAGCTCTAAAGTCGGAACCGTTGGGAGCCACAGTACTGCATTGTATACTATCAGTTAGTTGTAATACTACACATGAGTCACCGCAATTTGCAGCATAAGCTTTGGGAACACCATTCACTATAGTAGTTTGAAATTGAGCAAAATTACATTGCACTACCGATACCTGAATATCGCGTCTAATGGTGCTTTTCAATGTTCCCAAGCTATCATATTCTTTTAAGTCAAGTGCCATTACACCAATTTCGAACATAGTAGGTGTTAATGTAATAAGACCAGTATAAGGATCCAGAGTGGTTCCATTAGTGGTAGTCAAAGGATTAATACCAGAGAACGGAGCATTAAATAATACAGCCGAACCAGGTGTGGTACACGATGAACCGGCATCGCTCCAAGGGTCTACCAAAGAAAAATACAGCGAATCGCCATCAATATCCGAGGCATATTGTGGAAAATAATTTAAGCTATTGATACAAAATTGTGTTACCGGTAACGATGTAAATGATGGGGAACTGTTGGTAGGGAAGTTAACATTATCGAGTGTAGCACCTACCCAAATACCTTCGCTTTGGGCATTTTGCAAAGTGGTGATAGCGGCATTGCGGCAGCACGTGCTGAACGAGAACACCCAATCGGTAGCGGCCTGTGGCAAAGTTACCTGACCTCTGTAAACGTGTTCTTCCACGCCATAAGCGCTACCACCCTGGCACGTGGTTAATTGTCCTACACAAATAGGTGTAACCAAATTGGTATCAACTGCTGGCAAGTTTACATAGTTTGTTATGCCCAAAGAGTTTGAACCATAACATACACTTGACGACCCCGACATGGGGATACCAAAACAATCGCGGTAAAATTTAAGTGTAACCTCATATACATTAGGACTAATGTATTTGTAGGTTAAGTCCATACCTGCAATATGCGAGGCAGATGCGGTGTGGGTTATTACAAATAACGCCATTACCATTAGCAATCGAGAAAATAAATTCTTCATAGTTTTAATTATATCAGTTTATTAAATTTTATTTTTTTATAGTGAGGTTTCCTTTTTTATCGAATGGGCGGCCATCGAAACTTTCGCCAAAAATAAAGTAAAAATACGTACCATCGGCAGCGTCATTTCCATTTTTTAATTTGCCGTTCCAACTTGCAGTTTGTGTATTGTATTGCATTACCGCTTTACCGTTGCGATCATAAATTATAACATTGCAAATTTTTGCATTTAATACTTCAACCGTAAACTCGTCATTCATATTATCACCATCAGGGGTAATAATATCTGTATTGATTTTTATGTTAGATGCCAACTCTTCGGTATCCCATTTTTGTTTTAAAATTATTGGCTCAACCGCATCTTTTTCGGGTTGTTTGGTATCAGTTGGTTTTGGAGATTCAGTTTGTTGTGTTGGTGGATTGCTCTTTGAAGCAACATTCGGTTCTACTACAGGCTTGTTTTCCACAGGTGGATTATTAGAATTTTTTGCACCACCATCAACCACACCAGGCTTTATTTCTTTTTCCGGTTTGATAGAATTATCTACTGAAGTATGTTTTTCAATTTTTTCTTCGATTGGCTCGATTGCAGAAGCATTACCCTTGCCCGATGATGCCTTTTCTGTATTTTCGTTTTGCGTAACGGTTATTTCATTTTTTGCCGGTTCTTCGGTTTGGGTTGGTACATCTTGTTTTGCAATCTCTTCTGTTTTTGCAACAACATTTTTATTTTCACTGGTATTATCATTAAAATAAAAATAGGTACTGCTAGCAGCAACTATAAGCGAAGCGGCTATTATTAAAGATTTTGCAGTGAATACTGTAGCCGAAGTGGTTGCAGCAGTAACAACAGTTTGTGGCATAGCAGCTTGCACTGTACTCCACACTTGCGGATTAACAGGGCTTTCAAACGCATCGAGATGCGATTTGAATAAGCTATCTATGTTATGTTGTTCGGTCATTTTTTTATTTTACTGATGCCAGTTTCGAAGCATTGTTTACCATTGTTTGAAGTTGGTCGCGCGCACGTGATAGTTGCGACTTTGAGGTGTTTTCGTTAATGCCAAGTTCAGCGGCAATTTCTTTGTGTGAAAATCCTTCCATCACATAAAGATTGAAAACGGTGCGATATCCTTTTGGCAATTTCATTATCATATTCAATAAGTCCTGTGTCTGAATATTATCGCTTGTGGACATTTGTGCCGGAGGGTGATTTGCTATATCATCTATAGAATCGTGATGAGGGATACGCATATTTTTACGTACCATATCGAGTAAGTTGTTTACAATTACCCGCCTGATCCACCCTTCGAGCGCACCTTCAAATTTAAAAGAACCCAATTTTTCAAATACTTTGATAAAACCCTCCTGCAAAAAATCCTCTCCTTCTTCCTGGCTCGATGCGTACCTTAAGCATACTGTCATCATTTTGCCGGCAAACCTTTTATATAGTGTTTCGTGTGCTTCGGCATTGCCTTTAATACACTGTTTTACCAGTTCTGCATCGGTCATTTTTTATCAATGTATGTATTAGACGTACGTTTTCCTTTTTGAGTTGCTTAAATGTAGTGCTTTTTTTCGAAATAAATCAAAACTGTGCAGATTTAAGTATATTAACTGTTAAATGCAACTTATGCAGTATGAAGAACGAGCGGAACTATCTGCATTAGTTGGGTTAATCCCGATATATAAAATCACCAATTTGGTGAAATACAATGGAGTCAAAGTTGCTGATTTTATTGATTATTTTGAGATTAGTATTTTCAACTGCAAAGTTTGAATTTGTTTTATTTGCGTTACTTTTGGCCATAGGAAAAAACAAAAATCCAATCAATAAATATGAGCACGCAAATAAAACGATGGGGAATAGCCACGGGTGTACTAAGTGTGATATGGCTAATTGGCGAATACATTATCGGCCTTCATGGCCCATTAGTTAAATATCATCCACTGGTATCGATGTTTGCCGCCATTATTCCTATTGTGTGTTTGCCTTTGGGAATGAAATCGGTGCGTAATTTAGAATTGAATGGATATGCCAATTACACACAACTCGTTCGAATAGGCGTTTTCATTTCTGCAGTTTCACTTATTATTGCCATTGTTGGGCAATTGCTTTATAATGTTATTATCAACCCTGCCTATTTCGAATTCATGATTCAAAAAACAATCACCCAGGCAAAAGAAGCAAACCGGGATGTAGCCATTGCCGAGAAGCATGCAAGGGGTAATTACAATTTAACATCGTACATTTTTCAACTTACTGTAAATGTGCTTGCAGGGGGTTTAATAATTTCTGCTGTTGCAGCGTATTTTCTTAAAAAAGAAGTACCTAAAAAAATATGACTTGCAACTTGGGCTTAATTATTTTGATGGCATAGAGGTCTCTGTACCACTTATTAGTGCAAGGCTTTAGACATCAATTATAAATTGGTAATATTTATTTTGCCCTCCATGTCGAAAACGGTATATCATGATATTATATTTGCGCCCCGTTTATAAAAAAAAGGTTGCGTATTTTATTGGTTTTTCCCCCTGATAATCAATGTATTGGCAGCCGAATGAAGGATAATATTAACAATAGCAATTTGCTTTAAAACAAGGCATGTTGCCCATAAATGTATTGTAAAATGAAACTCTCGCAGTTTAAATTCAATTTCAATGAAAACCTCCTGGCTACTCACCCGGCCAAAAATCGTGACGAATCGCGTCTGATGGTGGTTAATCGTACTACAGGCAAAATAGAACACAAAGTGTTTAAAGACATACTCGAATATTTTGACGATAAGGATGTAATGATATTGAATAACACCCGCGTATTTCCTGCACGATTGTATGGTAACAAAGAAAAAACAGGGGCCAAAATAGAAGTGTTTTTGTTGCGCGAGTTGAGCAAGGATAGTCGTCTTTGGGACGTATTAGTAGACCCTGCACGTAAAATCCGCATAGGCAATAAACTATATTTTGGCGATAACGATTTACTCGTTGCCGAAGTAATAGACAACACAACATCGCGCGGCCGCACATTGCGTTTCCTTTTCGATGGTACACACGAGGAGTTTAAAGCTGCCGTTTATAATCTTGGTCATACACCTCTTCCCAAATACATAAAACGTAAGGCCGAAGCCGAAGATGTGCATCGCTACCAAACGGTGTATGCCAAAAACGAAGGTGCTGTGGCAGCACCAACGGCAGGATTGCACTTTAGCCGCGAATTGCTTAAGCGCCTCGAAATTAAAGGGGTAAACTTTGCCGAAGTTACGCTTCACGTAGGCTTGGGCACTTTCCGTTCGGTAGAAGTTGAAGACCTTACCAAACATAAAATGGATAGCGAGCAATTTGAAGTAAATACCGAAGCCTGTGATATAGTGAACGCTGCCAAAGCCGCAAAGCGCAGAATTTGTGCTGTGGGTACTACCACTATGCGTGCTATAGAATCTACAGTTTCTACAAATGGTGAATTGAAACCGTTAGCCGGCTGGACAAATAAATTTATTTTTCCTCCATACGATTTTAGTATTGCCAATTGTATGGTAACAAATTTCCACATGCCCGAGTCTACTTTGCTAATGATGACTTGCGCATTTGGTGGTTTCGAAAACATTATGAATGCTTACAAAGTAGCTTTGAAAGAAAAATACAAATTTTATAGTTATGGTGATGCTATGCTTATCATAGACTAACCATCGTATTGTTTGAAATGGGAATGCCGCCAACTACATAATCTGATGTGGTTAGCGGCATTTTTTTTAGCACTCGCTCAATCCTAATGGGATATGAATGGCCAGTCCGCCATCGGCAGTTTCTTTGTATTTGCTATTCATATCGAGCGCTGTTTCCCACATGGTTTTTATTACCGCATCGAGCGAAACTTTAGCAGCATCGGGGTCACTTTGCATGGCAAGTTGCGATGCTGTAATTGCTTTTATGGCGCCCATTGTATTTCGTTCAATACAAGGAATTTGCACCAAACCACCAATAGGGTCGCATGTCATTCCCAAATGATGCTCCATTGCAATTTCGGCCGCTTGCATTACTTGCCGCGGATTTCCACCTAAGCATTCCGTTAATGCACCGGCAGCCATTGCCGATGAAACGCCAATCTCGGCCTGGCAACCGCCCATTGCCGCAGAAATGGTAGAGCCTTTTTTAAACATACTTCCTATTTCGGAGGCAGTGAGTAAAAACCGAATTATCATTTCATCGGCATCGCCACCGGCAAATAAATGAAAGTACATTAACACAGCCGGCACCACTCCCGCAGCGCCATTTGTTGGTGCTGTTACTACACGGCCAAACGAGGCATTCTCTTCATTAATAGCCAGTGCAAAGCAGCTCACCCAATTCAAAATGGAGCTAAAATCGTGTGGCGATTTTTTTATAGCTTGCTTCCACTCTTCAATATTTGCATACTCACTAGCACTCAGTAGTTTTTTATTTATTGTGGCGGCCCTTCGCGTTACGTGCAACCCTCCGGGCAACAATCCAACGGTGTGACAACCTTTGTACATGCACTCGCTCATGGTGTTCCAAATTTGCAAAATGCCCTGTAGGGTTTTTTCTTCCGTGCGCCAGGCTTGTTCGTTTTGTAATACCAATGCAGAAATATTCAGTCCCGCCCGCATACAGTTTTGCATAAGTTCATCGGCATTGCTCACATCGTATTTTAGTACTACAGTTTTATGTGTAGAATTATCTTCGCCATCTTTTACAACAAAGCCACCACCTATCGAATAATAAATAGCCTCTTCGGTTTGTGTATCTTTCAATGTTGCCACTATCTTCATTGCATTGGGGTGAAATGGCAACGATTCTTGTTTTAAAAAAACCAAATCTCTTTCATAATAAAACGGCACTTTTATTTCATCAAGAATTGAAAGTGTTTTGTTGCGTTTAATCTTTTCGATGGTGTCGTTTACCAATGTTGTGTCAAATGTAACGGGGTCGGCACCCATCAAACCAAGCAGGACGGCAATATCGGTGCCATGGCCTATGCCGGTTTTTGCCAGCGAGCCATACAACCATACTTGTATACGTTGTATGTTGTGTAATGAGGTTTTGGATTTTAAATCGAAAATAAATCTTTCGGCAGCGCGCCATGGCCCGAGGGTATGGGAGCTCGATGGGCCTATCCCAATTTTGAACATATCGAATATGCTGATGCTTTCTTTTTGGCGCGACATTTTGCTGTTTAGAAAAAATTATTTTGTGTCGCAAATAAACAGAAATATTATTTCTAAAGATTGGTTTTCCCAAACACCTCAGGGGTTTTTGATACAACCAATCGGTTTTGGCTTCAAATAACAAATTTGTGAATTTGAGGTTTGAAAAGCCCCTTTCGAGCTATAATTATACTTTATTTTAGAATAATTATCATTTACAACTTTTTATGGCAAGCATTTGGCAGTATATCGCAAAATAATATATATTTACCTTCTTATCTATAAGTAAATAATTACGATGAATACATTTTACACATTTCTCAAAAAAGCATTTGCATCAACTATTGTTGTTTGCAGTTTGTTATTGAATGTAAATGCTCAATTGTGGACTACGGATAATGTTACCGTTACGGTGCAAGCTACTGCAACCATTACCGTTCAGGGTGATATACAAAATCAAAACGGGGGACAGTTTTTTAATAGCGGCACTATAGACCTATCGGGCAATTGGATACACAACTCAGCCAACAATTGTTTTTCTACTTCGGCAGGTACCGTTATTTTCAATGGAGCTAGCCAAACTATTGGCGGTACAAACCCTACCACCTTTAACAATTTGACATTGATTGGCACCGGTATTAAAACATTAAATGTGAATACAACAGTTGGTGGGGCTTATGTTGGCCCGGCAGGTATTCTATCATTGGGCACCCGAAACTTAGATTTAAATTCCAAAACGCTTACCATTTCAAATAGCTCGCTAAGTGCCATTACACGCACTACCGGATTCATCATTTCCGAAACGCCTGCTGTTCCCGGTTATGGAAATATTTTATGGAATATAGGCGCCAATACAGGAGCTTATGTATATCCTTTTGGTAATGCAGTTACTAACAACTATTTGCCATTCACTTTAAATATTACTACTGCGGGTGTAGGAGCAAACGGCAGTGCAATGGTGGCTACATATCCTACCAATACTGCTGCTACTCCCAATAATAGACCTTTACCACCACCAGTACCAAGTACTGCTGCCTACTGGGGTGGTGCCGAAAATTCTATGAATGTGCTCGATCGTTGGTGGCCGGTTACTGTTGCAAACTATACTACAAATCCAGTGTCATCACTCACATTTTCTTATCGCGAATCGGAGTGGGATGCAACAGGCGGCAGCACAAATATTATAACCGAAGCCAACCTTGGTGCACAACGACACAATGGTGTATCGGGGTGGATAATGCCTCCGGCCGGTATAGACAACCCTGCAGCAAATACATGTACCATCACCGGTGTAAATGGTTATAACATAGCATGGGTTTTGGTTGAAAAAGATGCCCCCCTTCCGGTTTCTTTATTAAGTTTTAATGCGGCCTTGAATGCAAATAAACAAACTGACTTAAAATGGGAAGTGGCCAATGAAGACAATGTTTTGCATTACGAAATTGAAAAGTCGAGCGATGCCAAAAAATTTACTTTTTTGCAAAACGTAACCGCCATAGGTCTTGTTAATGGAAAAACAAATGCATACAAAGGTTTGGACATTTCTCCTTATTTTGGCAACACCTACTATCGTTTAAAAATAGTTAAAACATGGGGCGAAATTTCATATTCACCTGTTCGTGTAGTGAGCCTTAATAATAGCAGCAATATTAGTGTAAGTATTTATCCCAATCCGGCAAACAGTAATACAACTGTAGTGTTATCATTACTCAACACGTCCTTAACCTTAACCGATTTTAGAATCGAATTTATAGATATGTATGGGCAAATGGTTGATATGGCTTTTATAAAAAAAGAGAATTTAAAATTGAATAATTCCGTAGAATTAAATTTACAAAACATTGCTCCGGGCAATTATGTTGTAAGAATTACTGACGGAGTTTCTACTTTGGAATCTGTAAAACTTATGGTTCAGAAGTAACAGATTTCGGTTATTAAAAACACAAATGAAAAGAAAAATTTTACAATTATTATGTGCTTTTGTTGTGCTATTTTGTACAAAAGCAGTTGCTCAAAACGTGGGTATTGGTATTGTTGTTCCAACACAAAAGTTGCACGTAAATGGAAACTTGCGAGTTGATGGAGCATTTATGCCCAATAATTTGCCGGGTACCAGTGGAGAGTTTTTAATGTCGCAGGGAGCAGGAATTGCTCCTGTATGGCGCAACTTTGGCGCAATTTCCGATACTACTAATTGGAGGCTTATGGGTAATACAATTGCTACCGGTCAATTTATTGGAACGTTAAATGCCTTCGATTTTATAGCACGCACTGCAAATGTAGAACGCTTGCGAATTATTGGAGTTGCCGGTGCCAACCAAGGATTCATAGGTATAAACCATAATGCCCCTACCGAAAGACTACATCTTAACGGAAACTTTCGTTTAGACAATGCGTTTATGCCTGGCAATACTGCCGGTGCAGCGGGGCAAGTATTGCTTTCGCAAGGTGCAGGTTTAGCGCCCATTTGGCGCACTTATTCTACACTTGCCGATACAGTAAACTGGCGATTGATTGGAAACAACATTACAGCATCAAACTTTATTGGCTCGCTCAATGCTTTCGATTTTATGATGCGCACAAATAATGTAGAACGCATGCGTATAGTTGGGGTTGCTGGTGCAAATCAAGGCTTTGTAGGAATCAACGTTATAGCGCCAAGCGAACGATTACATGTTGCGGGAAATATGCGTTTAGATAACGCATTTATGCCAGGAAATACTGCCGGAACAACCGGGCAAATTTTGCTTTCGCAAGGTGTTGGCATTGCTCCTATTTGGCGCACATATTCTTCCCTCGCAGATACAGTAAACTGGCGATTGATTGGAAACAACATTACAGCATCAAACTTTATTGGCTCGCTCAATGCTTTCGATTTTATGATGCGCACAAATAATGTAGAACGCATGCGTATAGTTGGGGTTGCAGGTGCAAACCAAGGCTTTGTAGGAATCAACGTTATAGCGCCAAGCGAACGATTACATGTTGCGGGAAATATGCGTTTAGATAATGCGTTTATGCCGGGTAATACTGCCGGCACAGCGGAGCAAATTTTGCTTTCGCAAGGTGCAGGCATTGCTCCTATTTGGCGCACATACTCTTCCATCGCAGATACAGTAAACTGGCGATTAACAGGGAATACCCTTTCCACCACTCCAAGCTTTATTGGATCACTCAATCCATTTGATTTTATTGTGCGTACAAATAATGTTGAGCGTATGAGGGTTGTTGGCGTTGCGGGTGCGAGTCAGGGTTATATAGGTGTAAATATAAGTGCGCCAAGCGAGCGGTTGCATGTAGTTGGCAATGTTCGTTTTGACGGTGCATTGATGCCGAATAATTTAGCTGGTGTAACTAATCAGGTACTCACTTCAACGGGCCCCGGAGTGCCACCACAATGGAAAACACTATCAACTTTAGCCGACACTTTAGGGTGGCAATTGAAAGGCAACACTTTAATCGGAACCGAATTTATTGGCTCGCTCAATAACTTTGATTTTATTATGAGAACCAATAATGTGCCCAGGGTATGGTTAAAAAACAGTGGTTTGATGGGTGTGAATACAGTTTTTCCAACAGCATATGTCGATATAAGCAGCGTTTCGGGTAACAGGGTTGCAATACGTGCTACTTCGCAAGATAGTATCACTGCAAACTTTATTACTACAGGCTTGGGGCATACCGGAGTTTTTGTAAATAATTCTTCTGCTGGTGGTAGTGCAGGAAGGTTTCAAACAGTAAGTGCATTCAATGCCAACCCAACTGTACTTATAAATAACAATGGTGCGTCTAATGCGCTCAATTTATTGTCAACATCGGGCACAGCAACCGCTGCACAAATGGTAGTTTCCACATCAGCATCGGGGCAAGGAATAAATTTACAAATGTTAACACCCACAAGTTTGGCAACCGGAATTTATCTGCAACAAAAAGCACGCGGTAAAGGAATGCAAATTGATATGGACAGCACTGTAAATACAAACGAAGGGTTATTGATAAATCATAAAGGAACCGGAACAGGATTGAGTATTGCCCGGACTAATACCCTTGGCAACGGCATTCTTGTTACGCTTCCGGCATTGGCCAGTGGCGATGGTATGGTGATAAACCATGGTGGTACAGGTGGATATGGTTTTAATGTAGCACGTTCTAATACTTCCGGTGCAGGTGGGCGAATAGTACTTAGTAGTGGCTCCAATGCAAGTACAGGTTTAGAAATTGTACAGTCGGGCAGTGGTTTTGGTGCTGTTATTTCAACCACAAATTCTGCAGCTATTTCTGCCACAAATACAAGTGCCAGTGGTGTGGGAATATATGTTTCTTCAAATGGAATGACTCCTGCGCCTGTGGTAACATTTTCGCTTTCATCGCCTATTGTTACTACAAACTATGCCTTGGGCGATGGTATACAAACTGCCGGCAAAGGACATGGAATAAACTCATGCAGTGTAGAAGATGGTAATAGTGCAACGCACCATGATGGGGGTATTTTTTATGTAAAGCAATCCAATGTAAGTAACGTTAATCTCGCAGTAAGTTCTGTAGCTGCCTATATAGGTGCTACCACTTACAAAATAATAGGGTTAGGCACTGTAGCGACCATTGTGCGCGATAATAAAGGTGCCGATAGAATTATGACCGCTCCCGAAACACCGGAAATTTTGTTTCAGGATTTTGGTCAGGCACAGTTAATAAATGGCAAGGCACATGTTGCATTTGATTCTACTTTGGCTATCAATATTAAAGTGGATGCCAAACATTTGATGAAAGTTTTTGTTCAGCTAAAAGGAGATTGCAAAGGTGTGTATGTTACCAATGAAAATCAGTGGGGTTTCGATGTGGTGGAATTGCAGGGCGGAACGAGTAATGTAGACTTCAGTTGGTTTATATCTGCCAATCGTGCTGATGATAATATTAATGGAACTAAAATAGAGTACGAAAACAATCGTTTCAAAAAACTTGACCCCGGATTCGATTTCCGAAAATAAAAAACAACGTATACAGTTATAGTTAATTTCCAAATTTTGAATCCCGAACATATTATCATTTACGATGGCACATGTTTGTTTTGCAACAAACTTATTCAATTGATTTATAAAGCAGATAAGCGTAAAAAGTTTTATTTCACCACCAATACATCTCAAACATCACAAAAAATTAGCGGCACGTTTCACTCAGATTTCAGTACAATGAACTCTGTGGTTTTTGTTTCCAAAGGCAAATATTACATCAAGTCGGATGCTGTTTTTCAAATCGCTTTAGAACTTGAATCGGGATGGAAACTGTTATACGGGTTTAAGATTATTCCGCGTTTTTTGCGCAACGTGATTTATGATTTTGTTGCAAAAAACCGTTATCGGATATTTGGAAAGAGACAATATTGCAGCATCCCAGATGCAGCATTTGCAAGCAAGCTGCTATTATAATTTTAGTGACAAGCAAATCCGGTATTATATCAACAGCTTTTAGTTTCAAAAAAAATGCAGAACCATGGTTCTGCATTTTAATAAAATTTTGGCTAACAAGAATTGGAGGCCACAAATTCAAAAACAATAGTTTTGATATTGATTATTAATAATTCCGGTATGGAATGTGATTTTTTTTCTTGCTACTTCGCTCCGGTAAAGAGTTTAAAATCTTTGCGAAGGTTGTCGAAATTATGCTCAAACGATAATAATTTATCTTCCTCATGATCATGTAAGGAATTAATACCGTCTTCGGTTTTATCCACCTTATGGTTTTGAATAAATTCAATTTCGTTTTCATATTGTTTAAAATCGTGCCGCATAATATCCAATACTTCATTTTGAATTATTATTTGATTTTGAAATCGTTCCAAACTTCGGCTTTGCTGATCGCTTTGTAAACGCGGAACCATATTAAGCAACTGCTCGTCCCATCGTTTCAGTTCGTCTTTATAATTTTTAATTTTTGCTTGCCACCGATTGTGTTCAGTGTGCAACTCAGTAAGAAGCTCTTGTGTATCCATACTTGAAAATTATTTAAAATTAAACTTAGAGGAATTAAATTAGTATCAAATGATGTTATTTAATTACAAACTTCAAAACGGTTTGTGACCAAGCGTTATATATTGTAGTTAAATAAACCCCTTCTGTAAGCGAAGCGATGTTTATTCTCGCTTGTGTGGTTGTGTTAATAGTGCTTTTCATTACCAACCGGCCTTCGATGTCACATATTGAAACCTGGAAGGGTTCCTTTAACAATCCAATATTATCAATTACTAATTCGTGATTTGTATTTGTGTAAATGTTGAAATTTTGTGATGGCGAAGTTTGCTCAATGCCTGAAACCACCAAAAGGTTCGAAGCTGATTGGCAACCATTGCTGTCCGTTATTAAAACATAGTAACTACCAACACTGGTAAGAGGTTGCACTTGATTTACGCCTCCGGGAATAGGGGTATTATTTAAAAACCATTGATAGGAAATAGCTGGAGTTGAAATGAGCAAATTGCCATTTAAAGTTATAACCGGTGCCGGAGGATTTTGATTTATGGTAATGTAATTTGGGAAAACTAAAGTGTCGCTGCCATTTGCATTAGTAGCTATGAGCGTTACCGAATAGGTGCCATAATTAGCATAATAAATTCCAGTGGGATTTGTATCGGTAGAAGTAGCCGGCAAACCGCCCGGAAACAACCATAAGTAAGAAGTGGCATTGCTGGACAGATTGGTAAAATCGACAACACTTTTTTCACATAAACTAACATTACTGGCGGTAAATGCTGCTATAGGCAACACTACATTTTGGTTACCGCTTATGATTATCTCGTCAATAGCAAAACCGGGATCCTGAGCAGTAGTTGTTATTTGATTTGCAAAACGAAAACCAAACCGCAATGTGGCTTGATTATCGAAAGCTGCATTGGTAATGTTTTGTGTGGTCCAGTTACCCTGACCAAAATATTTTTGCAATGGCAGCGATTGTTGAATCCATGTTGTACCGCCATCTATACTATAATATACTTCGCCATAATTATTATTGCTGCCATCGCACAACCAGCCAAAACTCAACTGTACGTTGGTATATCCTGTTGTACTAATATCGTTGGTCATAGAAGCGAAATAATTTTCGGGATTGGCGCATAACCCATCGGCAGCCAAAAAACAACAGTTGTTTATTCCGCTTGTATTGGCAGCAACACTTAATGTGTGTAAATATTTGCTATAAGGATTACCGGCATAAGTACCGGGTTGCGAGGGTGTATTGGGAACACTAAAAGTTACAGGAAAACCAAGACAAACAGTGGAAGCGCTGCCACCCGAAAACTCGTTATTTACAATCCAGAAATTTTCTCCGGTGGCGGTACTGTTTACAGCTGTGCCATTGAGCGTAAATGTGTTTGTAAGATTTTCGAAATTCTCGCTATACAAAACAGTTTGCGAACACAAAACATGTGATGCTAAAAACAATAAAACAAGACAGTTAATTTTTTTCATATTCATAATTTTATTTGAATACAATATTAACTTTTTTTAATTAAATGGAGAAAGACCCGGCCTTATAATAATGAACATTTTTTAGGGATTTTAAACACCATTTTTTAGTGCACAGGCCATTCCGTAATATAAGTCAAATTGATTTTGTCCACTTACAAAGCCTAAACTAATTAAAAGGTTTTCTTAAAGTAAACGTTTACCTTTAATAGCGGTCAAGTGCCCCGGTTCGAATTTAAATCAATATAAAGCAAATCGGTTTGCATATTTTAAGGCATGTTTGTTAATATTGCACCCTAATTTCGATACAGAGTTGAATATATACACTCGCAAGCAAAGATGGAAAATGTTATTACTGCTAACAGCGTTGGTTATTGGTATTATATCGCTGTGGTATACTAACCGGTTGGTAGAAAAGCTTTCGCAGGAAGAAAAAAACAAAATCGAACTTTGGGCTAAGGCGCTAAAACACTTATCGGATGTGGCACTCGATGCTGGCGACCTCACTTTTGCTTTTGATGTAGTAAGCAACAACAGCACCATTCCGGTAATACAAACCGATGAGAAGTTTAACGTAAAGCACTGGGTGAACCTCGATAGTGTAAAAGTGGCAACCGATACAACTTACCTAAAAAAGGAGTTGGCCATTATGAAAAAGCAGCATCAGCCTATCGAAATACCGTTTGATACCAACATGCGCGATTATATTTTTTATAAGGATTCGCAATTGCTTAATCAGTTAAAATATTATCCGTTTTTTCAGTTAGCCATTATTGGGTTGTTCCTGTTGGTTTCATATTTAGCATTTAGCACATCGCGCAAGGCCGAGCAAAATCAGGTGTGGGTGGGTATGGCCAAAGAAACTGCACATCAATTGGGTACACCCTTATCATCGCTTGCTGCATGGACCGAGTATTTAAAAAACAAATACCCTGCAGACGATAACCTGCACGAAATGGATAAAGATATTTCGCGCTTGAATACTATAACCGAGCGTTTTTCGAAAATTGGGGCTGCACCGGTTTTGAAAAAAGAAAACCTCATGGATGTGTTGCAAAACTCTGTAAACTATATCAAAACGCGCACATCGCAAAAGGTGAATATTACCATTCAAAATTTACAAAGCCACGAGGTGAATGCCCCGCTTAATATTCCTTTGTTCGAATGGGTGCTCGAAAATTTATTTAAAAATGCCATTGATTCTATGGCCGGTGTGGGCGATATTCTTATCAGCATTACCGACCAAAATCAATATGTTTACATTGATGTTAAAGACAGCGGCAAGGGAATTCCCAAATCGAAATACACTACAGTTTTTAAGCCCGGCTATACCACCAAAAAACGTGGTTGGGGCCTTGGCCTTTCGTTATCGAAGCGCATTGTGGAAGAATACCATAAAGGGCAAATTTTTGTGAAAAGCTCCGATGTAAATAAAGGCACTACCTTCCGGATTGTATTGCCCAAACAAATTTAACTTTCGTTTACCATTACTGTATACGCAGTAAAAATATTTTGAGCAGCATTTATATACATATCCCCTTTTGTAAACAAGCATGCCACTATTGTAATTTCCATTTTTCTACTTCGCTAAGCAAGAAAGCCCTGATGATGGATGCTATTGCAAAAGAAATTGAACATCGCAAAAATTATTTGTTTGGAACTGCTGACACCAATATTTTAGATACTATTTATTTTGGCGGAGGTACACCATCATTGCTAAACGCCAGCGATTTTGAAATTATTTTTGCGGCATTATCACTCAATTATAAATGGAACCCTGACACCGAAATAACACTGGAGTGCAATCCCGATGATGTGACGGAGGAGAAACTAATGTTGTGGAAAAAATATGGTGTAAACAGATTGAGTATTGGTGTGCAAAGTTTTATCGACAACCATTTACTCACCATGAACCGGAGCCACAATGCAGCGATGGCAATACATGCAGTTGAGCTTGCAAATAAATGTGGTATTGAAAATATTTCGATTGATTTAATTTATGGCTTACCTGATTTATCACCTGCCGACTGGCAAGCGAATTTAAAAACAGCGGAACAATTACCCATAAATCATATTTCATGTTATGCACTTACCATTGAAGAACGAACGGCACTATCACATTTTGTAAAAACAAAAAAAATAAACATCCCAACAGACGAAATTGTAATAACACAATTTAAAGAACTTGTTGATTGGGCAATGAATAACAATTTCGACCATTACGAAATTTCAAACTTCTGCAGGGTTGGTTTTCATTCGCGGCACAATAGCAATTACTGGAGTGGGAAAAATTATATTGGCATTGGCCCATCGGCCCATTCATATAACGGCCATAGCAGGCAGTGGAATATTGCCAATAACAATGCTTATATTGATAGTGTAACAAATTCTAAACCTTATTTCGAAGCAGAGACACTTACTCAAGAAAATAAATACAACGAGTATGTGATGATTCACCTGCGAACAAAAGCGGGCGTTGATATTTTGCAATTGCAACAACAATTCGGCAAAGAATATACCAGCCATTTTGAAAAAAAGATAGCGGCCTATGTAACACAAAACCAGGTTGTGGTTATGCAAAATAATTATGCACTTACTATGGAAGGAAAATTATTTGCCGATGCCATTGCTGGCGACTGCTTTGTGGAGGTGTAAATGATTATGAATAACCGTTTGCCAATTTCTGCCTGCGGTTAGGGCCACAACCCAAAGCATTATTTTACAAAAATTGATAAACATGTTTTTACTCCTTCACAAACTTCTTACTCAACATTTCTTTTTCCGTTTGTAAATGCACCACATACAACCCACTTGCCCAACCACTGCAATCCACATCTATGGTTGCGTAGCCATTTATAATTTTTAATTCATAATTTTTAATTGCGCTACCGCGCCCATCGTATATGGTTATAGTTACATTCTTCCCTTTCAACCCACTTGCATTTACAAACAACTTCTCCCAAGCCGATATGTATGTAATTTGCATTACTCCCTCTCCTTTGGAGAGGGCTGGGGTGAGGTTTGTCCACTGCAACGTATCACACGGTGAGCCGTAAAGCCGCCCCAACCCATAATTAGGATTATTGGGCAAACCATAATAAGTACGCTTGCCACCGAGGTAAAAAGAGAAAGGCTGAAAATCGCAATTGCTACTATCGGGATAATTGATAACACTTAAATTATCTGTAATGTAATTGTGCGTACTATCGGGGTAAGGATAAAAAAATGTGTTGGGTGGATTATAAGCACAAGCCCAATATATTTTACCATCAGGCGCAAGTTCTATTAATCCAGCCACCGCACTTTCTTCTCCGGCATACAATGTATCTCTACTTGCAGCAATATTTGGAGCTTGCAAATCAAACCGCAATAAATAATTTGTAGTATCAAAACTACTGTACACTTCGCTTACATATAAGTAGCGTTTGTTGGGTGAGAGTTCGCAATCCCAATACCACGGGGCAAGGCTGCCAAGAAATACCTCATTCTCAATAGAAATTTCATTTGATAACATTCCTGAACACCTATCAAAATCAAATACACTAATGTAACCCATAGCTGAAATTAAAGCAATTTTACTTCCATCATCTGAGCCTTCAATACTAAGTATATTTGTTTTTATTGAATCACCAATTGCCTGAGCATGGTCGAGCAGAAAGCCAGTTGGAGAAACTAAATAAAAATAGTAAATATTGTTTTTGATACCATAGCAATCTTTTACCATTACCCACCAATCTCTACCATTTCCATGTTTAATGGCAGCGATGCCATCATTTGCATAAAAAGCTGAGCCTTGCAATTGTACATTTTTTTGTATCACTGCACCGCGGCCGCTGTCTTGGCCCATGTCTATTATGCTATAGTATAATCCATCTGGTGACGTAACAGGCGCTGAAACTAAATAGTAAATGTCTTTCAAATTTGGGGCAGGCACAACAACATATTGCTTGTACCATCCGCGGCCTGCAATTGAATCACCGTTCTCCATTAAGCTATCATTTGCATTCCATACTAAACCAGTATATGAGGATGGTTGACCAGCGCGTGTGTTTGTGTAAAATAATAACTTACCAGTACTATCTGCAATCGAGGTTGCTGTGCCACGAGACACAATTGAACTCGTAAGTAAAGATACATTTCCTGTTGTATCGAAAACAATTTTTGCGCTATCGCCAAAACACCAAATAGAGTTTTGCTTTTGTGCAAAACAAATATTGCTGCATAAAAAGAGAATAAATGTGAAACAATATTTACTCATAAGTAATACTGCTTAAAAATCTGTAAATAATATTTCGATTGTAGATTCAAAGCACAATGTATTTTGTGTTGTAAATGTATAAAGGAAAATGATGTGTGCAAGAAAAAATAATATCCAAGCATACAAATTTTTATAGTATCATGCTTCCGTTTAATGCTTTACATATTTAGAAAAAAACATTTTTCATGAATGGTAATTGATTTTCTAACCCATAAAAAAGGCTGCCCATTACAGACAGCCTTTTTATATTATTCAGTGATAATTAAAATTATTGTTTCACAAATTTGTTGGTAGATAATGTACCATCGTTTTGTATTAAACGTAAAAAGTAAATACCGCTTTGTAAATTTCTTACATCGATGGTAAGGTTAGCACCGGTGTATACAATTTGTTGCTTGGCAATTGATTGGCCTGTAACATTTACTATTTCGTATTGTGTAGCATTATTTGTTTTTACAAATATTCTGTCGGTTGCAGGATTAGGAAACACATTTGCATTCGTGGTGTTCGCTATTTCGCTGATTCCTACAGGGCCTGTCCATTTATAAATTTGATAGATAGAACCGCCATCTTGTGTAAGTGTACCACCAAAACCATCAATGTCGCTGGTAAATTCTACATCGGTATGTGGGTCAGCATCTATTACATTCCAGGTATTGCCATCGTCATTCGAAAATAAACTTCCGCCTGTTTGCCCTGCGCTGCAGGCAATATAAGTGCCGGGCGTGCCGGGTACGTAGCAAGCGGCATTACGAAATGTTAATCCACCCGTAGTAGCATTTGCAATGGTAGTCCAGGTAGCACCACCATCATTAGTAGAAATAACATCATCTACACTGGTTTGGTCGGCCGAGAAAGCGATACCATTATTAGCATCTTTAAAAGCAATACTGCCAATATAAATACCTGCATAAGGGGTGGTTGCAACTGTCCTGGTTACGCCATAGTCGGTGCTTTTGTAAATGCGGCCAACATTGGTGCCAAACCAAATAGTGCTAGCGCCTTGGGTTGTAAATACATTTACAATTCCAAACTCACCATTTAACTCAGCAGGAATATTTGCCGTTGGCACACGTGTCCAGGTTGTACCGCCATCCACGGTGGTATAAATTTCGAAGTAACCACCATTGGGATCGCCCATGGTAACACCAATATTAAGATCCCAAAAGTGTACAAAGTTTGGGAAGGCCGCAGCACCCGCGTACGCTGCCGTAGCTTGATGAGTCCATGTAGCACCACCATCAGCGGTATGCATAATTTTGCCTGTACCACCGGCAGTATTCCACATCGATACCCATGCATTGTTGGCATCTACAGCCGTAATACACGAAGAAACCAAACCGGCCACACTCGAGTTGCTGTCGGCAATAGTGCCTGCAACCCATGTAGTACCGCCATCGGTAGTGCGGCAAAATTGGTCTGATGGAACGGTTTGACCGCCATCGTTGGTTGATGTTGCCCAACAAATCATGTTGTCGATAGCATCAATATAATCGGGCGTGTTGCCCAAAGGTAAATTGGATGATTGTGGCACCCACTGCGCAAACGATGCCGTAGCACCCCAAACACACATTGCAAGAACAGAGTAAATTTTTTTCATCTTTTTATAAATTTTTTGTTTTTAAATATTGGGCGCGAAAATAATTAAATTTCGCGGAACCCAACTATTTCGCGTACTTCTTTAACAGTTTTTGTTGCACTTTCCAGCGCTTTTTCTTTCCCCATTTTAATTACACTACGTATATAGGCATTGTTACTTTGCAGCTCCCATATGCGCTCACGAAATGGCGCAACAAAGTGGTTCATGTCTTGTGCAAGTTGCTTTTTCATGTCGCCATACCTAATAGTGCAATTGTTATATGCATTTTCAAAATGTTCCAGTGTATCGGCTTTCGATACCAGTTTCATAATGGTAAAAATGTTTTGTATTGCTTCGGGCTTTGGTTGATTGGGTTCGGTTGGGCCACTATCGGTTACAGCACGCATTATTTTTTTTGTAATTACTTGTTCTATGTCATTTAAAAAAATGGCATTGCCCTCGCCTTCCGATTTTCCCATCTTTCCACTTCCATCGAGGCCCGGCACCTTTACCAACTGTGTGCCGAAATTAAAAGCAGTAGGCTCGGCAAAGTATTCGGTATTGTACATACGGTTAAATCGATTGCCAAACGTGCGTGTCATTTCAAGGTGTTGTTCCTGATCTTTACCCACAGGCACTTTATTAGCACGGTGCAATAAGATATCGGCCGCCATTAAAGTTGGATAGGTAAGCAATCCGGCATTTATATTTTCGGGATGCTTTCGAATTTTTTCTTTGAACGAAGTGCAACGTTCCAACTCGCCTACATAAGCATTCATGTTTAGCAACAAATATAATTCAGTAACCTGAGGCACATCGCTTTGCACATATAAGGTACATTTTTCGGGGTCGAGGCCACAAGCTAAATATTCTATTATCACCTGCCGTACACCATTCATCAGGTTCTCAGGCGTGGGGTGTGTGGTGAGCGAATGATAATCGGCCACAAAAAAGTAACACTTATTTTCGTCCTGCATGCGCAGGAAATTTTTTATGGCACCAAAATAATTTCCCAAATGTAAATTGCCGGTGCTGCGTATTCCGCTAACTACTGTTTCCATTTTGCAAAAGTAAAATTATAAAATATGTTAGGGCAATTATTTTTTTAGGAAAGCGAAATTCCAGTGGTAGCAATGTTTTAGAAGAAAAATGGTTTCGGTTTTTTTACACATCATCAGGTTGGTATTGCCTCATAATAAGTATGTAGCATTGAATAATCCATGTTATATTCGCACACCGAAGAAAAGTAACGTATCAGTATTCCCACATGAGGCCTTTGAAACTTCTATATAACAATGTCACATTCATTATAGCATTGCTTGTAAGCATGTTTTGTATGTCAATATTTACCAAAGTATTAGTTGCACAAAACGAAAACCAGCAACAAAGCACAAATTTTCTGCAGGGGTATGTAATGAGCCAAACTACACAACAGCCCATTGCTTATGCTACTATATACAACCATACAACCCGCATGGGCACAGTAAGTAATAGTGAGGGTTATTTTAAAATCAGAATTAATGATTACAACGATTCTGTTGCAGTAACCATGTTGGGATACAGAAATTATCACATTGGACTTACACCAAATAATAATTTTGTATCGGTAATGTTACGCGATAATCCACTGTTGATTCCCGAAATTACTGTTACAGCCCAAGATGAATTATATTTGTACGAAGCTGTAGCTGCTTGTGAAAGTAATCAAACCAAAAACCGGTTTATAGCAAAAACATATTTCGAGCTTGAGACTTATGCAGGCAACAAGCAAATAGAATTAATAGAAAGTTATTATCATGCTAAAGTAAATGGCTACGATATTGAAGAATTGAATCTTAAGTGTGGGCGAATAGGACTTCAAAAATATAACGATCGCTTTTTTGTTTCGGTCGAAAGTTCGCAAGCTGTAAACATATTGCGTCTTTTTGAGCAAAGCAATTATTTTCCTCAAAGCCCAATGGGCTTGGGATTAAAAAAGTTGCAGAAAAATTATAATCTATACTTAACAAAAAAATATAAAGATGTAAGCGACCATACAATTTTAGTGATAGAATATTTGCCAAAAGACACTTTGGGTAATTTTTTACTTGCGAAGTTTGGGTCGATTCGGCACAACATAAAGTGTTGAAAATAACAATGAAAACGGCCGAAACAAAAGTCCATCCGTTTTTACCGTTACACAGTGACGATGCATTAAAAGAAGTAAGTATGGATATTACAAAAACATTTGCCAACTACAAAGGCAGCATGGTTTTAAATCATATCGATTTTAATTATCAAATCAATTACAAACCTGCAAACGAGGCAAGTTTTATGGTGTCGACAAAAGCAATATTATATGCTTATGATTACGATGATAAATTCATTATGCCACGTTTTAATTTTAGTGCAAATAATATTTCGGATTATAGCAAACTAAATGCACTGCCATATAACTCCGCTTTTTGGAATAACAATACAGAATTTTGTTTGAATGATTTAAAAAGCCGGAATCAATTATTTTTTAACGACCCGGCAACCATCACAAGTAAAAGAATATTTGCACCCAACGAAACTTTCAAAAAAGGGTTGCTCGAATATCCATACATTACCTGGAATGGATCTCGAATAAGCTTTCACGAATTCGAAGGCCAGCAAAAACAGTTTCAGGATCAAAGCAAATCTCTTGCAATGGATATGTACGACCTCAATGTGAAATTATTTGTGGATGTAAACACCATTGCCGACACAGTAAATATTATGACTGCCGCAGTGTTCGATCCTTACAAGAGTTATTATAAATTTCCTGTTACCAATGCTTCGTTATGTTTTATAAATATTTATTTCGATTTGGTTGAAATTGAAAGGCGCGAATTGGATACCGAATTGCAAAAGAGTGACCGCAGCGATATTGTTGTGCAGACACTGTACGATAGCCGCATGGCAAAAATAGAAGCCATGAAATTAAAATATTTTAGAGAAACAGAACGCGGAAATAACCAAGCCGGAATTACAAAATGGAATCAAGTAGTGGTCGATAAAATCGGGATCAATAACATTGTTGTTTTTAATCCTTTTGGCAAGTAGATTTTTTTGCCAAAAGTTTTGTAGTGTTTTTCATTGCAAGGTTTTGAAACATTTTGTGATTAACTCCATCATTTATGATGGGGATACATACAATATAAGTATTGGGCTTAAGCCCTTAGTTTTAATTTGCCTAAACAAGAATTATAGATTTTTTATAAAATTTTCTCACTTAATTTTTAGCATAGCCTGATTAAATATCTTAAAGTGATTTTGCGATTAATTTGAAACCACTAGCTTTCTACTTTAACACTTGTAAAAATTATTGCATCAAATGTTATATTATAATTGTGGGCAATTGTGATGGAGATGATTTATGAAAGAGCATTCCTGTTTTGCCAAACACTCAACCAAAGATTTAAAAATGTTTATGTTTTCAAAAATAAATAATGTGATGAAAAAATGCAATTTGTTTTTAGCTGCACTCGCTGTTGCTGCATGTACCAATGCACATAGCCAAACTAAAATGATAGCGCACCGCAGCCATAGCGGAAGTACTGCTACATTCAGCACCAAAGGCGAGGGCAATTTTGGCAATCCTCCTATGCGTATTGATAGTCTGATAAAAATATCGGATACAAAAATGATATTGGTCTCCGATCCATTTTACCGCCAGCGCGATACAATTGATATTAAATCTTATCCTTATACAGCTAACCCTAACATACCATTAGATAGTTTAAAAAAGTTGTATCCCGAAACTACTTTCGTTGGTTTCGATAAACCTCAAAAGCCGATTAAAAAAACGCAACGGAAATAATATTTTCACTTACTTTAAAATCCACAATTGAAAACGATTTACGAATTGGCACTAAGGTGCATTCTGATATTCGTATTGCTATTTATTATTTCGGTTCCATTTGAGTATTATTATTTTCCAAACATAGGATTACTTACATCCGGTTTTTTTGAGTGGATAACACAATGGATTGGCGATAATTATTTTGAAGAAAACAAAAAATACACACACGAAATTATATCGGATAGTACCGGCATTTATATACATGTATTGGTGTTGGCAGCGATTTCTTTTTTTGCCGGCATTGCTTCACTTTTAATAAATATTCAAACTGCAACTAAAGATAAAATAAATTACTGGTTGGGTGTTGCAGCAAGTTATTTTTTATCGTTACAATTATTCAAGTATGGGTTCGATAAGATTTTCAAACATCAATTTTATTTACCCGAACCCAACACTGTTTATACTCCATTAGGATATTTATCGCCCGATATTTTATATTGGAGTACAATAGGGTCGTCACATTTATATTCTGTTTTTTGTGGAGTAATCGAAATTATTCCTGCTGCATTATTGTTATTTAAACGCACACGATCGCTTGGTGCAATCATCGCCATGTTTGTTTTGCTTAATGTGGTGATGATCAACCTGGGTTTCGATATTTCGGTAAAAATATTTTCGTGCTTTTTGCTACTGCTAAGTATACTAATTGCCGCACCTTCATTAAAAGCAATATTTAAAATCCTTGTTTTGCAACGTGCAGTAAATACATTGCAATTGCAGCCGGCAATGGAAATCAAAAGCAAGCAAATACTTTTTGGATTGATAAAATTAGTTGTGATTACAGCTATACTATTCGAATCAACATTTATTTATTTCAAAGCGAAAAATTTTAATGACGATAAAGCGCAGCGGCCCTATTTACATGGTGCTTATTCGGTTGATTTATTTATAAGGAATGGCGACACTATACCACCTTTGCTCACCGATGTTGGCAGATTAAAAAAAATATTTATTCACCGGCAGGGATATTTTATCACACAAAACATGAACGATGAAATGAGCGACTATCAATTGAACTATGACTTCCAAAACAAAAGATTAATCTTGATGGGGTACGATAAAATAAAAATTATTTTCGACTATAATTATTCGGAAAAAAATAGCGTATTAAAATTAAGCACAGTAGTCAATCACGATACCATTAAAATAGAAACAAAAAAAATCGACCTTAAAACTTTGCCATTATTTCAAAACAATATACACTGGACAATTGATGATTATAACTAACTTGTTTTGATTTATTTGAGTAAAGAATTCAAACGACTCAAAAAAATATATAGAACAATCTGTTACCTACTTTCCAATATTTTGAAAATACACATTCACTAAATTTTTATAAAAAGAATTTAATGTTGGTGGAATTGTTTTTATCAATTCAGTATCGCGCGTTTTAAGTTTTTTAAACTCTTCGAACTGTGCCGGATTGCGGTATATTTCCTGCTTGGGTTCGTTGCTTTCTCTGCGCTCTTCCTGATCGCGTTCGCGTTCTGCTTTTTCCGATTCTAATAAACGTGTAAGTATATCTTCCTGACGCTTCATAGTTTCGTCCGAAATTTGTCGGTTGAGCAAATCGCGTTGTGTGTCTTCCATTTGCTTCATGGCTTTTTCGAGGTCGCCAAGTTTGCCTTGTCCATCTTTATTGTTCTCCTGATTAAATTCTTGCAATGCCTGACGTATTGCTTCTTGTTGCGCTACCATCTTTGCAAGTTGCTCACTCATGCCCGATTGCCCTCCGGGTTTTTCGCCTGGCTTACGGCCGGGTTTATCACCGGGTTTCATACCATCTTTCATTTGCTTCATTTGGTCGTTTAGCTTTTGTTGCATCTGTCGCAACTTTGCAGCCGATGTCGAAGGCTTTCCTTTGCCGGGCTTTTTGCACGAACCATTTCCACTTTTTTGTTGTTGCATTTGCTGTTGCATCTGTTGTAATGATTCGCTCAAAATCAACGCAAGATTATTTACCGATGTCATTACATATTGTTGTTCGCTGCGTGCTTGCGGTACATAGCGGTCTTCGAGATGTTCGATAGATGCTTCTACATTTTGGTTTATTTTTCCTATCTCTTGATTTACTATGCTTTGTATTTGTGCCACACGTTTGCTAAGGGCAAACAAACTATCTTCAATCAAACGCGAATCATCTTTCAACTTACGTTGTTGTTGTGCCAGCTTCAAATACTTGGGATTATTAACATCAATATTTTTCAAATCGGCCATCAATTTTTCCTGATCAAAAGAAAAGCGCAATAAATTTTCGAGCAACATGCGCAAAGCTTTTTCATCTTCTTCGGCTTGTTCTTCTTCGGCTTCTTCCATGCCCTTTTTTATTTTCTGTGCCATTTTCTGCATATCATCTGCTGCGCTTTTTTGCGATTTCTTGGCACTTTTTTTATCGCCCTTTTGCAAATCCTCGCTGCTTTTTTCTTGCTCCTTATCTACATTTTCCTGTTCCGCTTTTGTATCGGGCAAATCTTTTGGTGTTTCCAGTTCACTGTTTTTCTTTTCGGCATCCTTCAAATCTTTTTTCACTTCGTCAAACTCCTTATTCAATTCTTCCTGCTTTTTTTCCAACTCCTTTGCATCGGCATTTTTATCATCAGCCTTTTTCGAAAGTTCTTCTTGCTTTTTTGCCAGCTCTTCAAGTTTATTGGCAGCATCATTCATCTTTTGTTCCACTTCCAGTTGCTTAAACAATTCAAGATTGCGGTCGAGTTCTTTTTCCAAATCTTTATTGTCCATTTTCATTTGCTCCAGCTTCTCCTTTATTTTATCCTTGTCCATTTCGTTGAGCAACTTTTCCATTTCGCGCATTTTCTCTTTCATATCTTCGCTCATCACTTTGTCGAACAACTTTTGCAACTCTTCCTGCTTTTGCATTATACGCTCATCCTCTTTTTTGTACTCCGATTGTTTTTTTCATGTTTTGCTCTTGCTGCTGCTTCATGTTTTCCACTTTGTTCTGCAAATCTTTTTGTTGCTTGAGCAAGTCCTCCATGGTTTTTTTATCATCATACTCTAGCTTCTTTTTCTCGGTAAGTTTTTTCAATATTTCGCTGGTTTCTTTTTGTATTTTTTTTGCCTGTTTCATGGTTTCGCTCATTTCATCTTTCATGTCGGCATTGCTTTTTTCTTTTTCTTTTTCGAGCTCGGTAAGCGATGGAGCTTTAAATACATGCGCTTGCGAGCGTGCCGATTTCGGGCCCTGAACGCCATCATTATCCCACACTTCAAAATAATATTCGAGCTCGTCACCCGGCTGAATTTTTAAATTGTCGAGATTTACGTAATGGTAAAATTGCTCCTGACTTATGCCACGTTGTATAGCAAGATTTTCGTAATTTACTTTTTCGCCATGTTGCACAGTGTCATTTCCCGATTTTAAATACCGATAGCAAAATGCCAAACGACTAAAACCATAATCGTCATTTATATTGCCACGAAAATAAACCTGCTTGGTGGCCATCGAATCTTTTTGTTCATCAACCGTAATTTGCGGATAACCATCTGCCACCACATTGATACTATAGCTCATGGTATCCTTATTATTTATTTGTGCGTTTGAAGATGTAACTGCATAATTGTTATTTGTCTTAAACGTGCGCGAGTAATTAAATTGCTCATCGCCTGCTTGCTCGGCTGCAATGGTTTCGTCACTAAACATCATTGTGAGTTTTTCGGTATTTCGGGTTTCGTATTTCCACGTAACCTTGGTACCAAGCGGAATAATAATGTCGCCCGTGTTTTGCAATACTTCTGGTTTGCGGTTGAGGTATGCAGGATATTGAAGATGTAAAGTAAAGTTCATGATAGATGGATTGGGAATGGCTTCGAGCAAATATTCCTGTGACGAATATCCGTTACCCTGCAACACAAAATCGGTAGAGCCTTGTACGTTTTTGAAAGTATAATTGAACTTTACATTGTTATCTTTTTCTAATCGAAAATTATTTCCATTGATGTTGATATAAATATTTTCGGGAATATCTTTTCCTTCCACCGCTACATTGAGCACATAGTCTTCGTTTTGAACGGTGCGTAAACTTTTATTCTCAACTATAAATTTGAAAGGTGCCGGCTCGGCAAAATAAGTGTTGTGCTTTAGCAACCGTTGTGTGCTTTCGCGGAGTAAACTTGGGGCAGCAAATAATAAAACAACCACTGCAAGTACAGGAGGTATGGCATACTTGAGGTATTTTTTGTTTTTATTTAAATCGATTGCCGAACTAAATGGAACAGGTTTAAGCTCAACAATTTTTTGATTGATAGATGCATTAATAAGTGCGGAGTTTTGTCCTTCGTTTTGTTTTTGTAGTTGAAGAGTGTTAAATAATTTATCGCTCACATTACTAAAGTGCTTACCAATAATTTCGGCTGCCTGCTCGTGTGTAATCACTTTGCCTATGTGAAATAGTTTTGCTAAAGGGTAAATGATGTATCGCGACAAAACTCCCAGTGCCAATAAAACAAAAGAGTAAAACATTACTGTGCGCACAGTGGTATTAAACCGACCGAAATATTCGAGCAATGTGATGCATAAGTAAAACGCCACTACAGTAGCAATTGTATAAAGCACCCCGCGTATAAGCTGATTTTTGTAATACTTGCGTATAAACTCATCGAGTTTTGTTATAAGCAATTGATAATTATCTGTTCCGTATCCCATCTTTGTTTTTATTAAAAAGTATTCTGTGCAAAAATAACATTTGTATGCCACGAAAATAGATTGTCTCAATTGTTTTAAGTGTTAAGGATTGGTGAATGGTTTTGTTAAACTTTTGCCTGTGGGAGAAGCAACCAAGTTTTAAGTTCAAAAAAAAATATGGTTTATTTTGTAAAGAATTGGTGGCGAAATTTTCTTCTCGATTTATTTTATTTATTTTAGCAGTCCCAAATTTAAAATTGAATAGATGAAATCAAAAATCACTTCGCTCTTGTTCTGTTTTGCTTTGCTTAGCGGAACATTAATTTCTCAAAACCTTACTCCGTGTGCAGCTCACGATGAGTATGAAAACATGATGCATACCGATAAGGACTTTGCAAAAAACCAGGCCGACCTCGAAAAATTTACGACCGAGTATGTTGACTTTTACTTGAAACAAAATCCTGAACTAAAGCAGTCATCGGCCATTAAGGTCATTCCGGTGGTGTTTCATGTGATACATCAAGGTGGTACCGACAATATTTCGCGCACCCAAATATTGGATCAAATTGATATTATGAATAAAGTATATCAAAAGCTTAATGCCGACACTGCTTCCATACCGGGTGTTTTCAAACCATTAACAGGCAATGCCGATGTAGAATTTCGATTGGCACAATTAGACCCTAATGGCAATTGTACCGATGGGGTTACCCGCACTTACTCAAACCTTACCAACAATTGCCGCAATAATGTAAAAGGCCTTATTTATTGGCCAAGTAATAAATACCTTAATGTGTGGACAGTAAAATCGATTGCTAACAGTGGTGCAGTTGCCGGTATAGTAATAGGCTTTGCCCAATTTCCGGGAGGTGCTTCAAGTACCGATGGTATTGTTATGCGCCAGGATTATATTGGCAGCATTGGTACGGCAGCCGGCAATGGTAATGATGGCAGAGTAATATGCCACGAGGCAGGACATTGGTTTAACCTTCGTCATATATGGGGCGATGCAGTGTGTGGTAACGATTTGGTGAGCGATACACCTACACAACAAGCTTTGAATTTTGGTTGCCCTATTTTTCCTAGTGTTACTAATTGTACAGGCAATGCACCTAATGGCGATATGTTTATGAATTACATGGATTATTCTGATGGAGTATGTCAACACATGTTTTCGATAGGGCAATGTGCACGTATGAATGCAGCACTCAATAGCAGTGCAAGTGGTCGCAATAATTTATGGACACAGGCCAACTTAATTGCAACCGGAACCGATGGCAGTGCCCCCGGCAACTGCTCGCCCATAGCATCTATCAACAAACAATATTATTTGACTTGTGCAGGTGGCAATGTTACTTTTAGTGAAGGCAGTTACAATGTTGGACCTTTTACTTATAGCTGGACATTTACCGGTGGCAATCCATCAAGCAGCACGAGCGCTACGCCAACCATAAACTACGCTACGGCAGGCACGTACGATGTATCGCTTACAGTTACCAATGCCAATGGAAGTAGCACTGATACAAAAGTTGGTATTGTACATGTGATACCGGCACTGGGAGCTAATGCCATACCTTTTACAGAAAGCTTCGAAAACATTACATTTCCAAACAGTGATTGGCTAAAGTTTTCCGACATATCGCAAGAGTGGACACAAACCAGCATTGCCGCAGCTACGGGAACAAAATCGGTTTACTTGCAAAATTTTACAACAACACAACCGGGCACCGATGAGTTTATTACGCCATCATTCAATTTTTCGAATGTAACAAGCCCTACTATGACTTTCAAAGTTGCATTTGCACAACGCAACTCTACAGCAACTAATGATATGGATGTATATATGTCGACAAATTGTGGAACGAGTTGGACACCACGGTGGAGCAAAACAGGTCAGGCATTATCAACCATTACAGGAACCAATACAGGAACCTTTGTTCCTACTGCAGCACAATGGCGCACCGAAACCGTAAACATAAATCCTGCTTTAGGCAAAAATTCCGTAATGTTCAAATTTGTGTTTACCAATAATGCCGATGCAAATAATGTGTATGTTGATGACATCAATTTAGGTGGAATTACCTCGCTTAACGAAATTATTGGCGATGCCATAGAAGTAAATTTACAACCCAACCCAACGAGCGAGCAAAGTCAACTTTCATTCGTCTTATTGAAAAACGAAAATGTAACCATAGCCGTATACGATGCTATAGGTAAAAAAATATCATCTATTGTTGATGAAAAACTCAATGCCGGAAACCATAATTTCGCAATAGGAAAAGGGTTGCCTGCTGGAGTATACCTTGTAGAAATGATTGTGGGCGAAAAGAAAACCACCAAACGATTGTTGATTCAGTAACAAGAATAAAGAAGGTGGGAATTTTTTCTCACCTTTTTTTTTAATAAAATATAATGGCAAAACAGAATAATGAAATAGCACTCACATCGAAGTGGGTGATATATTCATCGCCAAAAAATGTATTTGAGGCGCTTACAAAAAAATCCCTCATAGCAGAATGGTGCGGACAAGCAGGCGATGTTGAATTAAAACCAGGAGGGCATGTCGAAATGTTTGATGGTTGGGTAAAAGGCGAAGTGCTTGATTTTAAACCGGGCGAAAAACTTTCGTACACCTGGAAGCCCACCGACTGGCCAACAAAAGCTGATGCTTCGGTGGTGAAATATGTTTTCAATAAACATGCAGCGGGATGTGAAGTGGTACTAAATCATTCGGGCTTTCCAAGCGAGGAAGAAAAAGAAAAACACCTCGATGGCTGGACCGATTTTGTATTCGAACCTCTCAACGATTGGTTTGTGTCTAAATTGTAATTCATTAACAATTAAAAATAATTAACTATGGTAAAAAACATTTTTATCCTTATCTTATTTACTGTGACATTAGCTTGCGGGCAAACATCAAAATCACAATATACTAACCTCGATGCAAAAATATTTCAGCAACAAGCCGCTGCACAAAATATTATATTGCTCGATGTGCGCACTGCCGAAGAATATAATAGCGGACATTTAAAAGGCGCAATCAATTACGATTACAACGGTGCCGACTTCGAAAAACAAATAAGCAGCATCGACAAAACAAAAAAAGTTTATGTGTATTGTCAGCGCGGAGGACGCAGTGCCGGTGCAAGTGAGGCTCTTTCTAAAAATGGCTTTAAATCGGTTTTTAATTTGACCGGGGGAATTGAAGCCTGGCAGCAAAACCGATTGCCTGTAGTGAAATAGCTATGGTAAGGTTGTAATCGGTTACTTCGAAGAAGCTTTTGATTTGGATTTTTTTTGTTTTATGATATTCCGGCACTAAAGAGCTATTCATTTATTCTACCATCGAAAGAATAGTTTTTTTTGAAAGCAGTTTGTACGTTTTATTTCGAACTTCGATAAACACACTTTTCATTTTGCACGTTTCAGGATCGGGGCAATCATCGCAAGGTTCGTAGTACTTGTCGCTGGCACATGGCAGCAGTGCTATTGCACCATCAAACAATCTGTACACATCCGATATTAAAATTGACTTAGCCGGCTTTATCAAATAGTAGCCGCCTTCAGCACCTTTTTTACTTCCTATAAATGCATGAGCACGCAAATCATTTAAAATATGTTCAAGAAATTTTTTCGGAATATTTTCGAGCGAAGCTATTTCTTGCGTCTTCAATATCGTTCCTTCATTCATCGCCATTCTTCGCAGAGCCTTTAATGCGTACTTACATTTTTTCGAAAGCATATTTTTTATTTGTGTGAATATTTTTTCGGTCTTAAATTTATTTTCGTTTCTGATTTTTCGGAGCTACAAATATTGAACAAAATTATTTGAAAACGCAATTTTATAGTTGAAGCATTTTTGATTTTTAAAGCCATCATTTTTCGGCAAATTATTTTTTCTGTATTATGTCGAAAAGGGGTTTTATTGCTTTATGTTTGTACAAACTATTAAAAACTTAATAATATGAGAAAATTAATTTCACGATGGCTGCTTGTCTTTTTTGTGCTTATTTTTTTTACAAATGTTGCCCATACTCAAAATTGGATAGTAGGTACAAACAGCTTTGGTGCCGACACATCAGCTAAATCAATAGGTACTGCTGGATGCAACGAATTTCAGATAAAAACCAATAATAAAATAATGCTGCGATTTATTCCCGAATGTAAAACACCAGGAGGAGTAAAGGCACCTGTTATTTTGATGCAAGATGGTGCCGTATTCGATTTGTCAAATTTGAAATCGGTTCCACTTTCGGGTCATGGAGGACTTATAAAAGATAGTGTTGATGGTGCTTACCTGGAGGCCAACCTTCCATCAACAGGTGCGGCCGGTATGTTAATAAGGACGATTCAAACCACGAAATTTGATGTTTTTGGGCTGCGTACACAAGTGCTTCCTTCGTTAGGTGTTGGCCGCGGAGTATATGCCGAAGGCGGAAAATACGGCAACTATTCTATTGCAAATGGTTCTACCTCTATTAACAGTTGTTATGGCGCTTATGGAAATGCTCTGGGTACAGATGGAACACGCTATGGCACTTATGGCAGGGCCGTTAATAGCTCATCCAAAGTAACAAACTATGGCGTTTTTGGAATTGCCAGCGGAGGTAAAACAAACTATGCCGGATATTTTTCGGGCGATTTAGAATACACCGGAAAGTTAAATGGTGTTTCGGATAGGAAATTTAAAGAAAACATTAAGGCCTATACCGGAGCATTAGATAAAGTAAAAAGCCTTCAAGTGAAAAGTTACACTTTTAAAACGGAGTACAATTTTATGAACCTACCTCAAGGCAATCAAATTGGATTAATTGCGCAAGACCTGGAAAAAGTTTTTCCCGAACTGGTTTCCAACTCCATACATCCGGCAGATTTCAATCCTGAAACAAATGAAAAAATTTCGGATGAAGTAAGTTACAAAGGCGTAAACTATATTGGACTTATTCCGGTGTTGATTCAAGCAATAAAAGAACAACAAACCGAAATAGAAAAACTGCAAAACATTAAAACTGAAAATGCAGAATTGAAAGTTGAAGTTGCAAACCTATCGAAGCAAATGGAGGATATCAAAAAAAGTATTTCTGCAATGAAACAAAGCAATAACACCGAGATTAAAAAGGATGAAGCCTATCTGGAGCAAAATACCCCAAATCCATTTTCGGAAGAAGCGGTGATAAAATATTTTGTGCCAAACAATGCAGATAAGGTAACAATAGCCGTATACGATTATAAAAATAGATTAGTAGCATCTTACCCAATCACCGGCAAAGGAAATCTTGAATTAACTATTTCAACAGAACCCTTTACATCAGGAACATACATGTATGAATTGATAGTTGACGGGAAAAAGATTGACAGCAAGAAAATGGTCGTCACTAAATAGAAAAATAATAATGTTTCGAAACTAAAGAAAGCTGCTGTAACTGGCAGCTTTTTTTGGTTTTGTTAATTCTGTTTTTTGCAATTAGTTGATTAAATAAACTTACGTTAGTGGCTTCTTCAAAAAGTATTTACTATGAGAAAAAATTTTCTGTTAACAATTTATGTTTTGTGTTTCAATTTTGTTTTTGGCCAACAACAAAAAATAGATTCGCTTACAAAGCTTGTAAAAAATTATAAACCCATTTGCAATAATTTATGTATTGCCGATTCGGGGATGGTGAAAAATTTAAACGAATTATCGTTCGAAATAATGTATACCAATCCGGATACAGCATTGGTGTTAAACATTGCTGCATTACAATTGTCGCAAAAAATAAATTGGCCCGAGGGTGTTGGGCAATGTTATAATATTTTTGGGTCGGTTCATTTTGTCGCAGGTAATTTTGATTCCGCTATTTTTTATTTCAACAAAGCATTGGCACATTGGACACTCTTAGCTTCTCAGTCAAATAATAAAAATATTGGTGCATTTAAAATTCAGCAGGCTAAAGCATTGTCGAATATGGGTCTTGTTAATTGGAACAAGGGCGAGTACAAAAAGGCCATCGATTTTTATCTTGAAGCGTTACCTATTTTCGAAACATTAAAAGACACGGGCAAAATGGCAACAGTGCTTGGCAACATTGGCTTGGTATGCAATGATGAAGGCGATTTTAAGAATGCTTTAGACTATTATTTTAAAGCACTAAAAATGAACGAAGCCACAAATGATAATATTGGTATTGCAAATATGCTTGCCAATATTGGTTTGGTTTATAACAACCTCGAAGAATATTCGAAAGCACTTGATTATAATAAGAGAGCTTTGAAAGTGAATGAGCAAAATGGTAACGAATACGATGCTATAAAGCAATATGCTAATATAGGAATGATATACCATGCGAAAAGTGAAGAATTTAAAAAACAAGAAAAGTTTGCCGAGGCTGATAGTAATTATACGGTAGCACTCGAATTCAGTTTTAAATCATTAAGAATGGCAACCGATGCAGGCTACGAAGAATTGAAAGCAAACAGTTTGGGATACATAGCCTACATTTATTCAAGCAATGAAGAATATGCCAAGGCAATAGATTACAATATACAAGCTTTAAAGAAAGAACAAGAACTTGGCAATAGAAACAAGGTGGCATTTATAAATGGAAATTTAGGATCAATTTTTACCAAGATGAAAAAATACAGCGAAGGAGAAAAGTATTTGCTCACAGCATTGAATATTTCCGACAGCATTGGAGCGGTATTGTTGCAACGCGATAATCATGAATCGTTGAGCAAATTGTATGAGGAAACACATGACTATAAAAAAGCACTGTGGCATCATCAAAAAATGCTGGCAGCACGCGATTCCATTTTCAATGAAGAAAAATCGAAAGAGTTTACCCGCAAAGAAATGCAGTACGAATTTGAGAAGAAGGAAGCCGCAACAAAAGCCGAACACGATAAGGCCGAGGCCATTTCAATTGTTGAAATAAAGCGACAAAAATTAATACGTAATGTAACAATGGGCAGCGTGTTTTTGGGTGGTTTATTTGCTTTTATGATGGTGCGTACAACAAATAGAAGAAGAAAGGAAGTTTTTGAAAAGACTGTTTCCGAAGTAGAAATGAAAGCGTTGCGTGCGCAGATGAATCCACATTTTATTTTCAACTCGTTGCAATCGATAAAGAAATATATTCTGGAAAATGAAAAAAATAATGCTGCCGAATACCTCTCAAAATTTGCTATGTTGATGCGGTTGATTTTAGAAAATTCGCGCAAGCAGGAAGTTACGCTCGAAAAAGATTTATCGGCACTCGAAATATATATGCAGTTGGAAAAACTCAGGTTTCAGAATCGGTTTCAATATTTGATAGAAGTAGATGCAGCTATTGATAAAGAAGACACACTGATACCTCCTTTGTTACTGCAGCCTTTTGTCGAAAATTCGATATTGCATGGTGTGAGTGCTAAAGAGAATGGCGTTATAAAAATAATAATTGCTAAGCGAAACCAAATGCTTTATTGTGCGATAGAAGATAACGGAAAAGGACGCAATCAAAATGTAAAAATGGAAGATGGTGCCGAAAAGAAACGCGAATCGTTGGGCATGAAAATCACTCAGGAACGTTTACACATTATTAATCAACAAAAGAAAGTAAATGCAACGGTGAATATTGTTGATTTGAAAGACGAACAGAATAATCCAGCAGGGTTAAGGGTGGAATTGTTGTTGCCTTTTGAGTCGGCCTTTTAATACGCAAATGGTTTAGCCACATAGGAACATAGATATAAATTTAATTGTTTTGTGTTTTTGGTGGCAATGTGTTTTACTCTTTACATATAACTCAGTTGCTGCAAGTTGTTTAACCACATAGGAACATAGGCACATAGAAAAACAATTCCATTGTTTTGTGTTTTTGGTGGCAATGTGTTTTACTCTTTACATATAACTCAGTTGCTGCAAGTTGTTTAACCACATAGGAACATAAGCACATAGAAAAACAATTCCATTGTTTTGTGTTTTTGGTGGCAATGTGTTTTGCTCTTTACATATTGCTCAGTTGCTGCAAGTTGTTTAACCACATAGGAACATAGGCACATAGAAAAACAATTCCATTGTTTTGTGTTTTTGGTGGCAATGTGTTTTTCGTTATTCATTGGTGTGTTTCCTGGCAAAAAGTATTATTAGGCGTGCTGCCCTTTTCCCAAAATTCCATATCGAAAAAAGTTTTTCTATTTTTACTGCATGATAAAAGCAATAATAGTAGACGATGAGCAAAGTTGTATTGACGTATTGTACAATATGCTTAAAGAAAATTTTGGCGATGTTGATGTAAAGGCCACATGCCGAAATGTTGATGATGGTATCAGGGCAATTAATGAGTATGCACCCGAACTTGTTTTTTTGGATATTGAGATTGGCGATAAAACAGGTTTCGATTTATTGCATCAATTGGGCGATATTAAATTCGAAGTTATTTTTACTACCGCACATGTGAAGTATGCACTGCAAGCCATAAAATTTTCGGCACTCGATTATTTGCTTAAACCCTGCACCCTCGATGACCTCACCGCAGCAATAGGAAGATACAAGCAAAAGCAAAACAAATCGAATTCGGCAAATCAGTTCGAGGCGCTTTTTCATAACATTAAAAACTTACAAAAAGATTCTAAGAAAATAGCTTTGCCCACTACCAACGGCCTCGAACTTGTGCTTCTGCAAGATATTGTGCGGCTTGAGTCGGATGGCAACTACACAACTTTTCACACCAAGAGCAAGCAAAAAATTATGGTATCGAAAACCATAAAGGAATATGAGGAAATGCTCGAAGAAGTAAATTTTTTTCGTGTACATAATTCCCACATTATCAATCTGCGTTATGTAAAAAATTACATAAAGGGCGAAGGCGGAATTGCTAAAATGGAAGACGGCAGTGAGATTGATGTTTCGCGAAGGCGCAAAGAAGATTTTTTAATTGCCCTCCGTAGTTTATAGATTTAGCCACCACATTTTTCCCTGCCCTTTATTTTCACATAACTTCTCTACCGATATTCGGACAAGTTCCTCCATCTATCAACTCAAACCCGCCACCTTTTTATTATGGGTTTATAATGCTTGCAGGCCGCGATATGTTTGCAGCATCAAATAACAAAAAGGGGTAAGCCGAAAACCTTATAGAGTAGGCAAAAACAAAAAATATATTAATTATTTAAAAACAAAAAAGTTATGAGAAATTCTAAATCAAATTATCTAATCGTTGCAGCATTGTCGCTGTTGTCAATTTTAACATCGTGTAAAAAAGATTCATTGGAGTCTATAGCACCATCAACACAAAATGCCGTAGAAGTGGAGGCTACACAACCACCGCAAGAGGAAACACAAAATGCAGAGTACAACGAGCGAAACACCGGTGCCGTTTTATTACCCGAAAGCCAGTATGATAAGTTGGAGAAAGTAGAAAACGTCAACACTACTTTAGTTTATCCTGCATCGAAATATCTTACATGCCCACCAATCAAGAGTCAAGGTTCCGAAGGATCTTGTGTAGCATTTGGAACTGCATATTCTGCTAGGAGTATTGCTAAATATTATAAAACTGGTGCTACCAGTTACAACTATAGCACAAATGTTTTCAGCCCCGAATTTATTTACAATCAAATAAAAGTATCAACATGTGCCGGTGGTTCGTATGTTACCGATGCTTTGAATAAAATGCGATATGCTTTGCCTTGGTACTTTGGCCAAGGGGTTTGTACATGGAATAGTATGCCTTACAGTAGCACCAATGGCTGTAGCACTTTGCCAAATGCAGCCCAAATAGCAAATGCCAATTTACATAGAATTACAAGTTATGCAACTGTAAACTGTGTGACTAACGATATCAAAAATCAATTGGTACAAAATCGTGCTGTAATTGTAGCCGGGCCGGTTGATACAAAGTTTCAAAACCTGGCTTATGGCGCCACTTATACAAGCTATAACAGCGCACAAAAAGTTGGCAATCATTGCTACACTGTTATAGGTTATAGCGATGCAAAACATGCGTTCAAAGTGATGAACTCGTGGGGAACTAATTGGGCAACAAGTGGATATGCTTGGATTGATTATGATGTTGTTTGCACGACTTTACCAATATGGCCTAATCCAGTGATACCAACAGGATTTTGGAAAGAAGCGTATGTAATTACTTCATCCTTATAAATCGTATTAAAAATATTTGTGATACTATCCCGTAAGATAGAACTCAACATATTTTTTGTCCCGGTCACTTCTTCTAAAAGAGGAAATGTCCGGGATTTTTTTTGTCGATATTTTAAAAAAAAATTTTTCTTAAAGATTGATTTTTCACCAAACTCAAAATATTTCAATAAGATTTATGTCAATCGTATTCTTCCATTTATTTTCAAATCCATCTTCTCATCAACCTCTACCAATTATCAACTCAACCCCGCCATCTTTTTATTATGGATTTATAATGCTTGCAGGCCGCTATATGTTTGCCTCATCAAATAACAAAAAGGGGTAAGCCGAAAACCTTATAGAGTAGGCAAAAAAAACAAAAACAAAATGACAAAATCATTCACACAAATTGGAACTTTAGCAGGGATGCTACGTTCTGCTTCATTTGCTGAGATGCTTCGTACCTCAGTATTTCTATCCAAAACAATTTGGTCGTTTACAGCCTTGCTCATGTTGCTTGGTACTGCAGGCGTATTTGCACAAAGCGTGCAACAAGGTTATGTAGATGGCGAAATATATTTGAAACTAAAAAGCGAAGTGCCATTTAGTTTCGATGCCAATCAATCGACAGTGGATATTAATGCGAAAATGGCATTTTTAAATCCATTAGTAGCGAAGTACAAAATTACAAAAGCAGAGGCATCGTTTTATTTCTCACGCTCCGAAATTTTGAAGCGCACATTCCGTATTTATTTTGACAACAGTAAGTCGGTCGAACAATTTTTAGAAGATGTAAGTCGATTATCGCAAGTGGAATATGCCGAAAAAATTCCTTACAACAGTATCGAGTTCACGCCTAACGATATAAAACCAAATGCACTTGGCACCGCAAACGGGCAGTATGGTTTGTATAATATTAAGGCCAAAGAAGCGTGGGATTTGGCAAAGGGATCAGCAAGTACTGTAGTAGCAATCGTAGACAATGCAATTGAAATAACGCACAGTGATTTGGCGGCAAATATTTCATCGAGTAGAGACGTGTCCGATGGCGATAATAATCCTGCACCGCCTACATTGGCGCACAATCATGGCACACATACATCTGGTATAGCGTGCGCGCGAACAAATAATGGCAACGGTATTGCATCCATAGGATATGGCTGTGGAATTATGGCAATAAAAGCAACACGCAATACAAGCGGAACAACATCAATCGACAACGGCTACGAAGGTATTGCCTGGGCCGCAACGCATGGCGCAAAAATAATTAGTTGTTCGTGGGGTGGTTCGGGTTCTAGTATTACAAATCAAAATGTAGTAAATGATGCATATTTTAATAATGCAATTGTGGTGGCATCGGCAGGAAATAATAATACAGCAACTATTCAATATCCTGCGGGCTATAATCATGTGCTTTCGGTGGCAAATGTAAACATGACCGATCACAAAAGTGGAACATCAACGTATGGTACATGGGTTGATGTATCTGCCCCTGGCGATAATATTTATAGCTCGTTACCTGGTAATACTTATGGCGTAAAAAGTGGCACATCGATGGCAGCACCTATGGTTGCAGGGCTGTGTGGTTTGGTGCGTTCTATCAATCCGGCATTGACTTACGATGAGGTTGTGAATATTGTAAAAAATACTGCTGATAATATTAATGCGCTCAATCCCTCATACGTTGGTAAATTAGGAAGTGGCAGAATAAATGCTTTCAATGCAATTAAATGTGCTTTGCCATGTAGTGCCAAGATACCTACCGGGTTAAGCATAACCAAATCGGTGCCTAACATTACTTTTAAATGGAATGCATCGAGTTGCGTAGAAGGATACAATCTATATTATAGAATACAAGGTTCATGGTTGTGGACTTCTGTTAATGTTACAAAAAATTCTTACACGGCATCACTCCAACTTTTTGCAAATTATGAATGGAAGGTTAGAACAAAATGCTCCTCAGTTCCTTTAACGTACTCCAGCTTTTCGCCTACATTTTCTTTTTTCGTACTGAAAACCGGTGATAACAATTTTGAGAACGTTATCGAAAATGAATCAATACAATTGATGATGTTTCCTAACCCTGCCGAAAATGTAATTAATCTCAATGTTGTTTCGGCCGAAAATAATTTCAACATACAAATATTAAATGTGGAAGGCAAAATAGTTCGACAACAACAATTGGTGAAAGATGACACCATCATCGAAACGCCAATTGATATTTCTACACTTCCTTCCGGAATTTATATGGTGCGCGTTGAAGGGCAATCAAATACTGTTATACAAAGGTTTGTTAAGAATTAATAAGAGCCATTACTAATCTTTAAAATCCTCCGTTGCTCGCTCGAAGCCCGGTTTACCAAAACCGGGCTTTATTATTATTTGCCTTTTGTACTTCAGTTTTTTTATTTTCTCAATACCGAATTTAAAATCATCACTGCCAAATATCAACTTGAACCCGCCATCTTTTTATTATGGGTTTATAATGCCTGCATGCCGCTATATGTTTGCCTCATCAAATAACAAAAAGGGGTAAGCCGAAAACCTTATAGAGTAGGCAAAAAAAATAAAACCACAATAAGATGTTAAACACAAAATCAAAACAAGGAACAGAAAGAAGAGGAACTTCTTTATCGAAAATCACCAAAGGAAGCGAACAATTTTTTGCTAATATTTCGGCATTAAAAATTCAGAAGGAGCTGAGAATATCTATTGCCATTTTGTTATTCGTTTCGATATTATTTGTTGAAAATAGCTTTGCGCAAAGTGTAGGCATAAATAATTCTACCCCGGCCGCAAGTGCATTGTTGGATCTTACCAGCACAAGCAAGGGTCTCCTTGTACCACGCATGACCAGTGGACAACGCCTTGCCATACTTTCGCCTGCACAAGGCTTGTTGGTTTATGAAACAACTACCGATCAGTTTTTCTATTTTGATTCTCCAATATGGAAACCGCTCGCTTCAAATGCTACAGCTTGGAATCTTACAGGCAATACCGGTACTGTTGCCGGCACTAATTTTATTGGCACCACCGATTCGATTGATGTGATAACAAAAACAAAAAATATTGAACGTATGCGAGTGAAAGCAAACGGCCGTGTTTCTATAGGTGGCGTTACAACACCATTGGCGCAACTCGATGTGTTTGTTAACACCTTTCTCGATACTATTGTATACCGTGGCCGCAACAATAATTCATCGGGCACAATCACTCAAATAGGAAGCATAGAGTGGTTTAATGATTTTTCTAATACTATCGATTTTAATAACAATGTAAACTCGGCACAATTTTCTATCAATTTGAATAATAATGCCACGCATGATTTTCAACTTGCATTTGACGATGCTGCAAAACCCGGAACAAACACATGGACTATTGCATCGGACGGACGATTGAAAGATGATGTAAATACTTTTAAAGATGGACTCGAAACTATTAAGCAAATCAATCCGGTGTACTACCGTTACAATGGCAAGGGCGGCACACCTGCGGGCGAGTATTATGTAGGCGTGATAGCGCAGGAATTGCAAAAAGCTACACCATACATGGTAGGCTCGTTTGAATACACACCGAATGCACGCGAAATAAATAATCGGGAAACGTATCTTGATGTAAACAATGGTGCGTTAACTTATGTGCTTGTAAATTCTGTAAAAGAGCTTGATGAAAAGGCCGAAAAAATTGCCAATGCTATAAAAACAATTAGCGATTTAGGAGTTGCCGAAATAGTTTCGGGTAATGAAGCAGTAGTATTGTTCGATACTAATTTTGCTGCATCGATACCAAACGGAAAATATCCGGTAGTTACTGTAACGCCTATAAACAGTAACATGCAAGTGAGTATTAAAAATGTAAGTGCAACAGGGTTTACAATAGTTACAAATGGAACTGTACAAAATCTGATGATAAATTGGATAGCTGCCACAAAAATTTCACCTGCACAATTGAATGTTGCCAAAAATTATTCTACACAAGAGCGCGAGCAATTGCTTGGCAAAGTAAAAATGAAAGTAAGCACCATTAAAACAAAGGAAGAAGAAGCGGAAATGAAAAAAAGAGGACTCACTAACTAAAACATTTTCGAAATTATTTTTAAAAGAAATTCTCAACAAAATAAAAATTTTACAAATGGAAAATACTATCAGAAAAAGATTCAGTGCAAGTTTTAAATTTATGTTTATTGCCATGTTTTTAATATGCCATGTGCAAACTTGTTTTTGCCAATTACTCACAAACGATAATATAACACTAACAATTACAAGTGGCACGCAGCTTACAATACAGGGCGATGTGCAAAATCAAAATGGAGCAACAATAGCTAATGCCGGCACAATTGATTTAAGCGGAAATTGGATTCACAATGCAGCAAACAACTGTTTTGGCACTTCGATAGGTACAGTAATTTTAAATGGTGCCAATCAAACAATTGGTGGCACAAGTTCAACTACATTTAATAACCTTACATTGCTTGGCACAGGTTCAAAATCGCTGTTAATTAACACAACAGTTGGTGGTAGTTTCAATACAGGCATTCTCAATATTGGTGCGCGTAATTTAATTCTCAACTCAAAATCGCTTTCAATTCTAAATCCAAATTCAACAGCAATTTCATTTACTACCGGGTTTATTACCAGCGAGCAAACAAACAATTCATCAAAAATAATTTGGAGCATAAATGCTGTCACCGGAATACATACCATTCCATTTGGCAACGCTGCCGGAGTGCAAATTCCATTTAGCTACAACCTCACATCGGGCAATGCAGGCAATGTAACGGTAAGTACATACGCTACTACACCAAATAATTTGCCGCTTCCTTTTACGCCCGATTCAGTAAAGCATATCAGAAATAACCTTGGCCTTGATAATAGTGCTAACACTGTTGACAGGTTTTGGGAAATTGATAATACAGGAACACCAACGGCAACATTTACATTCACATGGGCTGCAACCGAAAATGCTGCAAATGGAAATGTAAGCCCGAGGGCACAACGTTGGATTGCCGCTCCTAAGGCGTGGCAAACTGCACTTTCGGGACAATCAAACCCTACAACACAAAGCGTAGTTATACCCGGTGTTGCCTATACGGGTTTTGGCCCGTGGGCAGTGGCCCTTGCTTCTTCGCCATTGCCAATATCATTAATCTCATTCGAAGCCGAAGCAAAAAATAACGAAACAGTATTATGCAATTGGGCAACAGCCAGCGAAACCAACAACGACTACTTTACCGTAGAGCGCAGTAAAAATGGAATTGATTTTGAAGAAGCGGGACAAGTAAAAGCTGCGGGTAATTCGACAAAGGTTTTAAATTATTCCTTCAACGATTTGAATCCTTACAACGGTGTTTCTTATTACCGATTAAAACAAACAGATGTTAATGGCGCGTTTACTTATTCGCAAACAGAAAAAGTATCTATCAACACAACTACACCAACAGTGAACGTATATCCAAACCCGGCACGTGATTATTTTACAATTTCTTTAGCAGACATTGAGCAGTATAATATTAATCTTATAGATGCCAGCGGCAGGATGGTAAATGATTTCGCTGCTACACAAACTGTAAACGCGAATATTATGCAAGTGAATACAACATCATTTAAACCCGGCATTTATTATTTGCAATTAATATCGGCATCAAATACACAGACAGCAAAAGTTGTTGTAGAATAAAAAATTTCAATAATGTTAATCGGAGTTTTTTTTCCGTGCAATAATAATTTATTGTAGAAAAAAGTAAAAGAATGTTTTGGATTGAACAATTGTCTTATATTCACGCTCCAAACAATTTTAAAATTTTATAATATGATTAAAAAATTCCTCCTCGGATTTGGTGTCGCTTTGTTTTTAAACATGGCCGCCCAAGCACAGCATCCTCATCGCTCATGTGGCACTATGGATGTGTTGAACGAACAATTGCAAAACGATCCTTCGCTTAAACAACGGATGGATCAGGCAGAATCGGCTGTGGCAGCATATGTGGCTGAGCACCAAAACAACAAAGTGAATGCTATTACAACTATACCGGTTGTATTTCATGTGTTGTACAATACTACAGCACAAAACATTTCGGATGCGCGCATTCTTGCGCAACTCGATGTGTTGAATAAAGACTACGCCCGCCTCAATGCCGATGCCGGAAGCACACCATCAGCATTTACGGGTGTTGCCTCTGCAACCAATGTACAATTCTGTTTGGCGCAACGCGATCCAAGTGGTAATGCTACAACAGGAATCGTTCGCAAATCCACAACAAAAACTTCGTTTAGTTCAACTGGCAATCCGGCAAAATTTTCATCGCAAGGTGGTAACGATGCATGGCCTGCAGGCTCTTATCTGAATATATGGGTTTGTAATCTCAGTGGCGGTTTGTTGGGTTATGCGCAGTTTCCCGGTGGGGCTGCATCTACCGATGGTGTAGTTTGCTTAACAGGTAGCATTGGCGGACCATCGGCACCCGGCACATCAACACCTTATCACTTAGGTCGTACGCTAACGCACGAAGTAGGCCACTATTTAGGATTGTATCATATATGGGGCGATGATGGTACTGCATGCACAGGTAGCGATTTAGTAAGTGACACTCCAAATCAAGGTGATGAAAATTATGGCTGCCCTGTGTTTCCAACAGTATCGTGCAGCAATGGTCCTAATGGCGATATGTTTATGAACTACATGGATTATACTGACGATGCATGTATGAATATGCTTACTGCCGGACAAAGTGTGCGCATAGACGCCACAATGAATGGTAGCCGTGTTGCACTAAAAACTTCATTGGGATGCACGCCTCCCACATCAGGCGGTTGCGGCACTGCGGCAGGTTTATTGGCAACTTCGATAACACAAACAACTGCAACACTTAACTGGGGCGCAGTGAGTGGTGCACTTTCTTATAATGTACAGTACCGTGCGGTTGGTGCAGGCGCTTGGACAAGCACCACTTCAACAACAACAAGTAAGGGTATAACAGGTTTAGTAGCCGGCACTAATTATGAGTTTCAGGTACAGGCAGTTTGCAGTGGCGCAACGGGTACTTTCAGCGCATCGGGCACATTCACTACTACATCGGCAGGTGGCTCATGCACAGGCGATATCTACGAAAGTAATAACACAAGTTCTACAGCAAAAGTGATTGCAACCAATACAGATATTTATGCGTTGATAGGCACACCAACCGATGTAGACTTTTTCAAATTCACAACTGTATCGCCAAATACAAAAATAAAAGTTACGCTATCGCAATTGCCTTTCGATTATGATGTAAAGTTATTATCAAACGGTAATTCTACTTTAGCAACTTCGCAACTTGGCGGTACATCCGATGAAAACATAGTTTACAATGCTACTTCGGCAGCAACATATAAAGTAAGAGTATATGGTTATGGCGGTGCATTCAGTGCTACATCATGCTATAAATTACGTGTAAATGTTAGCAGTACAAATTTTGTAAAAATGATGCAGGCTAATGATGGTACAAATAAATTATCATCGGCTTCCGACATCAATGCATTTCCAAATCCTGCAACCAGCGATATCGCATTTATGTATGCCGGTGAAATGGCTACACAAGGCTCTATCACCGTTACCGATTTGCTTGGCAAAATTGTAATGACTGTTCCTGTAAACGTAGTTGAAGGAAGCAATGTATCATCTATCAACATCGAAAATTTACAACAAGGAGTTTACTTTGTTGATGTATTTACCGGCACCGAAAACTTAAAAGTGAAAGTGGTAAAAGAATAATCGAACAATAATATTTGAAAAAAACTCCGATGTATATCGGAGTTTTTTTTTGGGCTTTATTTTCACGTCAGTTTTCGAGAAATTAATTTTTATTGCGGGAGGCGGTGGCCTCTCCGTTTGCCAAGTGCAAGGCACTTGGCAAATAAATACTCTGTACTGCAAAAAAAAATCCAATAAAATATTTAACGTTAAGCGGCAATGTTTGTGCTTGTAACTTGCAATTTATTTTCGGCAAATCTTTTACATTTAACAAAGCCAAACAATATTGATTTGTTTTTTACAAAGTGCCTAGTGCTGATGCATGGTGTGAGATGAAAATTAAACCCTCAACATCAATTTATTACAAGTTTTTCTGTTTCGTTTCCAAATCGAACTAAATATATTCCTTTTACAAGTGTGCTTACATCTATACTTTCAACCTGCATGGTTGCCTGTTTTTCAAATACAGTATTGCCAAGCAGATCGTAAATTAATATTTTAGAATTTAAATCCCGGGCATTATTTAGTTTAACAGTAATGTGCTTCGATGCCGGATTAGGAAAAATATAAACCCCTTTATTCGTATTTTCGAAATTCTCTATCCCGGTAATTTCGCAACTTGTTACGGTATCAGGATACAACACCATGCCATTCAACTTGAACGAAAAAAGCGCACCGTGATTTTCGAAATAAGGTTCCAAAGTCCAGGTCAAGCCATGTGTGCTACTCACCCCTTCTATAATAGAAGCATATTCGAAATTCGTTGGCCATTGTAAAGTATCGATGGTGCTTATATTGTATTTTTTGTGAAACACTGCACCCACCAAAACCGAATCGATGCTTGTGATTTTTAGCATCGCAGGACTGTTCACATGTGTAAAGGGCAATGCATCGCCAACATTTAAATTAAAATCGTAAAGCAACACCTCGGCTGATATGTTTGATTCCATAAACCAAATTTTTTTGTTGAGCTCGCGAAAGCATCCTTTATATTGTTTGTAATAGTATGACGACCCGCTACTACCACCCGGCCCAATTGGTATGGTGAACCAGTTAAACAACCCACTCTCATATAGCTTGTGGTACGGCACATTATTTACAATTGTATCGCCAATAATAAATTGCTGGTAAGTGTATGTATGATATTCATATCCTTGTAAGGCTGAATAAATAAAACCCCTGTCGCCACACCATACAGCATCGGCAGAGGGCATTGGCTGATATTGCTGCGCCTTTGTCCTTTTGGTTGTAAGCGCACAAATGATTATGAGCAAGAACATAGATTTTTTCATTACAGAATTTTTAAGAATTTTTAATAAAAAAATTGTTGTGATACTTTTGATACACCATCGTTTACATCGAGCACATATGTACTATGGCTCTTATTTACAAAATCGCAAACAATAATATTTTCGCCTTGACTAGTTGTTACATACGATTGATAAATAATGGAACCATTGCCAGCGTATACAGTGTAGGTTATACCACCGGCATTTGTTGCTTTATATTTGAATGTTAATTTGCCATCATTACCGCTGTTGAAAATAAGTAGTTGCTCATTTGTATTGTTTACAGTTGGTGGATACACTCGCTTAATTAATTTTTTATCTGCATTGCTTAAGCCGCTGTCGTCAAGCTCACCGCCATTCAGGGTTACTACAAGTTGCATTGTACTGTCTTTGCTAAACCAATTGGTGAGTTGCGAGCCAGGCGCAAAAATAAGTTTACTGCCTTTATTTAAGGTCATGTAAATATTTTGTGGTGTGGCATCGTAGCTATACTCGTACATATTGATGTGATTGTGTATTACCAAAGAACTATTTGAAGCAATATTTATTTTTGCTCCGGTACGTAAGGCCATCATTCCTATTCCTTGTTTGCCATAGTCAAAAATAGAATTTTCCGCCACGTTTAATTCCCCACCATCGCCAAAAGCCATGCAAGCATTGTGTGCCAAAAAATTAATTTCGCCTTTATTATATGTAAATTTATTCCCCCCTGTAAACATCACCTCTACAAAACCTGTGAGGCAAATATTGCCGCCACTCAGTTGCAAGTTAATATTGTGGCGTTGTGTTCCCCCGGCAATCAAGCCACCACGCAATTCTGCAAATGGCTGAAAGTATAAACTACCTAATACATCAATATTAATAATCGATTGATTTGAAGTGTTTGGAATAGGATAAACATCGATGTATGAAATTTGATTTGCATTTGGGTAGGTAGTGCTATCATGCAACACCAAAAAATCTTGAATGTAAGTACTAAAGTTCACTAGCGTGTAATTAAGTGGCCCAACATTATAGGGAATAAAATCGGTCGAATCGTATAATTGGTTCGGCTTATCCATATTTTGATAAACAGCTAAATCAAGAATTTTAAAAACCTGATTCAAATTATTACCTGCCCCTTTTACTTTTACAATAAATTCTTTAAGCACATTGTTGTTATAGAAATATTCGGTAGGTATGCAGTACATATTGTATACACAGGTAAGTGGCTGATATTGAATTTTTGTATCTGTCCAACGCATACTATTTCCTAAGCCTGCGCTATCTGGAATTTCTATGCCGGTAAGTATGCCGGTGCAATTTCCTCCATTGCATTGATTCACAGTATCGAGCAATAAATTTGCCGATGAGTATGAGAATAATTCAAATTTGAAAATATTGTTGGAGTCGAGAATAATGGGTGCCATGCTTTCGGTTTTCAATCGAAAAAAAACAATGCGAGAATTGTCTACAGCATTAAAATCGATAAGCCCTCCCGCAAATCCTGTGCTATCAAATGCATCGGTACAAAGCGTTGTATCGCGCGGGCCATCCCACATATCATTGTAGGTTTGGTATACTTCCCATTGTGGCAGCCACAGCACATTTACATTGTTATTGTTTATGCATGCAGTATCAACGGGATTTGCAGGTGTGTTCTTATAAGTCAATACTTGCGATTGACCTTTTAGAAAAACAAACAAAAAAATGATGATGAGTAATTTTGATTTCATAGAATGTGTTTTAATTGGTTATAAAAACATATACGTATGAAGAAGCAATTATGTGAGGCAAATAAAAGCTGTAACGCAAATGCAAAAAATTTCGGCTGAATTAATACACGGCCATCTTCACTACACCAGACATTTCTTTTGCATTATATTTCAAAAAATAAATTCCTGTCGAAACGTTTTGTAAATCGAAAACGTGTTTACCGTTCGTTTCAAATACGTCAATTATTTTTCCGGTAACATCCATAATGGTGCAACTTATATTTTGATGAGAGCAGTTGTTTTTTATTTCAAAAATATTGATGCCTAATTTATTTATTGCAATACAATCTGTACTGAAATTATTTTGCACCGAAGTAATAGCCACACTTGCCGATGGAGTGCTGCATTCATTACTATCGCTAACTATTACAAAATAATTTCCCGGCATTGTAGGTTGATAACATTGCAAGGTCGATAATATCAAACTAAGATTTGAAGTTTCGTACCAAGCATAATTTGCTGCTGCCGAAGCACATAATAAACTACCGTTTACAGTTACTGTTGGCGTTGGCGGGCTTTGCAATTCGGTAATGAAGGTGTTGTAAAATAGCGAATCGCAACCGGCTGCATTACATGCTACAAGTGAAACAGCAAACGTACCATATGTAGGATAATATATCCCGGCCGGATTTTGCATTGTGGATGTAGCAGGGTTTGCACCGGCAAAAGTCCATTGCCACATTGTAGGATTATTGGTGCTGAGGTCGGTAAAATCTATACTTTGTTTTTCGCAAAAAACAGAATCGCTGGCAGCAAAATTTACAATTGGGGCAGCGGAGGTTAGTGCAACTACACTTACATCATCAATAAAATAATAGGCATAAGGGAAAAAACTATTTGCATTTACACATTGGTCATTGGTGCCATTGTCGTTATCAAAATTTCCTATCACAAAATATTTTTCGCCACCTGTTGCGGTATAATTCCAGGTAAGCAATTTCCATTGCGCAGTATCATCAAGTAAAACTCCAGTGTAAGTTAATTGTGGCGTCTGTTGCATAGGTCCGGGTTGAGTGCCGAAATTTTGTGACACTGCAGTTGTGCTAAAATACACCCCCATGTTACTCACCGCAAACTTTGCATTGTTGGCAAGGTTCACATAAAACGATACATCGTATTGCGTGCCCGCCTGCAGTGGCGATGACAATTCACCTCGTATATACTCACGGTAGTTATCGCTAAAAAGTTGCACACAACCAAACAACGAAACGGCTTCGTAATTTATAATGCCGGCATGTGCAAATCCTGTACGCGATGGCTGATAACCAAGCAATGCCGCAGGACTGTTTACACCACCTATTTGCCACGAACAGGCGGCATACAAATCGGGCGATGAGGTAGAGTCGGCACCCGAGTTGGCATCGTCCCAATTTTGTGCATTGATAAATTCACCAGGCCCAACAGGGCAAGGAGCAAAGGTTTCGAAGCTGGGGTTGAGCACCAGGTTTTGGGCACTAACCCAACTAAACATAAAATGTAACAACTATGAGAAATACGTTTTTCATACTGCAATTATTTTTGTAAATATAAAGCTAAAAAATATCCCTTGTTAAATACTACAAAAAAAATTGCAATGTTTTGAAAAGGAAAAGTGCCAAAAACACACAGCCAGTAAAATGCCTTAAGCGATGAAATACTAAACAAATAGATTTGAAATTGTTTGCAGAAAAAATAAAAAAGCCCCACTAATATTTTACAACCTTGCAAGCTATTTTTTCATTTTCGGTTTTTAGTTCTATTAAATAAAGTCCTGCGGGCCAATTTGTAGCATTTATGTTTTGGGTAAAATATCCACCCACCGCCTTCAAACTTTCAACTTTCAACTTCAAACTTCCCAATCCATCGTATACACTTATGGTTACATTTTGACCTTTTAGGTTTTGGGCATTTACAAATATGGTTTGCCAATCATGGTGATAGTATGCGCTCATTGTTCCTAAAGCCCCTCCTTGGGAGGGGTTGGGGAGGCTTAGCGTATCACACCCGCTCCCCACAAGTGGGCCCAAATTATAATCGGGCAGGTTGCTTGTGCCTGTGTAGGTGCGGGCATTGGGGCCAAGGTAAAAACTATAAGGCTGAAAATCGCAACTCACTGCAGGGCTATCGGGTTGGTTGATTACGCCTAAGTGTGTTATTTTGTTTGTAAAATAATTAGAAGGATATGGATAATATGGAAATGAATATTTAATATCGGCATGAGCCACATATATTCTCTTATCTGGACCTAATTTTAAAAAAGGTCCTTGCCAAGGGGTTATAGCCCAAATTGTATCACGATTGAGCCAAGGGTCTTGTAAGTCCATGTCTAATTGAAAAATAAATGAACTATCTGTGTTGATATTATAATGCGATACATATAAATACTTGCCTTTGCTTGAGTATGTAACATGCCAAAAAGTAAGGTAACTCCCAAAAAATGGATTTCTGATAATCCTGTTAGACGTTATTGTTCCTGTGCATCTGTCAAAATTAAACTCTTCTATTTTGCCGGAGTATGATACTTCTGTAAATTGGGAGCCATCGTTATTAAAGGTGCTTCTTTGTATGCCATCAGGTTTGCTAATCCCTGCGTGTTGTTTGTAAGGCCCAGATATTCCATTCGGTTCCAATAGCCAAACAAAAAAAGTATCATTAGGTATAATTGCTCCAAGTCGAGTGATTATCCACCAATCGCGGCCATTCCCATGTCTTACTGCATTTAAACAATCAGAAAGGGTTCTACTTAACAATAAATTGTTTTTTGAAATTACTACTCCGTTAGTTTGAAAATTATTCTTTCTTATTACAGTATAATGGACAGCACTGCTTGTTGAAACGCAAGATATATGATAATATAAAGAATCATTTAACGGCACGGGTATTATAATGTCTGAATTATAGGTATTGTCTCCAATTATTGAGTCACCATTTTGCATCATGATAAAATTATTATCAATAATTTTTGTATTTGGTTGAGAATATAGTGAAATACCATGTACAAAAAAAAGCAGATTACCCAACGTATCACTAATGGTTGCAGATTCACCATCGCTTACACAAGTTGAATGAAAAGTAGTTGGTACATTCATACCATCGAAATGAATACCTGCACTATCACCAAATACCCAATTAGCATTGCGGCCTTGGCTGTAGGCATTTACATTCAACAATAAAATAAAAAACAAAATATATTTTCATAATTTGATTTTATAAAAGCAAGTCAAGTAATTATTAACTTGACTTGCTTTACAAATATTGATTAGTGTGTAACCACAACGGTATAATATTTCACCTGCGTGGCAAATACCACTTTTAAATAAAACACACCATTATCCATAGCCGATAAGTCGAGCTCCATGTTTTTATCGTCCATTAATAATTGTGGTGTTGTTACTTCTTGTTGCATGCTATTGTATAGCGTAACAGAGTTTATGGGTAGGCTGGCATTTAATATTACCTTGCCATTGGTTGGGTTGGGCATTAGTTTTACTTGTGCATTCAGGTTGTCGTTGTACACAGTAGTTTGTGTGGTGCGCAAATAGCTGCTGAGTAAATCTTCAAAATCTACACCCAATATTTCGCGTGCCCAAAATGTACCCTCGCCACCGGCCAAACTCAACAATGTGGCAATGTCCATCAAGGTTATTTTATCTTCGGCTTCCAATGGTTTGTCTAATGCAATGGTGCGCAAGTATATTTCGTTTACTATTTGCTTATTAACTGCCACCATGCGTGAGTCGCTTACTTGTGCATTGAGGTTATAAGCTGATGCATAATCTTCGTTGGCTATTGCCTGTTGCACTTGATAAAATTGACCTATGGTGTTGCTATCCATTGCATAGCGAAATTGATGTGCTAATACACTATCAATAGTAGCGGCAAGTGCGCTGTCTTTTTGCAATCTATCATAAGCAAACTCATCTTCGGCAAATCTATTTTCTTCGGTAAAGCTTTCGTAATTGATGCTGTCATTGATTATTCGTTCAACTGTATTTGCCAAACCGCCATCGGGAATATTGGAGCAATCAACTCCATTTGAAATTATCTTTGGTTTAACAATCAACGGATCTCTTGGAAAAGGTTCACTATTCGTAATTGCCTGGACATAATACCAATCAATAATGTTAGGTGGATTGAACATTGGCCAATCAATATTAAATTGGCTAATATTATTATTCCATGTATTTGCATTAGCCGCATCGTTACCGTTGAGCTTAATCATATTTGGTAATGTTGCACCGGTGAGATAAAAACCATTGAAACAATCGTTATTATCGTTGCAGGTAAATTCTAATTGAGGGCAATTGAAAATGGCCTCGAACCCGGCACCACACCAATGTGTATGATTGAAAGATATACTACCATTTGCGCATGTATTAAATTGTAAGCCTTTCACTTTCGTAGCGTAATTAATCATGTCATTTGTTGAAGTAGGATGTGTAAGCCAATTTATGGTATTGGAAACAGCATCGGCCGTGGTGATGTTTTGCCCGCGTATGCCCACATGCTCGGCCATATTTGTATTTGGTGTCACAGTAATATTTATTGTGTTGTTGTTTATGCGTGCACGTGCAGTATTCAAAACATTTATTCCATATCGGCACGATGCTATGGTATTGTCGTAAATTTCACAATCCAAAAATCTATCGAGCGAAGAACCAAGTCTTATACCCACAAAGCCCGATGCAAAATTTTGATACAAATTATTACTGTGTACTTTACAGTAATCTGCCGTTACCATATCGCCACCAAAAATGCCGGCATAAAAATTTTGCATCGTATTATTATTTATCTCTATTTTCATGTTTCTATGGCTCGATATAAATATGCCATAGCCAATGCCCATAAAATTATTGTACTTTATGTTTTGTTCGGTAAATAATTTTGAACGCACACCACACCATAAATTAGAAAAGGAGTTTGCACCTATTCCATTTTTACCAATATTAATAGTTGAAGTTTTTATTTTACTTCCAACAGCGCTCACACCAATTCCATTCTCCAGGCCCTGGTCCAAGGGGTCGTTTAATGTAGCATCAATAAAAGTGTTGTTGTAAATATCGGCAGCACTATTTATTACCACAATGCCGGTATCTTGATTGCGAAAATAATTTTTATTGTTCAAATTAAATTCATCGCCTATGGTCATGCTCAAAATATTGTTTGCTTTTACACCGGCATAGCTGCGCTTACCAAGGTAAGGCTGTAAGCATGTTTGGGGTGTATAAGAACTCCAAGTGTTGCATTGTATTTTGCAATTGGTAATGGTGCTGTTGTTTGCCAAGTTGCCATTTGGGGTTATATGCACACTCACATTGTTTTTATTAAATAGGACATTGTTAACTGTAAACTTAGCATTGTTATCGGCACGGATTGCTTGCTTGGCATCTTCTATGTAAACTGGCATAATTTTAAATTGCAACGCATCGTTGTTGGCAGTTGAACCTTCTAATATTATTCCTTGCCACATGTATTCATCACAGCCATGCAAGTAGTTGCAAATTTGTGGCTGAGAAGGGCCATTGTTTTTTAACAAGAATCCATTTTTAACTACAATTTCCGAGTTGGGTCCCATGAGTATTTCCATGCCCTGCAGTTCAAGATTCATGTCTACAATTAATCGTCCATTAATTGCCAGTGTTTGATGAGGGTCAGCGGGGTTCGAACAATCAAATACATTTGTCATGTATGCATTGCTGCCAACTGTAGTTAAAAAGCCAATATTGTTATTTAAAACAAGATCGCTTAGCTTTTCATATGGCCCATCAATCCTGAAAGTGCCATTGCAACAATTATACACTTGTTGTGTGGCGGACGCTGTGTATCCACATTGGTAGGTAACTGTAACAGTATACGTACCGGCTAAGTTTACATTTATGGCTGATGTTGCAGCACCGGTATTCCAGGCATAACTAAGTGGTGGGCATGTTGTATTTGCTGTAAGCGTTGCTGTGTTATACTGGTCGGCACACAGCGGCACATCGGGGGTTTGGGTGATGGAGGGTAAATGCACATTGCGACATACATAACTAAAATTTGCACATTGGGGCACACCAATTGAAGAATTAAAATTCAAAAAAGACAATGGCTTTTTAGCGCGCATGTTTTTATATTGACCTACCGTTGGCGTCTGCCCTACAAGCAACACTGGCAACATCAAACCCACTAATATTTTGCAACCTTGCATGCTATTTTTTCTTTTTCTGTTTTTAATTTAATTAAATAAAGGCCTGCGGGCCAATTTGCAGCATTTATGTTTTGGGTAAAGCGTATTTAATATAAAACATAATAACATTATTGCCAAAGATTAGCAATGAAATTGGAATGTGCAAGGTTTATTATGGATACTTGTGTTCGATAGGAATAAAAAATTGTATTGGGATAAATTACGAGCATGTTTTTAAAAACACTGCGCGTGTTGCAGTGGAAAATCTTTAAAGTGGAGAAGCAAGAATTAGTCACGTATTTTTTTGCAAACAATACATCAATCTCCTGATAGTGTAAATTCAGATGATAATAAAAGACAGAAAACTACTTCCCCATCACAAACTTACTCATCTCATCAATGGCAACTTTGCTGGCTTGCTTTTTCTGTATGTACTCATCGGGTGTGCTTGGCTTATCGCCAAAGTGGAGATAGTAATTGAGGTTTTCGTAAAATTTAAATTGCACGTTATTTTTATTTGCCATGGCTTTTTTCCACACTTCCATATCGGCAGTTGTAGTTTGAAAATCGCGCCCGCCATAAATAAAAAACATTGGCAGGTATAGTGCTGCAGCAGTTTTCACGGCATTGTAATTTTTAAGAAACATCCAATAGCTCACAGGCATTTCGAGTGGCAATTCGTATGGTGCAAAGTCCGAACTATCGTTAAGTAACTTTACGCTGTCAACACGTTCTTTCAAAGATACAAGGTCTTGTATTTCGAGATTAGATGTGCCGGCAATGTTGTTGATATAGGTTTGTGTGTTATATACCACGTCTTCGTAAGGCAGGCCGGGCGCACCTATCAGCATCATGCCTTTGGGTTTTGTAGTCTGTGCAATAAGCGGAAGTAGATGTGCGCCCAACCCATGTCCCAATAAAAAAACACGTGTGGTATCTACTGCCAAAATAGATTTTGCTGAACGTACGGCAGCAATAGCATCTTCTATAATTTCTTCGTTTGGAGTAAAACCTGTGAGGGGTGCATCGTTCACTTCGGGATATTGATACGTGCGTTTATTGAAACGCAACGAGGCAATACCATTCATGGCAAAGCCACATGCAAGGTCTTTGAAAAATTTGTTTGGCCCCTTGCTTACATCCATATCGCACGGGCCTTCGCCTGCCACCATTACAATTGTAGGAAAGTGCGTGCCATTCATAGGATAACTAAATGTTGCCTGCAAATTATATTTTCCACTGCGAATGGTAACATCGGTTTCAACCATAAACGATAAGTCGACATAGGTTGGTATTTCGTACATCACCGTTGGCCGTGCCGGCACAAAGTGTATCGATTTTATTTTGTTCTCTTTATCAAAAACAAGTTTCAGTTGCTTATCAATTTGTTCGAAGCGGCATTCCTGATAAATCAAAACCTCATCTGTAACCCTGTCTGTATACGTATTGTAACATCCCATATATTTTCCGTTTTGTTTTTGCACACTTTCCCATATTACCTTTAACCAATACTGATTGAGCGTGCCGGCAAGGTCCCAACTGAATGAGCGCACGGCACCACCAAAATCGCCACTGCTGAGGTTGCCGAGAAATTTTTGTGCAACATATGTTTTTGTGGAATCGGTGTACTGCGCCTGGGAAATTTGCATCCCAACGAACAATAATATTACAGTGAGAAGCGCTTTGGTTTTTTTCTCCGCCTTGCGAAATTTTAGTTTGTTCAACATTTTGTATATAAATTATTTTTGTGTTTGATTAAAATAGTTTGCCAGTATTTTTGCTTTTGCCGGGCCCAACGATGCGGTAAGTTGTTCGAGCGTAGCTTCTTTAATTTTCTTTACCGATTTGTATTCTTGTATCAATGCTGCAGCAGTATTTTTTCCTATACCTTTAATATTTTCCAGTTCACTTTTTATAAATGCCTTGCTGCGTTTGTTGCGGTGATGTGTAATTCCAAACCTATGCACTTCATCGCGCAATTGCTGAATGATGCGCAAAGTATCACTTTTTTTATCTAAGTATAATGGCAACGGATCATCGGGATAAAAAATCTCTTCCAGTTTTTTTGCGATGCCAATAATACCAATTTTACCACGGAGATTTAATTTTTCTAAACTACTAAGTGCTGCACTCAATTGCCCTTTGCCACCATCAATAATTATAAGCTGAGGGAGAGGTTGTTGCTCTTCGAGCAGGCGCGAGTATCTGCGAAAAATAACTTCGCGCATCGAAGCAAAATCATCGGGCCCTTCAACCGTTTCGATATTAAAATGGCGGTAATCTTTTTTCGATGCACGGCCATCTTTAAATACACTCATTGCACCCACAGCATTGGTACCTTGAAAATTCGAATTATCGAAACACTCGATATGATGTGGCAACACTGGCAGCCGCAAATCGTCTTTCATTTTTGTGAGCAGCCTTTCTACTTTATGGTCGGGGTTTAGCTTATCGTATTGCTCCAGTTTATCACGCATAAAGTATCGCGCATTTTTTTCACTCAGCAAAACAAGGTGTCGCTTATCGCCAATTTTTGGTGCTGTAATAGTTACACTTTCCACTTCCACATCGGGCATTACATTTACCAGTATTTCTTTGGCATTGCTTTGATGCCGTGTACGCATTTCGGTAATGGCAAGTGCTATCAACTCTTCGTTGGTTTCGTCAAGCTTCTTTTTATTTCTAAAGTTTGCGATTGTATAATACTGCCATTAATAATTTTCATATAGTTGGCAAATGCCGATGATTGCTCCGATACAATGGTTATCACATCCACATTATGTATGGAAGGGCTTACTACCACCGATTTGCTTTTGAACCCTTCGAGCAGCTCGATTTTATTTTTTACAATATTGGCTTCTTCGTATTTATATTCATGTGCAAATGCATTCATCATTCCGGTCAAATGTTGTATTACCGTTTGAATGTTTCCTTTCAGTATATGTTTTATTTGCTCAATATTTTCATTGTACTCCGTTTCGCTTTGATGTGCTTCGCATGGGCCTTTGCAATTTCCAATTTGATATTCGAGACATACTTTAAATTTTTGTTTGGCAATATTTTCTAAACTTAGATTCAAAGTGCATGTACGTAATTTATAAAGTTGATGTATTAAATCGAGCAAAGTGTTTATCATTTTTACCGAAGCATAGGGCCCAAAGTAGGTACTGCCATCTATCACCTTGTTGCGGGTGTAATACACTCGAGGGAAATTTTCTTTGCGCAGCACTATCCACGGATAGGTTTTATCATCTTTAAGTAAAACATTGTATCGCGGCTGATGCTTTTTTATTAAATTATTTTCGAGCAACAGCGCATCAAATTCTGTTTCGGTAAGTATATATTTTATGTCTACAATGTGCCGCACCATTACTGCGGTTTTTGCATTTTCGTGTACCTCCTTATTAAAATAACTACTCACACGTTTTTTTAAACTCTTGGCCTTGCCTACGTATATCAAAGCTTTATCGGTATTGAAATACTGATACACGCCCGGACTATCGGGTAACGATTTTAATAATTGATGTATGTATTCGTTTGGTGCCGGCATTTTTTATTTTCGATATTATGATTGAAATGTGGCCTTTATTTTTGGCATCAACGAATTACGAATTGGTTCGAATGTACGAATTGCGAAATTCGTGTATGCGTATTTAATTCGTAATTCGTTGGTATCATTTACAAAATTAGCGAGTAATGAATAACCAGTAACAATCATTGTGCAATACTTGCAAAATATTTAATTAATACCGCTTGCAATGATGGTGTCTATTTACAAGTTTTGCAATTTACAGTGTTCAAAACAAATTGGCGGGTGAATAACGATTTTAATATATGGATAACACAAATGCTGGCGGGAGACAACCGTGCATTGGCACGTATTATTTCGTGGGTAGAAAATAATGCCGAGGGTTACGAGCAAATATTACAACAACTAAAATTTTCGAATAGGGTAAAAACTATTGGTATTACAGGTTCGCCCGGTGCCGGTAAAAGCACGCTTATCAACGCTATGCTTACATCGCTTGCCATCGATAGCCGTGTGGCCGTGATTGCCGTTGACCCTACATCGCCTTTCAATACTGGGGCATTGCTTGGCGACCGTGTACGCATGAATCAACATTACGATAACAAAAATGTTTATATCCGCTCATTGGCAACACGTGGTAACCTTGGTGGCCTCTCGGCAAAAACGTTTGAAGTAGCCGATGTGTTGCGTGCTGCACAGTTCGACTATATTATTATTGAAACGGTAGGTGTGGGGCAATCGGAAGTTGAAATTGCCTCGCTTGCCGATGTTACTATTCTTGTAATGGTGCCCGAAGGTGGCGATGATGTGCAACTCCTAAAATCGGGAATTGTAGAAATTGCCGATATGTTTGTAATAAATAAAAGCGACCGCGATGGGGCCGATATTATGTACAAAAACATTGTAACCATGTTGCACGAAAATGGAAAAGATAAAATCATTCCTGTACAAAAAACCATTGCATCGAAAAACGAAGGTGTAATAGAATTACTTGATAATATTAAATCACTTGCAACACAATCGAGCAAAGAAAAAAAGCTACACCTTGCCGCTCGCAGATTATTTCACATTATTCAACAGCAACGCATGAAAAATATTTCTATCGAGAATCTTACTAAGCAACTTGCATCGCATATCGATGAGGAAGGTTTTAATATTTATAAGTTTGGTGCAAACGAAAATCTTTTTTAGAAAATGATTTTGGTACTCGAAAAACTATTGTATTTATAGATTGCCATGTATTCAAATTGTTTTGTGATTCGAATCCTCAATAACGATTAGTATGCATATTTAAAAAAAAGGGTCAAATAACAAAATCACCTCAATAACAAGAGGTTTCCACCTGAATGACTTGTGGGGCTAAAGTCATTCAGGAAGAAACTTATTTCTACTTTATAAAAATTTGTTGTGAAAACTAAATCACTGCAAACGTTGCTTCTACTTCGCTCACCATAAAAACTAAGAACAATCCTCTCCGCAAATGTAACTAAGAACTAAGAACATGGCGCATCGAAAACGCAACTAAGAACTTATTTAGATTTCATCATTCTTTTAGTCTCCACCACTTTGCCATTAACCATAAGTGTATACGTATAAATGCCACTACTTAAGTCTGAAGCATAGATGTGCAAAGTGCCTTGCCCTTTTTCTTTTATTTCTACTTTATTTATCAGGCGGCCATCGTTTGTGTAAAACATAATCTCCGCTTTGCCGGCACTTTCTGGAATAAAATAACTGATGTTGGTTTCCTCGGCAAATGGGTTTGGCTCGTTTTGGTCGAGGATGATGGTTTCTATGTCTGATAGTTTTGTGGTGATGGTGTGGCTGCTGTTTGTTCCTTTTGAATTATTTGGACAGCATAAGTTTATTTGATTTTGAAGATTGGTGATTTGGGTTTGTTGTTCTTGGATGCCAGATATAAGCCATGGGATAAGTTCGATATAATTTATTCCTTTATAACTTACCATCTGATTTATGACTTTTCCTGTGGAATCATATTCCGCTGGGTGGTTGACATGCATGACCAAACCCGGCAATACTTTTTCAATATCTTGCGCAACAAGACCAGAATGTAAACCAACAGGTAAATTCATTTGCGGGTATTTAGCATTCTCATATTCATAGGATTTAGGTTTTAATTGTTGCAAAATATTTAAAGCTGCGGAGATCGGGGTAATGTTTTTTTTGAGAATACTATCTGAAGTAAAGTACATTGAGCTTGTGGTAAAAACATCTCCAGTAAAATAACCCGCTGCTTGAGTACATGTTGTGTTGCAGTTTGATGAAGCAGATTTGGCCCATAAGGCATATTGGTCATTGGATGGGGTGCCGATAATTTGTGTTTTTACACCGAATCGAACAGGTGTTGATAATGCATTACCAGCTGCTTCAAAATAGCCTCCACATTGTTCCCTGGTAGCACTTCCATTGGCAAGGGCATAAACGCCATACGCAAAAGCCGATTGCCCGGTAACAACAAATGAGCCACCAAATGTCTTTCCAATGATTGCATCGGTAACTGTAGCTGTATTTTCAAAACGGCCAGCAAAACTTTGATAGGTGGCTGTACCTGCAACACCAGAACTAACGCCTTGCATAACATCAGCTTTGCCATTTACATTGGCCGAAACACCCCATAATTGAGCTGCTACCCCATTAGAAACAACATAAAAGTGGCCACCTAATGCGTTCTTTCCTACATATCCTGTTGCCTCCGAAAGTATACCATAGTTGCCTGTATTGCTGGCATTACCAAACGCATTCGTTTTTACGCCTATTGTGCGACCTGTTCCATTTTGTGCAACAAAATTTCCTGCATACATTTCTGTACCTGTAGAAAGGCCATCTATTTCCGATATAAAACCATTAAAGCTTGATGCACTCGAATGCTTCACATGCAATTTTGCACTTATGGCTGTGGTACCAATTCCTACATTTAATGCAGCGTTTTCATAAATTGCAGTTTTACAAATTTGATATGGTGAATTGGTACCTGTAATTTTTACAACATAATTTAAATCAGGCGCAGTGAGGGGGCACATATTTAAATTGCCTCCTCCCCCAACTCCAATGTCAGTGCGCCAATAAATCTCTCCAAAATTGTTAGTAACTAATACTTTGTTAATAGCTGCATTATTAGTGGCATCGAAAGTAGCAGTGGGCAATGTGCGCAAACGCAAATTTCCATTTACATCTAATGTTTGCGTAAGGGTATTTGTTGCATTATTAATTCCAACCCGTTGATAAGTTCCATTGGTAGTATTTATTTGCAAATCACCTGTTGAGGTATTTTGAAAATCCGTATGTACACCCAATGCTGGATTAGCATCATATGTATAAGTAAGACGTAGTTGCGGAATATCTGAATTTGCATTTGTTAATGAATTTGGGTTTGCATCTAATATTTCGAAACGGTTATTTGGAAAAGTATTTATACCATAAAAATAATAATTGCCCACACCAACATTGCCATTGCCTGCGTAGCGCATTACCTCTTCACCATTAAAACTGGTAGAGTTACTTGTAGGATTTGCGAAGTGGAGTGTTGAATCATTGACGAATTCGGTAAAAACAAAACGCATAAAATCGGGGCTGCCATTTCCTGTTAAATCATCGCCCCAATTTACAATTGCATCAGCACGGTTTAATCCTTCCATTTTCATGCCTGTAAACATGTGGCATCCATTATTTACCAAAGTGCCTAAGTTCATCCAATTGCGATAGCCTGTACCACCAATAGCATTGTAAATTGACACACTGCTTATGTGTAAGGAACTTAAAGGCTCATACAAAGCCCCCATACTACCACCATAATGAATGCCAACGCGAGCAACATTAAAGCCGATAGCATTATTTATTTGATTACGAAAATGGCCGGTAGTTACTATCAATCTTTCGGGTACAGTATTGTTTGTAAGATTGCCAGTCCAAAATCGTATGGGTCCCGATTCTTGCATTACTATGTCCGCTGATGAACTTATCACAGGTTGCTGTGGTAAATTGACTGGGTTAAAAGTTAATCCCATCAGCAAACCATCGGATGCTAAATTACCTGTAAATGAATTTGTAAACTGATGATAATTACTCCGATTATAATTTAAATGCTGATGGAGTAAATTACTTGGAGCAAAAAAATTGAAATCACCAATCCCAATAAAACCATCGGTAGTAGCACCATTGCCGGTGAGGCCGCCTGGTAGTATACGCATGCGCGGGTTATTCACTGTATAAAAATTTATATTTCTATTGGCTGCCAAATGTTTAATATTTAAATCAAAAGTGGTAGCAGCATCCCAGCCAACATAATACGTAGTATTTCCAGCACCAATATGTCCAGTAACCACCCCCGATATATCAGATTGTGCTTTTGAAGTATCATAAACACACATTAAATTAATTGCAATTAGCAATTGTAAAACTAAATATCTTTTCATTTTTATTAAATTTATTAAAGTTAATGCTGCACGATAAATCGAAAAGTTTTGGCTTTATCTGTAATCAAAATATAAAAACCCGCAGCAATTGAGCCTGTATTTATTTGATTAAAGCCTTTTACTAATTCACTACATAAGATTTGCTTACCTACAATATTATAAATTGCAAAATGAGTATTGTTTAAATTGTTTTCAAAATTTAAAAATTCATTAGCCGGGTTTGGAAAAAATATTTCTTCACTTGCTGTGTTATTTGTTATCGAAGTCCAAACGGCATCATACGATGAATCGGTTGTAACACAAACTGCATCAATATAGTAGTATGCAAGGGCTTGAGAATAAGGAGGTAGTGAATCTATTTTAGTTAAGCTATCTTGATAGAAATTGCCAATAATCAAATATTTATAGTTGGAATCGGCAATAAAAGTACTCCCAATTTTTTTCCAAGAACTTTTCTCATATACAATACTATCCTCACAGATGTGCGCAAAATTATCAACAGGTGGATTCACAAGATATGTATATTCTATATTTGAAAACCGAAAACAAATCTTATTTGTAGAGGAATTATTTGGAATTGTATCGGAATTGGAAATATAACAAGAAACAAAATACTTTGTCCCTATTTGCAATGAATCGATTAATTTTACACCGATAAATTCTCTATTAGGGATAACTCCAGGAACTACACTCCAAGTAAGGAATCCGCAATAAGATTCACCATTGTATGCAATTTGATACCCGCCAATATTATATGGAACACCGAAAAATGGCCCATAGTTAGCGCAGGGATTGAAATAATCAGGAGTTCCCCCATATGTGTCCCAAAATAGACACGAACTAATATTCGGTGTAGGTAAATTGGGACAGTTTAGAGTATCCTCAAAACTCGGATTAGGCACCAAATTAACTTGACCATGCACATATACAGTGTACGTTAACAACAATGTTATTAGCCAATACTTACTCATGATAATGAAATTTATTTAAGTAAAAATATTTTTATAAAAATACGCAATGCAATGTTGCAAAGTTGGTACTAAAGATAAATAAAATTTGGCTGAGATGGTTTTAGTTTGAAGCTGTCAACTCGAAACTAAATTGTTGTGTATAAAATAGGTAATGCACAACGGCTCAGCATTGTCGTTATCTCTTGCTTTACGCGTAGTGTAGAAAATGATTTGGTTGTTTTTGTAAAAGTGAAATATAAATTATTGGAAAAAAACTTAGCACAAAGGATGTTTCTAAAAAAGCTTGCAACTAATATTCTCACACTGAAAAGTGATAGTACAAATAGGAGTTCAACCTGAATGTAAATAATTAATGGAATTGAATTGAAAAAAGTTTTCATAGTATTTCATGTTTATGATTTTTAATTATTCCAAAGATAAAATTTTTATACGACTACAATACAATTGTTCACAACTAAAATCAAAATGTTTTGTGTTATATTTTCTCGGATGCAATTTTATTCCCCAACTTGATAGATGGTTTAAGCATTTAAAAAATTTAATGAAAGGCATATTTGCAGTCACAATTTCCCCGTGTAACAATCGTTCATAACAATTGAAGCAAAGTAAATTAGTAGCGAAATGTTTCGCCTTTTTTGCAAACGGAAATTCAAAAATGAGAACAGGAATAAAAAATAAATTTTGTAGTAAAAAAATGTGGAAGCACGTGTTTTTAATAATGTTGTTTTGGCTTGCAGTATTTGCTGGGGCGCAGGCACAAGATGGGTTGTATAAAGTAAACACCGGCCGCCCAAGCAGATGGTCGGTAGGCATAATGGGTTCGCCCGATTGGGAGGGGCGGTTTTTTAAAGCCGAACGCAAAGAGAGTTATGATGGCCTTGGCCCATCGGACAATAAAGACCAAAATGTGCTATTGAGCAATTTGCTAAAAGCAAATGAATATGCAGGGTTTTCGTACACTGCCGGATTGCACTTTCAATATGATTTAAGCAAGCGCTGGTTTGCACGCTTAGGAATTTATTATTCGAACAAAGCAATTCGTGCGCGCGCTTTTGTTTCTGCATTCGATTCGTTGCCCGGTCATGCAATAGTTCCTTTTGTAAAAACAAAAAGTAATTTTCCGTTTTTAGAAATTCCACTTACATTTCATTACATGTTAAACCGCCCATTTGATAAAAGTAAAAAGGGAACATGCTATACCGACTACTCGCAATACAATAGAAAGAAGCCATTGTTTTATGTTTTTATTGGTCCGGCTTATGCCACCAATTTAAAATTTCATGATTATGCTTCGCGAAGATTTACCGCCTTGAACACTGATACAACCAACACTGTATACGTTAATAAATTTACATTGCACCATGCCGGAGTTTATGCCGGAGTTGGGTTGATGAAATATTTTAGCCAGCATTTATTTTTAACGGCCGATGCTACTTTTAGGTATTTTCCGGCACGTTGGTATTCAAAAAAATTCGATAATAATATTGACCCCGATACAGGGTTGCGCACTGCGGTGAGCTATCATGTTGTAGATAAGCCCTGGTCGGTGGGTTTGCAAATTGCATTGAATTATCATTTTTGATAAAATGCAAATGCTTTATTGCCACGAGTGATTAATTTCCTTCCGTCATTGCGAAGGAGGAACGACTGAAGCAACCTCCTCGTGAAGTGGACTTGTTGACGCTGAGATTGCTTCGCTGCGCTCGCAATGACGAGAGCAAAGAGGATCGCAATGACGGAAAGAAAAATGCTTTGCAGCTCATTTTTTTTGCCACGCCTGCCCCGACCGCAGTGTTGGGGAATGCGCGAATGAATGCCGAATAAATTCTAACTGTTTGGATAACCTATTTTTTGAAAACAATAAACTTGAAATAGGTTTTTACTATTGTTGAAAATGAAACAGGCTTATATCCATTTCGCATATTATAGCGCGAAATATTACTTAGCCGTATCCAATGTTGCGATAAATCTTTATAGGCTTTTAGCAATGTGTAATGTTTATCGTAAATATGCCCCGGTTCGGAACTGGCACCATTGAGCTCCATAATTTTTATGTTTTCGCCTTTATATAAATCTTCAATACTTTTTACTTTGAGGTCGAAGCGGCCGTAATAAAATCCTTGTATCGGTTTGCAAATGTTATCGAAAACACGATGCAAATCTTCATTAATAATATGATTATAATTTACAAACGCTGTTCCGCGGCAATGATTGCCAATGGGCTCTAACAAAAGCGTTTCACCTTTGACAGGAATGGATTGCATTAAGAATTTTGCTCGGATAGCATTCGTTTTATTTGAAATCGTGCACGTGTATTTTTCTGCATCAATTGTAAAACAGTATTTACTCCATCGCCCGTCACACTCATAAACTTTTTGAAAGTAACCGAACTTACTCTTCCTTTTTCCTCATTTGGCATACGTGAATAAAGTATTCCCAACTCAATATCATAAGTTATAAATTCCTGAATGATGTAAGGAACATTTATTTTTGAATGATAGTGTTGAAGTTGAATTGGATCAATTATTTTTTCTACATCATTGCCACGTTCACCAATATCGGGTTTAGCAATTAGCGGATATGGCATGTTTTTAATTTTGCTTTTTACACTTTCAAAGTCTATTTCGTTTTCGATGTACACCGATTGTGCCATGTAAGCATTATCGATAAGGGCCATAATATCTTTTTTACTCTCACCAAAAAAACCACCAAGGTATATGCCCGGATTGGTAACACTAAAATAAGCAAATGAGCGGTTGCGCAACGAAAGGTAAAACCACAGCGGCAACATAGGAACATAAAACAGCCACCACGGCCAATATTCGTAATAGATATATTTAATAATAAAAAGTGGAAGGCGCATAGTTTTATATCACAAGGTTGCGATGCAATTTTTTTGAATCACATCTTCGTAAATTATTTCGCTGCCGGCATTAGTTTTATGTATGCAGGTAATGCTTACTGTTTTTACAAATCCGCGGTTCATCACCAGGTCCGAATTTTTATCGCCATCGCCACCAAAGTGATGAAACATTAAAATGTTTTCGGGTGTAAAATCATTGTTTGTTTGCAACCACGATTCGAACCAATTCTCTCGCTGCTTAATAATTTCGGCACTGTACAATGTAACCGATGACCAAATGTGTGTAAGCATGGCGTCCATTTGTTTTACATGCATGGTATTGCCATCCCATCGCATTTCGTGCAGGTGCAACAGATCTTGTCGGTTGTCAACTATCACCCTTGTAAAGGGTTCAATATTGTCGAAATTATAGGATTGTGTATAATCCATCACATCATTGTACTTGAAAAAATCGAGCAAAACAATGCCCCGGCTTATGCGGTATGTTTGCCCGAATGAATGTTTTACAAACGCCCCATTAAGCAGACAAAGTGTAATGCCCGTTGTAGAAGCGGCAATCCAGGTGCCATTTGCTTTGCCATCTTTGGGGTAAAATATATTTGTATCGTAATGCTGGTATTGAGCTACAGGCAAAGCTTGTGCACGGTTTACATCTTCATCGCGATTAGATGTAAGTATAAAATTTTGATTTGATAATGGAAGAAAAGTAACTGTACACATGCGCTTACGAAACCGCTTGTAAGGTTTTTAAATATTGCACCGTGCTGTCGGCATAACCAAAAGTTTTGTCTATTTTAATATAGCTGCATTCGGCAACAATACCAATGCGAATTAAAGCAAGATGATGAACAGTATGTTCTATGTTGTAAGTAAGTTCGCGCAATAATGTTGTTTCTGTATTAATTTCTGCATCATTATAAACGGACTTTAACAGCATGCGTTTGTTTTGTTCTATTGAAGAAATATCGTCAATGATTTCTGTAATATTATCAATTGCAAAACGCACATTTTCTTCTATCAATAAATTGCGTTCACGGTTGTCGTAACAAATAACATCGTTATTTTTATTTGCAATAATAAGGCATTTATAAAATTCTAAAATATGCCGCACATGCTTGCCAACACTGCCATTATCAAATACCGCTATCGGCCGGCAATAATCGTTGTCTTTTATTTGATGCAAAACATTAGCAAGATCGGTAAGATATTTTTTGGCTATGAGGTGTAACATTATTTTCAAATATTATGTAGTGATATTTACGATTCTGGTTTGAGGCGATTTAATTTTTTCTAAAAATACAAATTCATTTCTTATAAGGCAAATGTACTATGCATATGCAAAACACTATGTCACATAAACGACACAAGCCGGAGAAATTTAAAGGCTATAATTTTTGCATATCGGGAATAATAACGCGCTTGCGACCCTGATAAATTATTTTGCCTTCAGCCACAAGGGTGTTAATTATTTGAGTAACCGTTTGACGTGAAGCGGCAATGTAATCGGCAATTTCCTGGTGTGTAAGTATCATTTCCATATCGGCACTATTGCCCGTTGCTTTGGCGGAATGAAACGCATATCGTTTATAAAAATCGGCTACACGTGTGTATACATCTTTAAAAACCAAATCGGTATATTTCATCTGAAACGATTCCATTTTTTCGCTGATATAGTCCGAATATTTAAGTGACAAGTCGGGATTGTTTTTCAACATCTCTTTAAATTTTTCGGCTTCAAAACTGCAAATCTTAAAAGTGTCGCTTATCACTTTTGCATATTCATCGCGATTATTGTTTCCTTTTCGCGAAAGGTGAATACGTCCAAACAAATCACCTTGTGTAAGTATTTCGGAAATAATTTCGTGGGCATTATCATCCTGATAACATATTTTAAATGTGCCTTCTTTTACACTGTACAAAAGTTCATTCTCTCTATCGGTAAAGTTGATGATATCGCCTTTTTTGCCTTCTTTATAAGATGCTATTATACACAGCGAATCAAGCTCATTATCGCTCAGGGTGTTGTATAATTGGTGGTTACGCAGATACCAGAATTTTTTGTCGCTATTCATATTATGCTTATCAATTGCCTTAATGCAATTATAAGAAAAAAAACTCCAATGGCAATATTGATTTGCGATAAATTAATCTTCGATATAATTTTGGTTTTATATTTATGTGTCAGGAAAATAAAAAGGCTCAGCAAAGCGAAAGCACCTACACCTGAACCAAGGACAAATGCAAGTTTTTGTATTGACGAGGATACTTTTAAAAGTGTAATATCATTGAAAGCTAAAAAAATAAAAAACCAAAATGGCAGTAGTTGCGGATTGAAAGATGCTAATGCAAATCCTTTATAAAAATTATGTGCCGTATTCGCTTTTTGTAATGAATTGCTTTCGAGCGAAATGGCTTTAGCTTTTTTAAAAATGAAAAACACACCCATTGCTGCGAACAAAATAATACTAACAATGCTAAGTGCTTTATTCAACACACTGTTGCTTACAAAATGTTGCCCAAAATAAACTGCCAATGCGCTGTATATAAACTCGGGAATGCAACCACCTAATGCCACAAGCCAAGCTGAACGACTGTTTTGGTATAACACAGTATTTATCACCATCACATTTACAGGGCCCAGTTGAAGCGAACCAACAAAGCTTACCACAGCCGCACAAAAAAGTATAATAAGCACTTGTATCATGATTTAAAGATACGCAAAAAATAAAAAGATTTGAAGTTTAGATTTGTAATGAAACGAAGTTCGCTAAAAAAAATAGCGGAAATCCGGTTAATCGTATGTCATTTCTTTCATTATTTTCATGAAAGCATCTTTGAGCAGCGGATTAATTTCGACAGGCTTTTTCGATGGAACGGGTTTCAAAGTTTCAATGGCATACTCCATCAGTTTTGCATCATCACTCAAGTTACAAAAAGTGCAAATTTCATTTATGGTTTTTTGAGGATGTGCAGCAAGGTCTTCGTACCGAACAGGCAACACATGGTTGGGATATTTTTTGCAGGCATCTATTCCAAATCGCATTGATACAATCCACTCAACAATAGACTTATCGAGCTCGCTGGTAAATAATTTTATCTCCTGCCAATGAGGTGCAAGGTCAATGTCTTTCGATACTATTTGGTCGCAAAGTAAATCCCATTTTCTATTATTTACACCCCACCAGTTGTGTGTTTCTTCGCCTTTTTGTTCGCCATGTATATCGCTCCACCCTGCCGAAGAAATGGCAGTATCCCAGCCATTGCGATACAAAAATATGGCTTTAAAATCGGGAAATATTTTTTTTACAAAGTCCATACGAAAAACAAGTTCAGGATATTTATCCCACACCCGTTTTGAAAAAACTGTACTCAGATAAAACCCAAAAATGTTGTGCATTTTTTTTATCGCTTCGGGTTGTGCATCCGATTCATGCAATTCGTACAAGGCATTTTCGCGTGTATAACTTCCTATTAAATCTTCGTTTTTAAATACCGAATGCCAAAGGGCTTTAGGCTCGTTCAAAAATGCTACATCGCGGTGCATCGACATTACTATGCCTAGTATAGTTGTACCGCTGCGGCCGGTGCCCAATATGAAAGTGGGTTGTTCTACTTTCTTTTTTATTAACCCCAATTTAGCAAAACTCATATTGGCAAATACAATAGGGTTTATCCATTGCCCTGCGGTGGTAACCGGTCGTCCTTCGAAAAAAGCATATGATAACATGCGCGAAAAAAACTTCGTCCAGCGGGTACGTATATAGTTACTGTTAATTTGTCCTACCATAAAATGTTTGTTCAGAATAGACTGTTTATCACTCGCTGGCAAATGTAATAAAGGCTTACACTTGTGCCAATAGTTAGATAAGATATTGAAACTTGACTTACAAAGATAAAGTACGGCCACCATCCACCGGAAGGTTTATACCATTGATATATCCTGCAGCCGGTGAAGCTAAAAAAGCTACAGCTTCGGCAATTTCCACAGCTTCGGCAAAACGTCCGGCAGGAATTTCGGCCAGCATTTCTCGCGTTACATCATTAAACGCACGTCCGGTTTTTTTCGATTTATCTTCAATGATATTTGTAAGTCGTGCAGTATTGGTGGCTCCCGGCAACACATTGTTTACAGTAATGCCATAACGAGCCACTTCGTGCGATAATGTTTTGGCCCAATTGGCAACGGCAGCCCGTATGGTGTTCGACACGCCCAATCCTTTTATAGGTTGCTTTACCGAAGTAGAAATAATATTGATGATTCGGCCATAGTTTGCAGCCTTCATTCCTTCGAGGCATTCCTGCACCAGTAAATGATTGCAAATAAGGTGGTTGGTAAATGCGGCAGTAAATTCTTCTACAGTGGCGGTAGCGGCCGGCCCGGCAGTGGACCTCGGTATTGTTTATCAAAATATGTATTGCATTTTTTCGTCAATATATTGTGCCACTTTTTGTTTCAACTCTTGAGGAAAAGCAAAATCGCCCACTATGTAATCGTGTTGTTGCCCTGCAAATGATGGCAACTCTTTTACCACTTCTTTCAATACGTTTTCGTTGCGGGCAAGTAAGGTTACATTGCATTCCAATTCTGCCAATGCAATTGCAACAGCTTTACCTATTCCCTGCGTGCTGCCACATACCAACGCACGCTTTTTTTGTAAATCAATATTCATATCATTTTTTTTGAAGGCGTAAAAGTAACTATTTGTATACTGCATACATTGTGGTGGCAAAATGATAATTATTTTTTTTGGGGCAGCATTGCTTTTTAGTTTTTTGCCATGATGTGTTTATAAATTAGACTAACTTTGAAATAAAATATACACTATGGAGTGGAAAGAAATTGCCTTAAGTTTATTGATGGGTTTAGGTCTTAGCGCATGTTGTGGATTGCGCGTATTTGTACCCATGCTGTTTGCAGGCATTGCGTTACGAATGGGATGGCTTGGTGTAAATGAACAATTTGTGTGGTTGGGCAATTATACAAGTATAGCGGGTTTTGGCATTGCCGCATTTGTAGAAATATTAGCATATAAGATTCCATTTGTAGACCATTTACTCGATACCATTACTACACCAGCCAGTATAGTTGCAGGCACAATTTTGAGTGCCAGTACACTATTCAATATCGACCCGATGATGCAGTGGACACTTGCTTTGCTTGTGGGTGGTGGCAGTGCAGGATTGCTACAAACGGCAACTACATTGTTTCGAGGAACATCGACAGCAACAACGGGAGGAACTGCCAATCCGTTTTTTGCAATGGTAGAAAGCACAATTGCCATTGTTGCTAGTATTATTTCAATCATACTTCCTTTAATTGCAGGAATTATTTTCCTTGTGGTTAGCTTTTTGTTTTTCGGAGGATTAGGCGGAAAAGATAAAGTATCATAGCTTGATTGATTGCAAGTTTGTGAAATTTGTAAATCAATTTGAAAAGAGAATAACGAAAACCAGTTGATTTGGGAAGGCAAAAAACAAATCACAATTTAAAACAAAAAATCCCCTGATAATTTATATCAAGGGACTTTTATATTTTGTTGACCGACTAGGGCTCGAACCTAGAATGACAGAATCAAAATCTGCTGTGTTACCATTACACCATCGGTCAATAAAACGGAGCGCGAAAGTACAAATAAAAGTAAAAAACAAAAACTCTATTCGTTTTTTTTAAAACGATGATACAAAAATGCCACTTCAAAAACTGTAAATACCAGATAAATGATAAAGAAGTTGAAAGTGAAACCCAGGGCAAAGTCAGGTTTTATGAGCCCGAAGAAAATAATTACACCTAAAAATATTAATAGCTTTAAAAAAGTGCCAACCATGTAAAACCGCACAAATCCTTTTGGGTTGCCCTCGGAGCTAAATAATAAACCTGCATAAAAGCCTAAGCACATAATAAAGAAAAAAACCACCAATACCCATGGTGCAGGTACTTGCCATTTTGCAGGTAATACCATTTGCACAAGGTAAATTATGAGTGTGGCCAACAAGCCTGTGAGCACGAGTTTTTTCGCGTAGCCTATAAGTTGGTCTTTCAATGTTTTTGGTTTTAGGAGATTGCTTAAAAAATTATTTCCAGGCAATTTTATTCTTTTCAAAACTCTTATCGGTCATGGCTTTTATAGCGGCCTGTGCAGCATCATTTTCATCGTTCAGTATCACAAAATAGGCATTTAAATTCCATAAGTTACGTGCAATAAGACCTTTAATGGAAGATTGAATAATTACTTTCGAGATTTTATATCCTTCCTCATCTTTTTTCAAATCATGCTTATCGCAATAGGCAAAAAAATCGTCCATAAGCTTTTCATCTACCACAAATTGATTTTTAAAAGTATTGGCATCGCTATAAGCTGCTACTAACTCTTTGCGGTGGCTATCCATGTAGTCGAGTGTGTACTCATTGATGAGGCCTTTACGTACCAGATCGCGATAATACTTGCTGTTCATATTGGTATCGAGTGGTACAAATACATCTGGCGTAATTCCACCGCCACCATAAACTAATCGTTTATTATTTGTAAACTTTTTTAATGAATCGATTTTTGGAAGACTATCAGCATAAAATAATTCACCACGCTTTGTACGCTCTGCCAATTCAAGGTCGTAATCCTCATCGCCATTGGAATAAGATTTTTGTATACAACGACCCGATGGAGTATAATATCGGGCAATGGTTAATCGCACTGCCGAACCATCAGGCAAGCCAAAAGGCTTTTGAACCAATCCTTTACCAAACGATCTACGGCCAACAATAAGTCCACGATCCCAATCTTGAATGGCGCCCGAAACTATCTCACTTGCCGATGCCGATGATTCGTCAACCAGTATTGCTAATCGTCCTTTTTCCCATCCACCAATGCTGGTAGAAAGATTTTCTTGCCGTGGGTTGTTGCGCCCTTCGGTATATACTACGAGTTTTTTGTCGCTCAAAAACTCATCTGCAAGCTCTATAGCACGTGATAAATATCCACCACCGTTTCCTTGTAAATCAAGAATGAGGTTTTCTATACCTTGTTGTTTCAATGAGTCGAGCGCAGTTTTAAATTCTTCAACAGTAGAATCGGCAAATCGCGAAATTTTTATGTATCCAGTTTTTGGTGCTATGACATACGAGGCATCAACACTAAATAATGGAATTTTATCGCGTGTTATAACATAATCCAATAGCTCGCGTTCGCCTCTGCGCAAAATACTTACTTTTACTTTTGTGCCTTTATCGCCACGCAGTCTTTTTATTACATCATTGTTTTTAATTTTTATTCCAGCTACCACTTCATCTTCAATTTTTACAATGCGGTCGCCACTGCGTATGCCAAGCTTTTCGGACGGGCCACCCGGAACTGTATTGCTTACTAAAATGGTATCATACAGGATATTAAACTGAATGCCTACTCCTTCAAATTTACCAACAAGAGGTTCGTTTGTTTGTTTAAGTTCATCAGATGGAATGTATACTGAGTGCGGGTCGAGGTCTTTCAAAATTGCCCGAATGCCATCGTCCACAATTTTGCTTTCATTTAATGTATCAACATAATAGTCATCCACCATTTGAAATAATGCTGAAAGCTTTCGCGAATAGTCGGATAGATTGTTGATTTTTTCCTGTGCCTTTGTCGCGAATATAGAACAGCAAAATATTGCGATAATAAATAGAGATTTTTAAACATTGTTTTCTTCTTAAAAAGGAATTACAAAAGTACCAATAATTGCTTTGGTAGAAATATATATTTTAAATGAGTTAACCCTTTATTAACCAATCGCTAAATTGGAGATACGCTCATTTCGCCTCGCAAAGAAATTGTCATGTTTTTTTTAATGGTTTGCAAAGACAGGTTTTTCCCGAATAAGTACATCAGTTTTGTGATTGCCGATTCTGTTGTCATATCACTTCCATTTAGCACCCCTGTTTTATCGAGTCTATAACTTCCGGCATATTTTCCCGGTTCCACCATGCCTCCTATACATTGCGAAACATTTACAACAAGCAGTTTATTGGCGATGGCTTTTTCTATAAAATTAATGAATGACTTGTTAACCGGAGCATTACCTGCACCAAATGTTTCTATTACAATGGCTTTAAGTTTTTTATTATTCAAATAAGAGTCCAGTAACGAATTGGGCATTCCGGGATAAATTTTCAGCAATGCGATGTCATTGCATAACTGCTCCTGTATACGGAGTTTGATTTTGGGTCGTGGTAAAAAATTTTGCTGATGAAAAACAATTTCTGTACCAGCTTCGGCCAGCGGAGGATAGTTTTCTGATTTGAAGGCATAAAACTTTGAAGATGAATATTTTTCGCACCTGTTGCCACGCATTAGCACATCATCAAAGCAAATGCACACTTCGCTCAAACCAAGGTTTTTCTTTATGCATTGATAAGCCATTTCGATGGTTGTAATAAGGTTAAGCCTTGCATCGGTTCGCACTGCACCTATTGGCAATTGCGACCCTGTAAGTATTACCGGCTTATTTAACCCTTCCAAAATAAAACTCAAAGCCGATGCAGTGTAAGCCATGGTGTCTGTTCCATGTAAAATGATGAACGCCTTGTAACGGGCATAGTTTTTTTTGATGAGCAAAGCCATTTCAACCCAGTTGTCAATTGTTACATCACTGGAGTCTATTAATGGCTCAAGTGTAATGAAATCGATATGACAATCAAATGCATGCAATTCGGGAATGCGGGCATATATTTCACCAAAATCGAATGGTTTCAAACTACCTGTTATTGCATCTTTCACCATGCCAATGGTACCACCGGTGTATATGATTAAAATATTATCCATTAAATGATGAAATAAAAAAAGGCTGCACAAATATATAATGTGCAGCCTTTATTATCGTGTCTTATTTTTTTATTCTATTATAAGAATTTTACGCTCGCTTATCTTTTCGTTTTCTATTTTCAACGAATAGGTTCCGGCACTCATTTTTGTTACATCAATACTTATTATAGATGATTTGTTCGTTGAGCCTATGTTTTGTTCCCAAACTTTTTTCCCGGTTACATCAATTAATTCTAGTTTTGAATTTTCGGGTAATGATGGTAATTCAACTGTTAAATATCCACTTGCAGGATTAGGATAAGTATTCCAAACAACGCTGTTGATGTTATTGGTGATTCCAGTTGTGGAATTAAATGCCGTAGCTGGTACTCTCGAACTATTGCAAACAATATCGTTCTCTTTTACTTCCCAATCGTAAAAGAAATAATAGTATGAAGCACCAGCCGAAGAGCTAGTAATATCAAGCATTCCACTTACATTATACGGAAATTGCACACCGGAATTATTACGGAAGAAGTTTGGGGTGGAACCTACGCCTAATTGGTAATTGCTACCTTTTGCAACTTGAAAATTTAGTGTGATCCGGCTTTCACCAGAAGGCACCATAGCTGTTACAGTGTCAAGAATACCACCACTACCATCGCGTAATTCTATTAAACGATTGCCGGCACCCGTTGCATATACTTTTACTGATTGTAGCATAAAATCTTTATAAGCATCAAAAGTGAGGAATCGTGTTTGGTCGGTGTGGTTTGCTCCTCCTCCAATAGTGTTTGCAGATGGTGGTGCATAAGCAGTAAGGCCAATCTGGGTTTCGATATTTTCAGCATAAAATGTTGTAGTATTGTTTAGCACTCCAGTTGTAAACACATTACCTGTACCTAAAAAATTACCACCTGACGAAGCATCATACCAATCAATCTTGCCTGTTCCTGTAGCACTAACCGTTGTGCTGGCAGGAGCAATGAAGTAAGAGTTTTGTGCAGTAGGTACAGCAGGGGTTATCATGCTTACTGTGTATGGGGGTGATGTGGTAACACCACAAAAACCATCAACGGTTACCATATACGTTCCAGAGGCAGAAACTACAATTGTTTGTGTTGTAGCACCATTACTCCACAAGTATGTAGTACCTAAATTAGCTTGCAGAGTGGTAGTGCCTCCGTTACAAATTGTTTGTGCACCCAGATTGGCAATGATTCCGCCTGTTCCAAACGGTGTTTGCTTTTTTAGTGTAATGGGTGTAGCCACTATATTGTTGTTTTCATTTTCTTCGTCAAAATAATTATAAGGATCAATTTGGGTTACTATCCAATAGTCGCCATTGCATGTACCTGGAGGTATATTAATCCACATGCCATCTAAAGTTTGATCGTAATAATCAACAAATCCCGATGAAATTCCCTGAACTACAGGCGAACAGGTATACTGACCACCGCCTAAGCCATAATTGGGGAAATCTGTGTTAACTAATGTGTCATTTTTATCATTCACACAATTTCCAAATTCTGCGGTGCAAGTACTTAAATCCATCAGGCAAAATGCAAGCTTAGCACCAGTGCCAACTATTGGCCAGTTGAGTGGATTGGGGTCCAATGTGGCTATTCGTAAAGTATAAATTCCCCAGTCATCAACATGCATATGCTGATGTGTGGGATGGTATGTCATTGTACCGGCCGGCCGATCATAATAAGACATGGTTTTTCCTTTTTTTGAGAACACTCTCTGATTAATCAATTGTTTTGGGGCATCACCATTTGGGCAAGTTCCAGGCGATGTGCCATAAAAAGTGTCGGTACCACAAACAAAAGTAGTGGTTGTCATTACTGTTAATGGTCCGTGGCCTATATTTGGCGTGGCAACAGAAATACGGAGACGGCCATTTTCAACTCCATTACCTGTTTGCGAATATTCAGTATAGGTGGTGGGATCCATAAGCATTTTTCGTCCAATAGTAATGTCGGGGAAGTAGTTTACATTTTATGGAACCATCAGCACATACGCATGTTGTGGCATTGCCTGTGTTGCATTGTGAGTATGAACTAAAAGTTGAAATGATTAAGAAAATAAGGCAGATCAGTTTTTTCATAATTTGAAATATTTGGTTTGCGAAATATAAAAACAAAACTTAATAAAAAAACCCGCTCTATAGAAGCGGGTTTAAATTATATTGTAACTAATTGAACAACAATGGTTTAAGTTTTAGCCGATTTGCACGCGTTTCATTGCGCTTATTGTTAAGCCTTTGTCAATTGACTCCAGATATTGTCTTACTGTTTGCTTGTCAGCCTTTATGTAAGCTTGATTCAACAAAGTTGATTCCTGATAAAATTTATTCAATTTCCCTAAAGCAATTTTTTCAATCATTTCTTCAGGCTTTCCTTCGTTGCGTGCCTGGTCTTTACCAATTTCAATTTCGCGTTCAAGGGTTTTTGCATCCACATCATCTTTATCTATTGCAACAGGATTCATGGCCGCAACTTGCATGGCAACATTTTTCCCAACTTCGTCAAGATTAGCTGCATCAGCTTTGTTAAAACCTACCATTGCCGCTAATTTATTGCCCGGATGATTGTACACGATAACCTTTGGAGTCTCAATTTTTTCATAAGAGCTTATTTCAAGTTTTTCTCCTATTTTACCAATCATGTCGAATAACTTATCATTTACAGTAGCTCCATCTAAACTAAGTGCTTTCACCTCATCCAGATTTGAAGCATTGCTTTCCATAGCTGCAGTTAAAATGTTTTCAGCAAACTGAGTAAATTCTTGATTTTTAGCTACAAAATCTGTTTCGGAGTTGAGACAAATTAAGAATCCTTTGGTATTGTCAGCATTTGTTTTTGCTATGATATAACCTTCTTTAGCCTCTCTATCACTACGATTGGCAGCTACCTTTTGTCCTTTTTTGCGCAGATAATCTACGGCAGCTTCAAAATCTCCATTCGCCTCTGTTAATGCTTTTTTGCAGTCCATCATTCCTGCACCTGTTTGTTGACGCAGCTTATTTACATCTGCTGCACTTATTGTTACTGTCGACATTGAAATGTTATTTTTTTAATTTTTAAAACTTCTTATTTAAAACAAAAGACGGAAAGTAATCCCGTCTCTAATGTATTTTACCTGATCAAAATGAGATTATTTTTTTCTTCTTGGACGGCCTTTTTTGCCATCACCTTCTTCATCGCTTCCGCCCGACATAGTGCTCTTTGCATCCGCATTCTCTTCGTCATTTGCTACATCACGCTCTTTGTCTGCTTCCTTATCTGTTTTACGTTCGGCCAGGCCTTCTTCTATTGCTTTCACCATTACATCCATAATCAAACTAATGGATTTTGATGCATCATCATTGGCAGGTATCGGGAAATCAATTAATGAAGGGTCGGTATTTGTATCACAAATAGCAATGGTAGGAATATTTAATTTACGAGCCTCAGCAACAGAAATGTGTTCTTTTACTATGTCAATCACAAACAATGCTGCAGGAAGACGCCCCATATCGGAAATGGAGCCGATAAATTTTTCCATTTTTTCCTTTTGGCGGCTAATTTGAAGGCGCTCTTTTTTAGAGATTACATCAAAAGTGCCATCAGCCATGAACTTGTCAAAATTAGCAAGTTTTTTAACTGATTTTCGTTGAGTGGCAAAGTTGGTGAGCATGCCACCAGGCCAACGCTCAACAATAAAAGGCATATTAACCGATTTCGCTGCATTGGCAACTATATCTTTTGCCTGCTTTTTTGTAGCAACAAAAAGTATTTTCTTGCCCGATTTTGCAATTTGCTTAATTGCCGAGGCGGCTTCATCAAGCTTGGCCATCGTCTTATTTAAATCGATAATATGAATGCCGTTGCGTTCCATAAAGATATATGGAGCCATCTTTGGGTTCCACTTTCTTTTGAGGTGGCCAAAATGTATACCGGCATCAAGTAGTTGTTCGTGTGTGATATTCAACATGCAGCGTTCTGAGTTTTTCTTATTTATATTATGTTTTCGAAAATTGGATTAACGTTTAGAGAACTGGAATCTCTTCCTTGCTTTTTCTGTCCTGGCTTCTTACGTTCCACCATTCGGGGGTCACGTGTTAACAGCCCATTCGCTTTCAATGGAGGACGGAGTTCTGCATTTATTTCACATAAAGCACGGGCAAAGGCTAAACGGACAGCTTCTGCCTGCCCTGTCATTCCACCACCAAACACATTCACGCTTGCATCATACATATTACTTGTATTAGATACAGAAAAGGCTTGTGTAATTTTATGATGCAAAACCTCAGATGGAAAATAATTTTTATAGTCTTTGTTGTTGACTATGATAGTGCCGTTGCCTGGTTTTAAATAAATTCTGGCAACTGCTGTTTTTCTTCTGCCTATTTTATGTGTAATGTCCATGAATGAATAACGTTTTATAGTTTAAATTTTACTTCTTTAGGTTGTTGGGCTGCATGAGGATGTTCGCTTCCGGCATATATGAACAAATTGCTTTTGATCGAATTTCCAAGACGATTTTTGGGAAGCATGCCATGTATAGCGTACTCAACAACTCGGGTCGGATGAGTAGCCAACAACAATTTTGGATTTGAAAACCGTTGACCTCCAGGATAACCTGTATGGCGAACATATGTTTTTTGAGTTGTTTTGTTTCCGGTTAACCGCACTTTGTCAGCATTTATTACTATTACATTATCGCCTCCATCAACATGTGGTGTGAATGAAGGCTTGTTTTTGCCGCGCAATATTTTTGCGATTTCAGATGCTGCTCTTCCAAGAACTAAATTGTTCATATCTACTAACACCCACTGCTTATCAACAGTTTGTGCATTCGTGCTTTTTGTTTTATAACTTAATGTGTTCACTTAATGTTATTTTTTTAAGGGTCGCAAAAGTATTGTTATTTTTTAAATATCACAATATGAAACAAAAAAAGTTTTCATTCCATAAAACCCGAGCTCAATTTCAATTCTCGTATCCTTTTAGTTGAAGGATTTTTGAATACAACCAAAAAGTTATCAACGAGTGTTGAAAACCGTTGTTAATTACTTAAACAATTGAATAACAATTACATACATCTGTTAGGCGCTTTAAAAGTTTTATTTATTTGGAATCTGATTGTATTTATAGAATATAGTACATAAATTGCAACACTTTTTACGTGTTTTCCCCTTGATAAGAAGTTTGTTTATTTTTCTGTACTCAGTTTTGCTTGATTTAATTGGGTTTCGCTTGATGTAAAAAAATATTAAATTTAAATATTATGAAAAAAAAGGTAATTAGATTTTTCAAACCCTTTGCGGTTATGTTATTATTAGCGGTTTCGTTAAGCCTAAGCGCACAGCAATCCAATACATTGCAATTATTGCAAACTAATGTAGCCGATTATGAGGTGAAGGTATTTGCCCCTGCCATACATTCCAAAGTAAGTAACGTTTCTGAGCTATCATTCAGAAAAAATTCACCTCCATTTCAGGACTGATTTCAATAGATAGAAGCCAATCAGGGTATTTTATTTTGAAACTTGACAAGCCTAAAGCAAAAGACATTTTGCAAAAATATTTTCAGCTTTCAGTTGCTCAAACTGCTATCTTACCCTAAATTGTAATTATATACTTACGATTCAACATTTAATTTTGAAACAAAATCGAACTTATGAGAAAATATCTACTACTTGCATTTTTTAGTTTAATTAGTTTGCAAATTGCAAACGCGCAGTGCGCAATCCTTGGAGCCACCACTGTTACTGTGCTTTCGGGTTCTGGAAACGGCACACCCGGCAGCCCTTATTCTTCAGGTGCAGTTTTGCGATACTGCATAACCATCGATGAATACTTTGAGGACCAAACAAATTGGCTTCATGGCGTTTATATGTTTCCTGCTAGTTTACCAGCAGGTGCCACAGTTGATTCATCAGGCAACCCAGGATCTACTTGGATTTGGTATTCTGGAGGTTGTAACGGCCGACCAGCAGGTTGGTATTTTGATGAAGATGCAGATAACGATCCATGTAATAATTTTGGCGATGACCCATGTGGTGATGATCCAGCCGGCCCATGTGGCCGAACTTTTTGCTTCAAAATAACTATACCACTTACTGGAACAGGAGTTGCCCAGCAAATTCAGGTTAAGGTAACAGGTGATGGTACTACCGGGAGTTGGATAAACTCAGGATGTGATGATCCTCCGGTGAATGTTGGTCCTCCGTTCAGTTGGGGTGGGGCGCCTTCCTGCCCAACTTTAACTGTTGCTCCTAACGTGACAATTACAGATAATGCCTGTCCTTCAGGTTGTTCACCAATACGCACAGGAACAATAAACACCGGTTCAGCAAACTGCCCTTCGGGATCGGAGTTACGGTGGTTTACAAATGCAACCACCACCACAGGAGGTGTAACAACAACTCCCACCTATGCTGCGGCAACTTCGTATTTTGCAAGATGTGTATGTACTTCCGATAATACAGTACTCAGCCCGGTTACAACAATTACTTCCGCAGCAGCTTGCCCTGCCGATACTACTGGGCCAACTATTTCCTGCCCTGCAAATGCGACTATTTCCGGTTGTTTTACAACTCAAACGGCTGCATTGGCGGCCATTCCAGCAGCTAATACGAATTTGGTAACTGCAACGGACCCCAATGGCCCGATCAACATTACCCACGTGGGTGATGCATTACCAATTAATACCATCGGTTGTACATATATAGTTCAAAGAACATACAGGGCAACGGATATTTGCAATAATTTTAGTGAGTGCAATCAAATATTTACTTTTTTTCAAGGATGCACTTATGTAACTACTTGTTCATCTGTCAACAATACTCGTTGTGTTGCTCCATTTAATGGTTCTGCTTCGGTTACAACTGATGCTTCTTCACCGACATATTTATGGAGTAATGGAGCAACCACATCCAGCATTTCTGATTTGGCAGCTGGTACTTATACAGTTTCAGTAACCGAGGCGCTTAGCGGTTGTACCTCCACTTGTTCTACTACAATTACGGATAATATTGTGACGCCAACTGTGACATGCCAATCCACCAATAATACAAATTGCTCCGGAGCGGGAAATGGAACAGCCACTGCTACTTCAACAGGAGTCACCTATTTATGGAACGATGGTTCTACTAACGCCAGCATAAGTGGTTTGTCAGGTGGGGCTTATACAGTTACAGTTACAAGCACTACTACTGGATGTACCGCAACTTGTTCGGCAACTATAAATAATCCAGAGTTGCCAACAGTTTCGTGCCTATCAACTAATAACACAAATTGCACTGGAGCGGGTAATGGAACAGCAACAGCAACTTCAACCGGTGTTACTTATTTGTGGAGCAATGGTTCAACAAACCCTAGCTTAAGTGGTCTTTCAGGCGGAACTTATACTGTTACTGTAACAAGCATAAATTCTGGATGCACAGCTTCATGCTCAACAACATTGGGCGACCCGACAATACCTACAGTGTCTTGTTCTTCAACAAATAATACAAATTGTACAGGTGGTGGTAATGGCACAGCAACTGCAAATTCAACAGGTGTAACGTTTTTATGGAGTACTGGATCAACCAACGCAGCAATAATTGGTTTGTCTGCCGGAACCTATACAGTTACTGTAACAAGACTTGGTTCAGGTTGCACGGCTACTTGCTCTGCAATAGTAGAAAATCCTATTGTTCCTGCAGTGACATGCTCTTCCACAAACAATACCGCTTGTTCAGGCGCAGGCAATGGAACCGCTAGTGCGACTTCAACAGGCGTTACTTATTCATGGAGCAATGGATCCACTAATCCGAATCTGACGGGATTATCTGGAGGAACATATACTGTAATAGTAACCAGCACAACATCAGGATGTACAGCAACATGTTCTGCAACGATAACAAATCCTGCAGTGCCTGCGGTAATTTGTTCATCTACGAATAATACAAATTGTACAAACCCAAATGGCACAGCAAGCGCCACGGCAACTAATGCAAATTATTTATGGAGCAATGGCTCAACAGGTGCCAGCTTGAGCGGACTTTCAGCAGGAACGTATACAGTAATAGTAACAGACTTAACTACAGGATGTACAGCAAGTTGCACATCGGTTGTTGGAACAAGTACTGTTAATCCTAGTGTAACATGTTCTGCAACAGATAATACAAGCTGCACAAACCCAAATGGAACAGCAAGTGCAACAGCAACCAATGTAAGTTATTCTTGGAGCAACGGCTCAACACGCGCACCCATTAGCGGCCTTTCAGCAGGAACTTACACAGTAATCGTGACAGACTTCACAACAGGATGTACAGCAAGTTGCACATCGGTTGTTGGAACAAATACTATTAATCCAAGTGTAACATGTTCATCGACAGATAATACAAATTGCACAACTCCAAATGGAACAGCAAGTGCAACAGCAACCAATGTAAGTTATTCTTGGAGCAACGGCTCAACAAGCGCAAGCATTAGCGGCCTTTCAGCAGGAACGTATACCGTAATAGTAACAGACTTAACTACAGGATGTACAGCAAGTTGCACATCGGTTGTTGGAACAAATACTGTTAATCCAAGTGTGACATGCACAGCCACAGATAATACCAATTGCACAACACCAAATGGCACAGCAAGTGCAACAGCAACCAATGTAAGTTATTCTTGGAGCAACGGCTCAACAAGCGCAAGCATTAGCGGACTTTCAGCTGGAACGTATACAGTAATAGTAACAGACTTAACAACAGGATGTACAGCAAGTTGCGCATCGGTTGTTGGAACAAATACTGTTAATCCAAATGTAACATGTTCAGCCACAGATAATACTAATTGCACAACACCAAATGGCACAGCAAGCGCCACGGCTACCAATGTTACATATAGCTGGAGTAATGGAGCAACCACATCAAGCATCAGTGGTTTGATTGCAGGGGTATATATCGTTATAGTTACGGATATTTCTACGGGTTGCACATCAACGTGCTCAAGTAATATTGCGAGCAATACAAGTAATCCAACAGTAACATGCTCAGCCACAGATAATACAAATTGTTCGGGTGCAGGAGATGGGACTGCAAGCGCCACGGCTTCAATGTAAGTTATTCATGGAGCAATGGTTCAACCGATGCGAGCATCAGCGGCTTATCAGCCGGAACATATACAGTAGTAGTTACGGATTTAACTACGGGCTGTACAGCAAGTTGCGAATCGATAGTAGGAAGTAGTCCATCATCGCCTTCTGTAACTTGTTCAGCCACAGATAATACAAATTGTTCGGGTGCAGGAAATGGCGCAGCAATCGCCACAGCTAGTAACGTAAGTTATTCATGGAGCAATGGCTCAACCGATGCAAGCATAAGTGGCCTTTCAGCCGGAACTTATACAGTAGTAGTTACGGATTTAACTACGGGTTGCACGGCAAGTTGCGAATCGATAGTTGGAACAAACACGACTAGCCCAACAGTAACCTGTGCTTCAACTGACAATAACAGTTGCACAACACCAAATGGCACGGCAAGCGCCACGGCTACCAATGTTACATATACTTGGAGTAATGGCGCAACCACATCAAGCATCAGTGGTTTGAATGCAGGGGTATATACCGTTACAGTTACGGATATGACTACAGGTTGCACATCATCATGCACAAGTAATGTTGCGAGCAATACAAGTAATCCAACAGTAACATGCTCAGCCACAGATAATTCAAATTGTTCGGGTGCAGGAAATGGGACTGCAAGCGCCACGGCTTCTAATGTAAGTTATTCATGGAGCAATGGTTCAACCGATGCGAGCATCAGCGGCTTATCAGCCGGAACATATACAGTAGTAGTTACGGATTTAACTACGGGCTGTACAGCAAGTTGCGAATCGATAGTAGGAAGTAGTCCATCATCGCCTTCTGTAACTTGTTCAGCCACAGATAATACAAATTGTTCGGGTGCAGGAAATGGCACAGCAATCGCCACAGCTACAAACGTAAGTTATTCATGGAGCAATGGTTCAACCGATGCGAGCATAAGCGGCCTATCAGCCGGAACGTATACAGTGGTAGTTACAGATTTAACTACTGGTTGCACGGCAAGTTGCGAATCGATAGTTGGAACAAACACGACTAGCCCAACAGTAACCTGTGCTTCAACTGACAATAACAGTTGCACAACACCAAATGGCACGGCAAGCGCCACGGCTACCAATGTTACATATACTTGGAGTAATGGAGCAACCACATCCAGCATCAGTGGTTTGAATGCGGGGTATATACCGTTACAGTTACGGATATGACTACAGGTTGCACATCATCATGCACAAGTAATGTTGCGAGCAATACAAGTAATCCAACAGTAACATGCTCAGCAACAGATAATTCAAATTGTTCGGGTGCAGGAAATGGTACTGCAAGCGCCACGGCTTCTAATGTAAGTTATTCATGGAGCAATGGTTCAACCGATGCGAGCATCAGCGGCTTATCAGCCGGAACATATACAGTAGTAGTTACGGATTTAACTACGGGCTGTACAGCAAGTTGCGAATCGATAGTAGGAAGTAGTCCATCATCGCCTTCTGTAACTTGTTCAGCCACAGATAATACAAATTGTTCGGGTGCAGGAAATGGCGCAGCAATCGCCACAGCTACAAACGTAAGTTATTCATGGAGCAATGGTTCAACCGATGCGAGCATAAGCGGCCTATCAGCCGGAACGTATACAGTGGTAGTTACAGATTTAACTACTGGTTGCACGGCAAGTTGCGAATCGATAGTTGGAACAAACACAACCAACCCGGCAGTAACCTGTGCTTCAACTGACAATAACAGTTGCACAACACCAAATGGCACGGCAAGCGCCACGGCTACCAATGTTACATATACTTGGAGTAATGGAGCAACCACATCCAGCATCAGTGGTTTGAATGCAGGGGTATATACCGTTACAGTTACGGATATGACTACAGGTTGCACATCATCATGCACAAGTAATGTTGCGAGCAATACAAGTAATCCAACAGTAACATGCTCAGCCACAGATAATTCAAATTGTTCGGGTGCAGGAAATGGTACTGCAAGCGCCACGGCTTCTAATGTAAGTTATTCATGGAGCAATGGTTCAACTGATGCGAGCATCAGCGGCTTATTAGCCGGAACATATACAGTAGTAGTTACGGATTTAACTACGGGCTGTACAGCAAGTTGCGAATCGATAGTAGGAAGTAGTCCATCATCACCTTCTGTAACTTGTTCGGCCACGGACAATACTAATTGTTCGCCTTCGAATGGCGCAGCAAGCGCCACAGCTAGTAACGTAAGTTATTCATGGAGCAATGGTTCAACCGATGCAAGCATAAGCGGCCTTTCAGCCGGAACTTATACAGTAGTAGTTACGGATTTAACTACGGGTTGCACGGCAAGTTGCGAATCGATAGTTGGAACAAACACGACTAGCCCAACAGTAACCTGTGCTTCAACTGACAATAACAGTTGCACAACACCAAATGGCACGGCAAGCGCCACGGCTACCAATGTTACATATACTTGGAGTAATGGAGCAACCACATCCAGCATCAGTGGTTTGAATGCAGGGGTATATACCGTTACAGTTACGGATATGACTACAGGTTGCACATCATCATGCACAAGTAATGTTGCGAGCAATACAAGTAATCCAACAGTAACATGCTCAGCAACAGATAATTCAAATTGTTCGGGTGCAGGAAATGGTACTGCAAGCGCCACGGCTTCTAATGTAAGTTATTCATGGAGCAATGGTTCAACCGATGCGAGCATCAGCGGCTTATTAGCCGGAACATATACAGTAGTAGTTACGGATTTAACTACGGGCTGTACAGCAAGTTGCGAATCGATAGTAGGAAGTAGTCCATCATCACCTTCTGTAACTTGTTCGGCCACGGACAATACTAATTGTTCGCCTTCGAATGGCGCAGCAAGCGCCACAGCTAGTAACGTAAGTTATTCATGGAGCAATGGTTCAACCGATGCAAGCATAAGCGGCCTTTCAGCCGGAACTTATACGGTAGTAGTTACGGATTTAACTACGGGTTGCACAGCGAGTTGCGAATCGGTAGTAGGAACAAACACAACCAACCCTGCAGTAACCTGCGCATCTACTGACAATACCAGTTGCACAACACCAAATGGCACAGCAAGTGCCACGGCTGCCAATGTAAGTTATTCATGGAGTAATGGTTCAACAGATGCAAGCATAAGCGGCCTCTCAGCGGGAACATATACAGTAGTAGTTACAGATTTAACTACGGGTTGCACAGCAAGTTGCCAGTCTGTGTTGGTTGTCAATCAATCTACACCAGCTGTTACTTGCCAGGTGATTCAAAATAATACACATTGTTTTATATTTAATGGTCAATGCACGGTTAATAATAATTTGGTATCTCCAACATATATATGGAGTAATGGTCAAACAACTCAAAGCCTATCTGGATTGGCTCCTGGTGTATACACAGTAACAGTTACTGAAATGTTAACAGGCTGTTCTGCAACATGTTCATTAGAAATTTTAAATACTCCTGCGGCAATCCCTACTGCAAATTGTACAGCCACCGATAACACCGGTTGTACAACACAAAATGGTTCGGCTAGCGTAACAACCAATGCACTAAATCCAACATATATTTGGAGTAATGGGCAAACTACCGCTTCAATAAGTGGTTTAGCCGGAGGTACATATTCGGTTACTGTAACCGATAATACAAATGGTTGTACAGCTACTTGCGAAGCTATTGTAGGCACTAATTCTACAGGAATTTCCGCAACTTGCTCCTCAACAGATGTTAACTCATGTATTGCTCCAAATGGCACAGCAAACGTAATAACAAACTCACTTAATGCTACTTTCTTGTGGAGCAATGGAAATACAACAAATGCAATATCCGGCTTATCGGCTGGAATGTATACTGTTACCGTTACAGATGCTTTGTCCGGTTGTATTGGAACATGTGCTACTACAGTTAATGATGCTGTAATACCTGTTACCGCTACTTGTGGTTCCACTGACAGAACAAATTGTTCGGTACCTGATGGAACAGTTAGTGTATTAACAAATGCTGTTAGTGCCGACTTTTTATGGAGTAATGGCGATACGAATTCATCACAAAATAACTTAACTGCAGGCACTTACACTGTAGTAGTTACGGATATCAATTCAGGATGTTCGCAAACATGTAGTGCCACTGTAGCTGATGATTTTGCTATTATTTCTTTGAGCCTGGTTACAATTGATAGTGTTTCTTGTTTTGGATTTGCAGACGGAAGTATTGAAGTAACAGGGTTAACAAATGGAAATTCGGTAGGACCTTATGAATATTCTCTTGATAATTCGAGCTGGCAATCTTCAGGACTATTTACAGGATTGACAGCAGGGGTATATACTGTTTATGTTAATGATCTTTTAGAGCAATGTACTTATCAAGAAGATTATACTATTTACGAACCAGATTACCTCACCATTAGTAATGAACTTGTAAATAATATTAATTGCTGGGGAGAAAATAGTGGCTCTGTTGATATCACGGTTGTTGGTGGAACATTACCTTATATATTTGCTTGGAGCGATGGCACTACCAATGAGGATTTAGTAAATGTGGTTGCTGATGTTTATACGGTAACTATTACAGATGCTAATGGCTGTGAATTTGTTTCGGCTTTTGATGTTTTAGAACAACCTCGTTATGCCATTGGATTGAACAATTGTTGTACGTCTGTTTCATGCCATGGAGCAACTGACGGAACAGCATTTGTTCAGGTAAATGGTGCTACTCCGTTTTATTATGGATATAATTATCTTTGGAATACAGTTCCTGCTCAGACAACAGCTTTAGCCACCAATTTGCCAGCCGGAATATGGTCATTGACTATCACCGATTCATTAGGTTGCGATACAACTATAAGCATATTGGTTAAAGAACCAACTTTATTGGTGGCTTCTACTAATGTGTCGGCAATTACTTGTAATGGTGCAAACAACGGAATTATCACTCTTAGTGTAATTGGAGGTGAACCTTTCACCGTAGGAGATGCATATAACATAGTTTGGAATACCATACCACCTCAAACGGGATTTCAAACAACAGGATTAGGAGGAGGTACCTATACTGCAACTATTATCGACTCGCTAAATTGTATCAAGAATGTTATTGTGACTTTAACAGAACCAGATCCAATTTTTATCTCAATGATTGGAACTGATGTAAGTTGTTTTGGTGCAAGTGATGGAGAAGTAACTGCAGACCCTGTTGGAGGCGTTGGGCCTTATACTTATTTATGGAGCGATGGTCAAACCACACAAACAGCCTCTAATTTAAGTGCAAATACGTATACTGTTACTGTTACAGACTTCAATGGTTGCACTTCATCTGCCAATATACTGCTTTCTTCTCCTCCTCAAATCAATGCTGTTTATACGGTTGTGAATCCTACCTGTCCAAGCTTCTACAGACGGAAAGATTCTTCAAACATCAATATCAGGTGGATTGGCACCCTTCTCATATTTATGGAATTCATCCCCAACTCAAACTACAGCAAACTTGTTAAATGTTGCAGGAGGCACCTATACAGTTATTGTTTTTGATGCTAATGGATGCTCAGCACAATTTACCTATAGTGTTTTGAATCCTTTACCATTAGCTTGTAATGCTACAGTAGTTCCTATAACTTGCTCCGGAAACAACAATGGAAGTATTACTTTAAATACCAGTGGCGGTACCTCACCGTATACCTATTTGTGGTCCAACGGCAATACGACTTCTACCAACAGCGGTTTAGCATTAGGCACGTATACAGTTACTGTTACCGATGTTTCAGGCTGTACTAATTCTTGTAGTTATACTGTGAGTCAGCTACCGGGTCTTTCAGTTAATCTTTCTGCTACCAATGTAACTTGTAATGGAAGTTCTAATGGAACAATTATTTCTTCCATTGGAGGAGGCTTGGCACCGTTTGGCTATTTGTGGAGTAATGGTTCTACTACAATTAACTTAACTAATATCGGTCCTGGTATTTATACTTTAACAGTGACTGATAATAATGGTTGTTCAGGTACTGCATCGGTTAGCATTACCCAACCAAGTGCGCTTTCATGTATATGCAATGCAAGTGTCATAAATGTTTCTTGCTTTGGAGGCAACAATGGTTCTGTCACAGCGCTACCAATTGGAGGATTAGCACCATATTCTTATGTTTGGTCAAATGGTCAAACAACTCAAACCATAATAGGCCTTACAGCCGGAACATATACGGTAACTATTACTGATGCTAATGGTTGCTTAAAGGTTGGTTCTGTAACAATTACTCAACCAAATCAACTATTTGCATTAATGGGTTGTGTGCAAAATGTAACTTGTAATGGAGGCTCAAATGGTACAGCTTGTGTTAATGGATTTGGTGGTGTAGCACCTTATACTTACTCTTGGAACACGGTTCCTACTACAACTACTTCTTTAGCTACCGGATTGATGGCTGGTACGTATACTGGTATTGTTACGGACGCAAATGGATGTACAGCAAGTGCACAAATCACTATTAGTCAACCTCAACTTGGTGTGAGCTGTTCTATTACCAACACAAACATAACTTGTTTTGGAAATACAAATGGTTCCGCTAGTGCTGCTGTTAATGGAGGAACTGCACCATATACCTATTTATGGAGCAATGGAAAAACAACTCAAACAGTTATAAACCTTGCAACAGGTGTCTATACTGTTTCTGTAACTGACAATGTTGGTTGTAGCTCTACTTGTAGTGTAACAATAACACAGCCTTCTGCTATAGCTGCATTGTATACTGTTGTTAGACCATTGTGCAACGGCAATACTAATGGGTCTATAGATGTGAGTGTGGTAGGCGGAACATCACCTTATACCTATGGATGGTCAAATGGAGCTACTACTCAAGATTTAAATAATATTGGAGCAGGCAACTATGTGCTTACAATTATTGATTCAAAAGGGTGTGTTTTAAATGCCAGCATTGCAGTTACCCAACCTGCAGTGTTAAATTGTTCAATAACAAAAACAAATGTAACATGTAATGGTGGAAGTAATGGTTCGGCAACAGTAACTGCAACCGGAGGTACTTCGCCATACATTTATTTATGGTCAAATGGTGTAAGCACTGCTAATAATGCAGGTGTTGCGGCAGGTTTATATACAGTAACCATAACTGATTCAAAAGGGTGTACCAAAAATTGTTTCGTAACAATTACTCAGCCTTCAAAATTAGTTTGTAATGCAAATGTTTTAAATATTGCCACTTGCAATAATAATAATGGTAAAGCACAGGCTGTTGCTTCGGGAGGTGTAGCTCCTTATACTTATATTTGGCTCACGGCACCTGTTCAAACTACGGCAATCGCTACCGGTCTTTCTTCAGGAACTTATGTGGTGGTAATTTCCGATAGCAAAGGTTGTTCATCTTCTTGTTCAGTAACTGTGCCATCTTCAAATGCTTTAAGTTGCAGCGTATTTGGTATTAATGTGAGTTGCAATGGCGGAAATGATGGCACAGCAACAGTCACAGTAAATGGAGGTGTTGCCCCTTATACATATCTGTGGAATACTTCTACAGCGGCAACTACATCATCCATTAATTCTGTAAATGCCGGTACTTATACTGTAATTGTTACTGATGCAAACGGTTGTACAACATCTTGCTTTATTGTCATCACACAGCCTGCCCCATTAACTTGTGTTGCTACCTCTACTTCATTAAATTGCGATGGATCGGCTAATGGTACTGCAACAGCTTCTGTAACAGGAGGAACATCGCCTTACGCATATCTATGGAGCGATGGCCAAACTAATATAACGGCCACGGGTCTTTCAAGTGGTAGTTACACAGTATTAATTACAGACAGTAAAGGATGTACGAGCCAATGTGCTACTACTATTGCAGTTGTTTCACCGCTGAGTTGTCAAACTTCAGTTACCAATGCAACTTGCGCTGGTTTTCCAAATGGAACTGCAACAGTAACCACATCGGGGGGTTTAGCAGCATTTTCTTATGTATGGAGTACAACTCCTCCTCAATTTGGTGCTACAGCTACTGGACTGAGCGCAGGATTGTATACAGTAACCGTTACAGATGCAAACGGATGCATAACAACTTGCGATGCAAGCATAACTCAACCAGGCAATCTTAGTTGCATTGCCGCTAATACAATGCCTGTTACATGTTATGCCGGTAACGATGGTGAAGCACAAGTTGCAGTAAATGGCGGAACACCAGGCTATACTTATTTGTGGAATACAACACCTTTGCAAACAAATTCAACTGCAACAGGATTATCCGGTGGAACATATATTGTAATAGTGACAGATAATGTTGGATGTACTTCGTCTTGTGACGTTTTGGTTGTTCAACCTGCAGTTTTGGCCTGTTCAATTTCTCCAATAAATACAACTTGTGGCCTTAACAATGGTAGTGCTACAGTGAATGTTACCGGTGGAACCAGTGGATATACATATTTGTGGAGTAATGGACAAACAAATGCAACAATTTCGGCATTAGCTACAGGCAACTATACCGCTACTGTAACAGATGCAAATGGTTGTACAACTTCTTGTAACACTGGAATTAATGCATCTTCGACTATCATTTTAACAATAAATAAAACCCCGACAAATTGCAACAGTATTTGTACCGGCACAGCATCAGTTAGTGGCGTTGCTGGTGGAACATCACCTTACACTTACCTATGGTCTAATGGCGTTACATCTGTTTCAGCTACAGGGCTTTGCGCAGGTACGTATACAGTTACAGTTACAGACAATATTGGATGCTCAGGCAGTTTTTCTTTTAATATTAACCAACTTCCTTCTTTGATTGTTAATATTTCCAATTTTTCTAATGTGTCTTGCTTTGGATTAGCAGATGGCTCAGCACAAGTAGTTGCGAGTGGAGGTTCTACCCCTTATTTATATCTATGGAGTGATGGCCAAACGAATGCTTTAGCAAGTAATTTATCAGCTGGCAATTATACAGTAACAGTAACTGATAAAAAAGGCTGTACAGGAACTGCAGTAGTTACAATTACAGAACCTGCTCAATTAATTGCTTCCGAAACACATATTGATGTTACTTGCAACGGTGGAAGCAATGGTTCCATTGATGTTACATTGCAAGGAGGAAGTGCCCCATTCAGTTATTCTTGGTCCAATGGACAAACAACTCAGGATATAAACAATGTGCCTGCAAATACCTATATTGTAACAATTACACAGTCGAATGGCTGTAGTCAAACATTATCTGTTCAAATAGCTCAACCCAATGCATTGATTTGTGGAATTAATTCATCATCTCCTTCATGTAATGGAAATAGCAACGGGACAGCAAACGTTGTAGTAACAGGAGGCACTCCGGGATATACCTATTTGTGGAGCAATGGAATAAGTGGTTCGACTTTGTCAGGATTAATAGCTGGAACTTATACTGTAACTGTAAATGATGCAAACGGTTGTACTACGGTTTGCCAAACTACTATTACAGACCCTGCTGTATTGATGCTTACAAGCGGGAAAGCAGATGTGAAATGTAAAGGAGGTTCGGATGGTGTGGCAAGCGTTGTTGCATCCGGAGGTACCAGCCCATACACTTACTTATGGAACAATGGCCAAACTACAAGTTCCATTTCCGGATTGGCAGCAAATAGTTATACGGTCACAGCAACCGATAATAATGGTTGTTCAGCCTCATTAGTGATAATCATAAATGAGCCTTCACAATTACAATTGATTACTACAGGTTCAAATCCTACGTGTGGAAATACCAATGGTAGTGCAAGTGCATCGACAGCAGGCGGAACCCCTTCTTATACTTATCTTTGGTCTAATGGTCAAAATGGAGCTATTATTTCATCAATAGGTTCTGGAACGTATACAGTTACTGTTACAGATGCTAATGGGTGCACCGCTACTTCAAGTGTTACCATTGGCCTGTCAAGTAATTTGAACTTGAATATTGTTCCAACTAGTCCACTGTGCTATGGTAGTGCCGGCAGTGCAATTGCTAACGTGACAGGCGGCTCAGGTATTTATTCCTATATCTGGAACTCAGTTCCTGTTCAAACTAATTTAATTGCTACCGGATTAAATGCAGGATCTTATACAGTTATAGTTAGTGATAATGCAGGTTGTACTGTATCGGGCAGCGTTACAATTACAGAACCGCAACTTTTAGAATGCACAACAACAGCAACAGGGGCAGCATGCAATGGTGGATGTAACGGAACAGCAACCGTAGCTGCAACCGGAGGCACCAGCCCATATGTTTATAATTGGAATACTATTCCAACTCAAACCACCGCAACTGCAACTGGATTATGTGCCGGAACGTATACCGTAATTGTTACAGATGCAAATGGTTGCACAACTTCTTGCGTGGTTTCTATAACAGGATCACCATTGTTAACTTGTAGTGTTTTTAAATCAAATGCTACCAAATGTGGGCTGCCAACCGGAAAATTAAAAGCAATTCCTTTAGGTGGCTCTTCGCCATATACTTATTTATGGAATACAGGTACAACAACACAAGTTCTAAATTTCCTTTTTGGTGGAACTTATACCGTAACCGTAACAGATAAATTCGGCTGCACGTCATCATGTGAAGCAACCTTGAAAGCTCATGGGCCAGTTGATTGTTTTGTTACCAGTACAGATGCTTCTTGCGGTGCATGTAATGGAACTGCAAGTGTGCTTGCATCGGGTGGCGGTTTGGCATACACATATAAATGGAGTACTGGGGCTACCACTAAGGCTATATCTGGTTTATGTCCAAATACTTATGTTGTAACTGTTTCTGATCAATATGCATGTACTAAAACTTGTGTCGTAATTATAGTAACAAATAATAACTTGAGTTGCTCTGTTACAGGCGTAAATGTTCAATGCAATGGAGGTAGTAATGCTACAGCAACTGTATCTGCTGTTGGTGGCACCGGAATTTACACATATTTATGGACTACAGGAGCAACTACTCAAACTGTGACTGGGCTTACTGCCGGTACGTATACTGCAACAGTTACTTCCGGAAATAATTGCACAAGTACATGTTCAATAGTGATTACCAAACCACAACCACTCATTTGTACAATAACGGCAACAGATGCCTCTTGTGGTGTTTGCAACGGAACAGGAATAATAAACGTTGTGGGAGGCACTGCTCCGTATACTTATTTATGGAGTAATGGGCTAACGAATAATGTTGCAACAACACTTTGTGCAGGAAGCTATTCTGCTTTGATAACTGATGCCAATGGGTGTTCGTCTGCTTGCAGTGTGGTAATTAATAGCATAGGAAATATTTCATGTACAATATCAGGGACAAATGTTAGCTGCAATGGATTAAATAACGGAACTGCTACTGTTAACGCGAGCGGAGCAACCGCAACAAGTTATTTATGGAGCAATGGTCAAACTAACCAAACTGCAACTGGACTTGTAGCCGGGGCATATACTGCAACTGTTTCTGCTGGCCCAGGATGCACCTCCTCATGCGTAGTCATAATAACTGAACCAGCCGCGATAACTTGCACTACCACCTCAACTTTAGCTTTTTGTGGTGTTTGTAATGGATCTGCTTCTGTTTCAGCTATATCGGGCAATCCTCCTTTTACTTACTTATGGAATAATGGTAGCACAACTACAAGTTTATCAGGATTGTGTGGTGGTTTGTATACTATAACTGTTACAGATGCTACTGGATGTACTTCAATTTGCAATGTCAGTGTAGGAACATCCAATCCATTATCATGCATAATTTCAAGAACTAATGTAAGTTGTAACGGAGGAACTAATGGCTCAGCAACCGTAAACCCAACGGGTGGTGCTGGTTATACTTATCTCTGGAGCAATGGTAGCACAACAAAAACAATTACAGGTTTGGGAGCAGGTTCATATACCGTAACGGTTTCAGCAAATAATGGCTGTACTACCAGTTGTAATGTTACGATTACTCAACCTGCTATTTTATCATGTGCAACCACTTCGACTCCCGCCAAATGCGGGGTATGCAATGGAACAGCAACCATTACTGCCACCGGAGGTACTATTCCATATACTTATTTATGGAGTACCGGCTCAACAACAAAAACGATTTTGGCATTATGCTCAGGAGTTTATACAGTGAGTGTTACTGACAAAAAGGGATGTACAACGACATGTACTGTATCCGTGGGAGCAACAACTCCGATTTCTTGTAGCATGACTAAGAAGGACATTAGTTGCAATGGCGGCAATGATGGAACCGCTACGGTAACAGCCTTTGGAGGAACTTCGTATACTTACCTTTGGAATAACGGTCAAACAACAGCAACAGCAACTGGTTTAACTTTAGGAAACTACGATGTTACTGTAACAGAAGCGAATGGATGTACCAGTGTTTGTACAATAAATATAACTGAACCCGCAGCTTTAACTTGCTCTGCTCTTACAACGAATGCATCCTGTGGGCAATGTATTGGCACAGCCACTGTGTCCTCTTTAGGGGGTACAGCTCCTTACACCTATTTATGGTATAATGGTAGTACAGCAACCACTATTTCAGGGTTATGTGCAGGAAGTTATTCTGTTACCGTTACTGATAGCAAAGGATGTACTTCAAACTGTGTAGCAGTTGTGAGTGGCGCTGGTACTATGAGTTGCACAACAACTAAAACAAATATTACCTGTAATAATGGCAGTAACGGAACTGCAACAGTAATACCTACAGGAGGTGCAAATTACACTTACCTGTGGAGCAATGCCGCTACTACATCTACTATTACCGGACTTTCTTCCGGAACGTATACAGTTACTGTTACTGCAGGAATTTGTACTACTTCATGCAAGGTTGTACTAAGCAACCCTAACTTACTTACATGTAGTATTTTTGCAACTAACGTTGCTTGTGGGTGCACGGGATCTGCAACCATAACCCCTGTTGGAGGGGTTGCTCCATATACTTATTTATGGAACAATGGTCAAACAACCAAAACGAGAAATGGGCTCTGTGCCGGAGTTTATACTGCAACAACCACTGATAGCCGGGGTTGTACTACTACTTGTGAAGCAACTATTTCAGGAGGCACCGGCCTTTCGTGTTCTATAAATGGTACTAACGTTTCATGCAATGGTGGAAGTAATGGTATCGCTACAGTTACTGCTATTGGAGGAAGCGGATATACTTATCTATGGACTAATGGTTCAACAAATCAAACAAATACCGGATTAATTGCAGGAACATATACAGTAACAGTTACATCATCAGGCGGATGTACTACAACATGTTCGTTAACAATCACTCAGCCAACAGCATTATCGTGCAACGCAACTTCTACTAATGCTTCTTGTGGGGTATGCAATGCAACTGCAAATGTTACTTCAAATGGAGGTACCTTACCATATTCTTATTTATGGAGTAATGGTGCAACTTTAACTTCGTTAACAGCATTATGCAGTGGCACATATACAGTGACAACAACTGACGGTAAAGGTTGTACCGCAACCTGCACAACTATTGTTACAGCTGTTGGAGCAATATCATGTACTATAACTGGAACCAATGTTTCATGTAACGGAGGCACTAACGGTAGCGGAACAGTAAATGCCACGGGAGGTTCGGGTTACACCTATTTATGGAATAATGGAGTGACCACCCAAACAAGAACAGGATTGGCCGCAGGAACGTATACTGCTACAGTTACTTCAGCTAACGGATGTACCACCACCTGTTCGGTAACCATCACACAGCCGGCAGCTTTAACATGCAGTGCTGCATCAACAACAGCTACTTGCGGAGTTTGTAACGGTACAGCAACTGTAACAGCAGCCGGTGGAACACCAACATATACATACTTATGGAGTAATGCAGCAACCACTGCCAGCATAAGCGGATTATGTGGCGGCACATACACAGTAACCACCACAGACAGTAAAGGATGTACTTCAACATGCACTACTTTGGTAGGATCAACAGGCAGTATAGCATGTACAATAGCCGGAACGAATGTATCGTGTAACGGAGGCACTAACGGTAGCGGAACAGTAAATGCCACGGGAGGTTCGGGTTACACCTACTTATGGAATAATGGAGTGACCACCCAAACCAGAACAGGATTGGCCGCAGGAACGTATACTGCTACAGTTACTTCAGCGAATGGATGTACCACCACCTGTTCGGTAACCATAACGCAGCCAGCGGCATTAACTTGCAGTGTTTCTTCAACAGCAGCTACTTGCGGAGTTTGTAATGGAACAGCAACTGTAACAGCAACTGGTGGAACACCAACATATACATACTTATGGAGTAATGCAGCCACTACAGCCAGCATAAGCGGATTATGTGGCGGCACATACACAGTAACCGCCACAGACAGTAGAGGGTGTACAACAACATGTACTACTTTGGTAGGATCAACAGGCAGTATAGCATGTACAATAGCCGGAACGAATGTATCGTGTAACGGAGGCACTAACGGTAGCGGAACAGTAAATGCCACGGGAGGTTCGGGTTACACCTATTTATGGAATAATGGAGTGACCACCCAAACCAGGACAGGATTGGCCGCAGGAACGTATACTGCTACAGTTACTTCAGCGAATGGATGTACCACCACATGTTCGGTAACCATAACACAGCCGGCAGCTTTAACATGCAGTGTTGCATCAACAACAGCTACTTGCGGAGTTTGTAACGGTACAGCAACTGTAACAGCAGCCGGTGGAACACCAACATATACATACTTATGGAGTAATGCAGCAACCACATCCAGCATAAGCGGATTATGTGGCGGCACATACACAGTAACCACCACAGACAGTAAAGGATGTACTTCAACATGCACTACTTTGGTAGGATCAACAGGAAGTATAGCATGTACCATAACGGGTACAAATGTATCGTGCAACGGTGGCAGTAATGGAAGCGGAACAGTAAATGCAACAGGAGGTTCGGGATACACCTATCTATGGAATAATGGAGTGACCACTCAAACCAGAACAGGATTGGCCGCAGGAACGTATACTGCTACAGTTACCTCGGCCAATGGATGTACCACAACATGTTCGGTGACCATAACGCAGCCGGCAGCATTAACATGCAGTGTTTCTTCAACAGCAGCTGCCTGTGGAGTTTGTAATGGAACAGCAACTGTAACAGCAACTGGTGGAACACCAACATATACATACTTATGGAGTAATGCAGCAACCACAGCCAGCATAAGCGGATTATGTGGCGGCACATACACAGTAACCACTACAGATATTAGAGGCTGTACAACAACATGTACTACTTTGATAGGATCAACAGGCAGTATAGCATGTACAATAGCCAGAACGAATGTATCGTGTAACGGAGGCACTAACGGTAGCGGAACAGTAAATGCTACGGGAGGTTCGGGTTACACCTACTTATGGAATAATGGAGTGACCACCCAAACCAGAACGGGATTAGCAGCAGGAACGTATACTGCTACAGTTACTTCAGTAAACGGATGTACCACCACATGTTCAGTAACCATAACACAGCCAGCAGCATTAACAACAAGCACTTCTACAACACCAGCTTCTTGTGGTATTTGTAATGGTACGGCAACTGCAACTCCAGCAGGCGGTACCGCTCCATATACTTATTCCTGGAATTCAATTCCTGTTAAAACTACTGCAACAGCATCTGGGCTTTGTAGTGGTACCTTTGTAGTAACTGTAACAGATTCTAAAGGATGTACAAGAACTGCACAAGCTATAGTTGGTTCGGCATCTTCTACAGTTACTTGCAGCATTACTACAAATAATAATGTTTCGTGCTTTGGGGCAAATAATGGGTCTTTAACTGCTTTAGCCGCTGGAGGTACTTCTCCTTACACTTATTTATGGAGCAATGGAAAAACAACTGCAATTAATTCTGGAGTTACAGTGGGAACTTATACAGTAACAATAACAGATGTGAATGGTTGTACATCATCATGTACAAAAGTTGTTACACAACCTACACAAATTGTTGTTGTGATGTCAGGAAAAGATGCTTCGTCATGTAACAATAATGATGGAACCGCAACAGCTTCGGTGAGTGGTGGAACGCCAGGTTACACTTATGTTTGGAGCAATGGTGGCACAAATTCAACTATTATTGGACTTGTTGCAGGAACGTATACAGTGACCGTGACAGATAGTAAAGGTTGTACCAAAACCGGATCAATAGTTATTTTGCAACCTGCATACGTATGTACTACCTTCTATACAGGTCATGCACAAACTTATTGGAATTCGAATTGGAAGCCCGACACATTGTATAAATACTTAGATGCTAACTTTAACACCGTATTCCCAGCAGGATTAAAATTGCAGGGAACTTGCGGCACTGCTAAGTCTTTATTACTTACTTCAGCCGCTGCTGCACGTATTACTATGCAAGGAACAGTTAATGTTGCAGCGTTAACTCAGTCATATGTTGACCCAACGTTATTAGCTTTAAATAATTCACTTGCTGCTCAACTTGTAACTTTGGCACTCAACATTCAGTTTGATTTAGCTAATCCTAATTTTGCACCTAGTACTGTTAATTTTAAAGATTTAGTGGTAGACTCAGGACCATTAACAGGTTTAACAGTTCAGCAGATATTCAATGAAGGTGTTAATGCTTTAACAGGGTGTGGCTCTGCATATTCCAATTCAATATTACGGACTTACGCTGCTTTTATAAATTCATCTTGGTATATTGGTAACAAATCGAACAATGTTCTCACTTGTCCTGTGAATAATTGTAGTAAAAGCTCAACATGGTTTAGTACTGACGATGAGTTGAGTTTTAATGCATATCCAAATCCTGTTTTGGATGAGTTAGCAATAAGTTTTATATCATCAAAAGACACAAAATTCGATGTTGTGATTTTCGATATGACTGGCAGAGTAGTATATAGGCAAGAAAGTTTAGCCACAGAAGGTGCGAATACATTCCGTTATAATACATCTAGTTTTGCACAGGGAATTTATACTGTTCAATTGAGGATTGATGGATTGACACGAACAGTAAAAATTGTTAAGCAATAATCTAATAGCAAATTAAATGAAACCGCAAGTCAATTATTACTTGCGGTTTTTTTTTGCTTATTTTCACCCTTTCTAAAACGAAGGCATGAAAAGTATTTATACATTTTATTTTGCAGTGTTGTGTTACACAACAAACATTGTTGCTCAGGATATAAATTACGCGAAAAGTGTAATAGAGACGTTAACCTCAAAAAATATGCCGGTAGGGGTTATGTCAAAAATGGTGAACATGTTGCAGCCACATTCATTTCCAAAGAATTTTTAAAATTTGAATTAAAGCCATTTGGCAGAAGCTATAATCAAGACTTTAGCTTTCCCGTAAACACTTTTCCGGGGAAAATGGCAATTGTAGCCGATGGGGTATCACGAATTCCCGGCATCGAGTTTATTGTTGATCCTGCCTGCCCCGCTATAACAGGCACTTTTGAAATAGTGGAGTTGTTGACAGTTGATGATTGGTATAAAAAATCAAAACTCGATAATAAGATTGTGCTAATTGACCTTTCATTATTCAGCGACAGTTTAAAGAAAGTGGTGCGAGCATATGTAAACGAAAATCACAGCAATATTGGTTTCATCTATTTAGAAGAAAAAAAGCTGACGTGGAGTGTATCAACCAGTCAAAAAAATAAATTTTCAGTTTCGGTATTGAAGCAAAGTTTTAACAAAAACTCTAAAACATTAAAAGTAAATATTGATGCCTTGATATTACCAAATCACAAAAGCCAAAATGTTATTGGGTTTATTGAAGGTGAAGTAAAAGATAGTTTCGTTGTGTACACCGGGCATTATGATCATTTAGGCATGATGGGAAAGAAAACCATTTTCCCGGGAGCAAATGATAACGCAAGTGGCATTAGCTTTCTACTGAACTTAGCCAAGCACTATTCAAAGCACAAACCAAAATATACCTTAGTGTTTATAGCTTTTGCAGGCGAAGAGGCCGGATTAATAGGTTCACGGTATTACACCGAAAACCCTTTATTTGAATTAAATAGAATTAAGTTTTTGTTGAATTTCGATTTAATGGGCACGGGTGACGAAGGAATTATGGTGGTAAATGCTACCGAGTTTAGTGAAGCGTATACAGCAATGGTTACTATTAATAATGATAATAATTTACTGACCAAGGTAGATAAACGAGGCAAGGCTGCCAACAGTGATCATTATTGGTTTACCGAAAAAGGGGTGCCTTCCTTTTTTATTTATACACTTGGGGGAATAAAAGCTTACCACGATGTTTACGATATTGCCAAAACATTACCGCTCACCGAATATGAGGATTTATTTAAACTTGTAACCTTGTTTGCTAATCAAATAAACTAACCTGAAAAGTTTATGCATGAACATGATTACATTCATCAGGTAATAGAACCTATAATAATTTATTATAAGAAGCTCGATGTTAATAATCGGATAAAATTTGTGCAAAGGGTACAATACTTTGCATCAAATTTTGAATTTGCTGGTATAGATGGTTTCGAAATGACTGATGAAGTTAAATATCTTTTATGTTGCCCGTTAACACAAATCACATTTGGGCTCGAAGAATTTGATATGCATAATTTTTCGCGAATAGTTGTAACTCCCGGAGTGTTTTATGCACCACGATCTCAACTTTACATGAAAGGAGGAACTTTTAAAAGCGGATTAGTAATGATATCATGGGATAATTTTTATGAAGGATACTTACACCCTGACGACAATTACAATTTAGGACTACATGAGTTCGCTCATGTGTACAAATTATGTATCGACACTACTAAGCAGTTTGACATGCATTTGCAAAATCTTACACAGGAATGGGAAAAAGTTGGGAATGAAATTTTTTTAAAAATGCAAAATTCAGGAGCCGAATCATTTTTACGCGAGTATGCAGGAACAAACCCTCATGAGTTTTTTGCCGTATGCGTAGAATATTTTTTCGAAGTTCCGCAAAAATTAATGCAGACTTACCCCGAGTTGTATGATGCCCTTTGCAATTTATTAAACCAAAACCCAATGAATGCTGGCGGGAATTATTATCACCACAATGCAATTGGCAGGCAACAGGAAGTGCAAACAAAACCGAAAAACATTTCCCTTGAAGCAAGAAGTTTTGAACCTTCAAATTATGTTTTACCTTTTTTGTTGTGCGGTTTTTTTGCTGTTTGTGGTTGGGTGCCTTTTATGTATTTGCTCGACCATCAACTTATTTCTATTACAAATACTATCTTGATAGTTGTGGCTTTAGGGCTAAGTTTTTATTACTTCATTAATGCAACTATGGGCTATCAATCGATTTCAAATAAATTTAATCTTGCTTTTGTTTGTATAACCGTTTTGGGTATGCCTTTAATGATGTTGGCTTTATTTCTCAATAGCAACATAACACTTAATGAGCCAAAATCTATACAGTTGGAGGTTATGAAAGTGACAATCAATACGCCTCCCGACCCTGATAAGTGGAGGGCTATTGTAGAGTATAAAAAAGGGACTCTTCGATAATTATTATTTTGTGCGTAGAATGAAGTATGACGATGCCTGGAAACAATGGAAAAAGGTTGTTTATAAAGTAGATAAAGGCTGCTTTGGGATTTATGTTGTAAAAGAAATTAAATTTATTAAACACACGATAGAAGAATGAATATAGAATTGATTAGAAATTATTGTATGAATAAGAGAGGGGTAACAGAATCATTTCCTTTCGATAGCGACACATTAGTGTTTAAGGTGATGGGCAAAATGTTTTTACTCACGAGCTTAAGCGAGCCCGAAAAAATAAATGTAAAATGTGATCCTGAAACCGCCATAGATTTGCGCGAAAAGTATGATGCCGTGCAGCCCGGCTATCACATGAATAAAAAGCATTGGAATACTATTGATATGGCGCAGGGTTTAACGGATGTTTTAATAAGGAAATGGATTGATGATTCGTATGATTTGATAGTAAATGACCTCCCCAAAAAAGTGAAGCTTGAATATGAAGGCTTAAAATAAATCGGGAGCAAAATATAATTAATAGCTCAACATGATTTGGTATAGTTACTTTTGCACTACAACAGATTAATCACTCTAATGAAGAAAGTATTCAGAAGTTTATTTACGTTTTTTATGCAAGGCGCATTGGTAACAGTGCCGGTTGCTTTAACCATAATTATTTTTTTTAATGCCATACGCTGGATTGATGGGCTGCTGCCTTTTCACATTCCCATTAAACTAAGTGATGATTACACTTTCGAGCTGCCAGGTTTGGGAATTTTGTCCATAATGCTTGGCGTTATCATCCTTGGTTATATCACTACACGTTTTGTTCGCAATCCGGTGCTTTATTACATAGACAATTTTTTTGAAAGTACTCCTTTGTTAAAAATAGTTTACACGTCAATAAAAGATTTGATAGCAGCATTTGTTGGCGAAAAAAAGAGATTCAATCATCCTGTGTTGGTAATGGTTGATAAAGAAGCTCAAGTGCAGCGCATAGGGTTTGTTACACAAGATGATTTAGGCTTTTTGGGAATACCTCAGGGAAAGGTAGCTGTTTACTTGCCTTTCTCTTATGGCTTTAATGGTCAATTGGTAATAGTGCCGGTAGCAAATATTTCGCCCATAAATGCATCGGGAACCGAGATGATGAAATTTATTATTTCGGGAGGGGTTACCGATGTAGAAAATAACTAATAATTTAAGCCATCATTTCGCTCAACACATCGGTCGATTTTATTTTGCTTCCATGCAATACATGTAAATCGAAATAAAAAAGCAGGGTCGCCAGTAACGAATTGCGTTCAGCTTTTGTTGCAGTTATACTTATGCTGTTTTCAAAAGTACTATTTGTAAAAAGCGAAATTAATTGTGCAGTGCGGTTAATTACAAATTCAGGATATACCGGATAAGAAGATTGAAAGATACCTTCACGCAAATCGAAAACCGTGTGCATATCATCGTAAATGCCTTGTGGCCCGAAACCTAATTTATTGGCAAGCTGCAACAAAAAATAATGATGAAATTGTTTTATGCTTTCTTCTGTGTCGTTGAGTAACTCAATAAAATGCCTTATACAATCAAATAATAATTCATCCTGCTCTTGTTCTTTAATAGACTTGACGCAAACCTCTGCCATAAAAAAAGCAATACAACTTTTCAGTGGATTCGATTGTAAATTTGTGAGAGGTACATCGCATGATATTTCATTTACGAATTGTAAATTTTTATTCACTTTGAATAAATAATTCATGGATAATATCGAACACGGAGAAAATAAATTTGCTGCAAAGCGTGCATTTTTTTTCCGCACTCCTTTTACCATAAACGAAACTAACCCATGATGGAGGGTAAATATTTTTGCAATAACAGCAGTGTCGCTATAATTTACTGTTTGCAGTACTATGCCTTGTGTCGAAATTTGCAAATCAAAAGATAGGAATTATTCTGTTTTTATTTTTAACGCACAAATAGCAATTTGGTTATACATGTGTTTGTGCCATCGGCATCGCTGCAAAACAAAAGATAAACTCCGGTATAAACTTTTTCGCCTTTCAAATTTTTTCCATACCAAATAGCTTGCCCACCAAGCGACTGTGTTTCGAAAACCAGATTACCACTTACATCAGTTATTTTCACATTGCCATTATTTACTAATCCACGAATTGCGATTGGTCCTTCATAGTTTTCGCGAACAGGGTTTGGATATACGAGCACGTTTTCGCACGCTGCCGAACCTTGAGTAGCATCGCCCTGATAAGATATTAATCCTCTATCGGTAGAGAAAAACACTTCGCCCGTTGCATCGTTTACTTTTATGCTGTAAATATTATTCGACAACAAAGGGCTGTTGGTTTCATTAAAATTCAAAACCTGATTTACTCCATCGGGCGATGTAAGAAAGGCTCCGCCACTTTGTGTACCAAACCATTTGCGGTTAGCACCATCTATATTTATGGCCTGCACTACTTCTTTATCGAGCAAGTACAAGTTGTAAGTTTCCTGCACAATTAATATTTGTTGTGCATCGTAATTGCCACCACTGAAGACCGAAGATGGAGAATAAAAAACACCAACTCCTTTTTCGGTACCTGCCCATATAAGCCCATCCTGATCGCGTGCCATGCAACGCACAGCTTTACTTGGCAATTGTCCTTTGCCTTCTTCATCGCTAAGCAAACGCACTCTGTCATCGCTCACATTATCGATAGTGCCATTATGATTATAAACCAAAATGCCGGTATTGTTTGCTCCGCTTATGGGCACATTTATCCACAGTTGATTATAGTCATCGGCAATAATATCTGTTACATAATCTCCTCCTGATAATAACGGGACATAAAATTTTTTCCACGTACCATCATTCTTTTTTACAATCAATCCCGAATCCGATAATGTGTTTGTCATCCACAAATTAGTATTTTGATCGAGTGCTAAACCTCCAATTCGTAAGTGCCTGTAGTTGGCAATAAACTGTTGCACTTTAATGGGGCTATTGGCATCGTTATACAATTTGATGGTGCCATTATCATACTCCACTAAACCACGACCCCATGAACCAAAGTACACATGATTTTTATTGGAAGGGTCGGCAGCAATGCAAATCAAATCTTCTACAGTATCGAGCGAAAAACTATTGCCGGGTGCATTGCCATGAAATGTTGTCCATTGTGTGTTATCAAATTTTGCAAAGCCATCAACCACACCAGCAGGTGCCCAGTTGTTGAAACGCGGGCCATGTCCAATCCAAATATTATTTTCCGAACCATCAATGAGCGCAACTTTATTCGACCGCGGACCCGAAGGCACAATTATTTCGCTGCCTTGCTGAGGAGTGTATTTTATCAGCCCTTTATTGGCATCGGCAATCCAAATATTACCATTGTTTTCTGCGGCATCGTTGGCAGTGGTGAATGCAATATTTGTGTTGTTGTAGGTGGTGACATTGAAATTTTTATCAATAGTATGTACAAAATATAAACTTGTAAGCGTAAGCACATCGCCACTGCTTTGCATGCTCAATTTTGTTTGTGTTTCGTTTGCCCCTATTGCAAATCCACTCCATTGTTGTGTGGCAATATCCATTATGTATAGCGAATCGAGGGTGGTTGTTTGTACCTGATTAGCAAATATTTTATTGTTGAAATTGGTAATATATTTTACCCCACCACTGCCGGGCTTTATTGCAAATACTTTTTGCCATGCAGTGGGATTTACAATAAAAGGATCGGTAAGCGTTGCACGATAAACGCCCGAATCGGAGGCAGCATAAATATAATTATCATCGGTAGTGCAACTCCATATTTTTATATTTGAATTTGTAATGCCCAGGGTATACGTTTCTTTTACTTCGTTTCTATCAGTATTTATTACTACTATTCCAAAGCTGCACGATACATAAGCAAACTCGTTTTTGAAGTGAATATTATTTATGTTTTTGCCGCCAATTATGTTTTTTCGTTTTATGTCGGATATGTTTATTATGGTTTTACCTTTCAGCAAATCGATATTGGCATCGCTGTATGCTATAAGCAAACATTTGTTGTAATCATTATACTTCAGTGTATTTATTCCAATCGATGAAAGACCTTCCACTTTCGACAATGTTTTTATTTCATTGTTTTCCTTATCATAATAAAATACAGCATCGTTAGCCCCAACATAAATTTTTGTGGGCGAAACCGTTATCGCTTTTGTTTGGTTATATGAAAGATGAACACGCCATTGTCCAATTTTTTGTTGACCAAAGCACGTCAGGGTTATTAGCAATAGCGTACCAGTGAGTAATGTCTTGACCATGTTGATGCGGGTATTTTAAATGTAAGTTTCTAACGCTGTTAAATTTACAATAGTATACACTTACAGATATCAGAAAAAATTAATACTCGGTAAAATACAATTTCAATTTCATGCGCTTGTCTATTGGACTATTTCCAAACAAACGTGTGCGGTATGCATTTACCAATGCTCCATTAGCTTTTAAAATAAGACCAAGGTCGTCATACTTACCCGTGAGCGCTTGCTGTGCATACACTGTTATATCGGCTATGTATTGCGACTTTACACTATCATAAGCCATGGGTAATATTCTAAACTTGTCTGTTATCTGATTGCTTCCATTGGCAGTAAATACCGAAATGGTTTTATGTGCAGTATATTTTGTCACCTCGCTATTGTCGGCCTGAATTATTAGTTGTGCTTTATTGATTGCTCTTTTATTTGTAAGATTATAATCTTTTAAATTAGGCAATTTTATTTTTGTTTGCAAACCACCAAGCGATTGTAAATAAGAATATTCGTTTCCGGTTGTTGAATCGGCAAGTTGTGTTGCTATAGCGGTTCCACTATAATCATGTTTAAATCTGTTTACCCTGTTGTAGTCATTGAAAGGAAAAGCAAATACTGCGGAGTCGCCAGCATCGTTGTGATAAAATAATGCCATGCGCGATGCTACTGATTTGTAATCGAGGGTAAAAATAAAACCACTACCTGCAGCAGTTGGTATATCGGCAGTGATATAAATTCCTTTAAAGAAATTTAAAAAATCATCGTTTATCTTTAATTCATTGCTTTGGGTTTTCGCAGCAAACTCCGCTGTTAAGGTGGGGTTGAGTACTATTCTTACATGTGGTGCACGTTTTACACCAAATTCCGCAGTGCTGTCTTTTGGCGTTAACACTACTGTGGCACTTCCTATTTCTTGTGCATTGTAAGTGAAGTAATCCTTACTGGTAAAATAAATAGAATCGCTGCTTATTTTATCGTTGAGGCGATATACATGAAAAGTTACAGGCGAATTGGTATCGCCAAAAACTTCTTTATAAGCCATTGTAAGGACTAAGCTATCGGCAATAAAGTTGGTGCCAAAATCGAACGATGTTTTACTAAGATCAACTTGTGCATAAAGTCCGGCAACGGTTGTACCAAAAGTAGCATCGTTTTGGGCGCCCACCGGATTTACCGATGTAAGAAAGGTTTTATTGGTAACCCCACCCGATTTTATAGAGTCATCGGTAATGCAGAAACTTACAATACTGGCTGTGTCGCTAAACAATAATCCGGGAATATCATCGGCCGGTAAAATACCGTTGCCTATTTCGTCCGCTTTGTTACATGCTCCCCAAAGCAGCGTTGCTATTAATCCAAAATAAAATAATACACATTTTTTCATGCCCGCAAGATACAGATTTTACATAACGTAGTGGGCTTCATTTTAGTGTGGTTCAATAAATTAAGAGTTTTTAAACCCCAGATTTTATTTTTTTTGAACCATCACACATTCTCATAAACCAATGAAAAAATAATTTCTACTTTCGCCATCGCAAAAAAAATCCAATATGAAATACAAACGCATACTACTAAAGCTAAGTGGCGAAGCCCTCATGGGCAACAAACAATTTGGAATCGATACCGAACGTATATCGCAATATGCACAGGATATAAAAGATGTGCAGGCTGCAGGAGTTGAAATTGCCATTGTAATTGGTGGAGGCAATATTTTTAGAGGATTACAAGCCAGCGAAAGCGGTATGGATCGCGTGCAGGGCGACTATATGGGCATGCTTGCTACCGTTATCAATAGTATGGCTTTGCAGTCGGCATTGGAGCAAATAGAAGTCAATACCCGTTTACAAAGCGCCATTAAGATGGAGGCTATATGCGAGCCATTTATCAGGCGCAGGGCTGTGCGTCATTTAGAAAAAGGCCGAGTGGTAATTTTTGGTGCCGGTACAGGCAATCCATATTTTACAACCGATACAGCTGCATCGTTGCGTGCTATTGAAATTGAAGCCGATGTGATACTCAAAGGAACCCGCGTTGATGGTATATACACTGCCGACCCCGAAAAAGATGCCACGGCTACTAAATTTGATAGTGTAACATTTAAAGAAGTGTACGACCGCGACCTCAAAGTAATGGACATGACAGCATTTACTTTATGCGAAGAAAATAAACTCCCCATTATAGTTTTCGATATGAATAAAAAAGGAAACTTACTTAATCTGGTACAAGGCGAAAAAATTGGAACACTGGTTACTATATAATTTCAAAAAAAATTATCTCAAACTTGATTTTAGGTTTTACAATCCTTGTTAACCCGAAAAATGGAAGTAACAATAAATCCAAATTGAACGATTTATTTTTTGGAGCATTGAAAAACTCAAGTAAACTATATTCAATAAAATAAGGAAAGAGACAAAGATGAGCAATAAAAAAATCTTGTGTACTAAAAATACAAATTGCAAATTCGCGATATAATTGCAACACCTGTTGCCTCCTCTCAAACTAAAAATAAACTATGGAAGAAGTAAAAAAAATATTTGATCATGCCGTTGGCGAAATGAACAATGCACTCGATCATCTCGAAACAGAATTATCAAAAATTCGTGCCGGTAAGGCATCGCCACAAATGCTCGATGGCTTGTATGTTGATTACTATGGTGCAAACACTCCACTCAATCAAGTGGGCACTGTAAATACTACCGATGCGCGCACACTGGTTGTACAACCATGGGAAAAATCGATGCTTGTGCCTATTGAAAAAGCTATACAAGCTGCCAACCTTGGACTCAACCCACAAAATGATGGTATTGTTATTCGCATTGCTGTGCCACCTCTTACCGAAGAACGTAGAAAAGATTTGGTAAAGAAAACCAAAGCCGAAGGCGAACATTGTAAAGTAACAATACGCAATGCCAGGCGCGATGCCAACGAAGGATTGAAAAAAGCCCTTAAAGCCGGACTACCCGAAGACGTGGAAAAGGAAGCCACATTAAAAGTGCAACACCTTACCGATTCCTACATAATAAAAGTGGACAAGCACCTGGAAACTAAGGAAAAAGAAATTATGACTGTTTAAAATTCTTGTCATTGGTCATTTAATTCTGTCATTGGTCATTGCTGCGCCAGCCATGGTTTGTGTCCTTGGTGCCATGGTTTGTGTCCCCACAAACCATTCGTGAGTCCTCGCCTGCCATGGTTTGTGTCCCCACAAACCATGTGAACACAAAATAAATTGTTGAAACGAAATTGCTGTATAGCAAATGTATAAAATGAAAAAAGCCCCCGAAACCTTACAAACGGGGGCTGAATTTTAAAAAGCTTTAGAAATATATAATTAACTTACAAAAAAAATTTCGTAACAAAAGTAATCTTGCCTTATTTGCTATTCGGGTAAGTGTACTTTTATTATTAACAAGTTTATAAACATCACCTGAGTGTACACTTCTAAAAAAGAATGTAACTATGCATATATACGTTATAAGTGGTTTGGGTGCCGATGAAAAAGTTTTTTGTCATACCTACTTTGCACAGCACACGGTGGTACACTTGCCATGGCTGCCGGTTATAACAAGCCAATCGCTGCAGCAATATGCTTTGCGCATGGCAGCAACAATAGATACGGGTAAACCATTTATGTTAATGGGCTTATCATTTGGTGGTATGGTGGCTATTGAAATTTCGAAAGTTTATAAGCCTCAAAAAATAATTTTACTATCGACCATAAAAACGCAATACGAAAAACCCACTTACATGAAAGCACTGCAGAAAATTCCTGCACACAAATATTTTCCCCTTACCTGGATGCAAAAAATGAAAACCACAGCCAGCTTTATGTTTGGTGTAACAAGCAGCGATGAGCAAAGGCTTATAAATAGTTATGTAACAAATATCGATGCTGCTTATTTGAAATGGAGTATTGATAAAATTATTCATTGGCAAAATGAAACTTACCCGGACAATGTGATACACATACATGGAAGTAGCGACAGAATATTCCCCATCCAAAATATAAAAGCAGATTTTGTAATTAAAAATGGTGGCCATTTTATGCTTATGAACAAAGCCGGTGAAGTGAATGAAATACTACGAAAAATATTGTAATATGTTTTTCAAAATAATTAAAACTATGCCTTGTAACTTTTTACTTTGTATCATTGTCATACTTACAATTAAATAATACAAAAATATACTTATGAAGAAGATTAGCTTTTTGGCCGCCTTAATAATGTTGCAGATAATGGCAAAGGGGCAGCAAACTATACAAATAGAGCCGTTCGATAAAATTTCTATCAGCAGCACTGCAAACATAAAACTGGTGCCTTCGCAATCGTATACCATTACTGCTACGGCCAACGATATATCGAGCATTTTTACTGTAAATAACAATGTGCTCACTGTGTCGAGCCCTGTGGCCAATGTGGTTGAAGTAGGTGTTAAAAATCTTACCGAACTCAAAGTATCGGGCAATGGACAGGTAAGCAGCGATGTGCCAATTGTGATAAATGATTTGCTTATTAATGTATCGGGCAAACTAACGCTTAACCTTAAAGTAACTGCAAATAAAATATCGGTAAAACACAAGTGGTGTATCCAAAGGCGAAATAGCGGGTACTGCTAACGAAATGGAATTTAATACTTCGGGCATCAGCAAATTAAATGCTGCCGAATTGAAAGTTAAAAAGTTTGATGCCAACATTAGCGGAAGTTGCAAAACAACAGTAGATGTTACCGATGAACTAAATACAAATGTGAGCGGCAGTGCTACTATTTATTACAAAACAAAACCCTTAAAAATGTCGGCAAACAATTCGGGCATTGCACGTGTAGATGATGCAGCCAATAAAAGCGCAAACGACACTACCCGAATAAGTATTGGAAATATCAACATCAATGTATCGGGCGAAAATGATAATGACGATGGTTCGAAAAATGTAGATGTAAAAAAGGGCATCCACAAAGACAATCAAGTAGAACCACATTGGGGTGGCCTCGAATTAGGATTCAATGGTTATGTACCGGGGATAGATGCCCTCGACCGTGCAAATGACGGTCCGGCAAACTACGATTTTCTTCAGCTCAACTCAGGCAAGTCCATAGCTGTTAACCTCAATCTTGTTGAAATAAAAGCCAAACTTATCAAGCGATATTTATGGTTCAATACCGGTGCCGGTTTTATGTGGAACAACTACAGGTTCGATAATAATAACCGTGTATTGATTGCTAAAACCGATACAGTACAAGCATTAGAAATAAGCAAAGACCTGTCGAAAAATAAACTTACTGTTAGTTATATTACTATACCGGCAATGTTCGAAATATGCACCAACCCATTACGTAAAAAAGCCATACACCTTGGCTTTGGTGTGGTGGGTGCGTATAAACTTGGAGCGCATACAAAATACAAAACATCAGACGGGGTAAATAAAACCCGCGATGATTTCAACATCAATCCTTTCCGCCTCGATGGCCGCGTTTGCATAGGTTTCCGTAACTACAATATTTTTGCGCAATACGGTATCAACGAACTTTTCAAAGAAAATAGTGGCCCCGCACTACATCCTTTTACAATTGGGTTGTCGCTTGTGAGTTGGTAGTAAAAACAATTATTGCATAAAATAAAAAACCCCTACACATTTTTTTTTGCAGGGGTTTTCTTTTTGAAGTTTAACAAAAATATTTTTTTTCTTTTCAAATTTCAATTGTTGCATCACAATCAAACTGTGAATGTTCGTTTTGCCTCACATAACCCAGTTGGTTAGTAAGCATGGTTGTTGTTCCAATTTGAAATGAAGGTGTGTTTGAATGATGGTGTCCATATATCCAATAGTCGGCATTTGAGGTTTCAATAAATTCAAATAACTCCGTTGCAAAAGCAAAATTGATGTTGCTGTTTTTATACTGCACGGGATAATGCATCAATGTTGGTACATGATGTGTAATTATAATTCGTTGTTTGTCTTTTGGTTTAGCCAATTCAGATTGTAAAAAATCGAAACCACATTTGTGCATTTCATTAAAATCTTGCGCTGTTATAAGTTTACCTTTTTGTTTTATAAGGTGAAAATCACTTACCGAGCGTTGCACAATTTTTTCATATAACTGAGGGATATAACTCCATAAAGTGGAGAACAAAAATTCCACATTTTTGTGAAGAATGGTTTTGTTGTTTATGAGAAAAACATTTTCTCTTATCTTTTCATGCATTGATTGGAATTCATCACTTTTTACTATTCTATCAGATAAATCAGAATGATAATATTCGTGGTTTCCTGCTATCCAATAGGTGGTTTCAAAATTGTCGGAACAAAAATTAAAAAAATCATCGTGCTCCTTCATCGTTTTTAGTAAACAAATATCGCCTGCAAGCAAAAGAATTTCTCCCTCCGGCCTTATTGGAAAGAGTTTCAGGTAATTTTTATTTTCCTGAAATTCTAAATGCAAATCGGAACAATATTGAACTTTAGTCATCAAATCGCATTTTGTTTATCTCTATGATACTCCTTCTTGAAGTTTTGTGCAGTCCTTAGAATTAAAACATGTTTATTATGCTTTATTTCGACAACCCCCTGTACTGCACAACCCCACCGTCACTATCAACCAATTCTAATAAATATATTCCACTGGCAGGCGGCAGTTGAACAATATATTTCAAAGTGCTATTGTTAAAAAATTGTTGCTTCACAACTTGCCCTGCCAAATTAAAAATCCTTGCTTGTATTAATTGTTTAGTGTTGGTTTCTATAATTAAATTAGCGCCATCGTTTATAATGGTGTAGCCCTGTATGTTATTATTATCATACATTCCACATTACTGCCAATGATATTGAGGCTACAGCACAGCCATTGCTATCGGCAATAAGCACATAATAATTTCCCGGTACGGTAGGTATATAGTAATAGTTAGTAGATAAAACATTATTAGGATTATTAGTATTGTACCATGCATAGGTAACATTGGTAGTAGGGCAAATTAAACTATCGAAAGTCTGAAAAATTAACGGTGCTGCAGGTGTTTGAAACTCCTGTACAAACTGTGTTAAGGTAAGTGTATCGCATCCACCAACATTACAGGCTATCAACTGCACATCGAAAGCACCGTAGTTATTGTAACAAATGTTTGCAGGGTTTTGCATTGTAGATGAAATTGGCGAAGCACCGGTAAAAGTCCACAACCAGCTTGTAGGATTGTTAGTCGATAAGTCATTAAAATCGATGCATTGTTTTTCGCAAAAAAGGGTGTCGGTGCAACTGAATCCAATAACAGAGGAGGCGGGCAAACCACAAAAGTAACATCAACCGTATCAGTATTTGCGCATGCATTGCTGTCAACAACGCTGAGTATATACGCTGCCGAAGTATTTACAGTAATTGTGGCATTGGTATCGCCATTTTGCCACAGGTAACTATTGAAAGTGCCTGCCGTTGCAAGTGTTATTTGTTGTGTGGTGCATAACGTAGTATCGTTACCAAGGTTTACAATTGGCAGTGCATGAACTGTAAGCAAAACAGAATCGGTATTATGGCAACCATTGGTATCAATCACATGTACAATGTAGTTGGTAGTGAAAACCGGAGTTGCCAGAGGATTGGCAATCGCTGTATCGCTAAGCCCTGCAGCGGGCAGCCAACTGTAATTTGCACCGCCCATGGCAAGTAAGTTTACGGAGTTGCCAAAACAAAATGCTGTGTCGGCACCGGCATTTACCACCGGCAAATTAAAAACCGTTATTGCCAGCGTATCCACATATTGGCAGGCATTGCTGTCGGCAACGGTGAGTATATACGTAGTGGATGAATCGGGATACAAAATAACATTGGCACTTGAGGTACTATTTATAGCATATGCCGGTGACCAATTGTAACTAACGCCACCACCGGCATTTACAAATGCGCTATCGCCAATACAAAGTTTATTAGTGCTCGATGTGAGGGTGATTAATGCCGAGGGATAATAATTTATGACCACCGTATCGGCATTTTTACAATTGTTGGTATCGGTTACTTGCACATAATAGGTCCCGCTATCGTTAGCAGTAAAGTTAATATTGGTAGAAGCGTTTTGCCACAAAAAAGTATAAGCTGTATTGTTGTTGCCATTAAGCACTATGGGAATATTTTTGCATAAAGTGGTATCGCTCCCTAAGTTAACCACAGGCAGGGCATTTACTTTCAGTTTCATTGTTGCTGTGGCAGTGCAACCATTAATATTGGTTACGGTAACGGTATACGTAGTAGTAACCTGTGGACTGGCTTTAGGGTTGGCTATGTTTGCATTGCTGAGGCTGCCCGCAGGTAACCAGCTATATTGCACGCCACCGCTTCCATTGAGCGCAATGCTGTCTTTTTTACAAATGGTTTTGTTTGCACCTGCACCTGCATTGGGCAGTGCATTTATAGTAAGCGAAACGGTTGACGATGCCGTACATCCGAATCCGTTTGTACCGGTAACAGTATACGTTGTTGATGCCGGTGGATTTGCATTTACTGTGATGCCTGTTGTGGCACTCAATCCCAAACCGGGGCTCCATGTATAATTGTAAGTGTTGGTCGAAACCGATAGCGAAACCGAAGTGCCGGCACAAGTTGAATCGATGGCAGGTGTAGCATTGAAAACGGGGAGAGGATTAACGGTAACATCAATCGCATCGCTGTTGGAGCAGCCATTTGCATCACTAACGGTTACAGTATATGTTCCGGTGTTGTTTACATTTATTGTGGCGGTTGTATTGCCGTTTTGCCATTGATAGCCGATATAATTTCCTGCATTTAATATTAGCGAATTGCCATTGCATATACTTGTGTCGCTTCCCAAATTCACAGCAGGCAATTGATTAACCGTTACTGTTATACTTTCGGTTTTCGTACAGCCAAGTCCATTTGATATAGAAACAGTGTACGTTGTAGTTGCCTGCACATTGCACACCGGATTGGCTGTAGAAGTACTGCTTAATCCTGTTGCCGGAGCCCACGCATAATTGGCTGCACCTGCTGCCAAAAGCTGCACGTTTTTGCCTTTGCATATAGCTGTATCGTTCGATGCCGAAGTTAAAAAAGATGGAAGGCAGGCTTTGAAAGAAATATCATCAATAGCAAAATCATTGCCCGATCCGGAGTAGGAAGTTGTGGCAATTTCTAACAAAACATTTGCAGGAGGAGTGTTGCCCGAATTCCATGTGCCTGTGATGAGTACCCATTGATTATTATTTTCGACAAGCGTATAAGCTGTGCCTAATAATGGTGCTCCATTAACATACATTTGAATCAATGGGTCGATTGATAAATTACCGGGACATAAAATATTCATGGCGTAAAAACAAAATGTAAAATTTGTATTGGGCGCTATGGTCGAAATATTGATGTACTGTCCCCATGCCGATGTTGGCGAACCATTGTAACCATCGCACATAAGCATCATAGTGCCACCACCACTATGGTCGGCACCACACCAAAACGAATTGTATGTGTTTGGATTATTGGTGATAGAATAATTTCCAAAATTTACCGGTGGCAAAGCAGTATAAATAGCATTTACTAGTGGTGCAGTAGCAGTATATGCATATGGTGCCGAAAAGGCAAAATTTCCGTTTGTTACCAGTTCGGAGCCTGCGGTAAAACATGTAGGACAACTGACACACGATTGCGCTTCAACATGTAAACAACAGAACAAAATGGAAACATAAACACAAAATATTTTTTTCATCATCATATTACTTTTTAGTTCGATTGGCAAGGTTACAAATACTATGCAGCATTATTTTTTATGGAGAAAACTTCATCAGTCAATAATACAATATTTAATAGATTGGTATTGCAAAAGTAAAGTATTTCAAATTTGGTTGTATTACATAATTCCATGCAATACTTTTATTTATAAATAGTGAGATTTCTAATTTGTGCAACAACTCAAAGCTCAAGCCCAATGTTATTAAATTTAGAGAATTAATTTATATCCCGTAGGGATTACCGCTTGGTAATTAGCAAAAGCACCGTGTATTTTGTTCCATAGGAACTACCCATTTTGCAGCCTTCATTTGCCGTCATTGGGTAGTCCTTACAGGCATACGCGTCAACTTTAGCTCGAATCATTCATTTGCTCGTGATGGTTTTTCCTATCATACCTTGTATCATAACAACAATATTTGGTTAGGATGTCAATAGTATCAGAGGCATCAAATATTTTCTTTTTATTAAAGCCATTATTTCAGCCATTACATTTACATTGTCTTTTAAATACCTTACAAGCTTAAGTAGGCTAATGGCTTGCCTGTTTTTTAAATACTACTTTGCTAATTACTTCGTAGATAAATTGAGTAACGACCAATAGCCATATCATTTTACCTTGAGAATAAATTTGAGTTGATTTTCGGAAACATCGTGTATATTATCGAAGTTAAGGTGGCTTTTCATGGATTTAAAAATTATTTCTATTCGCCATCTCAATTTATATAATGAAAAAATATCTTCGCTTGTTATTTCATCATCATCAATAGATGTAAAGTAGATTGACCAAGAGAGCAGTTGTAATAACACATTACTAGGTGTGCCACTACTAGACTTTTTTAATTGACGTCTTCTTTCATTTGCAATAGCATCACTTACTTTGTCGGCACACAATGTTACAATTACACCATCAGGGCTTCCAATTCTAACTTTTGCCTTTAGTTTCTTTTTATTCTTTACAAGTTTATATACATCAATTACCTTCCCAGTGTTAACGTTATAATATTTAAAAACATGATAATACCTGTAAATAAAATCGGCCTTATGGGCGAGGATACGCAACATTTCTGCAATGGTGCAATAGCCTCTGTCTCTAATAATAAGATCTCCATTATTGATTTGCAATTTATGTGCAACAGATTTATCGTTTATAGAATAAGTCGATTGAAAAAGGGTGAAAGTATTTGTTAGAATATCTAAAGCAACTTGCACTCTTGCATTGGCTACTTGTGAGAAATTATTTTTAACTCCTGAAAAAACTCATAAAGTCTTTGTGGGAGTTTAATGATGGAGCTATCTTGAATTACGATTCGCCTGAATTTAGATTTGAGTTTGCTATTTGCAATTCCAAGTTTTGTTTGAAGTAGCTCGTTGAAAATTTTATCAATGAATACGATAAAATTCTTTACTCATGGCCTTGTGCAAGGCTTGCTTGGTAACACCTTATCGATATCATCTACAAATGTGCTGGCCATAGTATTAAAACTAACAACCTCCTTTGTTACGTTATGTAGAGAGCCAAAAGATAGTCTAACCCATCTAGCTTTCTGATTCGTTCAATGAATTTATTCTCGATAGCCAAGCTATTGAGTTTGGTTCGATCGAACCCAAGATCATGTAAAAAATTAATGTATTTATCCATAAAATCAAAGGTATGGAATAAAACATAAAAATAGTATATATACTATTATAATATATACACTACTTTTGCACAAAATAAAATATGAAATGGGTTATAAAGTAAAAATACAACGAGTAGATAGAGGTGCTACAAAATCATTCTATGTCAACTTTCCGGCTGCAAGTAGCAGAGGCAAGTAAAATAGAAAAAGGTGAAGATATGGAATGGGTTATCGAAGATAAGAACACATTTGTGCTACAACGAGTAAAGAAATTGGAGCCGAGGACAAGTAAACCTATGCCTCTTAAAAAAATAACGAGCTAAGTATTCCTTAAGTTGACGTGTATGCCTTACAGGACAAAAGCCAGGAGGAGTTGCTTCTGTTACCAAGCGGTAGTCCTGCAGACATACGCGTCAACTTTAGCTCGAATCATTCATTTGCTCGTGATGGTTTTCCTATCATACCTTGTATCATAACAACAATATTTGGTTAGGATGTCAATAGTATCAGAGGCATCAAATATTTTCTTTTTATTAAACCATTATTTCAGCCATTACATTTACATTGTCTTTTAAATACCTTACAAGCTTAAGTAGGCAATGGCTTTGCCTGTTTTTATTTACTACTTTGCTAATTATCGTAGATAAATTGAGTAACGACCAATAGCCATATCATTTTACCTTTGAGAATAAATTTGAGTTGATTTTTCGGAAACATCGTGTATATTATCGAAGTTAAGGTGGCTTTTCATGGATTTAAAATTATTTCTATTCGCCATCTCAATTTATATAATGAAAAAATATCTTCGCTTGTTATTTCATCATCATCAATAGATGTAAAGTAGATTGACCAAGAGAGCAGTTGTAATAACACATTACTAGGTGTGCCACTACTAGACTTTTTAATTGACGTCTTTCATTTGCAATAGCATCACTTACTTTGTCGGCACACAATGTTACAATTACACCATCAGGGCTTCCAATTCTAACTTTGCCTTAGTTTCTTTTTTATTTTTTAAAGGTTTATATACATCAATTACCTTCCGTGTTAACGTTATAATATTTAAAAACATGATAATACCTGTAAATAAAATCGGCCTTATGGGCGAGGGATACGTAACATTTCTGCAATGGTGCAATAGCCTGTCTCTAACAATAAGATCTCCGCTATTATTTGCAATTTATGTGCAGCAGATTTATCATTTTATAGAATAAGAGTCGATTGAAAAAGGGTGAAAGTTTGTTAGAATATCTAAAGCAACTTGCACTCTTGCATTGGCTACTTGTGAGAAATTATTTTTAACTCCTGAAAAAACTCATAAAGTCTTTGTGGGAGTTTAATGATGGAGCTATCTTGAATTACGATTCGCCTGAATTTAGATTTGAGTTTGCTATTTGCAATTCCAAGTTTTGTTTGAAGTAGCTCGTTGAAAATTTTATACAATGAATACGATAAAAATTCTTTACTCATGGCCTTGTGAAAGGGCTTGCTTGGTAACACACTTATCGATATCATCTACAAATGTGCTAGCCATAGTATTAAAACTAACAACCTCCTTTTGTTACGTTATGAGCAGAGCCAAAAGATAGTCTAACCCATCTAGCTTTCTGATTCGTTCAATGAATTTATTCTCGATAGCCAAGCTATTGAGTTTGGTTCGATCGAACCCAAGATCATGTAAAAAATTAATATATTTATCCATAAAACAGGGTATGGAATAAAACATAAAAATAGTATATACTATTCATAATATATACACTACTTTTGCACAAAATAAAACTATGAAATGGGTTATAAAGTAAAAATACAACGAGTAGATAGAGGTGCTACGAAAATCATTCTATGTCAACTTTCAGCTGCCAGTAGCAGAGGCAAGTAAAATAGAAAGGTGAAGATATGGAATGGGTTATCGAAGATAAGAACACATTTGTGCT
>JADKFV010000053.1 GCA_016717325.1 Bacteroidota bacterium | reverse complement strand
CGATGGCAAAATAGTAATTACAGGAGGGCGAAATATTGCCGATGAATATTTCGATTACGATCATGAATATAATTTTCGTGACCGAGATGTTTTGTTACTCGGTAAAATTGCCAGTGATGTGCATAATTCATTCGAACAATTTTGGAACAGTCCATTGAGTGTTGATATATGTGAATTAGCAAATACAGAATCGCCACAAAACCCTGATTCGGTAACTTACAATGCATTACACAACTATGCATGCAATCCCGAAAATTTTTGGCCGCAGGTACGAGAGAAAATAAAAAATCTTCCTGCTGCATTTGATGCGATTCAAAAATCGGGCGGTTTGGTTTGGCTCGATAGCGTGTACTTTATATCGGATATTCCCGGCAAAAACGATGGCACTCAAGGGCTTGAAGGTGGCGGTGTATGCACCGAAGCATTGATTCAACTTATAAAAAACGCCAAACATACAATTGCAATTCAATCGCCTTATTTAATTACGAACGATGCGAGTCGTAAACTTTTGCTCGATGCTGTTAAGCGGGGAGTGAAAATAAAAATCCTAACAAACAGCCTTGCTTCAACCGATAATCTCGAAGCATTTAGTGGTTACCAACGTGATAGAAAAAAATTACTTGCAACAGGTGTGCGCATTTTTGAATTCCGGCCCGATGCAGCGGAGCGTTATAAAGTGATGACAGGCGATTTGCAATCGAAATTAAATTACACTCCTGTGTTTGGCTTACATGCAAAGTCGATGGTGATAGATGGAAGCATAACTGTCATAGGTACTTTCAACTTCGACCCTCGTAGTGCAAATTTAAATACAGAATGTGTGGCTGTTATACATTCCAATAAAATTTCTACCAGTGTTTTGAATGGTATGGAAATAGAATTCAATCCCGAAAATTCGTGGGAAACAACAAAGCAATGGAATCCTGATTCGGATGTGGGAAACATAAAACGGCTAAAAACCTGGACAAAAAAGATTGTGCCGAAAAATATTTTATAAACTTTTATAGATGAGTCGACTCCGAAAAAATACTTTTGCCACAAAAACACGAAGGCACAAAATTTCACTAAGTCGTAAACAAATCATTTATAATATTTTGTGAGATTTAGTGTTTTGGTGAATTAGTGGCAGTTATCCTTTTTAGACTTTGCAGAGGAAACTCATAGTTTATTTATTTCATAGAATTCAAATTTCAAATAGTATTGTAACATAATAAATACAAACAAAAGCGTACAGTTCAATTAACTTTTATAGCTTTGTGTTTCATTCAAAATAAATTCATGACACGTCATATATTTTCCATTTGCTTTATTTTCATTTCAATTTCTATTGCAAGTGGACAAACACTCACAGTAAGCAATGCACAATTAAACTTTGGTGTAGTGTTCGAAAATGCACCGGTGAGTTTGCCTATCACCATTACCAACAATATTGGTAAAACAGTAGCGGTAACAGGAATTCGTTTTTACAATATTTACGGGCAGCCGGCATTTTCAACCACTTCAGGATATTTCACTATTGCCAATGGCAGCAGCCAAACTATATATATAGAGTTTGCACCGCGCCACAATATTTACCATAACAGCGAAATGATAATTGAAAACGATGGGCAACGGGGATTTGTGAGTGTTGATTTAGTTGGACAAGGCCGATACTCGAAAACATATTACGCTACAAGCGAAAACAACGAAGAAGAATCTCTAAAAACAAGTTTAAAAAATATTACCGGAAATAACTACAATTCATTAGGATATAATTTTGCACGCGATAGCATGTTTATGGCAATCGACAATAAAAAAGTAAATGGACAGGGTGCAACACAAAATACTTTGGAGTGCATATACACCGGAAGGCTTGCGGTGGGTTACTTAAACCGCACCGATTGCCAAACGAATGATCAGTTTAATACCGAGCACACTTTTCCACAGGGATTTTTCAATAGCCTCGAACCCATGAAAAGCGATTTGCATCACCTCTATCCAACCGATGATAACGCCAATAACGTTCGGGCAAGTTATCCATTTGGTATAGTGAACAATGCATCGTGGGAGCATGGGCGGATCGAAATTCGATAACAATGCAAATATTTTTGAACCCCGCGATATTCAAAAAGGTGGCAGTGCCCGGTCGATGTTGTATTTTGTAATCCGGTATCAAAATTATAGTAGTTTTTTAAATTCGCAGGAAGGCATTTTGAAAACCTGGAACAAAAACTATTTGCCGTCAACTATCGAGCAAAAGCGGAATGATGATATCTACATTCTTCAAAATAACCGAAATCCTTTTGTTGATTATCCTCAGTTTGCCGACCGTATCACTTCTTTTTCCAACACTTCCGTTGCTCCAACAATTTATTCTTTCGACAAATCGCAAAACGATATCAACTATCAATTGCTCATATATGCAACAAGTAATCTGTACCGTTATGTATTAGTAAACAATGGTAACCAAACTATACAGTTTACAAATTTTAATTTGTCGAACAACAGCATTTTAAATTTTGCAAATGGTACAGGTAGCAATGCGGCAGTAAATCCGGGCGAAGCACTTGGCTTAGATATCGACTTGCATCCATCGTTTACAGGTATCGTTACAGAAAATCTTACTTTTCAAACCAATGTGCCCGGCATGTTAAATGTTTCAGTTCCTATATCAGGTTTATCATCGGCTGTGGGAATGTGGGAATCAAGTTCAACTTCGGCTATTTACTTTTATCCAAATCCTGCAAGCGATAAATTGTTTATAAACGGGCTACAAAGCAATGTAATTAATGTTACCAATGTATTTGGCGCAACTGTATACGCACCTTTGCAGCAAAATAATTGCGAATCTATTATAGATGTATCACAATTACCTGCCGGTGTGTATTTTATTACTTCAATGGACAACAATAATAATCTGTGGCGACAATCATTTGTAAAAAAATAATTTTGCGTATCGTATTCTTTTAAAAATTCTGCACTACTCTATTCAACTTGATTTTGTAGTTTTAAAATATCCCCATCAGTATTCCAACACCAAGATAAAATAACAAAACACAGCATTAATAGTCACTTACACTATGATAGATTTTACAAACGTATCCTTCGAAGGAATAGCCATACATAATGTTGGAAATAAGGTACGCGATGAAGGCATAAAAATTGCGAACAAAGATATTTTTTTCGAAGATGATGAAACCACAAGTTACCTGTTACGGTATTTCCTGATGCCATTCAACGATAACGAAGTGTATAATTTTTGCCACCCATCCGATTTGAGTTTGAATGAAATTTATACCTATGCAAAACGCATTTTCGATACGCCACAAAATCTTTACAATATATCAATAGACATTGCGAAACATCTTTACGAAAAATCGACACATCCAAAAATTGATGGCGGTGAGTTTTGTATTTGTTATTTCAAAGATTGTGTTTTTAATAATGAAACCGTTGATGCCATTGGATTATTTAAATCGGAAGAAAAAGATGATTTTTTGAAATTTGATGGGAAGAAAAACAACTATACCATAAAACATGAGAATGGAATAAATGTAAATAAACTCGACAAGGGTTGCATGATCTTCAATAGTAGTGAAGATAGTGGTTTTCAATTATGCATTACAGGTGGTAACAAAAGTAGTGATACACAATATTGGAAAAACGATTTCCTGAACATAAAACCTGCATCGGACAATTACCATCACACAAAAGATTTTTTATCGGTAACACGTGAATATTTAACCAAACAACTGAGCGAAGAATTTGAAGTATCGAAAGCCGATAAGATAGATTTACTTAATCGCTCAGTGGCATATTTTAAAGCGAACGAAAAATTTGAAAAAAACGATTTCGAAAACGAAGTTATTCAGGATAAAAAAATGATAAAATCATTCCGCACATTTAACGAAACTTACAGTGCGGAAAACGATTTAGAAATTGCCGATAGTTTCGATATTTCTTCTCAGGCATTAAAAAAGCAAGCGCGCATTTTTAAAAGTGTTTTAAAGCTTGATAAAAATTTTCACATATATATTCATGGCGATAGAGAACTTATAGAACAAGGTATGGATAAAGACGGTAGGAAATTTTATAAGATTTATTTTAAGGAAGAGAGTTGAAAAATGAAGTATGAAATTGTTTGGGTAATCAAAATTTTGTTTTATATTTCCGAACATTTAATACATAAAATCATGAAAAACTATTTATTCATTCTTGTCTTTTTGATGAACTTCAATTTGTTTTCGCAGACAAATGTTTATCACCCGTTTCCAACTGCAAATGCCATTTGGACCGAAGAGTTTTACGGCAACCCGATGATGGGTTGTTCATTTATGATTCCCGATGTTATTTTTTCACATACAATTATTGGGGATACTATTTTAAATAACATAACCTACCAAAAGATATATTCAAACATGACAGACTATTTCGGAAATCCTCCGATTAATTCATGCCGGCCATTCTACTGTAATTTCTTTTTTCCATTCATTTCTTACCAGGTTAATTATTTCGGGTATACAGGTTCAATTCGTGAAGACTCATTGCTGAAAGAAATTTATTTTTTACCAAAAGATAGTGTTCAAGAGGTATTATTGTATGAGTTTGATTTAGGTGTTGGAGACCATTTTAAAAATTCATTTTTATTTGACACATCATTTTACGTTGCAAGCATCGACTCGGTATTTGATTTCACAGGTTATCGAAAAAAATTACTGCTTGCAAATACCAATGGAGCTTTCGGATACCAAGCAATAATTGAAGGTATTGGCTCTGTTTTTGGTTTATTCGAATGTCAAGTGCCATTTGAATGGTGGTCTAATCTCACCTGTTTTAGTCACAATGGCCAAACCATTTATCCAAACCCAAATAGTCAGGCATGTGGCATTGTTGGCATAGATGAATTGCCAAAAGAAATTTCCATTGCAACGTTTCCCAATCCTGTGTGTACAACTTTGAACATACATGTGAATCCTACCGAGAATTTCAGCTATCAATTATTGAACACACAAGGTCAGGTTTTATTGTCGCAAAAAGTAAATGCGAGTAACACAAAATTAGATTTAAATAATTTAAATAATGGAGTTTACACTTTGGCGATAATTTTGAAAAATAAAAATATTTATCACAAACAAATTGTTGTGGTGCATTAATGTTATTGGCGAAAGAATGTTCATTGTGAGATTTAAATACGGTGCAACAAATAAAATTTGATGAATTGAAAAACAATAAAATACATTTGCAACAAAACCAAAAATAATATGTCACAAGCAGTAAGAGAATTAGAACCAAAAGAAATGTGGAATCACTTTGCGGATTTGAACGCTGTACCGCGACCATCAAAAAAGGAAGAACGCATTATAGAGTTTATGATGCAGTATGGTAAAAAGCTTGGCTTGCCCACTACAAAAGATGAAGCAGGTAACGTGATAATAAAAAAGCCTGCAAGCAAAGGCATGGAAAATAAAATTCCAATTGTGCTGCAAAGTCATCTCGATATGGTGCATCAAAAAAATGGTGATACCAATTTCGATTTCGATAAACAAGGAATCGAAATGCTTGTTGATGGCGATTGGGTAAAAGCAAAAGGCACAACCCTTGGTGCCGATAATGGTATTGGCGTTGCCAGTATAATGACGGTACTGGAATCGAGCACTATTGCTCATCCTGCCTTCGATGCATTGTTTACTATAGACGAAGAAACAGGCATGACCGGAGCCCTAAATTTAAAAGGCGGATTGCTCGATGGCAAAATATTATTGAACCTCGATACCGAAGATGATAACGAACTTACCATTGGTTGCGCAGGCGGAGTTGATGTAACGGCAACGGGTAGCTACACTTTCGAATTTTCGCCACCCAATGTAGGTGTGTTCAAAATATCAGTAACAGGATTAACCGGTGGACACTCTGGCATGGACATTTATAAAGGCCGTGGCAATGCAAATAAAATAATGAACCGCATTTTATTAGCGGCATACGAAAAATTTGGCATTCAAATTAGTAGCATCGATGGTGGTAGTTTGCGCAACGCCATACCTCGCGAGTCTGTGGCCGAAATAATTATACCTTCTGTTGAAATAGATTTGCTAGGACCTTTCATTCAATCCATCGAAAAGGAATTGAAAGCTGAATGTAAAACTACTGACCCCAATCTTAGTGTTACACTCGAAAGAATTGAGGGGCCAAAACAAGTTTTGCAAAAAGGGTTTCAAATAAAATTGTTGCGTTGTTTGTATGCTGCAGCCAACGGGATTTACAGAATGAGTCCTGACATTTTACATTTAGTTCAAACATCAAATAATCTGTCGCGTGTGCTGGTGAAAGAAGGAGAATATTCCATACAATGTTTAACACGCAGTTCTGTCGATAGCGAAAAAATGGACCTTGCCAATTCATTAAAATCCACTTTCGAATTGATAGGTGCACGTGTAGAATTCAAAGGTTCGTATCCGGGATGGACTCCAAAACCAGATGCAGCAATTGTAAAAATAATGAGCGACCTGTATACTGAAATGTACAAAGAAGATGCGTTGGTAAGCGCATGTCATGCTGGATTAGAGTGTGGAATTTTGGGTACAAACTATCCAGGCATGGAAATGATTTCTTTTGGTCCTAACATTCGCGGTGCACATTCTCCTGACGAAAAAGTACAAATAAGTTCGGTACAAAAATATTGGAAATTTTTTCTCGAAACGTTGAAGCGAATACCGGAATCCAGTTCTTAGTTACATTTGCGAAGCGCCTTGTTCTTTGTTCTTAGTCACGCTGGTTGTGCACCTTGTTCTTCGTTCTTTGTTACGTTTGCTTTGAGCCTTGTTTTTCGTTTTTAGTCTAGTTTTCTTTGGGCCTTGTTCTTTGCCCCGACACTTCGGTCAGGATGCCGCCTAAAGTGTCGGCATTCTTAGATTCGTTTGCGAGGCGGTAATAATTTCAGAGTCTCTCATGCCTTTGAAAAACAAAAAACAAATGAGGACTATGAGATTTTTTGCTTCATTTTCGATGAGCCATGTTCTAAGTTTTTAGTTTGCTTACGCTATTCAGATTGGCATCAGTACTTGGAATGCATTCGTTCCCTTCGCGAGAAAAAACCAAAACGCAAATTCCAAAAAAGATTAATGTTGAAATTGAAATTACTCCTTTACAAACTTACCATAAAAAAATTGTCCGTTTACGTGATTGGTAATTTTAAAAAAGTACGTATCACTATTTAGAAACGAAATATCTTCTACTACATTCGATTCGCTTGTTAGTTGAATTGCAGGTTGAAGAATAATTTCTTTTCCTATGGCATCAAATAGTTGCAGGTAGTAAATCTCATGTCTTCGTAAAAATTGAAACTGAATACTATTGCCTGCCGGGTTTGGATAGAGCATAATGCTTTGTCCATCAACATCACTGGTAATAGAAATAGTATTTGAATTACTAACCTCCTGATTAAAATCTACCTGTTTCAAATAATAATAATTTGTGCCACTTACATTTCCATTATCAGTAACATAATAATTTTTTATCTGCGATTGATAACCGTTGCAATTTACCCGTGCTATAGCTGAAAAATATTTTGCATCAGCACTTTTCATTACATCAAAATAATGGCAATTTTTTTCGGAGGCTGTTGTCCATTGCAAATCGTTGGTGCTATTTTTAGAATTATATTTTCCGGTAAAATACAATAAATCGACAGGTAAAGAAGTAGCTATTGGCAAATCGGTCTCCCACAATCCACGACCATAGGTGCCTGCACGCAGTTTCATAGTGCCAAAATGAATATCGAGATGACTTACAATAACATTTGGCAAACCGGTATTGTAAGAAACCCAATCCGACAAAGAGGCATCGCGATAAAAAACGCCAAAGTCGGTTCCAATAATAACTTCATCGTTGCTACCCTCCACATATAGCAAACAGTTAACAGGAACATTTGGTAAAGTACCGGAGTGATTTATCCATGCACTTCCTCCATTGTTCGACATAAAAATTTTATTGCCGGCCGAGTACCCCGAAAAAGTTACCCATACTTTATTCGGATCGGTACTACTGCAAGTCACGTAAGAAATAGCAGCTAAATTTACGGGCAAACCGGGAGTAACTAAGTTCCAACTGGCACCATTGTTTGATGTAGTAATTATAGAATCTTTCGAAGCTGCATATTGATAATTTGTGTCCGCCTTCGATACATCAAAAGAAAAAATAGAAGCAAGGTTATTTGTAGTCATGTTTACATAACTTCCCTGCATACCACTCATTGTTGACTTTTTTAATCCCGATGCACAACCTGCATACATTGTTTGAGAATTCAATGGGTTAAATTTAAATGGAGGATTCCAAAGTGTAACACCAGGCGATGCAGAAATAAAATTTGCTCCGCCATCAATTGATTTTTTGAAAGTACCAATCTGTGCACTTGTAAAAAGTATCATTGGGTTATTCGGGTCTACAAGCGGCTGAAAACCATCGCCTCCTGTCATCATCACAATGCTATCGTTCGAATCATTCCAGCGGTTCGTACCATTGTCCTGTGAACCATAGTATATAATGCCGGAGTTCGATGGGTCGCTGGCAATTTTATAAATCTCTGTAATTTGTAAGCCATTACTTATGTTGTTCCAAGTTGCAGAATTATCTGTACTCACTGCAATACCGGCATCGTGCAATGCATAAAGTTTGCTTCCACTGCCGGGCTCAAACATTATTTTTTTCACATCACAATGAAAATAATTCGGCAAAAGATTGTTGACATAATCCGATGCCTGCACCCATGTATTGCCACCATCCATACTTTTTGCTGTGGTCAATCCACCCACCATTACATTTAGAGCATTAGTTTTCGAAACACCGATTGCCAGGTCTACAAATCCATATGGCTGTGCAATTGCATAAGGATCGGTCATATTTACAAAACTGTTAAATGTATTGCCAGCATTCGAATATCTTTTAAATCTTGTAGAGAAATTATTTATCTTTCCCCATGTATAAACTATATTTGTATCGGCTGGTGTAACAGCTAATGTAACTCTGGCAGCTGCACCAAAAGTGTTGGGATATCCACCACCGCGATACACCCAATTTGTGCCATTATTGTTTGAACGCTAACAACCCCTTGCCAGTCGGTTGCAAAAACCACATTACGATTGAGTGGATTAAATTCTATGCTGTAAAAAACCGGCTTGTTGAAGTGTCCATGTGGCTCCGCTATTAATTGTTTTCCAAATACCGGTGTTCGAAGCCATCAACAGAATAGAAGGTGTAACAGGGTCGATAATCATTTGCTGGGGAATAAACATTTGCGATTGCAATGATGGCATACCGGCCAACACCCATGTTTGTCCACCGTCATTCGATTTGAAAACACCTGCACTGTAATGCCCGGGTTTCAACGAACCTGCAATGCCTGTAAAGTTATCGCCCGTAGCAAGATAAATGTTGTTTGTATTAATAGGGTCAATGCAAATGCTTGTAATACTTAATGATGGCAACTGATCGGTATTCAACACTGTCCATGTTTGACCACCGTTAGTACTTTTCCAAACTCCACCGCATGCAGCACCTATAAATATTGTATTACTATTTCCCGGCATAAAAGCCATACAATTTATTCGGCCCATTCCACCATAAGCAGCAACAGGCATATTTGGCGATGAGAGATTTACCCATGTATTGGAAGCGGTTTTTAAATTATTGTTGCGCCCCGTAGTAGTGGAATAATTATCAATAAATTTTTGATATTCGTTTGAGATAAATTCTTGAGCAGGAAATTTTCCCGTAGGAAAAACACGTTGCTCACTAAACCACTCCCAACGTTTGTATTGCGCATAATTCTCAAATTCTCCTTCATCAGTTTCAGTTTCATTTTTATACAACTCATTATTCGCTTCATTATTTTTTTCATACAATTGAAAAGCATTTTGTACATCATAAAAATTGTAAATGCCTGTACTGTCAGGTTTTGCTTTCATATATGGTGAGCTATGCCAGGCTTGAGTATAAACTGTTGTACATAAAATGCACAGGAAAAAAAGTAACGAAAAAAATAATTTTCTATTCATAGCAAATCAGTTTTAGAAATGGTCACTAATAAATACAAACTCAATGTGTGTTGATATTTAGAAGAAGGTGAAATAACATTACACTTTCTAAATTTCAATTTTACAGGATATGAATCAATTCAATAAACGTACAACCGCATTTTTTGTACCAAATATTTTTGTGGTTGAAATGTTTCTTGTAATAAACAACTCTAAGCTTCACTATTTTCATCAAAAAACAAAATTCCAAAAATGAAGCTTAAAAAAAAGAACCTTGCTTACTTATCTTTCACACATCTAAAACCAAGATGCTCCAAACCTGTATCGGGCGAGCTTTTCATTCTGCGTGCACATCTATAACCACTGCAATAACTTTCGTTACACAAAAATGAACCACCACGAATAACGTGCTTAATTACATAAGGTTCATCGGGATCATAACTTTTATCGGGGCCTTTGGGATTTGTAATACCGTTTGGTAAACTTATCTGTTTGTAGTAATCATGATGATACAAATCGGCACACCACTCCCACACATTGCCGGCAATATCATAAAGGCCATAGCCATTTGGTTTAAAAGATTTTACCGGTGCCGATTTATAAAATCCATCTGTCATTTTATTCTTATATGGAAAATTTCCATCCCACGAATTGCAATGTGGTTTGCCCTGATTTATATTTTCGTTGCCCCAGCTATAAATATTATTTTGTAATCCACCACGCGATGCAAATTCCCATTCGGCCTCGGTGGGTAAACGCCCACCTGCCCACTTACAATAGGCTATAGCATCGTCCCAACTAATATGCACTACAGGAAAATCTTGTTTATTTTTAATAGAGCTTTTTGCACCTTCGGGATGTTTCCAGTTAGCGCCTCGCTCCCATCCCCACCACTGTGCAAAGTTGCGTAGATCAATTTCACCATTCGAAGGTTTAAAAACCAATGACGATGCTTTCAACAAACTATCGGGCGGGCGGGGTGTGCCGGGCTCCACTTGCTTTTTCAATTCATTCCAATCAACATCTTTTTCGGCAGTCGTTATGTAGCCCGTAGCCTTTACGAATTTTTCAAACTCCGCATTTGTAACTTCGGTAGCATCCATCCAAAATCCATTAACCGTTACTTTATGTTTTGGGTATTCATCTTTCGATGCCTGTTCGTTATCGGCTCCCATCATAAATGTGCCACCTTCTATCCAAACCATTCCGTCATGGTTTTCATTGCTTGCAGTTTTATCATTATTCAATGAATCGCTACGGTTAGTTTTTAAATTGCCGAATCGTGATGGGATGTTAGATTCACAACAAGTGCTTGCAGAATCTTTTGACGATGCAGCCTCATCAATTTTGTTTTTGGTTGAAACACTATTGCAACTGTAAAGATGAAAAACAAAACCGATTAAAATGCTGAACAAATAATTTTTCATTTTGCTAAAGTAAATTAATTTTATCGAAAACATTCATCCAAAAAAGAATGACATGCTAAGCAAATTCCGAATAATATTAATTGAATTTAATTTAACAATAGAAAATGCCATCTGCTTATTAATATTAATTTTGCCTCAATTCCTAACTTACACATTATGCAAAAAAAAATTATTATCTCAATATTCATACTATCATTTTGTTTTGCGAAAGCCTTTTCATCAGCCAATACAGATTCACTTTTAAATGTATTAAATAATACAAAAATAGATTCACTTAAAATCGATTTGTTGAACTTGCTATCAAATAGCTGCAAGGATCAAGATCCACAAAAATCCATGGAATATGCTATGCAAGCCAAAACCATGTCCGAAAAAATAAATTACCACAAGGGCATTGCAAATGCATTGCACGAGATTGCCGGTTTAGAATATGACAATGGCAATTACAGCGCTGCGTTAAACTTATTTGAAAAATCGCTTGCCATGCGTGAAAAACTTGGTGATAAAAAAATATTGCTGCATCGCATTCCAGAATGGCTGTAGTATATTGGGATAAAGGAAATTATCCCGAGGCTTTGAAACATAATTATATTGCACTTAAAATGTATGATGCAATTGGCGCTAAAACAAACATAGCAGGCTGTTATAATAATATTGGCATTCTTTATTCCGAACAAAACAAACCAAAAGATGCTTTACCAAATTATGAAAAAAGCCCTTCGATTATTCAAAGAATCAAACGATCAAAGAGGATTGCAGATTACATATCTTAATATGGGCGCAGCTTATGATGATTTAGGCAATACTGCCCAGGCAATTGAGAATTATTCGCTCTCAGTTCAAATATCTACTGCACGAAACGATAAACGATCGCAAGCAAATTGCTACAACAATATTGGAGAAATATATGCCCGACATAATAAATTTGAGCAAGCATTATACAATTATAAAGAAGCGCACAAACTGAACACCGAAGTAAACAACCGAAGATCCTTGTCATTTAACTCAAGTAATATTGGTGCTGTTTATTTGAAACAAAAAAAATATAAAGATGCCGAGCACTATTTAAATGAAGCACTGGCACTTGCACTTGAAATAGACGATAAAGACAACCTGATAGAAAGCTATGGTAAACTGGCAGAGTTGGATAGTGCCCGGGGAAATTATGCCAGTGCATTGCAGCATTATAAATTATATATAAACAATCGCGATAGTTTGTTTAATGAAAATAATACAGCAACACTTACCGAAACAAAAATGCAATATGAATTTGATAAAAAACAAATTGCCGATAGCTTAAAATTTACAACAGAAAAAGAAATCACAGAATTAAAATTACAAAAGCAAAAAGCATTCGCTTACATTGGATTGGCAGGCATGATAATAATAAGCACACTTTTGTTTTTTGTTTTTCGAAATTACAATAAACAAAAATTGGCCAACCAGCAGCTCAAAGAAGCTCAGGAGCAACTAATTAAAAGTGAAAGAATGGCAACGTTTGGTTTATTGGCATCACGCTTATCGCACGAGATTCAAAACCCGTTAAACTTTGTAAATAATTTTTCGGAGATATCACAGGAACTTGTTGAGGATTTAGTTGCAGCAAATAACGTGGAGGAGCGAAAGGAAAATTCCAATATATTGATTAACAATTTAAAAAAAATAAATGAACATGGTATTCGTGCATCCAATATTGTAAAGCAACTTCAAGATAGCAGCAACTATGGAACACCGGAAGTTTTTATTGGATAGAAATCTATTTGAACTGTTAATTGTTTTTATCGCATTCTTATGTACTTTTAAAACGTTTAAATTAGCACTCCATTCTTTAGTTTGTAGTTGGTTATTGCGATATTGTTTTTTTTTAAATTAAAGTGAATAAAATATTTATACTTTTTACCCTGATTCTGATGTCAAAGAATCTTTCGTATTGTCAGGCTATCCAGACTGCCGATTCTCTTATTTTCGTATTAGAAACTACAAAGATTGACACAGTAAAAGTAAACGTACTGGAAAGCTTATGCAAAGAAAAATGTAAGTATGGCGAGTTTGCATTGGCAAAAAAATATTCCGATGATGCACTCGCACTTGCACAAAAAATTGGATATCAAAACGGAATAGCGGCTGCTTACAATCAAGTTGGAATGGTAAATTGGTATTTGCAAAATAGTGCAAGTGCTTTAATTTATCACCAGAAAGCACTTGCGATCTATCAGCAATTAAACGACAGTTTAGGAATTGCCTATACAATGCATAGAATTGGCCATGCATATTTTGGAATAAATAAATATAATGATGCATTGGTCTATTTCCAATGGGCATTGAAACTGTGTAAACAAATTAAAGACCTACCGGGTGTATCAAAAAATCTCGACCTTATTGGGTTTGTTTACATGAATTTATTCGATTACGAAAAAGCATTAACATACTATTTTGAAGCCATAAAATTAGCCCAACAAATTGAAAACAATAGATTAATTGCAGCTATAAATCACGACATTGCTGTGGTATATGAAAAGCAAAATAAATTGTCTCAAGCATTAACTTATGCCAGCCACGGCCTTAGCCTGGCCGAGGAAATTGGCGAGCAAAAACTTTTAGAGGAAGCTTATACCGGCATAGAAGTTATTTACCTTTCCATGAATAATTATAAAGAAGCTTACAACGTGCGAATAAAATTGGATCAACTTAAAGTTGCGCTCAGCAATGCTGAAAACATTTCGAAAATAAAACAAATGCAAATGCATTCGGATTTTGAAAGGAAAGTAGTTAGCGATAGTTTGCAATTCGTTAATGAAAAAGCCATAGAACAAATTAAACTTCAAAAGCAAAAAGCGTATACCTACCTCATGATGTTTGCAAGTATAATAATAACCATACTTTTAATATTTGCGTATCGCAATTACCATAAGCAACGTGTTACAAATAAAATATTAAAAGAAACGCAACAGAAACTAATACAAGGCGAAAAAAATGCAGCATTTGGAGTTATGGCTTCGCGTGTATCGCACGAAATACAAAACCCGTTAACGTTTGTAAATAATTTTTCGGAACTATCGATGGATTTGGTTGATGATGCTATTACAGCTACAAATGAAGCAGAGAAAAAAGCCAATTTAGATTTACTACTTTCAAACCTCCACAAGATTAATGAACACGGCAAACGCGCTTCCGACATTGTAAAGCAGTTGCAAACTCACAGCAACAAAGGAACAGCACAGGAATTTTTTGATAAAGCTTCTTAATAAATTTAGCTTTGCCATCTGCTCAACTAAAAATAAATATGAGATTTTTACTATTGCTAATATTTCTGACTGCATTTTCACGAGTATGTTTTTCGCAGAACACAACTATTGATTCACTCGAAAACGAACTCCAACTATTACATACAACCAAAGTAAAATCAGCCAACAATTCTTGCGACATTGGCGATACACTTGAAATAAATATCCTGTATCAGCTATCAAAAACATACCGCGAAAGCGACCCCGAGAAAGCACAGCTATATGCCAATCAATCATTGGCTTTGGCACAAAAAAACAGCAACAAAAAAGGCCAGGCCGATGCCTACCACAATATGGCCGCCATACAATACAACAATGGCGATTACGATAAATCATTGGAACTTTACAACCTGTCGCTCACATTACGCAATCAAATTGGCAACAAAAAAGATATTGCCGGTTCGTACCTCAACATTGCTTTAGTGTATTGGGATAAAGGAAACTTTCCTGAAGCACTTTCAAATAATTTTAAAGCACTAAAGTTGTACGAAACCATGAATGATAAAACCCTCACTGCCGGTTGTTACAATAACCTGGGCATGATATACGATGATCAGGGTAATCAGGCACAGGCTATAAAAAATTATTTGTTTGCATTGAAACTATTTGAAGATGCGAACGATGCTAAAGGAATTTCGATTGCAACTTTTAATATAGGTGGAATATACGACTCAAAGGGAGCGTTTGACAAAGCACTTGAAAACTATACACGCTCTCTAAAACTTAATGAAGAAGCTAACGATAAAAAAAACATGGCTCAGTGTTTTAATAATATTGGAGAAACAAATGCAAAATTAAAACTCTTTGACAAGGCTCTTGAAAATTTTAATCGTGCATTAAAATTAAACAACGAAATAAATAATAGAAACTCCATCACCTATAATAAACTAAATATTGCACGCACCTATATCGAACAAAAAAAATATAGTGCTGCATTTCCTTTTCTTACCGATGCATTGTCAATGGCACAGGAACTTGACGATGCCGACAACATTATGGAATGCCATCATGCAATGTCCATACTCGATAGTGCGAAAGGAAACTTTGCACAGTCGATGGTACATTATAAACTTTATATAGATTATCGTGATAAGCTGTTTAATGAAACAAACACGAAGAAATTAGTGGAAACACAAATGCTATATGAGTTCGACAAAGAGAATCTTTTGCAAAAGCACAGCAGGAAAAAAAAGATGCCGTGGCTTTGAAAGAATTACAGCGGCAAAAAATAGTGCGAAATAGTTTTGTGGGAGGATTTGTATTTGTTTCGCTTTTTGCCGGAATATTTTTCAGTCAACGCAATAGAATTAGAAAAGAAAAAAAACGCAGCGAAGATTTACTCTTAAATATCCTGCCCGAAGAAGTAGCACAAGAACTAAAAGATAAAGGCAGTGCCGATGCAAAACAGTTTGATGAGGTAACTGTAATGTTTACCGACTTCAAAGGTTTTACACAAATTGCCGAAAAACTTTCTGCCAAAGAATTGGTTGCCGAAATTGATACTTGCTTCAAAGCATTTGACAACATTATCACAAAGTACAACATAGAAAAAATTAAAACTATTGGTGATGCATACATGTGTGCAGGTGGCTTGCCTGTTGCAAATAAAACACATGCCGAAGATGTTGTGAAAGCAGCAATTGAAATTCTTCAATTTATGGAGGTGCATTTAAAAGCCTCCCCTTTGGGGAGGTTTGGAGGGGCTCGAATAGGCATTCATACCGGACCCGTTGTTGCAGGAATTGTCGGCATAAAAAAATTCGCATACGATATATGGGGCGATACAGTGAACATTGCATCACGCATGGAAAGCAGTGGCGAGGCAGGAAAAATAAATATCAGTGGTAGTACATATGAATTAGTGAAGAATAAATTTAGATGCACATATCGCGGAAAAATTGAGGCCAAAAACAAAGGGGAGATTGATATGTATTTTGTGGAGAATTGAAAAATGATGATTTCTTTCCACAAGGTATTTGAGCAAATATTGAATATAAGTCCTTACTAAAAGATTATTTTTTTGTCAGATAGTTAAACTATTTGATGACAATGAAGCATCAATTATTCGTATGTCAATACCCACTCAAAATCTGAAAAACAATTTCATAAAAATATTATCACTCAATAATTAATATGGAGCAGCAGCATAATATTAATTAACTTTGCTCAACATAAATTAATGTGGTGCAAAAGAAAAATATTATATCAATAGTTGTGCTTTTGACTTTTTGCATTTGCATGGTTGTTTCTTGCTGGCATAGCAATGAGCATGATGCAAATAAGCTACCCGATGTTGTAAGTTATAATTTTCATATACGCCCTATTCTTTCCGATAAATGTTTTAAGTGCCACGGCCCCGATGCAAATAAACGTGCAGCAAATTTACGATTGGATATTGCAGCTAATGCTTACGCACCACTTACCGAAACCAAAGGAGCATTTGCAATAGTAGCAGGCAAGCCAAATGAATCGGAATTGTATAAAAGAATATCATCAAACGACACATCTTATTTAATGCCTTCGCCCGCAGCACATTTAGGTAAGTTGAGTGACTATGAAATTTCCTTATTTAAAAAATGGATTGAGCAAGGCGGCAAGTACGAAACACATTGGGCATTTATTCCGCCACAAAAAAGTGCACTACCAAAAATTAAAAATAGTGACTGGGCAAAAAACGAGATCGATTATTTTATTGCCAATAAATTTGAAGAGAAAGGTTTTACACCAAATGATGAAGCTGATAAAGAACGTTTACTAAAAAGAGTATCGTTTGATATAACCGGACTGCCACCTTCAATAGCGATGATGGATAAATTCATGAATGATAAATCGGCAAATGCTTATGAAAAAATTGTTGATGAGTTATTGAGCACTCCGCAGTATGGCGAAAAGATGGCCGTGCATTGGTTAGATGTTGCCCGCTATGCCGATAGTTACGGTTATCAGGACGACAACATCCGCACGCAATGGCCGTGGCGCGATTGGGTAATTCATGCCTTTAATATCAATATGCCCTACAATCAATTTATTACCTGGCAGATAGCTGGTGATATGTTGCCCAATGCAACTAAAGAACAAATTTTAGCTACAGCATTTTTTCGCAATAATAAATATACCGAAGAAGGTGGTGTTATCCCTGAAGAATATCGCATTGAATATTTAATAGATAAAACAAAAACTTTTAGCAAAGGTATACAAGGTATAACTGTTGAATGTGCTCAATGCCACGATCATAAGTATGACCCTTTCAAACAAAAAGATTATTTTTCGTTAGCGGCATTTTTTAATAACACTAAAGAGCGGGGCTTCGAAGGTGATGTTAGTAGTTCGAAGCCTGCGAAATTTCCCATTTTAAAAATCAGTGATGATGATTTAAAAAATGTTTTATCATTCATTAATAAAAAGGATACAGGCGCTATGACGGTTTCGGTAATGGAAGAAGATACGTTGCGCAAAACTTATTTGCTCGATCGCGGGCAATATGATAAACCTATTGGTGATGCACTGTTACCATCGGCAATTCCGGCAGTGATGAAATTTGATGATAAAAAATATGAACGTAATCGTGTAGGTTTGGCAAAATGGACTACCGATAAATTGAATCCGTTAACAGCACGTGTTTTTGTAAATCAAATGTGGCAGGAATTTTTTGGACGTGGCATTGTAAAAACTTCGGGCGACTTTGGCATGCAAGGTGAACTACCCACACATCCCGAATTGTTGGATTGGCTTGCTGTTGATTTTATGCAAAACGGATGGAACATAAAACGACTGGTAAAACAAATTGCACTATCGGCAACATACAGGCAATCGGTAAAAACAAATAACGAAAAACAAAAAAGAGATCCTGATAATATTTACTTATCACGCGGACCAAGAAATCGTTTACCGGCAGAATTTATAAGAGATTTAGTTTTAAGCAGTAGTGGTTTACTTATAAAAACAATTGGCGGAGCAAGCGTTAAACCATATCAGCCTAAAGGCTTGTGGGAAGGCGCTACATCGGGACGCGGTGAACTGGCAACTTATAAACAAGATAAGGGCGATGATTTATATCGAAGAGGAATGTATACGTTTATCAAACTAACCTTGCCACCTCCGGGTATGGCATTGTTCGATGCCAGCAACCGCGACCAGTGTGAAGTAAAGCGCTCAAAAACAAACACACCATTACAAGCATTGATGATGATGAATGACCCTACAGTACTGGAAGCATCGCGTGTATTGGCACAAAAACTAATGGACGAAAAATCATTGCCAATAAAAAATAAAAAAAAGCTTTTCGATTAATTATTTGCCGCAAGCCAAACGCAAAAGAAGACGAAATTCTTACGGCATACTTTAACGAGCAATTACAGTTTTTTAATACAAACAAATTGAAAGCCGACTCTACAATAAAAGTTGGTGAGTTTCCATTTACAAAAATTTCTGACCAAACATCTTTTGCATCTTTGATGAAAACCATAAACATGATTTATAACATGGAAGAAGCAATTACAAAAACATAGTGATGAAAAAAGAAACGTTAGAATATGGTCTAAATTTAAACCGCAGAAAATTTTTGTCGCGGTTAAGTTTGGGAATTGGCAGTGTTGCATTGGGTTCATTATTAATACCCGATTTATTTGGTGGCGAACATACCGAAGAAACAATATTAAATCACTTGCCTCAATTTGCTCCAAAGGCAAAACGCATAATTTATTTATTTCAAAATGGTGCACCATCGCAATTAGATTTATTTGATTACAAACCCAAACTGCAAGAAATGTTTGGACAAGAACTTCCGGCATCTATACGCAATGGGCAACGCTTAACAGGCATGACTGCCGACCAAACAAAATTTCCTTTGGCAGGAAGCCTTTTCGATTTTAAGCAACATGGAAAAGCCGGAGCATGGTTTAGTAATTTATTGCCTTACACGGCCGCTATTGCTGACGATTTATGTATTGTAAAATCAATGTTTACCGAGGCCATAAATCACGACCCGGCATTAACTTTTTTTCAAACCGGTGCGCAGGTTGGTAACCGTCCCAGTATGGGTTCGTGGCTGAGTTATGGACTTGGCAGCGAAAATAAAAACCTTCCGGCATTTTGTGTTTTACTTTCAAAAGGAAAAGGAAACGGGCAAGGCGTATATTCTAAATTATGGACAAATGGATTTTTAGATTCCATTCATCAAGGTGTGCAATTTAGTAGTGGCGATAATCCGGTGTTGTATCTCAACAATCCTTCGAGCATAAATACTACAGACCGCAGAAAGATGATTGATAAATTAAATGATTTAAACGAGGCTTCATTTACAGAATTTGGTGACCCCGAAATCACTACAAAAATTCAGCAATACGAAATGGCTTTTCGCATGCAAACTGCCGTACCCGAAATTACTGATATGAGCAAGGAACCCGAAAGCATTGTTAAACTTTATGGTCCTGAATGTTTGATTCCCGGCACCTATGCAGCCAACTGTTTGCTTGCGCGTAAGCTATCAGAAAACGGTGTTCGCTTTGTACAATTGTATCATCAGGGTTGGGATGGTCATAATAATTTACCGTCCGAAATTCGTACACAATGTATGGATGTTGATCAGGCAAGCGCAGCATTAATTACCGATTTAAAACAACGTGGGTTGCTTGACGAAACACTTGTGATTTGGGGAGGTGAATTTGGCCGAACAAATTACTGTCAGGGCACGTTGACAAAAGATAATTATGGCCGCGACCATCACCCGCGTTGCTTTACCATCTGGATGGCAGGTGGTGGTGTTAAACCGGGAGTCACTATGGTGAAACCGATGAGTTTGGATATAACATTGTAAAAAATCCTGTGCATGTTCATGATTTTCATGCAACCGTTTTAAATCTGATGGGCTTAAATCATGAGCAGCTGACTTACAAACATTTAGGCAGACGTTATCGCTTAACTGATGTATCGGGCAATGTTATAAATGGTTTGATGGCTTAGATATTTTAGCATTATGCTTTGTGATCTTTCGTACTTGTTTTCTTTGCGGAAATTCTTCTTTGCGCTCTTTGCGGTATTTCTTCTTTGCGTTCTTTGCGGCATTTCTTCTTTGCGTTCTTTGCGATAATTCTCATTGCCGTATTTCTTCTTTGCGCTCTTTGCGGCATTTCTTCTTTGCGTTCTTTGCGGTTAAGAATTCTCTTTAAAAAAAATCTCACCTACTAAATAAATAAATATTTCAAAAACATAAATGAATCGTAAAACATTTTTGCAACAATCTTCAATCATTACATGTGGCATGCTAAGTATGCCATCACTAATGACTGCAAAAGATAAAAACGAAATTATTTTTGGTCACCATAATAAACGTTACCACATTGATACCAAATGGGGCGCTTTGGATTTTAATCGTTACCCTGTGAAAGACTGCCACGAAATGGTTCAAGATAAAGCCGGACGAATTATTTTACTCACCAATGAAATTAAAAAAACAATGTTATTATTTACGACCAAAAAGGAAAACTAATTAAAACATGGGGCAATGAATATCCTGGTGCACATGGCCTAACTTTATTTAATGAAAATGGCGAAGACGTTTTATTTATTTGTGATAACAACAGGCATCAGGTAATTAAAACAACTATTGATGGCCGTGTTTTATTAACGCTCGACTATCCAAAAGAAACTGGCGCTTATCTTAACGCTACAGAATACATTCCCACCGAAACAGCTATTGCACCTAATGGCGATATCTATGTTGCTGATGGCTACGGAAAAGATTTTATAATTCAGTATGATTCTAAAGGCAATTACATCAGGTATTGGGGCGGGCGCGGAACAGAAGAAAAACATTTGAAAAATGCTCATGGTATTTGCTATGATAACCGAGATAAAAACAATCCTGTTCTCATAGTTACCTCGCGAGAGCAAAATGCTTTTAAGCGATATACACTTGATGGAATTTTTATTGATACGATTGATTTACCCGGTGCATGGGTATGCCGCCCTGTTATTCATGGTGAATATTTATATGCAGCAGTATTACAAAGCCAGAGTAGATTGTGGCAGCAATCGGGCTTTGTAACAATACTTGATAAAAACAATAAAGTGGTTTCAAACATTGCCGGCAACCAACCTACGTATATCAACAATAAGTTAGATGAAATGTATCAAACCATAATGGCATTTAAATATCCGCACGATGTATGCATCGATGCTGATGAAAACTTATATGTAGCCCAATGGAATTCTGACCATGTATATCCTTACAAACTAATACCGGTAGCATGATGAAATATTATATCCTTTTACTTTTACTTTCGTTACCGATATCCATTTTAGCACAAGATGTTTTTCGGTTGGCACCACCGATTTTAAAATACAATTCCATTTTTTTTACGAATGAAACTGCTGTTGAATTAAAATTTGCGCAAAGCGAAACTACAGTGCATTACACATTAAACAATTCAGAACCCACCTTGCAAGACCCCATTTATACTAAACCCATACTTATAAAAAATAATTTTACTACAGTAAAAGCAAAAGCTTTTGGCAAACAATTTATCCCGTCATATAATGTTACCGTTACTTTTATTAAAAATGGTTTTGCGGTGCAATCGCTGGAGTCAACACTACCCAACGTAAAATATCCCGGTAATGGTGCCAATACTTTGATTGATAATAATGGTGGAATAAATCAGCTTGGAAGCAATACCTGGATGGGTTTTAATTGCGATACGGTTGATATAGTAATGAACTTAGAAAAAGAACAAACTATAAATAAAGTATTGTTCGATTTTTTGCAAAGTGAAAGCAGCTGGATTTTTATACCCGAAAAAATAATAGTGCGTTGGTATGATAGTGCATCGAGAAGTTTTAAAAATTTTGGAACCGAAAACTTTATTGCAGAAAAAGAAACATCGGGAAGCCTATGCAACTTTAAAATAATCACCACAAGGAGTAAGATAAAAACAAACAAAATTTCGATAACCCTTATACCGGTAAAAAACATGCCGGCATGGCATCAGGCAAAAGGCGAGCATGCTTGGATGTTTATCGATGAAATAAAATTGTATTAAAATGCAGCGTACCAAAAACATTCTTTTCAATATTTGCTTTGCCATCAATTGCTTGCTGGTATTTTTGTTGTTGCTTGATAGCAGGCTTGTAATACCGCCCGCAGTGCAAGTGATAGGACGTATGCACCCGCTATTACTTCACTTTCCAATTTCGTTACTCATACTTTTTGTTTTTTATACTTTATTTAGCAACAAAAACAACAAAGCAAATGAGCAGACAAAAAACATTGGCGACTGGTTACTTTTAATTACAGCTTTACATCTTCGATTACAGCATTGATGGGATTATTGCTGTCGAAAGAAAATGGATATGAAGCCGATGCTTTACAATGGCATAAATGGAGTGGCGTTTCAGTTGCAATCATTACAACGCTATGGTTTGCTTACCGCGAAAAAATAAAAAGCATCAACTGGTTAAATACTTCTATTGCCTTATTGAGTTTAGTAATTATAGTTTTTACCGGACATCTTGGATGTGAAATTACACATGGAAAAAATTATTTACTATCGCCAATATTGCCCGAAACACAGCAGCAAACGGTTTTGATTGAAGATGCAACAGTTTATAAAGATATGGTTCAACCCATTTTAAAAACCAAATGCATGAGTTGCCATAATAGTAAAAAAGCAAAAGGCGAATTGGTGATGGAAACTGAGGCACTGCTATTGAAAGGTGGGAAGAATGGAAAATTATGGGATAGCACAGCAGCCGATTTTGGCTTATTGCTAAACAGGATACACCTCCCAATGGAAGCCAAAAAACATATGCCTCCAACTGGTAAGCCACAGTTGACCGAGCAGGAAATTCAAATTTTAAATTTATGGATTAAAAGCGGTGCCGACTTCAATATCAAAGTTGCATCATTAAACCCATCTAACTCGCTTCGATTAATTGCCAATTCGATTTTCAATACCATTGAAACCGATGATTATGATTTTGACGCAGCAGATGAATCAAAAATTAAAAATCTAAACACAAATTATTTGTTGGTGGAGCCAATAGCAAATGGCTCACCTGCTTTGACAGCATCGTTTTTCAGTGCTAAGTTTTTTTCGCCCGAAAAATTAAATGAGCTACTTACTGTTAAAGAACAATTGGTATCACTCAATTTAAATAAAACACCCACAACCGATGAGCAATTAAAAACCATTGGGCAACTGACAGCATTGCGAAAACTCAACCTTGCATTTACAAACATCACCGGAAAAACTTTGGGCGAGTTGAATAAACTGCAGGAGTTGCGTCAGCTTTCATTATCAGGAACATCAATAAAAAAGGATGATGTGCTTAAATTATCAGCACTGAAAAAATTAACGCATGTATATGTTTGGAGTACGCCACTTACAGATGCTGATATTGCTGAATTAAAAACCAAAATGAAAAATGTTGAATTTGAAAAAGGATTTAAAGGGAACACCACCATTTTAAAGCTCACCCCTCCTATTCTGCTTAACGAAGAGCAAATAATTAATACTCCTGTTAACCTTAATCTAAAACATTACATCAATGGCGTAACAATACATTACACATTAGATGGCACCGAACCCGACAGTGTAAACGCTGAAACGTACAACAACAATATTGTGCTCACACATAATGTAACCGTAAAAGCAAAAGCATATAAACAAGGTTGGTACAGCAGCGATGTGATGGAAAAATATTTTTTCAGTTCAAAGTATAAACCCGATTCGATAATACATCTGCAACCTGCCGATGTGCAATATAGAGGCGATGGCGCAAAAACATTATCCGATTTAGTAACCGGAGAAGCTACCAATTTTAAAAACGGTAAATGGGTTGGATTCAGAGAAAATAAAATGGAGACCTTGTTTTTATTCGATTCAATAATAAACGTAAAAAGTGTAACGCTAAATTCTTTAGTTGATGTTGGCAGCTATATAATGCCTCCTGTTTACATTGAAGTATGGGGTGGTACAAACAAAAATAATTTGAAACTATTAAAACGTATTTCACCTGAACAACCAACTAAATTACAACCCCCATTTACTAAAGCATTTGAATTATCGTTTACTGCAGCTAACATCAAATCCTTAAAGATTATTTCTATGCCGGTTCCAAAATTACCAGCATGGCATCCCGGCAAAGGAGATAAAGGATGGTTTTTTATTGATGAGGTTTTTATAAATTGATTATGTGAAATAAATGTATAAACGCAATCTCTATTTTATCTCACCACAACCACACCCTTCAATCTCAAATCTCTGGATGAAGCACCAATCATTATTTTGTATTTCGCAGCTTCAACAATTTCCTCATTCTGATTATTAAATTGCTTAAACATTTCAATGTTTATTGGCATTATGGTAATTGTTTGCTTTTCATTAAAGAAAGAAACTTTGTTGTTAACGAATTTTGGCTAATTAAACTTGTACGCGTTTACTTTCTTAAACTTCAACATTATTCTTTTACAAAAGAGTATATTGCGGATACTGATTGAAATGTATTAATTTGTTTCACAATGATATGGTAGTGGATGAAAATAATCCTGTACCATCAAAAACAAAAACAACAAATGGCAAAAACAGAACACTATTACACAAAATTTGAAGAAGATAAATTCTATCATATTTATAACAGAACCGTTGACCGAAAACCAATGTTTCGCAATGAGGGTAATTTCGAATTCTTTTTAAAAAGATTTGACAAATATTTATCACCCGTTATTGATACTTATGCATATTGTTTATTGGGAAACCATTTTCATTTGTTGGTGCGCATCCAAAATTTAACAGCTTACAAAAACTTGTCAAATCTAAATCCCGATACAACAGCCCACGATATTGTATTTAAAAATTTTCGCAAATTCTTTCAGTCTTATGCCATGGCATTCAATAAACAACATGATAGAATCGGAACGTTGTTTCAAACGCCATTCAAGCGTGCTTTGGTGGATAGCGAATCATATTTTACATGGTTAGTCTTTTACATTCATGCAAACCCACAACTACATGGCATGATGGATGATTTCAGAGATTGGAAATGGAGTTCGTATCATAGGTTACTGATTGACAATCCAAGTAAATTAAAAAAGCTGGAAGTATTAAATTGGTTTGGTGGCAAAGAAAATTTCATAAACTACCATACCGAAAAACATCAATTTCGTAAAGATGATAATTTACTTTTTGAAGATGATAATTGACAACGTATAGATTTTGATGACAAGATATTTGGCTACGCATACACAGCTTTAGATTAGACAACTTTTTAAAAGTTGTCTAATCTAAATACGCGGTTGGTATTTAAATGCGCACACACCTACTCCACCACAATCACCCCCTTCAATTTCAAATCTCTTGACGAAGCACCAATCATTATTTTGTATTTCGCAGCCTCAACAATTTCTTCATTCTGATTATTAAATTGCTTAAACATTTCGCGGGTTATTGGCATGGTAACTTTAGTCGTTTGTCCCGCCTTTAAAAACACTTTTTTAAACCCTTTAAGTTCGAGCACAGGCCGCGTCAATTTGCTTACCGGTTGATTCATATATAATTGTACTACTTCGGCACCATCGTACTTGCCTGTATTTTTTAATGTGAACGTAACTGTTGTACTATCATTTTTTGTGAGCATGGGTTTTTGAATTTCCATATCGCTGTATTCGAAAGTCGTGTAACTCAATCCATATCCAAAAGGAAATAAAGGCAAGCCAGTAGAGTTTATATAATCATCGCCACGGCCTGTAGGTTCATGATTGTAGACAAGAGGCAATTGACCTTCCCACATTGGAAATGTTACTGGCAGTTTGCCACTTGGATTATGGTCGCCAAATAATATTGCTGCAACGGCATTTCCACTTTGCTCACCGCCATACCATATATCCATTACTGCATCTACACTATCGAGCCATGCGTCCATTGTAATGGCACTTCCACCTACGAGCAATACCACAACAGGTTTTCCTAAGGAGGATAAACGACTTATTTGCTCCTCTTGCTTGCCGGGTAAATGCAACTTATCTCTATCAAGAAATTCTCCTTCATCAATTCCAGCCACTACTATTATTACATCGCTTTTCTTTGCAACTTCAATTGCCTGGGCCATCTTTATATTAGCATCGTCTTGCGATTCCACATTCCAAATAAGTTTTAATTCTGAATTGCCGGCAGGTTCATAAAATTCTATTTTTATATCATAAGATTTTCCTGCAGTAAAGTTAAAATCTATCACTTGTTGGTGATACGAAATTTTTGACCACCTATCAATCACCAATTTATTGTCGATGTACATTCGGTATCCGTCATTACCCTCTAAACCTATTTTATAAATTCCGGTTTTAGGAGCGGATAGCTTTGTAGTAAATTTAGCAGAAAAAAAGTCAGCAGAAATTTTTTCGTTGGGCGAATAAAAAGTGTAATGAAAATTTAATTGACTTTCGTTACGTTGAAATAATGGTGCCCCCGAAAAATTGATATTACCAAAATACTCGGCATGTATACCCGATTCGCCATCATTTGTTTTTAAATATTTTTTATCGATGCATGCAAATAAGTTCTGATTGCGGCCAACACCTTCGGCAAAATATATTTCTGCAGTCTTTCCTACTTCATTTTTTATACCGTCCAATATATTTACTTTAATATTTCCCTCATCGCTATAGCCACCCAACCTGCACTCCATTGCATCAGCTCCAATCACTGCGATTGATTTTATTTTCTTATTCAACGGCAATGTGGCATTATCATTTTTCAACAACACAATGCTTTCAACTGCTGCCTTCTTTGCCAATTGCACATGTTTGCTATAATCAACATTTACAGGCGGTGCATAAGGCTGTTCGAATAATCCAAGCTCGAATTTTATTTTCAGCACACGTGCCACTGCCGAATCAATTACTGCTCTATCCATGCTGCCATCAAGAAAGTATTTATTGAACAATGTATCATGGTTGATAGATGTTTGAAAAATAACATCAAGGCCGTTTTCAATTGCTAGCTTTCCCGAGGTGGGATAATCTTTCGAAGTATTGTGCAACACATTTGCGCCCCCCCAACAGCACCGGCATCGGAAATTACAAAACCATTAAATTTCCATTCTTGTTTTAATTTTTTGTTGAGCAAATAATTATTCATACTACACGCCTCACCATTGAGCGAGTTGTAACTGCTCATCACCGACCGTGAACCGCCACGCATAAACGCAGCTTTAAACGGAGCAAAATCATTTTGGTTTAATGTTCGTTCATCAATATGAATGGGATAGCTATCGCGACCTCCATCACCAACATTGGCTACAAAATGTTTGGGAGTAGTAACAATATTTTTCTTCTCAAAAGGAACAACAAATGCCACAGCCATTTCGGAACTTAGAAATGGATCTTCGCCATAAGTTTCTTCTACCCTTCCCCACCTAACATCGCTGGCGAGATTTATAACCGGAGAAAGTATTTGTCGCAAACCTCTCTCTTGTGTTTCCAAAGCAATAGCACTTGCTACTTCATGCACAAGCGCAGTATCGAAAGTGGCGGCCAATGCAATAGATTGTGGAAAAGCTGTAGCGCCTTTTGCAACAACACCATGAAGCGCCTCACCAAAAAATATTGCCGGGATTCCAAGGCGGCTTTGCTCCACAAGAAATTTTTGAATAGCATTTATATTATTTCTCATTTCATCGGCTGCCAACGAAGAATTATTTTTTATCATTTGTTCGGCACCTGCGTTGTTTTGTTTACCCGCGCTGAGTTCCAATCCGAAAATTCCATTACCATACTTTACCGAATCAAATTCAACATCATGTGCAATCATAAATAATTGCCTGAATTTTTCTTCTGCCGTCATACGACTTAACAAACTGCGAACACGTTCTTCTACCGGTAGACTAGCATTTTTGTAAGGCACTTGCGATTGGCCTTTTGCCGAATAACAAAAAATAAAAACTATAAAGTATATCAGTAATTTATTCATAGAAATAATAATTGAATTTACGTACCTTAATTTCCACTTTAATTAATCACGGAAGGAAGGCATCACAAAGATGGAATAATTTTCATTTCACATACATTGGTGTTTTATAAAACCTGTTACTGAAAAATTATTTGATTTAGTTTTTCATTCACACAATTGAGCAAAATAAATTGGATAGAGACTTACGCCAAACGATTAAGCATTCAGATATACTAAGAGTAGTTAGATTTTCGAATGAAAATATAAAGTACTCTTAGTAATGCCGAACAACTTCAATAACTTCTTTTCCAAAACCTAAGTTGTTTCGGTATAAATCTGACGGCAATGATTGACTGACTCAAACAAATACTTTGAGGCTATGCGGCCAAAATAAATATTCGGCATTCATTACCGTTAATGGAATACCGTAAAAAATATTTCTTTTTGCTCATAGGGGTATATCAATTATGGGTTGTCATACCTATAACGAATACAAATTCAAACATATGAGATTTACATTGGCAGCAATCATTTTACTAATATCTGGCTCAGGCTGTATACATGGACAAAGCATAAAAAACACGACTACAACTTCAGTCAAAGAAAATTCAGCAATCAAGGGATGTCAATATTCTCAGGCCATTTTTGGGGTATACTTTGGTTCGAAAAAAGTAGGAACATTGATAGCTGAAAAAATAACCAACCATCAAATCACTACATACGCTATTCATTCTGAGGTAAAAATAAATTTGATAATAGAATTAAAAATTGAAGAATCGATAAAAGATGTTTTTACAAAAGATTTGCTCATTTCATCGGTACACACCCGCGAGGTAAATGATGTACAAAAAGCAAAAAACACCGTTGTTATTCAAGGTGACACATATTTTTTCAACAGCGATAATAAACCCACAGGTGGCACAAGTGAGCGGATAACCGCTACCATTTGTTCACTGTATTTCAATGAGCCTGTAAACGAAACTGTTGTTTATTCCGAAAGCTATCAGCAATTTATAACAATGGTGAGCAGTAAACAAAACACTTACGAAATGCAATTGCCTAATGGTACCACCACAACCTACAAATATGCCGGGCCAAAATTAATGTCGGTTTTTTCGAATACTACCTGGGGTGATTTAAAATTTGTACGCGAAAACTAAAAAGAAAAAATAAATGGAAAAAGAATATGCTCTGATTACCGGAGCCAGTAAAGGTTTAGGTAAATCATTCGCACTCGAATTATCGAAACTAAACATCAACCTCATTTTAGTTGGCTTGCCAAATGAAGGACTGCGCGAAATAATTTCGGAAATAAATACAAGCGATATCGATGTGCAGATTCATGAAACAGATTTAACACTCGAACATAATGTGATTGAAATGACAAAATGGGCAAATGCAAATTTCAAAATTTTTATGCTCATCAATAATGCGGGTATAGGCGGTAGTAAAGAATTTATTGATGCCGACATAAGTTATCTGAGTAAAATAATTCAACTAAATGTTTTGGCCCTGACTCTGATAACGCGGGCATTGTTACCCAATCTTTTGCTAAGCCCAAAATCATATATCCTAAATGTTTCGAGCATGGCCGCATTTAGTCCTATTGGTTATAAAACCGTTTATCCGGCATCAAAGGCATTTGTGCATCATTTCACACGTGGCCTCAATCAGGAATTAAAAGACACAAACGTATTTGTAAGTGTTGTTAATCCCGGCCCTATGAAAACAAACGAAGAAGTGATTAAAAGAATTACAAATCATGGCGCACTTGCAAAAATTGGACTTCTATCACCCGACAAAGTTGCGGCAATCTCCATCAGGCAATTATTGAAAAGAGATGATATGATCATGCTAAACTTTGGCAATGGGCTTTCGTGGTTGCTGATGAAAATAATTCCTATCTGGATACGACTCCCACTTATGACACGTGCCGTTAAAAAAGAATTGTTACTCGAAAAAATAATTGCCACGTAATGAATGTTCTTATTACAGGTGCAAACGGAATGCTTGCGCACAATATCATAAAACTATTATTGCAAAAAGGAATTAAAGTAAGAGCAACAATTCGCGATGATAGAAAACCGTGCTTACAACAACACCCAAATCTCGAACTGATAGAAGGGGACATTACCGATAATGCTTTTATCGAAAAAGCAGTGATTGGTTGCACTCACATAATTCATGCTGCGGCACTCACTTACCAAAACAAAAGAAATATAAATCTATACAGGCGTGTGAATGTTGAAAGCACTGAAAACTTAGTGAAAGCCGCTATAAAATATGGTACAACTAAATTTGCTTTTATCAGTAGTGCAAACACATTGGGCTATGGCAGTAACCAAAACCCCGGTACAGAAACATGTGAGATGAAGCACCCTTTTACAGCTTCGGAATATGCTATTTCAAAAAAAGAAGCTGAAGAAAGTATCCTAAAATACAAAGCGCAAATTGAAATCATCATCGTTAATCCCACATTTATTATTGGTGGCGATAATATCGATTCCGGTTCGGGGCAGATAATGAAAATGGGACTGAACAGAAAAATTATTTTTTATCCTCCCGGAGGAAAAAATTTTGTGCATGTAAAAGATGTAGCCTATGGCACATGGAAAGCCATGCAGAATGGAACAAATGGTGAGCGCTATTTATTGGCTAACGTAAACCTTAGTTATAAAGACTTCTTTCGAAAACTTTTAAAACAAAATAATAAAAAAGCTTTGCTCGTTCCATTGCCAAAATTCATAATGTTATTCTTCGGAATTGCAGGAGATATTTACTCTATGCTTGGTGGTACAACCCAAATATCACTGACAAATTGCAAAGCATTGTGTGTGAAAAATTTCTACTCAAACTGCAAAGCACAAAAACATTTAGGCATCGCTTTCTCTCCATTAGCATTGGGAATATCAAAAAATGAGTTCCAACAGAATCCAAAAATAACTCACTAAAAAAACGAAACACATTATTGCGCAGAGATTGCTTCGCAGTTTGCAATGACAAACGAAGAAAAATCCTAAGCCAATTTCAGAGTCCTCACTTATTTTTTTTTCAAAGGCATGAGAGACTCTGAAATGAATAACTACACAGAGATTGCTTGGCAGTTCGAGAATACTCACTGTGACAAATCGCAATGACGAACGAAGAACAATCCTCTCCGCAAACGTAACTAAGAACTAAGAACTAGGTTCTCCGAAAACGTAACTAAAAACTAAGAACTAAAACTCTTCCTCACCCCCATCGGCACATCTTCCATTTCAATAGGAATAAGATTATTGATATCACAATGTGTTTTGAAACCATTAAAAATTACCAGCACTTTTTTATCGTCCATGCTATCAATCATGCCTATGGTTTTACCGCCCTTAAGGTGAACAAATACTCCCGGCTTCAATTTGCTTATATACTCTTGCTGTATACGTTGTTGCTCTTTCGATTGCACTTTAGCAATTTCACTTTTCTCTTTGCCATGCATGCGCTCGTATTTTGCCAACACGGCTTTTTTATCTTTACTGTTTTTCCATTCGTTTACAAATTTTATCACCTTATCGTCAAACTGTTTTATCAGTCTCAATTCCGTTTGTTTTATTTTCGAATCAATTGTTTGTTTCGATTGTTCAGCTTGCGATGATAGCTTGCCGTACTTCTCCAACATTTCGTCAAGGGCTTCTTCGGCATGTGCAATATTCTTTGTCTTTTTATCAATCACCTGTTTTTGATTCTCCACATCGCGCAACATATTCTCAAGCAAAATATGATTTTTCGAAACTTTACTTTCGGCATTCTTTATTATTTCTTTGTCCATTCCACTGCGTTCAGCCACTAAGAAAGTATAGCTGCTGCCAGGCTTACCTACTACCAATTTATATTTCGGTTCCAGTTTCTCCGGATCGAAAAGCATACAACCGTTAATGATGCCTTCGGTTTTATCTGCAAGCACTTTCAAGTTTATAAAATGTGTGGTGATAATCCCTATCGATTTCAGTTCATTCAATTTCTCTAAAATAGCTTCGGCCAATGCACCGCCTAGTGTTGGGTCGGTGCCGGTACCAAATTCATCAATAATGAATAATGTGCGCTCATTGGCTTCGTGCAAAAACATATTCATCTTTTGCAGGCGCGATGAGTATGTACTCAACTCATATTCTATACTTTGCGAATCGCCAATATCCACCAACAGCTTATCGAAAAAACCAAATTCGCTATGTGCAGCGCAAGGCACAAGAAAACCCGACTGCAACATCAATTGCAGCAGCGCAACCGCTTTCATACAAATTGTTTTCCCTCCGGCATTTGGCCCGCTAATTACCATAATGCGATTTTTATTTCGCAGGTACAATGAAAACGGAATGGTGGTTTTGCCCTGCAATTTATTTTGCAAAATCAACACAGGGTGGTAAGCATTCTTAATATCGATGCTTGGTTCATCTTTCAACAATGGCAACACAGCACCAAGTTGCGCTGCATACATGGCACGTGCACGTAGCAAGTCGCATTGCTTTTGAATATCGAAGTAGGCATCAATGTGAAAATATTTTACACGGAGTTTTGTGGTAAGCTCTTTTAGTATTCGTAAAATTTCGGTGCGCTCTTCCTGTTCCAAACCAAGTATGGCATTATTTATTGGCAATAGTTCATCGGGTTCTAAATACGCAGTTTTTCCCGTGGCAGAAGTATCGTGGATCACTCCACCAAGATTACGTTTTTGCTCAGCGACTATGGCAATCACCCTGCGTCCGTTTCGCATACTCTCCTCCGTATCGCTTATGTAGCCCGCTTTGCGATAGCGGTTTACAATGGTTTGAAATAATTTGTCGGCCTCGCTTCTTTTTCGCGAAAGGCTTTTTCGTATTTTATATAACTCGTCCGATGCCGATGATTTTATTACCCCCTCGCTATCAAATACTTCTTCTATCCACAGCTGCATGCTGTTATCGTAAATCAGGTTGCCAATTATTTCTTCGAGCGGCTCATACATTCCTTTCCTGTTTTTGAAAAAGGAAAATATTTGTTGTGCCACATGTAAACATTGCTGTATACGCAGGCATTGGTCGGCACTCAATATCGAGTTATCTATTTTCAACAAAGCCAGGTCTTTTGATATGTCGGTGTAATCTCTGTCGGGAAAATTATCGCCATTATCTATCATCATTTTAAATTGATGCACACGTTGCAATTCATTTTGCATAGCCTCAAAATCCGATGTGGGCAGCAACTGTTGTATCGCATCGGCAGTCACATTCATAAGGCTATGTGTGGCCGCTTGTTGCTTCACCTGCAAAAATTCGTTCAGCAATAAATTTTGTTGTGGAAAAATTACCATACCCTGTAAGCCTTGCAAATAGTTAAATATAAAGGGCGCGCCAACATTCTTATGTTTTGATTATGAACAAATAGTGTTAATAAATACAATATACTCACTTGTGTATTAAAAATATCTTTGCGCAATATTACATTATTCTATGTCAAATAAAGAACAATTAACCGAACTGGTTACACAAACAAGACGCGACATTGTGCGCATGGTACATGCAGTGCAATCGGGTCATCCCGGTGGCTCGCTGGGCTGCACCGAATTTATGGTTGCACTCTATAACAATGTGATGGAGTACACCCCCAAGCCATTCAATATGGATGGTAACAATGAAGATATTTTCTTCTTATCAAATGGTCACATAAGTCCACTGTTTTACAGTGTGCTGGCACGTGCAGGTTTTTTCGATATAAGCGAACTCAGTACTTTCCGAAAATTAAATTCCCGTTTGCAGGGGCATCCCACCACGCACGAACATTTGCCCGGAGTGCGCATTGCAAGTGGCTCGCTTGGGCAAGGCATATCGGTTGCAGTGGGTGCAGCACTTGCCAAAAAAATGAATAACGATACCCATACCGTATACGTTCTGTGTGGCGATGGCGAATTGCAAGAAGGTCAGATATGGGAATCTGTGATTTATGCCGCAGCAAAAAAAGTCGATAATATTATTCTCACCATCGACCTCAATGGCCAACAAATAGATGGTGCCACAAAAGATGTTTTGCCTATAGGTGATGTGCGCCAAAAATTCGATGCCTTCGGTTGGCAAACATTTCATATGGCAAATGGCAACAATATTGACGAAGTAATCAGCGTTTTGAATGATGCCAAAAAAGCTTGTGGAAACGGAAAGCCCATTGCCATAATTATGAAAACAGAAATGGGTGCCGGTGTCGATTTTATGATGGGCTCGCACAAGTGGCATGGCATAGCACCAAACGATGAGCAGCTGCAAACCGCATTGGCACAACTACACAGCACCATTGTCGACTATTAAGAAATTGGAAACACATCGATGAAAAAAAATTAGTTTACAATTAGTTATAAAAGAGTAGAAAATAATTTTGTGAAACTTTGTGCCTTCGTGCATTAGTGGCAAAAAATTTTCTCGTCAAAACAGAAAAAAAATGCTCTCAAAAAACTTTGTGCCTTTGTGTCTTCGTGGCAAAAATTATTAAGCCCTTGAACAGTAAAAAAAACAAACAATGAAATTCTCCTTCCCATCGACATCAAAAATATTTTTTGCAACAGCATTTGCAATCGTCATAACCATTTTTACAACAAACATATCCTATTCACAAAAGCCCACACCTGCCCCACCCATCGAAACCCGCATATTGTTTTTATACGATTGCTCGGCAAGCATGATGGCACAATGGCAAAGCGGAAATAAATATGCTGTGGCCACAAAATTATTATCGCACGTGGTTGATAGCCTGCAAGATATTCCCAACCTGCAAACTGCCCTACGCATGTATGGCCACACAAAAAAATTCCCTCCTCAAGATTGCGATGATACCCGCCTCGAAGTTCCCTTCGGATACAGGAACGGTTATAAAATAAAAGGCAAGCTCAAAGAATTTAAACCCAGTGGCACCACACCCATTGCACTATCGCTCGAAGCATGTGGCAACGATTTTCCCAAAGCTGCCGGCCGCAATATTATTATACTCATTACCGATGGCATAGAAGAATGTAATGGCGACCCTTGTGCCGTTTCATATGCACTGCAACGCAAAGGAATTTCGCTGCGCCCTTTTGTAATTGGCCTGGGTGTGAACAAAGAATTTGCAAAACAATTCGATTGCATAGGAACATACTACGATGCCAAAGACGAAGCATCATTCAACGATATTTTCAAGGTTGTGATTTCGCAAGCACTCAACAATACATCGGCACAAATAAACCTGCTCGACATTTATAAAAAACCTACCGAAACAAATGTGGCCATTACTTTTTACGATATGCTATCGGGCAAGGTGATGCAAAATATAATTCACACCATGAATACGATGGGCGTGCCCGACACCATAAAACTCGATCCGCTTACAACATACCGCATGCAGGTACACACCATTCCTCCCGTGTATAAAGACAGCATAAAACTCACGCCAGGCAAGCATACCATCATAGGTGTAAGTGCACCACAGGGCGACCTCCGCCTCATACTCGAAGACAGTTACGAATACAAAAATCTCAAATGTATCATTCGCAAACATGGCGAAATGACAACACTCAATGTGCAAAATATGAACTCCACCGAGCGATATATTATTGGCGACTACGATTTAGAAATTCTTACCCTGCCACGCATCATAAAAAATAATATCGAAGTAAAACAAAGTCACACCACATCGGTCGAAATTCCAAAACCCGGTCTTGTAAACCTTGTAAGCAGCAACCCCGGCATAGGCAGCATACTGGTAGACCGCAGCGGCACCTGGGAGTGGGTATGCGATATTGACGACACCACATCAAAGCAAACACTCACACTGCAACCCGGAAATTATCGTTTGGTATTTCGACCCAAAGCCTCGCGCGAAACAATTTACTCACTCGAAAAAAATTTCAACATCGTACCCGGTGGGTCAACTACTTTGCAAGTAAATTGATTTGCGAACATCGATACGCAATATTTTTTGTGAATTTATTTTACTCCCAAATATAAAATTGAAAATAATTATTGGCGAGCGGGCGGTGGCCCTTGCCTTTGTGTCGCCTGAGGCGACACAAAAATAAAATGCCCTTTACGACAACAATCGCATTACTTTTTTTTTTGAGACCGCTATAAATATATAATTGTAATCAGACCAAAAATTTTTCTTGCACACATCATTTTCCTTTATACATTTACAGCATCAAAAAAAATACAACATCGCTGTTCGAAAAAGAAAATCCTTATTTATTTGTTATACTTAATTATTTTGTTTATAATAAAATATAACGCATCTATATTCAAACTTTAAAAAAAATTAAATTTATGAAAAATTCTATCGCAGCAATTCAGCAAACAAGGAATCTTCTACTCATCAGCATTTTAATTATCAGCAACATCGCACATGCACAATGGACACAAATGGGGCCCGGGGCTGGCGGGCAAGAGCGGGCTGTATACTTGCGCGACAAAGGGCTGGGTAGCTTTGATTTTTATGTTGGCTCCGATGTTAGCGGTGTATGGCGCACCACAGGATTAAATACGAATAATTGGGCCAACCCTGCATCTTACAACTACGATTTCATTAGCGATCATGAACCTATGCGTTTTATAAACGAGTTTTATGCACCCAATCAATATACTTCAGATTTTTTATTTGTTACTAACCGAAGTGGCAAACACAAATTAAATGCGGCAACTAATGCTTTGCCTATGCAAAAATTATGGGGAACAGGTCAACCTTTTGTAAACGATATTTTTATAAGTGCCGAACATACTGCAGGTGTGCATACATTGTATTTTGTAACAGGTAACGAAAGGGTAGACAATAGAATGAATCACAAAGATGATAATACAAACGATTTTTATTGGGGTACTTTAGATGCAACTACCGAAACAACAATATCAAACATCAATTCCATAAAGTTAAATAATTTACTAATCAGGCCACACGTATATTGCATGCATGTGGATGAAAAAATCTAACAGACCAAACCGATGATGAGTTTATGCTTGGTACCGACTCAGGATTGTATAAGTTTACTTTACAGCAAGCAATTGATGCAGTAGCCAATAGTGGAGGTGTGTTGCCAAGCTCCACGCAAATAGGATGGCCTTACCTGAGTGGTGTTATTGACTCTTACGATACCATTGACAAAGGTAACTTATTGGCCGTTACCGATATAATGAGGTACAATAGTTTACAAGCTCCAAACGACTTCATGATTACCATTTACGGACTGGGAGTTTTCTATTGGGATAATTCTACAGGAACATGGCAATGGCAAATGAATAAATTGGAAGGAAGACAACAAGGAAATAATAGTACTATAATCTTCTATGATGGTAATTTAATAAATAATCTTGACCATGCGAATAATTTTACTCGCATTCTACCTGTTAATTACGCAGGTACAACTACACGCCAGGGATATCTACTATTCAATGAAGAACCGCTAAAAGAAATTACTAATGGAAAGGCATACATTGGAATTTTCTACAGCCCTGTTATCAGCAACGTAGATATACGACCTAAAGGTGATTGGGTTGCATTGAGTGCCAGCACAAATATGATTAACAACGATTACGGATGGAATACTACAAGGCCCTTGCAGTAATAGAAATGGTATGTTACTGCTACCCGACAATCGATTGATTGTTGGCGCATCGGGAAATATTTTTGTTACCAAAGACCCAATAACAAATAATACCGGCACTGTAAAATGGCAACAAGTATATACTAGTACAGTAGCATCTTCAATCCTTGATTTGCCGGAATACCAACACCGAGGTTATGTAAACACTGCTAACAAAACAATATATCCGGCAACCGATAACGAAATATGGATTGGTCAGGCCGACAGGTTAGTTTTTAAATCGGACGATGGTGTTAATGGGTTTTACGATATTGAAAATCCTGCAACACCTTACACAATTACTTACACCGGAACCAATAGTAATATTCCAAAAACTGATTGCTGGTTTATTACAAACAACAAAGTGGATGCAGCAGACCAAAATGTTTATATTGGCATTGGCGAAGGGTTTGCAACCAATGTTGGTAACGGACATGTAATGCAAGTAAACAAAAACCAAACAAACATTTTTCAACTTGGTGACCAAATACTTGGAGGAGATCCGGTTAAAATTATGTTCACCAAAAATGGTCTCTCTTCTCAAAAGTATTTACTGTCTAACGATTTAATAACTCTAAATCATAGAAAAGAATCAGGTGTTTACAAGGCAGTGTATGGACGCCCAATACATTGAATACAGTCCCACCATTGGCAAACAATTATGAAGTGCGCGATTTTGTGGTATCAAAAGATGGAACTAAATTATTTGCCATTATTGAAAGTGGAAATGTTACAAAATTTTATAGATTTACAAATATTAATGCAACAACGTGGACTGAAGATTGTTCGGATGTTGTTATTAATAATGCCGATTTATCGCCAAGAATATTGAAATTGTATTACTATGATAATGGCACAAAATTTAAAGTGCTTTGTGGAACCGCGCCCAATTCAATTAATTTAGCAACCTCCAATCTGTACGAAGTTTACGATAGCAACATAATTAACCCCTTATGTACTATCACGGCTATTAATAATACGGGGGTCATTTTATTTTTTCAAAACTTAAACTACGATGAAGGCGATGCAACAGATGGCGGAATCACGGCCATTGAAGTAAACGAACATTTAAATGTGATTTATGTTGCAGCAATGCGTTACGAACCACCTGCAATAGTTTCATCACATATATACCGTGCAACTTATGACCCATCTAACGGCAACATAAACGCAAATTCATGGACCGATGTTTCTAATTTCATGCACAACAAAGCAGTAATAGCCATGTCAACAAATGGTCGCTCGGTGTGCAACGAATCTGTTTATGCTTGCCTGCGAGGGTTAGGAGGTTGGATATTAGATTTGCCACAAGGTACCGTAAATCAAATTACTCAAGCAGACTTTAGCAGTTCCACGTCTATAACCAAAAGCGGCCTCCTTTCTGGTCCAGTTGTTTGCGGTACTTCGATTGTAACTATCGATGGTGCCAATATTGGTATCACGGACCCAACCGTTACGATTTCAGTAGGCCAAGGCCAAACATTAAACATAATTAATGGAGCAAGCCTGTTTGCCTGTGGAGATATGTGGCAAGGGATTATAAACAATGGTGGTACAGTAAAAATTGAGAATAGTAGTATTGATGATGCAAAAAATATTGTTGCAAATAATGGAGGAAGTAACGGAAAACTAACAGCAACCAATTCTACATTCGACCATAATTATATTGGGTTCTCATTTCTTGCGGCAAATTTTGGTACATCTTCCATTACAGGTTGCACGTTTAAATGTACTGGTGGGCAAATTACTAAAGCTCCATATAATGGGCAACAAACCAGGTATCATATTTCAATATCGGCTGTTGATGGCCTTACGATTGGAAATAGTGCTTTAAATAAAAACACTTTTCAAAATGCAAGCAAAGCAATCTTTGTAACCAACAGTAATGTAGAAATTATAAATAATCAATTTGAATGGATACCAAATAATTTAAACACGTGGGGCGAGGCAATATACATAGATGGAAAGCCTACAATAAGCACTATACGCAAAATAGGTGGCAGTGCAAATGCCAACGATAAAAATACTTTTATAAATTGGAAGCATAATATTATTGTAAATAATGCCGGCAAAATATTGATTGAAAATAATGTAATAAACCCCCTTGCTGCCAACCGAAGCACTGTAGGTATAAGCAAACAAAAATGTACCGATGTAACTATAAAAGGCAATGCTATTAACCGTACCAATAATGGTATTATGTTGTTTGATAATGCGGGTGCAACTGTTACTGTTACCTTAAACACCTTTAACAAAAACTTGCCTTACGATTTTGCAAAGTACGATGACGAAGCTATACGGTTTGAAAATAATTTATACCTCAAAACTAAAATTTACACTATAACCAGTAATCAAATTTATAATGTGGCAATAGGCATACATGGCACCAACACCAACGCTGTTGTAAATTACAACACCTATCACACGGATATAACAACAAGTGATTTGAATACCTATACTACCACACACAACAGCATAGCACACCGTGGTATATGGGTACAGAACGCAACAGGCACAAGCATTGTAGCCAACACTATTGATTGGGCTGGCACAGTTACTTTAGCACAACTGCCCCAATTGCAGGGTGTACGGGTACAAGGCAGCTTTGCTTGTAACTTGCAAGAAAACATCATTAAACATATAGGAGCTGGTATAGATATATTTGATGATTGCAGCAAGAGTACTTTCTATTGCAACCTTATGGAAAGGTGTTACAATGGAGTTTATTTTGACATTAATAGTGTAAATAACAAACTAACCGACCAAGGCACTACTGGAGTTTCATGGTACAATAGGTGGGATAATAATGTAGCAACAAACCACATTGATGGTAACTTTACCCAAACTAACCTAATGTTTTGGAATTTTGTTGGTGCTATCGATAATCCTAATCCACAGCCATTTTCAATAATTTATTTTCAACCTATTCAAGTTGGCTCCATACTTGGCTTTGCACGCAACCCGGAGCCACTTATGAGTGAGGCCGGTCGCAATGCTTTGTTTGGTGCAGCAATTGGTGATAGTAGCATCACCGATTACGATTCGCTCGAATATGCAAATAGTGATAAAACTACTTTTTATGTTTTGGCAACAGAAGATTCTACCATATTATATCTTGGCACAGCATCCGATGCCAAATACCAAGCCGAGTATGATAGTATAACCGAAACTAATATTGGCAAATTTGAAGATGCCAAAACATTATTACTTGCTAATGCCAAACAATTAGCCTCACAAAAACTTGCAAGCATGCAAGACCAAAATGCTATAGACCAAAACAAAATATTTATGGGAACATTGCTTGCAATAGGTTACGACCCAGCCTTGGATGCCGATTCTGATACCATTCCACTTGTTATGAATATTGCCATGCAACACCCATTTTATGGTGGTGAGGCAGTATATATTGCAAGGGCAATGCTACATGTAAATGTTGAAGATGTGCTTCCGCCATTGCGCAGAAAAAAACCAACATTTACTGCCTTGCAAAATGAAACATTGCAAATAAAATTCTATCCTAATCCAGCTAAAAATACTGTAACAATAATATCAACCACAGAATTTGAAAATGGCACAAAATTAATTTTGCAAAATGCAATGAGTTCCTTAATTCAAAGAATATAATTGCCGTTAAAGCAAAAAGAAGTTACAATATCTCTCAATCAATTTGCCGATGGTATTTATTTTGCCAAATTAGTTAATGCACAAGGCGAAAGTAAAATTGAAAAATTAGTAATTTTAAAATAATTTTTATTAAAGGGAATGATCCACATCATTCCCTTTTTATTTTTTTTTACCATGAAAAAATTAGTCATTTCCATTTTTATAGTTTTTTTATTCTCAACTATTTCAAATTCTCAAACCAAAATTCAATTTGGATTTTGGGGATTCTGCAGGGATTGATTTTAGTAATATTCAAAATCCACTCCCGATTTCTTCAGCAATGGATGGCCGCGGTAGTTGCACTGCAATTGCAGATAGTAATGGAAATTTGATTCTGTATAGTGCTGTATTAGGTTACTTAAATACAGATTGGAACACCCGTATTTTTAATACACAACACCAAATAATACAAGGTTGCAATTTTATTAGTGGCGGTTCATGGTATAACGAATTGTATACCAAGACCAAAACCACTCAAACCAATTTTTACGTTTTTTAGCGTTGGTTTATAAACCATACAACCAAGGTTGTTATTATACATTGGTTGATATGAGTCTAAATAGTGGAATGGGGGCTGTAGTTTGCTCAAAACATAAAAATAAATAATGAAACAAGTGCAGATTGCATACAAGCCATAAAGCATGGTAATGGCCGCGATTGGTGGATTGTAAATAAATGTTAGCCCAAACGCACCAAATCATTACAATCGCTTTTTTGTGTGTTTGGTTACACCCGATAGTATTTATACACCTACTATTCAAAATTTTAATGATGCTACTGATGCTGGTTTTCAAAAATGGTTTTCAATAGCGATGGTGCTCGCTTATGAATTTTAATGCCGCAGGTTATATGTCAGGAGTTTAATTTTTGATAGATGCACGGAGTCATTCATTAAACAAAAATATTTTGCTGAGGCTACTTTACCCACAGATACGCTTTTTTGGGAAGGGGCTTATTCGCCTAATGATAGTGTGTTTTATGTTTCCACAAATGGAATTTACAAGGTGGATACAATCTATTTATTACAGTTAAATTTGTTTGCTCCTAATATACCTTCAAGCTCAGATACGCTTGAAACAATTTTGTATCCTAAAGTTAATGGTGCAGTTAGACTTGCACCTGATGGGAAAATATATTTTTCAAGGGGTTATGATAATCCTTTTGTGTTTAGTTATCCTTACCCCGATAGCATGCGCAATTATATAAACGAAAACTTGAGTGTAATAAATAATCCTAATGCATTAGGTAGCGTAAAATTATACCCTTCTCTTTTACCTCGGTGGCAAGCGCAAGTATTATGGGTTTGCCGAATAATCCCTAATTATGGGTTAGGGCGGCTATTGGGGAGTCCTTGTGATACGTTGCGGGGTTACAATTTTGAAACCCCCAACCCCTACAAGGGGGGGCTTAATGCAACGTATAGTATCGGCCGGGAGAAGTTGTTTGTAAATGCACAAAATTTGAACGATAAACCCTTAACTATGTATATACGATGCTACTGGAAAATAAAAGTTTGCAAGGGGAAAGCCCCAGTTGGCGCCTCCATTCGTAGTGTCGGTGGTTTGGGGGTTTTTGGCGGGTACTTTACTTTGGATGTGGATTGCAGTGGTTAAGGGGTGGATTGTATGTGGTACATTTACAAACTGAGAAAGAAATGTTAAGTACCAAATTTGTGAAGGAGTAAAATATGAAACAAAATATTTTGGATTATACCAAGGCGGTTGGCGGGGACGCCAACCGAGGACAAACACTATGAGTAATGGTTTTGTAAATAACACAAGCGAACGAACTCAAATCAGTTGGGTTACGAAAAAATATAATCACTTAAAAACATAATTCCCATTTGTATCAACTTACATTAAGCTTATTTTTATTGACAAAATTTATCAAACCCTATTTTAATATTTTGCCAAAAGCGAATTAATGCCATATCGGTTTTGTATTTTAATTTATAGTTTTCAAAATTTTTATCGTCCATTTTAAAAGGGAAAATATAAACCGGCATTTGTGACTGTCCATTATTGTAAGTATACATAAGTACTAGGTTGTAAAATTTGAGCATATTAAAAATAGAATAATTAATTTTAACTTTCTCAAAAATCAGAAATGAAAAATCAGACACACAGAATCACAAATTATCGGAATCCTGAAAGAGCAGGAAACAAGGATTAAAAAGTAACGGAGATATGTCGAAAGCAATAATATACCGATCAGACATTTTACATTTGGAAGAAACGCTTATGGCGGAATGCAAGTAGACGAGCTCAAGCGATTACTAAAGATTTGGAATACGAAAATGCGGGGTTAAAAAAATGTATGCCAACTTGAGTTTAGAGCATGACGCAGTGAAAGACTTGCTCGAAAAAGTTTTAACGCCTGCCTGCAAAGAGCAATGCTTATCTTTATCTCATTGAAGAAAGACACTTGCTGCACGCAGGCGTAAATTTTAAAGTGCCTTACGCAACAACAAGTACTATCGCAAGCTGATGCCAGACAAAGATGAAGAGCTAAAACAAGTCATAGAACAAAACCATTGGGCTTCAGCAGAAAAGGAAGAATGAAAGTCATCCGGTTAATTCAAACAACAGCCAGCAATAGGCAGCAGTCGCATACGCAGAGTGTATGAGCGATATGGATTTGCATTAACCAAAAATTAAAACGTAGAGTAAAAAGACAACCCAAAGAATCCGATTGCAGTACCACTGGCACGTAACATAGAGTGTGGGTATGGATTTTAAGTGAGCGATGCCTTAATTCGATGGAAGAAGAATACGCACATTGAATACGCCAGAGCAATATAACCGCGAATGTTTAGGCATCCAAAATAGCACACAGCATCACAGCAAAGAGTGTTATTGAGTTTTTAGAACAACGCATTGAAATACACGGAAAGCCAATAAGTATCCGCACTGGACAACGGACCTGAATTCAAATTCTCGGAAAGTATTTCCAGGTTTGATACTAACAAAAAATAAAATTGGAGTAAAATTGAAAAGGAGCACCACAACAAAATGCCATTGTTGAACGGTTCAATCGCACCTATCGTGAAGATATATTGATGCATACTTATTTAAAAACATTGGGCATGCAGCTGGTGAAATAACAAATAACTGGATTGAAGAATATAATACCAAGCGCCCGCATCATCATTAAATCAACTAACACCACATGAATTTGTCGCCGCAGCATAAGGTTTTTTAGGCATGGAGCCTCAAGAATATCAACTTCTACAGGCAACAAAAACGGACGCAAATTGATGCGTCCGTTAAAGCACGATATTCCATC
>JADKFV010000052.1 GCA_016717325.1 Bacteroidota bacterium | reverse complement strand
GACCTAAAGGTGATTGGGTTCGTACTTGAGCGCCAAAGCACAAATATGATTAACAACGATTACGGATGGAATACAACAAGGCCCTGCAGTAATAGAAGTGGTATGTTACTCTACCCGACAATCGATTGATTGTTGGCGTATCGGGAAATATTTTTGCTACCAAAGACCTAATAATAAATAATACCGGCACTGTAAATGGCAACAAGTATATACTAGTACAGAGCATCTTTCAATCCTTGATTTCCCGCGAATACCAAACACCGAGGTTATGTAAACACTGCTAACAAAACAATATATCCGGCAAACTGATAACGAAATATGGATTGGTCAGGCCGACAGGTTAGTTTTTTAAATCGGACGATGGTGTTAATGGGTTTTACGATATTGAAAATCCTGCAACACCTTACACAATTACTTACACCGGAACCAATAGTAATATTCCAAAAACTGATTGGTGGTTTATTACAAAACAACAAAGTGGATGCAGCAGACCAAAATGTTTATATTGGCATTGGCGAAGGGTTTGCAACCAATGTTGGTAACGGACATGTAATGCAAGTAAACAAAACCAAACAAACATTTTTCAATCTTGGTGACCAAATACTTCGGAGGAGATCCGGTTAAAATTATGTTCACCAAAATGGTCTCTCTTCTCAAAAGTATTTACTGTCTAACGATTTAATAACTCTAAATCATAGAAAAAGAATCAGGTGTTTACAAGGCAGTGTATGGACGCCCAATACATTGAATATGAAGTCCCACCATTGGCAAACAATTATGAAGTGCGCGATTTTGTGGTATCGAAAGATGGAAATAAATTCTTTGCCATTATTGAAAGTGGAAATGTTACAAAATTTTATAGATTTACAAATATTAATGCAACAACGTGGACTGAAGATTGTTCGGATGTTGTTATTAATAATGCCGATTTATCGCCAAGAATATTGAAATTGTATTACTATGATAATGGCACAAAATTTAAAGTGCTTTGTGGAACCGCGCCCAATTCAATTAATTTAGCAACCTCCAATCTGTAATGAAGTTTACGATAGCAACATAATTAACCCCCTATGTACTATCACGGCTATTAATAATACGGGGTCATTTTATTTTTCAAAACTTAAACTACGATGAAGGCGATGCAACAGATGGCGGAATCACGGCCATTGAAGTAAACGAACATTTAAATGTGATTTATGTTGCAGCAATGCGTTACGAACCACCTGCAATAGTTTCATCACATATATACCGTGCAACTTATGACCCATCTAACGGCAACATAAACGCAAATTCATGGACCGATGTTTCTAATTTCATGCACAACAAAGCAGTAATAGCCATGTCAACAAATGGTCGCTCGGTGCAACGAATCTGTTTATGCTTGCCTGCGAGGGTTAGGAGGTTGGATATTAGATTTGCCACAAGGTACCGTAAATCAAATTACTCAAGCAGACTTTAGCAGTTCCACGTCTATAACCAAAAGCGGCTCCTTCTGGTCCAGTTGTTTGCGGTACTGATTGTAAATCTATCGATGGTGCCAATATTGGTATCACGGACCCAACCGTTACGATTTCAGTAGGCCAAGGCCAAACATTAAACATAATTAATGGAGCAAGCCTGTTTTGCCTGTGGAGATATGTGGCAAGGATTATAAACAATGGTGGTACAGTAAAAATTGAGAATAGTAGTATTGATGATGCAAAAAATATTGTTGCAAATAATGGAGGAAGTAACGGAAAACTAACAGCAACCAATTCTACATTCGACCATAATTATATTGGGTTCTCATTTCTTGCGGCAAATTTTGTACATCTTCCATTACAGGTTGCACGTTTAAATGTACCGGTGGGCAAATTACTAAAGCTCCATATAATGGGCAACAAACCGTATCATATTTCAACATATCGGCTGTTGATGGCCTTACGATTGGAAATAGTGCTTAAATAAAACACTTTTCAAAATGCAAGCAAAGCAATCTTGTAACCAACAGTAATGTAGAAATTATAAATAATCAATTTGAATGGATACCAAATAATTTAAACACGTGGGCGAGGCAATATACATAGATGGAAAGCCCACAATAAGCACTATACGCAAAATAGGTGGCAGTGCAAATGCCAACGATAAAAATACTTTTATAAATTGGAAGCATAATATTATTGTAAATAATGCCGGCAAAATATTGATTGAAAATAATGTAATAAACCCCCTTGCTGCCAACCGAAGCACTGTAGGTATAAGCAAACAAAAATGTACCGATGTAACTATAAAAGGCAATGCTATTAACCGTACCAATAATGGTATTATGTTGTTTGATAATGCGGGTGCAACTGTTACTGTTACCTTAAACACCTTTAACAAAAACTTGCCTTACGATTTTGCAAAGTACGATGACGAAGCTTTATACGTTTTGAAAAATAATTTATACCTCAAAACTAAAATTTACACTATAACCAAGTAATCAAATTTATAATGTGGCAATAGGTCATACATGTCAATTAACACCAACGCTGTTGTAAATTACAACACCTATCACACGGATATAACAACAAGTGATTTGAATACCTATACTACTACACACAACAGCATAGCACACCGTGTATATGGGTACAGAACGCAACAGGCACAAGCATTGTAGCCAACACTATTGATTGGGCTGGCACAGTTACTTTAGCACAACTGCCCCAATTGCAGGGTGTACGGGTACAAGGCAGCTTTGCTTGTAACTTGCAAGAAAACATCATTAAACATATAGGAGCTGGTATAGATATATTTGATGATTGCAGCAAGAGTACTTTCTATTGCAAACCTTATGGAAAGGTGTTACAATGGAGTTATTTTGACATTATAGTGTAAATAACAAACCAACCGACCAAGGCACTACTCGAGTTTCATGGTACAATAGGTGGGATAATAATGTAGCAACAAACCACATTGATGGTAACTTTACCCAAACTAACCTAATGTTTTGGAATTTTGTTGGTGCTATCGATAATCCTAATCCACAGCCATTTTCAATAATTTATTTTCAACCTATTCAAGTTGGCTCCATACTTGGGCTTTGCACGCAACCCGAGCCACTTATGAGTGAGGCCGGTCGCAATGCTTTGTTTGGTGCAGCAATTGGTGATAGTAGCATCACCGATTACGATTCGCTCGAATATGCAAATAGTGATAAAACTACTTTTATGTTTTGGCAACAGAAGATTCTACCATATTATATCTTGGCACAGCATCCGATGCCAAATACCAAGCCGAGTATGATAGTATAACTGAAACTAATATTGGCAAATTTGAAGATGCCAAAACATTATTACTTGCTAATGCCAAACAATTAGCCTCACAAAACTTGCAAGCATGCAAGACCAAAATGCTATAGACCAAAAACAAAATATTTATGGGAACATTGCTTGCAATAGGTTACGACCCAGCCTTGGATGCCGATTCTGATACTATTCCACTTGTTATGAATATTGCCATGCAACACCCATTTTATGGTGGTGAGGCAGTATATTGCAAGGGCAATGCTACATGTAAATGTTGAAGATGTGCTTCCGCCATTGCGCAGAAAACCAACATTTACTGCCTTGCAAAATGAAACATTGCAAATAAAATTCTATCCTAATCCAGCTAAAAATACTGTAAATAATAATATCAACCACAGAATTTGAAAATGGCACAAAATTAATTTTTGCAAAAATGCAATGAGTTCCCTTAATTCAAACAATAGAATTGCCGTTAAAGCAAAAAAGAAGTTACAATATTCCTCAATCAATTTGCCGATGGTATTTATTTTGCCAAATTAGTTAATGCACAAGGCGAAAGTAAAATTGAAAAATTAGTAATTTTAAAATACTTTATTAAAGGGAATGATCCACATCATTCCCTTTTATTTTTTTTTTACCATGAAAAAATTAGTCATTTCCATTTTTATAGTTTTTTTATTCTCAACTATTTCAAATTCTCAAAACCAAAATTCAATTTGGATTTTTGGGGATTCTGCAGGGATTGATTTTAGTAATATTCAAAATCCACTCCCGATTTCTTCAGCAATGGATGGCCTTGATTCTGTATAGTGCTGTATTAGGTTACTTAAATACAGATTGGAACACCCGTATTTTTAATACACAACACCAAATAATACAAGGTTGCAATTTTATTAGTGGCGGTTCATGGTATAACGAATTGGCAACTATACCAAGACCAAACCACTCAAACCAATTTTACGTTTTTAGCGTTGGCACACATAAACCATACAACCAAGGTTGTTATTATACATTGGTTGATATGAGTCTAAATGGTGGAATGGGGGCTGTGGTTGCTCAAAACATAAAAATAAATAATGAAACAAGTGCAGATTGCATACAAGCCATAAAGCATGGTAATGGCCGCGATTGGTGGATTGTAAATAAATATTATAGCCCAAACGCACCAAATCATTACAATCGCTTTTTTGTGTATTTGGTTACACCCGATAGTATTTATACACCTACTATTCAAAATTTTAATGATGCTACTGATGCTGGTTTTCAAAAAATGGTTTTCAATAGCGATGGTACTCGCTTTATGAATTTTAATGCCGCAGGTTATATGTCAGAGTTTAATTTTGATAGATGCACGGGAGTCATTTCATTAAACAAAAATATTTTTGCTGAGGCTACTTTACCCACAGATACGCTTTTTTGGGAAGGGGCTTATTCGCCTAATGATAGTGTGTTTTATGTTTCCACAAATGGAATTTACAAGGTGGATACAATCTATTTATTACAGTTAAATTTGTTTGCTCCTAATATACCTTCAAGCTCAGATACGCTTGAAACAATTTTGTATCCTAAAGTTAATGGTGCAGTTAGACTTGCACCTGATGGGAAAAATATTTTCAAGGGTTGAGATAATCCTTTTGTGTTTAGTTATCCTTACCCCGATAGCATGCGCAATTATATAAACGAAAACTTGAGTGTAATAAATAATCCTAATGCATTAGGTGCAGCGTGTAATTATACACCCTTCTCTTTTTACCTCGGTGGCAAGCGCACGTATTATGGGTTGCCGAATAATCCTAATTATGGGTTGGGGCGGCTATTGGGGAGTCCTTGTGATACGTTGCAGTGGGTTGGTACACCCGAAACCCCCAACCCCCTACAAGGGGGCTTAAATGCAACGTATATATCGGCTTGGGAGAAGTTGTTTGTAAATGCACAAAATTTGAACGGTAAACTCTTAACTATAACCATATACGATGCTACTGGAAAAGTAAAGTTTGCAAGGGGAAAGCCCCCAGTTGGGGCCTGCCCCGACCGTAGTGTCGGTGGTTTGGGGGTTTTTGGCGGGTACTTTACTTTGGATGTGGATTGCAGTGGTTGGGCAAGTGGATTGTATGTGGTACATTTACAAACTGAGAAAGAAATGTTAAGTACCAAATTTGTGAAGGAGTAAAATATGAAACAAAATATTTTGATTATATTATATGGTTGGCGGGGACGCCAACCGAGGACAAACACTATGAGTAATGGTTTTGTAAATAACACAAGCGAACGAACTCAAATCAGTTGGGTTACGAAAAAATATAATCACTTAAAAACATAATTCCCATTTGTATCAACTGTTACATTAAGCTTATTTTTATTGACATAAAATTTATCGTACCCTATTTTAATATTTTGCCAAAAGCGAATTAATGCCATATCGGTTTTGTATTTTAATTTATAGTTTTCAAAATTTTTATCGTCCATTTTAAAAGGGAAAATATAAACCGGCATTTGTGACTGTCCATTATTGTGGGCATACATGGGGTACTAGGCTGTAAAATTTGAGCATATTAAAAATAGAATAATTAATTTTAACTTTCTCAAAAAAATCAGAAATGAAAAAAATCAGACACACAGAATCACAAATTATCGGAATCCTGAAAGAGCAGGAACAAGGATTAAAAGTAACGGAGATATGTCGAAAGCACAACATAGCTGATCAGACATTTTACATTTTGGAAGAAACGCTATGGCGGAATGCAAGTAGACGAGCTCAAGCGATTAAAGGATTTGGAATACGAAAATGCGCGGTTAAAAAATGTATGCCAACTTGAGTTTAGAGTATGACGCAGTGAAAGACTTGCTCGAAAAAAGTTAACGCCTGCCGCAAAGAGCAATGCTTATCTTATCTCATTGAAGAAAGACAATTGCCGCACGCAGGCGTGCAAAATTTTAAAGTGCTCACGCAACAGCAAGTACTATCGCAAGCTGATGCCAGACAAAGATGAAGGCTAAAACAAGTCATAGAACAAAACCATTGGCTTCAGCAGAAAAGGAAGAATGAAAGTCATCCGGAATTCAAAAACAACAGCCAGCAATAGCAGCAGTCGCATACGCAGAGTGTATGAGCGATATGGATTTGCATTAACCAAAAATTAAAACGTAGAGTAAAAGACAAACCAAAGAATCCGATTGCAGCCACTGGCACGTAACATAGAGTGGGTATGGATTTTGGAGCGATGCCTTAATTGATGGAAGAAGAATACGCACATTGAATATTGTAGAGCAATATAACCGCGAATGCTTTAGGCATCCGTGTAGCACACAGCATCACAGCAAGAGTGTTATGAGTTTTAGAACAACGCATTGAAATACACGGAAAGCCAATAAGTATCCGCACTGACAACGACCTGAATTCACCTCGAAAGCATTTCAGCTTTGGTTGCATAACAAAAATAAATTGGAGTAAAATTGAAAGGAGCACCACAACAAAATGCCATTGTTGAACGGTTCAATCGCACCTATCGTGAAGATATATTGATGCATACTTATTTAAAAACATAAACATGCACAGGAAATAACAAATAACTGATTGAAGAATATAAATACCAAGCGCCCGCATCAATCATTAAATCAACTAACACTCATGAATTTGCCGCAGCATAAGGTTTTTTAGGCATGGAGCCTCAAGAATATCAACTTCAGGCAACAAAAACGGACGCAAATTGATGCGTCCGTTAAAGCACGATATTCCATCGGCATGAACTTTATCCGGCAGGTTGCTCCTCAGCAGAGCCTGATTCCGTCAGTTCATGTTGCAATTTTCAACTCAAAAACTATATTTACAACTGCTAAATTTTCCAGCCACATTCAATGGCATACAAATAAATTTCTTTTATTTTATCATCGGTCATTGGCATACAGCCTATGGTAACACAGTTGCCATGAATAAAAATATCGCCACCCATATTTTTAGCTTTGCTTTTAATTTTATCGCTGGCATTAGGATAACTTATACCAAGCGATAAGTAGTAATTACTTGCAGGATTGTATCTGTTTATATAATAAAAACCTTCGGGCACCTGATTGTCGCCATACGCACGCTTTGGGCCAAGTTCACCACTGCCGGCACATATATCGTAAGTGGCTATAAGTGTATACGTAGTTGCCGTTTTCGATTTAGCATATAGCAACAATTTCTTTTCGGCTTTGAAAACGGTAATGAGCAAATCGAAATTATCGGAAGCAATATGATGTGTTTTCAAATTTTCAACAATCAATTTATGCTTGGCTTCTATGGCATTTTGCACCCGCGCATATTTCGATTGTTCTTTCAAAAACGACTGCGCATTTGCACATGTAAAAAACCCAATCACGAGAAAAATTACAACAAGCCATTTTTCAATTTGCATAAATCTGCAAACAACTATTTTCATTAACCCCATATTGGAAATCTATTTCAATGTATCGATATCGTGTAATAAAAAACAATAATCATGTCTCACCATTCCAATATGGGGATAGTAATTGACAGCAGCTGGTGCAGCAAGTAAAATTATTTTGGCTTGGGGTGCTGCCAATTTAGTTTGGCGTATGAGTTCTTTGCCAATACCTTGTTTTTGAAATGCTTCATCTACTGCCAAATCGGCTAAATAAGTACAAAAACCAAAATCGGTGAGTGAGCGCGCTACTCCCACAAGCTTGCCATTGCTGCGCGCAGTAACAATAAGGTTGGCATGTTGCAACATTTTTTCGATGCGGTCTCTTTCGTTTACCGGCCTGCGTTGCCCAAGTGTGGATAGATTGAGTACCGTAATAAATTCATCGGCATCTAAATCGTTTTCAATTTTATATGTTATCATTCTTTTCTTTATTAACAACAAATAAAACCAAAATTATTGTGCACCATATAACAATAACAACAATTCCATATTCGGAAAATTGGAATAAATTTGCGCCTCGAAAATAAAAATAGAACAACAAAAATATGTTTGAGAATTTATCGGATAAACTGGACCGTGCGTTCAAGGTACTGAAAGGTCAGGGAAAAATCACTGAAATAAATGTTGCCGAAACATTGAAAGAAGTGCGCAAAGCCCTTCTCGATGCCGATGTTAACTACAAAGTAGCAAAAGATTTTACCGACAAAGTAAAGGCAAGTGCATTGGGCCAAAATGTATTGATTGCCGTATCGCCAGGGCAATTGATGGTGAAAATAGTGAAAGACGAACTCACCAGTTTGATGGGAGGCGAACACAGCGAACTTAACTTGAAAGCTTCGCCATGCATCATATTGATGAGTGGTTTACAGGGTTCGGGTAAAACTACATTGAGTGGCAAGCTGGCCAATTTTTTGAAAAATAAACGCCAAAAAAATGTTCTGCTTGTAGCATGCGATATTTATCGCCCTGCGGCCATAGACCAACTTACGGTACTTGGCGAACAAATAGGTGTAGAGGTTTACAGCGAACGCGAAAATAAAGATGCCGTAAAAATTGCCCAAAATGGTATTGTACGTGCCCGCGACCTTGGCAAGAATGTAGTGATTATAGATACCGCAGGCCGCCTTGCCATTGACGAACAAATGATGGACGAAATATCGCGATTGAAAAATGCCGTGAAGCCTACCGAAACATTGTTTGTAGTAGATTCCATGACCGGGCAGGATGCTGTGAATACAGCAAAAGCCTTCAACGATCGCCTCGATTTTGATGGCGTGGTGCTTACCAAGCTCGATGGAGATACACGCGGTGGTGCTGCCCTTTCTATAAAATCGGTGGTGAACAAGCCCATAAAATTTGTAGGTACTGGTGAGAAACTTGACGAGCTCGATATCTTTTATCCCGCTCGTATGGCCGATCGTATTTTGGGCATGGGTGATATTGTTTCCCTTGTAGAACGTGCACAGGAGCAGTTCGATGAGAAGGAAGCCATGGAGTTGCAAAAGAAAATCGCAAAAGATAAATTCAACTTCAACGATTTTTTACAGCAGCTTCAGCAGATTAAAAAAATGGGAAACATGAAAGACCTCGTTGGTATGATTCCCGGAGTTGGCAAGGCTTTGAAAGATGTGGAGATAGATAACAAAGCATTCGATAGAATTGAGGCCATCATAAAATCGATGACACCCAAAGAGCGCGAAACACCTGAACTTATAAATATTAGTCGTAAGAAACGCATTGCCGCAGGTTGTGGAATGGACATTGCCGAAATAAATAAATTGATAAAACAGTTTGACGAAACACGCAAAATGATGAAAGCATTCACAACAGGAAATATGAAAAACATGATGAATAAAATGCCGGGGAGGAGGTAGTTTTTTGTTTTTAGTTCTTAGTTACGTTTGCGTTGAGGATTGTTCTTCGTTCTTCGTTTGGTTTGCGGAGAGGATTGTTCTTCGTTCTTCGTTTCGTTTGCGGTGAGGATTGTTCTTCGTTCTTCGTTTCGTTTGTGAAGAGAATTGTTCTTCGTTCTTCGTTTCGTTTGCGGAGAGGATTGTTCTTAGTTCTTCGCTTCGTTTGCGTTGAGGATTGTTCTTCGTTCTTCGTTTCGTTTGCGGAGAGGATTGTTCTTTGTTCTTCGTTTCGTTTGCGTTGAGGATTGTTCTTCGTTGGTCATTACGATTTGTCACAGTGAGTATTCTCGAACTGCCAAGCAATCTCTGCTATGCCCTAGTTACGCTAGCACTAATTATTAAATTCCTTGCATTTTCAATTCTTAATTCATAATTCTTAATTTCCTTTTCTTAATTCATAATTCTTATTTTTTCAATTCTTCCTTCCATTTTCAATTCTTAATTTTCAATTTTTAATTTCCCTCGATTTTTAATTTCCAA
>JADKFV010000051.1 GCA_016717325.1 Bacteroidota bacterium | reverse complement strand
ACCAGTTAATGTTCACACAAAATTTATTGAGAACAACAAAAGGAATTTTGCTTGACTTGTTGAATGTTGTTTTACCAGTAGAAAGTATCAACGAAGAATTTACAACGACAAAGAATTTGAAAAACGGTTTGGGCTTAAATTCAATCAGAGCCAAATCAGAGTTAGAGTTTTTTTTTTTTTTGGACAAACACATTTCCCTGACAAACATCTTTCGGGGCTTACAGACATTGAAGTAACAGAAGAAGTTTTGCAACTTGCAAATTCCTTGTAGAGAAAGTTTTGTTTTAGAAAGCAAAACCAACTATTCAAACTTGATGAATTTCTTGACACTTCCACAAATAAAATACAATTGGAATTTTCGGAAGCGGTTTTAGTGATGAGCAGATTGAAAAATGCTTTGTGGCTTTCAGGACAAAGAAATGTTTTATTAGGGAGACATTGACACACATGGTTTGAAAATTCTTTCTCAAATCAAGGGTTATTTCTCAAACACAAAGTCAATCATGATGGACTTTGAAACGCTAGACACTATCAAAGATGATTGGGACAAAGGCGAACCGATACACGAAAGCGGTTTGCGAATCTTAATTCAGACGGAACAAAGAACTTTTTCAGTTTTAGCTGACAACATAAACACAATCCGACTTGAACAAAAGAAAGATTAGTCAAGAATATGTATTGAAACAGATTGCTAAAATTTATGAAACTGTATAGACAATGAGTAAAGAAAAAAGCCTCACACAAAAAAAATACACTCTTAAAAAACGCTGAAGCCAACGCTAAAAGGCAATTTTTTTAAGAGATATTTTCTCCTGAAAATTCAAATTATTTTTTCCCACCCTTCCGTTTTAATTATTTTTTGCCAACGCACGGTGCGTAATCGGACGAACATCGCTTCTAATGTAAATCGCATTGAACAAACAGTGTCGGAACTTCAAACAGTTGTGCTCCAGACGAGCAGCACGGCAGCGCTAACATAAAGATTAAAAGAAATTTTTAAAAAGAGGGCTTTGTTCGGTAATCAAACAGTAGTGCTTCTAACAAACAGTGGTGGTAAAACGAACAGTGGTGCATCTAATCCCTTCTTTTTAAAACTTCTTTAATCCCTTCTTCGTTGTGCGTCAGCTTGGAAAAACCGCATAAACAGAAGAACAAAAATTAAAACCAAGAAAATGAAATCAATATATTTTAGTTTATTATTACTTTTTGTAACAATATCAAGTTGTACAAACGCAAAACAACCTAAAGACAAAGTTCCGATTCACGATGAGTTTACCATAGAATCAAAACAAGTTGGAGAAACAAGAAATATTAACGTTTGGACACCACCAGAATATAAAACAAGTACAGACTCTTTGCCAGTAATGTATATGGCAGACGGAGGAATTGTAGACGAAGATTTCCCTCATATTGCGAATACACTTGCTGAACTAATATTAGCAAAAAAAATACCACCAATGATTTTAGTAGGTATTGCAAATACTCAACGTAGACGAGATTTATCAGGTCAACAGAAATTGAGAAAGACAAAGAAATTGCCAATTGTTGGTGGTTCTGAAAAATTCAGACGTTTATAAAAGAAGAACTTTTCCCAGAAATTAATAAGAGATATAGAACAACTTCAAAAGAAGCATTATTGGAGAATCATTATCAGGACTATTTGTAGTAGAAACATTTATTCTTTCACCCGAAATGTTTGACAATTATATTGCTTTTGACCCTTCAATATGGTGGAACAATCACTATTTAGTAAGAACTGCAAAAGAGCATTTAACTAATTTCCCAAAACAGAGAAAAGAATTTGGTTTGCAGGTTCAAGTGCTGAAGATATTTCACAATATACAAATAGTTTAGCTGAAATTTTTAAGACAGAAAATATGCCAAATATCAAATGGATTTATTCACCTGAACCTAAAGAGAAACACAATACTATTTTCAGAGCAACGAAAGAAAAAGCAATAATTTGGACATTTAACAAAACAGAATAAAAGCCGAACGCACAACATGGGTTTGGCAAAAGTGGGGCTTTAGTACTAGGCTGAACATTTGTACTTTCTATTAGCTTTTGTACTAAATTTGAACTTTAGTGCTTTCTAAACCCCACCTTCGCCAAGCCCAAAAACGTCAGGATGTGAAAAAACCTACCTTTTAAAAATTTTGGCGGCCGAAACAGCTTCGTAACGGTGACCATATACGATTTGTGGCGTTTTTAACGGGGGTTGTTTTTTACGCTGCTACACTATGCTCGTGAAATTGAATGCGTAGAAATTGATGTAATGCGGTCGTTTTTGATTTTAGCCGTGAAATCCTTGTGTAGTCAGGATTCCAGTTTTTTAGTTTCTCTAACAGTGGCTGTATACCTAGTATGTTGATTGTGCGCTTGATGTTGTAAACTGTCATGATGAGGCTCCATTCGCCATTTACTTTTTCTAATCCTTTCAAGTTTGTGTAGTAATATCCCCATACTCGTTTTATTGTACCAAATATGTGTTCGTTTATTTCTTGTCGCTTGCGGTATGTTTCCTTGTGGCTGTTATAGCGAGCATTGTTGGCTTCAACTTCGGCAGCAAACTCACTGCGTTCTATTTCGCGGCCTCCTTTGGCGCGCCCTGTGCACAGGTGTTTTGCAGGGCAGGTTTTACATTTTGGTGTACGGTATTTTTTAAATTGGTAAGTATCGCGCTCGCGCGATTTGCGATGCCATGTGCCTGTGGTTGTTAGTGTTGCGCCTTGTGGACATGTATATGTATCGGTGCTTTCATCGTATACAAACTTAGTTACTACGTAATCGGGGGTGGTGCCATGCTCGTTGCTGTTTACTATTTCGGGTGGTGCTACTATGGTTACTATGCCGGCATTGGTGGCCTGCTGTATTTGCCGGCCGTTGTGGTATCCCTTATCTACTATAGCTGTATACGTTGATACATCCATATTTTGCTTTGCTTCGGTGGCAATATCGGTAAGGGCGTTTCTGTCGTTACGGTTTATGGTGTGTGTGGCAGCTACAAGTTTGTGCTTATCGTCAACGGCTGCTTGTGTGTTATAGGCTACTTCTACTACCTGGCCTTGTATGAGCAATGCGCGTGCATCGGCATCGGTGGTGCTTATCTGCGTGTCGCCACTTTCTTTTAATTCTGTTTCCAGTGTTTCATAAAATATTTTTCGCGCTGCAAGTTGCTCAATCTTTTTGGTAATGTTTGTGATTTTTATCTCGTCTTCGGCTGCATCGCATTTATCCAATTGTGCCATATATTCACTTATTTTATTTTCAATGAATGTAAAGTGGCGCTCAATTTTTTCTGCGAATAATTATTTTTCTTGCTGTTGTGGGCGCGTATTTTGGTCCCATCTATTGCAATAAGCTCTCCTCCTATTAAGTCAATGTCTTTAAGAAAACTTACAAATAACTTGAACGTATTGCGCAATGCCTTTGGGTTGTCCTTACGAAAATCGGCAATGCTATGGTAGCTTGGTATCAACTTGCCACAGAGCCATTGCATTTCGATGTTGCGCGTGCACTCGCGCTCAAGCTTGCGACTGCTGCGTATTCCATTGAGGTAGCCATACAAATATATTTTTAAGAATATACTGCTGTGGTACGATGGCCGGCCTTCATCTTTTATGGTGCTTACTGCAAAATTTAATTTCTGTAAATCGAGCTTGCAAACAAAAGCATCAATAAAGCGTACAACATTTTCAGTATCGATGTTGCAATCTAAACTTGATATTTCCATTTGATGCCGGCAGCCCTCAGCTATGTGATGCATATTTATTTTTTTACGAGGGTGCTTCAACGGTGTCGTTGTAATTTTTATTTTTACCACATGTTGTTAACGTGCAACTGTTGAGGTAATGGTTTTTTCACAGGCTGCCGTTATCGGCAACCCTATGACGACAGCACGGCATTGAACAGACAGACCAAAAATCAACAGTTTTTTTAAATTAATTAATGCCATTTTTAGGTATATTTGCAATGAAAATTATAATAAAAAATAGATGAAAGCAGACGCAAAATTTATTGAGGTTGACATTCAAAATTTGAAGTTAGACCATATCAATCCAAGACTGCCTGAAAGATTAAAAGGAGCACAGGATAAAGATGTTTTAAACTGGATGCTTTCTGATGCAACTCTAATTGATTTAATGGCCTCAATTTCTGAAAACGGATTCTTTTCAGGAGAACCAATAATTGTTATTCCTGATAATCAAACCTACATTGTTATTGAAGGAAACCGGAGATTAGCTGCAATTAAATTACTTGCCAATCCAGGATTAGCAGCAAGTAGCCCAAAAGCGGTTGAAAGTTTGTCAAATGAAGCAAAAGCTAAAAACAATATTCCCGAAAAACTTTGGGTTTATATTGTAAAAGAAAGAAGTGAAGTAGAAAATTATTTAGCATTTAGGCATGTTACAGGCGTAAAGCAGTGGCCTGTAATTTCAAAAGCAAGGTATTTAAATCATCTATATCAACAGAAACCAATTAAAAACATTTCGGTTTACAAAGACTTAGCAAAAGAGATTGGAAGCAAAGCCCCTTATGTCAGAAGGCTTCTTACAGGATATAAGGCTTTTGAAATTATTCAAAGTAGAAAGTATTACAATATACCTGACCTTGATGAAGAAAATTTTGACCTTTCATTAATTACCGATGCTATAACAATGCATTCAGCAATTGCCGAATTTATGGGAATTGATATGGAGTCTGAAACTCCTTTTGAAAATGTAAGCCTAGAAAGATTAAAAGAAGTAACGGAATGGCTTTATCAAAAACTTTCAAATGGAAAGACAAGAATTGGTGACAATAGAAATTTAAGGGTTTTAAATAAAGTAATTCAAAATATTGAAGCAAGAGAATCATTTATTAGTGGAGAGAAAAATTTAAAAGAGGCGGCAGAACTAACGGATTTAGCTGATGAAAATATCAGATTGTATCTTACAAAAGCTCTGCAAAATTTAGTTGAAGCCCAAAAAATAGTTCATAGAAGTTCTAATCCAGATAAGAATGATAAAAAAGTTGCCGATGAAATTATAGACTCTGCCGAACTTATTAGCCGAACAATCACAAAAAAAATAAGAGAAAAAGAAAAAATATAACGGCTATGGCATACTTAAAATATTTAGACCTTAGTTTGCCCAAGCTAAATTCCGAACCTAATCATTGGGCAGATCATATTGAATTTTTCTGTTTTATTTCACAAGAAGGCAAAATTAGTGAGGCGCAAATAACAGATAGGTTATTAGATGAGAATTCTAATAACCCATTGGTTGCAGTTGAGGATGTTGCAGAAGAAGATGAAATTAATGAACTCATTGGTGCATTATCTTCAACAGAATATACGATTGAAGACGAAGTTATTGACGAAACTGACGATAATTCAGCCTTTAGAGATAAAATATCATCAAAAATAAATTCGTATTTCAACTTACTTAAAGCAAGGCAATTAAATTTTGGTGACGACTATCCTTTTATTGTTACAAATAATGACATAACATTAAAGGAAAATCTAACGACAAGTCAAACACTATACGCTATTTTGCTTTGTTCATCTCTTTTAAGACTTGCTACCAAAAGTGGCCTTAACAAACTAGGACATCATTTTGAAGAGTTGTGTGGCCCAGCATTCAAAAAGCTAACTCCAATTGACACACAAAATATATTTTTTGGTTCAGGTTCTGGAGAAAATCTATTGCCTTCAATAACTGGTAAGTTCTACGACAAAGTGATTGAATTGTGTAATTTGCTTCATGTAACTCCAACGAACAAATTTCACAGAAGAAAATGCAGGTATTCATAATGTTGGAGATGGCGGGTTGGATTGGGTTGGAGTTTTCAATTTTCCAGACAATCAATTTTCTCAACCAACTTTTTTTGGGCAATGTGCTTGTGGAACTGACTGGATTAGTAAAGAATTTGACGCTCACAGTTCGAAATGGAATAAATACATACAGTTTGAAAATGGTTATTTGACATACCATTTTGTGCCTCGACACTTACGTGACGAATCACTAAATTGGTATAATCCATTAGACATATATGACGTTGTCCTAATAGACAGATATAGACTTATAAACTTATTAAAGTCAGAAGCAAATCTTCCGAATTTAATTACAACAACTTATGATTCTTTTCTTTTAGAAGTCAGCCAAAACAAAATTGATTCTTTTATGTAATAGGGACAGAAGGGCAGCCGATAACAGCACATTGGCAATAGGCGGGGTTTCGTCTCCGCATGACAGTTTTGAGGTAGCAGAAAGTTCAGTTCTCCGAACTAACTTTTGTGCTGAAAAGCCCGCCCATCGCCAATCTGCAAACCGTCAGGATGTGAAAAAACCTACCTTTTAAAAATTTTGGCGGCCGAAACAGCTTCGTAACGGTGACCATATACGATTTGTGGCGTTTTTAACGGGGGTTGTTTTTTACGCTGCTACACTATGCTCGTGAAATTGAATGCGTAGAAATTGATGTAATGCGGTCGTTTTTGATTTTAGCCGTGAAATCCTTGTGTAGTCAGGATTCCAGTTTTTAGTTTCTCTAACAGTGGCTGTATACCTAGTATGTTGATTGTGCGCTTGATGTTGTAAACTGTCATGATGAGGCTCCATTCGCCATTTACTTTTTCTAATCCTTTCAAGTTTGTGTAGTAATATCCCCATACTCGTTTTATTGTACCAAATATGTGTTCGTTTATTTCTTGTCGCTTGCGGTATGTTTCCTTGTGGCTGTTATAGCGAGCATTGTTGGCTTCAACTTCGGCAGCAAACTCACTGCGTTCTATTTCGCGGCCTCCTTTGGCGCGCCCTGTGCACAGGTGTTTTGCAGGGCAGGTTTTACATTTTGGTGTACGGTATTTTTTAAATTGGTAAGTATCGCGCTCGCGCGATTTGCGATGCCATGTGCCTGTGGTTGTTAGTGTTGCGCCTTGTGGACATGTATATGTATCGGTGCTTTCATCGTATACAAACTTAGTTACTACGTAATCGGGGTGGTGCCATGCTCGTTGCTGTTTACTATTTCGGGTGGTGCTACTATGGTTACTATGCCGGCATTGGTGGCCTGCTGTATTTGCCGGCCGTTGTGGTATCCTTTATCTACTATAGCTGTATACGTTGATACATCCATATTTTGCTTTGCTTCGGTGGCAATATCGGTAAGGGCGTTTCTGTCGTTACGGTTTATGGTGTGTGTGGCAGCTACAAGTTTGTGCTTATCGTCAACGGCTGCTTGTGTGTTGTAGGCTACTTCTACTACCTGGCCTTGTATGAGCAATGCGCGTGCATCGGCATCGGTGGTGCTTATCTGCGTGTCGCCACTTTCTTTTAATTCTGTTTCCAGTGTTTCATAAAATATTTTTCGCGCTGCAAGTTGCTCAATCTTTTTGGTAATGTTTGTGATTTTTATCTCGTCTTCGGCTGCATCGCATTTATCCAATTGTGCCATATATTCACTTATTTTATTTTCAATGAATGTAAAGTGGCGCTCAATTTTTTTCTGCGAATAATTATTTTTCTTGCTGTTGTGGGCGCGTATTTTGGTCCCATCTATTGCAATAAGCTCTCCTCCTATTAAGTCAATGTCTTTAAGAAAACTTACAAATAACTTGAACGTATTGCGCAATGCCTTTGGGTTGTCCTTACGAAAATCGGCAATGCTATGGTAGCTCGGTATCAACTTGCCACAGAGCCATTGCATTTCGATGTTGCGCGTGCACTCGCGCTCAAGTTTGCGGCTGCTGCGTATTCCATTGAGGTAGCCATACAAATATATTTTTAAAATATACTGCTGTGGTACGATGGGCGGCCTTCATCTTTTATGGTGCTTACTGCAAAATTTAATTTCTGTAAATCGAGCTTGCATACAAATGCATCAATAAAGCGTACAACATTTTCAGTATCGATGTTGCAATCTAAACTTGATATTTCCATTTGATGCCGGCAGCCCTCAGCTATGTGATGCATATTTATTTTTTTGCTAAGGTATGTCAACGGTGTTGTTGTAATTTTTATTTTTACCACATGTTGTTAACGTGCAGCTGTTGAGGAAATGGTTTTTTCACAGGCTGCCGTTACCGGGCATTGTAAAACGAAATTCAAACAGACAATATGAACATAGAAAATATTAGACAATTCATAAAAGAGAAAGCGGAACAGTTCGGTGCTAAAACTGACAACGAATTTAATAAACCTTATGTTGAACGAAATAACACTGGACAAGAGGCTTTAAAAGACAACGGAGCTTATTTTGGTTTTATTCATCCAGAAGAAGAAGCTTCGGGACCATTCCACGACTTTTCACTAACTATATTTCCAAACGACCAAGACCAACCTTGGTTAGTTTGTTTGGGTATTGGATCTAGTGGTTTTAAAAATGACTATGAACTAGCTACCTATCCAGGCCTAAGAAGACTATTTTCTAAACTTATTAATGAAAAGGGATTTTGTAAATCGGACTTTTCTGACATAGAAACAAGTTTGCCAAAGTCCATCACTGGCAGCCTTGATTTACAACACATAAAAAACACAATAAAGACTTACACAAAAGTTTTACCAGCTTGCCAAATTGTTGATGACCCAGAAAGCGAAGCGGGCAAGAAAACAATTGCTGCCTTTGTAGCTGGCTATGCAAAACTTAGAGACTGGCCCTCAAACAAAGACCACAGAAAAGCCATTTCAGAAGCTTTAGAACCTTTCCTTAAGACAGAGACAATTGATGAAGCAGAAGAAATTAAAAATCTTTTGAGCGAAAGAAAATATATTGTACTTCAAGGACCTCCCGGGACTGGGAAAACAAGAACAGCAAAAGAAGTTGCAGAAAAAATTAAAGCAAAAACATTTTTTACCCAGTTCCACGCAGAGACAAGTTTTTCAGATTTTATTTTTGGTATTCGTCCAGAATTAAATAGCAAAGAACTTAGCTACAAAGAAAATTTGGGAAGTTTTACGGAGGCTTTGAAGTATGCGAAAGAACACGAGAATGAAAAAGTGCTTTTGATAATTGACGAAATAAATAGAGCAAATCTTTCGAATGTTTTAGGCCCCATTTTCTATTTGTTTGAACATAAAATGGACAAATCGAATGTTGAAATTGAGATTTCCCCTGGTTTCAAAATTGCCAAACTGCCAGATAATTTTTCAGTAATTGCTACTATGAACACTGCCGACAGAAGTTTGGCAGTTGTTGACTTTGCTTTACGTAGACGATTTGCTTGGTACACATTAAAACCTAAGGCCATTATTTCAAAACAATTCTTCAAGGATGATTTTGCAAGAATTCAAGAAATATTCGACTGGTACGCCTCGAGCAATGAATTATCGCTCCAACCCGGTCAAGGCTACTTTATTGCAGACAGCGAAGAGGAAATGACAAACCGTATCAGGTACGAAATATTCCCATTGATAAAAGAATATTTACAAGAAGGGTTGATTAGAAATGCTAAAGAAGAATTCAATAATTATTTCGCCATTCGAATAAACAAATCTCTTTTTGAATGAGTAAGCCATTAGATGTTTTTTGTGAAGTGCCTTGCTTAACTGAACAATCAAGACAGTTAAGTGGAATTGCTTTGCAAAAAAAATGGTTTAAATCAGCTGACAAAAGAATTATTGGCCAGTACCTTCAAAAGTTTATAGACTATAATTCATCGCAATTCAGGTTCATAGGGGTTCAACCATTTATTATTGGCTCTGACCAAAATACGTCCTTGACTTTTCGTTCTTCCAGTTTTATTGGTACAATTCCTTTAAGAGCATCTGACACAGGAAAGCAAATAGGTGACTTTGTCGTAATGCCAAGGTTTACTGGTCGAGACCGTTTTGAAGATTACATTGAAATTCTAAATTTGCTTGGAACAGAAATAAGCCCGGAAGTTATTGACAGCTTGCCTCTTGCTTCTGGTAAAAACTTCCGACCACCGTTATATTTAGAAGCAGTTAAATTCATTGCTTCTCTCGAAGCATTACTATCAAGACCTTGGCGTAAGTTTGATAATATCGAAAAAATGTCTAGCCAACCTTCTGGACAAATCAATTGGAACAAATACATCAACAACGAATACAAAATTGAAAATCGTTTGAAGTTTCCAACTAGGAAAAATATTTTAAGTGAGTTTCATAGCGAATATGCCGAAATACGATATGTATTTGACATTTGTAAGAATGAATTACTTTCTTCTAATACGCCACAAAGAATAAAAAACACAATCCGTGTAAAGCTTAGTTTCATTGAAGAAAAGTTGTATCACCATAAGCCTAAAGCGACAAATAATATTATTGCCAAATCATCTGACAGCCCAACAGTAAAAACGTGTAAAGAACAAGCTAATAAAATTCTTAACTTTAATTTGGTTGACAGCACAGCATGGAGAGTAGACTTCTCAGATGTTTTTGAAAAATTCGTTCAACACATTTTTAAAGCAGTTGCTAAAGAGACCGGAGGAAAATTATTTGCAAATTTCAAGTTTCACTCACGAACTTCTAAGCACTATTCGTGGGAACTAAAACACATTGAACCAGACGCTATATATCAAAAGGAAAACCTCTTAGTATTCATAGACGCTAAATACAAATCAAACCTTTATAACAAGTTCGACAAGAGCGAAACTCTGAAAGACGACCACAGACACGATTTACACCAAATTATGGCTTATACTTCTTTCAGTAAGACAGACTTTAAATATGGGTTTCTTTGTTATCCATCAGACCATTTAGAATTGAAAGCTATAAAATATAAGAACGGAATTAACGAAGTAACAAATACAGTTTTAGTAATGGGTATTCCATTAAAAAAGGACAGTATCAATGAAGCAAAGCGACTATTAACAAACGAACTAAATGAGCTTGAAAGAAGAACAACGACCCGGTAACACGGGTTTGGCAAAAGTGGCGGTTCAGAGCTCCGCAGACACATTTGTGGTTAATCAAAGTTTGGTTCTCCGCATCAACATTTGTGGTGAAAATCGCCACCTTCGCCAAGCCCAGGAACGTCAGATGTGAAAAAAACCTACCTTTTAAAAATTTTGGCGGCCGAAACAGCTTCGTAACGGTGACCATATACGATTTGTGGCGTTTTTAACGGGGGTTGTTTTTTACGCTGCTACACTATGCTCGTGAAATTGAATGCGTAGAAATTGATGTAATGCGGTCGTTTTTGATTTTAGCCGTGAAATCCTTGTGTAGTCAGGATTCCAGTTTTTTAGTTTCTCTAACAGTGGCTGTATACCTAGTATGTTGATTGTGCGCTTGATGTTGTAAACTGTCATGATGAGGCTCCATTCGCCATTTACTTTTCTAATCCTTTCAGATTTGTGTAGTAATATCCCCATACTCTTTTTATTGTACCAAATATGTGTTCGTTTATTTCTTGTCGCTTGCGGTATGTTTCCTTGTGGCTGTTATAGCGAGCATTGTTGGCTTCAACTTCGGCAGCAAACTCACTGCGTTCTATTTCGCGGCCTCCTTTGGCGCGCCCTGTGCACAGGTGTTTTGCAGGGCAGGTTTTACATTTTGGTGTACGGTATTTTTAAATTGGTAGGTATCGCGCTCGCGCGATTTGCGATGCCATGTGCCTGTGGTTGTTAGTGTTGCGCCTTGTGGACATGTATATGTATCGGTGCTTTCATCGTATACAAACTTAGTTACTACGTAATCGGGGGTGGTGCCATGCTCGTTGCTGTTTACTATTTCGGGTGGTGCTACTATGGTTACTATGCCGGCATTGGTGGCCTGCTGTATTTGCCGGCCGTTGTGGTATCCCTTATCTACTATAGCTGTATACGTTGATACATCCATATTTTGCTTTGCTTCGGTGGCAATATCGGTAAGGGCGTTTCTGTCGTTACGGTTTATGGTGTGTGTGGCAGCTACAAGTTTGTGCTTATCGTCAACGGCTGCTTGTGTGTTGTAGGCTACTTCTACTACCTGGCCTTGTATGAGCAATGCGCGTGCATCGGCATCGGTGGTGCTTATCTGCGTGTCGCCACTTTCTTTTAATTCTGTTTCCAGTGTTTCATAAAATATTTTCGCGCTGCAAGTTGCTCAATCTTTTTGGTAATGTTTGTGATTTTTATCTCGTCTTCGGCTGCATCGCATTTATCCAATTGTGCCATATATTCACTTATTTTATTTTCAATGAATGTAAAGTGGCGCTCAATTTTTCTGCGAATAATTATTTTTCTTGCTGTTGTGGGCGCGTATTTTGGTCCCATCTATTGCAATAAGCTCTCCTCCTATTAAGTCAATGTCTTTAAGAAAACTTACAAATAACTTGAACGTATTGCGCAATGCCTTTGGGTTGTCCTTACGAAAATCGGCAATGCTATGGTAGCTCGGTATCAACTTGCCACAGAGCCATTGCATTTCGATGTTGCGCGCACTCGCGCCTCAAGTTTGCGGCTGCTGCGTATTCCATTGAGGTAGCCATACAAATATATTTTTAAAAATATACTGCTGTGGTACGATGGGCGGCCTTCATCTTTTATGGTGCTTACTGCAAAATTTAATTTCTGTAAATCGAGCTTGCATACAAATGCATCAATAAAGCGTACAACATTTTCAGTATCGATGTTGCAATCTAAACTTGATATTTCCATTTGATGCCGGCAGCCCTCAGCTATGTGATGCATATTTATTTTTTTGCTAAGGTATGTCAACGGTGTTGTTGTAATTTTTATTTTTACCACATGTTGTTAACGTGCAGCTGTTGAGGAAATGGTTTTTTCACAGGCTGACGTTATAGGCAACTTTAAACAGACGACAATGCAAGAAATAAACTTTCGACATATAGCAACACAAATCGGGGACTCTCTGAAATACTCGACATCGGTTAATGAAATTGACCGACTTGGACAATCTATATTAAGGGTAAACAAAGAGAACTTTCCTAACACAGCAATAACATCAGTTAGAGCACAATCATTATATAATTGGGTTCTCTCATTAGCAAAGACACCTTTAGACAATACGGAAAGGGTAAAACGACTTATTAATTTTTGCCTTGAACTGACACCAGAAGAACACAAGAAAACAACAATTGAATTTTTAGAAAAAAATCATTGCCCATATAACTTACTTCACAAGGACAACCTTGACGAATTTTTAAAGAGAAATTTTCATTCTGAAGTGACAAAGCATTCTCAAAGACTTTTTGCACAAGGAAATTATTTTCACGCAGTTTTTGAAAGTGCAAAAGTATACAACAAAGACGTAAAAACAAAATCACAAAGCGATAAAGATGGACAACCACTTATGCTAAATGTTTGGGGGTGTGACAACGGTGTTTTAAAAGCAACAGCTTGTCAATCGCAAACTGACAAAGACTTCCAAGACGGCATTAAATTTATTTCAGGTGGCTTAATGAGTGCTATACGAAATCCGACAGCTCACGAACCAGCAATTACTTGGCCTATTGACAAACAGGATTGTTTGGATATTTTAAGTTTAATTTCATTTCTCTATCGACAACTTGACAAAGCAGTTTATTATAAATCCTAAAACCAATCAATATGGAATTTTTACTTGAATTAAGATTTGAAGACAATGGATATAATGCAATGATTCATTTTATGACGACTTTCACTGCAAATGATGAAAATGAAGCAAACCATTTTTATACTGAACTAGTTTCAGCATTCAAAAGACGTGGTGTATTACTCTTCCCTTTAACATATATTAGGATTGACAATAACCCTGAACTCAGGGCAAGGACTTATGAATACCATCAATTTTATTTGTCAAGAGCAACAGCCCAAATTCAGGTTGAACAATTTCATTTGGAAAACCCAGACCAAGACAAATCACTTTGGGACAATTTAGTCGAAAAGTTTTTTGCAGGAGAAAATTCGACAGCCAACATCGGTAGACAATATAATATTCCTGTAAGGGTAGTTGACAAACAAACTAGAAATCCAATTGGTGGAGAGTTTTACTATTTCTCAGTTGAGCAATTGATACCAAAACAGTGAAAAAAGCTGCCTATAACATTTAGCCGTATAGACGAAAGCCCCCCTGCATCGCAGCAAACGAGGGGCTTTTGTCTATACTATGTTCAGCGACACCGGCATGGGGTGTCGTCATAATTGAGTGGCTTTGCTGGAGGGGGGCGTCTAAATTGCTTAGGTGTAATAGTAACGCAATTTTATTTCTTGCGCTGGTTTAACTATGAGTGTATACGTTGGTGTATTGCATTACTTTTGCTTTTAGTCAATAGTGCCCCTACCCAAAATTGAGCGTACTTTATTACCATACAGTTTTTTTTCATTGCGATTCCGATTACCAACGGAGTAAGCAATTTTTAATGTTTTCATCGATTAATGTTTTGTTTAAGAGGTGAACCCCGGTTGCGCAAGTCATTTACATTTATCATTTTTCCATTTATGTACTTATAAGAGCCCATTAATTCTAGCTTTCCCTTTTTGCAAACAGGGCAAATAGTAATGTCGTTACCAGTGCGTTGCATTACTTGTATGTGCAGTGGCACTGTTACTCTGGGCGGTGGTGGTGGCAATAGTAACTGTGTGTGTATACGTTGAAGCCGTTCCGTTTTATTGCGGTGGCAAAGGAAACCGGCATGGCGTATGCGCACAAAATCGCACGGCAATATATGCATACTAAAACTGCGTATAAATTCCATACCACAAATGTGCATTCCTGCTGTTGCGCACCGTTGCGATAATTTTTATAGGAAAAGGTAACGTTACCAAGGCTTCGACCTTAATCAAGCATCCTATCAATATTTTGGCGGAGTAGATTTAATGGCAATTGAAGGATTGAGCCATGCCACCGTGCTTACAATAATGAGTGAAGTGGGGCCGGAAGGATTTGACAAATTCAAAACAGCAAAAGAATTTACTTCCTGGTTACGGCTTGCTCCTAATAATAAAATATCGGGTGGCAAAATCTTATCAAGCAAAACTCCTAAAGGAAGCAACAGATTAAAAATTGCACTCCGACACGCTGCCAATGCCATCGGCAATTTAAAAGAAACGCATCTTTCTGATTTTTTTAGGCGAGTTGCTTACAGAAAAGGAAGAGCAATTGCCGTAAGCGCAACAGCACGAAAGTTGGGCGTAATTATTTGGACAATGATTACACATAAAGTTGCTTACAAACCATCAACTGAATGTTTGTTCCTCGATGAAAAAAGAAAACTTAAACTTGTGCAGCGAATAAAAAGAATATCACTAAATTTGACCTCAAACCGCAGGACGTTGGTTTCGTAACTAATTGATTCTGAAAGCTCAAAAAATACGTTAGTCAGAATTATAATTACCGATAATAATATTCAAAATGAACAATCAACAAATCATAGACTGGTTATTGGAAGGAGACGTCTCTATTCAATACCAAGTTTGGCGTGATTTGTTAGGATCTGACAAAAAGAAACTTCAAACCCGAATAGCAAATGAAGGATGGGGTATGAATATTTTATCAAAACGTAATTCAGACGGCCATTGGGGAGATAGATTCTATCAACCCAAATGGATTTCGACCCATTACACTTTACTTGACCTTCGCAATTTAAATCTCCCATCAAACAATGAGATTGTGCAAGAGACAATAGAACTGGTCTTACAAAATAATATGGCAGATGATGGAGGTATTCGATTGGGGCCATCCACATCGCAGCATAGTGACGTTTGTGTAAATGGAATGTTTTTGAATTATGCTTCCTATTTCAAAACACCTGAAATGAAGTTACATTCCATTATAGACAGTATTCTTAATGAGATTATGCCGGATGGAGGATTTAATTGCAGGACAACAAGAAGCGGAGCTAAACACAGTTCCTTGCACACAACAATATCTGTGCTTGAAGGTTTTGTAGAATTTCAGAAAGCTGGATATGTGCATAGAAAAGAGGAAATTCTCAGCGCTCAAAAAAGTTCAATTGAGTTTATCTTGCTACATCAATTATTCTTGTCTGATAGAACAGGTCAAATTATTAATAAAGACTTTTTGAAGTTGACTTATCCGTGCAGATGGAAATATGACATTCTTCGAGCGATGGATTTTTTTCAATATGCAGGAATTGAATGGGACGACAGAATGAAAGCAGCGATTGATGTACTGAAGTCAAAACGAAACAATGAAGGGACTTGGAATATGCAATCTGCTCATTCAGGACAGGTACACGTCAGCATGGAAAAAGCTGGCAAACCAAGTAGATGGCTTACATTGAGAGTATTACGAGTTATGAAACATTTTGAAATAGAATAACTACAGCTAACATTTAGCCGTATAGACGAAAGCCCCCCTGCATCGCAGCAAACGAGGGGCTTTTGTCTATTAGGCCTGCCCCGTGTTCTCTAACGGGCTGTTCATTGCATCTTACGGTGTGGTACGGAGTTTAATCGGGTGATTGCTTAGGTGAATTAGTAAAGCAATTTTTTTTGCAATTTCACAACTATCACCATATACGATTTGTTGCTCCTTTTGTAAAATAAAATACCGAGGCACCTATCACTCTATCAAATTTCAATTTCACTAAATCGAGTTTGCAATCAAAAGTATCAATAAAGCGTACAACATTTTCAGTATCGAAGTTGCAATCTAAACTTGATATTTCCATTTGATGCCGGCAGTGCTCTGCTATGGGATGTGTATTTTTTTTTTTGCTAAGGTATGTCAGCAATGTCGATGTAATTTTTATTTTTACCACATGTTGTTAACGTGTACCTGTTGAGGAATTGGTTTTTTCATAGGCTGACGTAAGCAGTCAGCTTTAAAGACCACACCAATAAATAATAGACGACAAACAAAATGAAAAGTAAAGTTTTAAACACCCTCTTAATTATCACGTCGCTTTTGGGATATTTAGAATGGAGTGGAAATAACCATATCTTTCTCTTCAAAGCAGAGGCGGAAATTTTTTCCAAATTATTTACCAACCCGACTTCTGTGCTACATCCATTTACAATATTGCCAATGATAGGTCAAATACTTTTACTAATTACAATATTTCAAAAAACACCTAGTAAAATATTGACCTACATCAGTATTGGAGGATTAGGACTACTTTTAGGTTTTATGTGCATTGTTGGTATAATGAGCATGAATTTCAAAATAATAATTTCAACTATTCCGTTTATTGTTGTATCCATTATAGGAATAAGACATTACAGAAAAATAAAATGACAGAGAACCATAGCCAAGAAAGCCGAACCGCTAACATTTAGCCGTATAGACGAAAGCTCCCCTGCATCGCAGCAAACGAGGGGCTTTTGTCTATTAGGCCTGCCCCGTATACTCTAACGGGGTGTTCAGCGACACCGGCATGGGGTGTCGTCTTAATTGAGTTGCTTTGCTGGGGGCGTGCTCAATTGCTTAGGTGTTATAGTAAAGCAATTTTACTTTTTTGGGTGTTTAACTATGTGTGTATACGATTCACTGAGATTTTAATACAATCTTTTTAGACCCCTACTCTACTCTAGAAAACGAGCGGAAAAAAATCTACCAGATGTCCATTGGCTTGTGCTATGTGATGCATGCAATATATTTTTTTACAAAAATACTACACGCGCGTTGTTTTGTTTTTTAGTTTTACCACATGTTATTAACTTGCAGCTGTTGAGGAAATGGTTTTTTCACAGGCTGACGTTATGGGGCATTTTAAAAGTCAACACATCAATATAAACAAGTTAAAATAAACAAATATGACACTTCAACAAATTAAACCAAACACAATGAGTTTTATAAGAACTCTTTTAATCTGTCCTCTTTTAATTATCGGCTTTCAATTGTTGGGACAGGTTACAGAAAAGAACTATAAAATATACTCAGTGAAATCCGGCAAAGAAGTAACTCTTAACGACATTGCTGAGGACATGAAGAATTATGATGTTCTTTTCTTTGGTGAAGAGCATAATGACTCGGTAGCACATTATCTTGAAAACAAAATATTTGAAATGCTTTACCAGAAATTTACCAACAACATTACACTTTCAATGGAAATGTTTGACAGAGATGTGCAGACCGTGATGGATGAATATCTTAAAGGATATATTAGGGAAAAAAATTTTACTAAAGATGCCCGTGCATGGAGTAATTATAAAGATTATAGACCTATGGTTGAGTTTGCAAAGAACAATAAGCTGGATATAATTTGCGCCAATGCCCCAGGCAGATATACTAATCTTGCTGGCAGGAAAGGGCAAATAATATTGATGGAATTATCTTACGAGTCAAAACAATATTTTGCTCCATTGCCTTACGATACTGCATCGGGAAAATATTATGAAAAACTTATGGCACTGACTTCGCATAACGCCACTTCCACTAACGATACTGCTGTAAAAAAAATGCCGCCAATAATGCCTATGGGAGGATTTAATTTAATCATGGGTCAATCGCTTTGGGATGCAACAATGGCGTATTCAATTTCAAAATACTTGAAACAAAATAAAGGGAAAAAAGTGTTGCAGGTCAACGGACGATTTCACAGTGACGAAGGATTTGCCATTGTATCACAACTAAAAAAATATAGTCCAAAAATAAAATCACTTATCATTTCAACAGGAACAGATGATTCATTCCCAAACATTGACTGGAACAAGCACAAACATCTTGGCGACTACATTATAATTACTGACCCAAGTGTTCCAAAGACATTTAAAGAATAAGAGGCGAGAACGATTATATGTAAACAACACGGCATGGTGAACAGAAGGGCATACGCTAATAGCAGATTTACGAAACCCTTCGGCCGCACAGCGACTTCAATCTGATTGCAAGGAATTAACTTTGACAACAAAAAATAAACGGAGAAGCTGAAAACTAAAAAGAGCAAGCAACTGTAAAAACAAAATAAAAATGAAAAAACAACTACTAATTATTTTGCTGCTCAACATTTTTGGTTTGAGCGTAAACGCACAATGCACTTCTTCGCCCAAAGGTCTGAAAGCAACTGGATTTGGTTTTTCTATTCCTACGATAGCTTCCATCTGTGGCATTGAAGTAAATGTGGAAAGAAGTTTTTCTGGTTCTATTCCTGTTAGTGATTTTGAAATTCGTGTAGTAAAAAACAATACTGTAACAGGATTAAATTATGCTTCTAACTTGGGTTGGGACACAACTGATATGGTAGTTACTTACGGCAGCAACTCCGATTTGTGGGGAACCACATGGACACCTGCCGAAATCAACAACAGCAGTTTTGGCGCGGCAGTTTCTGCAGGTAAGAACGGGCCTTTCTCGTCATCAGGGCTAGTTGACCAAATCACTATAAAAGTATTTTACGACAATAGCACAGGAATTGTAAACAACACAGCAGGTAATGATGCAATCACGATTTTTCCCAACCCATCAAACGGCAACTTTACAATTACATTCCCTGACATTACTAATAATGGTTCAATTGAAATCTATTCTGCTTTAGGAGAAAGAATATTGAGCGAACCTGTTTCTCTCACTTCAAAAAAAGAAATCAATCTCAAAAATATTTCGCGCGGAATTTATTTTGTGAAAGTGTATGACTGAGAAAAGTATTACTGCAAGAAAATTATTGTTGAAAGAGATTGAAGCGGGAGAGAATCATAGTGCGCGAAATCGAACGAAGGCATAACAAAAAAGATTAAACAGGGCAAATGTACAGTTTACATTTGAGCCAGTAGATGTGAAGGCTAAAAATAGGGTATTGAGAACAATTACAAACAGTTGAACTACTAAGTAACATTTGAACAAGCACAAAAAATTGAACTACGGCTTACACACATGCTGGCTCAACAGTACCTGTTGCACTCTATTTTTAAAAACTTCGTTAATCCCGGTTTCTGTTATCGGCAACCAATGGCGGTGGTGCTACCTTTGAACTTTCGGAATTCTAATGAGCATTTTTTTTTGCGAAATAAAACAGACGAGCGATGAGTAAACATTTGACAGGAATATTTTTGATAACAGTTCTTACCTCATTCGGACAGACGAATGTAAGTACTGTTGATTGTCAACTTACGAATCCAGATACTTCAGTGTTTAACATTATTCTTAATGATAGAGAAAGTTCAATCAAACAGGTTGGCGAAAAGTTTGCTCCGATAGAGAGGAGAAATATGGACTTGCCATATGAAAACTTTTGCTCTCAGGATGGGAAACAAACACTGACTTTATTTTTCCATTATGGTGGCGTTAAAAATGAATTTTCAGAATTTCAAGTAAAGTATTCTTCAGCATCAGACAGTGCAACAATAGTTAAGACAAACAACTTTGTAACAAGTAAGGGAATTAAACTTGGGCTTTCAAAGAAGCAAGTCGTTTCTATTTTTGGCAACTGCTTCAAGACAATCAAAAAAGATAAATATTCTGAGACAATTAAATATCACATTGACGATTTTAATAACTCTAAATTTCTCCAACGATTTAAATATCCATTTTACTATGCCGAGTATGAATTTCAAGCAGACAAGTTGGTAAGGTTTAGATTTGGTTTTGAGTATCTTTAAATATAATTAATTCTAAATTCTAATGACATGAAATTTAATCAGGATTTCTTTCGAGCCAATTCAAATAGATTAGCAAAGAAAAACTTTTTGCGGACTGACTTTTTGTTTTTTATTACAGGAATTATTATTTTGGGTTTGACAATGCTATTTCTTCGTTCACCACTTAAGATAAATATCCATGACACTTATTTATTGATTGCTAAAACCGATATTGCTGTTGGGTTCTTCTTATTGTTTTTGATTCTTGCACTAATTTATTTTCTATTTATCAAGTTAAATCGTCCGCTTCGTAAAACACTTGGCATCACTCATTATTTACTGACTACAATTTCTCTTGTTGCTATGGCAACGCTTTGTATATTTTCATCCGGTGAAAGCATGACTCAACCTTTTGATTTTATGACATTTATTACAATTAGTGTTCTTGTTTTTGCAGTGGGGCAATTAATTTTGGTTTTGAATATTGCAGTATCTTTACTCAACAAAAGACATTGAAATAAATAACATGACACCAGCCAGGACAACGATAGCGTTCACCGCTTTGAACAAACAGTGCGCGGACTTCGGGCTGAACGGATTGGTAGGAACAGCTTGGCAGCCGCTAACAGGTAGGACTTGGTTTGGTGCGAAGCACCAAGAATGAAGTCCATGTTGCAGTGCCTGCCCCGCTTTTACGGGGAACCTTTGGTAGTTTTCGCAAGTGGCGTGAAGAAGTTTTTGCTATGAGGTTTGCGGGACGTGACGTGTGTGTAACAGTGAGTATATACGTTTTAATATAAACAACAATTATTATATCTGCTAGTATCCAATTTATTTTCGATTATCTTGAAATTATTGCTCGCTAAATAATTATTTATCTCGAACTAATAATGCGCGGCCACACTAATTAATAGTTCTTTTTGTTGCTCAAATATTCATTTAATTTTTTCCAATCGTTTTCAAACTTTGGCGGCCAACGCTTGGGCAGTATTTCGATGTTGACCATCGTTTCGGTTTTGCATTGAAGACATTGTTGTGGATTGTATGTATTTGTTGCCCTGGGAAAAAGAACTTAACAAGAAAGCTGCATAAAATGGTTGAAACAAGAGTATGATGCAATGCCAACACTCTTTCTGCAATGGTCGTTGGTAAATTCATAATGTGTAACTACATTTGTGATGGAATAAAAAGAGCACACGAATAAGGTGAGGACAGGCTGGGTAAAGGGAGACTTTCATGCACTGTTCGTGGGAACATGAAAGTGAAATTCCTGGGTGTGACCTGATTATGCAGCATTTTAAAATAACACCGTAAAAATGAAAATTAAACCAGAAGAATTAACAGAAAACGGCTATGTGCTGCTTGACAAGTTAGGGCATAAAGAACTTGTACCGTTTATAAGAACCTACATAAAAAAACGGACAAAATATTCAATGTTTTATTACATAAGTAACTTTATTATGTTTGGACTTGTTGGATACTTTTTTGTTCAAGGTTACAACTTACCAAATTATAGCTTTGGTGACCGTTTTACTCATTTTTCATATGGACTTACAATTGCTTTGCTACTAATCCCTCTTCACGAATACATTCACGTTTTAGCATACAAATCGCAGGGTGCGACAAATACCTCATATGATGTTAACCTAAAAAAATTCTACTTTATGGCTTTGGCAGACAAGTTTGTGGCAAATAAGAAAGAATTTGAAATAGCGGCACTTGCACCTTTTATCGTTATTACAACTACTCTAATTATTTTACTATTTCTTGCAAATCCAAATTTGAAATTAACTATCAGTGCTGTTTTGTTTGCTCACACAGCAATGTGTTCAGGTGATTTTGGACTACTTAGTTACTTTGAATTTCATAAGCACAAAGAACCAGTAACTTATGATGATGTTGAAAATGAAACTTCTTACTTTTACGGGCAGACAAGTGAAAGGGAAATGACAACATTGTAGCATTAAAATAATGAAGACATCAAAGAGTTTATATTATTGGTTTGCCTTGTTTGCATTTTGCTTTATTGCCTATCAACAGGTAATTGACAACATTAGACCAAATTATACTGGAACTAATTTGACAATAAAATACTTATTAGGGATTGCACCTAATTTTTTTCCTGCCATTGGAATACCTGCCTTGTTTGTTGTTATAATTCCACAAATGAAACTAACTAACAAATGGCTAAACGCAAATAAACACATCACAGCAAATTTAATTTCTATAACTGGGCTCATATCGTGGGAATTTATTCAAACAACTTCAAAAAAATTGCACTTTGACTGGAACGATATTTTATGGACAATAATAGGTGCTTTTGTTTTTCAAGTAATATGGACTATCACCCCAGACAAATACAAGGAAATTTAAGAAGGAACATAAAAAAACGACCGCAAAATAGCGGGTTTAAAAAATTGGCGGTTCAGTGGTTAAATGTAGTTTTGTGCTTCGTATCAAGTTCTCTGGTGGCAGACAGTTTTAGTGCTCGAAATCCACCTTCTGGTGCAAGTGTTCAATAGCCAGTACGGCTGGTTGACTTATGCCGTCATAAGCCGAAACAAATCTTTGTTTTATGAGTACTCATTCCTGTCGCAAGTCCCCTCTCGTGCAAAGGTTCTAAAGCATGTGGAGTTGCTTCACCAGGGCCTATTAAAAAACCATCAATCTGCCCTGTTTCTCATTTTTTGAAAGCAGAAATCAACTCTGGTTTATTTACAAAAGATGCCCATAATACCTTTATACCCTTGTGCATGCCGGCCCTGAATTTATATTCCGGAATTGTTTGCACTATCATTATATTTATATCTTTGTTGCACCAATATCCTCATTAGTACCTTTGAAACCTGATATACGCTGTGGATATACGCAACTGCCCTCAAATCTTACTCTCATTTATAAACAATTGACAATAACCGTTTTAAGAAATTTTAAATCCTTAAATATGAAAATTTTAAATAAAAGCATTCGCTAATCTACTATTTATACGTCATGCTTGGCGACATCGGAACTTCAAACAGTGTATCTTTGATCGAAACAGTTTAAAACAAACAAAAATAAATTAATCTAATTTCAAAATTCAAACAAAATGAAAAAACGACTATCAAAAAAGCTTTCGGCTTTCATCGTTATAGCGATGCTGTTTTCAGCAAGAGCAAATGCACAAATTGTTTACACAGATGTAAACCCGAACGAGGTGCTTAGTTGCATCTTTCAAACCCCTTGTTCGGGAGATTATTCACTTGACTTGAATAATGACGGTATCAATGATTTTGTCCTGTCAGCAAGAAAAAAGTTTGTTAATTGCTCAAAATGTGGTCCTCAGGGGGGGGTTACAATGGCCAATGGAGATTCAGCAGTGATAAGTTCAACTTCTAATAGTTGGATAGCTGACACCACCGGAGGATATGCTTTAAATACGATTATTAATTCATCTTTGGTTTGGTCTAATGCTATACATACTTTGGTTACAAAACATGTAAATTGCGTGCTTTGTTCACCACCTCCTGGTTCTCACCTTGTTTATTCACCGGCAAGCGGTCCCTGGTTAAATGTTTCCGGAAACTACCTCCCATTAAAAATACAAGTAGGAACAGATTTTTATTATGGTTGGATTAAACTTGGAGTATCGATAGGCAACAATTTTGTTTCAGTTACCATATTTGAATACGCTTACAACAGCATTGCCAACCAACCCATCCTTGCCGGACAAACAACTGCTACAGGAGTAACAGAAAATTCTTTTGCTTCATCAATAAATCTTTATCCCAATCCTGCCAACAACCATCTCACCATCGCCTTAGGAAGCAACAACCAAAAAGTTGAAGTAACCATCGCTGACATTACAGGAAAAATAATTTACTCAACTACAGCAAGTGAAACACATAAGTTAGAAGTGAACACAAGCGATTTTGCAGAGGGCATTTATGTTGTACAAATTCAATCAGCAGATTTTATTGCAATGAAAAAACTTGTTATTGAAAAATAAATTTAAGTCACACTTTAAAATAATAATCGAATGAAAAAAAATCTATTCTTTATAATCTGTATTTGTTTTACAAATAGTTTATTTGCGCAATTTGATACCACCACCGCCATTTATGATTTTAATGCTCTTACCAATGGAAATCTTGGTGGTCAGGACAATTGGGTTACTACAAAATGGAGCACCAATATTGACATTCAGGTTGCCGATACGGGTTATGATGCAACCAAGGCTCTTTATTTTAATCAGGTAGGGCCGGGTGTTGGGTGCGATGCAAGCAAAGAACTCGATTCGATTAGTTTTCCTGGTATTACTTTTTCTACTGAGAGTACCTATATTTTATCATTCGATATAAAAAGAAATTATTGGGCACTAAGTTTTGGGTTTGCTGCTGACTTAAATAATGATGGAAAAGTTACCAAAAATGATGCGAACGAAAAAGCATTGATTTTGACATGCTCCAATCAACCCGGACTTGGTGAAATATTATTATTGCCAAACGGAACAACGATGACATATAATGCCGGGATTAATGCCTGGACTACTTATGAAATTACGTTATCACAAATGAACACAGTTGCCGGAGGGCTAGTTGGGGTTCGTCTAAAGCAGCTTGGCACTTCCGCATGGACGGTAGTTGCCAGTAATTTAAATGCAGGTATTGACACAACGGTCGCTTCAAATCAAAATCCTTTTTTGTGGAACATGCTGTTCATGCACTACGAAGGCTCACTTGGAAAGCTTGACAATATTCGAATTACAAAAATTACACCTTCTGCATCGGTTGTAGCACTTCAATCTTCTGATACAATATTTTGTGAGAAGCAATGTATTGATTTCACAGACCTTTCAACCAACAACCCAACATCATGGCAATGGTATTTCAATGGAGCATCGCCTGATACTTCAACTGTTCAAAATCCAACAAACATTTGTTACAACAATTATGGAAGTTTTGATGTTACACTCATCGCTTGTAATACAGCAGGTTGTGACACTTTAACCCTACCCGGTTTTATTAATGAATATCAATCTCCCATACCAACCATTACTCAATCTAACGATACCTTGTTTGCTTCTGCTGCTGTTTCTTTTCAATGGTGGAGTGTTTCCGCTGGTATTATTCCTGGCGCAACCAACAGTTTTTTTATCCCAACCCAAGCGGGTAATTATTATGTTATTATTAATGATAGTATTGGTTGTGCAGGCACATCTAATGTGATTGCGATTACAGGTGTAAAAGAAAATGGTTTGAGTTCATCTATTAAAATTTATCCTAAACCAAGTAATGGAAAATTTAATATTGAGCTCTTAAATATTCCAACTGAAAAACCAACACTTACTTTAAGAAATGTAATTGGACAAAAGTTGCAGGAGTTAAAACTGATAAATAAAACTACAGAAGTAAATTTTGATGCCGAAGATGGAGTTTACTTTTTGACAATTACAACAGACACAAAAGGAAGCTACACCGAAAAGATTATTTTGCAACGAGTAAAATAAGATACAGAAACGGATGCGAAGCAAACATTATCGCGCAAACAGCACTTCCGATCACAAAAAAGATTAAACAGGGCAAATGTACAGTGTACATTTGAGCCAGTAAGTGTGAAGGCCAAATATAGGCCATTGAGAACAAGTACAAACAGTTGTGTTTCAAACAAAACATATCCTAATTACAAACAGTGGTGCTTCGAACTCCCCATTTTTAAAAACTTCCATAAGCCCTTCTTCGTTCGCCAGGATGCGAAAACACCTCTTTTTGAAAATCAGGCACACCAAAACCCGGCTTTAACTATAACTGTATACGACTTAGGAAAATTAAACGAAGACTGTTTTCTGAGCTACAACCCTACTCTGCCATTTTGAATTCGTAGAATTGGAAGTAATGCGGTCACTTTTACGTTAAGCCAAGAAATCCTTTTGTAAACGTGATTCCAAATTTTGATATTTTGTAACACTGGCTGTATACCTTGAGAAACAAACTGCTATAGACCAATGGGCACCCTCCGGTGTTGAATGTAACTAATTCAAACTGTAACTGTGTCAAATAGCGCTTCTCGACTAATGCATCCATAAAGCGAAAAAGATTGTTTACTGAAACTCGACAATCGCGTTATCTAAAATCTATTTGATGTCTCTTGGATTGTGCAATGAGGTGCTCTCAAAATATTTTTTGTAAAAACTACAAACCACTTGTTATGTTTTTTATTTTTACAACTTGTTATAATCGAGCAGCTGCTGAGAAATTAGTTTTTCACAAGCTGACGTTATGCGATATTTAATTAACAGCATCAATCATTTTAAATTATGAAATATAGCTTTCTATTTTTTTTGTTACTTAGTTTCAGTTTGCCGGCAGCATGTCAGACTGAAAACCCAAATTATGATAAGTTTTTAGCAGATTCATTAGATGGAGATGATTACGGTATGAAAACATATATTCTTGTAATTCTCAAAACTGGACCTAATAATATAGAAGATAAAATAGTATTAGACAGTTTATTCAAAGGCCACATGAACAATATAAACCGTTTGGCTGCTAACGACAAGTTGATTGTTGCTGGTCCTTTAGGAAAAAATGATAAAACATATCGTGGAATTTTTATCCTAAACGTCAAAACAATTGAAGAAGCAAATGCTTTATTAGAAACGGATCCTACAATAAAGGAGAAGGTTTTAGAAGCAGAAGTATTTATATGGTATGGCTCGGCAGCACTACCAACCTATCTGCCGAATCATAGAAAAATAGAAAAGAAAAAAATGTAATCAAAAAACATCGCATCACAGAAAAGACTTCGTGCCGTGCGATGCAGAAAGTCCCGAAGTATTGTAATTGCACTGCCTGCACCGACCATAGTGTCGATGGAAAATTCTGCGGAACCTGCAGTAAGTATTCCCCAACTGTTTGCAAATGCTGTGTAGAGATTTTTGTTATGGGGTTTGCGGGTCGTTGATTATGGGGTGTAACTATGACTGTAAACGATAAAGGGCGAAATTTGAAACTATTCAACTAAAAAATTCTACCTATCGTTTATTAACTTATGCAATGAGGTGCATGCAAAATATTTTCTTTAAAAAATACTGCCCACCAGTTGTTATGTTTTTTATTTTTACCACATGTTATTAACGTTCAGCAATTGAGAAAATATTTTTTTAAAGGCTGACGTTAGATGTAATTTTGAAAACGGATAATGAACTACTATGAACAGCAAATAGCCGATTGTCTTGAAAAACTAATTAATACGGTTGACAGTTTTGTTTCATTTTTCAAAGATGAAAAGGACTTCAATCAAATGGTTTATACCTATTGGACCGTTAAAGATGTTTTAGGGCATGTTACTTTTTGGCATGAAAGTTTTGCCAGAAATTTACAGGACGTTTCAGAGAGCAGGAAGGCGACTCCACTGAAAGGAAAACTGTCGGATGTAAATAAAATGAGTGTTGACTCGACCAGAGAAATTCCCGTTAGTGTGCTTTGCCAAAGACTGATTAAAGCACAAAAAATTATATCAGAACATATATTCAACACAACTGTAGAAAATATCCCTTATAAAAAAGGGTCAAGAAATTATTCACGATTAGAGCAATTACAGGTTGTTAATTCGCACATTGCAAAACATTTAAGAGATATTATTAATAAATTAAAATAGCAATATGTCAAGACCAACAAACAAAAATGACTTATTGACCTTGAGTCAAAAGAACTATAAGAATTTAAACAACTTTGTTGATTCATTCACTGAAGAGGATAAGAAAAAAGAATTTCCGAAGGGAACAATGAATCGCAATTTCCGGGATGTTCTTGCACATTTGCATCATTGGCATTTGATGATGTTAGAGTGGTACTCAATTGGAATGAAAGGAGAAAAACCAGACATACCCGCAAAAGGATACACCTGGAAAACAACTCCGGAATTAAACAGAAAGATTTGGGAATTGTACAGGACAACGGACATTAAAGAAGTGAGGCCGCTACTTGATAAGTCGTTTCATGATATCCAAAAAATTATTGAAAAGCATTCCGATGCAGAACTTTTTGAAAAGAAAAAGTACAAATGGACCGGCACAACTTCTTTAGGAGCATATTTAATTTCTGCAACATCAAGCCATTATGACTGGGCTTTAAAACTTATGAAGAAAGCGATGAAATAAAAAACTACCACTAAAATCAGATTTTACATTTGGAGGCTGATGTAAAAATTTAAAGCTTTGTGCTTCTATTAAAGTTCAGTGCATATTAATATCTTTGTGCTACGAAATCCGCCCGAAGGCAAAGCACAAAACATTCAGCAGTAAGTTTAAAAACCAGCATGTATAACTTTGCCGGTATAAAAAAACGACACATTAATTTTAAAAAAAAAGAAACAATGAATCAAACAACAACATTAGGACACAGTACTCTAACAGTTAATAGAATAGGACTTGGCTGTATGGGTATGTCAGAGTTTTATGGTTCTTTTAACGAAGAAGAATCCATCAATACATTGCACAAAGCCATCGACCTGGGCGTTAATTTTTTCGACACAGCCGACATGTATGGTTGGGGTGCCAATGAACGCCTATTAGGAAAAGCATTTAAAGGACGATGGAGTGAGCTTAATTTAGCAACCAAGTTTGCAGTAATGCGCGGACCCAATGGCGAATTTCTTGGACTAAACGGCAAACCAGAATATATAAAGCAAGCATGCGAACAAAGTCTTCAAAATCTGGGAGTTGATACCATTGATTTGTATTACATGCATAGGCAAGACCCGAAGGTAGAAATTGAAGAAATTGTTGGTGCAATGAGTAACCTGGTAAAAAACGGAAAAGTAAAACACCTAGGCATTTGTGAGGCGAATGTAGAAATGATACGAAGGGCACATGCAGTGCACCCGCTTACTGCAGTGCAAAACGAATATTCGTTGTGGAGCCGCGAACCGGAACAAGGGATTTTGGATGTGTGTCAGGAACTCGGAATCACCTTTGTCGCTTATAGTCCACTTGGTCGGGGTTTCTTAACAGGTGCAATTAAAAGCCGGGCAGATTTGGAAGCAAGTGATTGGCGACTTACACTTCCTCGTTTTACAGATGAAGCGATAAAGGAAAATCTAAAATTTGTGGAAGTCATAGCGCAAATTGCACAAGACAAAAAAGTCTCCAAAGCGCAAGTTGCTCTTGCCTGGGTGCTGAGCAAAAACGATGAAATTGTGACTATTCCTGGAACAAGAAAAGTTAAACGTCTCGAAGAGAATTTAGGTGCCTTTAATGTGGAATTAACTAAAGCTGATTTGACGAGTATACAAGAGTCTATGCCTTCAGAAACAATTGGAAAACGTTATTAGTATAACTGAACTTCTTCAAAGAGAGACAGAAAAAAAACTGCTATCAGTGAGTTTATTAAATTGGCGGTTCAGTTGTTAAATCAAGCAGTGGTGCTTCTTATATACTGTGCAGTTAAAAAATCACACAGCATTGCGTGATGAGTTTAATTATCCTTCCTTATACTTCGCTTACGCATAGGTTGACTCATACAGTCACTTGCAGTAAGTGCTCCCTCCTACCCTATGCGCCAGTGAGAAGAATAAAAACATTCAATTATGACTAGAATACTAATGATGAGTTTTGTCTTTCTTTTGAACAACTTAGCGATGGCTCAAAACAAAGATACATTATTTGAAAAGCGGCTTTCAGCTTTTACATGGATGCCTGATGGCAATGCAATTATATTGAATGTTCTGAAAATTGATAAGACCGAAAAAAGCCCACCGTTTCCAAAAAAATTTAAATTTATTATTCAGTCCGGAACTGTAGAGTTATTGCCAATTGATGGAGGTGGATTGAATGTGTCTCCTGATGGCAATTCGGTTGCTTATATCAAGCAGGTTAATGGTAAATACCAAATTTGCTTATACAACTTTACTCAAAAAGAAGACAAAGTATTGGTAAATGATACGCTTAAGAAATATGCGGTCAGCTGGTCGCCCGATGGAAAAAATCTTGTTTATAATATACAAACAGGAAAAGGAGCAAATGCAAAAGTTGAAATTTGCACTTATAATATTCAAGCTGATAGGATAAAGCAAGTTACCGAAAACAGTGTCTACAAATGCTATACACCTAGTTGGAATATTAAGAGTAATAAGATAGTTTACACTTTGGAAAAAGGTGATAAACGAGACCAAATATATTTAACAGATAATAATGGAAGTTTCCATACCAACCTTACCAATGACACCACAACACACAACTACTCACCATTCTGGATGAACGAAAAAACAATTATTTACATTCAAGCTCCAGGAGACATAATGACGATGAAAATAGATGGAAGTCAAAAGCGAAGTTTGGATGGAATAAGCACAACTCAATTTAGATATAATAGAAATACAAACAGTATAATATATGTTGGTGCTGACGGAGATTTGATGATATACCATTTGAAAAGCAAAACAAGAAAAGTCCTCATTAAACAAAATCAGATAGATACTCTTTTTAACGAATCTTATTATAACAGGTAAACCATCGGCACATTTAGAAATGCGCTATTTAAATAACAATGATTTTAAAAAAATCCCAAAAGAAATAACAGGATTTAAAAACTTGAAATATCTTGATATTCATGATAACAGAATATCGCCAAGCAACCCGCAATTTATGCGAAATCATAATTTGGGAATGAAAATAGTTTTTTAAATTTTTGTTTTCATTATAAAAAGAGATCGAAACTATGGAAGGATTTAGCATTCAGGTTATTGAGACTATCCTAATATTAAGTTGTTATATCATTGCATTTTTTATCTCTCGAACCGTAATAAATAATTTTTAAAAAAAACTCGGTTAGAACGAAGTAGGCGAAAAATGACTATTAGGGCCGTTCAGCTTTTTACATCAATAACTGCAATAATACTTTTAACGGGTGTGTGGGTTTTTAAGCAAAATGAAATTGCATTATTTGCAAGTACAATTCTAACCGCTTTAGGTATTGCTTTTTTTGCTCAATGGTCTTTACCTTCAAATATCACTTCGAGCATTTTAATTTTCTTTTATCATCCCATAAAATTGGGCGACTATGTTAAAGTACTTCACAAGGATTATCATTATGAAGGAGAAGTAACCGAGTTAAATTATTTTTTTTGTTCACCTTAAAACCGAAGATGATGAGATAATTACAATACCCAATTCACATTTTTTTGACAAGTCATTTTCCGTTTCAGCCACAAAAGAAAAATATAAACAGATTTTTAAATGAAAACGTTTTATTTAGTATTACTCAATTTGTATTTTTCTGTGAATGCCTTATTTGCTCAATCTTCAAGCCTTGGTAGTTGGAATATTTTGAATTTGAAATTTAACTATGACAAACAGTTGAGCCTGTTTGGCGAAGCACAATTGCGGTCATTAAAATTTTACAACAACTTTCACTATTACGAATTTAAGGGGGCAATAATTACAAAGCTAATAATAATGTATTGCTCACCCTAGCGGTAGGTAGTTATCAAACCTATAAAGAAGGAGGTGATTTTGTTGTGCCTAAAAACAGTAATGAGTTTAGAATTTGGCCTCAGATTATATTGTCTCAAACAATAAGGAAACTAAAAATAGAAAAACGCTACAGAACAGAATTAAGATTTACAAGTAATGGCTACCTTAACCGTTTTCGCTACCGGCTTGGTGTGTTGTACCCAATTGGCAAGCAACGACATGGTTTTAAACCTTTTCAAATAAGCGTAAGTAATGAAATATTTTTTACCGACAACGAACCGTACTTTGAAAGAAACAGAATACTGTTTGCATTTAATTATAAGCCTTCAAAGTCGACAACTTTACAAGTGGGCTATCTGCAATAATTTGATTATAAAATTAACGATGAAACAGGACGCGATTTTTTTCAAATAGGTTACTTTATGGAATTGTTTCGAAAGGCATCTGAAAGTAAAGGGATTGACACTAACATCAAAGACAATTAAACTAACGAATGATTCCACAAAGATTTTCTATCGCACATTTTATTTTTATCCTACGCACAATCTCAAACAAAAACAAGTTCCTTATAGCCAATCGTTTAATACTGTTCATACCAACTAAATTTATTCTGCACAATTTGTAATTTTTCTTTTTTTAAATACTCTGCAAAGGATTTAGCAACCGGAGAATGTTTCTTTCCTTTTATCCATATTAAACTCCAGGTTGTTTTAATTGGAAGACCTTTGATTGGAATAATTTGCAATTCATTGTTGTGCAGTTCATTTCTGATTCCAATGAGCGGCATAATAGAATATCCCAAGCCGGCCAATATGGCTTGCTTAACGGCTTCATTTGATGTTAACTCCATCTTTTTTAAAACGGATATAGTATTACGTTCAATAAAACTTTCCATTGTTTGCCTTGTCCCCGAGCCTTTTTCTCTAAATATTAATGGCAAATCTTTAAATATTTCTATTGTGCTAATAGCCCTTTTAAATTTTGTTTTAGTACTGCCTACCAAGTACAACTTATTTTGAAGTAGATCAAGTTTATCAATATTTAATGTATTTGGCAGAATAGAGACAAGCGCAAAATCAACTTCATTATTTTCCAGACTCTCTACAACTTTATTTTTATTAGTAACATCCATCATTAATTCTATTCCAGAATGTTGTTCCATAAAATCAGCCAAAAAGAAAGGCATTACATACTTTGCAGTGGATACTATTGAAATCTTTAAACGCCCTATTAATTTTCCTTTGTATGCCAAGGTTTTGTAGTTTATGGCATACACTTGGTTGATTATGTTTTCAGCCGACTCCGCAATCTCTCTTCCAAAATCAGTGATGTAAATTTTTCGCCCAACCACTTCCGTTAATGGTATGTCAAACTGATTTTGGAAATTTCTCAGCTGAATAGAAACAGCTGGCTGAGTAAGGTTCAATTCTTCCGAAGCCTTTGTTACGCTTTGTGTTTGTGCGATTTTTAAAAATATCTGCAATTGATTCAATGTATAGTTCATAAAATAGTTTTATGGTTTACATTACAAAGATAAATAAAAACTTATGAATTAGAATGCTCAGTTTTGCAGCGGTAAAAAAAAAATACATTATGAAAAAAATTAAAATTATTGCTGTTGTATTTATTTACACAGCAATCACAAGTTGCGCTGTTATAAGACCCGGAGAAGTGGGCGTAAAACAAAAGCTCGGCATACTTTCTGAAAAAAGTTATATGCAAGGTTCCGTTTGGTTCAACCCACTTACTACTAAAGTTATAAAAACAAATATTCAGATAAACGACATAGAGTTGTCGCTGAGTTTGCCCAGCAAGGAAGGCTTAAGTGTTACTGCTCAAATATCTATTCTTTACAGAATAGATCAAAATAGCGTGCCAAAAGTAATCAATAGCATTGGTCTTGGATATGAAACTATTATATCTAATGTATTTAGATCGGCATCTGCAGATGTGTGTTCTAAATATTTTGCAAAAGATATGCATTCAGGAATGAGAGCAGAAATAGAAAATGCAATTAAAGTTAAAATGGAAGAAACGCTTTCTGCCCAAGGAATATTTGTTCAGGCTGTGTTGATGAAAAGTATTCAATTGCCATCAGGTTTATCAAGTTCCATAGAACAAAAATTACAAGCCGAACAAGATGCTATGAGGATGATTTTTATTTTGCAACAAGAAAAATTAGATGCTGAAAGAAAAATCATTGAAGCAACCGGGTCAAGAGATGCGCAAAAAATACTTTCTGAAGGTTTAACAGATCAAATTATCAAGATTAGAAGTATTGATGCTTTTATCGAATTATCAAAATCTACTAATAGTAAAATAATAATTACTGACGGCAAAGTGCCATATCTGATAGAATAATTGTAAGAACAAAAAATCAATTTTCATTTGACGGCTGGGCTTTATATTCACTAAAAAAAGGGTAATGATTTATAAACAATAAACATGAACATACTGATTTTACAAGGAGAGTTTAGCTCTAACGATGCTATAGAACTTATTGCCCAAATGGTACATATAAAAATAAAGTAGCATGAGAATAGAATAAATAGTCGCAGTAAGGAAGAGGATATTAAAATAAGAGAAGGAAAAATAAGGCGATTGCAAAAAGAACTTTTTGAATTAAGAAAAACAATCAATTCAAAAACCTGTATTGTAAAAGTAGAAGCAATAATTAATATTGAATAAGTATGAAACAAAACGGACAAGCCGAACACCGGTACAAGAAGTAGGCAAAAAAAAACAAAAAAATGAACAGAATTAAAATGATTTTCGTTGTGCTTTTGACAGCAAGTTTTATGTCCTCTTGCGACCAAGCCCAGCAACAAGCAAAAGAACAAACGGACAAAATTGTATCACAAACTAGCGAACAAGTAAAAAAAGTAATTGACGATTTGGGTTTAGTGTATGTGGAAGAAGGTGCTCAAACTGTTATTACTTATGACGAAGTAAATGCAGCCCAACAAGCTTGGTGTGACGCTTTGGTAAAAATCGGAAAATTGAAAGAAGAGGGTGGCGATTACAAGACCTTTGCAAGTGAAGTGCTTTCTTCTGCTTACAATTACGACAATGGTAAAGTGTTTTTCAAACCAACATTAGCATATGGCGACCAAACTTTTAGAAACGATAAAAAAGGAGCCCTGGCATACTTTATAGGTGGCGATCCTGATTATCCAAATGATAAAGGTTTTGCATTAACACCCTGGGTTAAAGCACGGTTCGACAATGCTGGTGACAAAAACGAAGGCGTACAGATTTACGGTTCTATCGCCATTACAATGGGAAATGTATGGGTTACAGGCAAAGACGGAAAAGAAGTAATGGTAGATAAAACCTGGGTTTTCAAGAAAGGTAAAGATGGTAAACTAAGGATTATTGTTCACAAATCTGCACTTCCTTTCTCGCCACCGACTAAATAATTTCCTCTAACAAACCTCCTGCTACATTTAAAAACAGTTGTAGCAGGAGATTTTTTCAATTTTAAAATCTATCAACATCATATACAAATGAAATACATACCTATACAAAGTACAGTAATTTTGGCATTTCTTATTTTATCTGCATCCAAAGTGAATGCTCAAGTCACTTTGGATTCATCTATGATAAAAAAGGAGTATTCAAATTTAGAAGAAGCACTAAAAGAACCTGAGAATGTTTTCAGGTTAAACCTGAGTAATCAAAATTTCAAAATGCCTTCCGATAGCATTTGGATGAAATTTATAAATTTAGAATACCTTAGCCTTAAAAACGATCATTTAAAAGTCATACCTTTGGGATTGGGTAATCTGAAAAAACTAAGTGTACTCGATTTAAGTGGTAACGATTTTCAAGTGTTGCCTCCATCATTTTCAAATTTAGAGAACTTAACAGAACTATTCCTGAACGATGAAAAGAAAATAGATTTTAACACGAGCCTTATGATAATTTCAAAATTGCCCAACCTCAGAATCTTGCACCTTGAAAACGATAATTTAAAAAGTATGCCGCAAAGTTTATTAAGCTTTAGTCATTTGGAAAAATTGTATTTAAATAATAACAAATTCAAACAAACGCCACTTGAGGTAGTAGGCTTAAAGAATTTAAAATATTTAGATTTGCACGACAATAAATTTAGGCTTATCAATCCAAATATGCCACAACAGGGTTTAGGAATGAAAATCAATTTCTAATGAAAAAAATAATTCTCATTTCTATTTTTATAACTTATATCGCAACTGCTTTAGGGCAAAATAATCGTTTAAATACGAACAATAAAATTGGGTGGTTCAATTATTTTGGAACATTCAAAGTATCAGAAAAATTTGGCATCCACACCGAATATCAATGGCGCAGAGATAACATAATTACGAATTGGCAACAAAGCCTTTTACGAGTAGGTATAAACTATAATTTGAACCCAAGAGTATTATTTAGAGTGGGTTATGGCTGGATAGAAACCTATCCTTATGGCGATTACCCAATCAATGGTTTTGGAAGAGATTTTACAGAACATAGAATTTTTCAAATGGTTCAATTATCTCACAAAGAAGGAATAGTAGATTTCTCACACAGGTTTATGTTAGAACAAAGGTTTGTTGGAAAATATAGTTCACTTAATGAAACAACGGAGGATGAATTCCCTCTTTTAAACAGAGTAAGGTATATGTGTAGGTTTCAGGTTCCGTTAAAAGGCAGAGAAATAACGGACAAAACACCTTATGTGGCTGTTTATGATGAACTATTTATTGGCTTTGGAAAAAATGTAAATGCAAATATTTTTGACCAAAACAGGATAGGAGTATTATTGGGTTTTCGCTTCAATAAAAATGTCAGAATTGAAGCCGGATACTTAAACCAAACGCTTCAATTTGGCCGACAAATAACAGGACAAAATGTTTTCCAATATAATAATGGATTAATAGTTAATGCAAATTTTAATATTAGCATGACGAAACAAACAAAATAGTAAACCTGCCGCTAACGGCTAAGGCTTGGTAGCATAAGTAAGGATAGCAATGATAACAATGCTTTACAAAACCGGTTAAAGGAGTGGCAGCAACGTTCTGTATTTTGCTATTGGGTTATGGTGATGGTTGGGTTAGTAATTTTGATTCCATGGGTTGTACGTTTTTAAATGTTTTCTATTAACTATTACCATATACGAATTAAGATATTACAAACAATTGATATTTATCTTTGAGGGATTAATAATTTAAATGATGCAATAAAATTCCACTACCATCTAATTAATTTTTATTTTTACCGCGTGTTATTAACGTGCAGCTTTTGAGGATATGTTTTTTTTCACAGGATGCCGTCACTGGCCAGGGCAACGAACGACACAGTAACAAATAAACAGACACAATAACTAATATGACAGAATCAATTATTCCTTTACTCTCCTTAATTGCTCTTGAAGTAATTCTTGGTGTCGACAATATTATTTTCATTTCAATTTTGGCCGACAAGCTGCCCGATAACCAAAGAAATAAACTTCGCTTATGGGGAATAAGTTTGGCTATGGTAATGCGTTTATGTCTTCTGGCTTTTATTGCATGGATTTTAAAACTCGACCAAACCCTATTTAGGCTTTTTGATATTGACTTTTCAGGCAAAGGCTTAATACTAATTATTGGTGGACTATTCTTAATTTATAAAAGCACAAAAGAAATTTATCATAAAACTGAAATTGCCAATGAAGACACACCTATCGTTCCACAGAACAGCAGTTTTAAAAGATTACTTACAGAAGTAATCATATTAGATTTAGTTTTCTCCATCGACTCTATTATTACTGCCGTTGGAATGGTACAGGAACTTTGGGTAATGTACACAGCAGTAATTGTAACGGTTATTATAATGCTATTTGCCTCAAAACCAATTAGTGAGTTTATAAGAAAACATCCTTCGTTTAAAATATTAGCATTATGTTTTTTAATGATGATTGGTGTTTCGCTTTTGGCAGAAGGCTTTCACTTTGTAATTCCAAAAGGTTACATCTATTTCTCAATGGCATTCGCTTTTTTAGTGGATGTAATACAAATGAAAACAGTTAAACAAAGGTGAGATGGAACTGCTACCGGTAGAAATTATTCAAATAAATGAAAAAAAGATAGCTAAAATTGACAATGTGATTAAGTCAATTTATAGACTGATTATTTATAGCCGGCATCACCTTGACGATGACCTTTTGGACATTTATTTGGATGGAATGCACAATCTAAAAGACCTTGTTGGTATTAAAAATGCTCAAATGGAGGCTCAAAACGAAGAAGAAGCTAAGGAGTATTTGCTAAACCTGAAAGTATCGCTTGACTTTGTAATTGAGGAAATTATTTTGCACAACAATTTTGAAAAAGAAATTCAATTGTTTCAACTTCTGCGTTTGGTTTCTCCCGAAACTAATGCCATTCATCCAAATAGATACAGGCAAACTCTTGTTCAGATAGGCGCGCATATTTGTCCCGAACCGAAAAAAGTTCCTCAATTGGTTTCTGAATTATTTTACAAAATGCAATCGGTTTCAAACCCCATTATTAAAGCCATATATTTCCATCATGAGCTAATTAGAATACATCCCTTTGTGGATGGAAACGGACGCGTAACGAGGGTTGCAAAAAATTGGATGTTGATGTATGATTTGTATCCTCCAATATTTATCAATGATGCACCTCAAAAAAAGGAATATATTAGTACGCTGGCAAACAGTTTTAAAGAGCTTATGAACCAACCAAATCAATGGAACAATTACACTTCAACGTTTTTTGAACAAGAACTTGACCGCTTGCTTGTTAATGCTACGCTACTTTACGAAAGTATTAACCTCATTGGTAAAAACCGGGAAAAGAATCTCATCAATAAAATATAGACAATGGAAGCCTTCAACATTCAAATTATTGAAACCCTTCTGGTATTTGGAGCTTATATTATTTCATATTTCATAGTCAAATCGGTTATAAATAATGCACTCAAAAGAACTCAATTTGAAAGAGGGCGGAGAAAAATGACCATTAGAGCCGTTCAGTTATTTACAACAATAACAGCGATAATACTGCTAACAGGTATTTGGGGTTTTAGGCAAAATGAAATAGCACTATTTGCAAGCACAATATTAACAGCTTTGCGTATTGCACTTTTTGCTCAATGGTCGTTGCTTTCAAATATCACCTCGAGCATACTGATTTTTTTTAATCATCCTGTAAAATTGGGAGACTATATAAAAGTGCTTCACAAAGACTATCACTATGAAGGGGAAGTAACTGAAATGAATTACTTTTTTGTTCACATTAAAACTTCCAACAATGAAATAATTACCATACCGAATTCTCATTTTTTTGACAGATCATTTTCTGTAAAAGACAATGAAAAGAAAACCAATAGTTAAATGAAAAAACTGTATTCAACTGCTTTAGCTTTATTGATTTCAATTAATACTTTATCTTCTCAGGCTTTTGACATTGGTAGTTGGAACATTTTAAATTTTAAATATAATTATAGCAACAAATGGAGCGTTTTTGGCGAAGCACAATTGCGTTCATTAAAATTTTACAGCAACTTTCACTATTACGAATACAAAGGCGGCATCAACTACAAAGTTCACAAGAACGCACAACTGACATTAGGTGCGGGTAGTTACCAAACTTACAAAGAAGGTGGAAATTTTGTCTTACCAAAAAACAATAATGAATTTAGATTGTGGCCACAGGTTGTTATATTTCAATCGATTGGTAAAATAAAAATAGAACAAAGATACAGAGCAGAATTGCGGTGGACAAGCAATGGCTACCGCGATCGTTTTCGCTACAGGCTTGGTGTTTCTTACCCATTTGGAAAAGAACGAAATGAATACAAACCATACCAAATTAGCGCAAGCAATGAATTGTTTTTTACCGACAAAGAACCCTATTTTGAAAGAAACAGGTTATTATTTGCATTCAATTATAAACCCTCCAAAGCAACAACTTTACAAATTGGTTATTTACACCAGTTCGACTATAAAATAAATGATGAAACAGGACGTGACTTTCTGGTAGTCGGTTTTTATTATGAACTATTCCGAAAATTGACATCAAAATCAGAGACAGACAACGAACTCAAGGATAACTAAAAATGCTAAATACCAGCATCTAAAAGTGGTTTGCTTAAGTGTCGGTTCACTGGATTGCACACCCGGTTGCGGTTAATCAAACATTGGTTCTTCTCATTAACTTTTGTGGTGAAAAGCCCGGCCATAATAAATCTATAAACGATTAGCGGTCATTGTTACAGATGACACTTCCGTCAAAAAACTAATTGACTTCATAAAATATTTCTCAAGTCAAATAGATAATTGAATGCCAAAGAATAATTTCTCAGGCATTGTAAACTGGTGACATCAAAGTTATCGATGTACTGCAACAAAATAATTCCTTTTTTAATATTCGAATGCGTAGACAATTACCAAAGAAATTGATATTGAAAATTACCATACTGGTATTGTTACAGTTTACGAATTTTAGATACGCGACTGAACAAAAAAGACAATTGAAAATATTTCGACTATTGTGGTTATCATTTTGTTAAAAGCATAATATGCTTACAAAAATATTGATCGAAACTTTAGATATTTACAAAATGGAAATTGCATAATATTTCCTGGAAAGTAATTGCAGGAAGCGGGTTATAAACTTTATAAAATGAATGATACTAAATAGCAAATAGAATTATGACAAAAGAAGAATTTTTCAAATCAAACTACTTCAAAATTTTAGTTCCACTAATAGCGGTTACATTGGTAATAGCATTATGGCGAAACGGATATGCATTTGGGCAATGGTTACAAAAGATTTTAAATTAAAAGAACAAGGACTGACAAACATCTAAGTTTTCGTTGAGCCAACAGGACAGACAATGTTGTTATGCTTTACGAAACCCGCTAAGGTGTTACCGCAAACATTAATATTTCACAAAGGTGTTACAGTTCTTGTGTTGATTATTTCGATTTCGTGTTGTTGTGCTTTTCTTTTTAAAATTCATATTACTAACTATCACCATATACGATTCACATCATTCCCACACAATTTTTTCATGTATAAATTTTTTTTTACTTTAGTGTTTCAACATTGTCGATCTAATTTTTACTTTTACCAAATCCTATTAAAGTACGGTTGTAGAAAATTTGGTTTTTTCTCTCCCTTCCGTTAAAAGTAATTCTAATGCTCCTATTAAGCAGTATAGTTAACATCATACATATACGATGAAAAAATTCTTTATGCTGATTGTTGTGTTGAGCTTGTTAAAACATACTTGCTTTGCGCAGAAGCAATACACCATTACCAATTACGCCCAGGAACAAGGGCTGCCTTTTGGCGCTATCCGTGGCATTTATAAAGATACAACCGGTTTTATCTGGATTACAAGCGAAGGAGGTGTTTCGCGGTTTGACGGTTATAACTTCAAAACATTTCGTCACAATCCCGATGATAGCACAAGCTTACCAAAAGGTTATTTTTTATGGAATGGAATATTGCCGGAATACGGGGATATTTATTTTGGAACAGAACATGGCTACTGCTTATTCAACCCGGCATCCCAATCGTTTACTTCGCGCCTGCCTTGCGGTGACAGCATAAAAATATTTCGCATTGCCAAATCAGAAGGCGTTAAGGATTGTTATTGGTTAGCAAGCAAATTTGCTCTTTTCAGAATAAGCAAAAACGGCTCTGAGCGATTTGCACTTCCCCATCACATAAGCTATCAATGGAGAATGATTCCATCCACCAATAATTGTGTTGTACTTTATAATTCTGTTTCAAAAGACAGCTTGCTTTACTTCGACTATCAATCGAAAGTGTTTTCGAAAACAAAAATCCTGAACCGCATGGGAATGGAAGACAGTTCTTCTATTTTGGAAGTGATTTTTACCGGAAATAATTATTATCTCTTTACTTCAAATAGTTTATATCGTTTTGATTCCACTGCAAAATCCTTTGTTTGGCATCTTGATTTAAAGCGCACCAGAAATTTTAATTATGAGTTCAGTCCCTATCTTACTTATAACGATACACTTGTAGTTATTGGCTCTAAATCAGGCTATCTCAACATATTCAACATCCGCACAGGAGAAGAGAAACTGGTTTATGTGAATAAAAAAATCCCTGAAGAGGAATTGAATGACAGGGGTATATATGCTATTGTGAAAGATAATAATGGTGGCATTTGGATGGGAACAAATTCCATGGGTTTGATACACTACAACTTGTTAACTGGTGAATCTGAACAATATATTCATGAACCCGGAAATATAAACAGCCTGCCAAACAATCTTATTTATAACCTATTAACTGACGAAAACGGAGTGGTATGGGCAGGATGTATAGGGCATGGTTTAATAAAAATGGAGCCGATAACAGCTCTTTTCGAAATTGCCGTTCCTGCAAAAACCAAAAAATCAAGTGCCTCGGTACAGGGCGGCTTTAGCGAAAACATCCGTGGCTTTTTAGAAACGGATGATGGTTATTGGATTGCCACCCTCGATGGATTGTTCAGTTATTCAAAACAAACACAACAGTTCAGCAATCAAACATCTCTCGTCCCTTTAAAATATAGGAACAATAATGATAATAATGCCGAGGGCTCCAATGCGTCTTTTGGATCACTTGCTAAAGACCATGCAGGTAATTTATGGATTGGAACCTGGATTGGTGAACTATTTATTTATAATGTAAAGCTGAACCATGTATTCCCACTTAGCAGGCCCCGACCTATATGGGACATCGATAAAGACGGATGCTTCAGAAATCTCTATTGTGATAGTAAAAACAGGATGTGGATATCAAGTCAGAATGCAGGCGTTTGCATGGTTGATTGCAATGCACTGAATCTTGAAAATATCAATGCCACAAAGTTTGAGTATAATTTCTTTGATGAGAAAGATTCCTCTTCGCTTCTTCCGGTAATGGCTTTTGTTGTTACTGAAGATGCTCAAGGCACAATTTGGGCAGGCACTGAAAACGGATTGTGCAGGTACAATGAGCAGACAAAAAAATGGAAACGGTATTACAATATTCCCGGAAATAAAAACAGTATTCACAACAGCAATGTAAGGAGCTTATGCCTTGATAAGAAAGGAACACTTTGGATAGGCACAAATGGTGGCGGGTTGAACCGGTACGACAAAGAGCAGGATAATTTCACACACTTCACAACAGAAAACGGGCTGGCTGATGACCAAATCTATACATTGGTTTGTGACAATAACGGCATGCTGTGGATGGGTACCAACCAAGGCTTGTGCAGGTTTAACCCATTGGATTATTCGTGCAAAAATTTTATTGAGAAAGACGGCATACAGAATTATGAATATAATACGAATGCTGCTATAAAGTTAAAAGATGGCACACTGCTTTTTGGAGGAGTTGCAGGTTACAACATCATTGACCCGCACAAGATTGGAGACAAAAAATCTAAACCTCCGGCTGTGGCCATAACATCCGTTAAAGTTTTTGACAGGGAAACACCATTTGGAGATAATATCATCAAGCTAAATTACAACGAAAATAATCTTGCTTTTGAATTTGTCATGTTGAGTTATTTCCATAACCAGGAAAACCATTACGCCTACAAGCTTGAAGGAATTGACCATGACTGGATTTACAGCGACACACGAAGGTTTGTAAGCTATCCAAAATTGGAGCCGGGAGATTACACATTCAAAGTAAAAGCATGTAACAGCGATGGAGTCTGGAATGAAACAGGAGCGCAACTTCAGATTACAATTACTCCGCCTTGGTGGAAAACAAACTGGGCAAGAACGCTATTTGTACTAATTGCAATAGGAATTATAATCGCATATTACCGATACCGCACTCATGCGTTGCGGATGAATCAAAAAATGCTGCAATCGGAAGTAAGCAAAGCTACCATAGAGTTAAGGAAAAAAAATGATGAAGTAGAGAAAAAAAACCAGGAACTTTTACTGACTATGGAAAACCTGAAATCGACACAAGAGCAACTGTTACAATCTGAAAAGATGGCCGCCTTCGGAACAATGGCTAAGCGTATGTCACATGAAATTCAAAACCCGATGAACTTTGTAAATAATTTTTCAGCGCTTTCAAAACAACTGATGGAAGATGTATTAAATGAAAACGCTACAGAGCAAGAAAAGCAGGAGGCAATGATTTTGTTGAACGGGAATCTCGAAAAAATATTATACCACGGCCAGCGCGCATCGGCCATTATCCAACAAATGCAGGCACATCATCGTTCCGGTACGACACATGATTTTTTTAAGGAGAATGAAACATAGTAATTGCGGCAACAAAAATGCAAACCTCCAGCAATGAATTGAAAAAAACCTCCCGTTTTATTTTTCTTGAATTGTAAAAGGAAAATTCATGCGCAAAATAAAGGAGAGGTTGATAGGCATTTTTTGAGCACACATCATAACGAGCTTAGCGGCTCCTGTAACAAAAAGATTAAACAGGGCAAATGTACAGTGTACATTTGAGCCAGTAAGAGTGAAGGCTAAAAATAATGCATTGATTGCAATTCAAACAATTGAACTATTGAGAATAATTCAACAAGCACAATCAATTGAACATCTATCCCCCCTTTCAAAAACTTCTTTAATCCATTCTTCGTTTGATACAACGCCATCCGCCCTTTCAGTCATCACTGCTAATCTGGAACTTTTGAGAATCGCATGAACTTTTTTAGTTGAAATTTGGTTTGCATTTGGTTATCCGTTTAGGTAACTTTGTTCCGTGAATGAAAATTACATTAGACAGACTATAGTTTACGGAAATTATTTCTGGAACTTCTACAACGCACAGACGAAAGATGTTCAAGGCAAGATTGACTGGGTAATCGGTTTGGTGAGATCCTTGCAAATTATTCCTGAGAAATTTTTCAAACACCTTGAAGGAACTGATGGACTTTACGAAATGCGAATAAAAGTTGGTAGCGACAATTTTAGAGTGTTTTGCTGCTTCGACAAGGGTAATCTTGTTATACTTTTCAACGGATTTCAAAAGAAGTCGGACAAAACTCCACGTCAAGAAATTGAAAGGGCAGAAAAATTAAAACAACAATATTATGAAAGCAAAAAAGAAAAATGATATCGTAAATTGGGACGACCATCTTGACCGCAAATACGGAAAGAAAGGAACACCAAGTCGTGAGAAATACGCTGAAGAATTTGAAGCGTTCAAAATCGGTGTGCTTATACAAGAGGCGAGAAAGAAACAACATTTGACACAAGAAGAACTTGCTTTGCGAATCGGAACAACCAAAAATTACATTTCTCGAAAAAATGATGCAAGCGATATTCGTCTAACAACATTGATGAGAATTATTCGTGAGGGACTTGGCGGTAGCTTGACATTAAAGTTCAACGTTTAATTTGAACAGAAAGACCTACAAGTGTGCATCAGAGGAGCACTTAACAGATAGGATTTTGGCGGGCGAGTAACTATGAGTGTATACTTAGTGGTGGTTTTTGTTGTTGTGTTTCATTTCAGTCTCACTTATGAATTAAAATAAAAACGTATGAGGATTCTAAAGCAGATACTACCTTCTAAACACTGCATTAAAAAACACACATTAGTAAAAGGGTAGATGCAAAGTTTTAAGCCCTTTCGATGATTTATTAAGACCACAAAAAATATTTTTCATTTTAATAATGAATACTTTAGCATCATGAACAATAATATATACTTAATTGGAGGGGCATATATTGTAGTTATGTGCAATGCTAAGAGCTGCGAACTAACTTCTATGGTAAATCCAGCTTCATATCTCTAATGAAAAAAAGAACAAAACATTTAGTCAGTGAAAGAATCGCAATTTGCTTTTTATCCATGTTTTTTTCACAGAACTTATTCATACTCAAGCAATGTTTCAAAAATTCTACGGAGGAACAGAATAAAGAGGAGTTGGAAAACAAACCAGCGATGGTTGATATTTTATTTGTTGGCAAACAAATTATTTTGGTACAGGTGTTTGGGATATTTATTTTGTAAAAACAGATTCTGTTGGAATTATCTCCTGGACTAAAACATACATAGGCGTAGGAATTGATTGGGCAAATGATGCACAACAAACAATTGGTGGAGGTTACATCATAGCAAGAACAGCAGGGAGTTTTGGACTGCAATTTGGAAATCTTTACTTAATAAAAATAAACAGCATTGGAAATACTGAATAGTCAAAAACTTACTGAGGGATGAATGACGAGTCGGGCATTTGCAGTTTAACAAACAAGCGACAGCGGATATATTCTTAAATCAAACGAGCAAAAATCTACCTGATGTCTAATGGATTGTGTAAAATAGTTCAAGCAAAATTCTTAATTCAAAACTATCACATCAGTTGGAATGTTTCTTATTATTACCGAACGTTTTTTACACACAGCTAATGAGGAGATGGTTTTGCAGGCTGATGCTGGCTGATAAACTGAATAACATCATAATATTGAAAATACAGAATATGAAATATAGCACTATTATTATTAGTTTAATACTAACACTATTATTTTCAGAAGACACGAAGTCGCAATCCATACAGAGTTCAAAAACATTGACATCAGCAGAACTTCTCAAAGATTTTGAAGTATTGAAAGGCGTTTTACAAAATTATCATCCCGGTCTTTACAGGTTTCAGGACAGCTTAACTGTTGCAAAGCATTTTGATAATCTTGAGCTGCAATTGAAACGAGACCTATCACTTTCCGAGGCTTATTTATTGCTTTCCAGGTTCACATCAAGTTTGAAATGTGGACACACTTTCTGTAGCTTTTACAATCAAAGTGGTGCTACAAAAGATAGCCTCTTCAATAAAAAAGATAGTTCCGTTTACTTAGAAATCAATAATATTCCTGTTGCTTTTATTATTGATTCGTTAATACAGTATGTAAAGGGTGACGGAAACAATAATCTCAAAAGGCTAAATGACCTGAACCTTTCAGGACTTGGAAAATTTGAAGCGTTTGATATTTTTTATCCGTTATTATTCCCACCAATTAATAATTCCTATTCCCTTAAAGTTAAGCAGGCTGACAAAACAGATATTTTGACATTAAATGTTAATCCCATAAGCCGGACTGAACGATTTGGACTAATTGAAAACAAATACGGAAAACAGCCTTCAACCCTGGATGATTTATGGAGTTTCAAAATATTAAACAACGAAACCGGATATTTAAAAATTGGAACATTTGTAACCAACAAATTAACCATTGACTGGAAGAAATTTCTAAATAATGCTTTTGATGAATTGACTGAAAAAAATATTGAAAATTTAATAATTGATATGCGTGGAAACGAAGGTGGCAATGATGAAGTAAATCTGGTACTTGGAAAAAAACTTGCAAAAAGTCAGATTGCATTTCCGGCATTTAAAGAATTGCTTCGTTACGAAAATATTTCAGAAGAGTTTCGTCCCTATCTTAATACCTGGGATGAAAGTTTCTATAACAGAAGCGGACAATTAATAAAGCTGGAAAATGGCTTTTACACCTGGAAAAAGGATAGAGGTAATTCAATGATAAAACAAAATAGCAAAGCATTTCTAAGTACCTATTTATTTATTTGTTGATGCTACAAAATAGTTCATACATTCTTTCTTGCTGCAGGTTTACAACAAAACAAGATTGCAACTATTGTAGGTTCCGAAACTGGTGGCAATCTTAAGGGAACAAATGGAGGACAACTTTTTTTTCTCTGGCTACCTAATTCAAAAATAGAAATCGACATCCCGTTGATAGGTTATTACCCGTTGACCGAACAACCTGACAAAGGCATCACTCCTGATGTTGAAATTAAACCAAGTATTTCAGACATGCTATCCAACAAAGACATTGTTTTAGAAAAAACATTAGAATTAATTAAATCAAAATAGAAGCCCATAGGTTAACTACAGGTTTAAGAAATTGGCAGTTCATTGCTTAAATCAAAATTTGTTATACCATCAAGGACAATGCTTGAAGAAATTTTTGTAATTCGTAATCGCCAACTTCTTAAAGTTGCAATGCCTGCCCCAAATCCAGTGGCGGTGTATACCAGGGTGGAGTTGGCAGTGAGTATTCCCGAAATGCTCTCAAAGGCGGTGTCGAAATTTTTAGCTATGGGAATTGCGGGTCGTTGACGGGGGACGCAACTATAATTGTATACGTTTTGCTATTTTTTATTGTATTTGTTTATTCAACTCATTCATGTTTCTAATTTATTTATTATTTATTTCCCCCTTGTTTTCACTTTACTCCCATTTTTTATTTACCACATAATTCTCAGCTATACTGCCAAATAGAATTTTATTTTTTGCACCATCAGAACTTTGTGGTGCCTTTGAAAGAAAATTTTCTGTTTATCCAATTCCATTTCCATCCTAAAAAAATATTACATTTGCCCCATGCTTTTTAGGTTGCGAAAATATTTTTCCATTTTCACTCTTGCAGTGTTTCTTTTTCCGCTTATTGTGGAAGAGGTTCACACGTATGGGCATCGCAACGATTTTCATTGTACAGCAAGCGATACACACTTTCACGAGCTCGAACATCATTGCACTATTTGCGATTATATTCCTTATACTTCCGATAATACTTTTCAAGAAAACACTTTTTCGTTTCTTGAAATTTACACCACTGTTTGTTTTAATTATTATGAAAGCGTTGCGGTATTAAATCGCCACTTCAACTTTTCGCTGAGGGGTCCCCCCACTATTTGCTAATTTTTTTTTATGTTTTCAAATCACTCATGCGGTTCATAAACCGGATGGGTTGACTGTATTTATTTTCAGTAAATAGTATTAATAATTAATCAAATCAAAAATGAAAAACATATTCATCATGTTTGGAATAATTTTTATTTCAAGCATAACAGCCGGATTAAGTAATCCAACATCCGACAAAAAAACTTTGTCGGGAAAAATAACCGACAAAGAAACAGGCGAAGCAATTATAGGAGTGAGCATTTATTTGCCCGATTTAAAAACCGGCACAACAAGCAATATCGATGGTACTTACAAATTAGAAAACTTACCATCGACAAAAATATTGGTGCATGTAACCATTATTGGATACAAATCGATTGTGGAGAATATAGACCTCACTACAACATCGACAAAAAATTTTATACTCGAAGAATCGGTAAATGAATTGAACGAAGTTGTGGTATCGGGTTTATCGAATGCAGCACAAAAAAACAGAACCGCAACACCCATCACAACCATTTCGTCAATTCAATTATTGCAAACTTCGGCAACAAATATTATTGATGCATTGGCAACACAACCCGAGTGTCGCAGGTAACCACAGGTTCGGGAATTTCGAAACCTGTAATACGCGGATTGGGATATAACAGAGTGGTGGTGGTAAACGATGGCATCCGCCAGGAAGGACAGCAGTGGGGAGACGAACATGGAATAGAAGTAGATGAGTTTGCGATTTACAAAGTAGAAATACTGAAAGGTCCGGCAAGTTTATCGTATGGTTCTGATGCCATGGCAGGAGTAATTAATTTTCTCTCAGCGCCCACTTTGCCCGAAGGAAAAATCATTGGAAATATTTTAACCAACTACCAAACCAATAATGGACTATTTGGATACTCGGCAAACTTTGCCGGCAATAAAAATGGTTTTGTTTGGGATGTGCGTTATAGCGGTAAAATGGCGCACAGCTATCAAAATAAATATGATGGTTATGTACTCAATTCGGGCTTTGCGGAAAATACTTTTAGTGGCATTGCAGGAGTGAATAAATCGTGGGGGTATTCTCATTTGCATTTTAGTGCATACAACTTAACACCGGGAATTGTGGAAGGTGACCGTGACAGTGCAACAGGTAATTTTACAAAACCCATTGCATTGAACGATACAACAGAAGATGCCGCCATTGCTACCGATAAAGATTTTAAATCATATACGCCATCAACACCATTTCAAAAAATCAGGCATTATAAGGCGGTGTTGAACAACAGTTTTATTATTGGAAATGGGAGTTTGAAAACCACCATCGGCTATCAGCAAAATCAACGACAGGAATATGCCGATATTCTTACGCCCGATGATTACGGACTTTATTTTTTGCTCAATACAATTAATTATGATGTTCGGTATATTATGCCGGAGAAAAATAATTTCAATTTATCTTTTGGTGTGAATGGAATGCAACAAACATCTCAAAATAAAGGAACAGAATTCTTAATTCCTGAATACAATTTATTTGACTTTGGAGTTTTTGCCATTGCAAAAAAATCGTTCGATAAATTGGACATCAGTGGCGGATTGCGTTACGATACCCGAAACCAGAAAACGAAAGATTTATTTTTAAATGCCAACGGAGAACAAACCACAAGTGCCAGTCCAAATGCCTTTCATCAGTTTACAGCTTTCAATTCAAGCTTCACAGGATATTCGGGAAGCATTGGTGCCACTTATCAGTTTAGCGAAAAGGTGTTTACCAAGGTAAATATTTCACGCGGATTTCGCGCCCCCAACATTGCCGAAATTTCATCGAATGGTGTTCACGAAGGAACCGGAAATTATATTGTTGGCGTGGCCGGTTTAAAACCCGAAAGCAGTTTGCAACTTGATTATGCTTTTGGAATAAATTCGAAACACGTGAAAATAGAAATGGATTTGTTTAGCAATAATATCAACGATTTTATTTTTCTTAGCAAACTAACTAACACATTGGGAAGCGATTCGATTACTGAAGACAACAGCACTTTCCAATATACATCGGGCAATGCGCAATTGATGGGAGGTGAACTTTCTGTAGACATTCATCCCCACCCTCTCGACTGGCTGCACTTCGAAAACACTTTTTCTTATGTGCAATCTATTCAAAAAAATCAACCCAATTCGAGAAAGTATTTGCCCTTTACACCGGCACCAAAATTTACTTCCGAATTGAAGGCAACAAGCAAAAAATTAGGAAAGCTTTTAGCAAACTCATATGTGAAAGTTGGAGTAGAAAACTTTTTCACACAAGATAAATTTTATGCAGCATACAATACTGAAACAAGCACACCGGGTTACACACTTATAAATATTGGCATTGGAACAGATGTAACTTCAAAAAATAAAACATTGTTTTCGCTTTACATTAATGCAAACAATCTTACCGATGTGGCATATCAAAGTCACTTGAGCCGATTGAAATATCAAGCCCAAAATAATGTAACCGGACGTACAGGTGTATTCAACATGGGACGTAATATCAGTTTCAAATTGCTTGTGCCCCTGGAATTTAATAAGAAGAAAGTGTGATAAGTTACAATAAATAATTATTGCAAAAGCTTGCAAGCCACTTTTGTATAACAGTGACAGTATACGGAGGCTACCCATGTTTAAAAAATACTGGAGGTGAATATTTTTAAGTGCACTTCTACCCTATTGCACTATTTATTTTTTTGCTAAAAATATTTTCGAAGACAAAACCAATACTGGTTCAGATTTTATATATTTACAACGTGCATGTAAAATATTGTGCAACAAAGTTTCACTTTGTAACTTTTATAAAAGATAATCAGCGATTGATGTGCACAAAAGACCTTTAAGAGCATTAATAGAAAAATAAAATATAGGAACTTAAAAACATCAAAATAAAAAATGGCAACAAAAAACAAGAAAGAACTAACGGCAAAGCAAAGCGAAGAATTGCTGGTTATATTAAAAACACGTTTCGAAAAAAACATGAACCGGCACAAAGGCATTGAATGGAATGCAGTACAAGCAAAGCTGAAGACTAATGCGGAAAAACTTTGGTCGCTAAATGAAATGGAAAAAACAGATGGCGAACCCGATGTAGTAAGCTATGATAAAAAATCGGGAGAATATATTTTTTACGATTGCGTAGCCGAAAGCCCCAAAGGCCGTAGAAGTTTGTGTTACGACAACGAGGCACTTGATTCGCGCAAAGAAAACAAACCCAAAAACAGCGCAATGGGAATGGCTGCCGAAATGGGTATCGAACTGTTGACAGAAGAACAATATCGCGAATTGCAACAGGTGGGAAATTTCGATACCAAAACATCGAGCTGGTTGAACACCCCTGCCGATATAAGAAAACTTGGCGGTGCTATATTTGGCGATTATCGTTTTGGCAGAATTTTCGTGTACCACAATGGTGCCGAATCGTACTATGCCGGACGTGCTTTCCGTGGTTTGCTCCGGGTGTAAAAATTACGCCTCCTCCACTCTACTTATTCTTAATCGTCTTAATGATATTCGAATTTTTAAAAAAGAAAATCCTCAAATTATCAATTCAAAAAAATAAAAATAAATCATGTACGATTTACCACATCATAAAGAGAAAACGAAAAGGTGATAAAAGAATTTATTGCCAAATATCCATTTGCATTTTTAACCGGAAGCAATTTCGAAAACAAACCCGTTGCTACACAAATTCCTGTTTTTATAGAAGAAACAAATGGCCGTAAAATATTGCGGGGACATATCATGAAAAACACCGACCACCATAAAGCATTTGTGCATAACGAAAATGTACTTGCCGTTTTTACGGGCCACAATATTTATGTGAGTGGAACGTTGTACTCAAATCCCTACACACCTTCAACATGGAATTACATGAGTGTGCATGCTAAAGGCATTATTCGTTTTTTGGATGACGATGGTTTGATAGATGCTTTGCGCATGACAACTCTTTACTTCGAAAATAACAATCCACTATCTACCACCATATACGACAACCTTCCGGCTGAGTATACACAAAGATTGATGAAGGCCATTGTGGCTTTTGAAATTGAAGTGACCGAAATAGATACCGTTTTTAAATTAAGTCAGGATAGAGATGCTTCCAGTTACGATAACATTATTAAGCAACTTCGGCAACAAGGCGAAAGCGGGCAAGTGATAGCAAATGAAATGGAGAAAAGAACAAAGGAAGTATTTCCTGAAAGTAACAAATAGCAATGTTTACCAAAGACCGTTCAGAGTGGCGCACACAAATAAATAAACTGCATCAGAGAAATGTATACCATATTGTAAACTAAAAAAGTAGTTTTACAAATAATATCAAAATGAGTTTGTTTTATATTAATAACGGTTACTAAAAAATCATTATCAATTATGGATGCAAAAATATTTAACGAATACCTTGAAAACAGGTATCTCGATCAGATCAATTATTACGAAAAAGCTTCGGCAAAAAATCAAAAGAAGTATAAAAACTGTCAGTGGTTACTGATTATACTTTCAACCTTGACAACCCTACTTGCTGCAGTTAAGACAATTGGCGATTACGATATGCAATACTTTATAGTGGTTTCGGCTGCTTCTGTTACTATTCTTACTTCGGCATTAAAAACATTTCAGTACCAGGAGTTGTGGGTAAATTACCGCACCACAATCGAACAATTAAAACCGGAAATATTTTACTACAAATTTGATAGTGGCGAATATGGTGTACCCGGCATCGATAAAGAAAAACTTTTTGTTACACGTGTAGAAAGCATTTTGAACAAAGAACACGATGTATGGCCTGTGGCAAAAAAAACAAATGAACAGGGAGACAAAAAGGACGCAAAAGATAAAACTACCGAAACAAAATAAACGCCTGAACATACTCAACCTAAAGCCCCTGAAAAAAAATAAAGTACTTGGTGTATAATAGTATTGTTGGTGGTAAATATAATCACCTTAAATTCTCTATGCACATTTGTTTTTTTTGAAATGTGAGTCTCTTTAGTTGAGTAATGCATAAAAAGCTGGTGCGCAGTATAATCACAACATTATTTCTATAGAAAAATATTTGTCAGTGATAATATTAATTTATACTCTTGTGCTAACCAAATTTTTCAAAACCATGCTTAAAAAATCTTACCTCACTTTAGTTTCCATTTTTGCTTTTTGTTTTTATGCAAAAGCGCAACAACCTATGAGTTCGCCAACATCATTGCGAAACGACATTACCATTACAAGAATAATGGGTATACCATATGAAGGCGTCACACGAATGGTGTATAATAAAATCGATTCGAATTTATATTACGCTACTTATGATGGTGATATACGCGTTATCAAAAATTTTCTTCAACCATACCGTACAGATTCATTACTGTTTACCGGCAGTAATCATGGCATTCAGGTAGTGTATGGCTTATTGGTTAAAAATAATTCTATTTATGTTTCGGGTAGTAATCTCGCAAACAAATATTACAAAAGCTATATAAAGAAAGCTACTCGGCAAAACAACGGCTCGTATACCTGGAGTACAGTTGCTTCTACAGCATCGTATGCCGGAGGAAAATATTTTAATCATCTCTTTTCGGGCATTACATTTAATCCTGCTCAGGATACTATAGTGGTGTGCAGCGGTTCGCGTGGCGACCATGGTGAAATTGATACGTTTGATGGTACCTTTCCCAACAAACGAGGAGTGCCATTAGCAGCAATTATTTTGAAAGTACCTGCAGATAGTATCAATATTATTCTTCCCAATAATGTAACAACACTTAATTCGCAAGGGCGTTTAGTAGCAAAAGGAATTCGCAATACTTATGATTTTGCCTACAACGCAAAAGGCGAATTGTTCGGTGCCGAAAATAGCAGCGATGCCGATCATGAGGATGAAATAAACTGGATACGGCAAGGCAAGCACTATGGTTATCCGTGGGTTCTTGGCAGCACATGGAACCCGCAATATTTTTCGAGTTTTAACCCAGTAACAAATGTGATGGTTCCAAAAACAAGTTACTCATACAAGAATAATCAATGGAGCAACGACCCAACATTTCCTGTACCAACGCAAAAATTTATTCTTCCCTGTGCCAACAATGGCCCGGATGCAGATATGATGCGCGACACTGCTACCGGTGCAATAATCGATGCCAGTGCATTAGGAAAAAAATGTTATTCACTTACATCACATCGTTCACCATTGGGAATATTGTTCGATACCGATTCGCTTATTGGTTGCGACCTGAAGGGCGATGGCTTTGTACTTAGTTTTACACGTGGCAATGCCGGTCTTCCAAAACCTTCATCGCTGCTTACGCCATTCAACGACAATAGCGAAGATTTACTTCAACTAGAATTTACAAAAAACAACACAAAAAATGTTTATGAGTTTACAGCTAAAAAAATCGTCACCAATTTTTGGCATCCTGTTGATGCTGTGCAAATAGAAAATTCGATTTATGTAATTGAAACAGGTGATAGTACCGAAGCCAGCATATGGAAAGTTGAACTACCTGCAAAAAATGCATGCCCTATTCAGCCAGCTGTTAGCGAAGAAAAAATATTACTAAACACCGATGAAAATTACGAAGAACAAAAAGTGTTGTTGTTTCCAAATCCGGCTTACGATAAATTTTATATCGATAATATGGACAATGCCGAAAATTTGCAACTGATGATTTACAATTCAACAGGGCAATTGATTTTGAAAAGAATACTGGAAGAAGGTATAACGACAATCGATACGGATAAAATTGCTGCAGGACTTTATACTGTTATCATTTTTGACGACAATAACTTTTTATATAGAGAAGAAACGGTGATAGAATAATTATTTTTGAATCGGTTGGAAATGAAAATACGAATCTTTTACTTATTGAGATACTGAAAATCGACTATTAAATTTAGCCAAACAAGAAGCCCTGCATGCTTCAATTTCTTTTAAATGATTTTCGTACTTACTAAGACACGCGTCTACATTAAGCTTAAACTCCAGTTTTTCTCTTGCTACGCATTGCTTATAAATTGTGATGTTAGAAGAGTATTGGTTACAATCAGTTGAGTTAATAAACTCAGTGTAATAACTATTGAAGCATGCAATGTACTCGGCCTTATACTGTGCCTCATTGTTACTGCATTCCTTTAAACAATCTTTATATTCCTTGTATCCGGCCACAATATCTTTGTATCGATTTTCATAACCCGAATTGCATCCACTAAACATAATAATTATGCCAATGAAACAAGAAACTAATTTTGCAGAAGATTTCATTTTGTTTTTTTTATTGGTGTAAATTTAGGAATTAAAACCTTACTAAACTTATTCATGCCCTGAATAATGAAACGGGCAAAATTGATTTTGCTTTGGTGTTCATGTTTTTTTTGCAACAGATTGTCATTACCAATTTGATTAGCGTAAATTAATCCAATGATTTAATCAAATAACAACAATTTTTCCACGTTGTAAAATGCCGTTAGTATCGGCAAACGTAAAATAGAAAACACCTTTTTCATTTAAGAAAAAATCGAAATTTATTTTTCCATCAAGAAAATTCTTTTGCTCGATCAGTTTTCCATCACAACTATAAATTCGAAAAATCACTTCACGGTTTTGAAAAACGCTTCCATCGAAATGTACAATACCATTTGTAGGATTAGGAAAAAAATTGAAGCGACTAAAATTATTGGACTCATTTGTTGAAGTAAAAACAGGAATACATAATCCAGGAATATTTGCATCGAGCCATTGAAGGCGTATAGAAATCCATTTTTTTAAAGTATCGAGTTCGGCATTGTATGTAGTTGCTATGGGATTTATTTCTGGTGCCGGGCCACTGATGCCAAGAATAGGCCACTTGCGGAAGTGCCGCGCCTGTGCATTTTGCACCACATTTCGCACGCTATCTATATATGCAAAAATAACGGCAGTGTCTAAAATATTGGTACGGTAGTCTTCGTAAGTACAACGCAGTTCGTTATTAAACGTACTATCCTGCAACATACGTATATACCAACCGGTACTGTAATTATCGGTAGGGCAATCGTTCACAAGGTGCGCCCATCCGGCACCTATCGAGTTTTCGGTATTGATGCAACCGTACAGGTTTTTGAAACCCCAGTCGAAATCCCACACAGGGCCAGCTTTTAACTTCCCCCCTTTCGAAAATTTATCTTTATAAAAAAATACACTCTTTTTAAAGCCATCGTTACTGCGGGCAAGTTCGTTTATCAGAAAGTAATCGATAAAGGATTTTACATCGAGGTATTTGCGGAAACCAATTAACGTATCATCGAAATTAGGGCTGTACAAAGCATCTTCCAAACTATCGATAAAAGCGGCTATGTAATTTTTTTGTGCCACTGCAATTGTATCGGCACTTGGATACTCGTAAACAAAATGCACATCGAAAGTTGGATGGTCGATAGGAGAATAATTTGATAAAAAACTATTGGTAGCATCCCAATAATTTTGCTGCAGAATATATCCTCCTGTAAGTTCGTCACCTGTAGTATCTATGGCAGTTAATTTCGAAATATGAACCCTTCCACTATCGCGTTTTATTTTTTCGCCAAACATGTAAATGCCCTTATAGTTCGTATCTACAAGCACTTCGCACAATTGCGTGCGTACAGAATAATTTCCCATATCGCCAAACAATTTAAAAGTCAACGGATTTCTTATGAGTGAACGGTCGTTGAAATTTGACAACAACACCCAGTCATTTTCGGCAGGCATTCCCAATATTGAAACATCATTATTTGCACCCGATGTATCGCGCGTTTCGATACCATAAGGTCGTTGTGGGTACGATGCCGAAGTAGCACCTCTTATTTCAATACCAATATTTCCGTTGTAAATATTTGCAATATCATTCACATAAGTAATATTATTTGCGCCATTATATATTATTTCCATCAGCGCATTTATTTTTTTATCCTCAATAATTTGTTGCCCTTGTGTGTGTAAAATTACGATGGGCAATTCGCTGCTATCGAGTGTTACTTTTCCTAAATCGTGTGCACATAATTGAAATGTTCCAGTGCCACCACCATATCCAAAAACTTGTATGTAGACAGTTGCTCCGGGAGTAAGGTCGTACAACAATAAGAAAGAATAATATCCAGGGCCACCATCATCATCGCAACCAATATTTTTCAAATTTGTGCAAAGGCTATCGGTCCATGCGGCAATTCCGGTATCGCTTATGTTTCCGCTATCGGTACTGAAACTAATATTGCCCGAAGGTGGCACCACCATGCTAAACCACATATCATGGCCTTTATAATCGGCACAGCCGGCATTGAGCCCCGACCCGGCAAAGATGCTGTTGTCGGCAAACATGAAATTTGCTGTATCGATAGGAATAGAATTGAATAGATGACTGCCGGCTAATGAAATAACATTGCAATTACAACTGTAATTAAAAACTGTATAAATTTGCGGTGTGGGGCCGTCATCAAAAATAAGATTCCATGCCGGGTCGAAAAGTTCGTAAGAGTTTTCGTTCTCATACATTCCGGCAGTATAAAACAATACCAATGAATCGCCATTACAAATTGAAAATGTATCGACACTGGCGTAATTTTTTCCGCTAAAAATTCCTATAGAAATATTGTTTATAAAAATTTCCAGTTGCCCACCATTCCATCCATCGCCATAACTATCGTGCATTGATAAAGTGTAAGTGCAGCATTGTGCTTTTGTGTTTATGGCACTAAATATTCCTCCACAAAAAAATGCGAGGAATAATATTATTCTTGAAAACATGGTGAGCATTTTGTTTGACATTTCGTACCATCCATTTGATATATGGCAATAGTACAAAAAAAGAAAAGCCTCCCCATAAATCTTTTTAGAGTCCTCATACGCTTTTGTTTTTTATTGGCATGAGAGACTCTAAAGCTAGATAACAAGAAAGAGTTGGGACTCTGAAATGTTATTTTTATTGCTTGACAAGTTTTTGTGTTGATGTGCGATGAGTTATTACATCAGTTGTTTGCAACAGATATATTCCTTGCTGCAAATGCGAAAAATTTTGTGATGTAATATTATCGCCATCGTAAATTATTTTTCCGGTGTAATCTATTAATTGATAATAATTTTTCTCGATTTTATTTTGAATATAAATAAATGATGTGAATGGATTTGGATATGCCGACAAATCATCATTATTGTATTCCAACTGATGGAATGAAGTGTAATTGCACAATGTACCAATGCCAAGTAGTGTTGCAATTTCGCTGCACAAATAATTATAGTTTGAAATTTCTATTCCGTTCAAAGTACCAGGCAGCAAATCGTTCAACTCTAACGAGTCGTTTGCAAGGCAGTAAAACTCTTCGTGCCCATCATCAAATCGTAAGAGCTTGTAATCATTATTACGTATGGCTTTGCCGTCATCGGCATCGGGTGTCAATTTAAATATCTCGGTAAATGACCATGGGCGAATAGTAGAACTTTGATTTTTTAGTATGGGAACAATGCTCTTGCTATCCACAGGTTTGTTTGCAGGAATTTGTGCTTGCCAATTTGTATTGCCCATGAGTTCGTTCACGGTAGCAAAAATATCCACGGTGTTAATCAATGCATCGCTGGCAGTTCCTTTATTAACCACCGAAGGTCCAGAAATAATAAACGGCACATACACACCATACTGATAAATAGTACCCTTGGCACGATTGATATTTGCTATTTGCGCTGTTTGACTGGTGTTACCATTATCGCCAACAAAAATAAAATCGGTGCTGTCAAATCTGTTTATGGCTTTGAGCGAATCTATCATTCGGCCTATCTCTGTATCGAGTGCCTGCAAAGATGCTTTAAAATAATTTTTTGGATTAGCCATAATATCTTGGGGTGTACCACTAAGCACATAGGAATGCAAATTGTTTGGCGGCAAATGATATGGTGAGTGCGGAGCATTAAAAGCAAGCCAAAGAAAAAATGGTTTTCCTGTTTGGTTATTAATCCAACTCATGGCGTTGTTTACATTTTCGGTGGTGGCATAAGTGGTGATTGTACTTGCTACTCCGTTTGTATATTTAGTCCAGTTGGTGTAGTTTGTTAATGCTCCCGTAAATGGCCCTTCGAAATGATTATATCCTAATGCAAGTGGGATTTGCAAATTAGATTGTGGCATGGCAGGATTCAAATGCCATTTGCCGATTTGGGCTTTGACAATATTTAGGTTATAAACATTGAGCAATTTTGGTATCGAAATTTCGGCAGTATCTAACGGATTCGAACCTCCTCCTCCTCCTACTATACCACCCACACCAGTACGAAAACTATATCGACCAGTAAAAATGCCTGCACGCGTTGGAGAGCAAACAGGGTTAGACATGGCATTTTTAAATCGGATACCATTATTCATCAAACTTCTTATGTTGGGAACATCTACGGTATCATTATGGTCTTCATAAAAACCAAAATAATCGGTGCCAATATCATCGGCTATTATAAGTATGACATTGCGCTGTGCATAAGTGTCACATGAGAAAATAAAAAAACAAAAAGCAATTAAATATTTATTCATTTTAAAAATCTTTCTTGGAATTGGAAAACGTAATATTACTTGTTAAATATTTTTGAAACGATGTTGATGCTTTCATTTTTAATGGAGAGAAAATAAATTGTCTTGGGTAAATTTTTCTCCACATCAAAATGTTGTTGCGTATTTGTTTTCATCGATAAATTTTTCCAACAATAAATTTCACGACCAGTAATATCATATAATGTAACTTCAGCATTATCTATACCAGTGTTTACATTCACAATTATTTTATCTTCAAACGGATTTACTACAGTTACAATACTAATGTTGTCATCATACATATCATCGCCCATTCTGCAATTCATTGTTATTGTAAAAGATGATTTCGAACTACTGGCACAAGCATTTTTTGCAACTACTGTTACAAGTCCGCTACTGGTCCCAAAATTTGCAACTATCGCTGTACTGCCTTGCCCACTGGCAATTGTAGCGCCTGTTGGCACCGTCCATTTATAACTTGTTGCACCTGTTACCGCTGGTATAGAATAAGTAACACTTTGCTGATTTGCGCACACAACACTTAGGCCGTTAATAGTTCCGGGTTTTGCGGTTGCAGCATATAATCCTGCGGTTCGAGCAATGCCCACCCCACAACCATTCACTGCCGAAACCGAAAGTGTGCCCGATTTAAATAGTGATGAAAAGGCAACAACAATTGAAGGAGTACCCTGCCCACTTATCAAACTACAATTTGCAGGTACACTCCAATTATAACTTGTAGCACCGCTAACAGCAGCAACAGAATAATTAAAATTTGTGTTTGTATTACAAAGATTAAACTTTGTTCCTGCAATTGAATTTGGCTTGGCAGGTATAGCACTACTCACTGCCATTGTAATTGAATTAGAATTTGCAGTACTACTGGTTGCGCATACAGCACTACTTGTGAGTGTGCAAGAAACAACATCACCATTCGCTAAAGCAATATCTGTATAAGCGCTACTATTGTTTCCAACGTTTGCATTGTTTTTTTTCCATTGATAGGATGGCGATGTTCCTCCGTTGGTTACAGTTGCGTTAAATGAAACTGATGTTGCAGTGCAAATAGTACTTGAACTTGCAGTAATCGAAATTGCTGGAGTAACGTTTACAATCACCGTTACAGCAATACTGTTCGATGTTGCTGTAGTTAATGAGGCGGTGGTAAGTACACATGTTATTGTATCTCCATTCGTTAGTGAAGTGGTTGAATAAGTGTTGCTATTTGTACCTACATTGGTTCCATTCTTTTTCCATTGATATATTGGCGAGGTTCCCCCATTTGTAATAGTGGCACTGAATGTAACATTTGTTCCGGAGCAAATAGAAGTAGCACTCGATGTTATTTCAATAGTAGGAAGTGAGTATGCAGCGTTGCAATAACTTCCAACACCAACAAGCGTGCTCATTTCCTGACACAAATAATTATAGTTTACAATATCAGTGTTTGACAAAGTGCCTAAGAGTAAATTATTTGCTTCGCTATAGTCGTTGGTAAGGTTATAAAATTCCTGATGACCATCGTCAAAATTCATAAGCTTGTAATCAATATTTCGCATTGCCTTACCGGCTTTAGGATCGGCTGTTGTTTTAAATAATTCGGTAAATGCCCAGGTACGAACACTTGTAGATTGATTTAATATTATTGGCATTAAGCTTTTGCTATCAACTGGTTTGTTTACAGAAATTTGCGATTGCCATGTTGAATAACCAAACAACTCAAGTACAGTAGCAAAAATATCCACCGTATTTACCAGAGCACTACTCACTCGTCCGGGGTTAATAACTGATGGACCCGAAACAATAAAAGGCACATGCACGCCATATTGATAAATGGTTCCTTTTGCTCTTGTAGTATTAGCAACTTGTGCTGTGTTTTGCGTATTGCCATTATCACCAATAAAAATAAAATCGGTGCTGTCCAATTTATTTAAAACGGCAAGCGAATCGAAAAGCCTTCCAACTTCGTGATCGAGTGCTTCGAGCGAAGCCTTAAAATATTTTTTTGGATTGGCATTTATATCCTGTTGCGTGCCCGATAAAGTACCGTTGTAAAAACCCATTGGTGGCACGTGATATGGCGTATGCGCTGCATTATATGCCAGCCATAAAAAGAAGGGTTTATTGTTCTGTGATTTTATCCATGTGATGGCATTGTTGGTATTCTCAGTAGTTGCATAAGTAGTACTCATGCTCGAAACACCATTGGTGATTTTTGTCCAGTTATAATAGTCTGTTAGCTGACCGGGGAAACTTCCGGCAAAATAATTATAACCCATTTTGTTGGGATACATTAAATGCGATGCCGGTGTAGCAGACTGTAAATGCCATTTTCCCATTTGTGCTTTTCCAATATTGGGATTATAAATCTTCAATAATTTTGGGATGGTTATTTCTGCAGTATCCAATTCGCCTGCACCGGCCAGTCCTACAACGTTACCTACGCCAGTGCGAAAACTATATCGGCCTGTAAAAATGCCTGCACGTGTTGGTGAACAAACGGGATTGCTCATGGCATTTTGAAACCGAACGCCCTTACTCAATAACTTTCGAATGTTAGGCATGCTTGCAGTGTCAACATGGTCTTCGTAAAAACCAAACCAGTCAGTACCCACATCATCGGTAATGATGAGCACTACATTTCTTTGTGAATAAACAGCGAAAGAAAAAAGGACAATACAATAATGCAGAGTAGATTTTTCATAATGGTAGGTTTTATTCTTAGGTAGATTAATACGAATAACAAAGGTTTAAATTTTCATGGCAATTATTTTACCATCACGAATTTAAATCCAGTTAAGCCAAATAAGAAAAAGAATAACCAAAATGAAATCTTACAAACTATTAAGCGTTGCAATTAAGAAGAACTATTCATGACTAACCTTTGCAACAAAATCGAAAGAGGTGTTATTAATTTTGAAAAAATAAATTCCCTTAGGAATATTCTTATCCATTTGTAATTTCATTATTTCATTTGCATTGAAAGAAATATTTCCCCAGTTATAAACTACTCGACCGGTAACATCACTCAAAGTTGCAATAGCATGATTAATACTTTGATCCGAAGTAAAAATAATTTCTTTATCGAATGGACTCACAAGGCTGAAAGAATTATTGTTGGAGGAATTGAAAGATTGAGAAAGCCTGCAATTAAAATTGACAGGCAATACCGACTTTATGCTACCGCCACAATTGTTCTGAGCCTGGGCGGTAATATTGCCTGTTTTAATGCCGAAATTCACAACAATATTATTGGTTCCTTGTCCGGCAACGATAGTAGCGTCTGTTGGCACTGCCCATAAATACCCGGTTACCAGTGCCATACTGTCGATAGAATATGAAACATTTTGTTGGTTATTACATAATTGGTTTATTCCATTTATAGCAGAAGGTTTTGAAGGGTTTGCACTTATGTTTGCAACTTTTACACCACCACCACCGCATGCATTCATACCATTCACAGTAATATTGCCCAATCTAAATGAAGGCAAAAAGTTTACAGTAATGGAGGAAGTTCCTTGTCCGCTTTTAATAAATGCATCGTTTGGCACTGTCCAGTTGTATCCTGTGGCGTTGCTCACTGCACTTACTTCGTATACATAGTCTGTTGTAGTGTTGCATAGGTCGTAGCGTGCACCGGAAATCCATGCAGGCACATTAGGTACTCCCGAAAATACATTCATTTTAATAACGTTTGAGCTGGCAGAAGCAGATGTAGTTGTTGTTATTGAACAGCTAATAGCATCGTTATTGGCAAGTGTATTATCAATATAAGTGGAATTATTCGTACCTACATTAAGTCCGTTCTTTTTCCATTGATATATTGGTGCTGCACCTGCTTTTGTTGCATTCGCATTAAAAGTAACTATTGCATTTACACACATTGGTGGTTATAGTATTAATGGTAATTTTCGGCAGATCGACATTACTATTACAACTGCCGCTTAAGCCTGTGAGGTTGCTCATCTCGCTACATAGATAATTGTAGTTTATCAATTCTGTTGCTGTTAAATCTCCATCGAGAAGGTTTGTTTTCTCACTGGGATCACCAAATATACGAAACATTTTTTGCGTACCATTATCAAAACTTAAAAGTTTATAATGAGAATTACGGATGGTTCTGCCATCACGCGTTGACGGATTAACCCTGAATACTTCTGTAAAAATCCAAGGCTGTATGCTCGTTGAAGTATTCTTTATTATTGGCATAATACTTTTGCTATCAATAGGCTTATTAATTGTGATAAGGTTTTTCCAATTTGAAAAGCCGAACAAATCAATTACGGTAGCAAAAATATCCTGACCACAAACAAGGGCATTGCTTGTGCGGCCGGGATTTACAACACTAGGCCCGGCAATAATAAATGGCACGGCAATTCCTCCCTGATAAATTGTGCCTTTTGCATTTGTAGTGCCTTGCGCTACGGGAGGGTTATCACCATTATCGCCAACAAAAATAAAGTCGGTGCTGTCAAGTTTATTTAACACTTGTAAAGAATCGAATAGCCTCCCGATTTCTTTATCCATAGCTTCAATAGAAGCTTTGAAATATTTTTTAGGATAAGCGGCAATGTTTCCGGGAGTGCCACTCAAAGTAGAATCAGAATACATTCCGGGTGGTGGCAAATGCAAAGGGGTATGACCTGCATTGAATGCCAGCCACATAAAAAATGGTTTTGATTGCTGTTTCTTTATCCAGGCCACAGCATTATTGACGTTTTCGGTTGTAGCATATGTTGTGCAGTTTTTCGATACTCCATTTGTAATTTTTGGCCAGTTATAGTAATTGGGGACCTGAGCACCAAAAGAGCCTTCGAAATTGTCGAAACCCATTGTGTTAGGGAAAATGAAATTTGTTTTGGGTGATGTAAACTGTAAATGCCATTTTCCAATTTGTGATGTAGCTATTGAACTTCCACCCAAACCTTTAAGCACTTTCGGGATAGTAATTTCGGCTGTGTCCAAAACGACCGAATTAGAATCGGTAATAAAATCACCTACTCCTGTTCGAAAGCTGAAACGCCCTGTGAGCATACCAGCACGAGTTGGGGAGCAAACAGGATTTACCCAGGCATTCTTAAACCTTATGCCTTTTGCAAGCAATTTACGTACATTGGGCATTGCTATGGTATCTTTATGGTTTTCGTAAAAGCCACAATAATCAATTCCTAAATCGTCAGCTACTATTAATATCACATTGCGTTGTGCCTTTACCTGCGTAAAAATAACAGTTAAGGCCACGATGTATAAAAACTTTCTCATAATTATTTTGAATGTGTTTCCGGCACAAAACTAAAAAATAATTCTATTTATTATTTACGAAAATGTATTTGACAACCGATTGAAAACGTACTGTTTGTTTTTACCTGCTTGCGCATAAGTAAACTATCTACTGCCTCTGCAACATAGTGGGATGTAACTTTTTCGGGCTCGGCACCATTATCGTCTATAGCACCATTATATTTTACAACAAACTTTCCATTTTGGTTCCATATTGCAAACGCATGAGGTGTTTTTTGTGCGCCAAAATTTTTTGCCACAGTTTGCATTTCATCAAAAAGATAAGGATAATAGAATTTTTCATCTCTCGATTTTATTACCATGTTGCTAAAAGTATCTTCATCGTATACAACAATATCGGTTGAACTTATTGCAATTAATGGAACGCCTGATTCACTGTACTTTTTATTAAGGGCATTCAATCGTTGAGGATACAATTTTGCAAACGGACAATGATTACATGTTTACCAAGAGTAATTAGATTTTCGAATGAAAATACAACGTACTCTTAGTAATACCGAACAAATTCATAGCTTGTTTCTCCAAAACCTAAGTTGTTTCGGTATAAATACAATAATAAAACCTTTGGCCTCAATCAATCAAAATATAAATGATTTCGAAATTCTAAAAATGAAAACCATATAAATTTGCACTCACGACAGTGGAAATTTTGTTTCTTTGCCATAGAACAAAAAACTTCTTTCATCTTAAAACATAAAATTTTTTAAACTCGTTAATATGAAAAAAAATCTACTCTCATTGTTATTGGCTATAACAAGCATTCTAATGTTATCGATAAATGAAAATGCCAACAGCCAATGTAAATGGCAACAAAAGTTATATGACGGATATGAATATTCAACTACGGTTCCCGACCTTATTCCGGGCACAACCATACAGACCACACCTCAAAGCTTTGCAGTGCATACCGGCACAAAATCGTTGTATATGAATTTTATAAATACGCTTCCCGGAGGGTCGCTGGTTTACGATCGCACTATCACAGTTTGTGCTAACGTACCCATTCAAATTTCTGCCTGGCTTACTACCTCTTTTTCGGGTATACAATGTGATGCGCGTATCGAAATTGTTGATGCCAATAATATACAGCTTGCTAACACCCCAAGTATACTTTGCTCTTATGCACCTATTTGGACACAGTATCAATCGGGAAGCATTACTCCTACTACAAGCACTATAAGATTTAAACTGTATACCAATGCTCCCGGCAGCCCGGGTGGCAACGACCTGTCGTTTGATGATTTGCTGGTTGAATACTGCAATGCTATGGAATTAGGTAACGATACCTCTTTGTGCAACCCATCAACATTGCTGCTTAATGCAGGCAGCGGTTATTCATCATACTTATGGAGCAATGGCAGTACCAATCAAACATTGTTAGCCACGTCCATTTTTCCGGGCACTACATCGTATACATACTATGTTACTGCTCAGGATTCTAATGGTTGTACTTTTAAAGACACCATCAATATTTTATTTGTGAATTGTGCCTCTGTAAACGAACTTAATCAAACCGTAAAATATACCGTGCAACCAAACCCGGCAAATGATTATATTGTAATTGATATTGACAGCGATTTATTGGAGGTAAAATTATTTAATGCCATTGGTGAAAAAATAAAATCGTTTTCAAACACAAAGTTTTTTAATGTGGAAGATGTAAGTGCCGGCATTTATTTTTTGCAAATAGAAACAAGAAAAGGTGAGGTAATTTATCACAAAGTAATCATTGAGTAGTATCAAAATGCACAACGTAATGTAAAAACCACTATAAGCAAAACGAATTTAGCCACAGAATAAAACCATGCACAGATTTTTGCATTGAGGCAAGAAAAAAAAAATGGGCTGGGATTGATTATAAAAGTTGCGCCATATTTAAATTATAAACGAGGTGGATTTGTTGTATGGACACAATATTTTTAATCGATAGGATTGCCATTTTTATTTCAAAGTATGGAAAGACAGATCCACTAAATGATGTAACAACACAGCTTTAAAATCAAAGAAGGAACAGTTAAAAATTTCGATACTGCTCTTGCGAACAATTCGGGAATACTCACAACAGGCTCCACCAATGTTTCAACCGAAATTGCGGCCGGGAAAATCAGTGCAACATGGATTTCATTCTTGGTGCTTCGCACCAAACGAAGTCCTATCTGTTATGGGATGGGCTAAAGTTTAATTATTTTGAAAGGTTGATTAACCCCATCAATCATCAGGAAATATAAACCTTGAGGGAATCCGTCCAATTGAATAATTGTATTTTTAGATACAATTCCGGTTTTAATTTCGCTGCCTTTAATATCTATCAACTTAAAAGCACTTCCGAAGATTATATTATCAACATCCAGCACAAAATAAGAAGATGTAGGATTTGGATAAACCTTCGCAAAAACATCATTTACATCATAAATTCCGGTTGCCATTGTTGGCGTATAAACTCTGATTTTGTTACTTCCGGAAACAGCAGCAAGACCATTTGCCGCAAAGCAAACACCGGAAGTATTTGTGAAATTTAAAACATCAGACCACAACAAATTTAAGGAGAGGTCAAAAGCATACACGCCATTTTCCCCATTCGTTGCATAGATAATATTGTTGTTAGTGGCTGAAATCCTTGGTGAATAAAAACCTCCTTGAGTAATGGAAAGAGATGAATCGTTAACAACACCTGTCAATGGATTTAAACGGACGATTTTTCCATTTGACGGAGCATAGACTGAGCTGTCCGATCCAACACACATCGTACTGAAGGAACAATTACCATAGATTTTGGTTTGCCACAATAAATTTAATTGGGTGCCATCATCTGACAGTGCTGCTACATTATCTTCCGTCAGCTGAACATAAATTGCACCGTTTTTTCCAATCATTAAAGCTGATTGTGGTAAATTCCCTCCAGGTTGTAATTCGGTTACAATATGGGAATACTTCTTTTGGCCGTTTAACAAATCAATGGCCCATACATACGAAATACCGCCAATTTGCTCCAATGTATATCCGGTATTATTACCCTGATTGATGGCCATTTCTCCGCTACCTGAGGCCATAGGTACTGTTGAAGTTTGCCAAACCATTTGACCATTTGAAGGGTTTATTTTATAGGTTTTAAAATTCCCCATAATATAAAAGTTGCCAATTGAATCAAAAACTCCTGATTCGGTTATATAAGCAGCGACATTTACATTTGATGTCCAAATATGCGAACCGTCAGATACATTAAGTGCAAAAAGTGAATCATTATTGCTTTCTGTATACCTCATTACAAAAACTCTGTTGTCGCGTAGACCCACAGGAAGTGACCGTCCTGCAGAATCAGTAACATCAACACTCCATAACAAATTCCCCGTGATTAAATCGAAACATTCTACAGGGGCATAGGTGAGACTTTGAAACCGCATAGTCACCAGATAGTTCCCTTCAATATATATAGGGGTACCAAAAAATCCTGATGATGTAGTTTCCCATAGTACACTGTCTGTTGTTGGTCCGGCAACATCAACATAACCGTTTTTCCCAAAATTTCCACCAATATTATTCCAACCAGTATTTTGACCCTTCACCAAAGCCGAAATACTCATAAGGACAAATAAAATTCCATGTTTAATTTTAATTTGATTCATATTAATTGTTTCTATTTTTAGTCTTGCTTATAACGTCAGCCTATGAAAAAACCATTTCCGCAACAGCTGCAAGTTAACAACATGTAAAAATAAAAATTACAGGGACACTGTTGACGTGTCTTTGAAAAAAAATAAATATGCATCACATAACTGAGGGCTGCCGTAATCAAATGGAAATATCAAGTTTAAATTGCAACATCGATACTGAAAATGTTGTACGATTTATTGATGCTTTTATTTGCAAACTCGATTTAGTAAAATTGAAATTTGAAATAGGAATTGTTGGCCTGATATATTAAAGAGCTAAAAGCGCCACAAATCGTATACACTCATAGTTAAGCAGCCACAAAACAAAAATTGCTTTACTATTACACCAAAGCAATTTAGCACCCCCCCCAGCAAAGCCACTCAATTATGACGACACCCCATGCCGGTGTCGCTGAACAACCCGATAAGGGAATCGGGGCAGGGCTAATATACAAAAGCCCCACGTATTCGACTCGCCCGGGGGCTTTCGTCTATACGGCTAAATGTTATGCGTTGCCTTGCTGTTCGTTCGAGTACCACTGTTTGCAGTTAGCAATAAGATTGCTTGAATGCCAAAACATTTCTGTTCATTAAATTTGATACTAAAATGCGTCTTCTTCAATTTTTACAGATTCATATTTCGCAATAAATTCTTCCCAAGTCCAACCTGAAAACAAACGAGGCATGTGTTCTTTAAATTTTACTGTTTCCGCATTTTCGGTTTTGTTGCGGATTGAAAGAATTGCTTTTTGCCAATACATAAAACAACGCGAAGCGATAAGCATCGCCATATAACCTGAAAAGTCTAAACCTAAATACTCTGGTCTTTCATCAATGGCAAAATAATAAAGTGAGTTGGTGGCGCTTTTGCCGGCATATATACCAACGCCAGCTTCGTTGCAAAATTCATCCACCACATAAAAGTCCAAAATGGGGTCGTCATCATCGTAATATTTTGGGTCAAAATTGGAGCTGGATAATTTTTTAAAATGTGGTCAAGATTCAGGATACGAAAGCCACCGACAATTGATTTACCTGAATCCTTTTCCTCCCAGTTTAAAAGCGCTTTAGCCGCTTGGCTATAAGAATAGGCAAAAGACTCTTTAAATCCGAGCTTCAATGCTTCTTCAATTAGTGAATCGTCAACAGGATTAATCGGACCAAAATGTTCTATTGCAAATTTTTCATCATCTTGAATGGCAAATACCATTAGTTTAAGTTCCATGTTCTTTTCAGCTTTCTTTTCCATTTCTATATTTGTTTGTTTTGTTTGCCTACTATAATCAGTTTTCGGCTACCCTGTTTTTTTGTCAAAGATATTTTTTTGCAGTCAGTTTGATGTTAGCACTGTCGCCCAAAGGTTGAACTTAACGGCAGCCTGTGAAAAAACCATTTCCTCAACAGCTGTACGTTAACAACATGTAAAAATAAAAATTACAAGGACACCGTTGACATACCTTAGCAAAAAAAATAAATATGCATCACATAGCTGAGGGCTGCCGGCATCAAATACAAATATCAAGTTTAGATTGCAACATCGATACTGAAAATGTTGTACGCTTTATCGATGCTTTTGTTTGCAAACTCGATTTCGTGATGTTGAAAGTTGAAAGAGGAAATGTTGGCGTGGTATTTTAAAATACAAGAGGCATAAATCGTATATGGTCATCGTTAGACCCCCGCCACGTCCAGCAAACCCCATAGCAAAACTTCTTCACCACTTGCGAAAACTACCAAAGGGTTCAGTGCAACATGGACTTCAGTGGTTGGCACTTCGTGCAAGCGAAGTCCTATCTGTTATCGGCAGTTTCATTCTTAATTAACTTCAAGTTTATTTAAAGATTTAAACTTTCGAAACCCTTTCCATAATCCCACTATAAATGGGAAACAAGCAATAATTGCGTATGATTTCCCCATGACGACTCCACCGTAACAAATTCATTAATTGCTTTTCCAATCACAGCACATAATGCTACAGGCAACAAAAAACAACTCAAAACTGAACGAGTTCTATTTGAACGTATTTGTTTGAACCTGTTTAAGAAGATTGGAAAGGACAAAATGCATATCCCGACACAATACATCAAGGCCATAAGAAGATGATTAAAGATAAATTCAACCTTTGTCCAAAATTCATTCGAGTTAAAACCTTCCATCTTATGAGTAAGACAATAAATAATGGAATACATCATAGCCATAATTAAAAGTACTATACTTGAATAAAGTACGGTCTGCTTATAAATTTTGCTCAAGGTCATGGTGGTTTTAATTGCCGTTAACGTAAATCGGGATTAACGAAGTTTTTAAAAATAGAGGGCATTACAAGGTAATGAGCCAGCATGTGTGTAAGCCGTAGTTCAATTGTTTGTGTTTGTTCAAATGTTACTTAGTAGTTCAACTGTTTGTACTTGTTCTCAATGCCCTCATTTTTAGCCTTCACACTTACTGGCTCATATGTACACAGTACATTTGCCCTGTTTAATCTTTTTTGTTATCGCAGTTATTCTCCACGAATTATTTTCCTTTCTTCAAGTTTATTCAACCATTCATTGAATTCACTTTCATCAATAAATTTTTCAGAATGCAACCAGCTCAACCTGTTCTTGAAATTAAAAGCTTCCTCATAATCGCTTAACACCAAATATTTATCGCGCATAAATTTCATTTGGCATTTTTAATTTCAACAATGAAGTTGTCCACATCTGCTTGAAATTTTTTATCATACCAGAAGCAAAGATTCTTATTGCCGACTAAAAAATTTAAGGTATTCTCTCTAAATGCTGATTTAAAAATTGTTATAGGTAAAATTCCGAGAATCAATAAGATTGTCGGTGACATGGGTGAATCCATATCAATAAACTTGTTCCCAAACGCAATAAAAAATAGAATAACATTAAAAAAGATTGACAGAACTAATCCAACGAAAATTGGTGATGGTTTTTTATCTGTGATTTGTTCATCAAATCCAATTGTTTCAAACTTTAAAATTTGAGAGAAATAACCCTCTTCGATTTTGTATTCATATTTCACTCCATCGTCAAGTATTTCAAAATTGCGAAAGTGATTCGATTTTTTCTGCTTAAAGCTTTTCATCTTATTAAAGTTGGACTGCTAGCGTACGCACAACTGTTCGTTAGCAGTGCTATAATTGCCGTTAACACATAAATATACGCCCCTCTCATTAGGTATATATTTTTTTTTACGGTGCTAATGTATTGAAAATTAATATGCAAAATTTTTTTTTGTAAAATACATATGCACCTTTTGCGGAGCCTTCAGTGAGTATTCCCGAACTGTTCATATATATTTGTATTAGGTGCTATAAATCATCGAAATGCCTTACAATTTTGCTAATTTCTTTTTTGCTCATATGTGTATATTTTATGGTGGTATTTATAGAATGGGTGTCCAGGTAGTTCTTGTATATTAATTTAATGTCATCTGCATTTTCCAGCAAGAGAGTGGCAATGTTGTGTTGCAAAAAGTGAATGAGAAAAACACAAAGCGTTAAAAAATAAATTGGCTTAACTTGATGGTGCAGAATTTTTGGCAAACAATATCTACTTATCCAACCATTTTAAAATCGTTTACACGTTCGCGGCTTACTATGGCATCATCATCTATAAGAGTTGCGTTACTCAACTTTAACCGGCTGTTGAAATAAGGTGCCACTTTTTGAATGCTTTTTATATTCACAATCACTTTGCGATTAATGCGAAAAAAAGAATCGGGCAACAGCATTGGTTCAAGATTGTCTAAGGAGTAATCGATGCTGTATCGTTTACCGGCATTGGTGGCAAGCAATACAACACCATCTTCCGAAATAAAATGGTCTATATCTTCCAGCTTGATGGTGGTGATGGTGTCGCCCATTTTCACCATGAAGCGGTTTTTATATTGCTTATTCATGTTGCTGTAAGCTGAGGCAATGTCGGTGATAATGTTTTGGGGATACACATTTTTTAGGCGCTTAAATTTTTGCAACGCTTCTTTAAGTTCACTTATACCAATGGGCTTCAATAAATAATCAATACTGTTTACTTTAAAAGCCTGTATGGCATACTCATCGTAAGCGGTTGTAAATATTACTGGAATATCGATTGCGATTTTTGAAAATATTTCGAAGCTTAAACCATCGGCCAAATGCACATCCACAAAAAGCAAGTCAGCTGTGGGTAGTGCAGAAAAAAAATCGAGGCTTTTTTTCACCGAATCTATCACGGCAATTATTTCGATAGCAGGCTCAATTTTTTTTAGCAAATTAGTAAGATACTCTGCCGAAAGTTTTTCATCTTCTATAATAATGGCTTTCATTTATTTTCGAGTAAAGGTATTTTCACTATGTACGACTTTTCGTTTTCAATAATCTCCACTTCGTTATTGGTAAAGTGTTTATAACGCGCCCGTATATTTTGCAGTCCGGTTTTAGTTGCTTCTTCTTCATTCGAACGCAATTGAAGATTGTTTTTTATGGTGAGATAATTTTCGTTTGCATTACCGAAACAGTTAGTGGATGGTCGGCCGATACTTCGTTGTGCTTTCTTTACGGCATTCTCCACCAAGCATTTGCAATGCCATGGGCGGAATAAGTTTAGACAATAAATTTTGAGGCATCCATTTCGAAAACAAAACTTTTATCGAACCGTATCTGAAGCAAATAGGTGTACGATTTTATAAATGCAAGTTCGCTATCGAGCGATACAAGTTCGCTGTTGCGGCTATCGAGTAAGTAGCGGTAAACTTTTGATAATTGAATTCACAAAATCGACCGCCTTATCCTGATCCTATATACCAGCGATGCCAGCACACTCCATATTATTAAACAAAAATGTGGATTAATTTGGCTTTTCAAATTCTGTAATGCGCCTGTGCACTTTCGGCTTTATACTTTTCGACTTGACCAATGATTTTTTCCAGTTCGAAAAATGTGTGCTTATTTCTTACTGAGTATCATAAATGAAATAAGTACTCCTATTGCAATTGACGATAGCAAATTTCACTTCTGGTGCACTTCGACATTTTCGCATACATAGGTATTAAAAACAAGCATTGGTATATAAATGGCAAAGGCACTAAACACAAGGCTTAGCGGGCAAGTGTTACCAATATTCGTTTGCCGGATGATTACCCAAGGTAGTTTTTATTTAGCATATCATCAATCCGGAGATGCCTTCCCACACTAAAATTGTGATGATAATGGATATTAAGAAATCATATACTCGAGGATGATCATTTTCAAATTGGGAATAATAGCATGAAGTAACAGCGATATTAAAATCCCTGTTACTATCGTGTACATAAAACGTTTTTTATTTTTCCGCAATGTTTAAATCCTTAAAATGATGAATGAGAATTTGCTTCTTTCGTTCCAATTCCGGCTACTTCCTTTAGCCATTTATTTTCTGGGCATCTAAGGTAGAATTTCTTATTGACCCAATGGTAAAAACTTTTACCGGTTTATTCCCAAAAAATTCCAGTGTAGATTTTTTAATTGGTTGATGCTTGGTCTGCCCTAAGCTAACTTTGTAGTACCAACCCTTTTGATCGAGGGTGGTGATGATTGTTGCCGTTTTGCCGCTTAATAATTTATCCCACCAAACCGAATTTTCGCGGTACTTAAAACCCCGGCAGAAAAAACGCGATCGATAAACCCTTTCATTATTGCCGGCAAGCCGCCCCACCACCCGGATGAATCCAAACTAAATGGTTGACCTAAAGTATTTGCTGTTGCGCTTCTACGGGGCATGGTTCAAGTTCGGTGCGCATTTGATATCCATATTTTAATGATAACGAAAACTCCAAATTTTTGATTACAATTTCCCTGATTTCTGCACCTGCTTCCTTTGCCCCTTCTTTATATTTCTTTGCAAGAGCGAAATTAAAACTATCCACATTGGGATGTCCGTTTATGATGAGAATTTTTTTCACAATCTGTATTTTTAAAATTGTATTTTATAAGAAAAGTTTGGAAAAAACCCTATTTGATATGCGGTGTTTATTTGATTGTTGACAGGATTATATCGCTCGGCAAAAACATTTTTATTGTTTGTTATATTCTGAATATCGAAAAATAATCCTTGCGATAATTTACGTTTCTTGCTCTTGATGGTTATACCTGTTTTAATATCGAGGCGAAAAAAATCGCTGTTACGTTTCGAAAAGGCAAACTCATCGCCCATCAACACTTGTTCGAATGCGCTTGCGATGCGCTAAATCAACAGGAGTATAATGCCTTCCTCCGGCTTGTGTCATTTTTACATCGATGGTAAATGAATTGCGTTTTTCTTTTTCCCAATTTAAACTCTCCTTTCCAATAAGCGCATTATAAACATATTTTCCGTTGAATGCAGTATTGCGTTCTTAATATCACTACGTTTTATATTTTGATTTGTAAATAGTTCCAGTTAGTAAACCATAATATCCTTGCTAAAAAAACTTCTCTATTGTTAACTAACCATAATTGTACCTGTACCACTGTTTTTCAAATACCCTCTTCATTTGGATTGAAACTTGGGCACCGAGCTTTAGCATGGAAAAGCTGCTTGAATATCTGCACAGGAACATTCGAAAAATACTGATAATACGCTTCTATTTTCATGCTCTAATTTTTACAGGCAATACATCGTAACCTAAAACAAATGATGACTTCTGGTAAAATCAAGATTTTATTTGATAAATCATACGTTCCATCGGCTTTCAATCGCGAAAAAATAAACATCGGTAGGCTGCATTTGACTGTGCAGTTCCATAACCTAGCTAATAGTATTTTTGAATTTAGCTGGTATTTAATCCCGCACGTGGCTCAATCGAAATGAATTATTCAAAGTAGGAAATTTGACTATGCAATCCAAAAGGTTAAAGGTTAATTTTGTCGTTAAAATTATATTTTGCATGCGCATAACCTTGAATTAAGATGTGTTATCATTGTAATCCCAATTTTGGTTCCATTGGAATTCTCTATTTCTTTAAGCGACAAAATAAATTCATATTTCAACTGTCAATAACTCCTGCTTTTACAAATAAATGGGAATTGAATTTGAATTGAAAGATGAATTTATGAGAATGAATTTGTGTTGTTTTTATTTTCGTCACACGCACAATATTCTCTGTTCTGCGCATCTACAGATGAGATTGAAATTTGAGGCTGCATATGAACCTCCTAAATACGGTGTTGAATAAGATTTTTCGCCTACACGTATAAAATGTTTTACTCCCGCTAAACCTACATCGCTTGTAAAGTAACTGTCCCCGGTCCAGGTCGGCAAATAAATCGGTGCTATCGGTTTTGTCTGCAAAAACTCGATTTTACTTTTCCTGCCAAACCAAATAAAGTAAACTGACCCGTCTTAGTATTCGCCCATTAATTTTGAAAGAAATATCCTGATAAAAGGTGGCCGTTGTGCCAATAGGAATTCCAATTTTCTGAGCAAGGCCAGTGAACGAATAGCGGTAAGCCATTAAATAAGACGACCCTTTCTTTTATTAATCGGACCTTCTGTCATAGCTTCAATACCTGTGAGGGCGCCAATTGAATGGTGTGTTCTCTTTTTCAGCATTACCATTTCGAAATCCTAAATCGAAAACACCTGCGTTTGCATTACCATATTCGGCTGGAAATAGCAGAAGTGAAAAATCTGAATTTTTCATAACGTTGGTGTTTAATAGCATTACAGCCCCACCGGCGTTCCATAGGAAAGTGATTTTGGGTTTGGAATATTAACCCTTCTATACGCCGTAATACTCCGTTGGTGAATTTCTACGCATAACAATGTCGTTTCGCGAATCATCGGGTGAACTAACTCCCGCAAAATTTGCCACAACCACTTGAGGATCCGAACGCCCACCGGCATAACGGTTTACTTCTTCCATTGAAAAGAACGCCCGCTTGTGTGGTAAGTTCCATTGTGGTTTCGTTTTTCTCTTAGTCCGAAACTTCACTTCCTTTTCCAATGTACTAACATTTTCTTCAGTTAAATTTCCATTACCACTTCTTTACCGGGAGTAACAACAACGTTGGGTATTAGCACTTCTTTATAACCGATGTAAGTTACTTTAAATCGTAACGACCCGGGCTGCACCTGAGTAAGTTTAAAACGTCCATCCATATCGGTATTAGCGCCTTTAAGTGGTGTGGAACCCACTATTACAATATTTACAATGGGTATAGAAACCATCGATGCCTTGTCAATCACAATCCCTTTGATTGTTTGCGTTTGGTTTTGCGACCATGCTTGTGATGTTACAAATGTGGTAACAAATCATCAATGCCATAAAGAGTATTTTTTTCATCTTGTTTTGTTTATGCTGCAATAGTACTTGTGGGCAACAATGTATATTGCATCAAAATCGTGAGTTAAGTTGAATTTGGTTGTTGAGTTGTAGGATGGGTTTTATAGAGGAATGTAACGAGGCGTGTATTAAGGCATGAAATAACATTTAATTTTATAAAATAAATGAACACTTGTTACCCAAATTTTTACAAAGTCGATTTCAATTTTAAAAAGCAATAATGATTTTGAAATTGATTAGTGAATAAAATTTTGGTTGATAAAATTGGTTGAAAATAATCGGAGAAAAACCCAAATGCTATAAAGTCAAGAGAATTGGTTTCTATCCCGAGGATTACCGCATGGTAAAAGTCAAAAGCCAGCTGTATTTTGTTACGTAGTAACTACCCATTTTGCAACTGCTCTCTCTATTACCGTCATTGATAGTCCTTACAGGACAAAAACCAGGAGGTCGTTCCTTAAGTTACTAAGCTGTAGGTCCCTACGGGCATACGCGTCAACTTTAGCTCGAATCATTCATTTGCTCGTGATGGTTTTCCTATCATACCTTGTATCATAACAACAATATTTGGTTAGGATGTCAATAGTATCAGAGGCATCAAATATTTTTCTTTTATTAAAGCCATTATTTCAGCCATTACATTTACATTGTCTTTTAAATACCTTACAAGCTTAAGTAGGCTAATGGCTTTGCCTGTTTTTTTTAAATACTACTTTGCTAATTACTTCGTAGATAAATTGAGTAACGACCAATAGCCATATCATTTTACCTTTGAGAATAAATTTGAGTTGATTTTCGGAAACATCGTGTATATTATCGAAGTTAAGGTGGCTTTTCATGGATTTAAAATTATTTCTATTCGCCATCTCAATTTATATAATGAAAAAAATATCTTCGCTTGTTATTTCATCATCATCAATAGATGTAAAGTAGATTGACCAAGAGAGCAGTTGTAATAACACATTACTAGGTGTGCCACTACTAGACTTTTTTAATTGACGTCTTCTTTCATTTGCAATAGCATCACTTACTTTGTCGGCACACAATGTTACAATTACACCATCAGGCTTCCAATTCTAACTTTGCCTTTAGTTTCTTTTTATTCTTTACAAGTTTATATACATCAATTACCTTCCCAGTGTTAACGTTATAATATTTAAAAACATGATAATACCTGTAAATAAAATCCGGCCTTATGGGCGAGGATACGCAACATTTCTGCAATGGTGCAATAGCCTCTGTCTCTAATAATAAGATCTCCATTATTGATTTGCAATTTATGTGCAGCAGATTTATCATTTATAGAATAAGAGTCGATTGAAAAAGGGTGAAAGTATTTGTTAGAATATCTAAAGCAACTTGCACTCTTGCATTGGCTACTTGTGAGAAATTATTTTTTAACTCCTGAAAAACTCATAAAGTCTTTGTGGGAGTTTAATGATGGAGCTATCTTGAATTACGATTCGCCTGAATTTAGATTTGAGTTTGCTATTTGCAATTCCAAGTTTTGTTTGAAGTAGCTCGTTGAAAATTTTATCAATGAATACGATAAAAAAATTCTTTACTCATGGCCTTGTGCAAGGCTTGCTTGGTAACACACTTATCGATATCATCTACAAATGTGCTGGCCATAGTATTAAAACTAACAACCTCCTTTGTTACGTTATGTAGCAGAACCAAAAAGATAGTCTAACCCATCTAGCTTTCTGATTCGTTCAATGAATTTATTCTCGATAGCCAAGCTATTGAGTTTGGTTCGATCGGAACCCAAGATCATGTAAAAAATTAATGTATTTATCCATAAAATCAAAGGTATGGAATAAAACATAAAAATAGTATATATACTATTATAATATATACACTACTTTTGCACAAAATAAAATATGAAATGGGTTATAAAGTAAAAATACAACGAGTAGATAGAGGTGCTACAAAATCATTCTATGTCAACTTTCCAGCTGCAAAGTAGCAGAGGCAAGTAAAATAGAAAAAGGTGAAGATATGGAATGGGTTATCGAAGATAAGAACACATTTGTGCTACAACGAGTAAAGAAAATTGAGCCGAGGACAAGTAAACCTATGCCTCTTAAAAAAAATAACGAGCTAAGTATTCCTTAAGTTGACGTGTATGCCCTACGGGACATCTATAAGTTGAAATCATCTTTTTTGTTTTAGCGTTTTTTATAATGGCAAGTTTATTTCAAAATAGCGATTAACTAAACTACGGTTTATAGAATTTTTATTGCAAAAGGGTTTATTTAAAGACATTGCGCCAAAGCCCTGAAATTCGCAATTTGTATAACAATCAAATATTTAAAAACAGCTAAAGGCATGATAAGATATCACCACAAAACAATTTTTGTAAAACAAATCAATTGCAAATTATTTCAAAAAGAAAAAAGTTAGTTGAAAAATATTTATGGGAGTATTAGTGCTGAAGTATTGTTATAAAAAACTATTTACCTCGTCCTTCTACAATAGTTTTTAGGGTGTAAAACATTATTTTAATATCAAGGGCAATGGACATATTTTCGATATAGATGATATCGTACTTTAGGCGTTCTATCATTTGCTCCACGTTTTCGGCATAGCCAAACTTTACTTGCCCCCACGATGTAATACCGGGTCGCACTTTTTGTAGATGCCTGTAATGTGGGGCACGCAACATTATCTGGTCGATATAAAATTGCCGCTCCGGCCTTGGGCCAACAAGACTCATATCGCCCATGAGTACATTAAAAAATTGTGGTATTTCGTCCAGCCGAATTTTACGCATCCACTTGCCAAGTTTTGTAATTCGAGTATCATTTTCTTTCGACAATTGCGGTCCCTGATGTTCTGCATCTTGATACATTGTACGAAATTTATAAATGATAAATGGATTGCCATGTAAGCCAATGCGTTCCTGCGAAAAAAATATTGGCCCATGCGAAGTTGTTTTTACAAGTATGCTTAGTATTAAATAAACCGGAGAAAGAATGATGAGCGTAATAAATGAAAGAACAATGTCGAACAACCGTTTAAAACTTTGTTGCCACACCGGCATCAGATAAGGATTGATTTCGATGAGTAAAGCTCCGAATATGGCGTTCATTTTTACCGTACCGGTAAGTATGTCGTACATATCGGGAATAATTTTTATCACCACGTTGGTGTCTTCAAGTTCATTAATTATTTTCCCTACTTTCTCATGCTCGTTCGATTCTATGGCAATAATTACTTCTTCAATTTTATGTTCCTTTATTATCTCACGTAAATCATTTACACCGCCAAGATGGGGCAGTGAGTTTTTAAAAAATTTTCCATTGCTATCATCCACATGCACAAAGCCTTTGAAAAAATTTCCATAGCTCTGTTTGGCACTTTCAAACTCGTTGAAAAGGTTTACGGCATTTTGATTGCTCCCTACCATCAAAGTATCGAAACCCAATTGACGATTGCGTATGCGATGTGCTACACCGGTTGATAAAATAAGACGCAATGTTGCTGTAAAAATAAAATGTAAACACAGCAAAGTAAAAAATGTAGAATAATAACTTTTGTAATTGACTATTGTATCATCGAGCAAAAGAGTAAAAAATAATATCAGCACTCCTATTACCGACAGGTATGCTGTTTGCCCTAATTCGCGCAGGCGCGATCTGCGCATTACATTGCTGTAACTGCCAACCAATGCATATATAGCAACCCAAAATAAAGGAATGATAAGTAAGCCAACAATAAATTTTGCATCAACATTAATGGCAATAGAATGTCCAAATTTTGACGACTCAATGTATAACTTGCGGTAGCTGTAAAACAAACCCCATGCAGCAAGCGCAGCAACAAAATCGGCAAGGATATATTTTATTGTAAGTATTCTTCGAGAAACGACCATTACAAATGCACCAGTTTTAAATTGTCAATCTGAATATCGCCACTTGTTTTGTCGGCATCGAGAAAAGCACTTATATAAAGTTTGTAATTGATGGCATTGAAATTTACATTGGCACCAATTATTGGCGATAAATCGATATAGATTTTTTTCCACACCGAAGTAGGGTATAGTGTAAGAAAAGGTATAGGCTCGCTTGTGCCGCCAAATATATTTTCGATACTCCTATATTAAACGAAGTACTGCATTTATAATTTACTTCTATAATATTGAGACGGTTTTTGTCAATCACATAAGCATCTTTGCTCACCACCGCCATGCTTTTTCGGGTATTATCCAACCAGGCAATTGCCGAATAATCGCCCTCGAATGGATTGGCATTTGTTGCATAAAAAGTGGTGTCGCTGCTGTTGTTATATTTTATAAATTCAATCCCACCATCGTCAAAATCTTCAATGTAATCGAACTTTGCCGCGTCCTTATATTTCAATACCGGTGAAAAATAGCTTACCACTCCAGGTTTTAAATAAACAGTGGTATCGTAAAATGTGAACAATGCCAGCAACGAACGAATGTTTTCGAAGCCACTTGCTTTTACTCCGGCAGCAATATTTATGAGGTGGTTGCCCTCGTCTGCAATCACAGGTACTATGGTTGGCATTTCGAAACCTCCAATGGATTGATTGTCAACATAAAGCCAAGCATCACTAAAGGCACTCGAAGAGGAGCCCTGTGTTGTATAATCGGCTTGTAGCGTTAATTTGTCGATAGAGATATATGCCGGCACAGACTCTTCGGGATTGATAATATTGCAACTCTGCAAAACACCCAGGCATGCGGCAATGCTCATTATGTGAATTATTTTCAAATCGACCCTTTTTATTATTGGAGTGCAAATGTAAACAAATCATTTATACTAAGAGTAGTTAGATTTTCGAATGAAAATATAAGGTACTCTTAGTTATGCCGAACACCTACAATAGCTTGTTTTTGCAAAACTTAAGTTGTTTCGGTATAATTTCGATGATACATGTTTATCTTATAAACTTTGATGTTTTATTGGCTTTAACATTAAAAATAGGATAATGAATATGTAGTTTATTTTAAACTAATATTCCGCATTCTGTTGAAGATGCTGCTTACTTATTATTATGCTATTTACTTACAGCAGAATGTTATTGTAAAACAACTATGGTTCGCAATAAAAAAATCGATTTCAACATTTCTATTTTAACATAAAAAATAAAAGTGCCATTACAATGATAGAAATAACGGTACCAACTGGAAGGTACCACAAAGTAAGAACTGAAATAGCCATGCCCATTATGTAAGCTTTTGTATTGTTTGTCCACAAAGCAAAAAGAAAAGCAAACCAGGCAATTCCAAACAAAATAAACATAGGGCCGAGTTTGTAAACATCAATATTTAATTTATAAAATATATTTGCCCATGGTCCCGGTTTTTGTGGGCCAATATATTTTCCATTTATGATAACATATATGCCATCTATCAACATATATCCTCCATTCAATAAACTCAATAATGTGATGATTATTTTCATAATTGGTTTAGTGTATATTTATCCGAACAAAAACAATATTTTTTGCGCTATTGGATATCTTGTCAGAAAATAAATTTTATCAGATATATTTTTGCGTTGTTATTTTGCACGCATCTTATTGCCTTTTGCATCATGAGTAACTTCGGCAAGACCTAAAGCTTCCATCAGTGGCGGAATGTACATTCCAAATCTGCCACGCAGACCTTTTTTTAAGCCATACCATCCTCCGGCAGGGTTTTTTTCGGAACGGCCCCATGCTTCAACAGTGCCTTCTTTGGCGGGTTTCTGTTCATCGGCACTGCCAAGTTCCATCCAGTCGCCATGCTTCTTTAACATAGCATGCAAATCGCTGAGGCAGTTCATGTTATAAAGTAGCACCGTTTTACCTACAGTACATACCAATACTTCTTTGCCATCTTTTTCGTCAACATGCATCGTATACTCCGATGTTAATGGTGGCGTTTTTAATGCCATTGGCTTTTCTTTTGTTCCAATATTATATTTCATAATTTAATTTATTAGATTTAAAATTATTTTCGAATTTATATGTATTAAGAATTGTGAACTGTAAAGGTAGAAAATGTATTTTATTATTGTCATGTCGAATTATCTTTTTTTTTGCATTGTATTTTATTATCTTATATAACCATTCATTGAAATTTTTTTGCTATCAAAATTAAAGTGACGATTCCGACTGGTTAAAAAAGCGAAGCAAGATTATTTCAATTGAACATGAATATGATCATCGTGGCGAACAGCCTGACAGCCATGAAATCTTATTTTTTCATTAGTGAGTTTTAATCGGGTTTTTAAATGTGGTTCAATAAATATTTTTCCAATTACACTATTTGTTGCGAAGGCATTTACTAAGTCCTTTGTTTTTGTTTTGTCGAGGGCGAAATTTTTATGATTGCTTTGAGGTATTATTTTTTTCAAAAAACTGTATTGCCAATATCCTTTTTGCCCGCAATAATTTGGTGTATTTATTTCGCCCGGTAATGGCTCTTCGCAAATGCCATAACCAATAATTGATGGGCATAAGTTTGTTGATTCTTGTGTTTTAGTATCTGTATAGCAAAATGATAAATCAAGCTTTTTGCCATCGCTATGACTTAAATGTGGAAACAATGGAAACCCATCATAGAAGGGAAAGTTGGCATCGAGGTAATTGACAATGGTACCCGGATAAACTGTATTCATTTTATTTGCTGCTTCGAACGCGGCTTCTTTTAATGCCGACCGCACATAATTGCGGTTCAGCAAACAAGTAATAATATTCAACGGTTGTAAGTTGTTTGTCTCTGTAAATGGTAAGGGCACACGCCCAAATATTTTTGCTAATGGTGGAACAATTACAAAACTCGAAATGGAATAAATCAATAAAAATACAACCACTTTCAATGCACGCTGAATGCCCAACTTAGAAGTTTTGGAGTTAATAAATTCGTGTGTCAGAAATGATACTAAATATGCAATGCCGCCAACTTGTGTAATTAAAGTTAGCAAACAGAATAGTAAAAAATGAGCAAGCGTTTTTATTACTTTCAATTTACTTTTGTTATTTTATTTCACCTGATATCAGGGTTAAAGCGATTTGATTATCGCTTTTATTATACCATAAAAGAAAATTATTGTGCTCGTCAAAAGTAAAATTATTCCTATACTCATTAATGCTGTTAAGCCGTTAATATTGCTCGCATTAAAGTTAGTTGTTGTTAGAGAGTTTATAGAAACAATAAACACTAAAAGTGCTGTAATTAAAAGCCCAAAATGAAAAAATCCTGTTTGTAATTTAATAGGCCTGTTAATTTTTTCCAGTCCAAAGTAGATCATTGCGAATAAGCCTGTCAATAAACTGAATAGGATTGCAATATTTAAATAACTGATAATAAAGTAAGTATCGTGAAAGTTTATGTCAATAGTTTTGCTTTTCGTCAAAACACCTGATAGTATTATAAGAACTGCTGTGGCAGCAAATAGAAATGTAGGTTTAAGTTTCATATTTCATTTTGAAATTGTTATTTATATTTTTTTATTGTTGCATTCGTGATATTCATTTTCGAAAATTATTAGTGGCCAGCCGCAGGTGAAAGTCTTTGGCGGAGATTTACATTTTAAATCCTCGTTAAAGTCTGTTTCAGGTATAGTAATACATAGTCTGTGATTGCCTTTAAAAACTATAATTAATGTGCTGTCGTTTAACATTTCCAATTATAGATTGCGGTTTTCAGAAGTTAGTGATTTCGAAACTTAAAATTGTGATACCACAACTTAACTTAATAAGAAGCGCAAAGTTACATTCATCAAGCTAACAATTCATTCCTGTATCTTCTGTTATGAATGGCATTATTCATAATACTCTATTTTGAACTCAACAACATCAATTAATTTTCCATTTTCATTTTTTCCGATTATTTTTTTTAATAATCCATTTGCAAAATATTCATAAGTATTTATTCTTACAGTTTTAGTTGCCGAGAATTGATTTGTACCACCCATACTGCCTCGGCTATATGTTGTCGTATCAATTGACTGTATTATTTTGAAGTCTGAGTTGTAATATGAAATGCCTCTATTGGTAATGACGGAACCAGGTCCTGAATCGTGTTGAAAGTAGCTACCTTCATTCCTGATAAAATAGACTAATTGATTGTTTAAAGTTACTGTATCTGATTCATTACAAATTCGAATTGTTTCCCGTGGCAAACATTGGGTTTTGTTTTCTAATAACTTTAAGCATCTACTATTTGGTTTTTTTTCGGATATTTCTTTGCCGCATATATCATAAATGTTTGATTGAATTATAGTATCGCGCTTCACTGTTTTAGAATATAGTTTGTTGTTCGAATGAAATTTTAATGTTGTGTTTATTACACTCTTAAAGCTGGGCGGGTATAAGCTTACCGATATATCTTTACATTGTTCTACATTATTGCTTATAAGTTGAATGAAAGTGTCAGTGTAGTTATATAAGATAGTATCATTACTAAATAGAAATATTTTCTCCTGAAAACCATAAGCACCTTTTTCTACCGGGATTTCATCAGTCATTATATATCTTCTTTGTCTTAGCAAGATGCCTTGATTATAAGACCATTCGAAAGATTCAATTATTTTGTAATTCAGTTGTGGTGATATTCCATGGGTTTCTTCTTTTATTAAATTTCCATCGGTATCATATTCAAAATAGACTTCACGTTTTTCTGATCCAATTGGTTTTGTTAAAACGTATTCAGGATTACCGTTTTTGTTGAATAGATGCTTTTCTAACAAGAAGTCATAAGTTACTGTGTCGTAATTGTAATTGTATTGGTGCTTCTCCAACGATTTTATTTTTTCATTTGATATAAGGGTGTTGTCAAAATAATAATGGTTGCCAGTAAAATAGTCAACCGTTGCTTTTTTTAAATCTTGACTATATACACTAAGATTAAAAAAGCAAGACAAGAAACACGCAAATAATTTTTCACATCTGGTCATATACTATTTTGAATAACTCGTGACTTTGAAAAAGTAATTGCCCAAGCTACACGTAAATTATGATGGTAAATGTAAAAAATATTTTAATGGCTCGATAAACTCGCTTTGATAAAAAGAATGAATTTGTAGCACATAGTTACACTTAGAAGAAGTAAATCGTATAAAGTTATTGTTAATGAACCGTTTCGGCAGGAAAAAATAATAAAAAATATTTTTCATTGACTGGTTTTAGGCGTTTATTGGGGATTTTGCGAAAGTTTAATTGAATTCCAAATGCTGAACAATGCATCACAAAAGATTTCTTCATATCATAGAAGCACTTCATCCGCCTTATTCCCACACCGATGATAGTGGTTAGGCGCTCTTTCTATTGTTGTCTGCTTCTTTGCATAAAAAATTCTTCTTTTCTGAATTTGCCATTATCGTTTCCTTCTACTCTGGCGTATAACGAATCAGGTTTAGGATTTGTATAAATTATTCGTTGCGGAAAATCATGCTCCTTATTTTCAAAAATTATTTCGTTGTTTTCACTTGAAACAAATTTAAAATTTATTGGTTGCGCATTGTTTTGGTCGCTTACTGTTGGAATATAAAACAATTCATTTTTCTTCAGTTCCAGTGATATCCTTTCCGAAAAAGCAGTATCATTATTCGCTATCATAAAACTTCTGCCCGAATAAACAGTATCATTTGTTTTTGTCCGATTTCATACAAACTTCCTGCTGCTGATATATTCTCCCACTTTCCAATAACCCATTCCATTTGCCTTATTTTGCTTACAACTGCTGTTGATTCGTTCATTTTATTTTCTTTTATAGTACTGCTGTCGCAAGAAATAATTAATAATAGAAGTCCACCAAAAGTTAATTTATACATAGAGTTTATTGTTAAATAATTTAGTTTGTATATCATTTTTGCTAAATATTAATTCGCAGTTATCTATTCTTTTACGCTTACCTCTATGGTGAGCCTCTGGAAAAGATTTGCTCGACAGCAGATGAACAACCTGTTGTAAAAATAGAAAACAGAACAACGTGTGCGATGCATTTGGAAATAAATATTTTGGATGTGTCACATTGCTCAATCCAAAATCATCCGGAAGATTATTTTCACTCATTCTCCAGAGTAGGGTAGGAGTCTATAAAGAGCAATGTTAAAATCACCCTAAATCGTATACAGCTATGGCTAGAGCCAGGTTTTGGCGAGCCTAATTTTTAAAAATAGGTTTTGCTACTGTACGTCATAATCTAATTGTCAAATTTGTGGTTGCTGAATAGTTTTTATTCTTTGTATTGCTTGTAAATATTTTATCTTTCGAGTTAAGCATTTTTCCTTCAATTCGTATTTTCAAATTGTCGTTTATATCGAAATCTATATTTGAAGAAAGCCCAAATGTTTGGAAGCCATTTCTAGTTCCTGTTGCTATCATTACTTCATCGGTGTCGTTGTAATATTCTCCTCTAATTGCTATGGTTGATTTGGTGCTTATTTTCAGTTTAATAATAACAACAGGTGAATACCAATTGCTGATTATATTTCGAGTTGTTATTTTCAAACCCTGCATCAAATCCTGCTAATATTCCAAATTTTGAAGTCGGTTCAAATTGCAAATAGAAATTATGATAGTGTCTTAATAGTTTTAAACTATCAGGTTTATCGGTGCCTAAAAAAGTACTATAGTTTAATGCGAGTTTTTTGTCGGCTTGTAATTTACTTGTGTACCAAATGAAGGATATTGATAATAATCAGGCTTGCGTATTTTTTGCCAACCATTTAAAAACAAACCAGACAACAAAAGCTTTTCGTTTTTTGATGTGTAAGATACTTTTAGCCCAGTTTCATAATATGGCGAGTTTTCAGCAACCATGCTCCGTGTCAAGGTCCAACAGTCGGCACTTATTGCGCTTTCCGAACCAATGTGCGATGGCAGTATTCCTGCATCTAACCAAATATTTTTTTTGTTCGATAACTTTATTCCAATATTAGCTTCATAAATAAATTGTGCCCAGGTGGGTTCTGAACTTAAATTGTATTGGGCATAATTGCCTGCCATTAAACCAACATTTGCTCTGTATTTTTCATTTAGTAAGTTGGCTTTCGCTAAAAGCAAATTTGCATTTAGCTCATTGTGCCTTTTGTGATTATAAATAAAATTTGGTTTTCGTGGTTTTGTGGATTCGAAAAATCGTAGCTGTAATACAATTCGCCATAGGCGCTAAAAGTTAAATTCTTTACCGTGTCAATCTGTGCAAAAATATTTTGTGCGACCAGTATTCCGAGAATAATAAATGTATATTTCATAAATGTACTTTTGGTTTTAGGATGATTTTTAGAATTCTAAGAACCGTTATTTATTTGAATTAATCTCAAATATTTCACGAATTTAATAAGAAGCCTTTAGGACAATGTCATTAAGTTAAGGAATTAAATCCAATTGCCTGCGCTCACCCGTAGCCCTAAAGGGCGCCTCCACGCAGGGTTCGTTACAACGGACTGGCTCCCTTTAGGACAATGTCATTAAGTTAAGGAATTAAATCCAATTGCCTGCGCTCACCCGTAGCCCTAAAGGGCGCCTCCACGCAGGTTTCGTTACAACGGACTGGCTCCCTTTAGGGCCATTTTTTTTATAGAAAAAATCGAGAAGAACAGCATGTGAAAAATTTGGAAAAACCAATGCATAAAGTTGCTCATTGCTAAACAGTGACAAGATAAAATACATAACAATTGTTGTGCAGTATTTTTGAAAGAAATATTTTGCATGAACCACATTGCACAAGACAAAAGATATAAGGTGGATTTTTTTCGCTAATTTTTAGAGTAGGGTAGGAGCCTATATAAAACTGTAACAAAATCGCACTAAATCGTATACAGACATGGTTATAAATGTTTTTTGGCGCTCATGATTTCCAAGAATCAGTTTGTTCACATCCTTAATGGTTTGCAGCTACAAGAAGTTGGCGACTATCACCAAAAACATTGATGCGAAGAACCAATGTTTGATTAACCACAAAACTGACTTTGGAAAACGAAAACCCGCCTTTTAGGTAGGTGCTGTTATAGGCGGGCGTTTTAGTTCGTCTATTTATTGCTGTCATTTTTTTACTAACTCCACTATTTTATTGTAAAGCTGTTTCTCGTCAATTGGTTTTGCAATGTGGTCATTCATACCAACTGCTTTGCATTTTGCTAGATCATTTTCAGTTACGTCTGCTGTCAACGCAATTATTGGAATGTTAGAATTTAGTTTTTTGCGAATTGTTTCGGTAGCTTCAAATCCATTCATTTCTGGCATTTGTAAGTCCATTAATACTATGTCAAATGATTTTGATTGTAATTTTTCTATCGCTTCTTTCCCATTATTTGCTATATCACGTTCAAAACCGAAATCATCTAAAATTATTTTCATTAATAGTTGATTTAAGGCAACATCTTCTACTACCAATACTTTCAAATTTTTAATTGATGTGTCAATTTCAACTTCTGTAATTCCTATTATTGATAGTGGTTGTGGTTTTACTTTCTGAAAACTTAAAGCAAAGCTAAAAGTTGAGCCTTCGTTGATTTTACTTTTCACACTAATAGTTCCACCTTGTTTTTCAACCAACTTCTTAACAATGGCAAGTCCTAAGCCTGTTCCTCCAAAAAGTCTTGCTGTGCTTGTTGTTGCTTGTTCAAAGTTTTCAAAAATGGTAGCAATCATATTTTCAGGAATTCCTATACCTGTGTCGGAAACAGCAAATTCAATAGTTACATTATCGGCATCTTCATTTATTAATTTAACACTTACAGTTATTTCTCCTTCGATTGTAAACTTAATAGCATTGCTTACCAAGTTCAACATAATTTGATTTAAACGAACCGAATCGCCTAACAATATTTCAGGAATTGCATTGTCAAAGTTAGTAACCAGTTTTAGGTCCTTTTCTTGAAATTTAATATCAAATAGGTGGAGCATTATTGATATAGATGCTTTTAAATTAAATTAAATGGCAAAAGGTCAAAAGTCATTTTCCCTGCGTCCACTTTGGCAATATCAAGTATGTCGTTTATAAGCACAAGCAAAGCATCACTACTTGTTTTAATTGCTGTAATATATTCTTTTTGTTTTTCGGTTAAATCTGTTTTCAAAACCACTTTGGAAAAACCTATAATGGCAGTCATAGGCGTACGAATTTCGTGGCTCATATTAGATAGGAATTGCTGTTTTAGCTGCATTGAATCTTCTGCAATTTGCCTGGCTTTTTCAGCACTTTCTTTTGCTTGTATTAATGCCTTTTCAATTTTCTTCTCATAACTAACATCCCGAATGGTAGCAGCAATTAAAGAGCCTTCTTCTGTTTCCAGTCTACCTATGCTTATAGCAACAGGAAATACTTTTCCGTCTTTATGTTGGCCGAATAGTTCCATTCCTTTACCCATTGTTCTTGCTTTTGTCTCTGCAGTAAAATTTTGTCTGTGGACTTGATGAACATTTTTAAATTGGGATGGCATTAATACTTCAACTTCTTTTCCTATTATTTCGTCACGGGTGTAACCAAATAGTTGTTCCGCTTGAAAATTCACAATTTGAATTTTCCCTTCATTGTCAACAATAACAATTGCGTCAGGTGCAGATTCCAAGAACCCTTTAAATCTGTCTTCTACTTTTTTTATTGTGTCCATTTTATTTGGTTTAAAATTGTCAATTTAGGTCGATATGTTGAAGGTTGGCAGTGTCGCTACGCTTGCCTGTAACGGTTTTGCAGATTTGCGATGGGCGGGCTTTTCACCACAAATGTTGATGAGGAGCACAAAACTTTCGGCTACCACAAAACTGTCTGCCTGGCACTGAACCGCCAATTTCTTGCAGGTGCTGCTATAGTGCGTTTTTCTTCTGTCTAACAAATGTTTCGCTGTCGCTAAATCCGTCATTTTTTATAAATTCTTTAAACTGTTTTTTTGTCGTTGCAAACTTATAAGGTGCAACTGTGTCCATCGTTGATTCGGTTATTGTCTTTAAATTTTCTATGTCTTGTTTGGTCGAAATACCGCTAACTACAAGTTGTCCTTTTGATAATTGAATTTTCTTTACTTCCCAACTTTCTTTGTCGTAGCGTTTGTTTAAAAAATAATAGTCTTTAAACTTCCTTACAACATTGTCATAGTCCATTAGAAACAATGTGTCGATGTAATGAATGTGAGTCATTAAGCTGTCACCGTCACGTTTTACAACTTCTCTTGTATTGTTCGTTAGGTTAATAATCGTATCACCCGAAAGTCGTGAATTACTGTCAAGTTGTGAGAGATGAATTTTTTGGTCAAAGTCGTATATTCTTTGAATTAACTTGTCACCAATAAGTAACGTTGAATTGTCGGCAAGGCTTAAATATTGTCCTTGCAAGCGGTCTGGAAATTTTGATAAATTGTCTGTGTCGGTCGGTTGTGGTTCGTTAAAAGTTACTGGAGGCTCACAAGCAAACAAGCTCGTCAAAATGATAATTGTCGAAATAAATTTTAGTCGTTTCATAGTGTCTATTTTTATGGTTAGTATTGTCTTTAAAATGCCCTATAACGTCAGCCTGTGAAAAAACCATTTCCTCAACAGCTGCAAGTTATTAACATGAGGTAAAAATAAAAATTACAACGACACTGCTGACATACCCTAGCAAAAAAAATGAATATATATTCCATGCCTGAGGGCTGCCGGCATCAAATGGAAATATAAAGTTTAGATTGCAACATCGATACTGAAAATATTGTACGCTTTATCGATGCTTTTGTTCGTAAAATCATTTCGTAAAATTGAAATTTGAAAGAGGAATTGTTGGCCTTATATATCAGAGAGATAAAAGCGCCACAAATCGTATATCGTTACCGTTACGGAATTGTTTCGGCTGGCAAAATTTTCCAAAATGGGTTTTTTCACATCCTGACGTTTTGCAGATTTGCTATGGGCGGGACTGTTACCACAACTTAATTTGAAAAACTGATGTTTGATTAAATACAAGTTTACTTTGGAATACGAAGCCCCGCCTTTTGAGTAGGTGCTGATGTAGTCAGTGGTATTTGTCCACTTTGAACCTGGTAAAAGTTTAGAAGCTGAGGCAAGAATTAAATTTTAATTCGTTGAAATAGCTAAATAATTATCTGATTAGCTTACCATTCAGTTTCATCAATTGCGTTTCTGAAACCTTGGCATTGAAACGTGCTTCTGCCAAACGAGTCAATGAATCATCATAACTTTTCTGAATTTCTTTTAACTCAAGAGAATTACTTGCTCCTATTCTGAATCGTTCCAAAGCTATATTTACTGCTTCTTTTACAAGCACCACATTTTCTTCTTCTAAAGCAAGTATTTTCTGATCGTCCTGATATTTTTTATATGAAACCATTAATGAATGTTCTATTTTAAGTTTGGTGCTTTTGTATTCAAAATCGGCATTCTCCATTTGCAAATGTGCATTCTTGATCAGATTGTTTGTATTCAAACCATTAAAAATAGTCCAGCTAGCAGTAAGACCCAGGTTCAACCCTAAGTTTTGATTCAACAACGAAAAACCTGCCTGATTTTCGGAGCGCGAAAATAAATAGTTAGCATTCAAATTTAGCTTTGGAAATAATTGTGATTTTGATTCTCTAAGTAATTGATTAGACAATGCCACATTCCGCTGTGCAAAAAGTAAATCAGTATTTGTATTTTGCATTTCTGTTTTTAACTCTTCGTACTTCAATTGAAATTCAACAGGAATAGATTCTGAAACATCAAATTCTAAATCCGGGCTCCTTGCAAGTATTTGGTTCAAATTCATTTTCAACTCCGATAAAATTGTTTTATTTCGATATAGATTAGATGTTTGAGCATTCATATCCACTTTTGCCTGTAAAACATCCAACTTTGAACCTGAGCCAATATTAAATTTCATTTCAGCAATCTTTAATCGCTCTTCTGATATTTTTATATTCTCAGATAATCCTTTGATTAATTGTTTTTGTCGAACTACATTATAATAATTCACAATGATTTGCGACAAAGTATTTTCTATCAAAATTTTTGATGACAAAGTTCCCATCAATTCAAGTTCCTGTAATTTTTTATGCGAAGCGAACATTTTAAATCCATCAAATAAAGTCCAGGTTAAAAACACACCAGCATTTATATTATTGGACTGCACACCACTTTTATCAACAACCAATCCGCTTACAAACTCCTGTTTTGTTGCATTATTTGCGAAACTGGTAGAGGCTTGCAAATCTACCTTAGGAAGCATTCCAGCATTTCCAGGTGTATTATTATTGGAAGCCATTACTGCGCTGTTTCTTACAATACTGATTTCGTAATTATTTTTCAAGCCAATATAAATTGCCTGTTCCAATGTTAATTGCTCCTGCGCAAAAGATTGACAACTAAAAAACAAAATACAAATACTAAATATTTATTTTTTTTCATGTTTATGTTCTTTTGAGAAATATGAATAAATAGCAGGGATAACATACAAAGTTAAAACCAATGAAAATAAAATTCCTCCAACAATAACAATTCCCATCGCGGTTCTGCTTTTTGCTCCTGCACCAAGCGACAATGCAATTGGCATGGCTCCCAAAGCTGTTGCAATGCTTGTCATAAGAATTGGACGCAAACGAGCTGCTGCCGCTTCCCGAATCGCTTCTTTTACTGAACGCCCTTGCTCTTTTAATTGGTTAGCAAACTCAACAATCAGAATTCCGTTTTTTGTAACTAATCCTATCAGCATAATAATTCCGATCTGACTAAAAATATTTAATGTTTGATTAAAATACCAAAGCGATAATAATGCACCGCATAATGCGAGTGGAACTGTAATCATAATTGTTAACGGATCAATAAAACTTTCGAACTGAGCCGCCAAAACCAAATAAATAATTATTAATGCAAGAATAAATGCAAACATAACATTGGATGAACTTTCTGAAAAATCACGTGAAGGACCAGTTAATGAAGTAGAAAAAGAATCGTCCAATATTTTTTTTGAGATTGATTCCATCTCGTTTATTCCATCACCAATTGTTTTTCCGGGAGCTAATCCTGCAGATACGGTTGCAGATTGGTAACGGTTGTAATGATATAACTGAGGCGGACTGCTTTGCTCGACAATTGTCACAACATTATCCAACTGAATCATTTCACCTTTTGCATTTCTTGCATACATCGATTTCAAATCCAATGGATCATCACGTTTCGCTATTTCAAACTGACCGATTACCTGATATTGTTTTCCATCCATATTGAAATAACTGAAACGTTGTCCGCTCAAAGCCAATTGTAAAGTTTGCGCAATGTCACTAACAGAAATACCCATCCCTTTTGCTTTTTCTCTATCAATTGTAATATTCAGTTCAGGCTTATTAAATTTTAAATTTACGTCCACTGTTTGAAACACTTTACTTTTATTTGCTTCTTCTAAAAACAATGGTAATTTTTCTTTTAGCTTTTGAAAATTGGGAGCTTGTAAAACAAACTGAACAGGCAATCCACTTCGAGAACCACCTGATGAAATTGTTTGCTCCTGAATTACAAATGCCTTTGCTTCAGGAAATGCTTTAGTTGACTTTGTAATATAATCAGCAATTTCCTGTTGTGACCGTTTTCGTTCGTTAGGTTCAGTCAATGCCAAACGCACAAAACCGGTATTAACAGCACCCGAACCACTGAAACCGGGAGCAGTGACTGTTAAACAAATTCTTTTTTCCTGAATCGAATCATTGATAAAATCAGAAAATTTTTGAACATAGGCATCCGTATATTCATAAGATGCACCTTCTGGGGCAGTTATTGAAACACGGAACCAACTTCGATCTTCAAGTGGCGCTAATTCCGACTGCAAAGTGTTCCCTGTGAAATAAATAATTACAAAACTACCAGCAATAATTATCCAGGCCATCCATCTTTTTTTCATAAAACGTCCAAGAGAATTATCGTAGCTGCTCACCATTTTTTCAAAAAACGGTTCGGTCATTTCATAAAACTTGCTCTTCTTTGGTTTCTTACGTACCATATATGCATTGAGCATTGGTGTAAGTGTTAAAGAGACAAAGGCAGAAATCAAAACAGCTCCTGCTATGACGACACCAAATTCACGGAACAATCTCCCCACAAAACCTTCTAAAAATATAACGGGCATAAATACGGCTGCCAATGTGATGGAAGTAGAAATTACAGCGAAGAAAATTTCTTTTGAACCCTTATGAGCCGCTTCAACGGGATTCATTCCACCTTCTATTTTTTTATAAATATTTTCGGTCACAACAATTCCATCATCTACAACAAGTCCTGTTGCCAGAACAATTGCAAGAAGCGTCAACACGTTTATGGAATAGTCCATCAAATACATGATAAAAAATGCACCGATAAGAGAAACAGGAATATCAATAAGCGGACGGAATGCAACAAGCCAATCTCTAAAAAATAAATAAATAATTAGGATTACAAGAACAATTGCAATAAGTAATGTTTCTTTTACTTCCAGAATGGAACGTTTTACAAATTTAGTATTGTCCAGGGCGATACCAATTTGAAAACCTCTTGGCAAATCTTTTTTAATCTGATCCAAACGTTTATAAAATTCATCAGCAATGGCAATATAGTTTGCACCTGGCTGAGGAACAACGCCTAATCCAATCATTGGAACACCTGATTGTCGCAAAATTGTTTCTTCATTTTCTGGCCCGAGTACAGCATAGCCAATATCTTTAAAACGTATCACTTGATTACCATCCGAACGGATAATCATATTATTAAAAGCATTTTCATCTGTAAGTTTTCCAACTGTTTTTACTGTAAGCTCAGTAGTATTACCTGCAACTTTTCCTGAAGGAAGTTCTACATTTTCTTTGTCTAATGCCTGTTTTATGTCAAGTGGTGTTAATCCGTATGCCGCCAATTTATCCGGGTTCATCCACATTCGCATTGCATATCTTTTTTGTCCCCAAATTTGAATCGTACTTACTCCGGGAATTGTTTGCATGCGCTCAGCGACAACATTTTCCACAAAAGCACTTAATTCTAATTGATTAATAGAATCACTCTGTATAGTCATAGATAAAATCGCATCCGAGTTGGCATCAGATTTTGTAACAGTAGGAAGTGCGTCAATATCCTGCGGTAACTGACGCACAACCTGTGAAACTTTATCGCGAACATCATTTGCTGCAGCTTCAATATTGGATTCCAAATTAAACTCTACCGTAATTGTACTTGAACCTTGATTACTGGCAGATGATATTGTTCGAACTCCTTCTATTCCATTCAATACTTTTTCTAACGGTTCAGTAATTTGCGATTCGATAACATCCGCATTGGCACCTGAATAATTTGTTTTTACTGTGATAATGGGTGGATCGATAGAAGGATATTCCCTCACTCCCAAATAACTATACCCGATGCCGCCAAACAACACAATAATGATGGACATCACTATTGCAAGCACAGGTCTGTTAATACTTATTGATGAAATATTCATTCCTTCTTACTTTTTAAATTCTGTTACTTTAACCGCAGAACCTGGCCTTAACGACATAACACCTCTGATAATAATTGTATCTCCGATTGTCAAGCCTTCTGTAATTTGTATTTTTTCGTCCGTACGCAAACCTGTAATTACTTTTACCGATTCTGCTTGACCGTTTTTTATTCTGTATACCTTTTTACCTTTTAGATCCGGAATTACGGCCTCTGTAGGTAGCATCAATGTCGAATCAATATCACTTAAGGCAAGTTGAACACGTGCAAAAGCGCCAGGATAAATTGCCCCCTTTAGATTATCACAAATTGCTCTAACATGAAGTGTGCGTGTTGCCATATCTATTTTAGGCTCAAATGCAAACACCTTTGCACTTAATTGTTGACTATTTCCTTCTATTGTAAAAGCAATTTTATCGCCTTTCTTTACAACAGAAGAATATCTTTCCGAAACAGAAAAATCAATTTTTACAGGATTAATCTGCTGAACACTTGCGATAAGAGTAGCCGGAGAAACATAAGCACCTGCGCTTACACTTTTCAGTCCCACTACTCCATCAAAAGGAGCTCGGATTTCGGTTTTTGCAATCTGGGCAATGGCAAAATCCATTTCCGACTTTATCACATCGTACTGGTTTTGCAGAATATCAAATTCCTCTTGACTGATTCCGTTGATTGCAAGTAATTGTTTTTGACGATTTAATTTTTCTTCTGCTAACTTATTTTGAAGTTGCAATTTTTTATATGTTGCTTGAAGATCTGCATCATTTATTTTGACTAATAATTGTCCTTTAAAAACTTTTCCGCCTTCTTCAAAATTTAGTTGTGTAATTTTCCCTGATAATTCAGGATGCAACTGAACTTCTTCGTTTGCCATTATTGTTCCAGAAGCATATACTTCATTACTTAATTTTTCAAATTTTAAAACCATAGCTGTAACATTACTGGGAGCTCCTCCTCCTCCTTCTTTCTTTCCTCCTTTTGCTTCAGGTTCGGAGGACCCGGAAGGAAAGAATATGAATTTTACTGTCAGTAAAACACCAACAATCAACACGATTATAATAAGATTTTTGATTCTCATTTTATTTCTTTTTTTTGAGTTTTATATCCACCTCATTCGCAGGAAGACATTCAATATTTTTTAAGATTGTAGTCAGGCAGGAATAAAAAACTTCTCTGTCCGGTTTACTCACTCCTTTAAAAGCGGTGGCATTCATTTCAGCAATTCCTTTACGTATTTCAGGCATAATTTTTTTTGCTTTGGTAGTAAGTTCAATAATATGCTCTCTTCTGTCATCCTGATTGACTGTGCGGGTAATCATCTTTTTTTCTACTAAATAATCCAGCATTCTAACCATAGAAACTTTATCAAAATTCAAAAGATCTGATAAATATTGCTGAGTACATTTTTCATTCGTGTTATCAATTGCTTTAAGAATAGAAAAATGCCTGTCTACGCCCAGGTGCTCAAGTTTTTTACTCAGCGCTCCGAAATAAATTTTAGTAAGCACACCCATATATTTTCCTAAGGGCATACATTGATTTAACTGTTCAGGCATACTGCAAAAATAGTTAAAATTGTTAATAGTTTACAATGTTAACTATTATTTCAACAAAAAAATAGCTAACATGGTTTAAATAGCAGACGAAAAATTATTTTATCGTTATCTCATTTATAAAAATGCAGGCTAAAAAATATCGGGTCGGGCAGAGTGTCGGCTTACTCGCTGTCACATTTTAATATGGACTGTATTTCGGTCACCTGTCAAAATAGTTGGTCTTTGGTTTTATGTTTAAATTTTGGTCGGTCGGTCGTCTTTGGAACGGTTGTCTTACCATTGACTATAACTGATTGCAGATTTGCGATGGGCGGGCCTTTTACCATTAATGTTTATGCGGAGCACAAAACTTTCGGCTACCACAAAACTGTCAGCATAGAACGAAACCCCGCCTATTGCATATGTGCTGTTAGTGGTAGGTTTTCTTTCTATCTCTGTCGTTTCAATTGTTTTCATTCAATTTTTATAAGTCAAGTTTAGCGCAATAATTTGTCAATTTGCGATTGTAGTGAATTTAAAAAGTCTGTGTTTTTTACGGTCAATATCTCTGGAATGTCACTTCTGAAGTCATTAATACTGTTGAAATAGTCTGTCGGATTATTAATATCCAAAGTGTAGCCTTCTCGATTTGACATTCCGTATGAAATTTCTAATTCGTCTTTATGTTTAGATACTTTTATACAACCAGTATATTGGTCAGAAATGTCGATTGGAAAGTATTTTTCTTGTCCTAATTGCATATTTGTAATTTCGGTCAACCACTTGTGTAGAAAGGTCGCAATGCAAATTTTTAAGTCTTTAAATTCTTCAAAGGGTTCAATTGAAAGTCCAAAGTAATACGTGTCAAAAGTCAGGTCAGCTGTCAAGTTTTTAATGCTGAAATTTAAGTCATCGTGTCCTGACTTGTCTAAAATTTCTATGTTGATTATGTCGTTCATAAACTTACCACTAACGTCAGCCTGTGAAAAAACCATTTCCTCAACAGCGGCACGTTAACAACATGGGGTAAAAATAAAAATTACATCGACACCATTGCCATACCGTAGGGAAAAAAATAAATATGCATCACATAGCTGAGGGCTGCCGGCATCAAATGGAAATATCAAGTTTAGATTGCAACATAGATACTGAAAATGTTGTACGCTTTATTTATGCTTTTGTTTGCAAGCTCGACTTAGTGAAGTTGAAATTTGAAAGAGGAATTGTTTCCCCAGTATTTTAAATTACAAAAGGAGCTACAAATCGTATAGGGTCATAGTTATGGAATCGTTTCGGCTGGCAAAATTTTCCAAAATGGGTTTTTTCACATCCTGACGTTTTGCAGATTTGCGATGGGTGGGATTTTCAGCACAAATGTTCATTCGTAGCACAAAACTTTCGGCTACCACAAAACTGTCAGCATAGAACGAAACCCCGCCTATTGCATATGTGCTGTTAGTAGCCGTTTTGCAGTCCATTCGGAGTTGTGCTGTTTAAGTTCGTGTAAATGTATATTGAATCGCAATGTCATTTTTTGATTTCATTTTTATAAACTATTCCATCTTTCATTACAAACTTTACATGTTCAAGAATGGTAATATCATCCAAAGGGTTACCCTCAACAGCAATGATGTCGGCAAGTTTTCCTTTTGTGATAGAACCCGTTTTATCTTTCCAGTCTAATAAATCGGCTGCATTGATAGTTGCAGATTGAATTGCCTGCATAGGAGTGAGTCCATATTTTACCATATAAAAAAATTGCTTGCCATTCCAACCATGCGGATAAACTCCTGCATCTGTTCCAAACGCAATTTTAACTCCAACTTTTACTGCTTTCTGAAAATTTTCGCGCTGCAAACGGCCAATCAATTTTTCTTTATCAATTATTTTTTGCGGATATCCTTTTTTTGAAAACTCGGCAAGTATATAATCATCATTGTAAATATCAGCCACTAACCACACTCCTTTTTCTTTCATCATGCGAATTCCTTCGTCATCAATTAAACTTCCGTGCTCGATGCTGGTAACACCTGCCTGTATTGCCAGCTTGATACCTTCAGTACCGTGAGCATGTGCAGCAACGTTTCTGCCCCAGCGATGCGCTTCTTCCACCACCACTTTCAATTCGGCAAGAGAATATTGTGACGCGCCAGCACTTTCTTCTTCGCTTAACACGCCAGCTGTTGCACTTACTTTTATCCAATCAGCACCCCATTTAACATTGTTGCGAACACGCTTACGTATTTCATTCTCACCATCTGCAACACCGGTAAAATCTTTATTATACTTCCAATCAATGTTTGGATTAAATCCTGTTAAATCTGCATGACCACCTGTAGCACCAAGTGCAAATGTGGACACCAACATGCGTGGTCCTTCAATATCGCCCCTGTTAATGGCATTGCGCAACGAAATATCAATAAGTTGGTCGGCACCCACATCGCGCACCATTGTGAAACCTGCAAGTAATGTTCGCTTTGCATAAGTAGGAGCAAGCATGGCATAATCAATTGGAGTCTTGCGGAAAATATCTTCGTAATAATTATCTCCCGGCTGAAATGTCAAATGAGTATGACAATCCATTAATCCGGGCAATACTGTGGCATTACTTAAATCAATTATTTCAGCATTTTTGGGAATAACAATATTGCTTCCAATTTCAATAATCATATTGCTGTCAATCAGTATTATTTGATTGGTTAGAACTGTTCCGCTTAAAACATCAATCACCTTTCCTGCTTTGATTGCTTTAATTTTTGATTGAGCAAAAGATGAATTACACACTACAATTACAGTGAGCGAAATAGAAAGAATAAGTTTTTTCATTGTTTGAATTTTTGAGTTAGCATTACTGTTTATTCGGAACGTTAAAATGGCCAATAACGTCAGACTGTGAAAAAACCATTTCCTCAACAGCGGCACGTTAACAACATGCGGTAAAAATAAAAATTACAACAACACCGTTGACATACCTTAGCAAAAAAAATAGATAAACATCACATAACTGCGGGCTGTAGGCACCAAATGGAAATATCAAGTTTAGATTGCAACATCGATACTGAAAATATTGTACGCTTTATTGATGCTTTTGTTTGCAAGCTCAATTTAGTAAAATTGAAATTTGAACGAGTAATAGATGGCGTAGTATTTTAAAATACAAGAGGCATAAATCGTATATGGTCATCGTTAGGCCCCCCGCCACATCCCGCAAACCCCATAGCAAAAAATCTACACAGCAAGTGCGAAAACGACCGAAGCTTCAGTGCAACATGGACTTCATGCCTTGTGCTTCGCACGGCACGAAGTCCCGTCTGTTATGCCCAGTTTTTCTTTCCGTCACGGTTGCGGTATTGGTTCAACTGTCAATTTATTTCCTTGTTTGTCCAGATAGGTAACGGTCATTTCTATCATATGCGTTGTCCACTTTTCCACTCCTGCGTCTGCTGCTTGAATGCAAAATGTTAGATAGTCAGTTTGTCCTTGTTGATGAATAGAAATGGAATGTTTTAATTTGTCTGCTGAACTGTTAGCGTTGACCGCCATAGAAGGATATTTAGTTTCTCCGTCAACAGTAAAGTCATTTTTCCCGTAATATTTTGTTCGTCCGTCAGCAACATAATTGTCATAATGTGTTACGCCAATTGATTTTAAGTCTTGAACAAATTGAGGAAAGTCTGCACCGCTTTTTACTTTTTTAAAAGCTTCGTGAATTTGGTCTATTGTAAACATTTTGTTGTCCCGTGTCATATTTTATATTTTGTTTCTGTCGTTGGTTTGTGTGTCATCCTAAAATTGCCAATAACGTCAGCCTTTGAAAAAACCACCTCCTTCAACAGCTGCACGTTAACAACATGTGGTAAAAATAAAAATTACAACGACACCGTTGACATACCTTAGCAAAAAATAAATATGCATCACATAGCTGAGGGCTGCCGGCAGCAAATGGAAATATCAAGTTAGATTGCTACATCGATACTGAAAATGTTGTACGCTTTATTGATGCTTTGTTTGCAAGCTCGATTTAGTAAAATTGAAATTTGAAAGAGGAATGTTGGCCTGATATATTAAAGAGTTAAAAGCGCCACAAATCGTATACAGCCATAGTTAAACAATCGCAAAAAACAAAAATTGCTTTACTATTACACCTAAGCAATTTAGCACGCCCCCCCCCAGCAAAGCCACTCAATTATGACGACACCCCATGCCGGTGTCGCTGAACACCCCGTTAGAGTATACGGGGCAGGCCTAATAGACAAAAGCCCCTCGTATTCTACTCGCCCGGGGGCTTTCGTCTATACGGCTAAATGTTATGCGCAGTTTTTCTTTTCGTTAGAATTCGTATCGTTCAATTTTTTTTCCACATCCATAAATTTTCCCGCATATTATCAATCCTCCTGAATAATTCTTGCAGTCCGTAAGTAGCATCTTCAAATTGGAATTTAATTGTTTTGGTCTGTTGATGATTGTACGAATATACAAATTGATAAGTATTCTCATCCTCATTTGAAGATGAATAAGTGTCTTGAGCTTTTGGTAAATTCAAATAATTTATAAGAGCTACCAATTCATTAAAGTCATTGAAAGAAGTGTCAACTGTCCCTTTAAAATTAAAACTGCCTTGCATCTCTTTAAACTTGTAATTACCCAAACTCTCCTTGTATCTGGTGGTATGATATTTTACAGTTCTATCAGCATTAATAACAATTGAATAAATTGAACAGTCCTTTTTACTTCCTAACGAAGAAAGTTCAATCTTGTCAAATTGATAATTGGTTGGAGAAGAATTAAATTCAATGAAAGTTCTGAATTTATATATCAATGAGTCAGTTTTAATCTCTGGAATTTCGCTTCTGCAAAATTCTTTTCCAACATGTCTAACTAAAACAGTTTGTTCATTAACAGTGGTAACTGTTGGAAAACATAAGTAATCAGAAGTTCCTTTTGTAATAAAATGGAAAGTCGCATTATTCAACCCAGTAACATAAATCATCAGGCAATTTCTTCCGTTCCATACTCCGTAAACCATCAAGTCAGTTTTTTTGTCATTATTAAAATCAGCCTTCACCCAAGGTTTTACATTTAAAGAGTCTGCAATATGTTTGTTTAATCGGTCACGATAAAGTTCAGATAAGCGAACAATATAAAACTGTCTGAAGTTCTCATCACTTTGAAAAACTTTCTTACTTGGCTGTCCGTATTCAAACTGTCAACATTTTGCGCTCGACAAATTTTGCAAGACAATAAGAGTATGATTAAGTAGTACAGTTTCATCGGAGTGTTAAAATTGCGCATAACGTCAGACTGTGAAATAACCAACTTGCCCACAGCTGCACGTTAACAACATGTGGTAAAAATAAAAATTACAACGACACCGTTGACATACCTTAACAAAAAAAATAAATATGCATCACATTGCTGAGGGCTGCCGGCATCAAATGGAAATAGCAAGTTTAGATTGCAACATCGATAATGAAAATGTTGTACGCTTTATTGATGCTTTTGTTTGCAAGCTCGATTTAGTAAAATTGAAATTTGGAGAGGAATTGTTGTCGTGATATATTAAAGGGCTAAAAGCGCCATAAAACGTATACAGCCATAGTTAAACAATCGCAAAAAACAAAAATTGCTTTACTATTACACCTAAGCAATTTAGCACGCCTCCCCCCAGCAAAGCAACTCAATTATGACGACACCCCATGCCGGTGTCGCTGAACACCCCGTTAGAGTACACGGGGCAGGCCTAATAGACAAAAACCCCTCGTATTCGACTCGCCCGGGGGCTTTCGTCTATACGGCTAAAGGTATAGCGGTTCGGGCTTCTTTTCAACATGGTATTTCAGTAAGTGCTAAGCTAAAGTTTTCTTACGTTGTGAAGTCTTTGTCTTATGAATTTGTCGTTTGGCTTTCAAGAATTTTTGAGCTTTAATAAATTCGCTAATTGCTTGTTCTTCACTTTTAGTTAAAGGTCCTTGTCCGCCAATAAAGTCCACGTCTAATTCTGTTAATTTATTTTTCATTTTGGAAAATATTTATTTAAAAGTTTTAATGCAGCGTTCGTGTCGATAATCATAACTCGTCCGCCAAAATGTAAAGCACCTAAAGTGTCAATGTAGTGTTGAACAAGTTGTGTCTTAGAGAAAAAAGAAACGTTGCCATCGTGTCCACGTTGAAAAGAAAGTTTACAAGCAAATGCAACCAAGTTACCAGGAACTCCAGCATAAATTTTTGTCTTGCCCTTATTGAATGGAGCACTTTCAACCAAATGCATGTATACATGGTCAGATTTGATTTCTACACTTATAAGTCCTTGAACGATTGATTGATTGTTTACGATTGTCAATTTGTAAACATCTCTTTCGGGTTGTTTAAATTCCTCCTTCCAATCAAATTGCCAACCGTTTTTCTTGGTTGTTGATTTGAGGTCTGCTGAGGAAATAAGCGTAATGTCTGTTGAGAAACTGTCGCCCGTTACAACATTTTCAATGGAGTTGGTCAATTTGTCAACTACAAAATCAAGTCCTATTTGTTTCTTCTTTTTCACTCACCAAAGATACTAAAAATGTCAGCATAAAAATGTCTAACCATTACACAAATGTTTCAAAATACCACTGTCCCCAAGGCTTTCCGCTAACGTCAGCCTGTGAAAAAACCATTTCCTCAACAGCTGCACGTTAACAACATGTGGTAAAAATAAAAATTACAACGACACCGTTGACATACCTTAGCAAAAAAAATAAATATGCATCACATAGCTGAGGGCTGCCGCAACCAAATGGAAATATCAAGTTTAGATTGCAACATCGATACTGAAAATGTTGTACGCTTTATTTATGCTTTTGTTTGTAAACTCAATTTAGTGAAGTTGAAATTTGAAAGAGGAATGTTGGCCTGATATATTAAAGAAGTAAAAGCGCCTCAAATCGTATACAGCCATAGTTAAACAATCGCAAAAAACAAAAATTGTTTTACTATTACACCTAAGCAATTTAGCACGCCCCCCAGCACAGCCACTCAATTATGACGACACCCCATGACGGTGTCACTGAACACCCCGTTAGAGTATACGGGGCAGGCCTAATAGACAAAAGCCCTACGTATTCGACTCGCCCAGGGGCTTTCGTCTATACGGCTAAATGTTAGGCGTATGTGCTTCTCTTCCTATCAAACTGTTTATGCAGTTCTGTTTTTAGTTCTGTCGGCAAGTCGTCCCAATGTAAGTCAAGCAAAGCCCCTTGTAGTGAATACAAATAATAACAAACTGGAAATGTTTTGTCAGGATTTTGTTTGCAGATACTTTGATATGCTTTTACAGGTGTCATTTGAGCAAGGTCTGCAAGTGAGAAAACGCCTATTTCGTTTAGGCGTTTCTCAATAGTTGCTCCAATATTTTTTGCACCTTTTAAATTGTTTGAAAGTTGCGTTTTCATAACTATTTGTCTTGTGGTGGTGAATACTTCACAATGTCAATGCCGATGCCATTAGGGTCTTCAATGGCGAAATGTCTGTCGCCCCAAGGTTCGTTTCGGATGTCAATTTTTATGGGTACACCTTTCTTTTTAAGTTCGTTGTAGATGCTGTGCACATCATCTACTTCAATAGTCAGATACATTCCTTGCCCTAAAAAAGGTTTGTGAAAGAAAGGTTGCTGACTTGGGTGGTTGGGAAGCAAAAAACTAATTTCTGCTTCGTGGTTTGGGGTGTGTAATAAGAGGTAAAACTCATTTTCAAATGTTACCCCGAAACCTAAATAGTTGGTATAAAAAGCTTTGCTTTCAGCCAACTTTGTTGTGAGAACTCCTGCGTTTAATTTCATCTTGTTTTGATTTTTAATTGTTGAACTTGATTGTGAAAAAGCATTTGCCGTTAAGCAAGCTACTGTTAGAATTGTGAGTATTCGTTTCATCATTCTTTGTTTTGATTTACGATACAAAATTCTATCAAATCACAGTTCAAACATTGTATAAAACGGACATAATCATCTGCCAAACGCCTTGCTTGGTGTTACGCCATAAAAATTCTTGAATTCTTTGATAAAATGGGCTTGGTCGTAATAGCCTACATCAAAAAATAATTTGTTTTGTCGCAGACTTTGAGATGAAGGCTTGGCACGAAGAATATTTTGAAAACGAACCACTTTTGCAAAAGTCTTAGCTGTATCACCAATGTAAAACTCAAAAAGTCTGCGAAGTTGTCTTTGACTTATACCTGTGTTTAAGTCATGCTCAATATTTAAAACCCCAAACTCTTGAAGTATCTTTTCAATAGCATTGTAAAGTCTGCTGTCGTTGTCGAAAGTTGTGTTTTCAATAAGATTGATAAAATAACTGTCAAATGTTTTTTGTGCTTGTTCTGGCGTTAATTGATGATGAAAATTGTCGGCAATGAAAGTTGAAACTTTGGGCACTACGTTACATAATTGTTCAAAACGATTACTCAATTCAGAAGCATTAATTCTGAAAAGTTGAGGAAACATTGTCGGCAAGAAACGAACACCTACGTAATGAAATGAGTTGTCAAGCGGGAACTCAGTGAACTTTTTACAAAATCCCATTACAAAATTGTCCTTGGGATTATTGAGTTCAAAAAAGATGTCAATACAACCGTCTGCAACTACACGATAAATGAATGGCTCAGAAAGTGTCTCGGTCGTTTTAAGTTGCCAGTAACAATAAATATAGTTTTGCAGTCTTATGTCGGGCAAAAATTCTGAATAGGTTACTTTGTCAGCCGATTGTTTAACTGTCGGTTGAATTGGTTTGTAAAGTTGTCGCATGTCTGCCGATGTTTTCAATTTTTATGGTGTCTGTCAGCATTACGCCTAACGTCAGCCTATGAAAAAACCATTTCCTCAACAGCTGCACGTTAACAACATGTGGTAAAAATAAAAATTACATCGACATTGCTGACATACCTAAGCAAAAAAAAAAATACACATCACATAGCTGAGGGCTGCCGGCATCAAATGGAAATATCAAGTTTAGATTGCAACATAGGTACTGAAAATGTTGTACGCTTTATTGATGCTTTTGTTTGCAAGCTCGATTTACAGAAATTAGATTTTGCAGTAAGCACCATAAAAGATGAAGGCCGCCCATCGTACCACAGCAGTATATTCTTAAAAATATATTTGTATGGCTACCTCAATGGAATACGCAGCAGTCGCAAGCTTGAGCGCGAGTGCACGCGCAACATCGAAATGCAATGGCTCTGTGGCAAGTTGATACCGAGCTACCATAGCATTGCCGATTTTCGTAAGGACAACCCAAAGGCATTGCGCAATACGTTCAAGTTATTTGTAAGTTTTCTTAAAGACATTGACTTAATAGGAGGAGAGCTTATTGCAATAGATGGGACCAAAATACGCGCCCACAACAGCAAGAAAATAATTATTCGCAGAAAAAATTGAGCGCCACTTTACATTCATTGAAAATAAAATAAGTGAATATATGGCACAATTGGATAAATGCGATGCAGCCGAAGACGAGATAAAAATCACAAACATTACCAAAAAGATTGAGCAACTTGCAGCGCGAAAAATATTTTATGAAACACTGGAAACAGAATTAAAAGAAAGTGGCGACACGCAGATAAGCACCACCGATGCCGATGCACGCGCATTGCTCATACAAGGCCAGGTAGTAGAAGTAGCCTACAACACACAAGCAGCCGTTGACGATAAGCACAAACTTGTAGCTGCCACACACACCATAAACCGTAACGACAGAAACGCCCTTACCGATATTGCCACCGAAGCAAAGCAAAATATGGATGTATCAACGTATACAGCTATAGTAGATAAGGGATACCACAACGGCCGGCAATACAGTACATAGGCCACCAATACCGGCATAAACCATAGTAGCACCACCATAATAGTAAACAGCAACGAGCATGGCACCACCCCCGATTACGTAGTAACTAAGTTTGTATACGATGAAAGCACCGATACATATACATGTCCACAAGGCGCAACACTAACAACCACAGGCACATGGCATCGCAAATCGCGCGAGCGCGATACTTACCAATTTAAAAATACATGTTGCCAAAATGTAAAACCTGCCCTGCAAAACACCTGTGCACAGGGCGCGCCAAAGGAGGCCGCGAAATAGAACGCGATGAGTTGCTGCGAAGTTGAAGCCAACAATGCTCGCTATAACAGCCACAAGGAAACATACCGCAAGCGACAAGAATTAAACGAACACATATTTGGTACAATAAAACGAGTATGGGGATATTACTACACAAACTTGAAAGGATTAGAAAAGTAAATGGCGAATGGAGCCTCATCATGACAGTTTACAACATCAAGCGCACAATCAACATACTAGGTATACAGCCACTGTTGAGAAACGAAAACTGGAATCCTGACTACACAAGGATTTCACGGCTAAAATCAAAAACGACCGCATTACATCAATTTCTATGCATTCAATTTCACGAGCATAGTGTAGCAGCGTAAAAACAACCCCCCGTTAAAACGCCACAAATCGTATATGGTCACCGTTACGAAGCTGTTTCGGCCGCCAAAATTTTAAAAGGTAGGTTTTTTCACATCCTGACGTTTTCGGGCTTAGCGAAGGTGGCGTTTTTTACCACAAAGTTGATGCGGAGGACCAAACTTTATTAACCTGCAAATGTGTCTGCGGAGCACCGAACCGCCACTTTTGCCAAACCGTGTTATATGCCGTTTTATTTCTGTCACTATGTTTCTGTTTTTTTCTTCTCCACCATAACAATGCTCCGCTAATACTTAATAGTCCGGGAGTCAGCCTGATAAAACATAAAGCCACCTCGTTGTTTGTCCGCCAAATGTAACAGTGAGTTGAATAAGAAAGTCCCCACCAGTTATCAAAGTTTCTCATTGTTAATGTCGAATGTTTTTATGAGTTCAGTTGTAGGATTAAATGTCACACTTGCACTATTGGGTTTGTCGGAATCGAAGATGTTGATTTCATATCTCCTGAAATGGATAATTCTGTCGTGTCTTCCTTGATTGATAAATACTTTTTACTTCAAAGTCAGGGAAAATAATCTTTGTCTCAATTAATAAACTGTCTATAGAAACCTTTGGAAGAAACGCATGTTGGCGGAGTGGATTTAATTTTCTTCTTTCCAATAGTCAGGTGTAAGTGAAGTCCAAGTCATTAAAAACCCAGTAAAAATATTATGTATTGAACAGTAGTGACCAAACACCAATAATTCTATGAAAATTTGAAATTGAAATTTTTCCATTTGCATTTTTTATTTGGATACGAAAAGCAAGGTCTTAATAAATTTCTTTCTGTAAATAATCGTTCCTGTAATGAGTGAAGTAAATAGAAGTAAAGCAAAAATTGTAATTAAGAGAATGCCAAATCCACCTAACCTAAATGAATAGTGAAAAACTAAAAGCCAATGTAAAAAAGAAGTAGAAATATCAAATGCGCCATTCCTACAATTTCACCTGTATATTGATTAATGCTTACCAACCACATTTGTGAATTGCTTTTTTCTTAGGAGTATAAATCCTAAATTCATAAGTCACATTCGGATTTGAGTAATATGCATCGTATAATATTCCTGTGCTTGAATCGGTATTCTGGGCAACTATATTAAATAAACTATCTAATGGTAGCGGTAGTCTACCGTTAGGTTCTACATACAATTGTCTACATTTACGGTTGCATCTATTTCATGATAAAAAACAAGAATACTTCCGCTTAAGCCTATTGGTAGGAAAATTCCTGCTACTAATCCAACCTAAGCCGTGAATGCGAAAAGCAATTTTTGTAACGCTTTTCATTAATTTAAAATGCAACTGCTATTGAAGCTCTAAAATTACGAGGAGCTCAAGAATACATAAATGCATCACCAACACCACCAACAAAATAAAGAGCATTTGTCAGGTTATTAATGTTTACCTAATGTTACTTTTTGATTTTGTAACTTAAGGCAGCATCAATAGTTGTATATCCTGGTATTGGGTAATCTTGTAACGAGAATAGACCAATTGTGTTTGAACGATAATACATTCCAGCTCCAATCCCCAACCCTTTAATTACGCCTTTTGAAAATTTGTAATTCAACCATAAACTGGAAATAGTGTTTGGTGCAAATGGCAACCTGTCACCCTTCTTTACCAATACTACTTGTCTTGGTAACTACTGCTTATTTAAAGCGAGATTCGCAATTACACTAAAATCAGAAGTAATATTTCCTTGAATTGTAAATTCAGCTCCTTTACTATTTACTCCATTAATAGGAATCAATCTAATATTATTTGTGTCTGATGGATCATTTACAAGAATGTTAGTTTTGTCAATTGTGTATAACGCAATGGAAACATTCAACTTGTTTCTCAAAAATTGCCCTTTTGTTCCTACCTCATACTGAATTCCTTTCTCGGGGTCAAATGGACCACCTTCTAATTTATTTAAAGAATTGAGGATTAAATGACTGAGAGTAGCTTCCGTAAAACGAAAGGTTGCTTATTGGCTGGTAAACCAATCCGAAACGAGGAGCCAGATTTGTTGCATTATTTTCGGCAACATCTTGTGTGTAATTTAAACTGGATGCCGACTCGTTAATTGTTTTACAGGTATCATAACTGAAGTGAAAAAGCGTTTGAATTCTGGTGAAAATTCAATTTGG
>JADKFV010000050.1 GCA_016717325.1 Bacteroidota bacterium | reverse complement strand
CCATTATTGATTTGCAATTTATGTGCAGCAGATTTATCATTTATAGAATAAGAGTCGATTGAAAAAGGGTGAAAGTATTTGTTAGAATATCTAAAGCAACTTGCACTCTTGCATTGGCTACTTGTGAGAAATTATTTAACTCCTGAAAAAACTCATAAAGTCTTTGTGGAGTTTAATGATGGAGCTATCTTGAATTACGATTCGCCTGAATTTAGATTTGAGTTTGCTATTTGCAATTCCAGTTTTGTTTGAAGTAGCTCGTTGAAAATTTTATCAATGAATACGATAAAAAATTCTTTTCTCATGGCCTTGTGCAAGGCTTGCTTGTAACACACTTATCGATATCATCTACAAATGTGCTGGCCATAGTATTAAAACTAACAACCTCCTTTGTTACGTTATGTAGCAGAGCCAAAAGATAGTCTAACCCATCTAGCTTTCTGATTCGTTCAATGAATTTATTCTCGATAGCCAAGCTATTGAGTTTGGTTCGATCGAACCAAGATCATGTAAAAATTAATGTATTTATCCATAAAATCAAGGTATGGAATAAAACATAAGAATAGTATATATACTATTATAATATATACACTACTTTTGCACAAAATAAAATATGAAATGGGTTATAAGTAAAAAATACAACGAGTAGATAGAGGTGCTACAAAATCATTCTATGTCAACTTTCAGCTGCAGTAGCGAGGCAAGTAAAATAGAAAAGGTGAAGATATGGAATGGGTTATCGAAGATAAGAAACACATTTGTGCTACAACGAGTAAAGAAAATTGAGCCGAGGACAAGTAAACCTGTGCCTCTTAAAAAAAAAAATAACGAGCTAAGTATTCCTTAAGTTGACGTGTATGGCTTACGGGACAAAAAACCGGGAGGGTTGCTTCTGTTACCAAGCGGTAGTCCCTACGGGCATACGCGTCAACTTTAGCTCGAATCATTCATTTGCTCGTGATGGTTTTCCTATCATACCTTGTATCATAACAACAATATTTGGTTAGGATGTCAATAGTATCAGAGGCATCAAATATTTTTCTTTTATTAAAGCCATTATTTCAGCCATTACATTTACATTGTCTTTTAAATACCTTACAAGCTTAAGTAGGCTAATGCTTTGCCTGTTTTTTTAAATACTACTTTGCTAATTACTTCGTAGATAAATTGAGTAACGACCAATAGCCATATCATTTACCTTTGAGAATAAATTTGAGTTGATTTTCTGGAAACATCGTGTATATTATCGAAGTTAAGGTGGCTTTCATGGATTTAAAAATTATTTCTATTCGCCATCTCAATTTATATAATGAAAAAATATCTTCGCTTGTTATTTCATCATCATCAATAGATGTAAAGTAGATTGACCAAGAGAGCAGTTGTAATAACACATTACTAGGTGTGCCACTACTAGACTTTTTTAATTGACGTCTTCTTTCATTTGCAATAGCATCACTTACTTTGTCGGCACACAATGTTACAATTACACCATCGGGGCTTCAATTCTAACTTTTGCCTTTAGTTTCTTTTTATTCTTTACAAGTTTATATACATCAATTACCTTCCCGAAGGTTAACGTTATAATATTTAAAAACATGATAATACCTGTAAATAAAATCGGCCTTATGGGCGAGGATACGCAACATTTCTGCAATGGTGCAATAGCCTCTGTCTCTAATAATAAGATCTCCATTATTGATTTGCAATTTATGTGCAGCAGATTTATCATTTATAGAATAAGAGTCGATTGAAAAAAGGGTGAAAGTATTTGTTAGAATATCTAAAGCAACTTGCACTCTTGCATTGGCTACTTGTGAGAAATTATTTTTAACTCCTGAAAAAACTCATAAAGTCTTTGTGGGAGTTTAATGATGGAGCTATCTTGGAATTACGATTCGCCTGAATTTAGATTTGAGTTTGCTATTTGCAATTCCAAGTTTTGTTTGAAGTAGCTCGTTGAAAATTTTATCAATGAATACGATAAAAATTCTTTACTCATGGCCTTGTGCAAGGCTTGCTTGGTAACACACTTATCGATATCATCTACAAATGTGCTGGCCATAGTATTAAAACTAACAACCTCCTTTGTTACGTTATGTAGCAGAGCCAAAAGATAGTCTAACCCATCTAGCTTTCTGATTCGTTCAATGAATTTATTCTCGATAGCCAAGCTATTGAGTTTGGTTCGATCGAACCCAAGATCATGTAAAAAATTAATGTATTTATCCATAAAATCAAAGGTATGGAATAAAACATAAAAATAGTATATATACTATTATAATATATACACTACTTTTGCACAAAATAAAATATGAAATGGGTTATAAAGTAAAAATACAACGAGTAGATAGAGGGTGCTACAAAATCATTCTATGTCAACTTTCCAGCTAGTAGCAGAGGCAAGTAAAATAGAAAAAGGTGAAGATATGGAATGGGTTATCGAAGATAAGAACACATTTGTGCTACAACGAGTAAAGAAAATTGAGCCGAGGACAAGTAAACCTATGCCTCTTAAAAAAAAATAACGAGCTAAGTATTCCTTAAGTTGACGTGTATGCCTTACAGGACAAAAACCAGGAGGGGTTGCTTCTGTTACCAAGCGGTAGTCCCTACGGGCATACGCGTCAACTTTAGCTCGAATCATTCATTTGCTCGTGATGGTTTTTCCTATCATACCTTGTATCATAACAACAATATTTGGTTAGGATGTCAATAGTATCAGAGGCATCAAATATTTTCTTTTTATTAAAGCCATTATTTCAGCCATTACATTTACATTGTCTTTTAAATACCTTCCAAGCTTAAGTAGGCTAATGGCTTTGCCTGTTTTTTTAAATACTACTTTGCTAATTACTTCGTAGATAAATTGAGTAACGACCAATAGCCATATCATTTTACCTTTGAGAATAAATTTGAGTTGATTTTCTGAAACATCGTGTATATTATCGAAGTTAAGGTGGCTTTTCATGGATTTAAAAATTATTTCTATTCGCCATCTCAATTTATATAATGAAAAAAATATCTTCGCTTGTTATTTCATCATCATCAATAGATGTAAAGTAGATTGACCAAGAGAGCAGTTGTAATAACACATTACTAGGTGTGCCACTACTAGACTTTTTTAATTGACGTCTTCTTTCATTTGCAATAGCATCACTTACTTTGTCGGCACACAATGTTACAATTACACCATCAGGGCTTCCAATTCTAACTTTTGCCTTTAGTTTCTTTTTTATTCTTTACAAGTTTATATACATCAATTACCTTCCCAGTGTTAACGTTATAATATTTAAAAACATGATAATACCTGTAAATAAAATCGGCCTTATGGGCGAGGATACGCAACATTTCTGCAATGGTGCAATAGCCTCTGTCTCTAATAATAAGATCTCCATTATTGATTTGCAATTTATGTGCAGCAGATTTATCATTTATAGAATAAGAGTCGATTGAAAAAGGGTGAAAGTATTTGTTAGAATATCTAAAGCAACTTGCACTCTTGCATTGGCTACTTGTGAGAAATTATTTTTAACTCCTGAAAAAACTCACTAAAGTCTTTGTGGGAGTTTAATGATGGAGCTATCTTGAATTACGATTCGCCTGAATTTAGATTTGAGTTTGCTATTTGCAATTCCAAGTTTTGTTTGAAGTAGCTCGTTGAAAATTTTATCAATGAATACGATAAAAATTCTTTACTCATGGCCTTGTGCAAGGCTTGCTTGGTAACACACTTATCGATATCATCTACAAATGTGCTGGCCATAGTATTAAAACTAACAACCTCCTTTGTTACGTTATGTAGCAGAGCAAAAGATAGTCTAACCCATCTAGCTTTCTGATTCGTTCAATGAATTTATTCTCGATAGCCAAGCTATTGAGTTTGGTTCGATCGAACCCAAGATCTGGTAAAAAATTAATGTATTTATCCATAAAATCAAAGGTATGGAATAAAACATAAAAAATAGTATATATACTATTATAATATATACACTACTTTTGCACAAAATAAAATATGAAATGGGTTATAAAGTAAAAATACAACGAGTAGATAGAGGTGCTACAAAATCATTCTATGTCAACTTTCCAGCTGCAAGTAGCAGAGGCAAGTAAAATAGAAAAGGTGAAGATATGGAATGGGTTATCGAAGATAAGAACACATTTGTGCTACAACGAGTAAAGAAAATTGAGCCGAGGACAAGTAAACCTATGCCTCTTAAAAAAAAATAACGAGCTAAGTATTCCTTAAGTTGACGTGTATGCCCTGCGGGACATGCACAAGTTGAAAACAGCTTTTAAAATTTAGCGCTATTCATAATGGCTGGTTCATTTCGCAATTGTGTATAGCTAAACTACAGTTTGTAAAATTTATATTTCTAAAGGTATAACTTAATGGTATAAGGCTTTAGCCTTGTTATTCGCAATTTATATAATGTTCAAATATTTAAAAACGACTAAAGGCATTCTGATTAGTTACAAATATTCGTACTATATTTAGCCACTTTTTTAAAACAAAATATTAATGAAGAAGGATATAAAAAAGCCTGTAACGCCAGTAAAATCAACAAAGGCAAAGGCTGATAATGCAGGCGAAACCTCACTGGGAATGTGGGGTGCTATTATTTGTGCTGCATTTGCATTTGTTATTTATGCCAACACACTCAATCATTCGTGGGCGCTTGACGATTTTCCAACCATATACGGCAACCGGATTACCATGCAAGGGGTTGATAGTATTCCAACGTTAATGTCAACGGCATATTGGTATGGCCTCGATGGAAAAAACGACTGGTTGTATCGCCCGTTGAGTATGGTAATGTTTGCCATTGAATGGGAAATAGCACCCAACACTCCGGCACTGGGTCATTGGGTAAATGTGCTTTTTTATTCGCTTACAGCATTTATGCTTTTTAAGTTTCTGGCCGAATTATTTAAAGGCAAAAATATTCTCTTTCCGCTTTCTATTGCGCTCATTTATATTGCACACCCAATACATACCGAAGTGGTGGCCAACATAAAAAGTCGCGATGAAATTATGAGTTTCCTTTTTATGATGCTTACCATGTATAATGTTTTGCTGTATGCCAGGTATGGAAAAATGCAAAAACTTATTCTTGCTTTTGTGTTTTATACGCTTGCTTTGTTTTCGAAAGAAAGTGCCATCACTTTAATTGGTGTTATACCGTTGTTGTTATTTTTCTTTACCGATGTGCCTTATTCAAAATATGCCAAACCGATGATGGCTGTGGGTGCAGCAGCAGTAATATATTTAGTGGCGCGTGGCAATGTGCTTACATCGCAAACAGCACAGGAGGGCATTTTAATTTCCGATAATTCGCTGGTCTCTACCGATAATGTAATGATGCAAAAAGCTACGGCATTTTATATTATAGGTTTATACATTAAGCTGTTATTTTTTCCACATCCGATGTCGTGCGATTATTCTTTCAACGAAATAAAAATTGTAGGTTTCGATAATTGGCTGGCGCTTTCATCTCTCATCTTTCATGTTGCTATTGGTGTATATGCCCTGGTAAGATTACCCAAAAAGGATCCGGTATCGTTTGGCATTCTGTTTTATCTCATCACTATTTCGCTTGTTACCAATGTGTTGTTCCTTACCCGAAGCACCATGGCCGACAGGTTTTTGTATACTCCATCGTTGGGATTTTGTATAGTAGTGGTGGTGCTGCTTGAGCGGTTGTTAAAAATAAATTTCGAAGAAAAAATTTACAGCCTCTCCCGTATTTTTACTTTCAATACTACGTATACTGCCATAGTTAGTGTTGTGTTGATTGCAGCTTCGTTAAAAACATTTTCGCGCAATAGGGATTGGGAAAGCGACACGACCATTTTTTCGACCGATAGCAGACATGCACCCGGAAGCGCCCGAATTCATTACCTGTATGGCAATCACTTTTTGCAGGAATTAAATCAAAAGAAGGTGCCTCAGGATCAACAGGAAAATTACTGGAATATAGCTGTGGCCGAATTGAAGAAGAGTATTGAGTGCCATGCTGACTATATGGAATCATATATGGGCCTTGGCGATTGTTATGCACGTAAGGGGATGTTTAAAGAAGCATTCGATATTTATAATGTAGCCATAAAACGCAAACCCGATTTTGCAAATGCTCATAACAGTTTGGGTAATTGTTATTTCAAAGCCGGGCAATACGATAATGCCATTTTAGCGCTGCAACAAGCAATAAAAATTCAACCCGATTATGCCGAGGCATATAACAATATGGGGTCAGCATATTTTAGCAAAGGCGATTATGCAAATGCTGTTACGGCTTTTCAAACGGCTATAAGAATTTCGCCAACTTATGTTGATGCACATAAAAATTTGGGCAGCGCTTATGGTACCATGAAGGATTACGATAAATCGATAGCAAGTTTTTTAAATGCTCTAAAGTTCGATCCCAACAGTGCAGAAATAAATCGATACCTTGGATTAACCTATCAGTTTAAAGGAGACATGACTAACGGCACACGATACTTAAACCGTGCGTATGAATTGGATCCATCATTGAAGAAATAAAAAATCTCACTCAGTATATTTAAACATAAAGTGAAATATTATTTTTGGAAACATAATTTAATATTTCAAAGACAAAAAAAATAGATGCATCAAACAATTCTCATACTGGATTTCGGGTCACAGTTTACACAACTTATAGCGCGCAGAGTGCGCGAACAAAATGTGTATTGCGAAATTATTCCTTTCAATAAACCTTTCGAGTTAGGTGCTCATGTAAAAGGCGTAATACTTTCGGGAGGGCCATCTTCGGTGCGCGATGTGGATGCACCTTCGGTTGATACCATTGCGCTACGAAAAAAAATACCTGTGCTTGGTGTTTGTTATGGTGCGCAACTGATGGCTTTGCAGGCAGGTGGAAATGTTGCACCCTCAACCAAACGTGAGTATGGTCGTGCTGCATTGCAATTGTCGGCACATGAGTCTGCATTGATGCAGGATGTTCATCCGCAATCGCAAGTGTGGATGTCGCATGCCGATACCATTTTGCATGCACCTGAAAACACTACAGTACTTGCCTCGACAAATGATGTAAAATGTGCCGCATATCAATTCGATAATGAGGATAATTTTGGTGTGCAGTTTCATCCCGAGGTGGTTCATTCTATCGAAGGCAAAACAATCATAAAAAATTTCGTGATAAATATTTGTGGTTGCAAAGGCGACTGGACACCCAATGCATTTGTAGAAGAAAGTATAGAAAATATTCGCGGCATAGTTGGCAACGATAGAGTTTTGCTCGGCCTTTCGGGCGGTGTGGATTCCAGTGTTGCCGCTTTGTTATTAAGCAAGGCCATAGGCAAAAATTTGTATTGCATTTTTGTTGACAATGGTTTGTTGCGCCATAACGAATTTCAACAAGTGCTCGATGCATTTGCACATTTCGATTTAAATATAATTGGTGTAGATGCTGCGCAACAATTTTACGATGCACTAAAAGGCATAAGCGATCCCGAAGAAAAACGTAAAGCAATAGGCAAAACTTTTATTGATGTGTTTGATGCCGAAGCGCATAAAATACAAGATGTAAAATGGTTGGCACAAGGAACTATATATCCCGATGTAATTGAAAGCGTGAGTGTGAAAGGACCTTCGGCTACAATAAAATCGCATCATAATGTGGGTGGACTTCCCGAAAAAATGAAACTCAAAGTGATTGAACCTTTGCGCAGTTTGTTTAAAGATGAAGTGCGCCTGGTGGGCGATACATTGCAACTCGATCACAATATTCTGCACCGCCATCCTTTTCCCGGTCCGGGATTGGGCATTCGCATACTTGGTGATATTACCGCACACAAAGTTGAAATTTTGCAAAAGGTGGACGATATTTTTATCAATGGATTGAAGAGTCATAACCTGTACGAAAAAGTATGGCAGGCCGGAAGTATTTTATTACCGGTGAAAAGTGTAGGCGTGATGGGCGATGAACGCACTTACGAAAACTGCGTAGCATTGCGTGCCGTAACTTCTGTAGATGGTATGACTGCAGATTGGGCACATTTGCCTTACGAATTTTTAGCACACATCTCAAACGAAATTATTAACTCGGTGAAAGGTGTAAATAGAGTAGTGTACGATATTAGTAGTAAGCCGCCTGCAACCATAGAGTGGGAGTGATGCTCGTTGCAGATGGTCTATTCATTTTTTTCTGTTGATATTATTTGTAATGCATTCAATTAAAAAACTATGATGCGAAAATTAGAACCACTGTTTGAATTATGTGCCGGCATACTTTTTATTTTTTTTGGCATCGAAATAGTGGGCTACTTTGGTAAGTTTCACATGCCACTCAAAGTAATTGGTTTGGTGGGTTTTGCTGCAGTATTGTATGGAGGTTTTCTTTTGCTCACCAATCTTATAGTTTACTCCATTTATTTTTTCTACAAATTTCTCTACGACAAAAAAAAGTTGAATCAACCCGATGCTGATAAACCTCTGAGTGTTTCGGCAAAAAATATAATTCGCATATTAGCATTAGTGATAATATGTTTTTTCTTATACGAAGCCCGCACTATCGAAAATGTTTTAGGCGGCATTTCTCTTTTGCAAGAAGGCATTTGGTGTGGAATTATTGTGGCTGTGCTATTATTATTTGTTGTCTTTAAAAAATAAAATTGCTGCGCCAAAATTTTGCTATCGGCTACTCAGTTTTTATTTTATTACCTTTAGTTTGTTGCATGGTTGGCATTGCTACTTTATCATTATTAAACAGAACAGGTACCGCTAAAGAAATTACCTACACTAAAATGGTAATCAAAAAAACCGATAATATGCGTTATGGTACTAAATGGATTTTTATTTCCAATAACGATAACGAAGAACGGCTGGAGGTGAGCGATGGTTTTATAAATCTGTAGCCAAGAATGATACAGTAATACTGAATTGCAAAAAAGGCAACTTTGGCTATGACGTTGTAGTAAAAATATCTAAGAATAATTAGCAGAGAAACTTGTTGTAAAAAAAACTAAGCGCTTTTATAGAATAAGGGCTTTAGTGTGAACCACGCCAGTGCAGAAAAAAAATGCATAGGAACAACCAGGCCGGGAAATAATTCAGGCATCTCTGCATCGAGGGGAAGTTTAAAAGCAAATGCAGGCAAAATACTTGCAAACGAAAGAATAGCAAAAACGAAATTGAAAATTATTTCTCCATTTCCTTTAAACCATTTATTGCATAACCAAAATCCTGTGCCGGCAATTAATCCACTTATGATTGTAGTAATTACCACTTGCATTGGTTTTACAATAGTTGCAAAATCAGCACCCAACGATGAGGCATATACTTTTTGATAGATTACACATGCAATGCCGGCAAGTAAACCAGAAATAGCACCGAGTAAAAGAGATTTTTTTATCATCATTTTTATTTAGTAACGGGTACAGTAACTTTTATTTTTATTTCATCACCAACTTCACCACCCGCTTCACCAATTTTAAAATCATTTCTTTTAACAGAGAATGTTCCCTCAAATATTCCACCTGTTTCATTTTTTGTAAAAGTGAATGGCAAGCTCATATCTTTTGTTATGCCATGCATTTGCAAACTTCCTGTTGCTAAATATCCTGTTGGTGTTTTTTCAACTTTCTTTGAAGTGAATTTTATGCTTGGATATTTTGCTGACTCAAACCAATCGTCACCTTTTGCGTGTGTGTTCATCATGCCATTACCGGTATTAATGCTGTTAACATCAATTGATATATCAAAAATGGCTGTAGACAAATTTTGTTCATCAAAACAATTTTACCGGTTAGTGTTTTGAAAATGCCACTTACTCCGGAAGTGCTGAATGTGACATTGTTTTTTGTTCCTATTTTCCATGCGTCTGCAGGTGCAAATGCTAAGAAAGCAAACATAGAAACAAGTACTAAAAATGCAGGAATTATTTTTTTCATAAACTTTAATTTAATTGTAAAAAAAAGACTGAGCGCAATGCCCAGTCTTTTTTATGCTAAGATAATTATTTTGTAAATTCTCCGTCAGCCTTTATTGTAACAACATCGCTTAACAATGCTTCGGGCATGCCACTGCCAAATGCAAAGTCAGAACGTTTGATGCTGCCTGTAACCTGAAACCCGCTTGTGGTGGCCTTCGACATTGGATTTTCAATTGTGCCACGGTATAGCATATCTAATACTACAGGTTTTGTAACACCGTGCAGTGTCAGGTTTCCAGATAATTTGTATGTGTTCTTACTAACATTTTTTATACCTGTACTTACAAAAGATACTTTGGGGAATTTTTCTACATCAAAAAATTCAGGGCTAATCAAATGCTTGTCTCTCATTTCGTTACCTGTATTAACTGATGCAGCTTCGGCTGTAAATTCAAATATGGCATCGCTGAAATCGGCTTTTTCGGATTTAATTGTTACGTCAACATTTTTGAATGTACCAACCGCATCACTTATGCCCATATGGGTAACAGTGAAAGTCAATGCTGAATGTGCTTTGTCCATTTTCCACATTTCAACTGCTTTGAACGATGATAACGCCACAACGGTGGCTACCAATAAGATACTAATTTTCTTCATAATTTTTTTGTTTTTTGTTTGAGGCTGCAATGATATGAAAAATAGTTTACTTTTGTTAATGATTTCCTTTTAGTAACTGGTTACCTTTAAGAAACTCAGTCTGATAAATGTAAAGTTCGTATTTATGTTTGTATCGAAATTAATATCAAAATAGAAATGAAAAAGAAGCCCATACCCGAAACATCACAAGTATGTACCAAAAGATTTTTAGCCATTAGAGATACTATGGAGTTGCTATCGGGCAAATGGAAAATACAGATTATAGGTTCGCTCATGCAAAAAGGGAAAATGCGTTTTATGGATTTGCTGCGCGAAGTGGATGGTATTGCCGCCAAGATGTTGTCGAAAGAGCTGCAGGAACTTGAGTTAAATGAATTGGTAACGAGAACAGTTTGTAATACAAAACCTATTACTGTAGAATATGAAATAACACATTATGGCAAAACGCTCGAAAAGGTAATCGATGAAATGGCGCAATGGGGTTATTTGCATCGTAAGCGATTATTCAAAAAATCTAAATAAAAAAAATGGATATGTTTTTCAAATATCCATTTTTTTTGTTGACGGAATTATTTTTAAAAAGACTAAATTGTTAAGCAGATTTTTTTTTGATTAGAAACTATTTCACAAACAAAGTTCAATATCAAAAATGCAAATTCCGAACATTGATAAAGATTATACAATCTGAAAAAAAATAATTTTACCCTATGCAGCATTAAAACAGGAATATTTAAGCTTTGCCGGCATTGATAAATCCTTTGGTAATATCACCAATTTTTCTTCTTGTAAGTCGCATTACTCCTGTACCTTCACGGCTTCCCGCCTGACTGGTGTTGCCTTCTATAGTATTAAGGTAACCTCCGTTTACCGATTCAACAATTCCGGTATGGCCGTTACCTTTACCATGATCGATAATAAAAACAAAACCAGGCTTCACTAATGAGGGATTATTTTTTGCATCGGCCATTTTTACTTTTGGGCATGTAGTTTCGTTCCACTGCCTGAGGCAACCTGCAGTTTTTACCAAAGGATTTTTTTTGCCTAATGATTTTGCAGCCTCATCGAAACACCAATATACAAATGCCATGCACCAGCTATAATGTTGACCTTTGGGCTCAAGGCCTGCCCTGCGCAAGTATTCATCTACCTCAAGTCCTCTGTTTTTGTTATTTGGATCTTCTGAAACGCCAATTTGCGATACAGCAATTTCTAAAACCTTTTGCAGCATTGCAGATGATGTTGTGTCGATTACAGGCACGGTCTCCTCTCCGAAAAGGGTCGACCATGTGATTGCTCCAATTTTGCCATCGGCTTTTAATTGACTACCGTTGCTATCAGCATTTCGCGTTTGAAATAATTTCACGGCCGATACTGTGCCGGGCCCAAAATCTCCATCAACTGCAACGGGGCCGCAACCCTTAGCATTAAGTTGTGTTTGAATTGCTTTTACGATTTTTTTGTCTGTTTCACCTTTGGTGATAATTCTCTTTGGATAATCCATGATGATTTTTTATTAAATGGTTAAATGATATATGCCAAAAGTATTTTAAATTTAATAGGATACAACATTAAAAATCGAAAATATGTTCGATAATTAATTCATCGTTTTTAAGTTGTAATAATAAAGTACTCAAATCTTTTACCGGAGCTGCAATTGCTATTCGTTGCATTTGCCTCTGCGATGAAATGGATTGTATAAAAATAGTTTGACAATTTTTATAAGCTATGCGGGTGTCAACAGGCGCTAAAACCGTAATCAAAATTGCCGAATTGTTACCGGCAACTTCTTTGAATGTAAACCCTTGTTGCGCCAGCTTGCAAGCAGCATCATTAAACTTGTTGTAGCGTGGCAAACTAATTACGGCCGATTTGTTTTCGTAGGTCTTTAATATTTTGAAAGGCGCAACATTTGCAACTAATGAATCTACTAATACTTCAGTTGTGGGTAACGCTGCTTCATAAACCGATGCGGTGCCAAGTCCAATCAATTTGCCATAAACTATTTTAACAATCAGTTCCGATGTCAAAATATATTTACGTTCTATTTTACGAATAAAATATGTGTCGAAAATTGTTGTTGTTTTATAAAGTGCAGATAATTCCTTTTTGAAATTGAATTCGTACCACGGCCTGTCCTTTATAAAGTCTACATAGTTTTGAGTAAACGTTGCATTGAATTTATCCTCATCGGTTATCACTTCATAAGTATCGGTAAGGCGGCCAATAATTTTTTCGTACCATGCTTTTATAGTATATTCTACAGTTGCGCTCGAGCCTATTACCCAAATCATAAAATGATAACCACCATTGTATACGAAGTTGTCACGAATTTGGTCGCAAACAATTTTATAGCTCTGCCATATTTGTGTTGTGTGAGTGGTGTATGGAAAAGTAGTAGCGGTAGTATGTTTAAAATATTGCGCTTGTTCATCGGGACTGAAAACTAAAAACCATTCGGGAAAGGTCAAAAATGTTTGGTCGGCCGGGCGGCAATATTCTTTTGGTGTGACAGGGTTTTTATTTTTGGTGAGCCACTCTTTTTTTAACACCAATCCATCTCCTTGCGATATTGTGGAAGGGGTTTCTTTTTTGAAAAAGAATATTGCCAATGCAATGGAAACAGAACAAAGTGTTAGTATTCTTAGCCTTTTCATTTTTATATTTTTTCGAATGCGACAAGAGTATTGTCTGAAGGATCGTTTTCTTGTAATATCCTTTTGCCCGAATCTATAAACCCATGGCTGCAAATAATTTTACTCCATTCTTCAATTGATTTAAAGGATTTAAATTCGCTTTTATCGACTTCCCATTTTACATTTAATCCCAGGTTAAAAACAGTATGTACCAACGAAACAAATGTTGCCATGTCTGCAGATTTTACATCATGATCGCGCATGATAAAAAGTCCTCCTTTTCGTAATGTTCGCTTGATGGAATTTATATACGCATCCAGTAAATTATGAGGGCAATGATGCAAACCTATATGGCATGTTATTAAATCAAGACTATCATCTTTTATAATAGTATCGGGAATAGGTTGATAGTTATCGAGTGAAAAGAAAGTTCCAAGTTTACTCCATTGCCCGCGTTCCATCATATCGGCAATTGAATTTGTTGGCGCAATGTCGTTTGATATATAAATGTTTCCTGACAGTTTAATACGTTTACGCAACTCGCTTATGTAGCGCCCGGTAGAGCCTATTTCCAAATATCCATTTATAGACTTTCGCTCGCCAAGCAATTGCAAAACTTGATTCGCCATTTCTTTTTTTTGCTTTTTTAATGCCGGAAGTGCATAAGTAAGTTCCGACAGGAAAGTTTTTATTTTGGGCAATCCTTGTTGCACTGCTTTATAAATTTCCTCGTCCGAATTTTTTTCTTTTGCTGTTGCTGCAATAAGTTGATGAAATTTATCTTCGGGATACAAATGATAAATCACCTGCAGAAAACGATAAAAATCATCGCTCCATTTTGGATTCGAAAACACTGCTTTAAATTCTGATTTTGTATTGTCCATTTATTATTTTTCTGTTTTACGATAGTATGTATCCCATAATATATTGCGAAATTTATAATCCGGATCGAGTTGTGATTTTATTTCGAAAAGTTTTTTTGCGTTTGGATATGCCGCATGAAATTGTTTGGATGTTGCATGTGCCTGATAAGGTAAATAGTAGGAGCCTTTTACAGATAACACAGCATCAATCAATTCGCATGTCCATACACCTACTTTGTTTTTTGATGCTTCATCGGTATTTTGTTTATACCAGATCACAAATGCAAAAACTTCTTCGTGCGCCCATGCCAACAACGAACCGCTATCGGGCAAAGCATGCCGAATAGAAACATTAATCACATTTACATTGTGGCGCACAAATATTTCTTTCATCTGCGCAGCAAATTCATCAAACATTTTTACCGGCACAAAATACTCCTGCAATACATAGGTGCTTTTTTTGCGCGACTCAGGTTCCAGTTCTGCTACATCATAGCCGGCTTCGTAATTGCGCCAATGCACCTTGTTGCGGGCAAATAAAATAGGATCGTAAATGTATTGCCTGCGCCACTTGCCAAATTTACTTTTGCTGAATGCGCCAATAAAATATCGCTCCAATGGATACGATGCCGCAAGTGGCATTAGCCGTGTTGGTTCGGTGGTTTTCTTTTTTGTTTCAACCCAACTTACGGCACGCACCATATTATATGCTTGCGGATATATATCACCATTATGAAATATCACATCGCTAGTGTTGCGAACTTTTTCGAAAAAGAAATTTTTATACTCACCAATTTTCATTGTTGTATTGATTCGTTCTACAGCAACGTTTTCCGTCAACTCAAGTTCAACATTTGCAATCACAGCTACTGCATTGTAGCAACCCACACAGGCAAAAAATAACTCCGCATTTTCGGTTGGCGAAGCATGTTTCATTTCACCATTTTGCAAAATAACATCTATAGATTTTACCGATAAAATAAGCGGCCCCAAACCAATGTATCTGCCATGGCAATTGACACTCAAGGAACCGCCTACCGTAAAGTTTGCATAGGTTTGCATAATTTTGAGACTCAAATTTTCTACATCAATATATTGTTGAATATCGCACCAACGTATCCCTGCTTGTACTTTAATAGTTTTAAGGTTTGGCGAAAAGTCGATTATTTTATTCAAACTGCGCATATCAATGTGAATAGTTTGCGCACTTGCAGTTTGCCCGCCCATACTGAATCTTCCACCTCCAATAGAAACAGCATTGTTGTTTTTAATAATATTTTGCAACTCTTCCATTGTTTGAGGTATTTCAACTTTGGCAACAATAACCGGATTGAGTTGAGTAACATCATTTACAATTCGTTCGTTTGTTTTCAAATGTGGGATAGACTGTGCAGCGCCATTTTCAAAATAGTCGGCAGCAAGTTTTGGATTAGCACCATACTTATTTTTGTTTAGTGTTCCTTTTTTTAAACCTAAAAAATAAAACAATAGTAAAGGACCTGCAACTGGAATTGCAATAAGCAAAAGCCACCAAGCAGATAAATTATTATCGTGTAAGCGTTTTGTTGCTGTTGCAATTATTGCCCAAAATAAAAGAGGATAAATTATTAAGGTTGATGAATATGAAATAAAAAATTCTAACGCATTGAATAGCACATAGAATGTAGTCCAAATAAATATTGAAACAGTCCAGTATGTAACACGACTTATTCTGCCACGATTAGTGAAAAGTAAATAACTTACCGGGAGTTTGTCTTTAATGGCCATTTATGTTTTGCTGGTCTTGTGCTTAATAATAACACATGGCGAATATGCAAAAATATTATGGTGACTCGTAAACGATTTCGTAAAACGAAAATAGGAGTTTTGTGTGAAGTTTATTTTCTTTTTTTTATGCAGCTCATATAAAGTTGTTAAGCTCTCACTTATGCTTGCATCAAAATAAATTTAGAAAGAATCAATTTCGCTTCTTCCCATTTTTGATAATGAGCATTTTTAGTTTCTAAAGTTTGCAAACTGATGTTTTAAAAAAATGCCTTTTAATAATTCCATGTTGAAGTATTAAAAGGCAAAATGTTTTATGAGAAATTGAAGATAAATCCGTTTTATTTTTTGCAGATACAGCTTATAGTAAGTACAAGCAACAAAGTAATAAAGGCACTATTGAACAATGAGTTTTAATACACGATTGGTTTTTTCTGTTGAAATCCGCACGGTATAAAATCCTTTTCTAAATGATTGCGTATTAATATTAGTAATAGGTTTCGAGAGGATTTCAGAAAAACACTCTTTACCATCAGCCGAAAATATTTTCAAACTCGCATTGTCTTCACGCTGGTCGAACTGCAAAGTGAAGTTGTTTGTTGCGGGGTTTGGGTACAGTGTTAAGCCATTAACTGTAGCTTCGTCAATCGAAGTTGAGCCATAGGTGTTTTTGGCAAAAGCATAATTATCACATTCAATTTCTCCGGCAGTTTGTGGTACATATCCGGTGAGGTACGTATTGGTATTTGTATTGAATACAATCATACTTCGTGTCAAATTGTTGTCGATGCCAATAAAGACCAAACTTCCTGATGCTTGATCAAAAGATGATGCACCACCTTGAAATTGCATATAGCCATTAATAGTACCGCGAACATTTAATGCACCGCTTCCGGGATTTATTTCTACAACATTGTTAGCTTGAGTGTTGTTTATGGTGTCGTAAGCAATATTCATTGCGAATATTAAATTGTTTACATTATCGTAGTTTACATTCTGAAAGATATTTACCGGTGCTAATAATTGCAAAGGTGTTTTTGAATATGAAAATAATGAATTACTTAAATCTACTGTGTAAATGCAATGTGTGCCGGTACTGTCATAACCAAGAAAATAAAACAATGCATTATTCGAATCGAAACATGTATTATCTGCTATCACTCCCATAGTAATAGATTCAGGAATAACCCCCAATATTACATCAGTGCCAGTATTTAAATCATACTCAGTAATATTAAAATAGCCCGATACATCAGGGGCTAAGTTGTAAATTTTTCCGGTGCTCATATCTATTTCCGAACCTCCATTATAGAATGGTCCAATATTAATAAGGTTTTCCAAGTTACTAATCGTGTTCAAAGTATACAGCCCATTTGATACTGTATCGAAACCTCTTAGAAAATAGTTGCTATTGTAAGCATCAAATACCGATGAACCCAATAAATAACTTTGAAGCATTGATTGATTGATGGTTAATGAATTGGAATCCAATGCCTGCCATCGGATAATGTCTACATAACCTGAATTGGCATTGTAACTTGTACCTATAAGGTTAATTTGTGCCTGGCTGAATGCAATAGCAGGCGCCATGATAAATGCGATAATTAGTTTTGAAATTTTCATTATGTTTTTTATTTATGATTTGTGAAACAAGGGTACAAAATAAAAGTTTTATAAAGCAAAATATTATTCAAATAATTTGACTTTTCTACGAGTTGTTTAAACTTACTCATACCCAAAAATGACGTTGTTAAACAGCTTGCTTTTTATTTTTAGCGCTTGTAGTTATTGCACTAAGTAAAACCTGATGGCTCTCTTATTTTGTCAATCTGCATTGAAATTGTTTTGGCAACAAATACAATGATTGCGGTTTTTTACAAATTAGATTCAGCATATAATTTTTGGAAAAAAAATTTATGATTCATTGCTCAATGCCTTCTCAATATTTTTATCCGGAATGAGCCAAATAATTGCTACAACGCCAAATATTATTCCTGAAATGAGCGGATGCACAAATGCAAGCGGCACCGAGATTTAATAACCGAGAACAGAAACATCACCTTTTTTTATTTTGCATTACAAAAGCTTCTTTCAATGCTTCAACATTGCGGACACGTTTTTCTACGGCTTTTTGTAAAACGGTATATGCTATGCCACAAATTAGTAAAAGCAAGCCATACAACGCAACTGTGTTTGGTGTAAAAGTATTTTAGCCCTTCCATCCTGTGGCAAATGGAACGAGCGAAAGCCAAAACAACAAATTTAAATTTGCCCAAATTATGCCTGATGAAATTTGCATTGCCGAATGTAGCAGATGATGATGATGGTTGCCCCAGTATATTCCTATATTTATAAAGCTTAAAAGATAACTAACAAAAACAAGAATGGTTTTTTAACTCGGCCCATTCGCTCAAACGTGTCAACTTAATTTTTAATATTTCCTTTAAAAGTCCCAGAGGGACGAAATTTTGGTAACAATGAAAAAGCACCAGCATCAAAGTTCCGTAGGAACGACATTTTTCTTTTCGCTTTTTTTCACATATAAAATATCATTCCTAAGTGACTTTCAACAACATTACATTAGTATAAGTTGACACAAATGCCATTCGCTACTCTGTGGCACTTTTATTTCCAAAACCATTATTGATATTATAATAGCAAGCACGCCATCACTAAAAGCTTCTAATCTGGTTTTATTCATTAATTATTTTTTTTAAAGATTTATGAAAGTGTGATATCATTTGTGTTTGACAGGTATCCAAATTTCTTCTTCCGAATCGGGGTCTTTGTGTTTATACTTCGATCCAAGTATTTCGAAATGTGGGCGATTGTCTAATTGATAAATAGAATTTGGAATCCATGTTTCGAAAATGTAGCGAAATGTTTTTTCTCCCTCCTCTGCGGCACCTTTGTATAGAAACACTGCGTACAAACCTTGCGGCAAGATTAGTGTTTGCATTCCATCCGGAACATTAGTAAAATCAGCGACTTCAACAGCGGCCCATTTTTCGAAATTTGCATTTATATCAAAGTGCAAAAAATTAAATTTCGTATCGTAAATCTGCACTGAAAATAAATCGACTCCGATAGAGTTTTTAATTTCTTTTCGTCTGGGCATAAAATTCTTCCATAACTCAATTGTTCTGTTACTGGCCATGCACATTTCTAAGTGGTTGCCGATTAAATATTTTGCTGATAGATTTTTAATTTCTGGAATTATCATTTTGTAAAATCGTATTTTCAGTTAAAGGAGCAACACACAGAATTTATTTTTATTAAATCATATGCCCTTTGTGGCATAGTTGGTAACTACTATTTCGTTTATAGCACCACGCCTGGTAGCATTGGAGTTTATAATTCTTCGTGCAGGTATGCGCTCAATATTAAAACCACTATAAAGCTCATCAAAAAAATTATCGCTGGCATCTATGTTCTTTGGGTCCGAATTGCTGAGCATAACCTTTACGCCTTTTTTGTCGAGTTTTTTAAATAGTGATGCAAGTTGCTTTTGGGCATCGTCACCAAAATCATTTTTTGCATATGCTTTAAAACTGGATGTTTTGCTAATGGGTCTGTATGGTGGATCGAAGTATACAAACGACTTTGGTTTTATATCGTTCAACAAATTATTAAAGTCGGCTTTTTTTATTTCAGCAATTTGTAGAACGCGATTTGCGGCAAGCAAATTCTGCTCATCACAAATATTTGGGTTTGCATATTCACCGGCAGGGCAATTAAATTCTCCTTTCGAGTTTACCCGATACAGACCATTGTAGCAGGTTTTGTTTAAAAAAATAAATTGTGCTGCACGGGCGAACCATTTATCAGAATAGGAATTGTAATCTGTTTTGTTTCTATTCAAATTGTACTTTGTTCGCTCATCGTAAAAAAAAGATTTCCTTTTTTCGTTATCTAAACCGGAATATTTTTTTTGATATCGGTGAAGTAATTGCAGCAATGCGTCAACATCTTTTTGCACTACTTTAAAAGTCATAATAAGTTCGTCATTTATATCGTACAGAAAGGCGTTTTCTATTTGATATTTTTGAACTACGTCAAAAAATACAGCACCACTTCCTAAAAAAGGTTCGTAATAATTTTTTATTTTATGGTCGGTTAATTGAGGAGGGTACATGCCACGAAATTTTTCCAGCAGTTGACTTTTTCCTCCGGCCCATTTTAAAAATGGATGGGCAACAATGTTGTTGAAATTTGTTTGTTCCAAATGGAATATGATTTAATAACAGCGCTGTTGTTTTTTTTTGAATCGTAATTTTGTATTCGAAGTCTGAAAATTTTTATTGAGGCGAAGTTGAAATGATAGTGCTCATGGTTTCTTTTGAAACGGAAGCGTCTTCTTTATTTTGATTTTACTTATGCTTGTTTCAAGCAATTTGCGATTATTATTTTCTCATTTGTTTCTTCATTTATTTCCTCTTTTATTTCCTCATTTATTTCCTCATTTGGTAACAATCCATTTTCCGCTTTTAGTACTTCCTATTCGTTTTACGCGGCCGCTGTCGCGCAATATTTGAATATGTCTTTCAATACTTATTTTTGAAACATTAATCTTCTGAACCAATTCGCCAATTGTTACATTGCTGTTTTGAGTCAGTTTCTTAGTACCTCAACCACTTATACATTTCTTTCCAGGTAACCTTTTTACCATACATCAAAATTCCGGTGCGATAAATTTTTGCTCCTATCCAAGTAAAAGTAATAAAGGTAATTATGAGCAGAAAAATGCTCAACAACATTTGCCACATAGGAGGATCGTATGGCACGCGCACCATCATTACTATTGGCGATGTAAATGGAATAATGCTGCACCACAGGCCAAGCGCACTATCGGGATTCGAAATGATGGAGGCTGCAGCAATGTATGCAAATATGAGTGGAATGGTAATGGGCAACATAAATTGTTGCACATCGGTTTCGGCATCAATGGCAGCGCCCACGGCAGCAAACATCGATGCATATAATAGATAACCAAACAAAAAGTAAAAAATAAATAGTCCGATTATTTTTCCAAAATTGAATGACTTAAATTGCTCAATAATCTGAAGCGATTGATTGGCGTTACCTCCCGGTTGCATGTTCATGCCCGGATTGGCCATGCCTGTTTGATTGCCATCGGAATTTTGCGATTGTACCATTTGTTGCGCCATCGCTTCTTTGTCGGTCATGAGCGATGTTACAACAGTGCTTACCAACATGGTTAGCAATGCCCACAATACAAACTGAGTAAGAGCAACTAATGCGATGCCAATAATTTTCCCCATCATCAGTTGAAAAGGTTTTACCGATGACATAATTACTTCAACTATGCGGCTCGATTTTTCTTCCATCACGCCACGCATCACCTGAGCGCCATAAATCAATATAAACATGTAAATCAATATACCACCACCAAATGCAATGGCGGCTGCTGCACCTGCGCTTACTTCCGAATCGTCTTTGCCATCGCCCTGCAACGTTTTTGTACTGATTGAAATACTTTTGTGAAGGCTTTTTAATAACAATGGATCGATGTTGTTTTTTACAAGTTGTTGTTCGTCATATATTTTTTGTATATCATCTTCTATGCGCGAAACGGTGCCAAGGCTTACGAGTTTTTCGGTGTACAATTGAAACACGGTGCTGTCCTTGTTTTCGGCCGACTGATAAATATGCAGTAAGCCATAGAAATTTACTTTATTAAATTTTTCGCGGGCATTTGCAAACGATGCTGTATCTGCAAAATATTTTACACTCTCCGAACTTTTCAGCGTGCGGGCATATTCTGCATAAGGCGTTTCGTCCACCACCTGAATATTTGAAATGGTTTTGTCGCTATGTGTTTGCATATAAATTACTCCGGCAAACAAACCGCCCATCAATAATGGACCAAGAAGTGTAAGCAGAATAAAAGATTTTTTGCGCACGCGTGTTATGTATTCGCGTTGTATGATGAGCCAGATTTTTTCCATCGTATTGTTTTTTCTTTTTTGGTTATAGTACTATGAATTATTTACTGCCTTAATAAATATGTCACTCATTGTAGGGGTCACTTCACGAAACAAATGTATTTCGATATTGTCTATCAATGCATGCAATAATTGATTGGGTGTGGCATCATCTATTAATTTTACGGTAGCAATATTTTCATCATCATGTTTTACATTGCTAATAAGTTCGAAGCCCGCCCAAAGAGAGTTTGCCAATGAGATATTATTACCGGCATAATGTATTTCGTAAATATTCGATTTGAAATCTTTACGCACTTCTTTGACACTTCCATTCAATACTACTTTCGATTTGTTTATCAATGCGATATGGGTGCACAGTTCTTCCACACTTTCCATTCTATGTGTTGACAAAACTATCGACACACCTTTACTTTTCATTTCGAGCAATTCATCTTTTATAAGGTTTGCATTAATGGGGTCGAAGCCGGTGAACGGTTCATCTAAAATGAGTAGTCGTGGTTTGTGAATTACTGTAGTTATAAATTGCACTTTTTGCGCCATACCTTTACTAAGTTCCTCAATCTTTTTTTTCCACCATCCTTTAAGTTCAAATTTTTCGAACCAATAGCGTAACTCTGTCATGGCATCGCTGCGCGACATGCCTTTCAGCCTTGCCATGTAGAGTGCCTGTTCGCCCACCTCCATTTTTTTGTAAAGCCCACGCTCCTCGGGCAAATATCCTATTTGACTAATATGCGAAGGATTTAGTTTTTGTCCATCCATCAAAACTTGACCAGTATCGGGCGCTGTAATTTGATTTACAATACGAATGAGTGATGTTTTGCCGGCACCATTGGGGCCGAGTAAACCAAACACACTGCCTTGTTCTATCTCGAGGCTTACATCATCGAGGGCGCAATGTGCTGCATAAGTTTTGCTCACATGTTGTATACTTAGTAAACTCATATTTGATTTTTTTTGCGCGGTGAAGGTATCAATTCCAATAATTAATTTCGATGCCAAAGGTTAAGATTAGTTACAAAAAAAAAGCGCAATCTAATTGCGCTTTCATAACAAATTATGGTTTTATTTCTTCTTGCCCGATTTTTCTTTTTCCTTTTCAGTTTCGGGTGGTGCATTCATTATTTCGAGATTGCTTTTTGCCAATGCAAATTCGGGAAATTCTTTTAGCGCTTCTTCAAACTCCGGTTTCGCTTTTGCATCTTCTTTCATTTCTTTATACATCACACCCCGCAGGTTATGTATTGCTGCCGAAATAGGTACTTCCTGCGAGTTGTTTTGATCATAAGCTATGTTTACTTTTTTATCTTTCGCTTCTGGATTTTTTAATATTGCATCGCATGTAGCACCACACTCGCCCCAGCGTTGCAGGCTAAATTGCAATACCGATATTTGATACAGGTGTTGTATACTTTTGCTTTGCTTATAAAGATTTTCATAAGTTTCCAATGCTTCTTTTTTGCTGCCCAATGCATCGTAGCAAATGGCACTCAACTCCATCATGGGCAGGTTGTCGGGTTGTTTTTCCAACACAATTTTCGATGCCAACAGGCTTTGTTGCATACCACCCACGGCATAGTATAAACGTGCCAAAGAGTCTAAATAATCAATGCGGGTTGGGTTGAGTGTTATCAGATTAAACATGGCTTCTTTTGCCACCATGTAATCTTGAAACAACATGGCATTTTGATAAAGCTTAGCATGATAAGGTGTAGAATCTACAGGTGCTGCATTTTGTGCTGGCGGTGGTGTTGTTGACTTTGTGCCCTGTGCAAAACAAAACACACTGCTTAGTGTAAGGACGGTTAAAGAAATGATTTTTTTCATAAAAAATATTCTGGTTTACGGATTTTAAAGGTGGCGAATATACTTTATGAAATTGCCCTTGTCAAGTTTTATTTTCTCATTTTCATTTTGCAATGTTTTTTTGAAACGCACATTGTGCAAAACTTAAATTAAACGCTTGCCATCAATATTTTACTTTTGGCAACTCCAATTTTCTAATTGTACAATAATATATCATGTCATCATACCTCAACGAATTAAATGAAACCCAACGTGCCGCAGTAGAACAACTCGAAGGGCCGGTGATGATTATTGCCGGTGCCGGTTCGGGCAAAACACGGGTGCTTACTTATCGCATAACACATCTTATCAATAGTGGAATAGACCCTTTTAATATTCTTGCACTCACGTTTACAAACAAAGCCGCACGTGAAATGAAAGCCCGAATTGCAAAGCTGAGTGGAGGCGAGGCGCGCAATTTATGGATGGGAACATACCACAGTGTGTTTGCGCGTGTGTTGCGTGTGGAAGCCGAAAAACTAGGGTTTCCATCTAATTTTACAATATACGATACCGATGATGCTAAAAGTTTGGTGCGTACCATACTCAAAGAACAAGGCCTCGATGATAAAATTTATAAACCCTCTGTGGTGTTAAACAGAATTTCGAATGCAAAAAATAATTTGCGCAACTGGCAGGATTACCAGGAAGATATTGAACAGGTAAATCACGATACGCAAACGGGTAAACCTAAAATAGGACAAATATTTGAACAGTACAGCAAGCGTTGCCTGAAGGCTTCGGCTATGGATTTTGACGACCTCATTTACAATATGTATGTGTTGCTGATGCGTTACCCTGAAGCCTTATATAAGTACCAGAATAAATTTCAGTTTATAATGGTAGATGAGTTTCAGGATACAAATTTTGCACAATATACCGTAGTGAAAAAACTTGCTGCCAAACTCGAAAATATTTGTGTAGTAGGTGACGATGCACAAAGTATTTATGCTTTTCGTGGTGCCAATATTCAAAACATATTGAACTTCGAAAAAGATTATCCCGATTTGCATACATTTAAACTGGAGCAAAACTACCGCTCAACAAAAGTAATTGTGCAAGCTGCCAATGAAGTGATTGCCAATAATAAAAAGCAACTGCAAAAAACAGTGTGGACAGATAATGATGATGGCGATAAAATAAAAGTGTTGCGGGCAAATAGCGATAACGAGGAAGGGAAATTAATTGCCAATCAGATTTTTAACGATAAGATGAATTATCAAAATGCAAACATCGATTTTACTATTTTGTATCGAACCAATGCACAGTCGCGCGCACTCGAAGAAGCATTACGCAAAATGAATTTGCCTTATCGCATTTATGGCGGCATTTCGTTTTATGCCCGAAAGGAAATTAAAGATTTGTTGGCTTACTTTCGGCTAACCATTAATTCGAATGATGAAGAAGCATTTAAACGCGTGATAAATTTTCCCAAGCGCAGTATAGGTGGAACAAGCATCGATAAAATGATTGTAGCTGCCGATAATTACGATTGCAGCCTTTGGGATGTGGTAGAACACATACACGATTATTGTCGCGATATATCTGCATCGACACGCGCGGCAATTCAGGATTTTGGCGCCATGATTAAAAGTTTTAATGTAATGGCCAAAACAAAAATGCTTACGAAATTGCCAGTCATATTGCCACGCACTCGGGCATACTGAAAGAGTTTTATGCCGACCGCACTCCCGAAGGTGTAAGCCATTTCGAAAATTTGCAGGAGTTGCTAAATGCAATAAAAGAATTTACCGATACAGGAGTTACCGGTGTGCCCGCACCCGAAATAGATGCAGAAATTGAAAACCCCAATGAAGTGCAAAATGCCGAACCTGTTTTGCGTACACTCGATATGTTTATGCAGGATATTGCTTTGCTTACCGATGCCGATAAGGACGGTGACAAAAATGAAATTAAAGATACTATTAGTTTGATGACAGTTCATGCATCCAAAGGTTTGGAGTTTAAAAATGTTTTTGTTGCCGGCCTCGAAGAGGGTTTGTTCCCAAGCCAAATGTCGATAGAAGACCGTGAAGATTTGGAAGAAGAACGCAGGTTGTTTTATGTGGCCATAACCCGTGCCGAAACACGCCTTTATCTTAGCTATGCTTTGTCGCGATATAAATGGGGTAACTTGCAAATGTGTGAGCCCAGTCGGTTCATTGAAGAAATTCCGCAAAGCAATCTTTCCTATTTGGCCGCGCCTCGAAACGAACAACGTATACAGCCACCGTCACAAGACTCGTGGAACGCTATTGGAAAAAGTCAGTTTCGTTTGAAGCCTTCTTCAACATTACCATCAAATTTTAAAAAAGTAAACAGTGCCACAAAAAATCCTGCCTTTAACGATGACCTGCGTTTATTACAAAATGGAATGGAAGTAGAACATGAGCGATTTGGCAAAGGCAAAGTAATATCGATGGAAGGGGAGTACCCCGAAACAAAATGTATGGTGTTCTTTCACGGCACCGGACAAAAGCAATTGTTATTGAAGTATGCGAAGTTGAAAATAGTTTCTTAATTCTTTTTCTTAGTTCTTCGTTACGCTTGCGATGCGCCAAGTTCTTGGTTCATCGTTTCGCTTGCGGTGAGGATTTTTAATTTCAGAGTCTCTCATGCCTTTGAAAAACAAAAAGAAAATGAGGACTCTGAAATTAGCTCGGCCGACCCAAACTTAGAACGTGGCTATCAATAGCGTAGCTAAGAACGAAGAACATGGCTGGTATTAAACGTAACTAAGAACAAAGAACATGGCTAATAGTAAACGTAACTAAGAACTTACATTCCCATACTTTTTCCCCTCAAACAAATTAAACGAAAGTAACTTACACTCAATAGGGCCATTGTACAGCAAGTGTTTGCGGTTGGGTTTCAGGCCAATAAATTTTGCTGCTTCGAGGTTACCTGCTAAAACATGCGCTTGCCATCCGGCATAATTGCGTTTAAATATATTTCCTAAATCTTTGTAAAAGGCAACAGCATCGTCAAGAGATATACGCACATCGTATGGAGGGTTGACAAATATTTTTCCTACCTCAAATTGCTTAGAGCAATCCATAAAATTCTTTTTCTCTACATGAATAAATTCCTGCAATTGCACATTGTTAACATTGGCAAGTGTAGCTTCTACAGCACGCATATCGTTATCGCTGCCATACATGCGCAATGGGCGTTCAATTATTTTATTGTCGGCAGCATCTTTTATGGTTTTCCAAAGTGCGGCATCGTAATCTTTCCATTTGGTAAATGCATAATGCTTGCGATAAAACCCTGCGGGAATTTGTAATGCCAACATTGCCGCTTCAATTAATAATGTACCACTGCCACACATAAAATCAACAACGGGCGCAATGTTGTTCCAGCCGCTTATTTGAATAATGCCAGAAGCAAGTACTTCGTTCAGCGGTGCTACATGGCCTTCCACCCGCCACCCGCGCTTGTACAAATTTTCGCCTGTGCTATCAAGATATACTGTACAGTAATCTTTGCTTATGTGCACCTGAATTAAGAAATCAGGATTCTCTGTATCTACATCGGGGCGTGTACCTCCCACTTTACGAAAGTAATCGGCTATGGCATCTTTTGCTTTTAACGATACATAGTGTGTATGGTTGAGTTGCGATTGCACAAGTGTACTACTCACTGCAAAAGTTTGATTGGCATCAAAAATATCTTTCCACTCGAAGTGTGTAATATTATTGTAAACCTGCTCTTCATCTTCGGCACGAAACGATGTTAACGGTACAAGTATACGTAATGCTGTACGGCATTGATAATTTAATTTGTAAATAGTGCCCAAATCACCTTCGCACGAAACTGCGCGCGTGAGGGTTTCTATATTTACAGCACCAAGTTTTTTACATTCATCGGCAAGGGTATCTTCCAGGCCGCGAAAAGTTTTTATTAATATCTTCAACGGGTTTTTATTTTCCATAATTTTTTTCTTTTTTAATTTTAAAAATCAATCTTTCCACATCCATCCCTTACGGGCAAAATAAATTATCATGCTTATAGTCATCACTGCCATTAAGATTAACACACCCACATATCCGTATGGTGAATACAACTCCGGCATATTCAACGGCATAGGCTTGTTTGTAAGAGGATCGATGCTGGCAAAGTTCATTCCATATACACCAACAATAAAAGTAAGTGGAATAAATATGGTAGAAATCACAGCAAGTATTTTCATTATTTGATTCATGCGGTTGCTTATGCTCGACAAATAAATATCGGTTAAGCCTGTAGTTATTTCCTTGTAGCTATCAATCAAATCGAGCGATTGCATTACGTGGTCGTAAGTATCGCGCAGGTAAACTTTAGTTTCTTCGCGAATAATTTCGTTGTGGCTGCGCAGCATATCATTGGCCTTGTCGCGTTCGGCAAAAGCTGTCCTGCGAAATACAATCAACTCACGTTTTATAGTTTGTATTTTTGTAAGTGTATTGCGCGATGCATCGTTCAATGCTTCTTCCTCCAAATCATCGAGGCGGTCGCCAATTTTTTCGAGCAGCGGAAAATAATTATCAACCACAGTATCGTTAATGCTATACATTAAAAAGTCACTGCCACTGTTTCGCAGTATACTCTTGCCTCTGCGTAATCTGTTTCGCAACGATTCCAGCAAATCTTCGTAACTATCCTGCATGGTTATCACAAAATTGTTACTTATAAACATTGATAATTGCTCGTTGATAAAAGATTGCTCGGCATTGAGAAACAGTCCGCGCGTAACGATGAACAAATGCCCGGCATGTTCCTCCATCTTTGGCCGCTGATAAGTGTTTATTACATCTTCGAGTTCTAGAGGATGAATATCGAAATAGTTAGATATATCGTTAAACATTTGCAAATCGCCAAAACCGTGTATTTCCAGCCAATGCACATTGCCATCATTCGCTTTCATTATCGCTTTTGCTTCGCCAATGTTCTTTGGTAGAAATTCCTGAAACTCGATATTACTATAGGTATACAAACGAAAAACAGGAGGTCTGGCATCGGCCGCAATATTAAAATAGCCCGGTACACCGCCTATTGCAGCCTTGCGGTTCTGTGCATTCTTTAAACTTGGTTTCTTTGTTGCACGCAATTTTTTCGAATTTCCTTCTGTTGCCATTTTTATCTTACGAAGTTTTTCTTTTCAGTAAACTAACATCGCTATATTTGGCGAATTAACAAAAATATTTCCGCTATGTGGTACAACAAGTGGTTTGGTACATATTATTACGATTTGCTTTATGCACACCGTGACGATACCGAAGCACATTTATTTATAAATAATCTGGTGCTGTTGCTTAAGCCGGCTGCCAATGCGCGCATTCTCGATTTGGGTTGTGGCAAAGGCCGGCACGCATTGTATTTGCATCAATTAGGTTATGCTGTCACCGGTGTCGACTTAGCTGCCGATAATATTGCTTATTGCAAACAATTTGAAACCGATAATTTGGAATTTCATATTCACGACATGCGCAGGTATTTTCGCATTAATAATTTCGACTGTGTTTTTAATCTATTTACAAGTTTTGGTTATTTCGAAAAATTGCATCATAATTTTTTGGCAGCGCAATCGGCTGCGGCAAATTTAAAACCCGGAGGATTTTTAGTAATGGATTATTTCAATGCATATTTTATAGAAAATAATTTGCAGCACGATACCATAGTTTGCAAAGAAGATGTGGTGTTTCGCATTTCGAAAAAAATTGAAAATAACTTTGTAGTAAAAACAATAAATGTTGAAGACAAAAATGTGACGGATACTTTTTACGAACGTGTGGAACTTCTTTACCCACATCACTTTGAAGAATTATTGCAAAAAGTAAATCTTACTATAGTGCACATATTTGGCAGCTACGATTTGGCTGCTTTCGATAAAAGTACTTCGCCACGTTTTATTATTATTGCACAAAAAAATTAAGTATGTCACCTTTCGAATACCTCATTTTATTCTTAGCGATTGTTGGCAGCGGTTTGGTTTACTTTTCTTTCAAAAAAATCGAAGGCAATTATTTAAAACTCATTTTATCGTTCACCGGTTCGTTTTTGTTTGCCCTTATAGTTTTAGATTTAATGCCTCCCGTTTTCGAACATTTGCAACACCGTGCCGGCATGTTTTTGTTGCTCGGTTTTTTTCTGCAGGTAATGCTCGATTTTTTTTCGGAAGGTATTGAGCATGGACACATACATGTGCATACGCATACACACAAAACATTTCCCATAGGTATGATGATTGGCCTTTGCCTGCATTCTTTTATCGAAGCCATCCCACTTTCGCAAAGCAACAATACCCATCAACATTTATTTTGGGGCATCTTGCTTCACCACGTTCCGGTGGCATTTGCACTTGTAGCCATGCTTATTCAATCGCAAGTGACAAAGCAAATTGCAATCATCAGCTTAATTGTATTTGCAGGCATGTCCCCACTCGGAGCGTTTGTGGGCAATGCATTACAATCGTCAAGCATCAACAATCTGCATAACTATTTCGATTATGTAATGGCCACAGTAATAGGAATACTGTTACACATAAGCACCACCATCCTGTTCGAATCGAACAACGACCACCGCTTCAATTTTAAAAAACTTATGATTGTGGCAGCCGGTGCCGGTATTGCACTTGTTGTTGCATTTGTAGATTTGATAATGAAAAAGGTAAAGCGAGAAAATGCAAATACCCCCAACCCGCCTACGAGGGGGTAGATGTAAACAGATTTGGGGTTTGAATGATGGTTTTGTTTGGCAGGAAGAATATTTAATTGAAATGCAATTTCCCCCAACCCCTACAAGGGGGCTAAATGCAAAAAAGGAATTTTGCTTAAATGATGGTTTTGTTTTGCAGGAAGAGATATTTTTGAATTGAAGCGCATCAAATACCCCGGACAACCCCCTACGAAGGGGCTAAATGCAAGAGTTTTGTGTAAAATTTCTTCACTCTCAACAAAAATAATAATAGATGGAAAAGAAAAAACAGTTTTATACCATGTACAGCGGTGCAAAACCTGTTCACTTTCGCATGGCTAAAGAACTACGTAAAAACCCAACACCGGCAGAAGCAGCATTGTGGAAAGTTTTATCCGGCAACACAATGAGTGGTTATAAATTTAGAAGGCAACATCCTATTTCAAATTTTATTCTTGATTTCTTTTTGTCATAAATTAAAACTTGCAATAGAAATAGATGGTGAAATACATGATGAAATTGCCCAGGCGGAATATGATTTGAACGAACAAAATTATTACTTGAATTAAAAATCGAAACCATAAGATTTACAAATGACGAAGTACTAAATCAAATTGCAAATGTTTTGAATATTTTAGAACAAAAATTTAATGAACTACAAAAACAAATGCAACTTAGTAAGGCTATCGTATTTGTATTGAGCCCCTTGTAGGGGGTTGGGGGTATTTGCGCCAAAAATAGCCAAGTAAAAAAGCAACAAATTTGAAAGAGTTATTTGTGAATTTTATGATGTGGAAGGCAGGATAGTTTTTAGTTATCATTTATAGACTTGGTGTACATTCCAATATTTGGGTTTTTACATTGTGATATTTATAATGTTGTCCAACAAAGTGGTGGGAGGGTGGGGAGTAGGAAGTTGGTGGTGATAAGGTATTACCCCTAACCCCCTACGAGGCGACATATCTCCTATGACTTTTGGCCTCAAGCCTTTTAACCTTTTGCTTGCCATTTCTTCTTAAATATTTCACCCACCAATCCAACTCCTTCACCACAAAAAAAATATTTTTATTAGTCATATTTGTAATTGAAATAATTTTCTACATTTCCGATGCCAAAATTATGGCTCCCATTTCTGCTGCGTATACTGTCATAGTTAGGCAAATTTGTGTAACTTAATTTCTAACAATTTAAAATTTATGATGTATGAAATCTTATGACGAAAAACACATTAAAAACGTAGTGCTTATTGGTGCCGCCAAAACCGGTAAGACTACGTTATGCGAAACCATGCTCTACGAGGCTAAGCTAATACAAAGGCGGGGCAGCGTAGAGGAAAAAAATACTGTGAGCGATTATCACGATATTGAACACGAACGAGGCGGGTCGGTTTATGCTACAGCTATGCACACCGAATGGCGCGATTATAAAATCAATATTATTGACACCCCCGGCCTCGATGATTTTATGGGTGAAGTAGCATCATCGATTCGTGTTTGCGATACTGCTATTATGTTGCTCAATGCACAGCATGGTGTTGAAATAGGTACCGAGCTAATTTGGGACTATTGTGACAAATACCGTAAACCTACATTGTTTGCCATAAACCAATGCGACCACGAGAAGGCCGATTTTTGGAATGCAGTAGAGGAAGCAAAAAATAGTTTTGGCAAAGCGGTAACTGTAATGCAGTATCCTGTTAATCAAGGTGCAGGTTTCAATCAAATTATCGATTTGCTAAAGATGGTGATGTATCAATTTGGCAAAGATGGTGGCAAGCCCGAAAAATTGCCAATTCCCGAAAGCGAGTTAGAGCGTGCCAATGAATTGCATAATGCATTGGTAGAGAAAGCTGCCGAGAACGATGAGAAGCTAATGGAATTATTTTTCGAAAAAGGAAATCTTGACGAAGATGAATTGCGACAAGGAATAAAATTGGGCATGATGCACCACGATGTATTTCCGGTTTTTGCTTATCCGCAAAACGTGACATGGGTTCGGGGCGACTAATGGGCTTTATAGATAATGTATCGCCATCGGCCATTGAGATGCCACCCGAAATAACCAATGACGGACAAACTGTTGCCTGCGACCCTTCGAAACCTGCATCGGTATTTGTTTTCAAAACGTTGATAGAACCACACCTTGGCCGCTTATCATTTTTTAAAGTTACAAGTGGCGAAGTAAAAGCCGGTATGGACTTTACAAACTCTACAACCGATAGTGTGGAGAAATTTACACAACTATTTATAATGGATGGAAAAAACCGCAACCCTATTGATAAGTTGAGTGCAGGTGATATTGGTGCAACTTTAAAATTAAAAACACTTCAACCAACGATACGCTTTGTGCAAAAGGGGCTTCGTTTTCAATTGCACCCATCGAGTTTCCTCAATCGCGTGTGCGTGTTGCTTTAGAAACAAAAAATAAAAATGATGATGAGCGTATCAGCACTGTGCTTCACGAAATACATGCACAAGACCCAACACTCATAGTGCAATATTCGCCCGAGCTGAAACAAATTATTTTACAAGCTCAAGGCGATTTGCATTTGACAGTAACTAAATGGCGATTACAACATATTTATAAACTTGAAGTAGAATTTACAAAAGCTCGCATACCTTATCGCGAAACTATTCATAGAATGGCATTGGCTACTTACCGCCACAAAAAGCAATCGGGTGGCAACGGGCAATTTGGCGAAGTGCACATCCGCATTGAGCCATACTACGAAGGTATGCCACCACTCAAAGAATATCCCGTGCGCGATACCGAAGAACATAAATTGGACTGGGGCGGAAAGTTGGTGTACAACAATTGTATTACTGGCGGAGTAATCGACACGCGCTTTATGCCTTCGATACTTAAAGGTGTAATGGAAAAAATGACTGAAGGCCCTATCACCGGTTCGCATGTGCGCGATATACGCGTGAGTGTGTTCGATGGAAAAATGCATGCAGTAGATTCCAACGATTTATCATTCAAAATTGCCGGCATGATGGCCTTTAAAGAAGCATTTCACAATGCCGAACCACAGTTGCTTGAACCTGTTCACAATGTGGAAATTGCAGTGCCCGAAAAAATGTTGGGCGATGTAATGACAGAACTAACTACACGCAGAAGCACTATTATGGGAATGGATAGTGACAATAATATGCAGATAATAAAAGCGCAAACACCGCTTGCCGAAATAGATAAACTTGCCGCATCGTTGCGAAGTATTACGCAAGGCAAAGGCAAAATGAAAAATAGTTTTTTTGATTATGCTCCGGTATCTTCCGAGATGCAGAAAAAACTGCACGAAGAATATTTAAAAGTTGCTGTAGATAATCATCATTAAAATATTTTCATTGCCAAAATAAGAAGCCAATCATTATTGATTGGCTTTTTTATTTTTTTGATAATAAAATTCTTAGGACTATTCCTTCACAAATTTAATAAGGGAAATTTTATCATCCGCGTTTGAGCATTGTAAAAAATATACTCCGGCCGGAAACAATTTCGTATCTATTTTTATCAGGCTTTCAATTTTGCTGAAAGTATTTTGATATATTATTTTCCCAAGTGCATTTGTAATAGTTACAGATTTTATTTTTTGATTTTCAAGATTGTTAATGAGTAAAAAATCGCTAACAGGATTTGGGTACAAACTCAGGGCAAATGAATTGGAATTATTTTCTGTTATAGAAGTTACATAATTCGAATCGATATGAGTGCAGTGAATATCGAGGTCGTTACCATTGCGTCCATCTTGCCAAACAAAAATGCCACCGCCAGTCATATCACTTATATTTTTTGGCGATTGCTGATCATCCGCTGCCGAACATAACAAAACAGAATTGCCCCACAAAGCAGTACCTGAAGTATTCACTCTGTTAGCATACACATTCCATGTGCCTGTAATAGAATCTTGCCAGGTTATTATTCCTCCACTTACGCCATCGTAGGCAATGTTTGGATTTATACCCGTTGATAAAAACACACCATTGTTTGCCCATTGTGCTGTGCCATTCAGGTTTAGCATTTGCATATAAATATCGTACGAAAGAGGATTACGATTATCTTTCCATGCTCCCATACAACGACTGCCGGGAATGTATTTTAAATCGACAGCGCTTTGTGCACCAAATGCATTACACACTGCCACGCCATTTGGTACCCATTGCAATGCACCGGTATTGTCAATACGTTGTGCATACACATCGTAATTATTGTTGCGTTTATCTTGCCAGGCAATTATTGCCCCACCACTGCCATCGGGTTCTATTTTTGGATTTAGCTGACCTTCGTTTGCATTGCAAATGATAAATCCATTTGCTGTCCATGCAACTGCACCTGCAGCGGTGATATGTTGTACATATATATCATAAAAATTATTGAAGCGTTTATCCTGCCAGGTAATTATTGCACCATTAGCATTATCAGTTTCGAGCCGTGGATTAATTTGTTTATTTGTAAAAGCGCAAATATTTTCTCCTGTTGTACTCCATGTTATCACTCCGTTCATATCAACATGCTGGGCTTTAATATCGAAGTCGTTTGATGCAACGCTGCTATCTTGCCATGTAACTATTGCACCGCCATTACCATCGTGCAACACTTTGGGGTTTTGTTTTGTGGATGCCAGTGTCGAAAGCGAAACACCATTAGCAGCCCACAGTATTGTTCCATTCGAATCTATTTTTTGGGCATAAACATCTTTTTCAAATCCATTGCGCGAATCGGACCACACCACAATTGCCGAACCATTATCGGCTTCGGTAATATTCACTTCTTTTTGATCGTTATTTGATGTGCATATCGGCAAACCATTCACTGCCCATTTTATGTATCCGTTTTTATCTATTCGTTGCACAAAAATATCTGCTACAGTAACATTCGATCTGTAATCGACCCAGGTAATGATAGCACCTTTATCGCCATCGCTTACCAGGCGGGCATCCTGTTGATCGTTAGCGGCTAACGAAATAGGATTGTTTAAGCTTAAATCGTAATTCCACTGTGCATTTATTTTTTGGCTATTTAATATTATAATTGCATACGCAATAAGCACGATTGTCTTTTTATAGTTTTTCATTTTTACTATATTATCAAATTGTTAATTTTGTTTCGGGCTGCGAATATGTATTAAATTTTCCTATTAATGTTCAAATTATTTACAACATTTCTAGTAAGCCTTTGATAAAATAGTAGAATTGTTTGGTAAAAGTTTTATAAACGAAATTTTTTTTTGAAGTAAAAAGTAAGGCCTTAAATTTAGTTAGTTCAAGTGATGTCAGCATCAGCAGAACTGCTATCGCTGCTGCCATAATCACCAGCATCATTACTATCAAAATAACCATCATTGTAGTTGTTAGCATTATCGCCAACATGTTGGTCAGTATTATTAGCTTCATGGTTGCTTAGTCCAAAAAGAACCCATAAACCCACTCCTGTATTTTTTATTTTTGAATTGTAGAAATTTTTTCGCGAAGTAGCAGTGCCGGGTAATGGAGTCATGAATCCTTTGAGTAAAAATATCCATAAATAAGGCGCTAACCATATCATCACTGAATGGAAAATTTTCTTCCAACCCACGAAAGAAATATTCTTGTTAAAAGCAAGGGCGAACTTTACAGTATGAAAAAAATAATGCGCAACAAAAATTAAAATGATTGCATTTAAGATAACGTATTTTAGTTCCATATTTTAAGATGTATACTTTACCTTGATTTGTTTATTGGCAAACAGCAACTTCATGAGGTGGTAAGAGATGCTTCAGATTATCACCTTACCAATATGGCATATAAAGCTGTTAAATCAACTTCCTCAATTCAGATCTTTGTTCGGCATTTTACGGCCAAATTCAAGTTCGTTTTCCATGTCGAAACGTATAACACTGAGTATGCCCGATATCTGACTAAGCTTGCTCATCAACTTATTCAACTGCACTGTATCGTGCACAAACAACATAATGGTGCCATTGAATAATCCTTCTGCACCATCAATACTTATACTGCGCATATTCACTTTCAATTCGCTCGATATTACTTTTGTAATATTATTTACAACGCCTACATCATCTACACCTTTTATTTTTATTCCAACTAAAAACGCAAGCTCTTTTTGATTGTTCCATCTTGCTTTTACTATGCGGTAAGCATAATTACTCATCAGCTGTATGGCATTGGTGCAGGTGGTGCGGTGAATTTTTATTCCTTCGTTAATGGTAATAAAACCAAACACGTCATCGCCCGGTATAGGATTGCAACACACCGAAAGTTTGTAATCTATTTTATCGAGATTGTCGCCTATTACCAACATGTCATCGTTACCACGTTTTGCACGCAACAAATCTTCAAACGTCATAGCCTCTTTTTGCTTGAGTTGCAGTTGCGCATCTATCTGAGTTTTGTTTAACAGGTAGTCTTTTATTTCGGCAAAGTCGAGCGACTCATTCGCAATGCGGAAATACAAATCGTTGGCACTTTTTATTTTAAAATATTCCAGCAAATCGTTGATATTAAAATGGCCTTTATTCAGTTTAAGTCGTTTCAATTTGCGTTCAAAAATTTCGCGACCCTGATCGCTTTTCAAACGAAACTCTTCTTTAATGGTTTGCTTTATTTTACTTTTTGCTTTTGCAGTAATAACAAAATCGAGCCATCCTTCTTTGGGCTTTTGTTTTGCTGAAAGTAAGAATTTCAACCTGATCGCCACTGTTTAATACATGCGAAATAGGCACAAGCTTATAATTGATTTTTGCACCTATGCACTTGCAACCAAGGTCGCTGTGAATTTCGAAAGCAAAGTCGAGGGCAGTGCTACCTTGTGGTAATGTTCTTATTTCTCCTTTGGGAGTAAACACAAAAATTTCTTCCTGAAATAAATTTAATTTAAAATCGTCAACAAAGTCAAGCGCATTTGTTTCAGGACTTTCGAGCACTTCGCGTATACGGTTTATCCATGAATCAACAGCACTTTCGTTGCTCGACTCTTTGTATTTCCAGTGGGCGGCATATCCTTTTTCGGCAATCTCATCCATGCGTTGCGTGCGTATTTGCACTTCCACCCAGCGGCCAGTATTGCTCATTACGGTAGTGTGCAACGACTCGTATCCATTAGCTTTAGAGGTTGATATCCAGTCGCGCAAACGATCGGTATTGGGCCGGTAAAAATCGGTAACAATGGAGTAGGCTGCCCAGCAATCCCTTTTCTCTTTATCAGGTTGCGAATCGAGTATAATACGTATAGCAAAAAGATCGTACACTTCTTCGAAAGGAATATCCTGCTTTTTCATTTTGCGCCAAATGGAGTTGATGGATTTTGGGCGGCCTTTAATTTCGAAATTTTGAAAGCCTTCTTTCCGCAATGCTTCCTCAATGGGTTTTGTAAAATCAGCAATAAATTTATCGCGCTCTTTTTTTGTATTTTGTAATTTCTTAACTATATCCTTATACGTTTGTGGCTCGGTATACTTCAAAACCAAATCGTCCATCTCAGTTTTTATAGAATATAGTCCAAGGCGGTGTGCAAGCGGTGCATACAGGTAAGCTGTTTCGCTGCAAATTTTAAGTTGTTTATCGCGTGGCATGCTTCCCAATGTGCGCATGTTGTGCAAACGGTCGGCAAGTTTTATAAGTATTACACGCACATCGTCACTCAGGGTGAGTAACATTTTTCTGAAATTTTCGGCTTGTATAGATGAAGTGTGATCGAATACACCACTTATTTTTGTAAGGCCATCAATAATTTTCGATACACGGGCACCAAACATTTTTTCGATGTCGACCAAAGTAATGTCGGTATCTTCTACCGTATCGTGCAACAATGCACACACAATAGAAGTGGGACCAAGGCCAATTTCCTGTGCCACAATTTGTGCTACGGCAAGTGGATGTAAAATATAAGGTTCGCCCGAACGCCTGCGCATGTCTTTGTGTGCATTGAGCGATAAATCGAAAGCCTTGCGAATAAGTTTATAATCCTGCGATGTAACATAGGCCTTGCACGACCTTAGCAACGAACGATATTGCTTGATAATTTCTTTTTTATCCTGCGCTTCGCTCATTTGTTTGGCAGCCAATAATTTTTCACTTTCCTCTTTATTTCCCATCTTAGTTATTTGCTACAAATATAAATTAAAAATGCCCACAACATTTTATTTGTGAAGTGAAATTGTTTCATAAGCGTTGCGTTATAAGTCGAACAGTATCAACTGTTTAGAACTTTGTTCTTTGAAATATTGTAATTGAGTTTCTTGGAAACAGTTGATTTATGGGCATTCTTTCAAAAATGGAGATACTCAAAATCTGTAATATTTCGTGAGGCTTTGTTTGAGCATAAAACGCTTCTTAGCAATGGCAACTAAAACATAAACTGATATGGCTATCCACACTTGCGTCTTGACTGCATTTTCAGATTGGCCCCAAAATGATTTTACTTTAAGATGTTGTAATCCATTTGAAGAATAGTTCAATCTTCCAACGATGTTTATAGAGTTGAGCAATGTCAGTTGCTTTAAGTTGAAAATTATTTGTCAAGAAAATCAAAACCTTCCCAGTCTCTTTATCTTTAAATTTTATTCTTCTCATTTTTTCAGGATAATCTTTTGCAGCATAATGGTTGTTAAGCATAATCTCTTGATCATATATAATACCATTGCCAGCATCTTTTGGATTTGAATAGAGTCGCCTGTAATTCATATTGTCTTTAGCTCTAGTTACGAAGAAGGCTCCGCTCGTATGAATTTTATAAAGCCGCTTGTAGTCTACGTATCCTCTGTCCATCACATAAAAACTATTGGCTTCAAAATGGATAACATCTAACACATTTACATCATGAACAGATGCATTGGAAAATAAAATAAATTCCGGAATGGAAGTCTTTAAATCTATTTGTGTATGAAGCTTAATTCCTCCTTTTGCACTTCTAAATGTAGCCCAACAAAAAGCAGAAAGGCACAAATCAATTACTGTAGCATCAATGGCAAATACATTACCCTTGAGAGAAACTTCCAATTCATCATCAAGTGAATATAATTGCTTCGCTTCTTTGATTAGCAACATTGCAAGGTCTTCATAAATTTGAAATGACCTATTCTCATTTGCTCTAGTGATGGTACTTAATGCAACCACCTCTCCAATTCCTAAATGATACATTTTATTAGCATTGGCTTTTAAACATAGCATAGTATCGCTCATGCTTTCTCTCTGTGTAAGTTGGCCAAACGCCATACACAGATATTGTTCCAGCAGCTAAAGCCTTTTACTTTATAATCGCCATAGTGCCTGTTTACAATGGTTTGAAAGGAGGTTGAAGAGACTAATCCCATTATTTGGGAGAATACATATTTTCCTGAATTCATACAAAATGATTTTCAGAAAATTACAATTCGTACCGATTTTTAAAATCAAATCGTCTTAGGCAAAATATTCTTGCAAACTCAATATATACAATACTTTCAAAGAACTATTGATAAAAACAACGCAACGCTAATGAAATTGTTTTTATTTAGTTTCTTTTTATTCAAAGAATGTTTCACATTTAGCAAAACGTAACTACTCAGGGTTAAAGCCTAAGGTCATTAAGTTTACCAGAATTAGTTTTATCCCGTAGGGATTACCGCTTGGTAATAATCAAAAACAGCATGTATTTTGTTACGTAGTAACTACCCATTTCGCAGACTGCTTATACAGTCATTGGGTAGTCCTGCAAGGCACACGTCAACTTAAGGGAATACTTAGCTCGTTATTTTTTTTTAGAGGCATAGGTTTACTTGTCCTCGGCTCAATTTTCTTTACTCGTTGTAGCACAAATGTGTTTCTTATCTTCGATAACCCATTCCATATCTTCACCTTTTTCTATTTTACTTGCCTCTGCTACAGCTGGAAAGTTGACATAGAATGATTTTGTAGCACCTCTATCTACTCGTTGTATTTTTACTTATAACCCATTTCATATTTTATTTTGTGCAAAAGTAGTGTATATATTATAATAGTATATATACTATTTTTATGTTTTTATTCCATACCTTTGATTTTTATGGATAAATACATTAATTTTTTACATGATCTTGGGTTCGATCGAACCAAACTCAATAGCTTGGCTATCGAGAATAAATTCATTGAACGAATCAGAAAGCTAGATGGGTTAGACTATCTTTTGGCTCTGCTACATAACGTAACAAAGGAGGTTGTTAGTTTTAATACTATGGCCAGCACATTTGTAGATGATATCGATAAGTGTTTACCAAGCAAAGCCTTGCACAAGGCCATGAGTAAAGAATTTTTATCGTATTCATTGATAAAATTTTCAACGAGCTACTTCAAACAAAACTTGGAATTGCAAATAGCAAACTCAAATCTAAATTCAGGCGAATCGTAATTCAAGATAGCTCCATCATTAAACTCCCACAAAGACTTTATGAGTTTTTTTTCAGGAGTTAAAAATAATTTCTCAAAGTAGCCAATGCAAGGTGCAGGTTGCTTTGATATTCTAACAAATACTTTCACCCTTTTTCAATCGACTCTTATTCTATAAATGATAAATCTGCTGCACATAAATTGCAAATCAATAATGGAGATCTTTATTAGAGACAGAAGCTATTGCACCTTACAGAAATGTTGCGTATCCTCGCCCATAAGGCGATTTTATTTACAGGTATTATCGTGTTTTAAATATTATAACGTTAACCTTGGGAAGGTAATTGATGTATAAACCGTAAAGAATAAAAAGAAACTAAAGGCAAAAGTTAGAATTGGAAGCCCTGATGGTGTAATTGTAACATTATTGTTGCCAGACAATAGGTGATGCTATTGCAAATGAAGGGCGTCAATTAAAAGTCTAGTAGTGGCACCTAGTAATGTGTTATTACAACTGCTCTCTTGGTCAATCTACTTTACATCTGTATTGATGATGGAAATAACAAGGAAGATATTTTTCATTATATAAATTGAGATGGCGAATAGAAATAATTTTAAATCCATGAAAAGCTACCTTAACTTCGATAATATACACGATGTTTCGGAAAATCAACAACTCAGTTATTCTCAAAGGTAAAATGATATGGCTGTTGATCGTTACTCAATTTATCTACGAAGTAATTAAAGTAAAATAGTATTAAAAACAGCAAAAAGCCATTAGCCTATAAGCTTGTGGGTATTTAAAAGACAATGTAAATGTAATGGCTGAAATAATGGCTTTAATAAAAAGAAAAATATTTGATGCCTCTGATACTATTGACATCCCTAACCAAATATTGTTGTTATGATACAAGGTATGATAGGAAAAACCATCACGAGCAAATGATGATTCGAGCTAAAGTTGACGCGTATGCCTTACGGG
>JADKFV010000049.1 GCA_016717325.1 Bacteroidota bacterium | reverse complement strand
GTAAAAGAATACACGCCACTCGGTTCTTTGTCCTGTAAGGCATACACGTCAACTTAAGGAATACTTAGCTCGTTATTTTTTTTAAGAGGCATAGGTTTACTTGTCCTCGGCTCAATTTTCTTTACTCGTTGTAGCACAAATGTGTTCTTATCTTCGATAACCCATTCCATATCTTCACCTTTTTCTATTTTACTTGCCTCTGCTACTGCAGCTGGAAAGTTGACATAGAATGATTTTGTAGCACCTCTATCTACTCGTTGTATTTTTACTTTATAACCCATTTCATATTTTATTTTGTGCAAAAGTAGTGTATATATTATAATAGTATATATACTATTTTTTATGTTTTATTCCATACCTTTGATTTTATGGATAAATACATTAATTTTTTACATGATCTTGGGTTCGATCGAACCAAACTCAATAGCTTGGCTATCGAGAATAAATTCATTGAACGAATCAGAAAGCTAGATGGGTTAGACTATCTTTTGGCTCTGCTACATAACGTAACAAAGGAGGTTGTTAGTTTTAATACTATGGCCAGCACATTTGTAGATGATATCGATAAGTGTGTTACCAAGCAAGCCTTGCACAAGGCCATGAGTAAAGAATTTTTATCGTATTCATTGATAAAATTTTCAACGAGCTACTTCAAACAAAACTTGGAATTGCAAATAGCAAACTCAAATCTAAATTCAGGCGAATCGTAATTCAAGATAGCTCCATCATTAAACTCCCACAAAGACTTTATGAGTTTTTTTCAGGAGTTAAAAATAATTTCTCACAAGTAGCCAATGCAAGAGTGCAAGTTGCTTTAGATATTCTAACAAATACTTTCACCCTTTTTTTATAACGTTAACACTGGGAAGGTAATTGATGTATATAAACTTGTAAAGAATAAAAAGAAACTAAAGGCAAAAGTTAGAATTGGAAGCCCTGATGGTGTAATTGTAACATTGTGTGCCGACAAAGTAAGTGATGCTATTGCAAATGAAAGAAGACGTCAATTAAAAAAGTCTAGTAGTGGCACACCTAGTAATGTGTTATTACAACTGCTCTCTTGGTCAATCTACTTTACATCTATTGATGATGATGAAATAACAAGCGAAGATATTTTTTCATTATATAAATTGAGATGGCGAATAGAAATAATTTTTAAATCCATGAAAAGCCACCTTAACTTCGATAATATACACGATGTTTCCGAAAATCAACTCAAATTTATTCTCAAAGGTAAAATGATATGGCTATTGGTCGTTACTCAATTTATCTACGAAGTAATTAGCAAAGTAGTATTTAAAAAAACAGGCAAAGCCATTAGCCTACTTAAGCTTGTAAGGTATTTAAAAGACAATGTAAATGTAATGGCTGAAATAATGGCTTTAATAAAAAGAAAAATATTTGATGCCTCTGATACTATTGACATCCTAACCAAATATTGTTGTTATGATACAAGGTATGATAGGAAAAACCATCACGAGCAAATGAATGATTCGAGCTAAAGTTGACGCGTATGCCTGTAAGGACTATCCAATGACGCTAAATGAAGGCTGCAAAATGGGTAGTGCCTACGGCACAAAATACACGGTCTTTTTACTTTTTACCAAGCGGTAATCCCTACGGGACAAAATACAAATTCCCTTAACTTAATGACATAGGCGTAATTCCCTTACTAATTTATGTAGCTTGAGTACTAAGGTGATTGAGGCCTAATAATGTTAACTGCGAAGCGCAAACAAATTTTTGGTTTGATGCACGGGTTTTTGATGCTTTTGCCATTTTTCCTTGCAGATGTTTGTGATTCTTCGTTGCAAAAGTACTGATTATATTGGGTACTCGATATTTTCAGCAAACCCTACTTAAACAGCTGAAAAATTTAGAATACACTAACCTTCAACTTAAATGCATTTCTGATGTATTGCACTCATTTTATTTGATGGAATTTTAGCATCCTCACAAAAATTGAAATGATGGCTCGATAAAGGTTTCTATAAAACGGCCTTTTTTGTTTATCCTGATGCTTCATTATCATCTATTTCACATTAGTAAATTAGATATTAACAGACATTTTATGGGCTGTTCAAAACTTAAACTGCTTAAAAATCAATCAAATAGAATTTTTTGAAAAAAAACCTTGCGTGAATTAATAATTAATCTTATGTTGCATAACTTTTCAAAGACTGAAAAATTGAAGAGTAAAGTTTTGTCCCCACCCCTTTGAATAATTGTTTTTTTGAATGACTAAATTGGTACAAAAATTAGTTTTCGCTATAATTTTTAACTGCAGTTTGCAGCCACTGTCTGCATATGCTTTAGCAGACATTGTACGCCTAAAACCCATAACTAATAGCCCTTTGCAATTAAATCACCTTAAAGATAAAAATAAAACCAAAAAATAAATAGCATTATGAGAAAGTACATCGTTTGTTTTTCTTTATTATTAATTTGCTGTGTAAGCAAAACTTATAGCCAGAATGTAAGTATAAAATTGGCCGACTACACCGGAACATGGAATGGTAGTGATGCAAGTGGAAATGCATATAAACTAACATTGAATGACAATTATTCTGCACAGTTAACAATCAATGGCGAAAATTCTACTGCCACTGTGTTCAAATTGGAGTTAGAAAATAGTGTGAATACTTTAGGGTATGGGGTAATAGATTTTTATACCCCTACTCAAAATTCCAACACAAACACATTAACAATAGTTGCCTCAGGCCAACCGTGGCAATTACTCAATTCTGGAATAATTGCTTTCGATGGTTCGCAAATGAGTTTGCAAATCGACAAACCAATGAACAGACCAAAACAATTCGATGTTGCATTACAAGTAACCCTCACAAAATAATTAATCAGAAATAAATAAAAATCTATAATATGAGAAATTTTTATCTGTCTAAAATTCAAATCCTGTTTATGGCAATCTTATTTGCAACAGGTGTAAATGCTCAAATCAATTATACGCGAACAACTTTTACAGGTGCCTACACGCCAATTACTGTGGGCGGTGGCGCTACACAAATTTCGACCGTAGGCACAGGCCTCGGTGACTTTACTACCACACTCGGTGTCGCAAATGGATTAGAAGGTGCAGCACACATCCTGCTGCCGTTCAACTTTAATTACAACGGTACCAATTTTGGCGCTGGTGTAGATTTTATTGGTATCAATACCAATGGTATGGTTTATCCTATAGTAGCTGCTACAGGTGGCTTGAACACGGGTAAAATTACCAGTAACATCAACACCAATCTATTTACAGTTACGACACCTAACAATTGTATAGCTCCTTATTGGGATGACTTAACTATAGGTACTGCCATTAATGGTAATACCGGAACAGTTTTGTTTCAAACTACAGGTGTTACACCTAACCAGGTTATGACTATTCAATATACTAACGTGCCTGCATTCTCAGCAGGTAGTGTTAAGGCGTTGAATTTTCAGGTGAAGATTTATGAAACCACTAACGTTATTGAATTTGTGTATGGACCGATGAATAACGGAACTGTAACAGGTGCATATAACATTGCCGAAACTGCTTCTATTGGTATTGAAGGTGGTGCCGGTGGTAACACTAATTATATAGATGCCGTTACCGGTTCAAAAACTGCTAATATGAGTATGATGACTTCCAACAAATTTACAACTTTAATGAACTTCCGCTTTACACCGGGTGCACCGGTTGCAGTTGCAGGGGGTACTTATAATGTAGGTGTTGGTCAAACGTATCCAAGTTTATCAGAAGCTGTTGCCGATTTAAATCATAGGGGAATAGCAGGTGCTGTTACGTTAAATTTGACGGATGCTGTTTATGACACCACTGTTGCAGGTGGTAAAAATATATTTCCAATAGTGGTTTCTAACATTGTTGGAACTTCTGCCATTAATACCATATTAATAAACCATGCAGGTGTAGCTCATGCCGATTTACGTTACCGTGGTACTGACCAGGGTAATATTGGTAACCAGGCAAGTACTACTATTATCGGCACCACCTTTGAACCCATGTTCTGCTTAGTAGGTACTGACTTCTTAACTGTGAATAATGTTGACTTTACTTATAATGGAATTCAAGGAACAACAGCACCCTATCAATTAACCAATGGTAAAGTAGATAACTCAATCGGAGTGATTAACTCATCATCAACTGATGGTGCAACAAATAACACCTTCTCCAATTTTGTGTGTACGGGTGACCGTACCTGTACCGGTGGTGGACAGGCCATTCGTCATGCTACTCAAACTGCTCCAATTTCAGCAGCTGGTGCTAACGGTGGCAATACTTACCGCGACTTTGTGATTAAGAACGGAACAAGTGGTTTTCTTATAAGTGGTACTGCTACTTTCCCTGATATTAACAACAGAATTATTACTTCATCATGTAACACCTATAACATTATTGGTGACCCTGCTGTGGCAAATGATATGCAAAACCCTAACCTGTCAACAAGCCCTTTTGGTATTACCATGTCTAACCAGAGTGGTTTTACTGTTAGTAACAATATAATACAGAATTTGTCTAATACGAATGCAACTTCAAACATTGTTGATGGTATCAACATTGTAACCTTCTTAGGCACTTGTGTTGTGAGTAACAATATCATTAAAAATCTTAGACAAAATACTGCATCAGCAACTGCAACATTACATTCAGGTATTAAAATTACAAATACTACCGTTGGTGCAATGGAAATAAGGGTTTTCAATAATTCTATTTCAGGTATCACTTCGGCATATAATGGTATAGCAACCGCTACAAGGATTATAAGAGGTATTAACTGTGTGAGCACAACCAACAATACTGCTGTATATTCCATATATAATAACAGTGTAAGTATTGATGGAAGCGGTTCATTGAACGGTTCCAATACCTGTTTTGAAGTTGCAGGCACACTTACCACAGCACCACAGTATGACGTAAGAAACAACATTTTTGCAAACTTTACGGCTGCACAGGTTGGTTTAAACGTGACTCACAATTGTTATAATACCAACTCCTCTACTTTACTTGGAGGTACCGGTACTACAGTAAATCAAAACGATTTGTATGTTGCTAATGATGCAGGTGTATCAGGCTTTATTGGATGGAATATATCTTTAAACGTGGGTTTTAATCCGGTAGCTACTTTTAATACCACTTTTGCAACTCAGGTAACTGCAGCTAACATAAGCGGTGACCCATTGTTCTTTAACAACAATGGTAACTTACATGCTACTAACAGTGCTTTGTTAGCTTGTACAGGTTCAGCAATTCCTGTTTATATTACAACAGATTTAGATTGCTCACCAAGAGTACTTCCTCAACATATCGGTGCCTATCTTGCTCCTGCTTGCGTATCGGGTATTCCTACAGTTACTTTAAGCCCGGCTGGAAGCGTTTGTACCGGTTTTGCTGTTTCTGCCACAACCAGTGCAGTATCACCACAGTATCAGTGGATTTTAAATGGTGTTGAAATTTTTGGTGCTACATCGGCATCATACACCCCTACAGCAGCAGGGTCGTTAACCTGCCGCGTTAATAATACCGGTGAAAACTGCTTTGGTACTTCTGCGGCCAATACAGTTTCGCAGTCTCCTACTATCTCAGTAACACCAACAACAGCAGCAGTTTGTGATGGCCAAACAGTTAATATTACAACTACAGTTACCAATAATCCTCCAATAAGCTATACTGTTGCATCAATTCCATTTGCAAATGCTTTTGCAGGTGCTTTAACTAATGGTGCATCTTTGCCTGGTGGTCCTGGTTTACAAGTTGGTGCATTAGGTGATGAAGGTAATTATAATATGCCTCAAAACAACCTTGGAACGGTTACTTCACTTCCATGGAATTTTAATTTCTATGGCAGAAATTATAATCAGTTTACCATACATGCTAACGGGCAGATATTAATGGGTGCAAATCAGACATTAGCAAACAGTGTTTTCTCACCACCAACAATTCCTGCATTTGCCAACCCTAATAATTGGGCTGGTTTCTGGTCTGATTTAAATGTTACCGTTCCAGGTTCAATTACATGGGACCAGGTAGGTTTATCACCCAACAGAAAACTTATTGAACGTTTTACCAACGTTGACTTCTTTAGTGCAACACCATTTGTAACTTACCAGATTGAGTTAAATGAAACATCTAAAAACATTGATGTTTTCCTTACTTCAGTTAATGGAGTTGCCAACACTAAAGCTATTGGTATTGAAGATACTGTTGTTGCAGGTGTTGTAAACGGAATAGCTGCTCCTAACAGAAATTCGGGCACATGGACAGCAACCAATGAAGGCTGGCAATTTGCCCAGGTGCTTCCTCCGACATATAGTTATGCATGGAGCCCTGCAATTGGTTTAAGTTCTACAAGCGTTTCCAATCCGGTTTCAACTCCGGTATTAGGCACTACAATTTATACTGTAGTCGTAACCAATTTAACAAATGGTTGCACAGTTTCTGCAACTACATCCCTTACCAATTTAGGTGCCGGTGACCCTGCCCCAACAACAACCAGTGCTGGCATTTGTGCCGGTTCAACAGGAACGCTTTCTGCAGCTGGTCTGTCAACCTTAAACTGGTACACCTTACCGGTAGGGGGCACACTTGTTAATACAGGGCCTACCTATATATCGGCATTCCCGGCTACCACTACTTATTATGTTGAGAGTTTTAACGGTATTTGCCCAAGTGGCAGAACACCTGTAACCATAACAGTTACTGCGGCACCTTCTACATCGCCAACTGCTGTTCCATCGGCAATTTGCTTAGGTGGCACTTCGCAATTGGATGCCGGAACTTTCTTATCAGGAACACTTGCCACACCGCTGAGTCAGAATAATGGTTCAAGTGCAACCGGGTTTGATATTGAAAATATATCAGCAAGCCCGGTTACCCTGCACTTCTTCCAGTTTCAAAGCAGTTCAATCTTAGGAACTGTGGGTATCCAGCAAATCTGGATGAATACCACTCCTATGAATTGTACCTTCCCAACAAATGTGACCATAGCTCCGGGTTGGGTACAAATCGCTAATGTGAGTACTACTTCAGCAGGTACCAGTCCAATATTGACCACCATTCCTTTCGATGTAAACATCACCATTCCTGCAGGGGCGAAATTTGCTTTTGCAATTGGTGGTGCTTTAGGGCAGTCCTATACATCAGGTGTCACCCTTTGTCCTACACCGTTTATTCTGGGAACTACACCCCATATACGTGTGTTTCAGGGCTTTGGAGGAACTTTAACAGGAACCATCGCCAACCGCGCATGGAATGGAACGGTTACTTATCAATTTGGCGATCCAAACCTGAACTTTGCATGGTCTCCAGCAGCAGATTTGAATAGTTCAACAATAAAATCGCCAATAGCAACACCTACTACAGTGGGTCCAAATCCTTATACCGTTACGGTTACTAACTTGGCCGGTTGTACATCAACAGCTACGGTTACTGTAAGTGTGGTTGCACCTCCGGTTGCACCAACAGCGTCAGTTGTTTCTGCTCCTTGCGGTAATGGTAATGCAGTGCTCAGCGCAACAGGTGCTGGCGGAACTTTAAAATGGTATGCAAATGCTTCGGGAGGAAGTGCGCTGCCACCAAATGGTTCGCCTCGAACTTTTGCTGTTTCCAGCGATACTACCTTTTATGTTTCCGAAACCACCTTGGCTGCACCTTTCTGCGAAGGACCACGTACAGCTGTATTTGTAGATATAGTTGATCCGGATACTATTACTGCTGCAGTTGATATTCCACTTATTTGCAGCCCTGCACTCACTCCTCCAACTACGGTTACGTTAACGGCTACCAATGTTTCGAGCCCGCAATTAAATCAATACAATTATTCTTGGACAGCACCATTGTCCGGTGGCTTAGTTACCAGCACGGGAGCAGTTGTAACTGCCGTTCCTACTGCTACCACCACCTTTACAGTAACTGCCCAACAGATAGGAGGCTTAACTGTAAATATTAATGGTATTAGCCCGAACGGCAACACTATTCAGGATGAAATTACCTGGACAGTTAAAGATGCATCAAATGTTACCATATTAAGTGGTGGACCTTATGCGGGCCAAAATAATAATGTAACATCGGCACCTGTACTTTCTACTAATGGACCATTTACTTTCGATATTTCAGCGGGTATTAACACCAACTTTACCAACTATACAATATTCTGCGAAGGAAATGCAGTTGCTTCGGGTTGTGTAAGAGGTACAGCTAACACGGCTCAAACAGAATGTGCAACTTTTACACCTGTTACCGTTCCCAATATTAACGGTTGTTTTGGTTCATGTAACAGAATTAAAACAGTAACCGTAGGAGTTGGCGCAATACCAACAGTAACCCCTACAGGTTCTGTTGTGATTGATGCCTGCGATAGCGCAAGTATCCAATTAAATGCAAATGCAGTATCGAGCAATTTTGTATCGGTAAATGCCAACATAGGCACAGGTATCATTCAAAACACCACAACAACGGAACCTGCACCATATGGTAATTTCTGGGGTAGTAATAGAACACAAATGCTAATTCAGGCCTCAGAGTTAAGCGCAGCCGGCCTTGTAAATGGCAGTAGCTTAAGTGCACTGAAATTTGACATAGTAAATACCAATGGCACAGCAGCGTTGGACGGTTTTACCATTTCATTGGGATTAACCAATGCAACAGCACTCACTTCAGGAGCGCCAATAGCCACACCATTCAATGTATTTGGCCCTGTATCTTACACTCCTGTCGTTGGATTAAATACGCATACATTCAGCAGCCCTGTAATATGGGATGGCGTATCGAGCATAGTAGTAAATACATGTTTCTTCAACGGAGCATTTACCAACAACTGCACATTCAATCAAACTGCAACTACGTTTATTTCTTGTATGAATATCAGGGCTGATGGAGCATCACAATGTGCGCTTGCACCTGCTACAACTTTCTTGCAACGACCAAATATTACTTTTGTAGCAACAGCCGGCACAACGGTTTCGGTAAGTTGGAGTCCATCGGCCGGTTTAAGCAGTTCGACTATACAGAACCCAACGGCAAAAATTGCCGGCACCACTACTTATACAGTAACGGCTACAGAGAATGAATCAGGTTGCAGTGCTACTGCATCTGTTACAGTTAATTTTACACCAACGACCATACCTCCTGCACCAACAGCAACAGGAGACACCATTTGTGGCCCTGGTGTAGTTAATCTTTCTGTAACAACAACCGATGCCATTAATAATATAACCATTTGGACAGATACGATAGGTGGTCAGATAAAAAACTTTGGTACCACTTATAATCCAGTGGTAACACAAAGCGGATCGTTTTATGTGCACGAAATACCGCCATACAGCAGTCCTGCCTTGGGCAATAATATAGGCGCAAGTGCAGGTTTCTTCCCCGATGCCGCCTCGTTTATGAACTTTACGGTAACAGCACCGGGTGGCATAATAATCAATACGGTTGACATATCGACCAATGTACCGGCATCAGCGCCATTGGTGATTGCGTTGACCACATCGACCGGACAAATAGTATCGGTATTGGATACCATATTTATTGCCGGGGGTACCACAGCCTTGCAAACCATATCACTCAATTTATATGTACCACAAGGTACATGGCGCTTACAGCCAATCGTAAATCCTAACTTGAATGTAAGTAATACATCAACATTGCCGGCCTCCATACCCGGATACTTAACAGTATCGTGTTTTGGAAATGTAAGCAACGCGTGTTTCCCTATAAACTTTAATGGATTGTTTTATAACTGGGTAGTAAACAGAGCATGTATTAGCCCAGCTGCTATTGTTAGTTATGTAGTAAATACGCCTCCGCCAATCGGAATTGCATCAAGCAATGGACTTTCGTTTTGCGATTCAATAAATACAGTATTAACAGCAATTGACAGCACCACGAGCGGGTACGACACCTTCACATGGAGCCCTGCCACTGGCTTAAGTGCAACCACCGGCACATCGGTAACTGTTACAGGAACATCGTCTACAACCTACACACTCACTGCAACAAACAGTTTGAGCGGATGTAATGCAGTATTGACAACAACATTGACACTAAATCCAGCACCAACCTTAATAGTAAGCTATAGTGATACCACCATCTGCCCGTTGGCAGTGCCAGTATTACCTTTTAATGCAACAGCTGCAAAATCGAGTGTTGTGCCAATAGGAAACAGGTTTAGCCCCAATTTTGTAAATGGCCAATTATATGGAGGTAACGCAACACAGTATTCGCAAATGATATTTACCGCAGCAGAATTAAATGCAGCCGGTTTGGTAGGGCCAACAAATATATCGTCAATTGCATATTTTGTATCGAGCAAGCTTACCACCACTACCTACACGGTTGATATTAAAATGCGTGCAGATGGAGGCATACCAACCGATTTTCCAAGCACAGCGCATATCAATACAGGCTTAACAACGGTTTACACCAATCCTGCCATTACCAGTGCATTGGGTTGGAATACTTATCCTATAACACCATTCTTTTGGGATGGAGTAAGTAATCTATTGGTAAGTCAGTGTTTTACACATAATATAGCAGGCTTTTTTGATTTAACAGAAACATCGCCAACCACAGGTGTTCGTTGGAATGCTCTTAATGCTTCAGCATGTGGAGCCGCAACCGGAGCATTTATAGCAGCACCAAACCAAAACGACCGTCCCAATGTCCGCTTTACTGGTGGCAATGTATTGTTCTCGTGGTCACCGGCTTTAGGATTATCGGGTACTACACTGGAAGACCCCACATTGACGGCTGCTTTAATAGGCAATAATGATACATCAATAACATATCATTTAACGGTGACCGACCCATTAAGTGGTTGTGCTAAAACAGATTCTATTAAAGTGACTTTGAGCACCACACCTCTGGACCCTATTGCAGCAATAATCGGAGATTCAGTATTCTGTGTATCAGGCACTGCAAGTATGCGTGTATTTGGTACCACAGGCGATTTCCAATGGCAGGAATCTTCTGATGGTATTAATTTTACCGATATCATCGGTCAAACTAATGACACCCTTACCATAGCGCTTACCAGCGATACTACTTACTTTAGAGTAGATGTTTCATGCGGAGCAGATTCTGTTAATTCCAGGATTATGCAGATGATTGTAAATACGCCACTCATCACAACCACTATTAATGATACCATTTGTGGCGTTGGTCAGGTTTGTTTGGTGGCACAAAATAATAATTCTGCTTTTACTACCAATTGGTTCGCAGGACCTGTTGGCGGACTTGCAATAGCATCGGGCGATACCTTCTGCACTAACATTAGTGTTACTGATACTTTCTATGCATCAGCATCTACATCTGGCGGGCCTCCTGTTTTAGCTTCATTTGGTAACGGTCCTGCACCTACCGGAGGATCTAATATATTTCCATTTGACCAAAACCCGGGTAAATTGGTACAGTGGTTTGTTGCTCCGGGTGAATTTGCCGGTGCACCTGCCGGAGGAAATATAACCTCCATTAGTTTCCGTCCATCAGGAACCGGAACTGCTACCTATACGCTGTTTACGGTTAAGTTAGGACAGACGGCAGTTCCTTTTGTGGGTGGCTCAATTTACGCAGGTCCGCTTACAACAGTTATCCTGCCTGCAACCAAGACTATCATAGGTACTGCCGGTGTGGATTTCTTATTAACATTTGACTTGCCCTTTGCTTACGATCCTACCCAATGGCTTGTGGTTGACGTTGAACAGTGCGGCTTTACAGGAACCGGCTTTGGTCTAAACCAGACAACCCTGACAGGTGTGAGAAGAGTATTTTCTACTGCGACTGGTTGTCCGTTTGCATGGCAAGGTAATGATGCTGCAATGCCTCTGATGACTATCGGGCTTACTTCAGGAAGCAGTTGCGTAAGTGCAAGGGTTCCTGTGACAGCTGTTTCAACACCGCCATTGCCATTTGCCGTGACGCCACAAACAGCTACTATATGCGAATTGACATGCACAAACTTAGATGTTGATTCAGCAGGTTTAGCCAATTATCAGGTATTCAACTGGTCGCCTGCAGCCGGCTTAAGTGCTACCACAGGATCGTCAGTTCAGGCTTGTCCATTGGTAACTACCACATATATAGTTACAGCGTTCGATACAGTAAGTGGCAATGCATGTTCAAATTCCGACACGGTGGTTATAACAGTAACTCCTGCCCCAACAGTATCGATAACCACTACAGGTAATCCAAGTTGTGGAATCGATAGTTCGCAAATAACGGCTACAGCCACACCATTTATTGCACCAACGGGTAATTACGTTGTATCATCAATACCATTGGCTGCGGTAGTTCCAGTAGGGGCAACCGGTGTGGGCCCAGTTGGCGATGATGTAGTAAGCAGTGGCATACCTATCGGCTTTAACTTTAACTTCTATGGAAATACGTTCTCTACTGTTTCAATCTCTACCAATGGATTTATTTCATTTGATGCAGCACCCGGTTCGGGATGTTGTTCAGGTCAGCTAATTCCAAATACATTAACGCCAAACAATGTTGTAGCACTTGATTGGATGGATTTAAATACGAACAATGGTGGCACTATAGATTTCTTTAACCTTACATCGCCCAATCGCTTTGTGGTAAGATATAACAACGTGGCTACCTTTAGTTCTACAGGAACTGTTTCAGGCCAGATCATTCTTTACGAATCCGGTGGAATAATCGAGATTCATAATACCTCCATAACAACAGGTGGCACATCTCAAACACAAGGCGTTGAGAATGCAACAGGCACAATAGCTGCGGCAGTTTCAGGAAGAAATGCATCGGCATGGAATGCTACAGGCGATGCATTTAGGTTCCAGGTTCCAGCCACTTCAAGTTTAGTTTATGCATGGTTCCCATCAGCAGGATTAAGCAGCACTTCGATTAGCAATCCAATGGCTCAGCCAGTAGGAACAACAATATATACATTAACAGTAACCGAAACCGGAACAGGTTGTACCCGCACATCAACTGTAACTGTAGTAAATTCACCATTGCCAGAACCAACCATAGCCCCTGGCGATTCGTTGGGTTGTGCCGGAACCTTTAGCGATTACTGGTTATATGCAGTTGATACAGGTGCATATGCAGGGGGATATCCACCCGGAACATTATTCGACTGGTCGATAAATCTTGGGGGCCCTGTTGCCGATTTAGATTCTATATTACTTGACTTGAATAATCTTGGAAATATAACGCTTACGGTAACATTGCCTGCCAGTTTAGGTAACAATTGCTCGGGCACCACAAGCATAAATGTAAACTTCAGCGAGCCTGTTCAAACGGCTTATATGAGTCAGGACAGCGTAAGTTGCACTCCGAATAATGATGGCGTAGCTTATGTATATCATTTAGAAGCCAATGGCCCCATCCGTTATGTATGGGTAGACGCTTTAGGCGATACAGTAAGAGATATAACGAACAATTACAATTATGCGGGCTTATTCGATGCCGATTTAGATGGCTTCCCCGATGACAGAAATGGAGACTTGGTTCTTGATATCCTTGATAATTATAATATATTTAAAGATTCGTTGCAGAATTTGATAGTGGGCACTTATACAGTTTATATCACCACCAATGCAGGCGACCCATATCCAACACCTCAGTGTGTCATCGGGAACCATAAACATTGGTCGCACACCATGTGTACCACCTCAATTATTAGACCCATGTGTATGTGTAGATAATGCCGATGTAAACAGAAGGGCACCCTATACAGACGGACAATTCAGCGAAACAGTAAGTTTATTGGGAGGCCAGTCGCCATGGACAATAGTGAGTTTAACATCTTCGAGCGGGCGTCCATTATCGAATATTGCTGCCATAGAAGATTGCATAGACAACACCACTCAAACTGCACCAGTAACAAGTGCCGATATAATAGTGGTTACACCAAACGACAGCTCATATATTAATTTCTATTTGTTTGATGGTGATACTTACACGTTGGTAGTTGAGGATGCTTCAGGTGCTCAATTAACAATTAGCGGAGGCGGATGCAATTATCCTGCAGCACCAATAAATGATACTACGATTACGGTATGTGCCGACAATTTCGGATTAAACATACAGGATGCCGCATTCCCAGGAGGAGTTGACCCATCGATAGTGTTGTCGTGGTATGACGATTCATTGTGCACCGGCAGCCCGTTAATGTATGGAGACTTGTCTAATGTACCGGCAAATTATCCTGACTTAACGGATATATCAAATCCGGGCCCCGGAGGAAATATAGGCTACACGGTTTATAACTTCTATGTAGCTTCAGACTCAGTGGCCGATGTAGCATGCGAAGGTAAACGTGCAATGGTAACAATATTGTCGAACGAGGTTGTGGCTACAGTGGATTCAATAGTAAATGTAAATTGTAATGGAGAAGCCTCCGGAGCCATTTATATTACCATGACAAATGGAACTGCTCCATTCACTTATGCCTGGAGCAATGGTTCTACCGAAGAGGACTTGTTGAATTTAACCGCAGCATCATACGATTTAATTGTCACAGACTCATTAGGTTGCACATTTACATTGTCTGTTGATATCCTTGAAAATCCACCATTTGTATATGGCAAAACGTTGCAAAACAACCAATGCCATGGCGACAGCACGGGCCAGATAAGCATATTTGTAAGTGGAGCAGTGCCATTCACCAGCGGAGCCCCATACACTTATTTATGGAGCGATGGCCAAACGACCTCGGTAGCAAATTATCTTGTAGCGGGAACGTATACAGTAACAGTTACCGACAGCATAGGCTGCGATACGATATTAACGTTCCAGATATTTGAACCAACCTTATTAGATCAGACACATACCATCACACAGCCATTATGTAATGGCGGTACAGGCGATATCACCGTGAATGGATTCGGTGGCACACCATGGAGTGGCTTAGGCGCTCATGCAGCCGGCTATGAATACAGCCTCGATGGAGGAACGTCTCAAACCAACGGTACGTTTACGGGCATAACAGGCGGCAGTCATACCATAGCCATTACCGACAGCAATAGTTGTATAACATATTTAGTGTTCACCATCAATGTACCCACCCCATTAGTATGTGGTGGAGCCGTAACCAATGTAATGTGCAACGGAGGCAACAATGGCAGCATCACTGCTAACATCACCGGAGGTACAGGTAATTACAGTTATGTATGGAACGATGGCACCACTAACCAAACATTAAACGGCCTAACCTCTGGCGCGTATACAGTAACCGTTACAGACGGCAACGGCTGTACCATAGAATGCACGTATACCGTAACCGAACCATTGCCAATTACATTTACTGCTGCAGCGTGTGCGAATGTAAGCTGCTTTGGCGGCAACGATGGCAAGGCATGTGTGACCAATGTACTGGGTGGCACAGCACCATATACGTATCAGTGGAATACCTTACCTGCCCAGACCACAGCACAGGCTACAGGCTTAACGGCAGGCACGTGGACAGTGACCGTAATGGATGCGATGGGATGTATAGCCACCGCCGATGTAATCATCACTCAACCATCAGCCGCATTAAGCATCACCGGCACAGTAACCAATACCACCTGCAATGGAGGTAACAATGGAGCGATAAACATAACGGTAACTGGCGGCACAGCGCCCACTACACTATTGTGGAGCAACGGTAACACTACAACAAGCAATACAGGCCTTGTGGCCGGTACGTATACAGTAACAGTTACCGATGCAAACAACTGCACATTAACAGCCAGCTACACCGTAGGCCAGCCAACGGCAATCGCAATATCACTGGTAAGTACCAATGTAAGCTGCAACGGAGGCGGTAATGGCAGCATCACGACCAATGTAAGCGGAGGCACCGGAGCTTATAGCTATGCATGGAGCAATGGTGCCAGCACTTCGGGTGTTAGCGGCCTTGCAGCAGGTATATATACTGTAACGGTAACAGACGCCAACGGTTGCACGATGAGTGCCAGCGCCACGATAACCTCTCCGGTAGCCCTAGGCTGTATATGCAACAGCAATGTAACCAATGTAAGTTGCTTTGGCGGCAGCAATGGCAGTGTAACCGCACAACCATTAGGCGGCACCGCACCTTATAGCTATGTATGGAGTACAGGAGCTACAACACAAACTATCAGCAGTCTTGCAGCAGGCACATATACTGTAACCATAACAGATGCCAACGGCTGTACGAAAGTAGGCACAGCCACCATCACACAACCCAATGCGCTGGTATTAACAGTAACAGGGAATAACCTGACCTGCAATGGCAATGGCGGAGGCAGTGCGACAGCATCGATAAGCGGAGGAGTAGCACCATACACATACTTGTGGACACCAACAGGTCAAACCACCGCTACGGCCACAGGCTTAGCAGCGGGCAGCTACACAGTACAGGTAACAGATGCCAATGGATGTACAGTAACGGGTCAGGTAACGCTGACACAACCGGCACAAATGAACTTAACATCGAAGAAAACAAATGTAAGCTGCTTTGGCGGCACCAACGGTACGCTCACAGTAGTAGCAGCCGGAGGCACCTCCCCTTATACTTATTTGTGGAGCAATGGAAAGACGACAAAATATATTATCGGTCTTGCAGCAGGCACGTATACAGTAACAGTTACCGATGCAAACGGCTGTACAAAAACGCTGTCAAACAGCGTAGGTCAGCCTACTAGCATTGTTAGCATTATATACAGTAACCAACGTAAGTTGTAACGGAGGCAGCAATGGCGGAGTAACGCTCACGGTAACAGGCGGCACCAGCCCATACAAATATTTATGGAGCAATGGTACCACTACTAAAAACCTGAGCGGAGTAATAGCAGGTATTTATTCGGTAACAGTGCAGGATAAGAAAGGTTGTATCATCAATGCCACGGCAGTGATAAGCCAGCCAGCAGCCATCATCATCAGCATGACACCAAAGAGTCCGAAGTGTAATGGTGCAGCTACGGGTCAGGCCACAGCCACGGTAACGGGCGGCACCTCACCTTATACATACTTATGGTCGAACAGTGCTACTACCGCAACGGCCACAGGCCTTGCAGCCGGTACGTATACAGTAACAGTAACCGATAACAAAGGCTGTACAAAAACAGCAAGTGTAACGATAACGCAACCGGCAGTACTTGGATGTACAGCCACAGTGATACAAGGCATATTGTGCAACGGAGGTACCGGCAAAGCAGGTGTAACAGCCACAGGCGGCACACCGGGCTATACCTATACATGGAATACGGTACCGGTAACGACCACAGCCATAGCAAACAATCTTGCAGCGGGTACGTATACGGTAATAGTAAAAGAGGCACCACAGGCACCGCCACTCTTGATGAACTAAGCATAACAGGAGGCACCGCCCCATACACATATTTGTGGAATACAGGAGTTGCCCAAACAACAGCCATAGCCACAGGACTTGGAGCGGGCACATATACGGTAACAATAACCGATGCCAACGGCTGTACAAAAACAGCGAGTGTGGTGGTAACGCAACCTACAGCATTAACAGCCACATATAATGCAGTAAGTCCGGGTTGCAGTGGTGGCTTAGGCAGCATTACAGTAACAGGCGCAGGAGGCACCCCAGCGTATAGCTATACATTAAACCCCGGAGCAGTAGCAAGTCCAACGGGTATATTTACAGGATTGGCCACCGGATTATACAGCATAACGGTAACCGATGCAAACCTGTGTGAAACCATCATAACAGGTATAAACATAACCGCAGGCAGTGCGATAACAGCGAATCCATTAACGAGCACCAATGTAAGTTGTGCAGGTGGCAATAATGGCACAGCCACCATCAGCGGTATAGCAGGCGGCACAGCACCATACACCATCTTATGGAGTACTTCACCGGCACAGGGCACAACCACAGCCACAGGCTTAACAGCGGGTACGTATAACGTAACAGTTACGGATGCAAACGGATGTATATACACTTCAAGTACCACTATAACCGAACCGGTAGACGGAGTAGTAGCCACCATCACGGGCCAGACCAACATAGCCTGCAACGGAGGCACCGTAGGAGATGCAACAGTAACGGGCAGTGGCGGTACACCATACACATCAGGTGACCCATATACCTACTTATGGAGCGATGGTCAAACCACGGCCACAGCAGTAGGCTTAACAGCCGGTACATATGTAGTAACAGTAACTGATAGCCTTGGCTGTAATGCAACAACTCAGGTAATCATCACACAGCCGGGCAGTTTATCGATAAGTGGAGCGGGCACGGATGTATTATGTAATGGAGGCGCCACAGGAATAGTAATGGTACAGGCCACAAGTGGCACAGCACCATATACGTTCAGTATATCACCTGCAGGCACACAAAGCAATCCAACGGCCGACAGTGCAATATTCACAGGCCTTGCAGCAGGTACGTATACAGTAACCGTAACGGACGCAGGAGGCTGCACAGCCGAAACAGATGTAATGGTGATGGAACCAGGTGCACTAGCAATGAATTTGAGCAGCATCGGATTAACTTGCAATGGTAATGCAAGCGGCACGGCCACGGCCAACGTAATAGGCGGAGTGCAGGGCGTAACAATGCAGGCTCAGGGCATGCTGACGGTATCGACCGATAATACCGGATTCTTTGCAGATGAAACCAGCTACCAATTAATAGACGCAAGTAATAATGTAGTTCTTTCAGGCGGTCCATTTGGTTTTGGAGCAATAACCCTTTCCTCACCGGTTGTGGCAAGCAATGGCCCTTACACATTAAATGTGAGCACGCTGGGCTTCTTTAACGATAACTTTACCAATTGGGCTGTAATGTGCAATGGCAACCCTATAGCCAGCGGATGTTTAGAAGGCACCGTATACGGAGGGGCTTTTTGTGCTAATTCCGGATTTATATCAGTACCAAACTTAAGTTGCAGTGGTTCCACTTCAGCCAATAGTTACAGTTACTTATGGAGCAATGGGCAAACCACACAAACAGCCACTGGCCTTGCAGCAGGCACGCATACAGTCACGGTTACGGATGCCAATGGATGTACCATAACCGACAGCATAGTAGTAACCGAACCGGCAGTATTGGTCATCACGCCAACACAAACGAATGTATTGTGCAACGGACAAAGCACGGGCAGCGCAACAGCGTCAGTAACGGGCGGCACCTTACAGTATACCTATACCTGGAGCAATGGACAGATGGGTTCTACAGCAACGGGTCTGAATGCAGGCACGTATATAGTAACTGTTAGAGACAATAACGGATGTACAGCAACACAGGAATACAACATTACCGAAAACACAGCTATAGCAGCTATCCCGTCCCAAACAGCCATATTATGCCATGGCGGCACGAGCGTATTAACCGTAAACTCGACAGGAGGAGCCGGTGGGTATACCTACAGCTGGAGTCAGGCACCGGGCAATACGACAAATACTGCAACAGCACCTGCGGGAGTATATTATGTAACGATAACAGACAGTGTAGGCTGTAGCATCATCTATTGCTTTGTGGTAAATGAGCCAAGTGCACTGACATGTGCGGGCAACAGTACCCCTGCGGCTTGTATTGGAGACACCGGCACAGCTACAGTAGGAGTATCGGGAGGAGTATCAAGTATAATAACAGGCACGAATATTTATTACTTGCGTTCACAGGCCGCAGGCGAACCCTGGGGAGTGACAAACAATATAGATGAAATGAACGCAGCGTTTGGTGCAGGTAACTGGACACCGGATTTGTTTGAAACGGCATCAGCATTAAGTATATTCAGTCCGGCTACAAAATATGTATTCATGGATGGCAGCGATGCCGGAGCGGACGAAATGAACGCATTCTTAATGGCCAATCTTCCTTTAATGGAAGCATGGGTAACAGGAGGTGGAAAACTATTCCTGAATTCAGCACCGAATGAAGGCGGCAATATCAACTTCGGATTTGGAGGCACCACCTTATTATATGGCCCGGGTCCGTATTCAGATAATGCAAATGTTAGTGCGGTTCAGTCGGGTCATCCAATATTTAATGGTCCAAATATTTGTGGAAATTCATGGACAGGCACCAGTTTTGGCCATTCCATAATTGGGGGCAGCATCACCTCGCTGATAGATGGAGATGCACCGGGAGTAGTAATGGGCGAGGCAGTATGGGGTGCAGGCAAAGTAATATTTGGAGGGATGACACAGTCCGCCTTCCATTCACCGTCAGCTGAGGCAGAATTTTTACGTCAAAACATCCACAGTTATCTTGGCGATGGATTAGGCACCGTAGTTTGCGGAGGATACACTTATCTGTGGAGCAACGGAGCCACCACGGCCACGATGAGCGACATAGCAGGTACGTATACGGTAATAGTAACGGACTGCAATGGCTGCACCACAGTATGTACGGTAGTGATAGCCGAACCTACGCAATTAACAGTAGGCACAAGCAACACGAACGTAACATGCCAGAACCCAACCGGCACAGCTGTAGCGATAGTAGGAGGTGGCACAGCACCATATACTTACTTATGGAGCAATGGCGCAACGACCAGCGCAGTAACAGGATTAACCCCCGGTACGTATACCGTAACGGTAAACGATGCCAATGGCTGCGGTCCGGTGACTGCCCAGGCTATCATCCTTGCACCGGTTCCTGTAACATGTACTACAGCAACCACCATGAGTACTTGTAATGGCTACCATAATGGCACAGCCACAGTAACACCAGGAGGAGGTAATGGCTTGTACAGTATCATATGGAATACAGCGCCAACTCAAACCACAACAACGGCCACAGGCTTAGCAGCAGGTACGTATACAGTAATAGTAATGGATGGTTTAGGATGCCTCAGCACCTGCAGTGTAACGGTAACGGAACCGGCCCCAATGGTTTATACCTATAATGTAAACAATACCTGTTCAGGCAGCAATGGCGGAGTGGCTACCATCAATACCATGGGCGGCACCATGTACACTGTTGGCGACCCATATACCTACTTATGGAGTAATGGACAAACGACACAAACGGCCACAGGCCTTGGAGCAGGAACAGTATATGTAACAATAACGGATAGCATGGGATGCAGCATACAGGCCACGGTGATAGTACCAGCGGGCAGCACATTAGTTGCAATACCATATGCACGCCAACCTATTGCGGACAGGCATTAGGAACGGCCACAGCCAATGTATTTGGCGGCACAGCCCCATACATTTATCAGTGGAGTAATGGCAATAACAATTCAGTAAATACAGGTCTTATAGCCGGAGTATATACAGTATTGATAACGGATGCCAACGGATGTACTACGATGTGCACGGCCATGGTGGGCGAACCTGCCGCCATATCGTACAGTTTAACAACCGTAAATGCATTGTGTAACGGAGGCACAGGCAGTATAACGATAACCAACCTCAACGGAGGCACAGCACCGTATACCTATTTGTGGAGCGATAACAGCACCCTGAACACCATCACAGGATTAGCCGGAACGTATACAGTAACGGTAACAGATACCAACGGTTGCAGTGCAAGCCAGAGTGCAACAATAGTTGAGCCTCTTGCCTTAGCGACAACAATGAGCGGCAGCAATGTAACCTGCAACGGATACAGCAATGGCACCGCAGCTGTGGTAGCCACGGGTGGCACAGCCCCATACAGTTATGTATGGAATACGGGCGGCAGCTTGAATAATATATGGAACCTGATTGCCGGCACGTATACAGTAACAGTAACAGACGCAAACGGATGCATAGCTACCAACAACATTGTAGTTACCCAGCCAGCGGTATTGGATACCATCAGCACCTCAAGTACAGCAGCCACGTGTGGCGCATGTAATGGAACAGGCACGGCCACAATAACAGGCGGTACGTTACCATACACCTACTTATGGGGCAATGGTAATACCAATGCAATAGCCACAGGCTTATGTGGAGGAAACAACTTTGTAGTGGTGACCGATGCCAACGGCTGTACAATAACTGTGTGTGTGAAAGTAAACTCAACAGGCGGCTTTACAGCGAGCCTCAACAGCCCGACTTATGCCGGAGGATATAACATACGATGCAATGGAGGACTTGATGGAGCGATAAATCTAACCACCAATCCGCAAGGGGCATATACATATGCATGGAGCAATGGAGCCACAACAGAAGATTTGTTTGGAGTGGGAGCCGGAACGTATGATGTAATCGTAAGTTATGGAACATGTACACAGGCAGTAAGCATCACCTTAACGGAGCCAACCTTGCTTACGGCCACTGCCACCGGCACAAATGTAGGATGTAATGGCAACAACAATGGCACGGCCACAGCAAGTGGAGCGGGAGGCGTAATGCCATATACCTACGCATGGAGCAATGGCCAAACCACACAAACAGCCACGGGCTTAATGGGTGGCACATACACTGTAACGATAGGCGATGCCAATGGATGTACAGCCACCGCAAGCTATACCGTAACAGCGCCTGCAAGCGGACTGAGCATAACAGAAAGCCATGCGAACCCAACATGTACAGGCAATAATGGAAGCATCAACATAACGGTAACAGGCGGCACAGCACCCTATACTTATATATGGACAGGAGGACAAACAACGGAAGACCTGACAGGAATAGGAGCCGGCAGCCACACGGTAACCGTAACCGATGCAGGAGGATGTACTATTAGTTTATGTGTGGTATTAACACAACCTAATGCCATGGTAGTATCGGTGAGTACAAGCGCAGCAAGCTGCAATGGAGGCAACAATGGCTCGGCAGCAGCAGCGGCATCGGGCGGCACAGCACCATACAGTTATTTATGGAGTAACGGAGGTAACACAAGCAGTATCACGGGCTTATATCCCGGTACGTATACGGTAACAGTTACCGATGCAGCAGGATGTACCACATCGATGAGTAAAGTGGTAGGAGCACCAACAGCCATAGTGATAGTAACGGACAGCACCACAAACGTAACAGGAATGGGCGGCACCAATGGTGCGGCATACATCAGTGTGAGTGGTGGTACATCACCATACACCTATACATGGAATACGATACCTGTAAAAACCACACAGGATGTAACAGGCCTTGGAGCAGGAACGTATACAGTAACGGTGATGGATGCAAGTGGATGTATATCACAAAAATCGATAGTGATTACATCGGGCGTATTTACATGTAATACCTTCCATACCGAAACAGCGGTATCGTGGAAAACAGCGCCAGCCGGAACGAATATAGGAGCTTATTTAAATGTACACTTTGCTTCGGCATTCCCATCTTCGCTTGTAGTTGGCGGTGGTTGTATTGGCAGTAAAACGCTCACATTATCAAATCCTACAGCAGTGCGTAATTTCTTGAACAATCAGCCTTTAACTGGAGGAGCTACTAAGTTGACAGCCAACTTAACTAATGCAACAGGCTTAACATTCCCGAGTGCATTTGGTGCAAACTTAGTGGCATTGAAAATGAACGTGGTATTTGATGCTTATGATGCAAACTTTGCTCCGACAAGTACAGTAACCCTTGGCAGTATGATTTATCAGGGTGGTGGTACGGTTAATGGATTAACGGTAACTCAAATATTAAACGAAGCAAATAAACTGTTTGGCGGATGCACAAGCATTTACGATTCGTTAGAGGTGCGCAATGCAGTGAAACTGATAAACGAAAGCTGGTTGGGAAGTCCAAGTGTGCCATTCAATAATGTGCTTACTTGTCCTGCACCACCAAAGGCAACAAACAATGCATTGGTTGATATTACAAGCATTGTAGCATATCCAAATCCAACCGAAGGACAATTGAATATTAAGTTCATTACAGAACAAGAAGGTAATGTGAATGTGCGTATCTTAGATGCAATAGGACGTTTGGTGTTCAATAAATCGCATGCTGCAGTGGAAGGCCTGAACGATTTCGCCTTAGACATTAGTAACCTCAACACCGGAGTGTATATGGTAAATGTACAGGTGAACGGAATGCAACAAACAATAAGAGTAGTAGTGAAGTAAACTTCACTAAAGAATAGTAACAAAATCGCCTCGCATTATGCGGGGCGTTTTTGTTTTATAAGAGTGCAATGTGTTTGTAAAATTATTTTTTGTTGGTAGGAATTCTTTTTGAAAACATAAGAGAAGGCGAAACTAACCATAACCGTATACGCAGCCGCAAAAAGGAAGGGTGCGAAGCACATTGTATGTTGCTGGAACGGCAACATACCGGAGAGGCCACCGCCTCCCGCAATAATAAATTGTAAATTATTTGTATTTTTGCTTTGTAGATTGCATTAAAACAATTGGCAAAAGCACAGTCCAATACTGTTAGTGCAGGGTGCAAGACAAAAATATTTTTATTGAAGTTGCTTATACTTAGAACATGAAGAAGTTTAATTATTCGTTTCCCGTTTTCTTTTGCTTAAGTTCTTTAATAGTTATTTATAATTCCTGCAAAAATGAAAGTAGTAAAGATTCATTTGCCTATGATGCTATTTTAATTCACAATGCAAATCAAAACCTGACAAATTGTATGGTTGAGGATTTATTAACTCCGCCTTTTGCAAGCCGGGTTTATGCATACTCACATGTAGCAATGTACGAGGCACTAAGACCCGCATACCCACAATACGAAGATCTGAAAGGAGTATTAAACGGATTTGATAGCATACCCCAATGCGACACAACCAAAAGTATAAATTATGAAATTGCAGCAATCACAGCATTTAATAATGTTGCCCAGAAGTTGGTTTGGAGCGAACATATTATTGAAGAGTGGCAAAGTAAATATGTTGATAGTTTGAAAAAAGCCGGATTGAATGAACAGGTGATACAAAATTCAATTGATTGGGCAGGGCAGGTTTCAGGAGCTGTTTTAATGTGGGCAAAGAATGATAATTTTAAAGCTACAAGAAAAATGACCCGCTATTCTCTTACCGACACTGCCGGGGCATGGCAATTAACACCGCCTGCGTATGCTCAGCCAGTTGAGCCTTATTGGGGGCTAATCCGGCCGTTTCTGATTGACTCACCCGGGCAGTTTAATTCGCAAATTCCTATTCATTTCAACAAGCAGGCAAATTCCGCATACTACAAAGCGGCAATGGAAGTTTACGATATTTCGAAAAATCTTACTCCCGAGCAAATTAATATTGCAGTGTTTTGGGACGATAATCCTAATGTTGCTCACCTTAATGGCCATGCCGCCTACTTTGCACAAAAAATGACACCGGGAGGGCATTGGCTTGCTATTACTGGTGGTATTCTTAAAAGTAGAAATAGCAATGCTATGCAAACATCACAAACATACACCTATGCTTCGTTGGTATTGGCCGATGCTTTTATCACCTGTTGGCATTACAAATATAAATTTAATACGGTACGTCCCATAACCGTAATAAATGAGCTGAAAGATCCCAAATGGTTTAGTTATATTCAAACTCCTCCATTTCCCGAATATCCTAGCGGACATAGTACGATTAGCGGTGCCGTTTCAACATTACTGACCAAATTGTTGGGCGACAGCATAGCTTTTACAGATTCATCGGAGTTGGCATATGATTTACCTGTTCGTTCATTTAAATCATTCAATGATGCCGCCAATGAAGTAAGTGTTTCCAGGGTTTATGGTGGAATTCATTATCGGTTTACTTGCGACAGTAGTTTGGTTTTGGGGCGGGAGATTGGTAATTACTATATTGAGAAATTAGGCATTGAGAAATAATCGAAGCGATAACAATCGACTCTATTTTTTGAGTTAAAATGTAATTTTTTTCAGTGCTATTTTTTCAAATGATTCATTGCCTTCGGTAATTTTTATCTTTTGATTCATTTTAATATTGCAAAAAACCTGTTTAGTATTTTTACCATCGGGCCATGTTATAATCAAAGAATCTAAGGCAACCGCATCGCCAAGCCCTATTTCCTGCTGCAGTGAAGATGATCCAAAGCTACCTCCTGTGCCTACCCTGATAAAAATGCTGCGCGAAACATTTTCTTTGTTATGGCATATCACCTGTAATGCCGTTCCTATTGCGGCTTTGTTTGATTTTACGCCTACGCATTTTATGGTTATCCAATTATTTTGATTGCCGGGATTTTCAAATAAAAGGCTTTGGTAAACGTCACCTTCTATGGCACCTCCCATTTTAATAAAAATATCCTGATCGCCATCGTTATCCAAATCGCCAAACGATACACCATGCCCTTTTTGAGCATTTCCAACCGCTGCTGCTGTTGTTACATCGTCAAAGTATTTTCCATCATGGTTTCGAAACATTTTGTTAGGTACAAGGGTTTGATAATCGGGGTTACCAGTGCCGAGATAGCAGTCTAACCAACCATCATTATCAATGTCACCAAAATTACTACCCATAGTATAGCATACTTTATTCAGTTTGGTTTTTGCGCTCACATCTGTAAATGTGTTGTTGCCATTGTTATGATAAAGATGCATAGTGGCGGCATTTGGCGGCATTTTCAATAGTTCCCGGGCAAAATCCGAAGCGCATATTTGAGATTTTATATGGTTCATATCGTAACCCGATACAAAAATATCCTGCCACCCATCGTTATCATAGTCCCAAAACCAACACGGAAAACTGAAGTATTCATTATCAATTCCTGATGATCCAGAAATATTTTCAAACTTCCAATCGTCAATAGTTTTACCACCTTTATTGAGATACAATAAGTTTTTCCCAGTTAAAACCGAAACATATAAGTCGGGCTTGGCATCGTTATTTATATCGCCCCAACAAACCCCTTTTACAAACTTTACAATATCAAGATTTAGCTTTGCCGCCACATTGGTAAAAGTGCCGTTCTTGTTATTCAAATATAATTCGCATGGATGAGGAAGACTATCGGTACTCTCGTTGCCAATAAAAACATCCAGCCAGCCATCACTATTAAAATCGGCCCATGCTGCTGTTTGAGTGGGGTGATACGATAATAAGCCGCTTTCAATAGTTACATCATCAAAAGTGCCATCACCATTGTTTTTTAACAGTGAATTGGGGTGATTGCCGGCATAATTAAGCCAGCCCCCGCGCAAAATGAGCACATCAGCAAACCCATCATTATTATAATCTGTGTGTATCAAATTTAGCCCGCTTACTATTCCTGTAAGCAATGCCGCATCAGTTTTATCACTGAATGTGCCATCCCCATTGTTATGAAAATATTTTATCTGATCGCGCAAGCCATATGACGAACACATAATATCGAGAAAGCCATCGTTATCAAAATCTTCAATACAACTTCCCCCCGAAATACCTTCGGCATTGAGTTTAAGGGCAGTGGCTATTTCTTTAAATTTGGGCACATTATAATCGGACTCGAATGCTTTTGCAGGAATTAACCATTGTACCGGAACTTTTTCAGGGTATTCGCCCAGAGTCATGAAGGCTAAATTTAGCAGCCATCGCGATCCTAAATCATCGGGATATTTTTTTAATATTTCAGCATAAATAGCAATTGCACTTTCCGATCCTTTACGGTTTTTATGAATCCCTTTGCCTTTTATCGGAATCATGCACGATTCGTCATTATGGCTGCTGCAACAGTTTTGCTGCTCGCCCATTCGCAAATATGAAATAGCAAGATAGTCGAGTAAATATTTTTCGGGTTGTTTATTGTTTGTTATTGTTTCATCAATAAGCGATTTGTACTCGGTGGCTGCTTCTTGTGATTTTCCGGCCGATAATAATTCGTAAGCATATTGCACTCTGAAGGCACGTTTTTCGGCTGGATCATTAATAAGTGGTATACGACTTTGATAGTATTGGGCACGTTCGGTATTGAGGTAAAAATAATCGTAAAACTTTGCTGAGTCGGCAATCGATTTTAGTATCGATACCATTTTTTTTGTGCCTTCGCTTTGTTCTCTTTTGGTTACTTCGGTATTTATATTTCGTTTGTTGTTTTCATTGTTTGGTGTGCAACAAGCAAATAGCAATACTGCAAATACAAAACATAAATATTTTAGTACCCAGATTGTTTTCAAACGATTATCAATTTTATTTTATTGAGCAAAGTAAATGCAATGATGTTGAAGAAAAAATACAAAAGATTATTTTACATTTGAATTTTCAATTCTTCTAAATACAAAAAAAACCATATCAATAAATTGGACCATCCCTTTATGATGAAAAAAATAATTTACTTATTAATGTTCAGTTTTATTTATTGTTGTTCTACAAAAAACGATGATGGAAAAACCGAAAATCTGAGCGCAACAAAGCCATTATTCAATTTGCTGGCTGCCGATAAAACCGGTATCGATTTTAATAACACGTTGAATGAAACCGCAACACAAAATATTTATGCTTATCAGTATTTTTATAATGGTGCGGGCGTTGCTGCAGGTGACATAAACAACGATGGACTGGTCGATGTTTTTTTTGCCGCCAATCAGGGATCTTGCAAATTATACATCAATAAGGGCGATTTGAAATTTCAAGACATTACTCTACAATCTAAAATTGCCACTACAGGCTGGTGCACAGGCGTTGCAATGGCTGATGTAAATGGCGATGGCTGGCTCGATATTTATGTATGCCGGTCGCAAGACACCCTACCTGCCAATCGCGCAAATTTACTTTACATTAATAATAAGAATAACACCTTTAGTGAGCAGGCGCAGCAGTATGGAATTAACGATAAAGGTTATGCAAGTCAGGGATATTTTTTTGATTTTGATGCTGATAATGATCTCGATCTTTTTATTTGTAATCATCCTTATACCTGGGATAATAAAATTGAGAAGCAAGCCATACAAAATGCCACCGAAGATCCTTTTGCCACCGACAGATTGTATCGTAACGATGGAAATAAATTTACCGATGTTACAAAAAGTGCAGGAGTGCACTCTTTCGCATTTAGTTTAAGTGCCGCTATTGCAGATTATAATAGTGACGGCCTTCCCGATATTTATGTTTGCAACGATTACACTATGAACGACTTTCTATATATTAATAATGGCAATGGAACATTTACCGATAAAGTTTTCGATTATTTTAAACACACTTCGTTTTACTCAATGGGCAGCGATATGGGCGATATCAACAACGATGGATTAACCGATCTCATCACCCTCGATATGTTGCCCGAAGACAATCGCAGGCAACATCTGAATATGATGCGTGTTGATTACGATAAATATATGGCCGGTGTAAAATGGGGTTTTGGATATGCATACATGCACAACAATCTACAGTTAAATCAAGGTAATAATCGCTTTGCAGAAATAGGTCAACTTGCCGGCATTGAGGCTACCGACTGGAGCTGGACGCCACTATTACAGGATTTTGATAACGATGGATACCTTGATATATATATTACCAATGGATACAAACGCGACTTTACAAATGCAGATTTTATAGCTTATGAAAATGAGCAGGCGCGTCAGCAGTCTTCCAGGCCGGTAAGTATTTTAGATTTGCTTAATAAAATGCCATCGATAAAAATAAGCAACTATTTATATATTAATAATGGCAAAGAATCGGGAGGATTAACATTTAAAAATGCTACTGCACAAAACCAGATGAACATCCCAAGTTTTTCGCAAGGTGCTGCCTGTGCCGATTTGGATAACGATGGCGATATGGATGTGTTGGTAAATAATATAAATGATCAGGCATTTGTTTTCGAGAACACTTCGAATACCGAGCCCGAAAATCACTTCGTAAATATTGTATTGAAAGGCACGGGAAAAAATTTCAATGCCATAGGTGCAACAGTAAAAATAGCAAATGCCAATGGCAATCAGATTGCCAATAATATGCCCATGCGCGGTTTCTTGTCAACATCGCAATCGCTTATACATTTTGGTTTAGGAAAAAATTCGGAAGCAATAACAGCAACAATAAAATGGCCCGATGGTAAAATGCAACAGGTTACTGATTTGAAAAATGACAAGACCAATACCATCAATTATAATCCGGATTTAGTTGCTGCCAACGAAAAACCAGAGACCACAAAAAAACTTTTTAGCGATGAAACGAAAAAGACAAAACTCGATTTTTCTCATATCGAAAACGATTATATCGATTTTAAACGTGAGCCATTATTGCCGCATAAATATTCAGAGAATGGACCCGGTGTTGCAGTAGCCGATATAAATGGTGATGGCATGGAAGACGTTTTTATTGGCAATTCTAAAATTGCTAACGGCAAATTTTTTATTCAACAAAAGGATGGAACATTCGCTTCGTCAACATCGCTCCCAATTGTAAAATCAAAAACCGATGATATGGGATGCATGCTATTCGATACCGATAATGATGGCGACAATGATTTATACATTGTAAGCGGTGGCAGCGAATATGATGATTCAACAGCATACAACGATCATTTATTTTTGAATGATGGTAAGGGACATTTTACCGAAAATAAAAGTTCCTTGCCAATTTTTAACAGCAGTGGTTCATGCATAGTAGCCGGTGATTATGATGCCGATGGCGACCTGGATTTGTTTCGCGGTGGAAGAATTACGCCCGGAATGTTTCCTTTAGCACCGCGTAGTTTTTTACTCCGAAATGATAATGGAAAGTTTACCGATGTAACACCCGCAATAGCACCAGGTTTAGTTAAGCCGGGTTTGGTTTGCGCGGCATTATTTACCGATTTTGATAATAGCGGCACATTAGATTTAATAGTTACCGGAGAGTGGATGCCATTAATGATTTTTAAAAATGAAAACGGAAAATTTACAAATCAAACCGAAACAGCCGGATTGAATGAAACCAACGGATGGTGGAATAGCATTGCCGCAGCCGATTTTAATAATGATGGATTAACAGATTACATTATTGGCAACTATGGGTTAAATACACGTTTACGAGCCGATAAACAGCAACCCGCCAGTGTTACTTATAAAGATTTTGATGACAATGGCAGTCTTGATGCAATATTTTGTAGCCCCTATCCCGATGGAAAAATCTATCCTCTGGTTGGCCGCGATGAGTTTATTGATCAAATGCGAATATTGAAAAAGCGTTTATTGCGTTACGATGATTATTCGGGCAAAACACTCAGCGAAATTTTTACTCCCGATGAAATGAAAGGTGCACAAAAAGTTTATGCCTATAATTTTTCTTCTTCGGTTTTGATTAATAAAGGAAATGGAAAGTTCGAAATAAATAGTCTTCCTGTTCAGGCACAATTTGCCCCTGTATATGGAGTAATCACCAATGATTTTGATAATGACGGCAACATGGATGCACTGTTGACAGGTAATTTTTATGGCGCTGAAGTTAATTTGGCGCGCAATGATGCCTTCGATGGTTTATTTTTAAAAGGAGATGGTAAGGGTGCTTTTACTCCTGTAAGCCATTTGCAAAGTGGCTTTATGGCAGATAAGAATTCGAAAGGCGCTGCAGCAGTTTTTATAAACGCACAACAAAAATATAAATACATCATTTGCAATAACAATGATAAAGCTCAAATCTGCCAAACAAATTCCGATAATAATACAAGTGTGTTTATATACAAAGCTAAACCTACTGATTGCAAGTTAACATATATTGATGCTTCGGGCAAAAAGCATCTGCAAGAGTTGTATTTTGGTTCCGGCTATTTGTCATCTTCATCGCGGACCTTGGCAATACCCGGCAATGCAAAATCTATTGAAGTTATTGATTACAGCGGTCGAAAGACAGGTATTAAGTGATAAATGATTCAGGACTTTTCATAAATGGAGTAGATGTTACTTGTTTTCTAACTATAGCCATATACGTTTTGTTTTTTTTCTTGCTCTGAATCCTTTGGCAGCATATTCAGTTCAAAAAAAATGATTTATTTCTCTACTCATTTAAAGCTATTGATTCTTTTGTATTAAGCAGATTCTATAACCCGATGTTTTTTATAGATCGGAATTTAGAGTCGTTTAATTTTTCTTGAATCAAATACTTGAATTTGGTAAAGAAAGTGTTTAGATTTTACGCTCAGATTTGTTGCAATTTCCATTTTGTAAGCGGAATAGTTTTTGTGATTCGTGTTTTTTGGCGTTGAAGGAATTTGAAGATTAAAGTTATGAACATCAAAGTAGTGCTGTGTTAATAAATAGAAGGGCTATATTTCCTTAAAACATCTTTTTTTAAATCATGTGTGTTGCGTATTCATAAAATAGTCCTTATGTTGCATAACTTTTCAAAGACTGAAAAATTGAAGAGTAAAGTTTTGTCCCCACCCCTTTGAATAATTGTTTTTTGAATGACTAAATTGGTACAAAAATTAGTTTTCGCTATAATTTTTAACTGCAGGTTGCAGCCACTGCTGGCAAATGCTTGTGTGCATACCATTTACCTACAACCCATAACTATAAGCCCTTTGCAATTAAATCTACTTAAAAATAAAAATAAAACCAAAAAATAAATAGCATTATGAAAAAGTACATTGTTTGTTTTTCCTTATTATTAATTTGCTGCATAAGCAAAACTTATAGCCAGAATGTAAGTATAAAATTGGCCGACTACACCGGAACATGGAATGGTAGTGATGCCAGTGGAAATGCATATAAACTAACATTGAATGACAATTATTCTGCACAGTTAACAATCAATGGTGAAAATTCTACTGCCACTTTATTTAAGTTAGAGTTAGAAAATAGTGTGAATACAATAGGACATGGAGTAATAGATTTTTATACACCAACTCAAAATTCCAACACAAGCACATTAACTTTAGGAGTCACAGACCAACCATGGCAATTACTTAATTGTGGAATAATTGCTTTCGATGGTACGCAAATGATTTTGCAGGTTGACAAAGGAATAAACAGACCAACACAATTTGATGTGAACCAAACTGTTACACTAATAAAATAATATTTATTTCAAAAATAAAAAATCAAAAAATCTTAATAATATGAGCAAATGTACTTCAAACGTAATGGCAATATTAAAGACGTTTCGTCTTAATAATGCCACTGTGAAAGCAATAGTTGGTACACTATTTTTTACATCGATTTTGTTTTTTGGAGAAGTTTCAGCGCAAATGCGTCCGGTTGCTTTTCCTACACAATTGCAAGAAGTGCCTTCACTGCGAAGCCGCACACATTGTGTGTTCAAACAAAACTCAACCACTAATCAGGCTGTGATTTCTGCAGGGTCGGTAAACTATTGGGAAAACAACCAGTGGAACCTGATTGATATGCAAATATATAACAGCAGCGCTATAGCAGGTCACCCATTCGAAAATACGGATAACAGTTTTAAATCGTATTATCCTGCAACACCTGCTCTACCGGTGCATACAGTAATCAATAATACCACTGTTATAGAATGGGGCGCACCACAGTTATCGTGGCGTACATTTGGATTGTTGCCAGGTTCAAATCAAATGGGTTATTCGTACGTTGGTAATCAGCCGGCAAGCAATAGTGCTGGCGCCATCACAGCCAACGAAGTGATGTATTCGAATATATATTCAAATACTGACGCTCGCTTTACACAGTTTGCCGATGGGCGACACTTAGATTATATATTAAAAAGTGCGAGCGCAATTTCGACTGCACAATATGCAGCAACCGAAGTAGCCTTTTCCGAAAAAATAATTTTACCCTTAGGATGGAAATGGACAATCAGCCCAAACCAAACTGACATTTATGTATATGATGCTACCGGTACCATAAGAATGAATTATACTACACCATATATATATGAACAAAATTTTGCCGGTGCTGATGTTGAAGCTGGAGCTACAGCTTCAAGTGGAAGTATATCTGGAAAGTACGATGTGGAGCAAAATGGAAATGAAATAACAATTTATACCTTAGTAGATTATGCATGGCTTACCGATGCCTCACGTAATTACCCGGTAGTGGTTGACCCTACAACTGTAATTAATCCGGCAACAGTAAATAGTTATACAGGCTGGACTGATGGCATTTCACTAAATAATATAACCGGAGGCAATATACAAGTTACAACCCTAACGCCTGCAAGAGGTTGGGCACGATTTGATTTAGCCGTATTGGGCCCCTTGGCATCTGTAACTGCATCAAGCTTATCGTTAACCAATAATGGATCTGTTACTTCAGGTGCAACAAATAATGTTAAAGGGATGACTGTAGATCCATTGACTGGGACTGCGGCCGCATTATTTGCGGATATTGGCGCAACAGGTGTAGGAACCATATATTCAAGTGCATCATGGGCAGGCACTGGCACCATAAATTTAGCATTGAATTCAACTGCAAATACAGCAATATTTGCCGCTTCAAGTGGTGCTGGTTTTATTTCTATGGGATTAGCAAGAGGCTCCACTAATACATATTTATTCCGTGGCTGGGCAGGACCCAACCCACCGGCATTATCTGTAACTTTCACTTCTGCAGTAGCAGCCGATTTAGCTTTAATAGATCCTGCACAGCCGGTATCGCCAGTGTGCAGTGGTTTACAAAATGTGAATGTTACCCTACAAAATTCGGGATCATCCACATGGGATTTTGCTACAAACCCCGCTACCGTTACATGTTCTGTTACGGGTCCAAATCCATTTACTTTTCCAGCACAAACTATTAATAGTGGCACCTTGGCCTCTTTGGCATCGCAAGTAGTAACATTTGCAGCGGGCACTTATGATATGAGTTTGTCGGGCACATATACTTTCACTTATGCCTTTAGCCCAGTGCCAACAGGCGATGGCAATGTCAATAATAATACTTTGGTTCGTGTTGTAACAAAAACCATATCGGTAACAGCTTCGGCATCTCCGGTATCATTTTGTTCAAATGCTACCTCTCAAATAAGCACAACGGTAACCGGCAATAGTGTGGGGTTAAGTATAAGTTCAACTTCCATTAATCGAATTGCGGTACCTCCGGGAGCCATAAGTCCTACATCGGGCGATGATGCTGTTTCATCTGCAATAGCATTGCCATTCACATATAATTTTTATGGTGTTCCTCAAACACAATTGTTTATTTACACCAATGGTTTTGTACAATTTGGCACATCCAGTGGCAGCACCACCACTTATGGAGCAACCATACCGACAGCAGGTGCCCCCGACAATATAATAGCAATATGTTGGGAAGATCTAAATCCGGCCGCAGGTCAAATCACTTACTTCACAACGGGCGTAGCACCAAATCGTATATTTTGTGTAGATTTTGATAATGTAAATTATTTTAGTGCAACACCGGGTGTAACATCGCAATTGCAATTACATGAGAACAATGGAAATAATTTTTTCCAGATACATGTTACCAATAATACTCAGTCAGGCAATTTCACAGTAATAGGCGCTGAAAATTCTACAGGAACTATTGGTAATGTACCGCCCGGAAGAAATTTTGGCGCATGGTTACCTCAGCCAACGCTAAACGAAGCATGGCTATTTACTCCTGCTTTACCTCCAACGTTTTCATGGTCTCCATCAACAGGATTGAGCAGTACCTCTATAACAAATCCCATAATTGATGCTTCATTTTTACCGATAGGTAATACAACCTACACCATAACTGTTAACGATCCTACCACCGGATGTGTTTCAACACAAACGGTAACAGTTACAAATTTAGGCGCGGGCAATCCGGCCCCTACCACTACCGGCTTTTCATCATGTCCAAACGATTCGGCACATCTTGTGGCAACAGGGCTTGCTACTTTGAATTGGTTTGATGCTCAAGTTGGAGGAAACCTAAAACATACTGGTGCCAATTGGGATTCGGTATGGGTTAACACAACCACTTATTGGGTTACAAGTGATAATGGCACTTGTGCAAGTCAACGTACTCCTGTAACAGTAACAATAACACCTGTAATTCCTGTTGCGGCATCAGCTAACAGGTCTGTTATATGTGTTGGTGATACCACATTGTTATCGGCATCCTCTGGTACAACATTAACATACTCACAGGTATTCTTAAATGGTACATCCACCGTTGCGCAGTGCCAAGCGTGGGATGCGTTTTGTGCATCATTGGTTCCGGCACCATATTCAAGCGTGCAAATGTTTGGAGATGGTGGCGGTGGCAATCCAGTTGCGGTAACAGGCCGAACAATTACCAATCCTGTTACAGCCCAAGCACTTGCAGCAGCAATGAATACAAGAAGTGCCGCTACCTTTCCTGCAGCCGATGGTGTAAACACCTGGATTGTAGGATTAGCTTGTGGCAGCGGTTGCGGAGCAACCCCAGCAGCAGTCGAGTTAAGTTCCGATGGGTCAAGTTGTTCATGTTTTGCACCGGGTTGGTCATTCCGTCCCAACTTAGTAGGCAGTAACTCGGGAGGATTAAATACTGCTACATGTGGAGGACCAACGCAAACTATGAACTTAAGATTTTCAAGCCTTGTGCCACTTACTTCTTATTCATGGGCACCTGCATTAGGTTTAAGTTGCACTACATGTGCAAACCCAATTGCAAATCCATCGGTTACAACAACATATACAATAACTACACAAGATCCAAATAACGGATGCACTGTTACAGCCAGTGTAACTGTAACAGTTAATCCAGTTCCTTTGGCCCCTACTTTTGTCAGTAATTCAACGCAATGCGGACCGGCAGTTCCGGTTGGTGCATGCGTATCGTCAAATAATGGTGCAGGCTTTACATTGCAATGGTACGATGGTCCTCATCCTGGCTCAGGGGTTTTAAAACAAACAGGAGGCACATGTTATGCATCATCCATTTCAGCTACTACAACATTTTATGTGGTTGATTCTAATAATGCAACAGGCTGTATAAGCAGCGCAACAAATGTAGTTGCAGCAGTAACAGTTGCCGATACGATAACACTTATATCAAGTCCTGTTAATCCTCCGGCAAGTTGTCCAACAAGCCCTGTTACGCTTACTGCAAGCTCTGCAGCACCCTACTTATATACGTGGTCACCGGCTGCAAATTTAAGTGCATCTACAGGCAGCACAGTTATTTCTACTGCATCATTGACCGAAACTTATACCGTATCGGGTATTGATAATGCAACTGGCTGTGTTAACAGCGCATCTATCACAATATTAAGAGCCACATTGATACCTGTAACGGCATCTTCAACAAAATCGGCTATTTGTGAAGGCGATACTACTTTGCTTTCTGCAGTATCAGGAAGTGAAATAATGTATTCAGAAACCTTTGTAGGTGGTGCATCAACTATAGCGCAATGTCAATCTTGGGATACTTTTTTGGCTGGATTAAACCCTGCATCATATACATCGGTTAAGATGTTTGGTGATGGTGGTGGTGGAAACCCTGCTGCTGTTACAGGGCGAACGGTAACTAATGTGGCTACAACTCAGGCCATAGCCACTGCTTTAAAAAATTGATGGTACAACTTGTTCATGTGTTACTCCAGGTTGGTCATTCCGTCCAAATCTTACTGCCTTTAATTCAGGAGGAATTAATACTGCAACATGCGGAGGTCCTACTCAAACAATGAATTTGAAGTTCTCTTCGCTCATACCATTAACATCTTACTCATGGGCTCCTGCATTAGGATTAAGTTGTACTACATGTGCCAATCCAATTGCAAGCCCAACAGTTACCACGACTTATACAGTAACGACAATTGATCCCAATAATGGGTGTACAATTACAGCAACGGTGACCATAAATGTTAACAGTTTACCTGCGGCACCTTCTGCTTCAATAGTTTCAACGCCTTGTGGAAATGGTACTGCCATTGTTAGTGCACTTGGAAGTGGTGGCACATTAAATTGGTTCAATACCAGTACATTTGGAACACAAATAGGTACTGGATCACCTTTGAGTCTAACAATAACAGGAGATACCACCATTTATGTTTCGGAAACAACACTGGCACCTCCGGGATGTGCAAGTTTAAGGACACCTTTGTTTATAGATATTTCAGACCCTGATACTATTACGGCAACTGTTAGTCAGTCATTGATTTGCGGTACAACACCAGGAACAACTCAAATTACATTAACGGCTACCAATATATCGGTGCCACAATCAAACACATTTGTCTACACCTGGACACAATCGTCCACAAATGGAGGTTTAAATTCATTTACAGGTGCTTCAGTAACCGCCAATCCGCTAGCTACTACTACTTATACAGTAACGGCATTTGATGCAGGGACAAATTGCACGCGTATAAAAACCTTGACAGTAGGTGTTGGAGCAATTCCAACGGTTGCACCAACAGGATTTGTGGTGATAGATGCCTGCGATAGTGCAAATATACAACTGAATGCAAATGCAGTATCGAGCAATTTTGTTTCTGTTAATGCAAACATAGGCACAGGTACCGTTCAAAATTCATCTACTGCAGAACCGGCTCCTTATGGAAACTTCTGGGGCAGTAACCGAACTCAGATGCTCATTCAGGCATCAGAGTTAAGTGCTGCCGGACTTGTAAATGGCAGTAGCTTGAGCGCCTTAAAATTTGATATAGTAAACACCAATGGCACCGCAGATTTACAAGCATTTACCATTTCGTTGGGATTAACCAATGCAACTGCCCTTACATCAGGTGTGCCGTTAGCCACACCGTTCAACGTGTTTGGTCCTGTAACATATTCTCCTGTAGTTGGATTAAACACACATACATTTAGCAGCCCGGTAATATGGGATGGCGTATCGAGTATAGTAGTAAATACATGTTTCTTTAATCCATCCTTTACTAGCAACTGCACATTTAATCAAACCACGACAACATTTATCTCCACAATGAATATACGGGCTGATGGAGCATCTCAATGCGGCAATCCACCGGGCACGACATTCTTGCAACGCCCTAATATTGTTTTTACAGCAACAGCGGGCACCACAGTATCGGTAAGTTGGAGTCCATCGGCCGGGCTAAGCAGTTCCACAATACAAAATCCAACAGCAAAAATTGCCGGCACCACTACTTATACAGTAACGGCAACAGAGAATGAATCAGGTTGCAGTGCTACAGCATCGGTAACGGTGGTATTTACACCAACCGTTATTCCTCCGGCACCAACCGCAACAGGAGACACCATTTGTGGCCCTGGTGTAGTTAACCTTTCTGTCACTACAACAGATGCCATTAATAATATAACAATATGGACCGATACAATAGGAGGTCAGATTAAAAACTTTGGCACAACCTATAATCCAATTGTAACTCAAAGTGGTTCTTATTATGTTCATGAAATACCGCCATACACCAGCCCTTCTTTAGGCAATAATATAGGCACAAGTGCAGGCTTCTTCCCCGATGGAGCCTCCTTCATGAACTTTACTGTTACTGCACCGGGCGGAATAATAATAAATACAGTTGACGTATCTACTAATGTACCTGCAACGGCACCCTTGGTAATTGCATTGGTAAACTCCACAGGTCAGATAGTATCAGTACTCGATACCATATTTATAGCAGGCGGTACAACTGCATTGCAAACCATATCGCTCAATTTGTATGTACCACAGGGAGTATGGAGATTGCAGCCGATTTTAAATCCAAATCTTAATGTGAGTAGCTCATCCACACTTCCGGCAACTATTCCGGGCCAAATTACTGTATCTTGTTTTGGCAATGTTAGCAACGCATGTTTCCCAATAAACTTTAATGGTTTATTCTATAATTGGGTTGTAAATAAAGCGTGTATAAGCCCTGCCGCCATTGTAAATTATGTAGTAAATACACCTCCGCCAATTGGCATTGCCTCTAACAACGGTATGTCTTTCTGCGATTCGATAAATACAGTATTGACAGCCGTAGATAGTACACTTAGTGGTTATGATTCATTTGCCTGGAGCCCGGCAACAGGCTTAAGTGCAACAACGGGCGCATCGGTAACTGTATCGGGAGTATTTACCACAACAACTTATACTGTTATAGCATCAAATAGTGTGAGTGGATGTGATGCAATATTGCCAATAACGTTGACCCTAAACCCAGCACCAACATTATCGTTAAGTTTCCATGACACAACTATATGTCCATTAACAGTGCCGATATTACCATTTAATTCAACTGCATCAAAATCAAGTGTTGTGCCAATAGGAAACAGGTTCAGCCCCAATTTTGTAAATGGCCAATTATATGGAGGTAACACAACGCAGTATTCGCAAATGATATTTACCACTGCAGAATTGAATGCTGCCGGTTTGGTAGGGCCAACCAATATATCATCAATAGCTTATTTCGTATCAAGCAAACTTACCACCACTACCTACACGGTTGATATTAAAATGCGTGCAGACGGAGGCATTCCAACAGCTTTTCCAAGCACAACGCATATAAATACAGGCTTAACCACAGTTTACACCAATCCGGCCATTACCAGTGCATTGGGTTGGAATACTTATCCCATCACCCCGTTCTTTTGGGATGGAGTAAGTAATCTTCTGGTAAGCCAGTGCTTTACACATAATATACCGGGTTTCTTCGATTTAACGCCAACTTCGCCAACTGGCGGTATTCGTTGGAATGGGGCAAATGCTGCTGCATGTGGCGCTGCAACCGGAGCATTTATAGCTGCACCAAACCAAAACGACCGTCCAAATGTGCGGTTTACCGGTGGTAATGTATTGTTCTCATGGTCACCGGCTTTAGGATTATCGGGTACTACACTCGAAGACCCAACATTGACTGCCGCATTGATAGGCAATAATGACACTTCAATAACATATCATTTAACAGTAACCGACCCGTTAAGTGGCTGTGCCAAAACAGATTCTATAAAAGTAACGTTGAGCACCACACCTCAAAATCCGATAGTGCATATTTTTGGTGATTCAGTATTGTGCTTCAGTGGTCAGGCAAAAATATACGTTAATGGTACAACAGGCGATTTCCAATGGCAGAGTTCTGCAGATGGCATCAACTTTACTGATATGTTGGGTCAAACAAATGATACCCTTATCCAAACAATATCAACTACAAGTTATTACCGTGTTGATGTATCATGTGGTGGCGACTCAATAAATTCAAGGATATTGACATTTATAGTAAACAGCCCGTCAATTGATAGTACAATGAATGATACCATTTGCGGAGTAGGAACAGCAACTTTACAGGCATTCGGTTCAAACGGAACAACATTGAACTGGTTCGCAAATTCAACAGGCGGCACATCGATAGGCACAGGAGGCAGCTTTACAACCCCTGTAATATCAAGCACTACAACCTATTATGTTCAAGCAGCAGCAGCCGGAAGCACCACAACAGCAATTAATGCGCCTGTTGGTGTAGCAAGTGGTACTACACAGGCTGGTATGCCATTTAGAGGAGGAAATGGAACAGCCATGCGAACACAATACCTATATACAGCGGCAGAGTTAAATGCCGCAGGATTTACTGGTGGAAACTGGAATCAGGTGAGATGGACATTTACGACCGCCATAGGAGGCAGTGCGTTGATGGGTAACTTTACCATTCGTGTAGGAGGTACAGCATCAACATCACTCACCGGAACATTCTTAACGGATCCTTCTACAGTAGTTTTTGGACCCGTTGCATTTACTCCTCCAATTTTAATAGGCGATGTGATATTCCCATTTAGCACCCCATTTGTATGGGATGGCGTATCTAATGTTTACATAGAAATATGTCATGATAATCCGGTTCCCGGAGTTGGTTCTGGCCTCATGGCATCAAACACCACATCATTTACATCAGTACAGTTCGTAGGCAATGTTTGCGGAACTCCGTCAGGTGCTTCAACACAAACCGCACGCCCTATCATTAATATATCAGGTACAACAGTTACAGGTTGCTTTAGTGCACGCGTGCCGGTTGTAGCTGTTTCTACACCGCCACCTTCCATATCGATTGTGCAGCCACCCACCACTATTTGTGAGTTAACTTGTACAAACTTAGATGTGGACGCAAGTGGTATTGCCAATTATCAGGTATTCAACTGGTCGCCTGCCACAGGCTTAAGTGCTACCACAGGGGCATCAGTTCAGGCATGTCCATTGGTAACTACCACATACATAGTTACAGCTTTTGATACAGTAAGTGGCAATGCATGTTCAAATTCCGACACGATTTTGATAACAGTAACCCCTGCACCTTCGGTGTCAATAGCAACGACAGGAAATCCAAGTTGTAATACCGACAGTTCTCAAATAACAGCTACGGCAGTGCCGTTTATTTCACCTACAGGTAATTATGTTGCAACATCAATACCATTTGCTCCTGTTGTTCCTTCAGGTGGAACTGGTGCAGGCCCTGTTGGCGATGATGTGGTTAGCAGCGGTATTCCAATTGGCTTCAACTTCAACTTCTATGGTAATACATTTTCAGCAGTTTCCATTTCTACCAATGGTTTTATCTCCTTCGATGCTGCTCCGGGTTCAGGATGTTGTTCAGGCCAGCTAATTCCAAATACATTAACCCCAAACAATGTTATTGCACTTGACTGGATGGATTTAAATACGAACAACGGTGGCACTATAGATTTCTTTAACCTTACTTCGCCTAATCGCTTTGTAGTAAGATATAACAACGTGGCTACCTTTAGTTCTTCAGGTACTGTTTCAGGCGAGATAATACTTTACCAAGCAGGTGGCATAATTGAGATTCATAATACATCCATAACAACAGGTGGCACATCTCAAACACAAGGCGTTGAGAATGCAACGGGCACATTAGCCACAGCAGTTTCCGGACGCAATGCATCGGCATGGAATGCTACAGGCGATGCATTTAGGTTCCAGGTTCCAGCTACTTCAAGTTTAGTATATGCCTGGTCACCAGCAGCAGGATTAAGCAGCACTTCGATTAGCAATCCAATGGCACAACCAATAGGCACAACAGTATATACATTAACAGTAACAGAAACCGGAACAGGTTGTAGCCGTACATCATCGGTAACCATAGTACACTCAGCATTGCCACAACCAACCATAGCACCTGGCGATTCGTTGGGTTGTGCCGGAACGTTTAGCGATTACTGGTTATACGCAGTTGATACAGGTGCATATGCAGGCGGCTACCCACCCGGAACATTATTTGACTGGTCGATAAATCTTGGAGGCCCTGTTGCCGATTTAGATTCTATTTTACTTGACTTGAATAATCTTGGAAATATAACGCTTACGGTAACCTTGCCTGCCAGTTTAGGTAACAATTGCTCGGGCACCACCAGCATAAATGTAAACTTCAGCGAGCCTGTTCAAACTGCTTATATGAGTCAGGACAGCGTAAGTTGCACTCCGAATAATGATGGCGTAGCTTATGTATATCATTTAGAAGCCAATGGCCCCATCCGTTATGTATGGGTAGATGCTTTAGGCGATACAGTAAGAGATATAACTAACAATTACAATTATGCGGGCTTATTCGATGCCGATTTAGATGGTTTCCTCGATGACAGAAATGGAGACTTTATTCTTGACAACCTAGATAATTATAATATATTTAAAGATTCGTTGCAGAATTTGATAGTGGGCACTTATACTGTTTATATCACCACCAATGCAGGCGACCCATATCCAACACCACAGTGCGTATCATCGGGTACTATAAACATTGGTCGCACACCATGTGTTCCGCCACTATTGGCAGACCCATGTGTATGTGTAGATAATGCGGATGTAAGCAGAAGGGCACCTTATACAGACGGACAATTCAGTGAAACAATCAGTTTATTGGGAGGCCAGTCGCCATGGACAATAGTGAGTTTAACATCTTCGAGCGGGCGGCCATTATCGAATATTGCTGCCATAGAAGATTGCATAGACAACACCACACAAACGGTTCCTGTAACAAATGCCGATATAATTGAGGTAATTCCAAATGATAGCTCATATATTAATTTCTATTTGTTTGATGGTGATACTTACACGTTGGTAGTTGAGGATGCTTCAGGTGCTCAATTAACAATTAGCGGAGGCGGATGCAATTATCCTGCAGCACCAATAAATGATACTACGATTACGGTATGTGCCGACAATTTCGGATTAAACATACAAGATGCAGCATTCCCCGGAGGAGTAGACCCATCGATAGTATTATCATGGTATGATGATTCATTGTGCACCGGCAGCCCATTAATGTATGGAGACTTGTCTAATGTACCGGCAAATTATCCTGACTTAACAGATATATCAAATCCGGGTCCCGGAGGAAACATAGGCTACACGGTATATAACTTCTATGTGGCTTCAGACTCAGTGGCAGATGTTTCTTGCGAAGGTAAACGCGCCATGGTAACGATATTGTCGAACGAAGTTGTGGCTACAGTGGATTCAATAGTAAATGTAAATTGTAATGGAGAAGCCTCCGGAGCCATTTATATTACCATGACAAATGGAACTGCTCCATTCACTTATGCCTGGAGCAATGGTTCTACCGAAGAGGATTTGACTAATTTGGTTGCATATTCTTATGATTTAGTTGTTACCGATTCATTAGGTTGTACGTTTGAAATGTCTTACGACATAACAGAAAATCCACAGTTCACCATAGGTAAAAATATTATCAATAATCAATGCCATGGTGATAGTACAGGCCAAATTTTATTGTTTGTAAGTGGTGCAGTGCCATTCACAAACGGAGCGCCTTACAGTTATTTATGGAGTGATGGCCAAACAACAAATATTGCCAACAATCTTATAGCAGGAACGTATACAGTAACTGTTACTGACAGCGTAGGATGCGATACAACATTAACCTTCCAAATATTTGATCCCACACTACTCGATCAAACTCATACTATTATTCAGCCGTTATGTAATGGCGGTACAGGAGATATAACTGTTAATGCATTTGGTGGTACTCCATGGACTGGCATAGGCGTTCATCCTGTTGGTTATGAGTTTAGTCTCGATGGAGGTACTTCTCAAACCAGTGGCGTTTTCACGGGTATTGCAGGTGGAAACCATACAATTGCAATAACAGACAGCAACAGTTGTATTACTTATTTGATTTTCAACATAAATGAACCAGCAGCTATGGTTTGTGGAGGGGCTGTAACTAATGTGATGTGTAACGGAGGCAACAATGGAAGCATCACAGCAAACATAACAGGTGGCACCGGCAATTACGGTTATCTGTGGAATGATGGCAGCACGAATCAAACGATAAACGGATTAACCTCGGGTGCGTATACGGTAACAGTAACAGACGGCAATGGCTGCACAATACAATGTACATATACAGTAACCGAACCATCGCCTATCACATTTACTGCCACTGCATGTGCGAATGTAAGCTGCTTTGGCGGCAACGATGGTAAGGCATGTGTAACAAATGTATTGGGAGGTAGTCCGCCATACACTTATCAGTGGAATACCTTACCTGCACAAACAACAGCACAGGCTACAGGCTTAACGGCAGGCACGTGGACAGTGACCGTAATGGATGCGATGGGATGTATAGCCACGGGTGATGTAATCATCACTCAACCATCAGCCGCATTAAGCATCACCGGCACAGTAACCAATACCACCTGCAATGGAGGTAACAATGGAGCGATAAACATAGCGGTAACTGGCGGCACAGCGCCCACCACACTATTGTGGAGCAACGGTAACACTACAACAAGCAATACAGGCCTCACCGCGGGTACGTATACAGTAACTGCTACTGATGCAAATAATTGTACCACAACTGCAAGCTATACTTTAACTCAGTCAGCCGCAATATCCATTTCACTTGTAAGTACCAATGTAAGTTGCAACGGAGGTGGTAATGGAAGTACTACGGCAAATGCAAGCGGAGGCTCAGGCACATACAATTACACTTGGAGCAACGGAGCAAGTACTGCAAGTATTAATGGTCTTGGCGCGGGAATTTATACAATTACTGTTACCGATGGCAATGGTTGCACTATGAGCTCGAGCGCTACAATAACATCGCCATCAGCTCTTGGCTGTATTTGCAATAGCAGTATAACCAATGTAAGTTGTTTTGGTGGCAGTAACGGAAGTGTTAGTGCTCTTCCATTAGGGGGTACAGCGCCATATAGTTATTTGTGGAATAATGGTTCTACAACACAAGGAATAAATGGTTTGGTAGCTGGAACATATACAGTAACTATTACCGATGCTAATGGTTGTACTAAGGTAGGTACAGCAACTGTAACCCAACCTTCTCAATTGTTTGTATTTGTGGCAGGACAAAACTTAACTTGTGCAGGAAATAACACAGGTGCTGCCACTGCTACACCATCAGGTGGAGTTGCACCATATACATATCTATGGACACCAACAGGACAAACTACACAATCCGCAACTGGATTAGCGGCAGGAAACTATACAGTTAAAGTAACAGATGCAAATGGTTGTACAGCAACAGCTCAGGTAACTATCACTCAACCACCATCAATGACATTAACATCCAAGCGTACAAATGTTAGCTGCTTTGGTGGATTTAATGGAACATTTACTGTAGTGGTTAATGGAGGTACTCCTGCATACTCTTATTTATGGTCGAATGGAAAAACTACCAAATTTATAATAGGATTAGGTGCTGGAACGTATACCGTTACAGTTACAGATGCAGCAGGTTGTACTAAAACATTGAGTGGCATAATAACACAGCCACCTGCTATGGTGGCCTTGTATACAGTTACAAATGTAAATTGTAATGGTGGATCAAACGGAGCTATAGATTTAACTGTAACAGGCGGAACAGCCCCTTACACTTATGTTTGGAGCAATGGCGCATTAACACAAGATATAACGGGTATAGCAGCTGGAATTTATGCAGTAACCGTTAAAGACAAAAAAGGCTGTATTATTAATGCAACAGTTGTTGTTAGTCAACCCACACCAATAACCTTAAGCATGACTCCAAAATCTCCAAAATGTTTTGGCGGAAATAATGGTCAGGCTACGGTTACCGCTTCAGGAGGAACAGTACCTTACTCTTACTTATGGTCGAATGGAAAAACCACTTCTACTGCTACCGGATTGACTGCGGGAACGTATACAGTTACTGTTACGGATAGTAAAGCATGTTCTGCCACAATGACTGTTACTATTTCGCAACCACCATTACTTGCTTGTACAGCGAATGTGATACAAGGCATTTTATGTAACGGTGGCTTGGGTAAAATAGGAGTTACTGCTACAGGCGGCACTCCGGGATATTCATATACATGGAATACAAATCCAATAACAACAACAGCTATAGCAAATAATGTTGTAGCCGGAACTTACACTGTGATTGTAAAGGATAAAAATAACTGTACTACAAGTTGTGTTGTTACAATTACTCAACCTGCTGCAATTACTTGTGCGCCTTTAACAAGCACCCCTGTTAGCTGTAATGGTGCTAATGATGGAACTGCTACTGTTAGTGGAATTGCCGGAGGTACTTCTCCATACACTTTGTTATGGAACAGTTTTGTACCTCAAACAACGCCAACGGCTACAGGTTTAAGTGCAGGAACATATACTGTGACTATTACTGATGCAAACGGTTGTACAAAAACGGCAAGTGTCATAGTTACAGGCCCAACTGCCTTAACCGCCACTTATTCGAGTATCAGTCCTGGTTGTAATGGAGGCGTAGGCACTATTACAGTAGTGGCTGCCGGTGGTTCTCCTGCTTACAGTTATACAGTTAATCCCGGTGCAATCAATAACACCACAGGAGTTTTTGGTGGCTTATCGGCCGGAACGTATAGTGTTTTGGTTACGGATGCTAATTTATGTACTACAGTAATTTCTAATATTGTAATCACTTCGGGTAATACCATTACTGCAAATCCGCTTACATCTACAAATGTGAATTGTAATGGAGGAAATAATGGTACTGCGTCAATTACTGGCATTTCAGGAGGTTTGGCACCGTATACCCTAATCTGGAGCACTGTTCCTGTTCAGGGTACTTTAACAGCCACCGGACTTACTGCAGGAACGTATACGGTAACTGTTACAGATGCAAATGGATGTATTTATACTGCTGCGGCTATAGTAACCGAACCTTCAACACCTGTTACGGCTACAATCAATTCACAAATAAATATTGATTGTAATGGAGGTGGACTAGGAGAAGCTACTGTTTTAGCTTCGGGAGGTTCATCCACAAATTCATACCTTGACAATAACTTTGCAGCAGCATTCCCAAGTGGATTGGTATTAGGCGGAACAGGAGGTTGCGGAACACCTTACACGCTTACGTTTACCAGTCCTGCCGCCATAAGGGCATTTATTCCTAATGCATTGGGATTGGCTGCTCCATTAACAATGGATATGACAGACCCAACTAATGGTAGTTATATTAATTCTTTAGCCGGTGCTCTGGTAGCAACTACGCTAAATGTGCAGTTTGATTTATATGATGCAAACTTTGCTCCTACCAGTACAGTTCATCTTGCTGATTTAATTTATGGCAGTGCTCCTTTTGCGGGCATGACCGTTCAACAAATACTGGATGAAAGTAATAATGCTCTCGCTGGTTGTGGAAGTATTTATACTCCTAATCAACTGCGAACAGTATTGCAACAAATCAACCATAGCTGGGAAAATGGTGTGCCTGGAAATGGATTTCTTTCATGCCCTGTTGGCCCTCCCGGATGCAATACATTCTATTCTTTAACTCAGGAAGGATGGGATGCAACAGGCGGCTACACTTACTTGTGGAGCAATGGACAAACAACAGCAACTGCCACAGGATTAACTGCCGGTACGTATGTGGTGACTGTTACCGATGCAAACGGTTGCACAGCAGTAACCCAAGTAACAATTACTCAGCCGGGCAGCTTAACAGTAAGTGCAGCAGCAATAAATGCTTTGTGTAATGGAGGCGCTAATGGAATGGTGTTGGCTTCTGCTCAACTAGGAACCCCACCATACTCATTTATGATTTCTCCAATGGCAGGCACACAAACAAATCCTACTGCCGACAGCGCAGTATTTGCAGGATTGGCAGCCGGTACTTATACAATTATAGTAACTGATGCCGGTGACTGTACTGCCGAAACGGATGTCACTGTAAATGAACCAAGCGCTATAGCATCCAATACTACTCATGTTAACGTGTCTTGTAATGGAGGCTCAAACGGTGTGGCAACTGTATATGCAATAGGCGGCACACCCGGATATACCTACCAATGGAGTAATGGAACAAGCGTTGTGTCGACAAATCAACAAGCTACTGGTTTGCCAGCTGGCACGTATACTGTAACTGTAACCGATGCAAACGGATGTATAAATACTGGAAGCACTACAATTGCACAGCCTGCTGGATTGAGCATTACACCTACACAGGTTAATGTTTCTTGTAATGGTCAGGGAACAGGAAGTGCAACTGCCACTGTTACGGGAGGAACTGCACCATATAATTACTTATGGAATAATGGTCAGCAATCGAGTACAGCAACTGGTTTAATGGCCGGAACATATACAGTTACCGTTACTGATTTCAAAGGGTGCACAAATACACAGAGCTATTCAATAACTTCAGGAGTCAACATTATTGTTAACCCATCTCAAACGCCAATTCTATGTAATGGAGGTACGAGTGTATTGACAGTAAACCCAACAGGTGGAACGGGAACTTATACTTATTCATGGAGTCAGGCTCCGTTAAACACTACAAATACTGCAACAGTAAATGCCGGAGTTTATTATGTTACTGTGACAGATGGAGCAGGTTGTTCTATTACATATTGTTTTGTAGTTGCTCAACCAAATCCGGTTGCTTGCGCTATTAGCAGCACAGGGGTTTCTTGTAATGGTACTGCGAATGGTTCTGCCACAGCTAACGTAATAGGAGGAACTCTTCCTTACTCTTATAGCTGGAATGATGCTAATAGCCAAGCCACACAAACAGCTATTGGTCTGGGTGCTGGTACGTATACAGTATTAGTAACAGATTCTAATGGTTGTACTTCGCAGTGCAGCATCACAATTACCGAACCTCAGGCGCTTTCAGTAGGAACAAGCAATACGAATGTATCATGTCAAAACCCAACTGGAACAGCAGTTGCGATTGTTGGAGGAGGTACAGCACCATACACTTATTTATGGAGTAATGGAGCAAGTACTTCTGCTATTACCGGATTGCTGCCTGGAACGTATACTGTTACTGTTAATGATTCTAAAGGTTGTGGACCAGTAACTGCTCAGGCAACTATTCTTGCACCGGTTGCTGTTACTTGCAGCGCAACATCAACTATGACCTCATGTAACGGATATCACAATGCCACTGCCACTGTTACTCCGGGTGGAGGTAATGGCGTTTATTCTGTAATATGGAATACCACACCTGCACAAACAACACTAACAGCTACCGGAATGTCGGCAGGTACTTATTCTGTGGTTGTATTAGATGGTTTGGGTTGTAGCTCAACATGTACAGTTGTAGTTCAGGAACCTGCTCCTTTGGTTTACTCTTATAATATTAACAACACATGTGCAGGAAGTAATGGAGGAACCTCTACTATTAATGCGATGGGAGGTACTATGTACACTAACGGTAACCCTTATACCTACTTGTGGAACAATGGCCAAACTACTCAGACTGCTACCGGTTTGGGAAGTGGAACATATTATGTAACGGTAACTGACAGTTTAGGATGTGCAATACAGGCTGTGATTATAATGCCTCAAGCACAAAGTATGACTTGCAATACATTCTGTACACCAACAGCATGTGGGCAGGCAACCGGAACAGCTACCGTGAATGTATTTGGCGGAACTATGCCTTACACTTATCAGTGGAGCAATGGTAATACGAATGTAATCAATACCGGATTGACAGCCGGTACTTATACAGTGCTTGTTACCGATGCGCAGGGATGTACCACAATGTGTATTGCCAATGTGGGTCAACCGGCAAATATACAATACACATTAGCAGTGGTTAACCCTGCTTGTAATGGAGGAACAGGAAGTGTGACTATAACTAATCTTAATGGTGGAATGTCTCCTTACTCGTACCTCTGGAATAATGGCTCAACTGCACTTTCAGTATCGGGCCTTGCAGGAACGTATACTGTAACGGTTACCGATATAAATAGTTGCAGCATTACTATGACTGCTACTATTGTTCAACCGCTTATTTTAAATGTTACCACTTCGGCTGTGAATGTTACTTGTAATGGATACACGAATGGAAGTGCTGCTGCTGTTGTTTCGGGCGGTACTGCACCTTTTAACTATCTTTGGAATACCGGTGGAAATTTAAGTTACATGAATAATTTGGCGGCAGGTACCTATACTGTAACTGTTACAGATGCAAACGGATGTATAGCAACCGCTCAGTCAGTTATTGCTCAGCCGTTAGCTATGGATACTGTAAGTACTTCGAGCATAGCTTCTACTTGCGGATTATGCAACGGTAGCGGCTCGTTAATAATTACAGGTGGAACTGCGCCATACAGCTATTTGTGGAGCAATGGCGCTACAAGCGATAATGCTACAGGCCTATGTGCCGGAAACAACTTTGTAACTGTTACCGATGCAAATGGATGCACAATAAGTGTTTGTGTAAAAGTGAGCAACACAGGATCATTCGCTGCCGCGCTTACTAGCCCAACTTATGCAGGTGGCTATAATATCCGTTGTAACAGTGGATTAGATGGAGCCGTAAATCTTACAGTAAATCCTATTGGAACTTATACTTACTCCTGGAGCAATACTTCAACAAATGAAGATTTATTTGGGGTAGGTGCCGGCACGTATACTGTAACTGTTAGTAACGGAACATGTACTCAAACGGTAAGTATTACCCTTACCGAAGCTCCATTGTTAACTGCTTCGGCTACCGGCACAAATGCAAATTGTAGCGGTACTAATACAGGCACAGCAACTGCTTTGGGCATTGGCGGAGTGATGCCGTATACCTATGCTTGGAGCAATGGCCAAACCACCCAAACAGCAACCGGATTGATGGCAGGAACATACACTGTAATTATAGGCGATGCCAATGGTTGTACTGCTAATGCAACATATACAGTTACAGGAGTTGTAAATGCTTTATCAATCACCGAAACGCATGTTAATCCTACTTGTTATGGCAATACAAACGGCAGTATTGACATAACTGTCACTGGTGGTTCATTGCCATATACTTATATTTGGACAGGAGGAGCAACAACAGAAGACAGAACAAATATTGGAGCCGGAAGTCATACAGTAACAGTAACAGATGCAAATGGATGCACTATTACGCTTTGTGTGGTGGTAACACAACCAAATGCTATAGTGATATCTATGAGTACAACCAATGCCACTTGCAACGGTGGTAGCAATGGTTCGGCTGCGGCAGCAGTTTCGGGCGGCAGTTCGCCATATACTTATCTTTGGAATACAGGTGCTAACACAGCCAACATAAATGGACTTGCAGCAGGTACGTATACCGTAACGGTTACGGATGCCAGCGGCTGTACTTTCAGTGCAAACAAAGCCGTAGGCGCACCAGTGAGTATGACTGTAATTGTTGATAGTGTAAAAAATGTAACTGCCAACGGTGGTAATAATGGAGCAGCTTACATATCATTAAATGGTGGTACAGCTCCTTTTGTTTATAGCTGGAATACTATTCCGGTAAAAACAACACAGGATGTTACAGGCTTAACCGCTGGTACTTATCAGGTTTCGGTTACGGATGCTGCAGGATGTGTTGCCAATGCAACTATAACAATCACACAGCCGAATTACATATGTAGCAACGGAACACCATTCCATACCCAAACGCCTGCAGCCTGGACTGTGGCCGGAAATGGAAGTAATATTGGCACTTATTTGACATTGCATTTCCCTAATGCGTTCCCAGGTTCATTGGTTGTTGGTGGTGGTTGTTTAGGTAGTAAAACTTTGACATTAACAAACGCAACAGCCGTTAGAACTTTCTTATTAGGACAGCCATTAACTGGTGGGGCTAATTTGTTATCAAGCAATTTGAATAATCCAACCAATGCAACATTTAGTAGTGCATTAGCCGCAAATATTGTTGCTCTTAAATTAGCTGTAGTTTTTGACGCTTACGATGGAAACTTTGCTCCTGTTCCAACAGTTTGGCTTGCCAATTTGATTTACAATAATCCTGCAGGACCTGCTGCCTTAAATGGCTTGAAAGTGAATCAGGTATTGTTCGAAGCGGAGAAAAAACTTGGTGGTTGCAGTTCTGCATTTACGGGCGCTCAATTGACAACTGCGTTGAATAACATTAACTTGAGCTACCTTGGCGGTGTTGCCGGTGCATCTTCTACTATGCTTACCTGTCCTGCACCACCAAAATTAGGTGATGTGGTAACTACGATTGGCAACATTGTGGCATATCCTAATCCAACCGAAGGGCAATTAAATATTCGCTTTGTAACAGAGCAAGATGGTAAAGTATCAGTACGTTTATTTGATGCAATTGGAAGGGTTGCATTCAATACAACAGAGGCCGCATTCGAAGGAGTGAACGAGCGTTCATACGATGTAAGCAATTTATCAAAAGGTGTTTACATGTTGAATGTGCAGGTAAATGGCCTGACTGAAACCATACGAGTTGTAGTCAAATAAATTATTAGAATATATTTCTTAACACTAAAACGCCCCGCATTTTGCGGGGCGTTTTTGGTTGTGACCAATTTTTGGTTTGTCGACAAATGTTTTTGTGCATGATTGCATTTTCAATATTTTGAAGCCCTAAAATTGAGAATGTTCAAATTGACGTTATATACAATTATTTTTTATTAACAAATACATATTTGCATGTTGAAAAGGTAATCGAATTTACATTATGCGTTCAACCATTAATAGCTAAACTAATGCATTTTGAGACTAAAGTCGGTCGGAGATTTTCTTCAATTTTGATTGATTATAGAATAAAAAAAACTATTTAAGAATTGTTGTTTTTAAATCAGCTTATGTTGAACTTTTTATATATTTGTCGCTCACTGATTTCCCACAATTATTTTTTTTTATAATGAATAGAATTTACCAAAAAGGATTTATGCTTTTGTCTAAAGTATTTATCGTTGCGTTATTGGTTGCAATGTGCAGCACAAAAATGTATTCACAAATGACTGGTTCAAAGACGATACCGTCTGTTGATTTTCCAACATTAAAAGTAGCTGTCGATAGCCTCAACCTATACGGTGTGGGTGCTGGCGGAGTTATTATTAATGTAACTGCTGGTTATACAGAACCTCTTACTGCAACATTGTCGTTAACAGCAACGGGAACTGCTGCCAATCCAATTGTTATTCAAAAATTTGGGGCCGGTGCCAATCCGAGTATCATTGCTCCCACAGGTGGAACAGCCACTTTTACTACCACCACTGCACTTGATGGTATTTTCCGTTTTGTAGGGTCCGACTGGGTGACTTTGGATGGAATTAATTTATATGAAAATCCATCAAATACTGGAACAGCCTTAATGGAATATGGATTGGCTTACTATAAAGTTAGTGGAACAAATGGTTGCAATAGAAATACTATCCAAAATTGTGTTATTACACTAAATCGAAACAACACTTTATTGGGAACAATATTGCCTGAAATTGAAGCCGGCTCTTGTGCTATTTTTGCTGCCAATGCTACTTTTTCTGCACCTTCTGTAGCCCTTACAGTAACAACAGCTGCAGGTACAAATTCTAACAATATATTTTATAGCAATACGCTTCAGAATTGTAATGTGGGTTTGTCGATGCGTGGATTTACTGATGGTATTTCTCCATTTTTATTTTACGATCAAAATACTGACATTGGTGGTGCAACGCCTGCAACGGCTAACTATATAATAAACTATGGTGGATGTATTCCTAATCCCAGTGCATTAGCTGCCGCTGGAATAAAGGTAGTAAATGTTAATGCTGCTAATATTTCAAACAATATTGTGACTAGCATTGGTGGTGGTGCGGCACATCTTGCAGAGGTGAAAGGTATTTTTAACTCATCGCCAAACGCAGCATTAATGACATTTAACAACAATACAGTTTCTACCCGTTCGGGAATTTTTAATGGATTTATTACCAATCAAGCCATAGATGCAGCAGGGGGGTCGCTTGCTGCAGCCTCTGTTATCAACATGACCAATAATGTTATTACAAATTGCATAATAGATTCAGGATTAAATATAGGAAATAATAGCCCAGGCGTTGGTTTGAGAGTGACCTCTTCAACTGCTGTTACCATTAATATTACCGGCAACCAAATTTTCGGTGATACAATGTTCAATGTGGGAACTTTTACCGGAATAGTATACGGTGGTTCCAATTTGAATGCAGATGTAAATGTGACTAATAACCAGATTTACAATATTTACAAAGCCAACGGAAACCCAACTACGTTTGGTGGCAACCGCATTGATGGAATGACATTCACACAGGGGAAATTAAATATTAGTAATAATCAAATTCATGATTTGAGTATTGTAAATATTATTAATACCACAGGAAATGTGACCGATGGCTTGAATTGTACTATCAATGGTATTAATGTTAGTCCTGGTAATGCTACTACCAGTAGTATTACAAATAATCAATTGTATAACTTCAGTATTACCGGTCCTTCATCCAATAGCAATACTGCCACTGCAATAAATGGAATTGTATTTGCTGGCAATACCGGAATCCCTGTTATAAACTTGGCCGTTTCGGGAAATACATTATACAATTTTAGTGGTTTTATTTCAGCAGGTACCAATGCAATTAATATACGAGGCATTGAAATAACTGCCGGCTTTAACAATAAAGTATTTAATAATAAATTATATGACTTTACTGCCAATGCAAGAACAGCAACTGTAATTGGATTTCGAGTGCTTGCAGGCCAAAACTTAAATGTGTATAACAACTATATTGGTAACTTATTTACTCCAATTGCTTCACTTGGCGCTGCACCGGAACAGATTATTGGTATAAGTGAAGATGGTACTTCGGCAGGTCAAAATCACAATTTTTATTTTAATACTATTAACCTAACCGGAACCAGTACTGGTACAAACTTTGGCTCAAGTGTGTTTAAAGTTTCAACAACGGGTGCTACAGTTCCTACCGTAACTTTTCGCAACAATTTGTTCATTAACAACACTACTCCAGCCGGGCTTGGCACTGCCGTTGTTTACAGAAGGGCAACGGTAGGTTTAACAACATATGGCCTTGCATCAAACAACAATGTATTTTATGCAGGAACACCTGCTGTTAACAGACTAATTTATTTTGATGGTACTAATAGTGATCAAACGTTACTTGCCTTTAAGGCTCGTGCAGCGGGACGCGATAATGCTTCTGCAACAGAGAATACGCCTTTTCTTAGTACTGTTGGTTCGAGTTCGAATTTTTTGCATGTGAATACGGGTATTGCCACAGCAACTGAAAGTGGAGGTGTAAATATTGCAGGCATTACAACTGATTACGATGCTGATATACGTGAGGGCAATGTTGGGTATTTGGGAAGTGGCACTGCTCCCGATATTGGTGCTGATGAATTTGGGGGTATAGTAAGTGATTTGGCCCCACCAGCAATTAATGCCGGAACTTTATTAGGCGCTTGTGGCAATAGTGACCGAATAATAAGTGGTGTAATTATTACCGATGCCACCGGTGTGCCTATATCGGGCGGATTAGTGCCTCGTATTTATTATAAACGAAATGCTGGGGGTAGTTATGTTTCAAGTCCCGGAGTTTTAAATACAGGTAATGCTACAAATGGTAGTTGGTCATTTACAATTACTGCTGCCTCGTTACCTGGTTTGGTTGCTGGTGATTCTGTATTGTATTATTTTATTGCGCAGGATGTAGTTGGAACTCCAAATATATCTTCGGTACCTTTTGGTGCTGTTGCAACGAATGTGAATTCTGTATCAACTCATCCAACCGTGGTTTCACAATACAAAATTTTGAATAGTTTAAGTGGTACGTACACAGTAGGTGCAGGCCGTAACTTTACAAATATAACTGCGGCTATTGCGGCTTATAATTCTTCTTGCCTATCGGGCCCGGTTACATTTTTGTTGAAGGATGCCAATTATACAACAGAAACATTTCCTATAATTATTAATGCAAATCCTTTTGCTAGCGCCACCAATACACTTACGATAAGGCCTGACACCAGCGTTGCAAATCCATCGGGAAATGTATCTATTCAGGCTACCACCCTCACTCATGTTTTCGCTTTGTTAGGCTCAGATTTTGTTACTTTCGAAGGTTCGAAATCTCCTGTTAAAAATACTTTGTGCCCATTGGTGCGTTCAACCCGTAACCTCACCATTCAAAACAATAACACCACTGCAACAAATAATGCAGTTATTTTTGTTGCAAGTAATGGTTTCGATGGCTGTACAAACGATACCATTAGAAATTGCAATATTATTGGCGGTGCTGTTACAAATGGTATTGTTGGTATTGCCTTTGGTGCTGGACCGGTGGCAACAGGAATCAGCACGGGAACAGCGTCTTTGGGTTTTGGCAATAATAATAATTGTGTTGAAAATGATAGCATAGTAAAATGTAGCAATGGCATTACATCGCAAGGTTTCAGCTTTGCAATAAAAAACCAGAACAATACATATCGTATGAATATTATGACTGCAACTGGTGCAAATGTGGTGAGCCGGTATGGCATTTTATTGGGCTTCGAAAATAATGCATTGGTAACTGGCAATCAAATAGCAAATATGACAGGAGTGAGCGGAACAGATATAATAGCAATAAATTTGGGTAATGTTAATGGTGTAGCAATAAATTCTTTTAGCAATAATGAAGTTACAAACTCTGTTATAAGCAAAAATGTCATTGATAGCATTAGAACATTTGCAACCACTGGCGCCCATTCTGCAGTTGGTATTGCTGTTTCAAATGCAGCAACTGGTGCAGCATCATCGGGTACAAACTTAATTGCCAATAATATGATCAGCAGGGTATCGGCAAATGCCAATTCGAATGATATTACGTGTGGAATTATGATTGGTAACCAAATAGGAGCAACTACTCAAATATATAACAATACTGTAAATATGAATGCGGCAGGGTTTGCTACCAATACCACATCAACATTGGCTTTGTATGTTGCAGGTAGTGGCGTTATACCTTCTATTGACTTAAAGAATAATATTTTATCCACTTCAACATCGCTGGGTAGTGGAAATAATTTTGTCATCGGATTGCAGGTGCAAGGCAATGTTGGTAATTATGCCAATTTTCTTTCCGATAACAATGATTTGTTTGTGAAAGCCGGTAATGGTTTTTTTAACTCCATAGGTGTTGTTGGAACTGGTGCTTCACCATCAATTATACCGGGTACAACTAACTTCCCAACACTTGCCAGTTGGCAGGCACAAACAGGTCGCGATGCCAATTCGAAAAATGTGCAACCTGTGTTTGTATCTGCATCGAATATGCATCTTGTAACCAATGCACCGGTGAATGTTAATTTGAATGGAACTGCAATGGTAATTGGTACAATAACAGATGACATTGATTGTGATGCGCGCACTGGTGTAAACTCGCCTGATATTGGTGCTGATGAATTCACTTTACCTCCAATAGATATAGCTTTCGATGCATTGAAACCAACGCAAAATACAACATGCCATGGCCCTGCCGAATCTGTAATTGTCACTGTTCGCAATACAGGGTCATCAATTGTTGATTTTGCTTCAACGCCAATTACAGTAACTTGTAATGTTACAGGCACAATAACCACTGCAACAAGCGGAGCTTTAAATGTGGGTACACTTGCAGCAAATGCTACAGTTGATATTACCTTAACTCCAACTATCAATACATCAGCAAATGGAAGTTATACTTTTACTACTACCATTTCACCGATTGCTGGCGAATTTTCAACTACAAACAATGATAATGTAGCAACATTTACGATTACAAACAATTTGCCTACAGTATCGACAAATGTTTTTGCAGATACTTTATGCTTAGGATTTTCTACACCAATTTCTGCAACAGGTAATAATGGAACATTGCCATACACTTTTTCGTGGACACCTGGTTCGGGTCTCAATACAACTACAGGAGCAACAGTGACTGCTGCCCCATCTTCACAAACTACGTATACTGTAACCGTTACCGATGCCTGTGGCAATACATCATCTGCGACAGCATTTGTCGATATATTTGTTCCAGGAGTTGCTTCAGTTGTTCCCGGTAGTAGGTGCGGTGTTGGTGCTGTGGGATTGGGCGCAGTGCCAAATCCTGGTTCCTCGTTAATATGGTATAACAATGCCGTGGGTGGTTCAATAGCAACAACCGGAAATACTTATACAACTCCAAGTATTTCTTCTTCTACAAACTTTTATGTTTCAGCAAAAACAACTGGAAATGTTCCTTATTATGTTGGATTGACTGACTTAAATCCTGCAAACGGTGCCGTTACTTTTACTAGTGGTGCCCAGCGCGGCCAAATGATAACAGCCAATAAAACAGGTGCTATTACTGGCTGCATAGTTTATCCATCTAATGCCGCAACAATTACTGCAGCCATGTCTGGTGGATTAACAAGACCAATACAATTTTGTTTAAGACTTAGAGGATCAACAACCAATATTGCTACGGCAGGCCCTTTTCAATTTACTTTAGCCCAATTAGGCACGCCAGTTCAATTAAAGTTTAACATTCCAATAGCTGCTACCGGTGATTATCAATTGGTTTATGATACGGTAACTGGTGGAGGTGTTACGAACTTAAATCAAGTAGGCTTAGCTCAATATAGTTTTAGTTATACGGGTACTTATCCTTTGTATACTGCCGATTCATCCCTTGTAATGCCTGGGGGGGCATTCTCCAGTACAAATGCAACCGTTCAAGCAACAACTTACAATGCATTTTGGAATGTTGAATATTCAACTTATTGCGAAAGTGCAAGAGTACCTGTGTTGGCCACTGTTACTCCCCCACCAACACTTACAATTCCATCGTCATTGATAGTATGCAATCCGCAGGTTGCTCCTATAAGTGTGTCGTCACCCCTTTCTAATTTCCATAGATACACATGGACCCCTGTTGCTGATTTATATTTTGATGCATTGGGTACTCAACCTTACATTTTAGATTCTAATGTAAGCACAGTTTATGTAAAGAAACTTACACTAAGCACTCAACCATATACTTGCACTGCTAAAGACACTGCTACTAATTGTGTAAATGTGGCAGTATGTAATGTTACACTGCAGCCTACATTTGCTACTTTGTTTAATTTAATAACTACAAGTTCTCCAGGTTTTTGTGGCAGTGCTTCAGTAGTACTTACAGCTAATCCATCTGAGGGGTTTGTTGCCGGTGGTCTGGTTTGGCAATCGTCAACCGATTCCATCAATTGGACAACAATTCCGGGTTCAACCCCAGTTATAAATTCTCCAATCATTTCGACAAAAACATATTTTAGAGTAAATAGCATTAATTCAAATAATGATACTTGTTCGCAATTGTATTCTAATGGAATAAATGTTTTTGCGCCTTCATTAGGCACCCTGTTCCCGGGCAGTACCTGTGGACTTGGGCCTGTAACTTTGGGTGCAAATGTTTCGGCAGGCGCAATCCCGGCTTGGTATAGTTCTTCTTCTTCTGTGGTGCCTTTAGCTACAGGTGCTACCTATACCACAGTGCCTATTGGTGCAACAACAACATACTATGTGGCCGCACGCGAAGGGTTTTCGACTAATGCAGTAGGATTGCCTTCTCCTGCAACCTTTGGTACAGCGGGCTCAAGCACTGTCAATACATTATGGCTTACAGTAATCAAACCTGGTAATATTGCTACAGTAACTATGTATCCAAACGTTGCCGGAACTTTCAACATTACTTTAAATGCACGGGGAAGTGCAACCCCGATATTGACAAGTGCAACTTATACTGTAACTGCTGCTGATGTGCAGACAGGCGGTACATTTACTAAGCCTTTTGTAGTACCATTGAACATGGTAATAAATACCCCGGGCGCTTATCAACTTTGTTTTAACGCATTAGCATTTACTCATGTATCTTCATATAATGGTACAGGTCCTGGTTATCCATTTACAAATGCCGATGGGTCAATGAGTTTGGTGGGTACAGCGAATAATAATACATCGACAGCAGCATTAGGAAGTGTATACGCTCCATTCTTCGATATTAAATACAATACAGTTTGCGAAAGTACAAGGATGCCGATAGTGGCTACAGTGTTGCCGATACCGTTGTTTGCCACAAATGTGGTCAATGATACCACTTGTGGTTCATCGCCAAAAATGATACGTGTTTCAAGTCCTCTTACCAATTATCATAAATATACATGGTTACCAATAACAGGTTTGTACACCGACCTTGCAGGTACTATTCCTTATGTATTGAATGCTAACGAAGATACCGTGTATGCAAATCCAACAGCCACTACTACATATATTGCTACAGCTAATGATACCATTTTGGGTTGTGTGGATACCAATGCTATAAAGATTGTACCTATTTACTTACAAAATAATGTTAGCACTACAGCAAACCAAACTGAAATATGCGGTACTTCATCAGTTGTGTTAACGGTTGCTGGAGTTGCCAATCCATTATTGGCAAAATACCAATGGGAACAGACAATAGACACAAACATGGCTTGGACACCTGTACCAGGAGGCACTGGTACAGTATTGCTTACAAATGTTCTTGTTACTTCTACCTATTTCCGTTGTGGTATTTATTGCACTGGCTCCCTAATTGGTTATTCTCCAGTATTGAAAATAAATATTTATAACCCACAAGTTGCAACATTTATGGGCGATACTGTGTGCGGTACAGATATTCACACGTTAAATGCCACACCATCTTCGGGTTCTACCATTTCGTGGTTTACCAATGCAACAGGTGGATTGGCGGTAGCGACAGGAAATACTTATGTTACTCCTGCAATACCAAGTACAACTACATATTATGCCCAAGCAAATGCAGGACCTTACACCGAGCCTGTAGGGTTGCCATCGCCCGTTTCGGCAGGTGGAACCACACCTACACCTGGAAGGGGTATCAAGTTTAATGCTTCAAAACAATTTACAATTAATAGTGTAAAAGTGGTAGCGTTTAGTGGCTCAGGACCTGGCGATGTAAATATTGCTTTATGGGATAATACTAATACTGAACTTGCTTCTACCGGTTTGATTAGTTTTAATGACTCGGCTGTTATTACATTAAATTTCGTTGTTCCTCCCGGAACCGGATATACTCTTGTTACAAAAAACAGTAGCTCAAACTTCCTTAAAACATCCTTCCCTGTACCTTATCCTTTGAATTCGCTTTCAGGTGCCATGAGCATTACCGGTGGTATGTTTTCAACAAGTACTCCAAATGCGCAATATTATTTCTTTTATGATATGACAATTACTGCAGAGTGTAATTCAGCACGAACTCCTGTTGTTGCATTTGTAAAGCCAGCTCCGGCAATAAATATTTCTGCATCTATCAATACTACTATTTGCCCCGGAACAGCAGTTAATCTTTCTGCCACAAGCACAAACGATTTTAATTATAAATATACCTGGAATCCCGGAACATTACCCGGAGCCAATGTAAGTGTTACTCCTGCGTTGCCAACTACGTATACAGTTACCGGTATAGATACAACTGCTGGCGTGTTTGCAGGTTGCAAAGGTACAGCTTCGGTATTGGTAAATGTATTCCCCGCAGCACCTACATTCACTTTGAATCCTACACTTGCTTACAAATGTTCGCCCGATACTTTTGAATTGAATGTAATGGACAATCCGAATGTCACTGGAGCTGATACTTTAGGAACAAGTTTATTAAATGCTAATGGATTTACAAATTTCCCTGCACCTTATGGTGGCAATAACGAAAGTGTGAAGCATCAAATTCTCATTCTTGCATCGGAACTTGCAGCATCGGGAATGACTTATGGTAGTGAAATTAAAACGCTTGCATTCAATGTTGGCATTTTAGGAACTGCAGGTATACTTAATAATTATGTAATGAGTATTGCCCCTACAAATGTAACAGCATTAACAACATGGATAACTAGCGGTTTGGTTCCAGTATTTGGCCCGGTAAATTATCAGCCAATATTAGGGCAAAATGTGCATACATTGTCCTCACCTTATGTATGGGATGGTGTTAGCAATTTGATAGTTCAAACTTGCTTTAGCAACGACCCAACAGGTGCAGGAGTATTTAATACTGCTAATGCTGTAATGCACAGGACTCCAACAACCGGAAATTCAGTAATTTATGCTGCCCTCGACAATTTGGATATTTGCCCGCTCACGCCTTCTTTCTTATTGAGCAGTCTAAGGCCAAATATGATTTTGACGTTTACAAAAGCACACACTTTTACCTGGTCACCAGCTACATATTTAAATACTACTACTGGAGCAAGCGTGGTTTCTACTCATCCATTAGGCAGCACTATTTATACATTAACTTCAACTAATAACTTTGGTTGTACTTCCGCTCAAACAACTGCCATAAATGTAATTGACCCGCCAAAACCATACATCACTCCTGGTGATACATTTACTTGTGCAGGGGTTGCCGCAGATTATTATGTTCATGCTAAAGATTTAGGAGCTTATCCGGGAGGTTATCCTGCCGGTACGTTGTTTGACTGGAGTTCGCTTTTTGGACCTGTTGCCGACTTGGATTCTACCTTGGTAGGGCCATCAGCTTTTCAGGGAGCATTATCTGTTACGGTAACCTTACCTGCAAATATGGGTTCTTGCTCAGGCGATACTACAATTAATATTGATTTTAGCGAGCCAATTCAAGCGGCCTATATGAGCCAAGACAGCGTTAGCTGCACTCCCAACAATGATGGTATGGCAATAGTACAGCATTTAGAAGCCAATGGTCCCATCCGCTATGTGTGGGTTGATGCACTTGGTGATACTTTACGCGATGTGACTAATAATTTTAATTTCCCTGGTTTATTCGATGCCGATTTTGATGGCTTCCCCGATGATAGAAATGGAGACTTAATTCTAGATGCGCTGGATAATTGGAATATATTTAAAGATTCGTTGCCTAACCGTGCAGTGGGAACCTACACCGTATACATTACAACAAATGCCACTGATCCATATCCCACACCACGTTGCACCTCGTCTGGTACAATAACAATTGGTCGTATACCTTGTACAATGCCAAACCTTGTAGACCCATGTGTATGCATGGACAATGCAGATGTAACAAGGCGTGCTCCCAATACCGATGGACAATTCAGTGAAACGGTAAGCATGCTTGGAGGAATATCACCATGGACAATCGTAAGTTTAACTACTACCAGTGGTCAACCTGTTTCAAGCACTTTAGCAACGGTAGATTGCATTGATAATTTAACACAGACGACCCCTGTTACCAGCGCAAATATTGTAGAAGTAATACCAAATGATAGCTCTTACCTTACATTTTATTTATTCGATGGTGATGGATATACCTTAACTGTTCAGGATGCAAACGGTACCGTACTAACAATATCAGGTGGAGGATGCAAATATCCCGAAAGCCCGATTACCGACACAACTATTGTTGCATGTGCCGACAACTTTACGTTAAACATTCAGGATGCTGTATTCCCGGGAGGTGTAGACCCAAGTATTACATTACAATGGTATAACGATTCTATATGTTCCGCATCAACATTGACTTATGCAGATTTGACTAATATCCCAAGTTTATATCCTGATTTGACAAATGCTGGTTCACCCGGACCCGTTGGCAATATTGGATACACGGAATACTATTTTTATGTAGCATCCGATTCGGTTGCCGATGAATTATGTGAAGGCAAGCGCTCTAAGATAACTGTATTATCAAACGAAGTAGTTGCAACACTCGATTCAGTAACAAATGTAAATTGCAATGGAGATGCAAGCGGTGCCATTTATATAACCATGACAAATGGAACTGCTCCATTTACTTACCAATGGAGTAATGGATCTACTGATGAAGATGCCTCAAATCTATATGCAGGAATATACGACTTATTGGTAACGGACTCGTTAGGTTGCACGTTTGCATTAACAGTCCCAGTGACTGAAAACCCTCCATTCTTCATCGGCAAAACGTTGCAAAACAACCAATGCCATGGTGACAGCACAGGTCAGATAAGCATATTTGTAAGCGGAGCAGTGCCATTCACCAGCGGAGCGCCATACACTTATTTGTGGAGCGATGGTCAAACGATCTCAGTAGCAAATTATCTTGTAGCGGGAACGTATACAGTAACAGTTACTGACAGCATAGGCTGCGATACGATATTAACGTTCCAGATATTTGAACCAACCTTATTAGATCAGACACATACCATCACACAGCCATTATGTAATGGCGGTACAGGCGATATCACCGTGAATGGATTCGGTGGCACACCATGGAGTGGGCTTAGGCGCTCATGCAGCCGGCTATGAATACAGCCTCGATGGAGGAACGTCTCAAACCAACGGTACGTTTACGGGCATAACAGGCGGCAGTCATACCATAGCCATTACCGACAGCAATAGTTGTATAACATATTTAGTGTTCACCATCAATGTACCCACCCCATTAGTATGTGGTGGAGCCGTAACCAATGTAATGTGCAACGGAGGCAACAATGGCAGCATCACTGCTAACATCACCGGAGGTACAGGTAATTACAGTTATGTATGGAACGATGGCACCACTAACCAAACATTAAACGGCCTAACCTCTGGCGCGTATACAGTAACCGTTACAGACGGCAACGGCTGTACCATAGAATGCACGTATACCGTAACCGAACCATTGCCAATTACATTTACTGCTGCAGCGTGTGCGAATGTAGCTGCTTTGGCGGCAACGATGGCAAGGCATGTGTGACCAATGTACTGGGTGGCACAGCACCATATACGTATCAGTGGAATACCTTACCTGCCCAGACCACAGCACAGGCTACAGGCTTAACGGCAGGCACGTGGACAGTGACCGTAATGGATGCGATGGGATGTATAGCCACTGCCGATGTAATCATCACTCAACCATCAGCCGCATTAAGCATCACCGGCACAGTAACCAATACCACCTGCAATGGAGGTAACAATGGAGCGATAAACATAACGGTAACTGGCGGCACAGCGCCCACTACACTATTGTGGAGCAACGGTAACACTACAACAAGCAATACAGGCCTTGTGGCCGGTACGTATACAGTAACAGTTACCGATGCAAACAACTGCACATTAACAGCCAGCTACACCGTAGGCCAGCCAACGGCAATCGCAATATCACTGGTAAGTACCAATGTAAGCTGCAACGGAGGCGGTAATGGCAGCATCACGACCAATGTAAGCGGAGGCACCGGAGCTTATAGCTATGCATGGAGCAATGGTGCCAGCACTTCGGGTGTTAGCGGCCTTGCAGCAGGTATATATACTGTAACGGTAACAGACGCCAACGGTTGCACGATGAGTGCCAGCGCCACGATAACCTCTCCGGTAGCCCTAGGCTGTATATGCAACAGCAATGTAACCAATGTAAGTTGCTTTGGCGGCAGCAATGGCAGTGTAACCGCACAACCATTAGGCGGCACCGCACCTTATAGCTATGTATGGAGTACAGGAGCTACTACCCAAACCATCAGCAGTTTGGCAGCAGGAACTTATACTGTAACCATAACAGATGCAAACGGCTGTACGAAAGTAGGCACGGCCACCATCACCCAGCCCAATGCGCTGGTATTAACAGTAACAGGCAATAACCTGACCTGCAATGGCAATGGCGGAGGCAGTGCGACAGCATCGATAAGCGGAGGAGTAGCACCATACACATATTTGTGGACACCAACAGGTCAAACCACCGCTACGGCCACAGGCTTAGCAGCGGGCAGCTACACAGTACAGGTAACAGATGCCAATGGATGTACAGTAACGGGTCAGGTAACGCTGACACAACCGGCACAAATGAACTTAACATCGAAGAAAACAAATGTAAGCTGCTTTGGCGGCACCAACGGTACGCTCACAGTAGTAGCAGCCGGAGGCACCTCCCCTTATACTTATTTGTGGAGCAATGGAAAGACGACAAAATATATTATCGGTCTTGCAGCAGGCACGTATACAGTAACAGTTACCGATGCAAACGGCTGTACAAAAACGCTGTCAAACAGCGTAGGTCAGCCTGCAGCATTGTTAGCATTATATACAGTAACCAACGTAAGTTGTAACGGAGGCAGCAATGGCGGAGTAACGCTCACGGTAACAGGCGGCACCAGCCCATACAAATATTTATGGAGCAATGGTACCACTACTAAAAACCTGAGCGGAGTAATAGCAGGTATTTATTCGGTAACAGTGCAGGATAAGAAAGGCTGTATCATCAATGCCACAGCAGTGATAAGCCAGCCAGCAGCCATCATCATCAGCATGACACCAAAGAGTCCGAAGTGTAATGGTGCAGCTACGGGTCAGGCCACAGCCACGGTAACGGGCGGCACCTCACCTTATACATACTTATGGTCGAACAGTGCTACTACGGCTACGGCCACAGGCCTTGCAGCCGGTACGTATACAGTAACAGTAACCGATAACAAAGGCTGTACGAAAACAGCAAGTGTAACGATAACGCAACCGGCAGTACTTGGATGTACAGCCACAGTGATACAAGGCATATTGTGCAACGGAGGTACCGGCAAAGCAGGTGTAACAGCCACAGGCGGCACACCGGGCTATACCTATACATGGAATACGGTACCGGTAACGACCACAGCCATAGCAAACAATCTTGCAGCGGGTACGTATACGGTAATAGTAAAAGACAAGAACAACTGTACCACAAGTTGTACAGTAACGTTAACGCAACCGGCCATCATCACGTGTGCACCATTAACAACCACACCGGTATTATGTAACGGAGGCACCACAGGCACCGCCACTCTTGATGAACTAAGCATAACAGGCGGCACCGCCCCATACATATTTGTGGAATACAGGAGTTGCCCAAACAACAGCCATAGCCACAGGACTTGGAGCGGGCACATATACGGTAACAATAACCGATGCCAACGGCTGTACAAAAACAGCGAGTGTGGTGGTAACGCAACCTACAGCATTAACAGCCACATATAATGCAGTAAGTCCGGGTTGCAGTGGTGGCTTAGGCAGCATTACAGTAACAGGCGCAGGAGGCACCCCAGCGTATAGCTATACATTAAACCCCGGAGCAGTAGCAAGTCCAACGGGTATATTTACAGGATTGGCCACCGGATTATACAGCATAACGGTAACCGATGCAAACCTGTGTGGAAACCATCATAACAGGTATAAACATAACCGCAGGCAGTGCGATAACAGCGAATCCATTAACGAGCACCAATGTAAGTTGTGCAGGTGGCAATAATGGCACAGCCACCATCAGCGGTATAGCAGGCGGCACAGCACCATACACCATCTTATGGAGTACTTCACCGGCACAGGGCACAACCACAGCCACAGGCTTAACAGCGGGTACGTATAACGTAACAGTTACGGATGCAAACGGATGTATATACACTTCAAGTACCACTATAACCGAACCGGTAGACGGAGTAGTAGCCACCATCGCGGGCCAGACCAACATAGCCTGCAACGGAGGCACCGTAGGTGATGCAACAGTATCGGGCAGTGGCGGCACACCATACACATCGGGCGACCCATATACCTACTTATGGAGCGATGGTCAAACCACTGCAACAGCAGTAGGCTTAGCAGCCGGTACATATGTAGTAACAGTAACTGATAGCCTTGGCTGTAATGCAACAACTCAGGTAATCATCACACAGCCGGGCAGTTTATCGATAAGCGGAGCGGGTACAGATGTATTATGTAACGGAGGCACCACAGGAATAGTGATGGTACAGGCCACAAGTGGCACAGCACCATATACTTTCGCTATAACGCCAGCTGGTACTCAAAGCAATCCAACGGCCGACAGTGCGGTATTTACAGGCCTTGCAGCAGGTACGTATACAGTAACCGTAACGGACGCAGGAGGCTGCACAGCCGAAATAGATGTGATGGTAATGGAACCAGGTGCGTTGGCAATGAATATGAGCAGCATCGGATTAACTTGCAATGGCAATGGAAGTGGCACAGCTAGTGCCAGTGTGATAGGCGGAGTGCAGGGCGTAACAATGCAGGCTCAGGGCATGCTGACGGTATCGACCAACAATCCCGGATTTGCAGATGAAACCAGCTACCAATTAATAGACGCAAGTAATAATGTAGTTCTTTCAGGCGGTCCATTTGGTTTTGGAGCAATAACCCTTTCCTCACCTGTAGCAGCCGTCAATGGTCCTTACACATTAAATGTGAGCACGCTGGGCTTCTTTAACGATAACTTTACCAACTGGGCTGTAATGTGCAATGGCAACCCTATAGCCAGCGGATGTTTAGAAGGCACCGTATACGGAGGGTCTTTATGTGCCAATTCCGGATTTATATCAATACCAAATTTAAGTTGCAGTGGAGGCAGTTTAGTAAGCGCCTACAGTTACTTATGGAGTAATGGGCAAACCACACAAACAGCCACTGGCCTTGCTGCAGGCACGCATACAGTCACGGTTACGGATGCCAATGGATGTACCATAACCGACAGCATAGTAGTAACGGAGCCGGCAGTATTGGTCATCACGCCAACACAAACGAATGTATTGTGCAACGGACAAAGCACGGGCAGCGCTACAGCGTCAGTAACAGGCGGCACATTACAGTATACCTATACCTGGAGCAATGGACAGATGGGTTCTACAGCAACGGGTCTGAATGCAGGCACGTATATAGTAACTGTTAGAGACAATAATGGATGTACAGCAACACAGGAATACAACATTACCGAAAACACTGCCATAGCAGCTATCCCGTCCCAAACAGCCATATTATGCCATGGAGGCACGAGCGTATTAACCGTGAACCCAACAGGAGGAGCAGGTGGGTATACTTATAGCTGGAGTCAGTCACCGGGCAATACGACAAATACTGCAACAGCACCTGCGGGAGTATATTATGTAACAATAACCGACAGTGCAGGCTGCAGCATAATTTATTGCTTTGTGGTAAATGAGCCAAGTGCACTGACATGTGCGGGCAACAGTACCCCTGCGGCATGTATGGGTGGAACGGGCACAGCTACAGTAGGAGTATCGGGAGGAGTATCAAGTATAATAACAGGCACGAATATTTATTACTTGCGTTCACAGGCCGCAGGCGAACCCTGGGGATTGACAAACAATATAGATGAAATGAACGCAGCGTTTGGTGCAGGTAACTGGACACCGGATTTGTTTGAAACGGCATCAGCATTAAGTATATTCAGTCCAGCTACAAAATATGTATTCATGGATGGCAGCGATGCCGGAGCGGACGAAATGAACGCATTCTTAATGGCCAATCTTCCTTTAATGGAAGCATGGGTAACAGGAGGTGGAAAACTATTCCTGAATTCAGCACCGAATGAAGGCGGCAATATCAACTTCGGATTTGGAGGCACCACCTTATTATATGGCCCGGGTCCGTATTCAGATAATGCAAATGTTAGTGCGGTTCAGTCGGGTCATCCAATATTTAATGGTCCAAATATTTGTGGAAATTCATGGACAGGCACCAGTTTTGGCCATTCCATAATTGGGGGCAGCATCACCTCGCTGATAGATGGAGATGCACCGGGAGTAGTAATGGGCGAGGCAATATGGGGTGCAGGCAAAGTAATATTTGGAGGGATGACACAGTCCGCCTTCCATTCACCGTCAGCTGAGGCAGAATTTTTACGTCAAAACATCCACAGCTACCTTGGCGATGGATTAGGCACCATAGTTTGCGGAGGCTACACTTATCTGTGGAGCAACGGAGCCACCACGGCCACGATGAGCGACATAGCAGGTACGTATACGGTAATAGTAACGGACTGCAATGGCTGCACCACAGTATGTACGGTAGTGATAGCCGAACCATCGGAATTATCAGTAGGCACAAGCAACACGAATGTAACATGTCAGAATCTGACAGGCACAGCGGTAGCGATAGTAGGAGGCGGCACGGCACCATACACTTACTCATGGAGCAATGGCGCCACCACGAGTGCGGTAACGGGCTTACTCCCCGGTACGTATACAGTAACGGTAAACGATGCCAATGGCTGCGGTCCGGTGACTGCTCAGGCTATCATCCTTGCACCGGTACCGGTTACGTGTTCTACTATTGCCACCATGAGTACGTGCAATGGCTACCACAATGGCACAGCCACGGTAACACCTGGAGGAGGTAATGGCTTATACAGTATCATATGGAATACAGCGCCAACTCAAACCACAACAACGGCAACAGGCTTAGCAGCAGGTACGTATACAGTAATAGTAATGGATGGTTTGGGATGCCTCAGCACCTGCAGTGTAACGGTAACGGAACCAGCGCCAATGGTTTATACATATAATGTAAACAACACCTGTTCAGGCAGCAATGGTGGAGTAGCCACCATCAATACCATGGGCGGTACCATGTACACCGTAGGTGACCCATATACCTACTTATGGAGTAATGGACAAACAACACAAACGGCCACAGGCCTTGGAGCAGGAACAGTATATGTAACAATAACGGATAGCATGGGATGCAGCATACAGGCCACGGTGATAGTACCAGCGGGCAGCACATTAAGTTGCAATACCATATGCACGCCAACCTATTGCGGACAGGCATTAGGAACGGCCACAGCCAATGTATTTGGCGGCACAGCCCCATACATTTATCAGTGGAGTAATGGCAATAACAATTCAGTAAATACAGGTCTTATAGCCGGAGTATATACAGTATTGATAACGGATGCCAACGGATGTACTACGATGTGCACGGCCATGGTGGGCGAACCTGCCGCCATATCGTACAGTTTAACAACCGTAAATGCATTGTGTAACGGAGGCACAGGCAGTATAACGATAACCAACCTCAACGGAGGCACAGCACCGTATACCTATTTGTGGAGCGATAACAGCACGTTGAACAGTATCACAGGATTAGCCGGCACGTATACAGTAACGGTAACAGATACCAACGGTTGCAGTGCAAGCCAGAGTGCAACAATAGTTGAGCCTCTTGCCTTAGCGACAACAATGAGCGGCAGCAATGTAACCTGCAACGGATACAGCAATGGCACCGCAGCTGTGGTAGCCACGGGTGGCACAGCCCCATACAGTTATGTATGGAATACGGGCGGCAGCTTGAATAATATATGGAACCTGATTGCCGGCACGTATACAGTAACAGTAACAGACGCAAACGGATGCATAGCTACCAACAACATTGTAGTTACCCAGCCAGCGGTATTGGATACCATCAGCACCTCAAGTACAGCAGCCACGTGTGGTGCATGTAATGGAACAGGCACGGCCACAATAACAGGCGGTACGTTACCATACACCTACTTATGGGGCAATGGCAATACCAATGCAATAGCCACAGGCTTATGTGGAGGAAACAACTTTGTAGTGGTGACCGATGCAAACGGCTGTACAATAACTGTGTGTGTGAAAGTAAACTCAACAGGCGGCTTTACAGCGAGCCTCAACAGCCCGACTTATGCCGGAGGATATAACATACGATGCAATGGAGGACTTGATGGAGCGATAAATCTAACCACCAATCCGCAAGGGGCATATACATATTCATGGAGCAATGGAGCCACAACAGAAGATTTGTTTGGAGTGGGAGCCGGAACGTATGATGTAATCGTAAGTTATGGAACATGTACACAGGCAGTGAGCATCACCTTAACGGAGCCAACCTTGCTTACGGCCAGTGCCACGGGCACAAATGTAGGATGTAATGGCAACAACAATGGCACGGCCACAGCAAGTGGAGCGGGTGGCGTAATGCCATATACGTATGCATGGAGCAATGGCCAAACCACCCAAACAGCCACAGGCTTGATGGGCGGTACTTATACAGTAACTATAGGCGATGCCAACGGATGCACCGCAATAGCAAGTTATACAGTAACAGCACCGGTAAGCGGATTAAGCATTACCGAAAGCCATGTAAACCCAACGTGTATAGGCAATAACGGCAGCATAAACATAACGGTAACAGGCGGCACAGCACCCTATACTTATATATGGACAGGAGGACAAACCACCCAAAACCTGAGCGGCATAGGAGCAGGCAGCCACACGGTAACAGTGACGGATGCCGGAGGATGTACTATTAGTTTATGTGTGGTATTAACACAACCTAATGCCATAGTAGTATCAGTGAGTACAAGCGCAGCAAGCTGCAATGGAGGCAACAATGGCTCGGCAGCAGCAGCGGCATCGGGCGGCACAGCACCATACAGTTATTTATGGAGTAACGGAGGTAACACAAGCAGTATCACGGGCTTATATCCCGGTACGTATACGGTAACAGTTACCGATGCAGCAGGATGTACCACATCGATGAGTAAAGTGGTAGGAGCACCAACAGCCATAGTGATAGTAACGGACAGCACCACAAACGTAACCGGCATGGGCGGCACCAATGGTGCGGCATACATCAGTGTGAGTGGTGGTACATCACCATACACCTATACATGGAATACGATACCTGTAAAACCACACAGGATGTAACAAGCCTTGGAGCAGGAACGTATACAGTAACGGTGATGGATGCAAGTGGATGTATATCACAAAAATCGATAGTGATAACATCGGGCGTATTTACATGTAATACCTTCCATACCGAAACAGCAGTATCGTGGAAAACAGCGCCTGCCGGAACCAATATTGGGGCTTATTTGAATGTGCATTTTGCTGCCGCCTTCCCATCATCGCTTGTAGTGGGTGGTGGTTGCATAGGCAGCAAAACGCTTACACTCAATAGTGCTAATGCAGTGCGTAATTTCTTGAACAATCAGCCTTTAACAGGTGGGGCAACTAAGTTGACTATAAACTTGTTAAATGCAACAGGCTTAACATTCCCAAGTGCATTTGGTGCAAACTTAGTGGCATTGAAAATGAACGTGGTATTTGATGCTTATGATGCAAACTTTGCTCCGACAAGTACAGTAACCCTTGGCAGTATGATTTATCAGGGAGGTGGTACGGTTAATGGATTAACGGTAACTCAAATATTAAACGAAGCAAACAAACTCTTTGGAGGATGCACAAGCATTTACGATTCGTTAGAGGTTCGCAATGCAGTGAAACTGATAAACGAAAGCTGGTTGGGAAGTCCAGGTGTGCCATTCAATAATGTGCTCACTTGTCCTGCACCACCAAAGGCAACAAACAATGCTTTGGTTGATATTACAAGCATTGTAGCATATCCAAATCCAACCGAAGGACAATTGAACATTAAGTTCGTAACAGAACAGGACGGCAATGTAAATGTGCGTATCATAGATGCATTAGGACGTCTGGTATTCAATAAGTCGCATGCAGCAGTGGAAGGACAGAATGACTTCGCCTTAGACATTAGTAACCTCAACACCGGAGTGTATATGGTAAATGTACAGGTGAACGGAATGCAACAAACAATAAGGGTAGTAGTGAAGTAAACTTCACTAAAGAATAGTAACAAAAGCGCCTCGCATTATGCGGGGCGTTTTTGGTTTATAAAGGGGCAATATATTTTCGAAATTATTTTTTGTTCGTAGGATTTCTTTTTGAAAATGAAAGAGAAAGGTGAAACTAACCATAACCGTATACGCAACCACAAAATGGCAGGGTGCGAAGCGCATTGTATGTTGCTGGAACGGCAACATACCGGAGAGGCCACCGCCTCCAGTAATAAAAAGCATTTGGGATAATTTTCTTTCTTGAAACTAAGTTGGATTAAGGCTATGTCATAGAAAAGCCATTATTACTCATAACAGAAGTGTTATAATTGACCTCTGATTTTTAGAACAGGCAACAGCGTATATAAAACCTGTTTGGAAATTATTTTATATCGAGGTAGGGTTCAATTTTGGTATAAAGTTCATTTGAAACTACACCAATCGACATGATTTGTTTTTTATCGGTAAAGTTTCCATGCGTTTTGCGATATGCGAGTAAAACGCGTGCCACATACTTTTCTATATATGGGTGTTTGAGGTCCTCTAATTCGGCTGTGTTAATATTGATTTTTCTAATGTATCCTGAACCGCACTTTAGCCTGCTTTTGTTAAGCTGAAAAATGGAATCGGTAAAAAAGTAAACTTCAAATAGTTGTTCTACGTTATTGAACCCACGTAACTTATTACGATATGCAACAATACCTTTTGCTATTGCGGGTCCAATGCCAGGCAACGCTTCAAATTCGCTTTCAGTGGCAATATTTATTTCAACGGTGGTATAGATTTTTGGAGCGGCATTGTTATTAGCAGGTTTATACGGGGTAGTATCTTTGTTTACAAAAGCAATTTTTTCTTTTGGAGGGATTGAAATGTAAGGTTCAACTTTATTATAGAAAAGAGGTGTGATAACAAACATTTTTTTGAGATCTTCTTTTGTTCGAAATTGTCCTCCTTTAGCAACATAATTTACTATCACGGATGCTTGCTTTGCCGACAAGCCTAGCTGTTGCCACTGTGAAGCATCAATCAAATTGGGATTGAAGGTTTCTAATTCGATTTTTGTATCGGGATTGTTTTCGAATTTGTTGTCATTGACAAAACCGCTATCGTATTTTTGAACAAAGTATCTTTTGCTTTCGAACGAAGTATCTGGTTGCCAATTGAGAGCATTTATTTCTGCAATTATTTCAGGGTCGAGTTTAGAGTTCCCGGAAGGCAAAAAGTATATTACAAATAATGCAATCATCAACGCAGAGCAAATTAGAGCAATAACAATATTTGCCCTTCTCTCTGATGGTGTAAAAATAAAAACGGTTTTAAATTGAAATAATATTTTCTCTTTAATACTAACCTTTTTGGTCATATCAAAAACACTTTAGGCTCTAAAAGTAAGAATAGAGTTTGATAAAAAATTTAATGCCTAAAAAATTTATCGAAAAAAAATGGTTTTAATGCTGACTGTCAAATCCAAAAAAGTAAGCAAAATATTAATGCTCTCTTTGTTTAATCTCATCACGGATTTTTGAGGCGAGTTCATAATCTTCGTTTTCTAACGCGCTATTGAGTTGGTTATGCAATTCTTCTAAGGAGTATTGTTTAAATGTAGGTGCGTTTACAGGTACTGTTACTTTGGCCGACTTGGAAGCTTGCTTGGGTTCTTCAGATTCAAATACAACTCCTGCTTGTGCAAGAATAAATTCGAAAGTATATATGGGGCAGCCAAAACGAATTGCAAGAGCAACCGCATCGGAAGTACGGGCATCTATTTCGTGCTCGTTACCTGTGTCATCACGACATATAAGTTTTGCAAAGAAAATGCCTTCTTTCAGATTGTAAATAATAATTTCTGTAATGCTGATATTGAAAGTCTCGGCAAAATTGCGAAACAAATCGTGTGTAAGTGGGCGCGAAGGAGTCATGTTTTCGAGCACTACCACAATTGCATGAGCTTCTGCATTGCCAATTATGATAGGAAGTCGCCTGTCGCCATCGGCTTCGCTCAAAATGAGCGCATATGCACCGGTTTGTGATTGACTGTAAGTAAGCCCGACTATATCGAGTGATATTTTTTCCATCGATCCCATTGTGGGTGACTTGCGATTTTAATTTTATTTATGAATAGTAAAGGTAATGAAAAATTTAAATAGCAGCTTTAAATTTCTTTACTGATTCGATTAATTTAGGAACAATCTCAAATGCATCGCCAATGATTCCATAATCAGCGGCTTTGAAAAATGGTGCTTCGGCATCTTTATTTATTACCACTATTGTTTTGGAAGAACTTACCCCGGCTAAATGTTGAATCGCTCCCGAAATTCCAATAGCAATATATAGATTCGGGCTTATTGCAATACCGGTTTGCCCAACGTGCTCACTATGTGGTCGCCAATGCGAATCGCTCACGGGTTTGGAACATGCCGTTGCGGCACCCAACAAACCGGCAAGTTCTTCAACCATACCCCAATTTTCGGGACCTTTAAGTCCTCGCCCGGCACTTACTACCAGTTCGGCCTCGGGCAGCGATATTTTATCGCCAGCGCGCACGGTTTCTTTTATTGTTAATTTAAAATCGCTTTCTTTTACTGTTGGATTAAACTCCTCAATGTTTGTCTCGCAGGGATTGGTTTCTACCTTATATGAATTCGGAACGAGACTTATAACTTTAGTAGCTGCCAGCACATTTACATCGGCAAATGCTTTGCCAGAATATGCCCCTTTGCGCACTACAAAACCATTCGCAGTATCGGGTAATGAAATAGCACCATCAACAAACCCGGCATTTAGTTTTATTGCAACACGTGGTGCTAACCCTTTTCCCGAAAACGAATTGCCAATGACTACCACATTGCAATTATTTTGCAAGGCTGCTTCTGCAATAGCTGATGCATAGGCCTGACCATTGAATGATTGAAATTTCGAATTGATGACTTGAAAAATTTTATTGGCACCATATTGTGCTAAGTTTTTTAACTCGTCATTATCTGTTGTACCAAACGAAATAGCTGCAACATCAACATTTAACTTTTGGCCTATTGCTTTTGCATATGAAAGCGCTTCATAGGTCGATTTTTTAAATTTCCCGTTTGTGTTTTCTGTATATACAAGTATCATTTTATTTTTTTTGTAAAATCTGTTTTAAATAATTACTAAATAACCTTGGCTTCGGTATGAAGAAGTTGCACAAGTTTGTCTACATCATCAGAAGAAATTAAGTTAACGGTTGAACGTGGCTTAGGTTTATCATAACCTACAATTTCTGTTAACTGATCGATGGCAATTGGTTCAACTGCAACCAAGGGTTTTGTACGTGCACTCATTATTCCACGCATATTTGGTATACGCGGTTCGGCCATTCCTTCTGAAGCACCTGCCACCAATGGTAAAGGGCAGTCGACAATTTCTTTGCCGCCTTCTATTTCGCGTTCAAGAGTTGCTGTGTTGCCATTTATTTCGAGCATTTTTACAATGGTAATAGCAGGCAAATCGAGCAACTCAGCTATCATGGCAGTAACCTGAGCGCCATTATAATCTATCGATTCGCGACCACATAAAATGAGATCGTAATTTTTTCCTTTGGCAAAATGAGCAATTTGCGAAGCCACAAAAAATGCATCGCGAGGTGCTGCATTTATTCTTACTGCATCGGTTGCTCCAATGGCTAATGCTTTGCGTATGGTGGGTTCGGTAGAAGCATCGCCAACATTAATAACGGTTACAGTGCCACCGGCTTTTTCGGTAAGTTCCAATGCGCGGGTGAGTGCAATTTCATCGTATGGGTTAATGATAAACTGCAAACCTGCGGTGTTCAGGCCTTTATTATCGTCATTAAAATTAATTTTTGAAGTGGTATCGGGCACATTGCTGATACAAACTAAAATATTCATTGTTAAAAAAAATTGGTCGGCAAAGCTAACCTAAATGTTTGAGTAAGTCAAAGGAACAAGTCGATATTTATATTATTTTAGATAGGTGTATAACTATAAGAAATTGCTTTAACCATAAATGTAGTAAACAAGCAAAATTTAATTTTTAAATTCAATAGGTTCCTGTTTTTACGAATAATGTGAAGCAATTGATAATAAATAAAATCGGTGTGAAGTGTCTACTATCAATTGAAATAAAAAAAATCAATATTACACCTCGCGCTTCATAAGTTGGCTTGCGAATAGCTGTAAAACTTCTTTTTTATCGTTTGGCAAATTGATTTCATTTAGGCAAGCAATAGCTTTTTGGTAATAACTATTTACTTCGGTTTCGGTAATTTCTTTTACGTTCAGTTCAGTGTATAAAGATGTCATCTTACTTACTTTTTCGTAAGTGGTGTATTTCTCATTTCGATTATCAATCAGACTTTTAATAATGTCGTATTGGTCGATGTTAGCCAACTCAAGAGATTTAATAAGCAAAAATGTTTTTTTATTCGCAATAATATCACCTCCGGGTTGCTTGCCAAATTTATCGCCTCCAAATACATCTAAAATATCATCTTGTAACTGAAATGCGATGCCAAGGTTTAATCCGAAATTGTAAATGTGTTGAGAATCGATATTATTTGCTTTGGCACACATAGCACCAAGCTTAAGCGAAGCGGCAAGTAGTACTGCCGTTTTAAGGGTAATCATTTCAATATATTGTGAGATATTAATAGCATACATTTTTTCGTAATCCATATCTAATTGCTGACCTTCGCAAACTTGCAATGCCGCCTTGGTATATTCATCAATTATGTGAGGCAGATTCGAAGGGTCACATTTAATCAATTGTCTCATAGATAAGGCAAACAAGGCATCACCTGAGAGGATAGCAATGTTGTTATTCCATTTTTGATGCACAGTATCGTTTCCCCTGCGAATTGGGGCATTGTCCATAATGTCATCGTGAATAAGTGTGAAATTGTGAAACATTTCTATGGCTATAGCCACCGGTAAGGCATCATTTATATTGCCTTTAAATAAGTCGCAACTTAACAATGTGAGTGCAGGGCGCAAGCGCTTGGCAGTTAATTGTAAAATGTACTGTATTGGCTGGTATAAATTTTCGGGATAAGAAGGCAGGGCTGTTTTTTGAAGCTCTTCCTCGAGTAAATTTGATAATTGTGAAAGTGTATACATACGATTAATAACAATTGAAAGTGGCCGCAAGTTTGAGAAAATTAATGGAGATATTCTCAATCGATCAAAATATTAATGATGCAACTGAACCTTTTTTTTACACTAAAGTATCCAAATGCTTTCGTGCATTTCTTGTTTGATCTATCCTTTATCGTATGGGTTTTTGATAAAATATAATATTAAAGCCTTTTGGTAGCGAAAAAAAAAGAGGTATTGACTTGAGCAATTTATTCATAAAACTGGAAATGCAACAGCTGATGTTCAAAGTATTTTTACTTTGCCGATATAATTTATAAATAATCTATTCGAAAAAGTGAGGCTACAGGATGCAAATTCTTTTTAATGTTCAACAAAATTAGAAATTTCAAGAGTATTATAATCTGCATCACCTCGCAATACGAAAGAGTTGATTATAACCGTTGTTTACGATTAATAACATAAGGATTAACTAAAACTACCAGCCAATTAAAGGAGGTTTTGTTCGCTTAATTGGTTATATTATTGAGTGAAAAAGTAAGTTAGAGCTCCGAAAGCCCAATTAATATAAGGATTTGCAAAGTTTATAAAGAATATCTCTTAAGAATTTGTATTGTAAAAAATATTTTTTTCCTTTGCCACTTATCCTAAACATCCTATTTAAAATAATAGAAAAACAGTAATATATGAAAAAATTACTCTCCTTGATTTTGTTAATCGCTGTGGTTTGTACCGGAACAGTGAGCATGGCGCAGAAAAAAGAGAAAAGTGTATGTGCTAAAGCCGATCGAATGATGGACCGTGGCAACTACTACGAAGCTGTAAACTTTTATAAAAAAGTTTACAACAAAAAAAAGAAGGCCAGCCAAAAGGCTCAAGCTGCAAACAAAGCCGGAGAATGCTATATGAAGATGGGCGATTGGAAACAAGCTGAAGAGTGGTATGGCAAAGCTGCAAAAGCAAATCCTAAAGATGCCAATGCTGTGTTGATGCATGCCAAGGCACTGCAAGGAGTTGGTCGCTATGACGAAGCCACTGCCGAGTTTAACGCATATAAAGCTATTGCAGGAACCGATGCCACTCTTGCAGATGCAGGAATACAGTCGGCCGCACAAGCTCAAACCTGGAAAGACAAGCCAACTCGTTATCGCGTAGAAAATATTGGTGCGTTAAATACTAAATATTACGATTATGGAACTGCCATTTCTCCAGGATTGCCAAATACAGTTTTCTTTACATCTTCACGTATCGAAGCTGTTGGAACTGAAAATGACAATTGGTATGGAGAAAAGTTTTACGATATTTTCAAATCAACAAAAGACAATATTGGCAAATGGAGTACTCCTGTTCCTATAGAAGGCGAAGCAAACTCGAAGCACTCCGATGGTTCTTTATGCCTAGATGCTACCGGATTGATAATGTATTACACCCGTGCTGAAAGAATAAAAGGAAAAGAAACAGTAGGTAAGATTTACAAATCTACTTTTAGCAATGGCAAATGGAGTGTTGGCGAAAGTTTTGCTTACAATAATGATAGTATAACAAACGGACAACCATGCTTATCTCCTGATGGAAGTGTATTATACTTTGTTTCAACAATGCCCGGAGGATATGGTTTACATGACATATGGATGTGCAAAAACGAAGGTGGAAATTGGAGTACGCCTGTCAACCTTGGTCCAAGTATTAATACTGCTGGTGATGAAATGTTTCCAGTTCCAGCTACTAATGGTAAGTTATACTTCTCTTCAAATGGATTGCCAGGAATGGGAGGCTTAGATATTTTTTCAGCTACACAAGCTAATGGTGCTTGGGGAGATGCAAAAAATTTGAAAGCAAATATGAATTCTCCCTGGGACGATCACTCAATGGTTTGGACTACTGACACAAGTGGTTACTTAACATCGGGACGTGAGGGTGGACAAGGCCAAGAAGATATTTACTCCTTCGTATATCCACCATTGATTTTAAATGTGTCGGGTAAAGTATATGACACCGATACAAAAGAAGCCATTGAAGGAGCTACTGTTGAACTATTTGGTAGCGATGGTACAACTTTGAGTTTGAAGACTGGGCCCGATGGAATGTACACTTATTCATTAAAAGAAAATGTACGCTATAAACTTTCGGCATCTTACACAGGTTATTTGACAAAATTCCATGAATTAAGTACCGAAGGTTTGGAAGAAAACAAAGAGTTTAATAAAGACTTCGACTTCCCTTTAAAATCTACATCTAAAGCGATTGTGTTAAACAATATCTATTACGACTTAGATAAGTGGTTCCTACGCCCTGAATCGAAAGATACATTGGGAGCTATTGTAACTACATTGGAGCAAAATCCAACTATAGTTGTTGAGTTTTCGTCACATACCGATTTTCGTGCTACTGATGAGTACAACCAAAAGTTATCAGAAAGACGTGCTAAATCAGTTATCGATTATTTGATTTCGAAAGGAATTCCAAAAGACAGATTAGCTTATGCCGGTAAAGGCGAAAAAGAGCCTTGGGTAATGACAATTGCTGACGGAGGGTTGAAAATAGGTGACGTCCTTTCCGAGTCATTTATAAATGGATTGGCTAACGATGCCGACAAAGAGAAGGCACATCAATACAATCGTAGAACACAATTTAAAGTGTTTCGCACCGATTACGTTCCTCACTAATAATTGAACGCATAATTAATAAAGCACGCCTCCAGTTTTGGGGGCGTTTTTTTTTGGCAGTTATATCCAGTGCCAATGATTGGAACAGATTGTACTAATTTAGATGATTATAATCATGAAGCCTATCAGTATATTCAATGAGCAATTATTAGAATTGCCCTTACAAGTGAATCCAATTAATTGAACTTATCTTCAATTCAGACAATTGCTAAAAGTAAGCTTTGCAGCAAAAATTATACACCCATCTCCTCAATTACCACATGGTAATCTTCCATAATGAGGTTTGCTAATAATTTACGGCAGGCTTCTTCTGCTTGCGACTGAGCCTGGGAGGCTGAGTTGGCTGTTATTTCGAAGGTAATATGTTTACCTATTCGTACATTTTCTATTTCGGGCAGTCCAATATTTTTCATAGTGGCACTAACTGCTTTGCCTTGCGGATCGAGTAATGCTTTTAGTGGCATTATATCTATTGAGGCTTTGAATTTCATTTTTTTTCGTTTTAAACTTTTGACATTTTTTGTGTAAACACCGACATCAAAATATATAGTGGAATGATGTAAGCGAAGGCTGCGAAATTAAATTTTATAAGCAATATGAGTCCACATAACAAAAAAATATAACGCAATAAATTTTCTTTCAATGCAAAGGACTTAAACTTGAGCGCAAAAAGCGGAAGTTCGCATATAAGTAAGAAACATAAAATGGCTATAAGTGCAACAAAAGCATAAATGTTTGGTTCCGATTTTGACAATGAGATAACTGCCTGTGATGATTGAAATAACCCGAAGCTAAAATTTGTATGCGCATCGCCCTGAATGAAAACTAGTGAGGCAACAAACAAAGTACATGCAGGAGTGGGCAGGCCAATAAACGAATCGGTTTGGCGAGGGTCGTTATTGAATTTAGCTAATCGCAATATTGAAAATACCGGAATGAGAAATGCCAGAAAACTCATCGGTACAGATTCTGTAAAAATGTTTATCGTAAAAATAGAGTTACTGTTCATCAAAGCAAAAACAATAAAGCCGGGCAACACCCCGAAAGTGACGGCATCGGCAAGGGAGTCGAGGTCTTTACCAATAATACTATAGGCGTTTAGTTTTCGCGCCAAAAAGCCATCAAAAAAATCGAGCACGGCTGCAATAAGAATAAAATAAACAGCCAATTGTAATTGATGATGTGTAGCAGCAAGTATGCCTAAACAACCGCAAACCAGGTTGCCACATGTAAGTGTGTTAGGAATATGTTTTGTTATATTCAAGACGTGTTTGATTATTTAAAAATGTAACAAGGCAAAATTACACAAACTAATAGCACAATTATTGCTATATAACATTTATATTTACCCGAATAATAATACTATTATCTGCGGGTTTCCGTTTACAAATGCAAAACAAAAACACTATGTCAAAACAAAAAATATTTCTTGCCGCTATTTTCTTTTTTGGTTCAGCACTAACATCTTTTAGTCAAGCAGTAAAGTATAGTAACGAGTTTTTATCGATAGGTGTAAGTGCCCGCGCACAAGGGCTTGGCGGTAGTGTGGTAGCGCAGGTTAATGATGTTACTGCAGGTTATTGGAATCCGGCAGGGCTTGTACTTAAGCAAGGCGATTTGCAAATTGGATTGCAGCATGCCGAGTTGTTTGCAGGTATTTTAAAATACGATTATGGTGCTATTTGTGCTCCTATAGATGCTACACGTGCTGTTGGTCTTTCCATTATTAGACTTGCTGTAGACGATATTCCCGATACCACAGAATTATTAGATGCCGATGGTAATGTGGATTACAACCGCATAAAATCTTTTTCTTCGGCCGATTATGGTTTTATATTTACCTATTCGAAAAAGACAAAAAAAGAAGGGTTACGTTATGGTGCCTATGCAAAAGTTATTCATCGTAAAGCGGGAGAATTTGCCAGCGCATGGGGTTTTGGTTTAGATGCCGGAATACAATATCAAAAAAATAAATGGACGTTTGGAGTGATGGGACGCGATATTACATCCACATTTAATGCATGGAAATTTAATACCGATAAATTAGCCACGGTGTTTGCACAAACCGGTAATGAAATTCCTCAAAACGGAGTGGAAGTAACATTACCAAAATTGATTCCCGGTGCAGCATACTCATTCAAGTTGGGAAAGAAATTTAATTTGATAACCGAACTCGATGCGGATTTAACTTTCGATGGTAAGCGCAATGTGCTTATAAAATCGAATGCTGTAAGTGTGGATCCTCATTTTGGTTTCGAACTTGGTTTCGACAATTTATTGTACTTACGCGGAGGGATTAAAAATATTCAGAAGGTAGAAAATATTGATGCCTCGGTGTCCACTATTGCGCAACCATCATTGGGACTTGGCTTGCGTATAAAAAACATTTCACTCGATTATGCGGTAAGTAATATTGGGCAACAAGGCGATATTCCATACTCACATATTTTTTCTTTGCAATTTAATATTATCAAACAAAAGAAAAAAGTGGCAGATGTTAAGTAATCCATTTTCAATTTTATTTTGCTAATTAATTTCTTTAAAGATTAATAAATATAAAAAATTACGATCCAGGAAAAAACAATTTTAAATTATGCACGAATGAGAAAAATTACATTTATATTGTTTACGTTTTTTATTTTTTCGGTTAATGCATATGCACAACCTTATGGCAACGAATGGATAAAATTCACTTTTGGCAACCCGTTTTCGTATCAGGAATATTTTAAATTAAGTATTGCAAAAGATGGTGTATACCGACTAACTTATTCCGATTTGCTTGCAGCCGGGTTTCCTGTTACCGAAGACCCGCGCAAGTTTCAGATGTTTGCTTATGGCAAAGAACAATATATACAAGTAGCCGGTGAAGCTGATGGCACATTTGATGTGACAGATTTTATTCAGTTTTTAGGATATCGCAATACGGGCGCCATTGACTCTGCATTGTATGCCCAACCATCATATCAAAAAAACACTAAACGCAGCTTGATAAGCGATACAGTTTCGTATTTCATTACAGTAAGTCAAAACTCGATAAACAATAAGCGTGTAATAGACGAAAAGGATGTAAATTTTAGTAACTATGGAAGCTCACCTTATTTTATGCGCAACCTGTTCAACTACAATGTGCCAAATGGAAATTATTACTATGATAGTTACCACGACACATTTGGCTCAGCCCTGAGTGCATATATGGATGGTGAAGGTTTTGCAATAGATTATTTAGGAGCCGGTGCTCAAAATAGCTCTACAACTTGGGCTGCATTAAGCACACCCAATGCTACCAATGTGGCAAATACAAACATTAATACTTTTTTAGGTGCCGAAACAAGTTACGATCATCCATATAAAGTAACCGTTGATGGAGTAGATGTTGTTAATAGCACCTTTAACGGACCATTTTACAAAGAGGATAATGTGAGCGTTTCTCATTCAAACGGCACTATGAATTTTATAGTTACTGCCCTTGCCAACCCTCAGGGCGCTGCTGAGCCAAATGGTTTTTTTGTAAGATATTATGATATCGATTATCCACACACATATTCGTTTAATGGGGAAGCACTAAACTTGTATTCGATGCAAATTGCACCGGCTTCTAACACTGCCAAATCAACGCTAAATATTACCAACCTCAACTTAGCACAACCTATACTGTATACGTACAATGGCGATACTGTAAAAAATGTTTCTCTTTCGCAAACGGGCAATGTTTGGCAAGCGGTGGTACCAACCTACTACCAACCTGTAAAAGGAATGCTTGTAGATGCTTCTGCAATTATTACCAACTCAGGAAATGTGCTGAAACTTACAAAAGTAAATTACAAAGGAGCTCCGGCCGGAAAGTTCAATAATTTTGCAAACGATGGGACAAAAAATTATTTGATAGTAACCCATGCTAAATTTTGGAACCAAGCCACAAACTATAAAAACTATCGCGAAAACAATCCGGTAAAAAACTTTAATGTTTTGTTGGCCGATATACACGAGTTGTACGATCAATTTGCGTATGGAGTAGAATTTCACTCGCTTAGTATTAAAGGCTTTGCAAAATTTACTCTTAATAATTTTGCACAAAAACCTGAAGATATTTTTATCATTGGTAAAGGAATAATGCCACAGTTTTCGCTTGATGATCATACAGGTATTTATGTGCCAACTTTTGGTTCTCCGCCCAGCGATTTGATGTTCACCGTGGGAATTCAAGCCAACGATACCGTACAACGTCCTGCCATTGCTGTAGGACGATTTCCTGCAGTAGAACCTTACGAGGTGCAGGATTACCTTGACAAAATGATTACCTACGAAGCAGCACCAAAAGCAGAGTGGATGAAAAAAGTGATGCACTTTGCCGGGGGCTCCAATGCAAACGAAAGCCAGGGAATTCAACAATTGATGAATGGTTTTGCTAACATAATTGAAGACACATTGATGGGTGCATATGTGCGCACACTTAGCAAAACTGCAAACACTCCCATACAAATAGACTTAAGTGCTAACCTGCAAAATATAATAGATAGCGGACTTACATTGATGACATTTTTTGCGCATGCAGCAAGTTCTTCTTTCGACATAAGTACCGATGTTCCTTCTTCGTGGCAAAACAAGGACCGCTATCCTCTTATCATTGCCAACTCGTGCTATGTTGGAAACATGCATAAGCTTGGACGTTATGCTGCCGAAGATTTTGTGATGCAAAAACAAAAAGGTGCTATTGGATTTGTTGGTCAGGCATCATTAGGTTACGTTTTCAATTTGTGGCCTTACACCACAAACTTGTACAAAAATTTTTCGTGGTTTAACTATGGCAAATCTATTGGCGAACAATTATTAGCTACTATCGATAGTATGCAAATCAACTATAATGATTATGGCCTCGATAAATTTTATGCTCAAGCAGTTGCACTCGACATGAATCTTCTGGGCGACCCTGCCCTGCATTTAAATTCTCCCGATAAACAAGACTTAGTAGCTGCAACCAGCGATATCAACATATTACCAAAAACACTTTCTACTGCCGATGATTCGCTCACAATAAAAATTACCTTACGTAATATTGGCCGTGCTGTAACTACACCTTTCATAGTAAAAATATCACGCACGTTTGCCAATATGAATACTGTTGACACACTTCTGCAATTAAACAAATTAGCGTATACAGATACTGTTACATTCCGCATGGCTGTAGATCGTGCTCAGGGTGCCGGCCTCAATACATTTAGTTTCGAACTCGATTTAAATGATCAAGTACAAAATGAATGTAGTGAAGCCAACAATAGTGCGGCCATACAGTTATTTATAAAATCGAATGATATAAATGCATTGTTCCCAACTAAGTATGCCATTATTCCCGATAGTAATGTTACTTTGGTAGCAGCTACTGCTAATGTATTGGCTCCGCCTACGGTTTATGTTTTTCAAATTGATACCAACGATACTTTTAATTCACCTTTTATGATTGAACATAAGGTGACTGCACCAGGCGGCATTATCAACTGGGCATTACCTTTCATGGCTGATCAAGATAGAGTTTATTATTGGCGTGTATCGCGCGATTCAATTGCCGGTGATTTAGAACACCCTTATTGGGATGAAACTTCATTCGTTTTTAAATCAGGAAAATCCGGGTGGTCGCAGGGGCACATTTATCAGTTTAAAGACGATGGCTATAATAACATTGTTTGGAACCGCGATAATCAAAATTGGAATTTTATTAAAACCAAAAGTGTTATTCGTGCCAATAATAATATAAACAATAATGGCCTCGAAATGAATTATTACATCAATGGTATAGTGCAGGCTGCAGCAAGTTGTTTTCCGCAAGGGGTGAATGCCGGCATTAACGTAGCTGTGATAGATGACATTACACTTGCACCCTGGAACAACCGCGAGCCGGGACGAAATTATGGAAACTGGAATAATGATAACACCAAATGCAACGCCAATCGTCCCGACAATTTTTTTGCTTTTCCTTCTTCTACGCTTGTTCCAAATTATCTTGATAGTTTGAACGATATGTTACAAAACGATATTCCTGTGGGTAAGTACTTGTTGATGTATAGCATTGATAAAAACTGGTACAATGCCATTCCCCAAAATTTGAAAAATACAATCACAGCACTTGGTAGTACAAACATTAATTTTTTGAACGACAAAAACTGCTGGATAATGTTTACAAGAATTGGCGATCCATCGGCAACTCATGAGGTGATTGGCGATTCGCTCAATCCAATAGTTACATTATTTGACAGCCTTGGCGGTAACTGGTTTCAGGGATACATGGTCTCGGAAAAAATTGGCCCCGGTGTAAAGTGGAGCTCTTTGCATTGGGAAACTTCGCAAATTGAACCTTTAGATTCTGTTACATTAGATGTAGTTGGCTATAAACAAAATGGAACAAGCGCAGTGTTGATAGATGATTTAGCGCCAACCGTAAACGATATTTTTAATCTCGATATATATGCCGATACTTCTTATAAATACCTCGAGTTGCGATCATATATGCAAGACGACAGCATTGTTCCCGATCCGGTTTACATGGATAAGTGGCAAATATTTTATCAGCCTTTACCCGAAGCAATGGTCGATCCATCTTTATACTTAAACATATCGAAAACAAAATTGAACGAACCGGATACAGTTACCGTTACCACGGCAATTAAAAACATCGGCACTCAGCCTATGGACAGCATGCTCGTATCATATTATTTGTACGATGCTAAAAATAAAAAGTACGATTATCCGAGCAAGATGTACAAGCCCCTCAATCCTGGCGACACATTGCATTGCAGTGTAACATTGCCCACAGCAGGTCTTGGTGGTGGCAATACACTTTGGATAGAAGCCAATCCCAATAACAACCAACCCGAGCAATACCATTTTAATAATTATGCTCAGGTAAGTTTGAGTGTAGATGTAGATATTACCAATCCTATACTCGATGTAACATTTGATGGTATACACATCCTCAATGAAGATATTGTTTCGGCAAGGCCACGTATACAGGTATCGTTAAAGGATGAAAACCCTGTGTTGGTTTTAGATGATACCAGCGATTTTTACATCACCCTCGATGAAGCAACGGTGTTTCAGCCAAAGCGTATTTACTTTGAACCTATAGAAGGCACAACCACCAGTAGCGATTTACTTACATGGACAAAAGGCAAGTTGCCCGATAATAAATTTAAAATAAGCATAAGTCCTGTTTTAGAAAATGGATTATACAAACTTGTGGTGCAGGGAAAGGATAAAAGCAATAACTCTTCGGCACACCAATCATACAATATTACTTTCGAGGTGGAGAACAAACCTACAATTACTCATGTGATGAATTATCCCAATCCGTTCTCTACAAGCACACGATTTGTATTTACCCTCACCGGTTCCGAAATACCAGAGTACTTCAAAATACAAGTAATGACTGTAACCGGTAAAGTGATACGCGAAATAAACCGCGAAGAACTAGGGCCGCTGCATATTGGCCGAAACATAACATCGTACGCCTGGGATGGCACCGATGAATTTGGCGACAGGCTTGCCAACGGTGTTTACCTTTATAGAGTGATTACAAAACTGAATGGTGAGGATATAGAAGCACGCGAAACCGATGCCGACCATTTCTTTGTTAACGGTTGGGGTAAGATGTATTTGCTGCGATAATTACTTTTAAGTTTTACCCAAAGTTTGCAGTTCTTCAAAAAAGCGGCTTTCTTTTGTTAATGACGATTAACTACAATTGAATATTTTTTGTAAACTTTCGTTATTTCGCTATTATATCGCTTAGGCTCATTCCTATTTACAATTTATTTGTGCATTTTTGCGCTGTCCAAAAAGCTGCATTGTTCTCGCTTCGTATACACTTATAGTTGTGGGCAGTAAAAAATTGAATATGATTTTAAAATCGACACATTTAGTAAAGAAATATAAAAGCCGCACTGTGGTGAACGATGTTAGTATTCAATTGCAGCAGGGTGAAATTGTTGGACTATTAGGCCCCAACGGTGCCGGCAAAACCACTACTTTTTATATGACCGTGGGTTTGATAAAACCCAATGCAGGCAATGTTTTCCTTGGCGATAAGGATATAACAAACGAACCGATGTACAAGCGTGCACGAATGGGCATAGGTTACCTTGCTCAAGAGGCAAGTGTTTTTCGCACACTTAGTGTAGAAGATAATATTAAAGCAGTGCTGGAAATGACTGCCCTGAGCAAAACAGAACAGTATGATAAATGCGAAGAGTTGCTTGACGAATTCGGATTGAACAAAGTACGTAAAAGCCCCGGTAACGTATTGTCGGGTGGCGAGCGCAGGCGTACCGAAATAGCCCGTGCACTTGCTGTAAGTCCAAAATTTATTTTACTCGATGAGCCTTTTGCAGGAGTCGACCCTATTGCTGTTGAAGATATTCAACAAATAGTTGTCAAGCTGCGAACCAAAAATATCGGTATACTCATTACTGATCATAACGTGCACGAAACTTTGGGTATTACCGATAGGGCATATTTATTATTCGAAGGAAAAATTTTGAAGCATGGTACACCGCAAGAACTTGCCGATGACGAAACCGTGCGCAGAGTATACCTCGGACAAAACTTCGAACTCAGACAATAGTTGTTTTTGCATGCGTAACAATTTCTTCAAAGTTGTGTTTAATTAAAATCATTCTGAACTTGTATCATGATATCCAATACTATAAAAATATTTTTCTGTTTATTTATTTTTAGTGCGGTTGCAAATGCGCAACCTTATTTTCCGGCAAAAGGAAAAGTATACAACGATAGCATTGTGGCAAGGGTTGATATTTTGATAGATCCCGATTCGCTTTTAGCCATCATGAATAATGTTTTCAGCAATCAGGAGTACCATGCAACTTTTATTTTCAATGATGGTATTACTATCGATACAGTTAATAATATTGGTTTCAGGTTGCGGGGCAATACATCGCGCACTTCGGCAAAAAAATCTTTTAAGGTTTCGTTCAATACTTTTATTAAAGGGCAAAAATATAATGGCCTGGAAAAATTGAATCTCAATGGTGAGCACAACGACCCTTCAATTATACGAACAAAATTATTTTGGGAAAGTGCCGCCAATGCACTCATTCCTGCATCGCGTGCTAACCATGTTGAATTGTACATTAATGGCGCTTATCGCGGACTCTATATAAACGTAGAGCACATTGACGAAAATTTTCTAGAGGCGCGCTACCTCAACAATTATGGCAATTTATACAAATGCTTGTGGCCGGCAGATCTTGCATACCTCGGTTCGTTTGCCGATGATTATAAAATCATGCAAGGCAGCAGGCGCGTATATGATTTGAAAACAAATACCGGCACCGATGACTATACCGACCTTAAAGATTTTATTGCTACTCTTCATGCAAATGCATCACCTCAATACCAACTCAATCTCGAAAACCAATTTAATGTAAATGCTTTTTTTGCGTTGTTATGCAATGGATGTAGTTACCGGTAACTGGGACAACTATGCCGGAAATATGAATAACTATTATTTGTACCACAACCCACAAACCAACAAGATGGATTACATAGTTTACGATGTAGATAATTCGTACGGTATAGATTGGTTAAACAAAGATTGGGGCACACGCGATTGTTATAACTGGCAAGTAGATCCGGCAAATCGTCCGCTCATTACAAAACTGATGGCTTATCAGGATTACCGCGACAGGTTTTCGTTTTTTATGAATAAAATAATGCAGTCGTTTTCGGCACCGGTAAATATGATTGATTATGCTGATACCATAAAAAATAAAATAGCACCTTATGTTGTAAACGATACTTACCATTCTATGGACTATGGATATACGTATGCTTCGTTTTTAAATTCATACACGCAGGCACTTGGCGGTCACGTTCCTTATGGCCTTTACGATTATATAAATGTTCGCAACACAAATTCAAACGCACAATTGTTGCTTAATAATGTAGCTCCAGTATTTTCCGAAACAAGGCACATACCATATACCCCATACACAGGCGATACAGTTTTTATAAAATCGTGGGTGGAGGATGAAGACTCAGTTGCTAATGTTTACATACATTACAAAATAAATTTTAATGGTGTGTTGGATTCTATGTTGATGATGGATGATGGTTTACACGAAGAAGACCTTGCCGGAGATAATATTTTTGGTGCTGTAATTTTACCGCAAGCGGCTGGCGATACCATTTATTATTTTCTTACAAATGCCGATGCACAAAATAATACAGGGCGCGAACCACGTGCCGGATTTTTGGCCATACCAATTCAAAATGCACCACAACTTTTTGTGAACGAATGGATAGCTGATAATGTAAATGCAGTGGCCGATAACTTTGGCGAGTACGATGATTTTTTCGAAATATATAATGCTGCAAATGATGTGGATATGCACCGCATTTTTGTGACCGATGATTTTACCGATTTGAATAAATGGAATGTGGGTGACAAAAAATTGCCGGCCAATAATTTTATTTTGTGCTGGGCCGATAACCAAAAAGAACAAGGTGACAATCACACTAATTTTAAATTGAGCGCAGCAGGCGATATGCTAGCAATTACAGAGTATACAGGCAAGGGTTATCGTATACTCGATTCGCTTACATTTGGTGCAATGGCCGCCAACCAAAGTGCAGGTTGCTACCCCGATGGTGTGAAGCCGCTTATCAATTTGCAAAATGTTACTGCCGGATTTTCGAATGTGCCGGTTGCATTCAACAATATTTTAGATGCCTCGGGAATTAAAGTATTTCCTAATCCAACAGCAGATAATATTTTCTTTATCACCAATTTACCCGATGGTATTTACCGTGGAATTATTGCTGATGTGATGGGAAATGCAATAACGAAAATAGATGTGCTTGCAACCGGAAAACCAATTACAATAAATACCGAAAAACTTGCACCGGGAATTTACATGCTGCATTTAATTGGCAACACACGTTCGCAATCATGCAAATTTGTAAAGTTGTAAGGCTTCAATTATTTTTTGCAAAAGTATTTCCATATTTATTTGAAACCTTCAATTAGAATGGTCAATTTTGCCATGTGACGCCATTCATAAATATACATACACATAGTAAAATGCACGAGGGTGTTTTTATACGCAATGCATTTCATTTTTTGCCGCCCGAAAAATTACAAGCCTTACCTTACAATATCAGTGTAGGTTTTCATCCCTGGCTTTTGAATAAAATTGATTTTAAAATCGCTCATAAATACTTAGCACATGCAAGTAAATTGAAAAATGTAATGGCAATAGGTGAAGCCGGTTTCGATAATGTAGCCCTTACACCTTTAGCATTGCAATATGCTTTTTTCGAATTGCAAATTGCCATAGCCATACAATGCCAAAGGCCAATAATTATTCACTGTGTGCGTGCTTACCATTTATTGGTGCCATACATAAAGAAAAACCACAAAGTAATTTTTATACTACATGCCTATAGTGCCGATGAAGGCACAACCAAAAAATTACTGCAATATGAAAATGTATTTTTTTCTTTTGGTAAAAATATGTTTCATCGCGCAATGATTGACAAACAAAAAAAATTAATGCACATGATTCCATTACAAAAACTATTTGTCGAAACTGATAATTCAACCTTGCAAATTGAAAAAGTATATGAGGTGGCAGCATCGTTTTTGAAATTAGAAATGGAACAATTGAAAGTGGAAACAAAAAAAAATTATCTCGATATTTTTAAAAAGTAAAATCAACTTATGACTAAGAAAAAAATTCCGAAATGGATGACCCGCACCAATGTGCTGATAGGTGACGAAAGATTGTTGAAATTAATAAACGCACATGTGCTTGTGGTAGGCCTTGGCGGAGTAGGAGGTATATGTGCCGAAATGATTGCCCGCAGTGGCGTAGGAAAAATGACCATTATTGATGCCGATACGGTAGAGGCAAGTAACCGCAACCGCCAACTACCAGCACTTGTAAGCACCGATGGGCAATTAAAAACAAAAGTTATGGCCGAACGTTTGCTCGATATTAATCCCGATTTGGACCTTACCGTTCACAGCGTATATCTCACAAAAGAAAATCGCGAAGAGGTGATTGGAAATCAGCATTTCGATTTGGCTATGGATTGTATTGATACCCTATCGCCCAAAGTATATTTTATAAAATTTTGTGTCGATAATAAAATTCCACTCGTGAGTAGCATGGGTGCCGGTGGAAGAATGGATCCAACGTTGATAAAAGTAACCGATATAGCTAAGTCGCACAATTGCCTGCTCGCTTATGATGTGCGAAAACGGCTGCACTCACATGGAATTTATAAAGGATTTAAAGTGGTGTTTTCGCCCGAAGCAATTGACAAAGAAAGAGTGATTGCAACACCTGACGAAGATCGCAAAAAATCGGTGATAGGCACTATATCATACATGCCGGCAGCATTCGGAATTTTTTGTGCCTCGGTTGCAATACGCGATTTGATGGAACGGTAATTTTTTTTGGTTTTTAGTTAATTCAGTTTTTAGTTTTTAGTTCTTCCTTTGCGGAGGGGATTGTTCTTCGTTTCTTTTACGGAGAGGATTGTTCATCGTTCTTCGTTTCGTTTGCGGAGAGGATTGTTCATCGTTCTTCGTTACGTTTGCTGAGTGGATTGTTCTTCGTTCTTAGTTTCGTTTGCGGAGAGGATTGTTCTTCATTCGTCATTGCGAGGTACGAAGCAATCTCTGCGTCAAATTAATTTCAGCGTCTCTCATGTGATTTATAAATAAAAAATAAATGAGGGTCCTGAAATTTGCTTATCTTATAAGTTTGAATACTTTATTTTTGGTTTTACCTTGCAGCGTTAAAAAGTAAACACCGGAATTTAAATTAGCAAGGTTAATTACAGCCACATCATTTTTAAACTCAGGCATTATTTTTTCCACAATTCTTTTTCCTTCTATATTGGAAATAATAAATTTTTGATATTCATTTTTATTACCTGCTATTTTTAAATTAAAAATTCCATTAGCCGATGGATTTGGAAATAAGCAATAATCGGGATCAATATTTTTATCATCGATTGAGGTTAAAAGCGCAACACCATAATAATTATCCAAAACTTGAGCTCGGCTAAAACAAGGGTCGGCAATAAGTGTAAACTGCAAAGTATCGTTGGCAATATTGAAATTATATGCACCAGTATCGGTAACAGGACAGCCTGTATTACCGGTATAATCATATATCGTTATAATATTCCCACTCTCATTATAAATGGAAGTTGCGGTGTATGAAATATTATCTGTACTTATAGAAAAAGTGTCATTGGCAAATTGAGCATAAAAAGCGAATACATTAAGTGGGTCATACATGGTCCAAGTCGTGTTTTGCAGCAATTGTGCATTCGCACCCGAATGCAGTGCAATGGTTAATAAAAAGATACAGGCGATTTTTTTCATTTAATAAAATTCTTAAAGTGCAGTTTTGTTATACATGATTAAATGGTGATACAAATGTAAATAATTTAAAAGAGGAAAATCATTCTCTGGTAAGCAGGATTATTTTTTTTGAACTGGCATGTGACTTTTTTTGTAAAAAAGTGAAATAGAATTGCTGATGTTTGTGTTTTTATTTTAGTTTTTAACTTTTGCCTTAGTTTCAGCGTCTCTCATGCAATTGAAAAACAAAAGATAAATGAGGACTCTGAAATTCGGTTTCTGCGTTTGCGGAGAGGATTGTTCTTAGTTTCGCTTTTGGCAATTTAGTTTTTAACTTTTGCCTTAATCCTTTTGAATTAATTAAGCAGCTATATTGTTTATCAAGCATGATTTATATATTTTTACTGCTCCTAATCCAACAAAACAATTTACATATGATGAAAAAAATAGCAAGTCTGATAGCATTATGTTTAATGTTTTGTACAGGCGTGGTGGCACAATCATTTATCTATGGAAAAAAAGGTGGCTCACTTGGACACGATGCAGGCACTGCTATGGTTAGTGATAACAACAACAACGTTTATATAGCAGGTTATTTTGCCGACAGCATACGTTTTGGTAATATGAAAGTAACAGGACTTGGAGTACAAGACATTTTTGTTGTAAAGCTAGATCCAAGTGGTAATGCCATTTGGCTTAAACGATTTGGAGGAAATAAACCTGACGAAGCACATGCAATTGCCATAGACTATGCCGGCAACTTGTACCTCACAGGATTTGCCGCCAGCGATACGGCATATTTCGATACAGTGAAAGTGGCTTGCGTAACAAAACAAATATTTGTTGCCAAACTAAATAGTAACGGTGACTGTATATGGAGCAAACAGGCAGGCGCTACCAACTATAGCGAAGATATAGGAAAAGGAATTGGTGTAGATACGATGGGCAACGTTTACGTAACAGGTAACTTCAGGGGCACAGCCAATTTCGGGAATGGCATAACTGTTACTAGTGTATTGAATCCGGGTTTTGGCTCGCCAAGTGTAGATGCATTTACCGCTAAGTATAATAGTAGTGGCGTGTGTCAATGGGTAAAAACCGGAGGTAGTTACCAGGATGAATATGGCAATGCAATTGCAGTTGACAAAGCCGGCAATGCATATGTTGTAGGTTTGTTTATGAATAATGCAGTATTCAGCGGGGTTACTATTTCAGCTCCTGCCGGTCGTCCCGATGGGTTTATAGCAACATATGGCACAGCCGGTACACTTACATCGCTCAAAAAAATTACCAGTACCGATTACGAAGCTTGTAAAGGAATAACACTTGATGGGCAAGGACATTTTTACATAACTGGTATCACGGATGGCAATACACTATTTGATTCCATACAAATTCAAAACAATGGCAATTACGATATGTTCTTAGCCAAATATACAATTAATGGCACAGTGCGTTGGGTGCGCACCACACAAGGCGATCAATGGGAAGAGGGCAGACAGGTGTGTTGCGATGCAGAAGGCAATGTGTATATAGCAGGAGATTTTTACGCGTTTGGAACTACGCCATTCCCACCCTACCCATTTCCTGGTGTAGGTAGCTTTGATATTTTGATTGCAAAGTATAACAGGCATGGTGAGTTTCAATGGGCTCAACGGGGAGGCAGTGTGCAAGACGATTATGCATTTGCCATAGCAACTACTGACTCGGGAAAAGTTTATTTTACCGGCAGCTACGAAGATAACCTTACACTTGGCAATACTTATTTACCAAATTATACCGGACCGGGTGGCTGGACGGATATGTTTTATGCTAAAGTTCGAACAGATATTACAACAGGTAATCCACCCTCAAGCACATATTGCGCTGGTACAAGTTTTTCATTAACGTTCGTAGCTCACCAGGCTTATAAGCTTACCAATGTATTTACAGCACAGATTAGCGATGCCAACGGAAGATTTGACAATGCAATCAATATTGGAACTTTAAATGCAAATATATCAAGCAGTATCTTCTGCACAATTCCAACCACAGTGCCGTTTGGCATTGGTTACCGTGTGCGCGTAATAGCCAGTGATACGCTCTCATTCGGTAATGATAATGGCACTGATATTACTATTAATACTGCTCCTGTAGTTTCATTAACTGCAAACGACTATGACATTTGCACAGGAGATAGTGCAACACTTACCACACCGCATTATAATGGTAATAATTATAAATGGTATTATAACAATGCCTTTGTAAATGGAGCAGTTACTAATGTGTACTTTGTTAAGCAAACCGGAAACTATAAAGTTCGTGTTACCAATTCTTTTGGTTGTTCTGTTGTATCGCCCAACAAATTAATTACAGTTAATAATTATCCCACAGCTTCAATTACCGCTTGGGACCTCTTACTTATTGTTCCACCGATAGTGTAATACTCACTGCATCGAGCGGTGTGGGTTATGCTTATCAATGGCGAAAGGGAACAGCCACTATAGCTAATGCTACCAAAATCACTTTTAAGCCGGTTACTTCGGGAACGTATAGGGTGTTAGTTACAAATGCTGCCGGCTGCAGTACCCTCAGTTCTTCAAAAAAAATAACCATACTGAAACCTGTTGCACAAATGTCTGCTGACTCCACTACTTTTTGTGCAGGCGATAGCCTTGACCTAAAAGCGTTTGTAAATAATACTTACACCTATCAATGGATAAAAGGACTTAATAACATTGCCAATGCTACACTGCCAATTTATTATGCAAAAAGCACCGGCACTTACAAAGTATTGGTAACCGACAGTAATGGTTGCAGCTTAACCAGCAACAAAATTACCATCTATGCAGTGGGTTGCCGCGATGTTGAAAATTTTGTTGGATATAAAACAATACAAATATTTCCTGTACCTGCACAGCAATATTTTGAAATAGAAACAAGCATTAGCGAAAAGGTAATGGAGGCAATACTGACTTCAGCAACAGGGCAGGTGGTAGAAAAATGGTACAACGAAACCAAAATAAATTGCGATCATATTCCATCTGGTATTTATATTCTTACCGTTGTTACAGGAAACGCTGTGTATAAAAATTCGTTGGTGATTACCCATTAAATGAACGCTGATTTTATAAATGCAAGCTCTCAAGATTTAAGCACTATGTTTTTATCTGAACCTTAAAGAATATTTTTAATTTATTAAGCAATGTAAGTTAAAGGTTTAAACGCAACATCTTTCTTCTAACTTTTTTGTAAATACTCTTATGCCATCATAAATACAAGCAATTGTTTTTATTCATCTTGCTGTGTCTCTAACAACATACACCGTATACGTTCTATATTTATAGAATTTAATGCATACCGAAACAACTTAGGTTTTAGAAAATCAAACTATTGAAATTGTTCGACATTGCTAAGAATACGTCATATTTTCATCAATGACCATCGTGGATGACCAATAACCTCAATCGCAAAAAAATTCGACAATTGTACACTACAATCCTCGCAACTTTGAACTTTTGTACTACTAAACTTCGAACTAATGAACTATCAAACTTTGAACTATTAAACTTTGAACTATTAAACTTCATATTCACATTCTTTTTTTTTAAATGCCTATTTCGTGTATCAAATTTAGTTTTATATTTGCAATCACTCTGACCTACCTGGAAAAAGCTAAGCCTTCGATTTTAAATTTAAGTATGAAATATACCACACCAATTGGTTAGAAGTTTCAGCATTGATAATTGTAGATTCTATATTTTGTTAACCTAAAATAAATTGAACATGCGATACATTAATTTTATATTTCAAAACATTTTAATTTTACTGAAAGCGGTATGCTACGAAGGCTTTGCAGCTATTATCCCAATAATAAAAAGATTTTATACCACATTATGCAATTTTATAAAATTTCAAAACCGACCGCATCCTGCAAAAAATGATGTGGAAGAAGGTTGTAATCAAATAAATGAACCGGCATTTCACAGGCCCGATCCATGCATCTATTCACAATCGTATCTCACCAAATTAGGATTACCAATAACATGGGATAACCCGGATATATTTTTAATCAAAGATGGAAATATAGTTGCCGAAAATCAAATACTTCCCGATACACATTATGAAGTGCATGCTACCATTTGGAATAATTCGTATGAAGCACCAGTGGTAGGCTTACCGGTAAAATTTGGTTTTCTTTCTTTTGGTGCAAGTACATTATATAATTCAATAGCCGGCACTACAGTAAATCTTGGAGTTAAAGGAGGTGCCAATCATCCGGCCCAGGCAAAAGTAATTTGGAAAACCCCTTCAACTCCCGGGCATTATTGCCTGCAAGTTGATCTTGATTGGGTAGATGATTCTAATACAGATAATAACATGGGACAGAATAACCTAACCATTATCGAAGCACATTCACCAGCCACATTCAATTTCAAATTAAAAAATAATACTTCTAAACACAACAGATATAGATTTGAAGTAGATACTTATACATTGCCTGCTCCTGCAACATGTGAACCAAAGCAAACAAACAGGAAAAAACTTAGTGGAAATGAAAAACTTGAAAAATTAAAAACCATTCATAACAAAGCAAATTTTCCAATTCCAACGGGATGGACTGTTGTATTGTCACCTTTGCAACCTTCCTTGTTGCCCGATGAAGAAGTTGTTATTGATGTGAGTATTACTCCACCGGATTCTTTTGTTGGTAAAATGCCTTTCAATATAAATGCATATTATAACAAGAATGATTTTGCAGGAGGTGTTACTTTATATGTTGTAAAAAATTAATTCCATAAAAAATTATCAATATGGCTTACAAAGAATTTACCCGTTGTGTAAAACCCGAGTCGTTTGTTGATCTTGCTGCTAACTTCAATGGATGGCGAAGGCTTGGTTTTACAGGTGTTGCAGAATTTATATTAATAGCACCTTTAGCATTATTTGCAGGTACATTACCTGTGGTGATTGCATTGGTAATTCAAATCATCATATTCCTTGATTGGTGGTTGAATGGGCGATTGATTTGCCTTGGCGGTGCTGATGATAACTGTTTAATTGGTGCAGTTAAGATAAAACGCAAGCCTGCACCCAAAAAAAAAGGTGGCGATGATGATGCTACTATGGATGTTTACTTGGCAGATGGACCTATCACTTCCAAGGTAGGAGATTTATTCAGACCCAAAGAAGAATTTTTTAATGCACCACAAGGTGATTTTTTAAAACCTCAGGCAGCAGTTACAGCTATAGGTCGAGGCTATGCCGAAGATGATGGTCATTATGATCGGTTTGCTGCATTGCACTGCGAATTTGAAGGTGCCGGAATTCGGAACATACTGTCGTGGGCGAAGGCAACCTTGGCATTTTTATTATTGGCATTGATAGTGCCACCACCATTTAGCTATATCGTATTGGCTCTGGCCTTTTTAATTTCGCTGTTAGCAATACTAAATAATTTGCTCGATTTAGGCCCCTTTGATACAAATGACTTTGGAAATCATCTGGATGTTGATCCCAATATGGGAGAATTGAAACCAGGCCATGTGGTTATGTTAAAAGGCCGTTGGATATATGATTCGCTGCACGATGGCTGGAACGAAATACATGCAATACATGCTTGCCAGATAATTGGAAAACTTGGTGTAGTAGTGAATGAAAAACCTTCCGAAGAATTGACAAATGAACAAATATGGGGCAAAGTTCAAATCACGGATGCTATATTAGATGCGAGTGGAACCGTTATTTCGGAACCAGAATTTATTGCACTTGATGGTACGAATTTAAAACCTGCAATTAAACTATGGTGCAGTGCTGTTAAAGATGCTGAAAATGCCGAAGAAGGTGGAAGCAGGGACGATCCCAAAAATGACTGGCAAATACATCCCTTAGTTGATGGATGCAGCGAACCGGTGGTTATTTTATAATCCGGCTAATTAATTTCATGCATCAAAGTAAAAGAAGAACAGTCACGTCCCCTTTCACTAACGAACAATTTTGAAATCGTAATTAATAATGATCGCAAACCAAAGTACAAATTTTAATACGAAACCGTGAAAGTTCCATAGGGACGACAATTTGGTAGAAAGAAACAAATCAAAAAAGAAAGTCCCATAGGGACGACATTTTGGTAGAAAGAATCAAATCGAAAAGAAAGTCCCATAGGGACGACATTTTGGTAGAAAGAATCAAATCGAAAAGAAACTCCCATAGGGACGACAATTTTGTTAGCATCAAATTTTTTGATTAAAATATCGTCCTATGGGGCTAAAGCGAATAGGCAAAAATATGTATAGTAGTTTACAATGATTGGTTAAATAGAGTAACTATGGCTATATACGTTTTAAAATCTCTAACTACTCTTAGTATAGATTAATTTTTTGTCACACCTTTTCAACATCACTTATTCAAAATTAAGGTTAATCCACGAGCTAATGGAAAACGAAATTTTCAACTATAATCGGTTTAAAAATATTTAGTATTTTATGTTGATGAAAACGATCGCCACACTCATCAACATATTTTATTGTTTATACAACACGTAAGCAACAAGCCTTCAAAGTGTAAATATTGTATGTGATGAGTAACAGCTACTTGCCCACAGAATATGTAATGATTTCATCAGCCATCTAAAAATAATTATTTTCTGATTGTTGCCTTGCAAGTGCGTTAAGTTTAAAAAAAGTGTATGGTTATAAATCGCAATTCCAAAAAAATATACCTTTGATAAAATATTTTTAAATTATGAAAAGAATTTTCTCAACGATAGCAATATTATTTTGTATGATTTCAGCATCCAGCCAAGGCATCGATAAGCCACGTTATATAATTGAAACACACCGTGCAGGTGTTTATTTAGGCACTTTCGAAATTGAACTTTTTCCGCTTATTGCACCGTTGGCTACCAATAATTTCGATAGCCTGGTGAATGTTCAGTTTTACGACAGCACGGCATTCCATCGTGTAGTGCCCGGGTTTGTTATACAAGGTGGCGATCCTAATTCTATAAATGGTCCTAAAAGTACCTGGGGACAGGGCAATCCAAATCAACCTACAGTAAATGCCGAGTTTAGTGTAGTGCAACATTTGCGAGGCCGCCTTGGTGCCGCTCGCGATGTAGATACCAATAGCGCCAACTCCCAATTTTATATTTGTGTTGCGCCTGCTTTGTTTTTAGATGGCGACTATACGGTGTATGGTCAGGTAACATCGGGCATGGATGTAGTGGACACCATTGTGAGCCAGCCCCGTGATGGCAATGATGTGCCTTTGCTAAAAATAGAAATGTTTATTACAAAAAATGGTGTGAATGATTCTATTCCCGATGCACCTGTTTTGATAAGCCCTGCCGACAATGCTTTAAATTTATACAACGGGCAAGTGTTTAAATGGTCGAAGGTAGATGCAGCAGTAATGTACACGCTGGAGTTTAGCACCGACTCACAATTTACTACAATCGCTTATGCGTACAACTCTGCCATCGATTCCATTGCATCAAATACTTTTACCGGCAGTACCAAATATTATTGGCGTGTAAAATCCAACAACGGTGGTCATACCAATGCCTCCACAGTATATTCGTTTACAACAGCTATGAGTGCACCGCTATTAATTTTTCCTGCCGACACTAGCAAAAACAATGTAAATAACCCAACCTTGGTTTGGGATTCGGTGCCGGGTGCTCTATCATATACTTTACAAGTATCAAAATTTTTCTTCTTTGTAGGGCCTGTAGTGATTTTTGATTCGAGTGCAATTACTTCTTTATCGCAGCAGGTAAGCAACCTGGCGTATAACAAAAAATATTATTGGCGTGTACGCGGGTTTGACGGCAACAACGAAGGCAACTGGTCGAAAGTGTTTGCTTTTACTACAGGTACGAATACAGGTATAGTTAGTAATGTGAGTAAAAAACAATCACTAAAAATTGATAAACTTTTTCCCAACCCTACGGACGAAAAATTAAATATTGAATTGTCGAGTGCCAAACATAATTCAATCACAATTTCGATAAAAGACCTCACCGGAAAAACTGTCTATAACAAAATAGAAAGCAGTACTACCGGCAAGTGGAATTTAAGCCTCGATACCAGACAGTTTAGTAAAGGAATGTATCTGCTCCATGTATATGCCGGCAACGATGAATCGGCAGAATTGTTTGAAGTAAAATAAAGTTAGCCACACAAAAAATCTGCGGTATCAGCGGGCAAGTATTTTTTCCCGCAGATTAGCGCAGATAAATTGCATCGCAGATTAGCGCAAATAGATTCTCCTTTGCTGCATTAAAAAATCTGCGGTATTCAATCTGCGAAAATCTACGTTATCTGCGGGTGAGTATTTTCAACCTAAATTATTTTTACCCTAATCCATAATACTATGGCAAATCTTTTTTCGAAAAACAAAGTGTGCCGAAATTATTGTTTTTCTTATTTCATGTGGTTCTTCGTCATTCTCTGTGGGGAAATAAAAGGAAGAAAAATTACAACAACCGCGAAGTGGTTAAACATGAATAACCCCGAATGAAATTCGGGTAGTGAAGCAAATGAAGGAAGCCTAACCACAGAGTGGTTAAACAAAAAGGTTTATCAATATTCTCGGTAGGCAGATAAAGGAAAATCAAAACCAAGGATTTAATTCATTGCTTTAAATTTTCAACATTTCTGACGTTTTGTATTTGAAATTTACAAGACCGACAAATTCAATTCTTAACTATACCCACTTTTTAAAGAGGAACCTTTAGTGTTTAACCCAAATTATTCCATTGAAATTATTAATTGCAAAATGATTAATAAAATCAACCCTTTTGGTTCCAATGTGTTTCACAAAATGGGTGATTTTCTAAAGTGGGATTAACCCAAATATTGCAGATAGTTCGGATTGTTGCTCACCTTCTATTCCAGAATTTGGGATAGAGAGAACAACAAACATTTAAAAACAAAAAAGGCGAATCTAACGACTCGCCTTTTTTATTAACTATTGACAATGTTCTTTCTACAACTTAGTAATCCTCCGTGATTTTTCACCTTCTTTGGTTTCAATTTTTATAACATAAATACCAGGAGATATATCAGCCGCTTCAGTATCAAATTTATAAACGCCCGGCTCCAGTTTTTCGTTTTGTAAAATCGATTTTATTTTGTTTCCGGTAACATCGTATATGGTTATGGTTACAGACGAGGCATTTTCTAAAATAAAACTTGTAGTAAAATAATCATTCATCGGTACAGGATAAATTTCAAACGGTTCCAATTTATATTCATTATCCTTGTTTGTTCGGCTTGCTTCATATTCGCTTACCATTGGCCCTGCCAGTGTACCTGTTTGCTTCGATAGCAAATTATTAATGGCACATCCCTCTATATTTGCATTAAAAGTCATGCTATTGCCAACAAAAAATCCTGGATTTAACTGAATATACGTTTGTGCTTTATAGGTAACTGCTGCGCCATTGCCCCACGTCATATTATCGGTAGAGGTAACGGTGCCCGCACCATGCCAGTACTCTGCAGCCGAAGATGGGCTTGTATTATCAAGAAACAAGTTGCCCAAACAAAGTTGAGGAAGCGGTGTGCGCCATAAGCCGCGGCTATAAGTGCCCGCTACTAAAGTATTAGTTGCTGCATATATTTTCAAGTCGGTTACAATTACATTGGGCAAACCATTGTTGTAGGCTGTCCATGGGCCGCTTGTATTCAAATCATACATATACACTCCCACATCTGTACCTACAAAAAGATAATTATTATAAGAGGGATGAAATGCCGCACAGTTTATGGGCACATTTGGCAAACCCGTATTTAACGGTATCCAAGTAACCCCACCATCGTTGCTATACACTACTTTTTTATTCGGATTATATCCTCCCATTGTTAGCAAAGCTTGAGTGGCATTGCGTTCGCTAAACACAACATTTGTAATTGGGAAGGCAATATCTGTATCGTTTACAAAAGTAAAAGTTGGCAAAGCAGCCAATGCATTTGCAGTGCGGTCTATCCAACTGTATTGAATTACCCGTATCATTTGTTGGTTATTGATTGTGCTGAGCGCAAGTTTCGAAACAAGGTATGGTAAACTATCTGTTATGGCATTCCAAGTATCGCCTTTATCATTACTACGGAATATTTTTCGGTACCCGGCATACAATCTATTTTCATTTTGTTTATCTAATATGAAGGGCGTAAAAAATAAACCATCACCCGAATTTGGTGGACTAATGTAGCTTTCCAATGCCGATGTACCACCACTATCGCTTCTAAATATGCCACCACCTTGCCAGCTATAATATATTACATCTTTGTTGGATGGTTGTATGGCCACTTGCATACCATCGGCCCCTTTTACATGTAAGTTGGTATTAGCACCTACATCAATATAGTTGCAGCCATTATCCTGCGCACCGGCCATTACATAATTATTATTGCCTTGCGATACATCAATAGAGTAATATTGCGAAATATTTAAGCCCGTACTTATATCTTCCCAAGTGCTGCCATTATTGGTACTTAGAAAAATTCCCCCATCGCTGCATGCATACAATACATTATCACCATCTGTAAATTTTAAATCGTGAATATCAGCATGCACATAATTTGTATCGTTAGCATTTTGCACCCAGTGCGATGATAATGTCCATGTAGCTCCGGTATCAACACTTCGCCATACATTTATACCGCCTACCATTACAATTGATGGGTCGGTATTGTGCACTGCCAATGCTAAATCATAACCACTTTGTGCCGCGCTATCACCACTGCTGCCATCGTCTTGCGCGCATAATATAGCAGGTGAATTCGACTTGAAACTAAAATTTGCTGCACTATTATTAGAAACATAAAAGCCTCTAAAGCCACCAATCTTACCTGCCTGGCCCAGCAAAGCATATACTCTATTTGGTGAGGCTGGGCTAACCGCTATGGCTATACGCGCTATGTTGCTACCTGGCAAGCCTGCAGCCGTGTTCCAAGTACTGCCGCTATTGGTGCTATATTTTACTACGGTATCTATCGCACAATATACGGTTGACGAATTACCCGGTTTAAACTCTGCATCGCGCGCATTGCCTGCAAGAACTAACGTCCAGGTTGATGCGGCATTATCGGTTTTGTAAACGCCAAACGATGTTACAGCATATAACACATTTGAATTAGTAGGGTCCATCATTAGTTTGTATCCATTTACCTGCTGCACAACCGTAAAAGATAATCCTGTTGTGTTCCATGTAAGGCCACCATTGATACTCTTAAGCACACCTACAGATTTTGTATTGCCTCCATCGCCATCACCGGTAAGAATATAAATAGTGTTACTGATTGTAGGATGCACACATATTCCACTTACGCCTAATACCGGCAGCCCATTGCTAATGCTATTCCATGAGTTGCCACCGGTATTTGTTTTCCATATACCACCAGCGGGCGTACCTACCCAAAACTCCGATGCACCAAACGAGTTGCCTTGAAATGCTACCGTATTTACACGGCCTATACCACCAGCATAACCTGTAAGCCCAAGCGTAAAATTAGTAGGCCCCATCGATTGCCAATTTGCTACCGGTGCCATCATTGCTTTTTGTGATGCGTTATTTTTTATTGCAAGCTCATGCGCATAGTATGATTCCCACGTTTTAGCCGTTGAGTTTATAATCCGTTTGTTGCCATCCAATCGCATTTGTGTATCATGTTTCCACCTGCTATATTGCACATAGCCCGAGCCACGTTGTTTGCCATTGGTCTCGTACCAGGCATCATACACTTTGCATATCGAATCAAAGCTGTCGCCTACTTTTATATCACTTAAATCGCGCCTAAAGTTGCGCTCTTGGGCCGACATGTGCATGTACATGCAGCACCACATTATTATTAATATTATTTTTTTCATTTCTGTTTTTGAGTTTTTTGTTTGTTTAAAATAATTTGGGCGTGCCCCCGAAAAAAATCGTGTTTTTTATTTTTGCCTTTTTTCGAGGTCGGGCTGTACGCTACTATCTTTTGTTTTAAGAGGTTTGTGTCCTCACAAATCACCCGGTAAAACAAAAGGATATACGCTGCCATCCCTCACGCTTTGCACCGCTACCAACGGTAGTGGCCTATGCCGTCAGATTTATTTTTTTTCCAACAATTTTACTCGCTCAACCAATGCAGCATTATTATTTTTCAATTGCTCATTCGCTTTATTCAACTCTATTACATACAAGGTAAGTTCTTCTACTTTTTCAACTAATTTCATTTGCAATTGACCTACCGTTACTTCTTGCTCCTCTACCTCAGTGGCTGTTGGCATACCAGGCAGATGATTATTTTTGTTTACATAATTTTCCAATTCATTAAGTGGAAGCAATTTGTAATCATTGGCTAATACATAATCGGGAAATGGTTGCAACTGCACCCGCAAATCGGTACAGATAATACTACCACGCACCGTAAGCTTATAGTTGCTACTTGCATCACCACCTATAGCAACACGGCCATCGCCTTGTATGCGCATTAGCTCGTTGCTTGATGTGGAATCTACTGCCGCATAAAAAACATGGTTGCCGCCCAAATGTTCTACTTGATATCGAAGTGTATTGGCATTCATACCAAAGCCTGCAAATTGGTGTTCGTTATCGACACCTTCCCAAAGTACAATTCTGCGGTTATTCAAACCATTATCAAACTGCAATTGGGCATGTGGGTTCGATGAGCCAAAACCCACATTGCCATTTTGCAACAGTGTTATTTGCGGCCAATTATTATTGGTCATGAAGTACAATGGGTGATCGGATTCTGTGCCAAGCCATCCACCGGCTAAGTTATTATATACATTTAAACCAATGTAAGTTCCCATTTTAACAGTGCCATCCGTGTGTACAATTCCATAAACTTCTGATTGTGTTTGCACTGTAAGTTTCGCGCTTGGGCTTATGGTGCCTATACCCACGCTTCCTTGATTATCAATCATCATGCGTGGCTGTATTAGCAAATTGTTATCACCCACCGAAAAAAGCATACCTGCTCCATTGCCACTACTATTCAATATACTTGTAATTTTACCTGTGTTGCTACTGCCAAAGCCACCATAAAAACCAATAGAATTTGTTGCCCCTCCAAAATTCCCAGTATTAATTAATTTCAATGGCTCGTACTTATCGTAAGAGGTTGCGGTGGTATTACTGTTAAGTATCAAAGAATTGAAAGTGGTGTTTTGTGGTGCGGTATTAATGCGGCAGTCACCACTAATATCAAGTTTGAATGATGGTGAAGCATTACCTATTCCAACCTTACCGCCTTGTGTACATAGTGCCATGTTATCGTTAGCAAGGTCAATTCGTAATGGCGTGGTGCTGAGGCTTACATTTTTAATATTAAAATTATTATTGCCAAGCATACCGCTGTTCCATAAGGTTGTTCCAAGAGTTTTGTAAGCAAAAGCTGCATTGGCAGTAGCACTTCCTTTATCCATAAACATAGTGGCACTGGCAGTAGTAGATTTAATTCCAAGATTAACAGCAGCTGTTTTCTCAGCATAAATGTTGGCACCATTTACGGTAGTGCCTACGCTTACATTGTCGGTTAACACCGTAGGGGCAATTACAGCACCTGTTTTTGTCCATTGCGCTTGCGCCTGCAAAGCCACAACACATGCAGCAATTGCGAGAATCATTTTTGTTTTTCTTCCCGAATTGCGGGATTTTACTTTGTTCAACATTTTTTGAAATTTTTTAAATATTAATTTATATTGTTTAGAACTCTTTTTTTTGGAACCAATACCCAATCAGCAACATTCAGCACTTGTATTCTATTCTTATCGAAATTCAAAATCAATTCTCAATTTTGATAAAAGCAAAAAAATTTTTTTCTTTATAAAACTTACAACTTCGGTTTTAAATTTTCCTTTTAGTAATGAGCCAGAAATGCAACTTTTATTAAAGACTTAATGATGGTACTATTAGGTACGGCAAATATTAAAAACTAAAGTCGATTCCACAATCCCTAATATTAGGGATAAAGATTTTTTGGCATTGTAAAAAATAGTGTAACGGACTTTTTTATTGGAATGGTGGTGAAAATATAATGCAAAAAAAATCCTACTCACAGGAGTAGGATTTTTTTGGATTAGGAATGGATTTATTTTTTTGAGATCACATCTTTATAATCTTTCTTGTATACTTAACATTATTGATGCTCACTACTAAAAAGTAAATGCCAGCCGAAATATTATTTGTGTTCATATTCACTTCTTGCCGGCCTTTTTCCATTTGTTGATTCAATACTGTCTGTTGTATTTCTCGTCCTGTTTGGTCTATAATACTTGCTGTAACCATAGCTGCATCATTCAATTCAAATGCCACTCTTAATTGATTTGAAAATGGATTTGGGCTTACCACTAAATCATTACCTAATACAGATTCTTTTATTGCTAACGCCTTTGCATTATTAATTATTACTGGAGGTAACGCTACAGGTGTACATCCAACCGAAGCATGAAATGTAGCACCGGCAAGCACTTCGAAATTTGGTTGCAATATGACATCTACACCGGCATTAAAATTCAAATAGCTGCCGCTTTGCTGCAAAACATTTACACCAATAATTTCATTGGTAGCCCACCAGCTTTGTTGCTCTGTTGAAAGATGCGTGCCCGAAAGTGTAAGGTTGGTATTGCAAGAAGTACAAACATTTACACAGCCGGCATTTGCTATGCTGTTGCGTATACGTGACGATGGCTGAAAGCCAAAACCATTCACAAAATTTACCCCTTGCGTACATCCATGGCAATAGCTCATTATAGTGCCACCATTGTTTGGTGGTGCAGGTCCATTGGCACAGCCTCCATCGGTGGTAATGCCCCAGCACACATTGCAATTATCGATAGGGCCGCCTACCCAACCGCACCAATGTGTATGTGGGCTGCCAAGTGTGTGGCCGCACTCGTGTGCCACCAAATTAACATCCCATGTATACGTAGGAAAATTATTGATGCCCGAGCCGTCAATGCCGCTAATACCATAACCCCATTGCTGGCTGCAAACTTGGTCAACATACGCTACACCGCCACCACCACCAATACTTGTGCTTAGCAATGCTGCAATACTACCGGGGTATGTATTGGTTGTGTAATAGGTACGAAAAGTGTTTAGTGCATTGCCACCACTGCTATGGTCAAATGGATCTACAACTGTCCAAATATGTATAGCCGAAATGCCTAAGCTGATACTATCGTTATAGTAGATAGTGCTAATAACATTGAACAAACTATTTGTGTAGTTGGTTACATTGGTAGTATTGCTTCCTTTATTTTGATAATACGAAAAACTGCAATCAAAAAATATTTTGGCACAATTGCCTTCGTACTTTGTTGTAAATGTTTGGTTACCACCACCACCTTTAGCATTGTTTGATTCGAAGTCTTTTGTTTCGCAGTTAAAAGTGATAGGAAGCTTAAAATCGGCATCGTTATAATAGCCATATTTATCGGTAAATTTTTCGAGCTTGCCCAAGTTCCAATTGCCTTCGTTATTTGAAATTACTCCGCCAATTTCGTTTTCGTAAATGGAAATTGCTGCCAGTGTATTCGTTTCATTTTCTACATGACCAAAATAATATCGCCCCTTATTTATGGGTGATGTGTGCTTTCCATATTCATCGGTAATGGAGAGTTCAAAATCGCTGCCATATAAATCGTGCTGCGTAAGTAGCACAGCAATTGTTTTGTTGTTTCCGGCAGGTATCATCAAGCGTATCGATTTGTAATTGGCCTCGAACGCAGCTTTCAATTTTTGATTATCGATTTTCAGTTCAGTATAAGGTCCTATGCCTGCTTCTACCTTGCTTTCAGGATTGGCGAAAACAACTATAGGATAAAAAATTTCGTTTTGCAATTGTAGTTTGTTAATCAACTGCTCTACCGGCTTTGGCTTTGTCTCTGTTGCCTGCCCGTAAATGTATACGGTTGTTATGCAGGCAAGCAGTGTTAGAATTATTTTTCTTTTCATTTTGTTTTTGTTTTAAATTGTTTGAAATGTGAAAACTTTTTCAAAATGAAATAATTATTTCTTCAATAAATCAAGTTGTGCCTGTATTGATTTTAGTTGTTCTTTAAGCTCTTTATTTTCTTTGCTCAATTGAATAATATAAAGCGTATTCTCTTCTACTTTCTCAACTACTTTACCTGTCATTTCACCAACACTCATTCCACCTTCTTCTACTTCGCAGGCACTTGGCATACCGGGTAAACGGTTGTAGGTTTTAATGTGTTGATCTACTTCATCAATAGTTAACAAATTGTAGTCTTTTGCAAAAACATAATCGGGAAATGGTTGCAGCTGAACTTTCAATTCGGTACAAATAATTTTACCGGCAACTGTAAGTTTATAACCTGTAGCAGCATTAGCACCAATGCTTAAATCGCCTGTGGTATTTAGCGTCATATGTGGATAACTAAAATTAGTGTAGAAATGTAAGTTATGATTAGAATTTGTTCCAATCCATCCGCCAAGTTCATCGGCATAGGTACCTACCGAAACGGAGTTTGTGGCATCAACATGCTCATAACCTACACCATACGCATCTACTCTCATGCGGCCATCAACATGCAACTTTACCACAGGATTATTTACACCTATACCTATATTGCCAGCAGTATTTATAAGCAATCTGGCCCCAACACCTGCTTGCTCAATATAGTATTCGTTATTTGTAAGTCCCAGGCCATTTCCGGCACCACCCACACCATTGTTCCATGCCGAGCCAGCGCCATTTTGCAATTGTATTAAAGTTGATAAATCGCCACCGGTACCATCATTTAAGAAAAGCGCATTGGTAGCAGCAGGTGTTCTCACAGCAAGTTTCCAGTTTGGGTCCGAGATGCCAATTCCAAAAGTGCCACCACTCACAGTCAAGTTAGCATAACCGGCATCGGTATAACGTATTTGCATGGGGGGTGTTCCACCATCGGGGTCGGCAAATTTTAGAAATACGTTTTCTCCCGCTGTCATGGTTCTTGGGCTTATGAGAATAGTACCTGCCGAATGCAATCGCTCGCTAGGTGTGTTGGTACCAATACCAACATTGCCCGAAGTTTGCAAAATTACCAGTGGCAATGTATTGGCCACAACATCTTTAACAGAAAAATTATTGTTGCCCAACATGCCACTATTCCATAAAGTGGTGCCAAGCGTTTTGTACGCAAAAGCCGCATTTGCAGTAGCAACACCTTTATCCATAAACATGGTTGCGCTAGCCGTAGTAGATTTAATACCAAGATTAACGGCACCTGTTTTCTGTGCATAGATGTTGGCACCATTTACGGTAGTGCCTACACTCACATTGTCGGTTAATACTGTAGGGGCAATTACAGCACCTGTTTTTGTCCATTGGGCTTGCGCCTGCAATGCCACAACACTTGCGGCAATTGCGAGAATCATTTTTGTTTTTGTCATTTTTTTTGAAATTTTTTAAATATTAATTTATATTATTTAGAACTCTTTTTTTTATCAGTACGAAAACCCATGCAGCAACATTTTTCATGTGTAATCTCCTATTATCCAAATTCAAATTTCCATAGGATTAAAATTTTGTTCTCTATAAAATTTACAACTTCGGCTTAAAATTTCCGGTTCGGTAGTGAGCGAAGAAGGCAACTTTTTATTAGCGGAATTAAAATGGTACTATTAGGTGCGGCAAATATTTAAAACAGAAATCGATTCCACAATCCCTAATATTAGGGATAAGAATTTTTTGGTATTGTAAAAAATAGTATTACAGAATTTTTTGAATACGATGAATGTGCAAAATATTAAACAAAAAAAATCCTACTCACAGGAGTAGGATTTTTTTTGGATTAGGAATGTTTTTTTCCTTTTTGATAAAGTTGATTATTCAGAAGTCATAAAGAAATTGGAATGATGAGAATGACACAGAAATTTAGAATTAAAAATGAAGCAAGAGATTGTTTGTGGGGACACAAACAATGGCTAAAAATAATAATTGACAAATTAAAAATCAATAATTGAAATTCACAATTCACCATTGACAATTCACCATCCTCAATGACCATCCCCAATTTCTGGCAGAGATGCTTCGTTCCTCAGCATTTCAATTCTATGACTCTCAATCAAAACAACCCAATAACTCAATAACTCAATAACCTCACTTCGTGACTACCATCAACTTAGTATCAACACTTTTGCCGTTAACTATAAGTGTATACGTATAAGTACCTTGTGCAAGTTGGTTGGCATTAATTGTTACCTGTCCTTTGCCAGTACTGCTCAATGTAACCGTTTTCAACTCTTCGCCATTCAAACCGCGTATAACTATCGAAGCATTTTTAGCATCGCTCAACAATTGATAAGAAATTACTGTAGTTTGATTGAATGGATTTGGCTGGTTTTGGAACAATGTGTTTTCAGTTTTTAGTTCTGAGTTTTGAGTTTTTGATTCGTTGTTTGCACAAAGAGATTGAACACATTGTTTCATATCGTTTAATTCAGCATGCATAGAAACATTTTCATTTTGCAATTCTGCAATCTTTGCATCTTTAACTTCGTTTTGTGCGCCCAATTCTTTAATAGCATTTACCTGCGCTATTATTATTGAATGGATATTCAGATTCAGATAGCCATCAGCATCAGTACCAACAGCTTCAGGAAATACTTTCTGAACATCCTGTGCTGTAAAACCAACTGCCTGTGTATTTAAAACCTGCTCTTCAAATTTACGTTCGCCTACATTTTTATAGTGATAAGCAATTGGATTCAACTGCATTATTTCTTTTAAGCCTTTTGAGTAAGCACCATCAATGTTTTTCAATCTTGCATCAGAAACAATTGTCCAGGTGTTGGTTAAAGGTTTGCGACCCTGATCTAAGCTCAATTCAAACTGACCACCTGGTCCTGTTGTTCCAATACCTACTCTGCCAGTTGAGGTTATTCTCATTCTCTCTACATCAGCACCAGAAGAAAAACTGGTTGATCCATCACTACCACCAATGCCACGATGAAAACGAATGAAGGAGCCATCGACTGAAGCACCATTATCACCGTAAGCCAAACCCAGTCTAGTCATGATATCGCCCTGATTATTGGTTGTTGCTCCTTTAGTTGCTACTAAGTGAAAATTAGCATCTCCAATTCCATTTGCCAACTCTGAAACCTGACTATTGAGTGTATTGTCTGCACTTCTAACTACCAATGGGCGATCAGGTGTAGTTGTTCCAATCCCTACATTGCCTGTTTTTTTGATGGCCATATTTACAGTTCCTGAACCGTTTCTAAACCACATGTCGCCCGAAGTGGTTAACATTGAAGTATCACCGGCATTTCCCTGAGGCGATTGAAGATATACATACCCAACCAGATTTTGCAACTCACAAGTAGCCTGATACAAAGGCCCGCCATTGGTAGCTCTTAAAATTGCCGATTCATTATTGGTAAACGGATTATTTACCTTCAATCCGCCTCCGTAATTGTTAACAGTTGCATAATTAAATTGGGGCAGGTCAATTGTAACGCTTGTTCCATTATCTGTTATTGCTCCATCTTGCAAAGTAGTACCATTCCATTTTGGAACTTTGTTAGCAGCTAAAGTTCCCACCTTAGGATCGGTTTCAGCTGGAATTGAAATTGATTGCCATGATGTCAATCCATTTGCATCAGAAGTTAAAACTTTACCGGCAGCCTGAGTACCATCTGTAATTTTTACATTACCTATTACATCAAGTTTTGCAGCGGGTGTCAAGGTTCCCAATCCTACATTGCCTGTGGTTTGTTGTATAACAAGTGGAAAAGTGTTGGCAGGAACATCGCGTATCGAAAAATTATTACCACCAAGCATACCGCTGTTCCATTGTGTTACTCCTTGCAACCTATATGCGAATGCGGCATTTGATGCTGCACTACCTTTATCCATAAACATAGTTGCACCGGCTGTTGTCGATTTAATGCCCAGAGTTACAGCTGTGCTTTTTTCTACATACAAATTGGCACCATTAACTGTTGTACCAATACTCACATTGTTTGTCAATGTTACAGGACGTATCATAGTTCCTGTAGTAGTCCATTGCGCTTGCGTTTGCAAAGCCACAACACTTGCGGCTAATGCGAGAATCATTCTTGTTTTTCTTCCCGAATTGCGGGATTTTACTTTGTTCAACATTTTTTTGAAATTTTTTAAATATTAATTTATATTATTTAGAACTCTTTTTTTTTGGCACTATTACCCATGCAGCCCCATTACTCATGTACATTCTTCTCTTATCGAAATTCAAAATAAATTCTGAATTTCGATAAAAGCAAAAATTTTGTTCTCTATAAAACTTACAACTTCGGCTTAAAATTTTCCTTTTAGTAATGAGCCAGAAATGCAATTTTTATCAAGGAATTAAAATGTCACTTTTTTAGGTGCTCAAATATTTAAAACGGAAATCGATTCCACAATCCCTAATATTAGGGATATGGCATCCCTAATATTAGGGATGCAAAATGTTTTGTTGTGATTAGTTTTTTTTATAAAAAATGGAAAAGTGTTTAAGTATTTACATCACTTAATTCTTTTTTTCTCCTACGAAAGCATGTATTCACCATTTGTAAATGAGATATGGCAATGAAAATTTCGACAATATATTTTTATGTTATATCATTTAATTTATGCCGAAACAACTTATGTTTTGGAAAAACAAGCTATAAAAGTTGTTCGGGATTACTAAGAGTACGTTATTTTTTCTTTCGAAAATCTAACTACTCTTAGTATAAGTGTGTACATTGCTTTCGAATTTAGATTCCCCTCCATGCTTATAAAGCGATTTTGTTTTTTTGTTTTTTTTCTTTTTGCAATTGAAGGCACAGTTTTTTGCCAATCGAATGCGAGTGCCCGCGCTTTGGATTCATTGATGCATATTTATAAAAGCACCACTACGGACACTACAAAAATTAATGCTCTAATTGGTATTGCAGGTTTGTACATAAAAAACAACCCTGATACTTGTATCATTTGTAGTGATGAAGCATTGAAGCTTTCACAAAAAATAAACTGGCCTAAGGGAATGGCAAAGTGCTACATGCTTAAAGGACTCGCACACAAATCAATGTCGAATTACGATACTGCCATGGTGTATCAGCGTCTTGCTTTTCAATATTATACCGAGACACACGATAGCTCAAATATGGCTTTGGTACTCAACAATATTGGATTGCTTTACAACAGCAAGAGCGACTATATTACTGCTTTTGTATGTTACAATGATGCACGCAAAATAGCATTGTCTATTAATGATAGCGTTACACTGGGAAAATTGATGGTGAATATTGGGTTGAATTACTACCATCAAAAAAAATATGATTTAGCATTAAATTATTACAACACAGCACTTGTTATTCAAAGCAGAATGCACGATGTAAACAGCGTTGGTAATATCAACTTAAATATAGGACTCATACATGATAAACTTAATCGCTATGACTCTGCTTTATTCCATTATAATGTTGCTCTGGAAATTTACACCGATATTGGAAATAAAAATAGCAAAGCATTAGTAAATAGTAATATTGGCAATACCTATTCAAAGAAAGGTGAGTATGTAAAAGCTTTGATGTACCATAACATAGCACAACCAATTTTTGTTGCGTTAAAAGATAAAAACAACACAGCCCGCGGTTATAGCAATATGGCCGAAACTTATCTTATGATAGTGCAAGACTCAGTTACAAAAAATTTGCCCGACTCGCTGAAGTCGAAAACGAATTTATTGCGAAAAGCAGAAACTTTTTTGCAACAAGCCATCGCCATAAAGCAGCAAATAGGTGATTTAAATGGATTGCAAAATTCGTATTCATCTCTTTCAAACTGTTACCGGCTAATGGGGAATTATAAAAATGCTTTCGATGCTTTGCAAAATAATAATGCTTTGAAAGATTCTATTTTTAAAATACAAAGTAATGAGTTGGTGGCCGAACTAGAATTGAAAAACACAGCCAGCATAAACAACAAGGAAGCACGTATACAAGAACTGGAATTGAATGCTTCAAAGCGCCAACGCTGGTTTTTAATTGCTGTAATGGTTTTGCTTGCAAATATTTTTGCCATGGTAATTTATTACTACCGCAACAGGCAACAAAAAAGAATAATAAAAATGCGCAACAGTATATCGCGCGATTTGCACGATGAAGTAGGTTCATCGCTAAGCAGCATTGCCTTGTATGGTGATGTTGCCATAAAAAAGATGAAAGACAATCCCGAGGAGAGTTCGGCATTGTTGCAAAAAATAAAGACCACTACCACCAGTATACACGAGTCGATAAATGATATTGTATGGAGTATAGGAACACGAAACGACAAGTTTGAAAATATAATAAACCGTATGCGCGATTATGCTTCACAATCAATAGAGCAAACACAAGCAACATTAAATTTCGAGGTGATAGGCAATTTCGATAACGTGAATTTGTCAATGATTGAAAGGAAAAATATTTATTTGATTTTTAAAGAAGCAATCAACAATTGCGTAAAGTATGCACAATGCAAAAATGTGAATGTAATTTTTTCGATTAACGGAAAAAAATTGAGCTTGATAATAAAAGATGATGGGTTGGGGTTTTCTACTGAAGAATACAAAAAGAAAAATGGCTACAACGGAATTCTCAAACTCAGCGGAGGTGGCACAGGGCTTAGCAACATGAAACAACGTGCCGATGAAATAAATGCAGAATTTAAATTAGGTTCGGAAGTAAACAAGGGAACGGAAATTATTTTTTCGATGGATGTTACAACATAAGTTACACGGCATCCCTATAATTAGGGATGCCATCATATGAAATATAGTTTACATATTTGCATATGGAAAAAATCAGAGTAGCTGTATTTGACGATAATGATTTGTTTAGGGTTGGCTTGCAAATGCTTGTCGACTCAGAACCAAACATGTGTTGCGTTGGTGCTTTTCCCGATTGTACAAATGTGGTAGAGCATGTGCGTAATATATTACCCGATGTAATTTTGATGGACATTGAAATGCCCAATGTAGGTGGTATAGAAGGATTGTTGTTGGTTAAAAAATACTATCCAAAAATAAAAGTAATAATGCAAACGGTTTTCGAGAACAACGAAAAGGTAGTTGCATCGATGTGTGCCGGGGCCGATGGATATTTGCTGAAAAAAACCTCGCCCGAAAAACTTGTCGAAGGCATAATGCAGGTGTGCGATGGTGGCGTACCTATGTCACCGGCCCTGGCATGGCAGGTGCTACAACTTATGATCCGAAATCGAAAATTGAAAACGTAAAGCTTGATTTAAGCGCACGCGAACTTGAAATTTTAAAATTATTAAGCCACGGGCATAGCTATAAAATGATTGCAAATAAGTTAGATGTTTCTTACTCAACTATAAACTCTCATACCAAGCACATATACGATAAGCTTCAGGTTCATTCGGTGGTTGATGCAGTGATGAAAGCAGTGCAAAAGAAAATTATTTAGCAGCTGCCTACTTAGAAGCATTGCGCAAAGTAAATCACCAAGTAATTTTTACTTTTCTGAATACCTTCCCGATTTTTTTCTCACACTTATTTAGAAGTTTTATTATTCAATCTCCAGTTTCTATTTGTAAGTATACTTTTTTTAATATGCTATATACCGAAACAACTTAGGTTTTGAAAAAACAAGTTATCGAAGTTATTCGGCATTACTAAGAGTACGTTATATTTTCATTCGAAAATCTAACTACTCTTAGTATATTTTGAAAGTGTATAGATAAAAAAATGTATAAAAAAAAATCCCACTCTTGAGAGTGGGATTCTGATTGGGATTAGTTCAGGCTCTTTTTTGTAAGTATTGTTCGTTTAGAAATGGTAAAGTCATTTAAAAAAATGAATCAGCGCTTGTTAGCACTATAGCAAGTGCCGATTCATTCTAGATTCCCCTTCTGAAGAAAGTGTGTCAAAACAAGTTTGTTTTCATTTACGTTAAAAGGACTTTGTTTTGAGATGGTGCAAATATGGAGGTGAAATTTTATTCCCGCAATCCCTAATTATAGGGATATTGGCATCCCTAATTTTTTTGGCCGAATTTATTCTGTAGAGCTTATTTAATAAGAATCACAAACAATTCTAAACTTAAATTGCTGATGCCCACCAATAAAAGTTGAATCAACTTATTTTAAAGAAGCAACTTGGGTTTTATTATTGTGTTATTTTATGTAAGAGTTAAGATTAATATGCGGAATAAAAAAATCCCCCTCTTGCGAGCGGGATTCTGATTGGGATTAGTCAAGGTTTTTTTCTGAAAGTATTATTTGTTTGTATAAGGAGAAAAAAAATGCAAAAATTAATGAATCTGCACTTGTTAGCACTAATGCAAGTGCCGATTCATATTAGATTCCCCTTATGAAGAAAATGTTTCAAACCCTGTTGGTTTTTAAGAATGAAAAAAATTACGAGGTTTTGAGATGCAGCAAAGATGGGATGGCAATTTTAAACCTACAATCCCTAAATATAGGGATATTGGCATCCCTAACTTTTTACTTCCCATTTTAAAGCAAGGGGCTTATTATTATGCAAACACTTATAAACAAAGGTTTGCATTGCTTAAATGCAAATAGTGACGAAAAAAATATATTCCAATACAATCAATTGTGGTTTTTCTCATTAACGATAATTAGCTTTTAATGTTCAATGGCCAATCAACCATTGAAATAAACTTTAGTATCAAAAAATGTGGTGCATATCTATTAGTTCAACCATTTATAAAGTAGCATTTGCATGTATTAAGAATCAGCCTTTTTTAGTTCTACATATTTTGACGTGCAATTTTATTAAATGCGCCTGTAAAAAGCGCAATTGTTATACAATATTTAAATTGAAAAGGTAACACGTTTAACAAAAATTGTAAGTCAAATTATATTCGTAAATACATTCAAAATATTTGCAACAATTAACAATTAGTTTTCATATTTGGGCATGAAAAAAATTAAGGTTGCAGTATTCGATGATAACGATATCCATCGCGAAGGATTAAAGCTTTTGATTGATGCCGAGCCAAAAATGGCGTGTGTTGGCACCTTTGCCGATTGTTCCAGTTTGATGGATAATATAAATAACTGCATGCCCAATGTGGTATTGATGGATATTGAAATGCCCAATGTAAGCGGAATAGAAGGATTATTAATTATTCGCAAATATTTCCCCCGAATAAAAGTGATCATGCAAACTGTATTTGAAAACAATGATAAAGTGATAGCCTGCATGTGTGCGGGTGCTAATGGATATGTTTTGAAGAGACATCTTGCCGGAATTATTGAAGCCATCATCGAGGTGAATGATGGGGGTGCCCCCATGTCGCCATCGGTAGCACGACATGTGCTCGACTTAATACTGCCGCAGGCTAGCAAAGAAAATGAAAGGGTAGATTTGAGTACACGTGAAGTTGAAATACTAAAGCTGTTGAGTGTAGGACACAGTTATAAAATAATAGCCGACACATTGAACATTTCATATTCAACGGTGAACACACATACAAAACATATTTATGAAAAGCTTAAAGTGCACTCGGGTGTAGATGCAGTTATGAAAGCTATTGAAAAGCGAATAATATAAAATCGTTATTTTTACCTTTTTTGGAATGTTGATTTCCTGAAAACTAAAAATCATAGAGGAACCTCTATCGTGCTCCTGGTAAAATTTCGTTTAATTTCTTCTGTTTTTTATTTTCGGAAAATGGTAAACTTATATTTTTCAGAAGAAAAATAAATTTCCAATGAGATTTTTAATTAAAGTAATCGTGTATTAATTCCAATAATTCAATAATCCGAAATGGCTTGGCTATGTAAGTATTGCATCCGGCCTCAAGTGCTTTTTCTCTATCACCTGCAAGCCCAAATGCCGTTTGGGCAATGATTACTACATCTTTATTAAATTCACGTATTTTGCGGGTAGCTTCATGCCCGTCCATCAGTGGCATTTGCACATCCATCAGCACAATGTCAATATCAGGATTATTGCGGCAAGTTTCTACTGCTTCAATTCCATTACGGGCTTTAATAATATTTTTAAAAAATGGTTTAGCCGACAAATCAAAAAGCATTTCGGCAATCTCATCATCTTCGGCCAACAAAATTTTTAGATTACTGATGCGATTGTAAGTTTTTTCTGCCGGCAAAATATTTTGCTCAGTTGGTTTTTTGGGTTCTTTGTTATATGGTAGTGTAAAATAAAAAGTGGAACCTATGCCAACTTCGCTTTCGGCCCATATTTTTCCTTGCAACATTTCTACATAACCTTTGGCAATTGAAAGCCCTAAACCGGCTCCCTGCAATGCCATTTTATTTTTTATATTGGCTTGTACAAAGCGCTCAAAAATAACGCCTTGTCTTTCTTTGGGGATGCCAATGCCGGTATCTTTGACATAAAATTGCAGTTCCTCTTTTGCATCATTATTTTTTATAATGTACCCCATCTCAATCGACCCTGTGTTGGTAAATTTTACGGCATTCTTTACAAGGTTTGTAAGGATGGCAAAAAACTTTTCTTTATCTGTTTTTAATATGGAGTCTTTAGTTGCCAAAGAGTTTCGTAAATATAATTTCATTCCTTTTGCCTCCACTTCGGGTTTAAAAAAATGATATACATATTCTATTTGTTCGTTGATATTTATTTGCTGAATGTTCACTTCCATCAAATGCGATTCTATTTTCGAGATGTCAATAATATCGTTTATGATGTTGAGCATGCGGGCACCGCTTTTCTCGATTATTCGAATATAATTTTGTTGTTGGTCGCCAGTGAGGCCTGGAGTTTTTAGCAAATCGGCAAAGCCAAGTATGCCACTCATAGGGGTACGAATTTCGTGACTCATATTGGCAAGAAAGGCTGACTTTAACCTGTCGCTTTCTTCGGCTTTGGCTTTTGCAATTTCAAGCTCCTCGTTTTTTTGTTTTAAAAGCATTTCCGATTGCTTTATAACAGTAATATCTTGAACTGTGGCTACCAGTTTTAGCGGTTTATTATCGTCACTCCATTTTAAATCACCAACGCAATGCACCCAACGCTCTTCTTTATCATTGGGGCGAATAATTCTGTATTGCAAATCAAACTTTTCTCTATTACCAATTACTTCTGCTGTGAAATAATCGGTCACCATTTTGCGCCACTGTGGTTGTATAATTTCTTGCCCACCTTCGTATGTTTTTTCATAATTGGCATCGATGCCCAAAATATCTTCAAGTATTTCCGAAGCGGTCCACGTTCCGTTTTCAACATCTAATATGTAAACACCAAGGTGAGCAATCTGCTGAGTTTCTTTTAAAAAACTTTCGCTGTTTTTAAGTTCTTGTTCGGCTAATCTGCTTTCGGTAATATCAATAAAGCTAATTACTATTTCTATAAGTTCACCACTATTGTCTAATACAGGAAACCCGTTTACTCTCACCCAAATTACATCGTGAGTTACAGGACGATTAATACCGGCAATAAAGTTTGCAAGGGGTTTTTGGCTTGTAATAATTTGGTTTACTGGATATTTATCTAATGGTAAAGGATTATTGTTTTCATCCAAAAATTTCCATTCCTGATCCATAGCCATTTTCCCGGTTATTTGCTCTGTGTTTAATCCAAGCAATTCTAATCCTTTTGGATTACAATTAATAATGGAAGTATTGGGTGCGTGTATCACAACCCCTGCGCCAATATTATTTAATAGTCCTTTATATCGTTCGTTCGATTTTCTTATTTCTAGTTCGGCTCTTTTACGCAAAATAAATTGACAAATAAGTTTACCTATAGCATCAAACATCGTAAGCATGGCTTCGTCAGGTGCTTTTACCTCCTTGCTGAATACTTCAAATACCCCTGCTGTTTTTTCGTTACTCTGTATGGGGAATGCAAATGCTGCATGTAAACCCGCATCCATAGCATGTTTTGCCCGTGGAAAATTATGATGACTTTGTATGTCTTTTATCCATAAGGATTCGCCACTCTCTAAAACCTGTCCCGGCAAACCTACTCCTTTGCTGAATCTAAATGACTGCGATACCTGGCCAAATTTATTTATAAGGGGTGTTGAAGCATACCAACAATTAGAGTAATGTAACTGTTGATCGGTATCATCATACATCCACAATGAAGCAAAATCCCATTCCAGATTTTTGACAATAGAATTGCAAATTCTTGTAGCACATTCTTCAATAGTTTCCGATTGGCTAAGCACATGTGCCGTAGTAAATTGCACACGCAATAGCCGCTCTCTTTTTTTACGCTCGCTTATATCATGAATGCTTCCACGAATGAGCATTTTGTTTCCAAATGTTAGTCTTATTAACCTGACTTCGCAAGGTATAAGAACACCTTCGCTATCCCGATGCATCCATTCAAAAAATGGCTTGCCTCCATTAATGGCTTCGTTAATTTTTTCCATTGCTACATCAGCCGACAAGCTTCCGTCAGGCTGATATTCTGGACTAATTTCTTTACGCCCATTTCGAAAAGTTGCTCCTTCGACATTTTGAAAAGTTCTGCAGCGCTATTACTTACGCTACAAATTTTTGAGTATCCATATCTACAACCACAAGTGCTTCGGGGGCATTTTCAACTAATAATCTATATCGCTCTTCATTCTCTTTTAAAGCCTTTTCTGTTCGTTTTATGGTAGTGACATCTGCAATAGTACCTGCATAACTTATTGTTTGTCCATGTTCGTTTTTAATGGGTACCGAAGAAACAATGACCGGAAATCGTTGGCCATTCTTGCGGCAAAAAACAAGATCGAAACGATAAATATTTTCCCTCAAGGGACCTTGAAAGGCAGTAAATATTTTTCCGTACTCTTCCTTTGGCTAATAAGGATATGGCGGCTTTATTCCTATCAGTTCTTCCTTGCTAAAGCCTGTCATTTTACAAAATGATGAATTCACAAGTGTTTGAATTCCCTCCGTATTAATGATAGCAAAACCATCCTGAAGCGAATCAATTAATCTGTCTTCAAACTCACTTAATTGGTTCACTTTGTTTTCGTAATCAATTTGATGAGTAGTATCGGTTAAGTTTAAAAGGCACAAATTGCCTTTTTCGTTCAATTGCCCAACAATGAGCATTTTCTTTTGATCGTCTTCGTTTGTATTTATTATGGCCTCACAGGTGTGCCGGGTTTTAGTATTGAAAATTTTTTTAAAAAATAATTTAAAAGCTGCAAACGTTTCTTCTGATAGATACTTTTCAAATTTGTCGCCCACTAACTCTTTGTGGTTTTTGCCCAGCAAAGCAGCCGTTGCGGCATTAAGGTCAATGATAAAGCCTTCTTGTGAAAGTGACAGTAAGCATGGCGATGCAAAATCGATCATGGCAGAGTAATTTTCACAAGCAAGTGTGAGCATTTCTTTTTCCGATAAAAGTGCTTGATTGCGATCTTTTAAATCTTGCAATTGTAACTCTAATTCAGGTAAAGTTTTAGATATATCATTATCATTCGGGGTGATTATTATTCCTTCAGGGGCTAGTGTTAAAGGTTTTTCGGTTTGCTTCCTTTTTTTGTTTTCTATATTGTCATTTTGTTTTTTCATTACTGTGCATGTTTTTGCGAATAAAAATAGCTGGCTTGCTAAAACCAATTCAGCCAAAACGCTATTACAAAAAAAAGATACTATTTGCTTAGTTTATGTTGATGTACATACTTTTTTGATTCTCCTTTAATTTGCAATGGATTTTTATTTTTAAAACTATAATTGGTTAGTTGATTTTCGGTTAGTTTATTGTGCATTATTACAAATTTTTATCAATAGTAAACAGAACACAAAATACATTTTAGAACAATTAGCGCTTGTAAAAATAAAATTTTCATCAACATGATTACATGTGTTCATAAAATAATATTTTTTTTTCTCTGAGAGATTTTGATGTGCCACTGATATTTAACTTTTTCAAAATATGGCCTTTATGAAAGAATGTGTTGTGAGTAAACACTTTTGAAAATATCTTCTTCAATGCGATTACTGCAAATTGATCAACCCTGAGAGATTAATCCTTCACAGTATACTTTTTTATATGTTTTAATGTTTTGTATTATTGCAAACCTCTCAAGCGAAAACATTGCAAGAAAAAACCATCATCGTTTCGGTAACATCCGATTTATGTACCGACCAACGTGTGCACCGCACCGCTATCACTTTACATTTACAACAATATCACGTTATAGTTGTAGGGCGCAAATTGCCAACTTCATTCGATATTAAACAGCCGTATGTCACCAAACGGTTTAAGCTTTGGTTTACTTCAGGTGCTTTGTTTTATATTACTTATCAATTGCGTTTATTTTGGTTTTTGTTGTTTACAAAAGCAGACTTATTGTTTGCAAACGACCTGGATACGCTTTTGCCCAATTATCTGGTATCGAAATTAAAAAACATCCCTATAGTATTTGATAGTCATGAATATTACACCGGAGTGCCCGAACTGGAAAACCGACCCTTTATTAAAAATATTTGGAAAAGCGTTGAACGTTTTATTGTACCCCGCTTAGCGTATACTATTACCGTTAATGAGTCCATAGCAAATTTATTTTATGATGAATACAAAAATAAGTTTGCCATAGTAAGAAATATTCCGCTCCAGCCTCCGGTAATAAAAGTGACAGATATTGATTTGTTTAAGAAGGAAAATAATATTCCTGCCGATAAATTCGTAATCATACTTCAGGGAAACGGAATTAATGTTCATCGAGGTGCCGAAGAATTAGTTGCTGCAATGGAGCAAGTGCAAAATGCAGTTTTGATTATTGCCGGCAATGGCGATGTTATCGAATTACTTATGCAAATGGTTTCAGGTTTTAAGCTACATGACAAAGTGATATTTAAACCGCGAATGCAATACGATGTGCTTATGCAATACACACAAATTGCCAACCTTGGCATTTCGTTCGATAAGCCAACGAACATAAATTATCTGTACAGTTTGCCCAACAAGCTTTTCGATTATTTACATGCCCACACACCTATACTTGCCAGCAATTTGCCCGAGCTAAAGAAAATAATAGAGCAGTATAATATAGGTTACATACTTTTGAATATAGAGGCAAACGAAATTGCAAACACATTAAATAAAATTATTAACGATACTGAATTGTTGAAACAGAAAAAAAACAATACTTATATTGCAGCAGAACAATTAACATGGGAGCATGAAAAAATTGCCTTGGTGCAAATGGTAAATAATGCTTTGAGAATAAATCAAAATGGTGGCGCTAATAAATGAGTAAACACTTACACATTATAAGTTTCGATATTCCATATCCGGCAAATTATGGCGGAGTAATAGATGTATTTTATAAACTCAAATCGCTTGTGCAATCGGGTGTAAAGGTGCATTTGCATTGTTATGAGTATAGCCGCATACCGCATTTGGTGTTGAAAGAACTTTGTTACAAAGTTTATTATTATCCCCGAAACACTGCAAAATCAAAACTCTTCAACAGGTTACCATATATAGTTGCATCGCGTAGCAGCGATTTGCTTTTACAAAATTTGCTTAAAGATGATTATCCAATATTAATGGAAGGATTACATTCGACCTTTCATCTTAGCAATGATAAATTATACAATAGGAAATTAATAGTACGTACCCACAATATAGAGCACGATTATTACCAAAGTCTGGCGCGTGTAGAAGGCAATGTTTTTAAAAGATATTATTTTTATAACGAGGCTACCAAACTTGAGTCGTACGAAAATATTTTGCATCAGGCAACGCATATTTTTGCCATATCGCCCAATGATAAAACCTACTTACATTCGAGGTATGGAAAAACACATTACATTCCGGCTTTTCACCCATTTAACGAATTACATATTGCTGAGGGTAAAGGCAGCTTTGCTTTGTATCATGGTAATTTGTCGGTTGGGGAAAATAATGAAGCCGCCATATATTTAGTGAAGGATGTTTTTAGTAAGGTAAAAATCCCTTTTGTTATTGCGGGTAGCAAACCTTCTATGCAATTACGCGAAGCCATTGCCGGACAAAGTCATATATCTTTGCAAGCTGATATCGATGCCGATGCTATTCATCACCTCATACATACTGCTCAAATAAATGTATTGCCTACATTTCAACCAACCGGAATAAAGTTAAAACTTTTGAGTGCATTGTTCAACGGAAGGCATGCAGTAGTAAACGATTCTATGATACAAAACACTGGCCTGGAAACGCTATGCCATATTGCCAACGATGCAGATAGTGTTCAAAAGAAAATAAATTCTTTAATGAAAAAATCTTTCTTACAAGCAGATATTGAAAAGCGAAAGAAAATTTTACTTCAGCATTTTTCTAATAATGTAAATGCTTCAACTATTGTAAACATAGTTTGGGGATAGTGGCAAATGTTTTTACCGTTGAAACTGAAATTGCAGGTAATTTATTTTTTTTCCTTCGGCAAGCCATCGTTTTTCGTAGAAAGTTTTTATATTCAATATTTCGTTATCGGTAATGTCGTTGTACAAATCTTTTGTTAGTTCTATAAACACACCTTTATACTTTGACAGTGATTCTACAGAATATTCAAAAAAAGGCAGGTCGTCTGTTTTGAGATGAATGATACCTGTAGAAGAAAGAAATTTGAAATATCGTTCGATAAATGATGAGTGCGTAAGTCGTTTGTGCTCGCGTGCATTGCCGGGCTGAGGATCGGGAAAAGTAATCCATATTTCGCTAACCTCATTTTCGGCAAAACATTGTTCAATAAATTCTACCCGTGTGCGTAAAAATGCGGCATTCATAATTTTGTTTTCGTTTATAGTTTTTGCACCACGCCACAAACGAGCCCCCTTAATATCGATGCCTATAAAATTTTTATTGCCGAAATGCTGCGCAAGATTAACGGTATATTCTCCTTTGCCACAGCCAAGTTCGAGCACTATGGGATTATTGTTTTTAAAAACATCTGCATGCCAATTACCTTTGATACGAAATTCTTCGGTAATGATTTTTTCGTCAGGTTGAAACACTCTTTCCATTGTCAGTAGTTCGGCCCATCTGCGTAGTTTATCTTTTCCCATAAATAAATTTTGCCGCGAAGATATTTGTTATTCGCATATTTAAATGGGTGGCTTGCATCTCCACTTCTATTGTTTATTTTATACTAAGTATTATTTGGTTTATGGTTTCATGTTTTTTTATAATACATTTTCAATGCATGTACTTAAAACAAAAAAGCCGATAACAATTTGCTATCGGCTTTAAAGAAATTGATTTTTTTTTATTTAGTCACCACCATCAATTTGGTATCGATGCTCATGCCATTTATTTCAAGTGTGTATGTATAAGTACCACGTGATAATTCATTGGCATTAATTATTACTTGTCCACGGCCTTTGTTTGTAAGGTTTAACGATTTAATTAAGTTGCCTTTGATATCGCGAATTACAATTTCCGCATTTGCAACTTCTTCGGCCAACTGATAACGTATTGTTGTTGACTGATTAAATGGATTAGGAGAGTTTTGATCGAGATAAGACGAATTTAAACTTGCTCTTTGCGTGTTATTTTGCTGTAGCTGCAATTCTAATTTTTGCACAGTAGATTTTAATGCTGCAATTTCTTCTTGTTGTGTAGCAACAATAGCACTGGTTTTTGTTTGGGTTTCGTCTAAAGATTTTACTCCAACAAGTAATAATCCCGACATATCTGCAAGGCTCAATGCAAGGCGGGTTTCTCCGGGCATAGATGGCGAAGCACTTATTACTGCCTGACATTCTTTTGGTAAAGTCTGTGCAATAACACCTATGTGTGGAACAGGACGAGATGTTTCTGTTTCGCTGTTATAACGGAATGTTGCCGATTGTATGGTACGTATATAGGCCATGTAGTTATCGTAATTACCACTGCTAATCGTTACGATTTCTTTTTTCATACGTGCATCACTCGATACATTGAATGCCGATGCGTTAACCGGAGCAAATGGTCCTCCGGTTTCATCACCCACATTCAAGCCTCCTCCGGTAACACCGGTTGTGCCAAACAATCCGCAGCCTCCGGCAGTAGCATTTGCCCACATTACAATGCTTGGGTAATAAGTTAATGCAGTAATACCGTCAATAGATAAGTGATTATCAGTTGGAACAGAACCCACGGTTTTTTCTTTTTTTATCAACACATTACCATCAATGCGGGCACCAAGCAATGCAGTGTTTTGTATTACATGCAAAGTAGCAGCAGGTGCCAATGTTCCTATACCAACGTTATCGGTGGCATTGTCAATGGCAAAAGGGAAAGTGTTTGCCACAACATTGCGAATCGAAAATTTTAATCCGCCAAGCATGCCCGAATTCCAATAAGTGGTTCCTAAATTTTTGTATGCAAAAGCAGCATTTCCACTTTGTACACCTTTATCCATAAACATGGTTGCACTTGCCGATAACGATTTTATGCCGAGTGATACTGCCCCCGATTTTTCGACATAAAGGTTTGCCGGAGCCAGCGAAGTACCAATCGATAAATTGGCAGCTGGATTAGTAGCATAAATGTTAGCACCGGCTGTAGACCATTGTGCATTAGCGTTTTGTGCACTTACAATGCACAAGCATGCAAGTCCGATAGTTGAGATTTTTTTTAACATAATGATTTTTTTTGGTTTTTGGTTAGATGGATTTTCCATCTTATAAAAAACAAATGTAGCAGGTAATTTCATAAAAGCAAGAAAAATATTTTATTGTTTCATAATGCTTTGAAAATCAGTCATTAAAATTTTTGCATTCGACAATCACCAAAATGAAAAATGCAAAATTTTGATTTGCGAGTTTGTTTTAAACCTTTTTATTGAACCAGATGCAACTCATCTTCTCGCAGCATTTTGTAAAACCTCTTTATTGCTAAGTTCCATAACTTCAAATGAGAAAAATAGACATTTGTTATTGGGCAAAATTCAACGATAGATTCCTTAATATTATTTGATAAGTAATCGGCAGTGTATGCAAAATGATTTATGAGCAATAAATCAGAAAATTATTTCGTTATTAAAAAAACACTCATCCCTATTGGAACTCGAATACATTTGCCACAGTAGTATTTTTATTAAAACCGGAGATACAAATATTTTGTTCGATCCATGGTTCGAAGGACCTGCCTATCATCAACAGTGGCATGTTTTTCCAAAGCCTGTAAATACTTTGCAATTACAATCAGCACAAAACATTATTATCACACACGGCCACGAAGATCATTTACATACAGCAACGTTAAAGACACTTCCAAAAGGCGCTAGAGTTTTTTTCCCTTATCAATGGCGAGCGGGTGCAAAGGAATATTTTGGCCATATGGGTTTTAAAGATGTTACAGAGGCCATCAGTTTTAAAACCTATCAACTTGGTGTCAACACCAAAATTACGTACATTGGTTTTGCCCTTGAAAGTACAGTGGTGATAGAAGCCGAAGGTAAAGTGTTGGTCAATATTAACGATTCGCTCAATTCGCATCATCAAAATGTTGTTGATGTGTTTGTGATGGAAATAAAAAAGCGTTGGCCTGTGATAGATTACTTAATAAGCGGATGGAGTGGTGCCGGTTATTTTCCCAATACGGTTCATTATCAAAATAAGGATGACATTGATGTGGCAAAAATCCGCGAACAATATTTCGCAAATCATTTATGTAAAATTATTCATGCCTTACAACCTAAGTCTGTTATTCCTTTTGCTCCGGGCTTTGTTTTACTAAGGAATGATAAGCAATGGATAAATGAAGTAAAATTTCCCCGCACTTACTTGAAAGAATATTACAATAAATATTTTGAACTCAACAATGATAAAAAATTTATTATCATGCAGCCGGGCGATATTATTTCTAACGATATTCACGAAAAAATTTCTCCTTATCATCAACTGGAAATAAAAAAAAGCATTAACCATCTTATTGCTGTGCAATACGAAAAGGAGATAATTGCTTCAAATGCTTTTTCAACTGTACCAAAACAATCGCTTAGCGAAATTGTACACAAAGTATTGAATCTCGTAAATAAAAATACAAAGCTATATAGCAATGAAGTACTTCTTGATACATGCTTTAGCTTAAACTTTGCCGATTCAGAAGAAACTGTTTTTTATAATTTTGTTTTTCATGTAGGAGAATTCAATTTCACAACCACTGCTATACAATCACCACAATCCAAATTGTTGATTACCACGTGGAGTTACCTTTTGCAAAGTTGTATTGATAAAGAATGGGGCGGAGATATACTCACAATTGGCTACGGCCTTGATGTGTATGTTTACGATGAAATGACATTGGAAAAAAATCTCGACATAGTTTGTGTAAGGTTAATTTCACGATTCCCATCGGCACAAAGAGATTTACGGAAAAATCCGTTACGTGCATTGAAATTTTATTTCAACCAACCCATGCTTGCACGCCTTGCACTTAAGCAAAAAGTACAACTGAGAAGCGCGGTGAATAAATATCCTTACAACGAACGAGATCATTGGATAACTTATACCAAATGCGAATTATGCAAGGTATGCAATATGCCTTTATTGAGTTACGAGTTTGGCGAGCGATTGTGGAATTAACTAATGCAATATTTCCAACGTAGTTTCGAGCATGGTTTTACCATTATTCAAAATGATATGGTAATTGCCGCTTGGTAAGTTTGAAGTGTTAATTGATATTGAATGCTTGCCGGCCTCTGCTTTTTCATTAAACAATGTTTGTAACACTTTTCCTTCCTCATCGTATAGGGTTATGGTTACATTGCAACCATTCGATACTTCAAATTGCAATTCAGTGGCTGCTTGTGCAGGATTTGGAAAACAACTATAAAGTATATCAGATGTAGCCGATTGAGCATTATTAAATTGTAGTTTGCCAGTTGTAATCATATTGGTATCTAAAATTTCAGTAAAGTAATTTCTATCAAGATACTTTGTATATGTGTCAGCCCAGTCGGTTTTGTATTTGTAATTTGTAAGGCCCATACAATATGCTGCAAATAATGCCGACTCGATTTTTGTGTCGTTTTTCGTAAGGTTCGCGCTTTTACTGCCGGTTACATAATTGAGATACAGCCTTCTATTGAATCCTTTAAGTGTATCAATAGCAGCATTGATAAGTAACGCGGTATACTTATGGTCCGAATGGTCGAATAAATTTTTTACTTCGCTTGAATCAGGATAATTAATCCACACTTTGGGCACAATATTTTTTTCGAATAACAGAATCGATTGAACTGTCTTTGCCAAATCGTTCCAGCCGTAATATAAAGCAGAAGAATCTACTGCAGGTAAAGTATCGGTTGGTGACAGATAAAGTTTTTTTAAATTTCGTGGTGAGTTGCCATCAAAAAAACCATCGGGCAATCGAAGGACATAGTTTGTAGTATTGCGGTATTTAAACCATTGTATAGTTTTATTATTGAATATTTTGGTACCTGATGAACCGGTTGAATATGTGCTACTCGTTACATCTGCATTCACTGCAAATTCTACCGAAAACCTAGCACCTCTTTCGCGGGCTAAATAGTAGGGTGTTGTGGCCGATCCATACTTCGATTTCAACCATCCGGCATCGCCTGCTGATATATGAATAAATATTACTTTTTGTGTATCAACCTTCACATCGTTCCAGGCATTTTTGCCTATAAATAGTTGCCAGTCATCGGGGTGTGGCGAAATATAAAATGCACATGATGAAGTTGATTGCGATTTTAAGCATAGTTGCCATAGCAATAAGCAGCCTATGAGTATGCGTTTCTTTTTCATAATGTTGGTTATGTTGAAATAGTTTCTACTAAATTAATATTTTAAAAAATGTCAACTTTTTGAAAGAAGAAATTTTCAAAAATCAGCAGCATTAATAATAATTAATCAATTAGAAAAACTTTATTGACACTTGATTGAAAAATATTTTTGAAACCTGAGTTTTAAAAAGTTAAAACTATTTAGAAAGTTCCGATGATTTGGCAATCCATGCATTATTATCAAGATGGAGCTTCACTTCTTCTAATTTTTGTCGGGCCTCCAATTCTGTACTGGCATTAAAACAACTTACTACATACATACCTTTGCGCTTGCCGGCAATACTTGCAGGTAATCCATCGCTTATTAATTCCTTCATAAATTTTTTGGCATTTTCTTCCACTCCAAAACAGCCGGCTACAATATAAAAGTTGTTGCCCATTGGTGAAGGAACAGGGGGCGAAGTTTTTTCTTTTGCAATTATTTTTTTTGTTTCAGGTATAGTAATTATTGGTGTCTCTTTTATAACAACCGGCTCGGGAGTTGGTGCTACTTCTTTCGCAATTTCTTTTTCGGTTCTATTATCGGGTTGTTATTTACGTCTTCGTTAATTTTAGTTATAGGTGTATTATCAGAAACAGAATTGTTTTTATTATTATCGGCAGTAAATACAGGAATGGGTGAAGATGTGTCGGGAATTTTGCCTTGCATACTGTCCATTACTTCAACTGGAAAAGTGAGCTTAAATGCGAATTTACTGTTCAAGTGCCTGAGGAAATAAAAATAATATAAGCATAGCGGCAGCAACAGGTATCGCTTCCAGGTAACGTATTTTGAATTGACGCTTGCGACCATTTTTGTTTGATTTTACCTCTTGTATAATCTCCATGGTTTTCTCATGCTTCACTTGTTTCAGTTTTAGCACTTCGTAACCATAACTATCTAATAAGAAATTTTGATCATCGGCAGGAATAAATTGAAGATGGTGTTCATCATCGAAATACAGTGAACCAATTTTGTCAAGTTTTAAATGTTTGCCCGATTCTAAATCAATAAACCATAATCGAGAAGCATCGGCAATAATTTCAGTGGCTTGTTCATACGTCACTCTTTTTTGTTGCGATACTGCATTTGCCAACAAACCATCATTGTTTATCAGGTCGGAGTTGAATGCAACAATACGAGCAGGAGGATGCATTATTTGTCCACTTTGAACAATATATGCAGGTTTGTAGGTGGCAATAAATGCTCCAAAATCGGGCACAATTACACAATCGTGCTTATATAGTAGTTGGTGTACGAAAGGTAGAATTTGCATTTGCCGAATGGTTTATTTTAAGTCTATCTTATTAGTAGGCAAATATAGACAAATATTTTATTAACAAACAAATGTTAATAACATAAAACGCAATTTTATTTTTAAACCTGGCTAAAATGTCGGGAGAATAAATTACATATAGTTGATTTCCAATTAGTTGCTAAAATTGAATTTTTTAAGATCATCAGGACTATCAACAGCATATGTTTCGAAATTGGTGATGGCAGTGTTAATAACATAGCCATTTTGTAACCACCGAAGTTGCTCCAACGACTCCGAAATTTCGGCCGGAGATGGTTTTAGTCCTGCAATTTTTTGAAGTACTTCCCTCTTATATCCATACATTCCTATATGCTTATAATATGTGGGTACGTTCTGCGATTTGTTTCTTTGAAATGGAATGGCACACCGGCTGAAATAAAGAGCTTTGCCAAAATTATCTGCCACCACTTTTACTACATTCTCATTGGTAATTTCTGTGGCATCGGTTATTTCTTTTATCAATGTGCCTATTTCTACATTCGGGTTACTCATTAATTGTGCAAGCATCGATATTTGTTCGGGCTGAATAAATGGTTCATCACCTTGTATATTAATAATTGCATCGGGCGTATATGGTAATAGTTGTATCACTTCGCAGCAGCGGTCGGTGCCACTTTGGTGATTGGGCGATGTCATTTCTACTTTGCCGCCAAATTGTTTTACGTGATTCGCAATACGTTCATCATCCGTGGCAACTATCAAATCATTAAGTAATTCGCACCCGAGCGCCTGCTCATATACACGCTGTATCATCGTTTTGCCGTTGATATCAACTAACGGTTTGCCGGGAAACCGGGTTGAAGCATATCGAGCAGGAATAATTCCGATGATATTCATTGACAAAAAAATATTATTGTTCGGCAATTACTTCGCTCACTTCGGGTATCATACTTTTCAGCACTCTTTCTATACCATGCTTCAATGTTATGGTTGACGAAGGGCAACCACTGCACGACCCTTTAAGCACAAGTGTTACTATTCCATCTTCGAACGATTTGAAGTCGATAGCCCCACCATCCTGTGCCACTGCAGGTTTTATATATTCATCAAGTGTGGCCATTATTTTTTCGGATATAGCATTGTTCTCCGCGTCCGAATAATGTTGTGGAGTTGGTTTTTCGACCGGTACGGCTGCAACAGGAATTTCTGTTTTGCGCGGTTTCGATTGTAATTGTGCCATCAATTCTTTATCGAAAATATCATCGCCACTTACAAGGTAACTGCGTATATATTCGCGTACAATATTTTGAATATCCCACCATTCTATTTCTTCGGTCTTGGTTACTGTGACAAAATTTTCGGCAATAAAAACACTGCGTACACCTGTAAAGTCGAAAAGGCTATAGGCTAATGGACTTGCCAATGCATCTTGTTTATTGGTAAATTCGGCACTGCCTTGAACAAGCAATGCAGCGTTGGTTACAAATTTCAGTGCAGCCGGATTTGGGGTTTGTTCCATATAAACCACCACTGTGCGAGGTTCCTCCATTTTTTTATTTTTAATTAAGTTGAAAATGTTTTTCGGCCATCATTCTTATTTCGTTTCCAATTGCCAGCGAGGCCGTAGCCGCAGGCGAAGGTGCATTTAATACATGCAGTGCATTGGCACTATTTACTATTTTAAAATCGTCAATCATATTGCCACCACTATCGAGTGCCATAGCACGCACGCCAGCGCGGCCAGGTTTTATATCGTCCATAGTAAGCGAAGGTACAAGTAACTTCAGCCGGCTAAGGAATAATTTTTTTGAAAATGCCCTACGGTATTCGTCAAGTCCAAATCGCCAGTGTTTAAAAAATAATTTCCATGTTCCGCCATAGGTCAATGCTTCAAAAGTATCGCGAAGATTGAAATCTGTTTTACCATATCCCTCACGTTTAAATGTAAATACCGCATTGGGACCACATTCTGTTTCGCCATTTACCATTCGTGTAAAGTGTACACCTAAAAATGGAAATTCAGGATTGGGAACAGGGTAAATGAGATTTTTCACTTTGTACTTTGCTTCCGGTGTAAGCTCATAATAATCGCCACGGAAACCTACAATTTTCATTTCAGGGTTTACGCCATCTTTTTTTGCCACACGGTCGCAATGCAAGCCTGTGCAATTAATAATGTATTTGGCTTTGTATTGCGATTTGTTTGTAACTATAGTTGTATACGTATCTTGTTTTTCAAAATCCTTTACTTCTTCGCCCATAGCAATGTTGCAGTCGGCAAATTTATTTTGCAATAACGATACATACGTGCGTGCCACTTGTGCAAAATCTATGATGCCTGTGCACGGCACCCACAACCCTTCTATTCCGTGGCAATGTGGTTCTATGTCTTTTATTTGCAATCCCGATATACGTTCTATCCCTTCTACACCATTTGCCAGCCCATTGTTATACACTTTGTGCAATTGTTCAATTTCCGATTTCTGAGTGGCAACTATTATTTTTCCGCATATGTCGTGGGTGATTTTATGCTCCTTTGCAAATGCTACCAACTCACGTCTTCCATCAACACAATTTTTTGCTTTGAAACTGCCGGGTTTATAATATATACCGCTATGTATCACGCCCGAGTTATGTCCCGTTTGATGTGCGGCAATTACATCTTCTTTTTCTATCAATAAAATTTTAAGATGAGGATAACGTTCTTTCAATTTGTAAGCCGTTGCCGTACCTACTATTCCTCCACCCAGCACAGCTATATCATGTATATGGTTCATGGTGTAAAATTAAAATTCTTCAATCTTACCATTATCGCAACGCAATACACGCGAAGGAAAGCGCTCTATCAAAAAGTAGTTATGTGTAGCCATTAAAATGGTGCTCCCGCTTTTCGAAATTTCGAATAATAGATTCATAATATCTACCGATGTTTCGGGGTCGAGGTTTCCTGTAGGTTCATCAGCAATTATTAATTCAGGTTCATTTAATAAAGCCCTGGCAATAACCAAACGTTGCTGTTCGCCACCCGATAATTCGTTTGGCCGTTTAAATCCTTTGGTGCCCAATCCTACACGTTCCAATATTTCATTGATGCGTGTGTCCATTTTTGCAACATCATCCCAGCCGGTGCATTTCAACACAAATTTCAAATTATCGTGTGCCGACCTGTCGCCAAGCAATTGAAAATCCTGAAATACGATTCCTATTTTCCTGCGCAAAAAAGGCACGTCTTTATGTTTTAATTTCCGCAAATCATAACCCGCTACTTCGCCTTCGCCACTTGTTAATTCCAAGTCGCCATAGAGTAATTTTAGTAAGCTGCTTTTTCCACTTCCGGTTTTGCCTATCATATAAACAAACTCGCCTTTATCTATTTTCAATTCTACATTTGCAAGCACCAAATGGCTGTTTTGATAAATATTTACTTTTGATAATTTTACTATCGACATACTTTTTTCTACTTAAACTTATAATGCAACTCCTGTATTTTACCAAAGGGCAACTCATGTATCAAAGCGATAATTTCGGCCTCATATTCGCCTAAACCCAATTTGTGTAAAGTCTTCTCCGGCCTATCCACTCTGAAGTAAGCCTTTAAAGCAAAATCTTCGTCACGCAATTGCACATAATCAGGAATTTTTGCTATCCCTTTTATCTTTAATATATACATGGAATTTTTTGCGCAAACTTAATAAGATTATGTGGTTATTTTGTTATTCGTTGTTAAGTTATTTGGTCACCGTCACACTCATTGTGAATGGTGAATTGTGCATAGTGAATAGTGAATTGTCAGGTTTAATTTTCTATTTCCATGTCATTTTTCATTTCCATGTCATTGCCATAGCGCAAGCCATTGTTTATGTCCTCACAAACAATCTCTTGCTTCATGTTCAATTTTTAATTTCCATGTCATTGCGCGCCAGCCATTGTTTATGTCCTCACAAACAATCTCTTGCTTCATTTTCGAAGAAACCGTAATCTGAACTGCAGCCAAACAAAATTTACAACATTCAAAATTTGTTTCTTCAAACCTTTTAGCTTAAAATTTCGAATAAATCAAATCAAACTTCTTAATTTGCAGTTTGTATCAAAGCCAAATTCAGATTATGAGCATATTTTCGAAACACTGTTTTAATTTTTTAATATGTTTTGCAATACTTGCATTAATAGTTGCATGTAAGAAATATCCCGAAGATGAGCACACCACTTTACGCACACCACTTAACCGCCTGGCGGGCAAATGGCAAATGGTAAATTTTATGTACGACAATAAAGACCTTACCGGCATGTATGTAAAAAATGGTTTGGGATGTGTGTATGAGTTTTTTAAAGATAAGGACAAAAAAGAAAATTCGAGCCTGTTGGTTGCCTGTCCCTATTGCTACGAAGAAAAATATTTAACTCAACCCATCGATAATAATTTATTGCCATTGTATTGCAATTTCGAATTTGAGCAAAAGAAAAAAACGTTGCGCATATACGGCCCTCTCACTGCCGACTCACTTGTGCGCGATACTGGTGCTTTCTTGTTGCTGCCCAAGGCAGATTGGGTTATTCGTAAACTCACCACAAAGGAATTGAAACTTGATGTTACGCTCAATGATAAGGTAAGCTCTTTGTATTTTACTAAAAAGTAATTCCTTTTTTTAATTTTTTTCCAAACTGTTTTTTTGAACTAATATTAATTTACAGCCCACCGACTATATTTGTTGTTTCACCGCCTGCGGTTTGCTTACTGCCTAATTCATATTTTCCATTTTATAAAACATGCCGTTGTTTGCATCATCAAATTGAAATGCCAAAAAAAGTAAACTTTAAAAACAAAACATTATGGAAGTAATTGATACAGGCAACAGTAGCCTAAACGAAAAAAGTGAAGACCAAAAATTGAAAGACGAATTGTTGATGCATGAGTTGAAAAGCCGTGAAACGCGAAACAAAATGTTTGGCGGTATTATTTTAATTGGATTGGGCATTGTTTTTCTTGCCCGCCAAATGGGGGTTTCGCTTCCACATTGGATGTTTAACTGGCCTGTATTGCTTATGATAATTGGTTTGTTTCTCGGTGTTAAAGATTCGTTTCAAAAAGTAAATTGGTTGATAGTGACTTTTATCGGCTTCATGTTTTTTCTACGCGATATAATGCCCGAGTTTAATTTGTTTCCTTATTTATGGCCTGTGGGATTAATTTTGGTAGGCATGTTTATCATACTTAAACCAACAAGTTTGTTTGGCAATAAATATTCGAAATGGAAAGCAAATAATTATGCTGGCGACAACCGTTATGAATATGATGCCACAAGCGATACCACAACAAACGCATCAATAAGTGACGATTATCTTGATACATCGGCAGTATTTGGCAGCGTAAAGCGCAGTGTGATTTCAAAAACTTTTAAAGGTGGCGAAGTAAATTGTGTGTTTGGCGGAGGCGAAATAAATCTCACACAAGCCGATATACAAGGGGTAGTGCGCCTTGAACTTAACGCAGTGTTTGGCGGTATGCGATTGATAGTACCTTCAAACTGGGAAGTGAAATCGGAATTGACAGCCGTGTTTGGTAGTGCCGAAGATAAGCGTATGTACAACCCCAATAGAATTAACAGCACCGAAAAACTTTTAATACTCGAAGGAAATGCTGTATTTGGTGGCATCGAAATATTGAGCTTTGCTTAATTATAAAAAAGGAAATTTGAACGAAGGCACATTTTATTGAATGATGCCTTCGTTTTGTTTTTGAAAACATTTTTACAAAACAATAAGTATTCACTTGACAACAACTGCAGGTAATAAGGAATTTTGGTTTCCATACATAATGTGGTGGATACTGTGGGCAGTGGTGCATTTTTTTTTGTTGCAGGCATTTGGAGTGCAAAATAAAATTGCCTTTGTCGATGCCTTAGTTTCGAATGGTTTACTTGCATTATCGGGCTTTATAACTTTTACTGCATTTCGGTTTTACATGCCCGGCAAGGGAAATTATTTGTACCGGATAATTTACCTGATTGCGCTTCCCGCAATTTGCGTTTTCACAACTAAGTTTGCTTTGCAGAATATTTTTTTCGATAATGATGATTATTTAAAATTTCTTGAGTCTTCGCAATACCCACGTTACGTGTTTGCATTTCTTATGATTGCACTGATGGGAATTGTTAGTTGGTTAAGGTATTATATGCTTGAGCAAAACGAAAATAAAAAACGCAAGAACGATGCTGAAATATTATTGCGCGATGCCGAGTTGTCGAATTTGCGGCAACAATTGCAACCACATTTTTTATTTAACAGTTTAAATTCGATAAGTGCATTGGCGGGCAGCGAACCCGAACAAGCACGCAAAATGATACAACAGCTTTCCGATTTTTTGCGGGGCACACTTAAAAAGGACGATACACAAACCGTAACGCTTCAATCGGAATTGGAACATCTGCAACTTTACCTCGACATTGAAAAAGTACGGTTTGGGCATCGCCTTGTTACCGAAATTATCTGCGATGATAATGCAAAACAAATGTTCATCCCTCCATTGCTGTTGCAACCGGTTGTTGAAAATGCCATAAAATTTGGCTTGTATGATACGCTTGATGCAGTAACTATTTCAATACTTGCAAAGGCGAGTGAAAACTATCTTGAATTGACAATTTCCAATCCGTTCGACAAGGCAACATCCAAAGCCAATGCAGGTACAGGCTTTGGTCTTAATAGTATAAACCGGAGATTGTGGTTGCTATTCGGTCGTAACGATTTATTGCAAACCGAACAAAAAGAAAATATATTTTTAACAAGAATAAAAATCCCTCAGGTGTTATGATAAAAACAATATTGATTGACGATGAGCCATTGGCACGCTCACTGGTAAAAGAATATTTAAAGTCTTATAACAACATAACTATTGTGGCCGAATGTGGTGACGGATTTGAGGGAGTGAAAGCGATTGCGCAGCATAAGCCCGATTTAATTTTTCTCGATATTCAAATGCCAAAAATTACCGGCTTCGAAATGCTTGAATTGATTGACGAACCACCGGCTGTAATTTTTACTACTGCTTTCGATGCATTTGCAATAAAGGCTTTCGAAGCACACGCTGTTGATTATCTATTGAAGCCATTTAGCAAAGAGAGATTTGAAAAAGCAGTGAATAAATATTTATCAGCCACCGATAAAACAAAAACACAAAATGCTACAAATGAAATACTTCAAAGTACAAACAAACATTACGAAGAGCAAAACCGTGTAGTGGTAAAATTTGGTGGTAATATTCGCATCCTGAATGCAGCCGAAATATTTTATATTGAAGCCTACGATGACTATGTAAAAATATTTACCAAAGACGATTATTTTTTGAAAAAGAAGACCATGAGTTATTTTGAAGATACCCTTTCGCAAAATGATTTTTTGCGTGTGCATCGTTCGTACATTGTGCAGTTACAACAAATAACAAAAATAGAACCTTTCGAAAAAGGCAATCACGTTGCTTTGTTGAAGAATGGAAAAAAAATTCCATTGAGCAGAAAAGGATACTCCGCATTGAAGGATAAACTTGGGTTGTGAAATGTTGCCATCTTTTTTTATTAAAGTCTTATTCGCAATTCCTCACTCGCATAAGTTTTGTTGCTTGTAATAATCCATCAATTGTTTTCATTTTCGCTTTGGCTTTCCGAAAAATTTATACTTTTACCCTTAGTAAATATGTAATATTGTATAACACTAATAATATAAATACTAAATGATACAGTCCACATTTTATCGAATAATTATTTCGTGCAATAATGTTTTATTTTATATAATTAATGATTAGTTACAACCCCCGCGATTGGTTTACTTTTATTTTTAGATTTCATAAATCGGATACGCTACGTCAACTTTTTCCTCTAATAGTTGCCATTGCCATATACAGTGTAGCGATTGCCACTCTTGAAATGGAAGTGTGGAAATTATCTGATACTAGCCAGATAAAAAACTTGACAATACTGCATACCCTTACAAGTTTTGTTATAGGTATGTTACTTGTGTTTCGCACCAATACTGCCTACGACCGTTGGTGGGAAGGGCGCAAATTATGGGGTTCGTTGGTAAATAATTCCCGCAATCTGGCAATAAAGCTTTCTGCATTCCTGGATAAAGAAGACCAGGTAAACCGCAGTTATTTTAGAGCACTGATACCTGCTTTTGCCATGGTTCTTTCAAAGCATTTAAATAAGGAAAGCACACGACTCGAGTTGTTTGAAGATAATTTGTTCAGCAATCGAATTAAATTTGATAAACATGTGCCCAATCAAGTGTCGGCAATGATAACGCGTAGGGTTAATAAATTGTATAGAGAAGGAAAAATAACTGGCGATCAATTGATATTGCTCGGCCCCGAATTGCAATCATTTGCCGATGTATGTGGTGCGTGTGAGCGAATTAAAAATACACCCATACCATACTCATACAGCGTGTTTATCAAAAAATTTATTTTCTTTTATGTAATGACCATGCCATTTGGCTTTGTGTTTTCACTCGGTTATTTAATGATACCGTTAGTGTGTTTTATTTTTTATATTTTAGCTAGTATCGAATTAATTGCTGAAGAAATTGAAGACCCTTTTGGTGGCGACTCTAATGATTTGCCAACAACGCTAATCGCCAATAATATTGAAAAGCATGTAACCGAAATTTTGCTATATTCAAAACAGTGATTCCGTGAATTGTCTATTGCATTTTAATGTAGTTATTTTCATTTACAAGCAAACTAAAATATAAAAATTGCAATACCAAAGTTTCACAATCTCATATGCGCAAATGCGACCAAATGCTGTTGGCATTCGTTCATGGCCTTAGCTCGGAAAGCCCATTTTTTTGAAAAAATGAATAAATGTTATTCATGGTTAAATTTGTAATGTGTGTAACAAACATTTATATTTTAAATAAATTTATAACCTACAAAAACGTTAGCCTTTTTTGAAGTTTGCTACCAACTTGTACTTCTACGTATACTATCTGTGTTGTATTTTGGCGGCTAATTTGTGTTGTTGTTTTTCGTACTTGTTTTTGCACTATGATTAAAAAGCATCGCATTCAAATTGCAAACATAGCCTACAAAACGAAATCGATATTGTTTTTAAATTATTCATAATTCAAAACAACTGGAAAAATGTTTGAAAATAAATAGTTTCATAAATAGTATTGCTCTTGTAAATTATTGCCCAAAACGGGTGAATTAAAACTTCAAAAGAGAAATTTTATTTTGCCATAAATTTCCCTGTAACAATGTGCGACTTAGTTTCTATTTTAAATAAAAACATGCGATTCGAAATATTTGACGGCATTAAAAATGATTCAATTTGTTTGCTTCCTCTTTGTTGTATAATTAATTTACCATCGGTACTGTAAATAAATATTCTATAATCGAAGCTGCCATCTTGTGTAACCATAAGTTGATTGCCATTACAAACCAAGCTATAATTTTTATTCATCAATTCTGCTTGAGGTAATGATGTGCTTGTAGCTGCAGAGTCGAGGCAGAGCAAACTTACATTTAGCGGTTGAAAATTTTCATTTACACTAAGCACCAATTCCATTGTGGTAGCTACGTAAGTATTATTTGTATTATCAACCCGTGTTATTGGTAAAGGTGTTTTTGTAAATAACATATCTATGTGCGAACATGCTTCATCAATATTATTATCGATTTTGCATAAATACATGAGGTAATTATTCGAAAAATTGGCGTAGCTTAGAAAAGCATAACCATTGTCATTGGTGCGTATCCAGTTTTCATGTTCGAAATATCCAAACGAATTATTGAGATAAAATTTATTTTTTTGAACGTTCAATCCCATGTCAATTTTTACCATTCCCTCGCGCATCAAATCGTTCATATTAAAAATCATTGTATGTTTTTGAGTTTTACATACCCAACCCGAATCGGATGTTGCAAACACATTGAAGTACGAACATTCATAAGTAGTGTTTGTATAAATATCAGAAGAAATGACGTTGCCATTAGTGTCGATCAACAAAGCGTAAGGATGCCAGGCATTAATACTATCGCCATGCATACCTACACCAAGCAACTGTTTTGTTTGAGGATGAAATGCCATGCCGCGAATTATAACATCTTGCACCGAATAAAATTTTTGCCACACATAATCTCCATTTGCGTTTACTTTTATTATAGATGCCGAATCGCAACCACCGCAGTACTCGTAGCTGTATAAGTTATCGTTATCATCAACAGTAATACCAAAATTGTAATAACTGCCTTGAGGTATTACTTTCGAAAATTGAACATTGCCATTCAAATCTATCTTTATAAAGAAGGTAAATTTGTCGTAAAAGTTTGAACCGGTAAGATTGCCCACAATGTAAAATGCATCGTGCGCATTATTATAAATTATTTGCTGCGCTGTTGCCCAAGTATTGTTTTGAAAATTTAATTTTAGTTCGCGGGTGAAAACAATGTTGTAATTACTGTCTATTTTTTGTAAAACCAACGAATTCAAACTTATCGCCCCGCCATTGGTGGTTGTAAGTTTATTAAGCAAAACGATATTGCTGCCATCGTCCATTGCTAACATTCCAGCAGGTGTACAATATTGTTTTTCTTCGAAAGCAGTTATGGGATTTACATAAAATAATTTATCAATGATATGGGTGCCACGTTTATCAAATTTCGAAATAAAGTACCCCCATTGATTGGTATCTTGCGATAATACATGATAAAAATCATCGTCAGTTTGCGATATCAATTGCTTCGTAGTGTTCAGCACTTTATCCATAGTAGTTTCAAATCGATACGAATAAGTTTGTCCCCTGCTAACGGTTACACTATACGCTAAAATAAAATAGAAAATAAAATTGTTTTAATAGCTTTATAAATTTAAATTTTTAATATTTATTAACGAAACTCTAAACTAAACACTGTACCATCATCCACTTTGCTGTTTACATAAATTGAACCTTTGTGCAGCAACATAATTTGTTTCGATAAACTTAATCCAATGCCACTTCCACTTTTCTTTGTAGAGAAAAAAGGCACGAATATTTTTTCCAATACTTCGGCACTTATTCCAATACCATTATCACGCACATAAATTATATTGTTGTTGTTTTCCTGATAAGCACTTAAAGTAATTTTGGCCTTGTGCTGTTCCTTCACTGCTTCGCTTGCATTGAGTATTAAATTTATAAGCACTTGCTCAATAAGGTGCGGGTCAAGCTCAATGCTTAGTTGTGGATTTGGTAAAATTACTTCGAGCTCAATATTTTTTTGTTCCAAAGTTGGCAACATTAAATTATGAATATTTGAAAACATTTCGCGCACAAATATTTTCTTCAAATTGAGTTGTGTGATTTTATTAAGATTGCGGTACACTTCGGCAAAACGTAGCAACCCTTCGCTTCTTCGCTTTATTGTTTCGAGCCCAATTTCTATATCATCCAAATCGGTATAGGTTTTGCGCAATGCTTCGGGTGCATTGGCAATATTGCCTTTCAGCGTATCGGCCAACGATGATATGGGCGCAATGCTATTCATTATTTCATGTGTCATTACACTCAATAATTTTTTCCACGCATCGGCTTCGGTTTCATCTATGGCCTGATTCACTTTTTGAAATGCGATTATTTTATTTGTTTTTTCTTCAGATATAAATACTGTTGCCGATAGAAGTAATTTTAAAGTGTGGTTTTGATGTTCTACATTCAGCAAACTACTTTCTCCGGCTTTTATATTGATAATGCTTTTATAAAGTTTCTCATTTCGTTTTTCAAGCGAATTTATAGTTTTCAAATATGGCACATTTATCATTTTTTTGAATGTATCGTTAACCCAGTTCACTTCGGTAGTTTCTATATTGAACGAAATGATTCCGGTGTTTACAATCTCTAAAACTTTTTGCAGGTATTGAAATTGTGTTTCCTTTTCGAGACTGATAACTTTGAATGCCGAATTAATTTCGTTGAACCCGCTACGCAGTTGTTGCAACTCGAGTGGCGACCTTTTCAAATTAAAGTTTTTTGTAAAGTCACGATAGTGAACAGATTGCACAAACTCATCTACATCTTCATAAGCCTTATTAAGGTATTGATACAAATCATAAATTTGATAAGCAATGAGCGGAATAAAAAGCATGGCCCACCATTTCTTCCACGCAAAATAAATTAAGCAGGCTCCAATAATTACCAGTGCCAAAAGAAAAATGGCAAGCAGGAACCGATGTTTGAAATTTTTAAATATCATATTTACTTAGTCTGCGATACAGTGCTGTTCGTGTAATACCAAGTTCTTTGGCGGCCTTCGATATATTGCCATTATTTTTTTCTATCACATGCATAATAGTATTTTTTTCGAGTGAGCTCAATTTCAAATCATCGCTTTGCACACTGTTTTGATTTACGTTTTCGATAGGTGAAAAAAGCAAATCGCCCGGGGTGATTGTGTTTCCTTCGCTCATGATAATGGCACGTTCTATAGTATATTGCAACTCACGCACATTACCGGGGAATGTATACGACTTTAATTTTGCAATACTTTTATCATCTAATTGCAAATCGGTTTTGAAATATTTTTTTCCATACAAGCTGATAAAATGTTTTGCCAATAGCACTGCATCATCGCCCCGCTCGCGCAGTGGTGGTGCCGTTATACTTATAGTGTTGATGCGGTAAATCAAATCTTTGCGAAAACGTGTTTCGTTTGCCAGTTCGCTCAGTGGTAAATTGGTGGCACATATCAAACGTATGTCTATACTTGATGCTTGATTGCTGCCCAGTTTGGTAACTTGTCTGTTTTGTAATACCGATAACAATTTCGATTGCTGTTGCAACGTGATGTTGCCAATTTCATCTAAAAACAAAGTCCCATTATTTGCCGATTCAAATCGCCCTTCGCGGTCTTCGCGTGCATCGGTGAATGCCCCTTTTTTATAACCAAATAATTCACTCTCAAACAAAGTTTCGGTAAGTGCGCCCACATCTACTTTTACATAGGCATTATTTTTTCGTAATGATTTTTCGTGAATAGCTTTAGCCAATAAATCTTTTCCGGTGCCGTTTTCGCCAAGTATTAAAATGTTGGCATCCGTTGGCGAAATTTTTTCTATCGTCCTAAAAATATCACGCATGCATGCCGACTCGCCTATTATTTCGTTGTTGTATGTATTGCTGTTTTTTGGTTTGTCTACTCCGGGATTTTTTTTCAGCAATTCCTTCATGGCTTCTATCAACTTATCGTTGTGCCATGGTTTCAATATAAAATCATTTGCACCTTCTTTGAGCGAGCGCACTGCAAGGTTTATATCGCCATAAGCTGTAATCATTATGATACTTGCCTGCGAGCCCCAACTTCTTATTTGATTCAACCAGTACAATCCTTCGTTGCCTGTATTGATACTACTGTTGAAATTCATATCGAGCATTATTAAATCGAATGTTTTTTTCAAAATAATATTGCGAATATTTTCGGGATTTTTTTCTGTCACAATTTCTTTCACTTGCGACTTCATCAACAATCGCACTGCGGTAAGCACATCGTTATCATCGTCAACAATTAGTATGGTAGCATTTTTTAAATCCATGCGGCAAAAGTAACTTTTACCTAAATGCAATTGTCGTATTGGTGCGTTCTATTTCAAAAATATTTGGCTGTACCACATCCGAACACAAAGTGTATCAAAACCGAACACTTTGTTTTTTGACACAAAATTGAAACCCCCGTAAATAAAGGGTTTCGGACTTTGGCACATAATTTCCATACTATTTTGTAAATAGCAAGCTCGTTTCAAACAGGACCAAACCAGAAAAAAGATTTATGAATTTGAAGAGCATATTTTTTATAGTAATAATTGTGGTGTTGAATAATGTAGCACTTAGTCAAAATTCAAAAGGCCACACCGATGATGTGTATGTAAAAAAAACAGAACAGCGTAATGGCAAATTGACCGACATCTACATTATAGAAGAAGGAGATAAGGCCTATCAAATAGAAAAACAAAACACCACCATTATAAAATTGGTGATTGATGGAGAGGCAGTTTCAAAAGCTGAATTGCCAAAATATAAGGAGCAAATAAAAAAGCTGATAGACGCATGCAATGTTTACATATCCACTCATAAAACAGCAAACGTAAATGCACAGAATAAAGACGATGATGAGGAAGGATTGAAAGTAAAAGTGAATAAAAAAGTTGCAGTGAGAATTTACGATGAGGATATAGCAAAAGTGTATGAAAGCGGCAAAAAATTAGGAACGGAAATTTTAAATAGAGTATCAAATATTTTTAAATAATTTATAAAATGAAAAGAATAGTTTTAATCATGACATTAGCTTTTGCATGCAGTTGCACTGCAAATAGCCAAACAAAAAAAGCCAGCACCAGATCAAGTTCAACAGTTAGCCTTGATGAGGCTGATGGCGTTAAAAAAGAACAATATGTTATTGACAGAAATGACAGTACTATATTCTTCAAGATGGAAAATTCGCAATTGATGTTTTTGAAAATCAATGGCGACAAAATTCCAACTGCTGATTATGCCAAGTATATGCCTTTGGTAAATGCTATCAGAACTGAGTATAAAGCAAACGAAAATGAAAGGACTGAAAGGGTAAAAGAAAGAATTGCTGATATGCACAACACCATACGCAAGAGTGATGGTACTTCTTACAGCATATCGTATTCGCCAAACAATAAGGGAATGTTAACCGATGATTCACAAACACGCTACTATGGCGAGAAATATGAAGTAGTAGTAGAGCAGGATAAAATTATTAAGCTGTACTACGAAGGCAAAGAAGTGGCTGCAGATGAAATACCAAATCATAAAGAAGCTTGCGACCGTGTGATGCGCAATGCCATGAAAAAATAAATTTTCGTAAAACAAAATAAAAACAAACCACCGTGGATAGAGTAATAGAAAAAAAGAAATGGCCTGCATCGCGCATTGCATTTATTGCAGGCATACTTCTTTTGCTGCATTTGTCCTTTATACTTTTCTTTTTTCCTCAGGAGGAAAAAAAATTAAATGTTGAAGGCGAACGTATATCCATCAGCGAAGTGAAGCAAGATGATTTTCGTGAATTCATTCCTGTGAACGGACTTGTGTTGCCGGTAACTTCCATTTATCTCGATGCACTTGAAGGTGGCCGCGTGGAAGAAAAATTTGTGGAAGATGGTGCTCAACTAAAAAAAGGTGATGCCATTTTACGTTTATCAAATACCGATTTGGAATTGAGTTTGGCTAACGAACAAACAGCAGTATTCAATGTGCTTACGCAAATGCAAAACACAAAAAACAATGCCGAACAAAATTTATCAACCGCCAAACCAATATGGCCGATATTGATAATGCATTGAAAGAAGCCGAACGGATTTATAACACAAACAAAAAATTGTTTGACGATAAAGTTATAGCAGAGCAAGATTTTAAGTCCACCGAAAATTTGTACAACTACCAGGTTACGCGAAAAAAACTTGCCGAAGATATTATGAAACAAGATGGCAACAGCATGAAACAACAAGTGGCACAAATGAAAGAAAGTTACGAGCGCATGCAACACACACTTTCATTGATGCAGCGTAAAGTGGGTGACCTTATTGTTCGTGCTCCTGTCGATGGACAAATAACTTCGCTCGATGCCGAGTATGGACAATCGATAAACAAGGGGCAACGCCTGGGACAGATAGATGTAATGAGTGGATTTAAAGTGCGTGCCGAAATTGATGAACATTATATAAGTCGTGTGTTTCCCGATTTGCAAGGCGAAATTTTGCTTGGCGAAAAAACATATCACCTGAAAATTAAAAAAGTTTATTCGCAAGTAAGCAACGGCCGCTTTCAGGTTGATTTGGTTTTTATCGATGCTGTTCCACAAAATATTCGCAGAGGACAAACACTTCAAATACGCCTTGCGCTTGGCGATGAGACTAAAGCATTGCTTGTAAACAAAGGGGGCTTCTACCAACAAACAGGAGGCAACTGGGCTTTTAAATTAAGTGCCGATGGAAAAAAAGCTTACAAAGTTGATATGCAGGTTGGCCGCCAAAATCCCGATTACTACGAAATTCTTTCGGGCCTAAAAGCCGGTGATAAAATTATTACCAGCAGCTACGAAACATTTGGCGATATGGAGGAGTTGGAGATAAAGTAGAGTTGGGAAAGTTCAATAGTTCAATAGTTCAATAGTTTTGAAAGTTGAGAAGGTTTTGAAAGTTGAGAAAGTTTCCGCGAAGCAATCATTGCCGTTCGGCTTTAGCCAACGGAATTTTTTCTCCTCCTGTCATTGTAAGCGTAGCGAAGCAATCTCTGCGTAAATAATCTCTGCATCAATAATTGCTTCAGTGGTCGCCCCTTCGCAATAATGGAAAGATGAGAAATAATTATTCGGTATTCATTCGTGCATTCCCCGACACTGCGGTCGGGGCAGGCGTGGCAAAAAAGTATTAAAAAGAACATAGTCTCTTAGTAACATAAAAAAACTTTGAGCCTTTGTGTCTAAATTGTATTTAAAAAAAATCGATTCCTATAAAAAATAATTTATGATAAAAATCACCAATCTCGAAAAGTATTATCGCACAGATGAAGTGGAAACTGTAGCGCTAAACAAAATTTCTATCGAAATAAAACAAGGCGAATTTGTTGCAGTAATGGGCCCTTCGGGTTGCGGCAAATCTACCTTGCTCAATGTGCTTGGTTTGCTTGACGATGCCGATAATGGCAGCTACTTATTTAACGGTACCGAAGTAATAAAATACAACGAGCGTCAACGTGCTCAAATCCGTAAACAGAATATTGGTTTTGTTTTTCAGAGTTTCAATTTGATTGATGAATTGAGCGTGTATGAAAATGTTGAGCTTCCATTAATTTATCTCGATGTAAAACCCAGCGAGCGCAAAACACGTGTAGAAGAGGTGCTCGATAAAATGCAGATAATGCATCGCAAAAAACATTTTCCACAACAGCTTAGCGGAGGTCAACAACAGCGTGTGGCCGTTGCACGTGCCGTTGTAAATAATCCTAAATTAATTTTGGCCGATGAGCCTACCGGTAATCTCGATAGCAGCAATGGTAACGAAGTAATGCAATTGCTTACCGACCTAAACGAAAAAGGAACAACAATCATTATGGTAACACACAGCGAGCACGATAGCAAATACAGCCATCGTATTATTCGTATGCTCGATGGTGCTACCGTTACCGAAAACATTTTGATGTAAAAAATAAAATCAATGTTTAGAAACCATATTAAAATTGCCTTTAGAAATGTCTTTAGAAATAAAGTGAATTCTATCATCAACATAGTTGGGTTGGCAATTGGTATAGCAGCATATTTATTTTTATTACAATACATCACTATCGAAAAAAGTGTGAACCAATTTCATACTGATATATCATCAACCTATAGAATAATGAACGAAGGTCCTGATGGCAAAACATGGCCTCAGGTGGAACCGGGCTGGGCACCATTAATAAAACAACGAGTGCCTGAAGTGCAGGACTACTGCCGGTTTGAAGAAGGCGTTTGTCAGGGAATTGTTACAACAGATGGCAATGCAACATCATATCGTGAAAAGGCAATAGGTTATGCCGAAGGAAATTTTTTCGATTTTTTTACCTTCCCTTTAGTTGCCGGGAATGCAAAATCTTTTAATGCTTCACAAGTTGTTTTCATTTCGAAATCCACAAGTCAAAAATATTTTGGTACACAGGATGCTTTGGGAAAAGTGCTAACGCTCAACAATCAATTTGGCGTGATGCCTTTTACCATAAAAGGTGTTTATGAGGATATGAAAGATAATTCGGATATCCGCTATGATATGCTTTTTTCTCTTGAAACAATTAAGAACCCCGCCAACTTAAACGAAAATTCCTGGGCCGAATTGGGCAACTTAAATTCCCAATACATTTACACCTATCTCAAGCTAAGCAATACCCAAAATATTGTTACAACACAAAATAAACTCACTGCACTGCGCACCGAACTTAAACCCGATAAAGATGGAGTGAAATTTAAACTCCAACCGCTTGCTAATATTCACTTAGGAACATCGCTCAATGATACTTTTCAAACTACAGGCAATTTAAAATACATCTACTTGCTCACCGGAATTTCGATGCTCATTTTAGTGATAGCATGGTTCAACTATATTAATCTTGCAACAGCAAATGCAATAAAGCGTGCAGGTGAAATAGGTGTTAGAAAAGTAATTGGCGCTTCGCGTTTCAATATTATTTATCAGTTTGTAATTGAATCATTGTTGTTAAATGGTTTAGGATTTTTGCTTGCCATTGTTTTAGTATTGCTTTTTCAACCTGTTTTTAATACTATCATAAACCGCTCATTAAGCATACAAAGTATTACATCGGGCACTGCATGGATTTCAGGTTTAGCAATCTTAATTTCAGGTGCATTTATATCAGGGTTTTATCCGGCTTTTACATTGTCCAAATACAATCCTGTTGATACTATAAAAGGGAAAATAAAATCAACTACTAAAGGATTGTTGCTTCGTAAGTCGTTGGTGGTTTCGCAATTTACTATCTCTACCGTTTTAATCATCGCTACGTTTATCATATATATGCAGCTGCATTACATGCAATCGGAAGCACTTGGAGTTAATACACAACAATTGATAGTAATTAGTGGCCCCGATGCGGGCAAAGATTCTACTTTTAAAAACCGTTCCATTGGATTTGAAGCTCAGCTTGCACAGCAAAATTTTATAAAAGCTTTTTGTTTTTCGGGTAGTGTTCCCAGTGGATGGTACAACTTTACAACTGGAGGCTTTACACAACCCGGTTCGAAAAAAGGTGACGAACTTAAATCATATTCCTTTGCAATTATTGGCGACAAGTTTTTGAACACGTACGAAATAAAACTTAAAGCGGGCCGAAATTTTACTCCGCAGGAGTGCAATGTTTCGTGGAATGAAAATAGCAAAGTGATGGTGAATGAAACAGCACTGAAGCAATTAGGTTTTAACAACGCAGAAGAAGCGCTATCAACAAAAATACAATGGGACGAACGCGAGTTGGAAATTATTGGCATAGTGAGCGACTACCATCATACCAGTTTACAAAACGCAATTGACCCAATTATTTTTTATCCGCAAAATAATTCGGCACACATTTCTGTCAGATTAACGCCCGATAATTTTCCTAAAAAAATTGCTCAAATAGAATCACTATTTAAAGCAGCATTCTCGGGTAATCCATTCGAGTATTCATTTGTTGATGATAACTACAACAAGAGTTATATAAGCGAAACACAGTATGGCAACATATTTACAGCGGCATCGTTGTGTGCCATTTTTATTGCATGCTTAGGACTTTTTGGCCTGGCAACATTTACCGTTGAATCGCGTGTTAAAGAAATTGGAATTAGAAAAGTTTTAGGTGCAAGTGTAAACAACATTGTGACTTTGCTTTCAAAAGATTTTATGATTTTGGTTTTAGTAGCATTAATTATTGCCACACCAATTGGATATTATTTAATGAATAAGTGGCTCAAAGATTTTGCTTATCGCATCGAAATTCCTGCATGGATTTTTATTGTTGCCGGCATGTTGGCATTACTTGTGGCGGCATTAACTATAAGCTATCAGAGTATTAGAGCGGCTATTGCTAACCCTGCCTTAAGCATTCGTACCGATTAATATACGAAGTTAAATATGTTTTGATTATTAATGATAAAAACAAAAAATAACTAACAATGATGCTATACCACAACATAAAACTCACACTGCGAAATTTTAAGCACAATGCTTCATTTAGTTTACTAAATTTGATTGGCTTATCAATTGGAATTACGGTAGTGGTGCTGTTGATGGCTTATATCCAAAACGAATCTACTTACGATAGTTATCACAAAAAAGCAAAAAGAATTTATCGTATAAACGTATTAGAAAATGACGATGGTAAAATAAATGTATTCGCCAATGCTCCCAATGCCGTAGGGCCCACAGCACAGGAATTTATTCCTGAACTAGAATCGCAGGTGCGAATTTTGAAAAATAATTTTGGCGACCCAACATTTGTAAGCACTGCAAAAGATAATTTTATTGAGAAGAATTATTTTTGGTGCGATGCATCGTATTTCAAAATTTTCGATGTAAATATTTTATCGGGAAACCCGCTTGATTTAAATAAGCCGAATAAAGTTTTTTTATCGAAGTCCAAAGCCAGGCAATATTATGGAAATGAAAATTGTGTTGGCAAAACCATTTTAGTAAATGGTAGCAAGCAAATAGAAGTTGCCGGTGTGTACGATGACTTACCGCAGAACACAAGCATGCGTATGGATTTTATTGCTTCGTATGCATCAACAAGTTTTTCGCGCAATCCCAATACATGGGACAATGCAAGTTTCGAAACGTATGTTTTGCTTAAAGAAAATGTATCACCACAAACCGTTGATGCTAAATGGGCGCAGATGGTAAAAACAAAAATACCGAAGGATGAACAGTGGTTTCAATTAAAATTGCAGGCACTCACCGATATTCATTTGCACTCGGCCAATGCAATGTGGAATTATAGTAGCGATTTAAATGATTATGCTACTTTAAAACATCTTTCACTATTAGCATTGCTCATTATAATTATTGCCTGTGTAAATTATATGAATCTTTCTACAGCACGTTTACAAAAACGAATGAAAGAAATAGGCATTTCGAAAACACTTGGTGCGTCCTTCAAAACATTGTTTGTTCGCTTCTATACCGAAACCGCAATTTTGATTTTTGTTGCCATTGTTTTTTCTTTTTTGCTAAGCATTATTTTGTTGCCTGTGTTTGCCAATGTTATAAGTAAACCATTATCGGTACAATTATTATTTCACCCTTATGTGTTGCTTGGCTATGCAATTCTTTGGTTAAGTATCACAGCGCTATCAGGCTTGTATCCTGCATATTTACTGGCATCGGCCAATGTTACGGCAACGCTTTCGCAACGCAATAAATTAAATGCTAATCATCCTTTGCTGCGCAAAATATTAGTTACTGCGCAATACGCTGCATCGGTTATTTTAATTATTGCCGTGATAGTAATTCAACAACAATTGAATTTTATCAGAAATAAAAACTTAGGATTCAACCCTCAAAATATTGTGGCAATAAGTACCGTTGCATCAAAAACGGATGAGCCTGTTAATGCATTAATAAATGAATTGAAAAATTTACCTGAAGTAAAAACCATTTGCCGCTCACAATCTTTTCCCGGAATACAAAGTAGCGGTCGTTCGATTTATAAAAACGATGCTGACGAAAATGGTTTTCCACTAACCACCAATCGTGCATCGGCCGAAATATTGGAAACATTAAAACTTAAACTTTTGGCAGGCACTATTTTACCACTCAATAAAAGTAAAGACGATACACTTGTAGAAGTGGTTGTAAATAAAACTGCAATCGATTATCTCGGATTGAAACCTAATGATGCCATTGGAAAAAAAATAAGTTGCCAACTTGGCAATAACAGTTATATCACCGGTGTGGTTGACAATTTCAATTTCGAATCGCTGCATCAACCTGTTTCGGGCTATGCATTTCACAATGCCAGCCGTGAACCATTTTCATTTTTGTTAGTGCAATACAATACTAAGAACATGCAGCAACTGTTAAGTAAAATTGAAACCATATTTAAAAAAACTAATCCTCAGTGGCATTTGATTATACATTTCTTGATAAGCAAATGCAAAGTTTATATCAGAGTGAACAGCGCAGTGCACTTGTTACCATGTCATTTTCTATACTCGCTATTCTTATTGCAAGCCTTGGCCTTTTTGGTCTTGCAGCTTATACTGCCGAACAGCGTACAAAAGAAATTGGTGTGCGCAAAGTGCTTGGTGCTACGGTTACAAGCATAGCTACTTTACTCTCGCGCGATTTTGTAAAACTTGTTTTTGTGGCCATCATCATTTCTATCCCTTTTGCTTATTGGCTTATGAATAATTGGTTGCAAGGTTTCGCTTATCGCATCAACATCAATGTGTGGATGTTTGCAACGGCAGGGTTGTTTGCAATGGTAATTGCAATTGTTACAGTAAGTTTTCAAGCCATAAAATCTGCACTTGCCAATCCAATAAAAAGTTTACGTACCGAATAAAAATTTAAAACCATGATAAAAAATTATTTGCTTCTAACGTTTCGCAATATGTCGCGCAACAAAGTATTTGCATTCATCAATATTTTTGGATTAAGTATTGGCCTTGCCGCCTGCATTTTAATTTTTCTTTATACAAAAGATGAATTGAGTTTCGATAGGTTTCACCAAAACACCAGTAGGCTGTACCAACTTACCTGTACAGTAAAGAGTCATGATGGCAAATTAGAAACTTATGGCATTGCAGGAAACATTCATGCCGAAGCTTTCAAAGCTGAGATACCTGAGATAAAAGAATTTGTGCGCCTTCGCGATGATGATTTGGTAATAAAAATTGGCGATCAATCTTACGAAGAAAAATTGTGGTGGGCCGATAAAAATTTCTTCTCTGTTTTTTCTTTTCCGCTGATTGAAGGAGACAAAAATTCGGTTTTGAAGGATATGAAATCCATGGTGATTAGTGAAGAGTATGCAAAAAAGTATTTTGGAAATGAGAATGCAATTGGAAAAATTATCGAAGTAGAATTTGATGACCAATTTGTTCCATTTACTGTAACAGGTATTGCTAAAAAGACCCCGCAAAACTCAAGTATCAAATTCGATATGATTGCATCGTTCGATTATTTGCAATCTATGAATCCTAAGCCTGCATGGTTCATGTTATCGTACCCTTCGTTTTTGGTCTTGAATGAAAACGCGGATGTAAAGGCCATTGCGAACAGTATGCAAAAAGTTTACAACAGTAAATCAGGTTATCAGAAGATGGAAAAGGACGGCTTCGATAGTAAATTTATTTGGGGATTGCAGCCATTTGTTGATATGCATCTCAACAAAGATATTAAATACTCTATGAGTGTAAGCGACCCTGTGTACTCGTATATATTAAGTTGTATAGCATTATTTATTTTAATAATTGCCTGTATCAATTTTGTAAACCTTATGGTGGCACAATCATTAAAACGAAGTAAAGAAATTGGTGTGCGCAAAGTGATAGGCGGTAGCCGCAAACAACTTTTTGTGCAATTTATCGGTGAAGCGTTTACCATGTGTTTTATTGCATTCGGCCTTGCATTTTTAATTGCCGAATTATCGTTACCCTATTTCAATACCCTTGCCGAAAAAGAATTAAGTATTGGTTATTTATTCGATGCAAAATTAATTGCCGGCTTTGTTTTACTTTTTTTAATTACTGTATTGGCTTCAGGATTTTATCCGGCATTGGTACTTTCAGGCTTCGACCCTGTGCGCACACTCTACAATCGCACCACATTCAGCAGCAAAAATTATTTGGTGAAGGGTCTTGTTGTTTTGCAGTTTTCGCTCGCTACTTTTTTAATTATTGGAACATTATTTATTTATAATCAACTTAACTTTTTGAAAAAAGTAGACTTAGGTTATGATGATAAAAACTTATTGCAAGTGAGTATCAGCAAAGGCGATAACATGGCTTTATTAAGACAGTTTCAGGATAAAGTTGCCGCATTGCCCGGAGTTGAAAGTGTAGCACCTACTATGGATGGCGATTGGGTAACAAGCGGAAAAGTGGATGGGAAAAATATTGAAGCGAAATATGATTTTATAGGCGAAGAATTTTTACCAACTATGAAAGTACCGCTGATTGAAGGTAGAAATTTTTCGAAAGAATTTCCTGGTGACACCAGCACATGTGTGTTGGTAAATCAAGCTTTTGTAAAAGAAGTAGGATGGAAAGGAAGTGCTATTGGCAAAACTATAAAAGAGTTAAATGGCATGGAGCAAAATTTAAAAGTTGTAGGTGTAGTGCGCGATTATCATTTCGAATCGCTCCACGAAAAAATAATCCCACAGGTTTTTACATGTGATAAAATGGTAACACTGCAAAGGTTTTTAATTAGTATTGGCCAAAAAAATAAATCGAAAACATTAGCCGGTATAGAGCAAGTGTATACTCAATTGCTGCCCTATCATCCATTTAAATACGAGTTTATTGATGATGTAAACAAACAATATTATAAAGCCGAAGATAAATGGAAACAGATTATTTCGATGGCGGCCATACTCACCATTTTTATTTCGTGCATAGGGTTGTTTGGCCTGAGCTCGTTGGCTGTACAAAAACGGGTAAAAGAAATTGGCGTACGCAAAGTGTTAGGTGCAAGCGTGATGCAAATTTCGAATTTACTAACGCGTAATTTTATTTCATTGATAGCAATTGCATTTGTTATTGCAGTGCCTGCCGCCTGGTATGCCGGCAATATGTGGTTGCAAAATTACGCTTACCGCATGCCATTTAATGCCTCAATATTCTTATTGGCACTCGTTATTATTTTAGTTGTATCGTTGGCTACAATAAGCTTTCAAAGTATAAAAGCTGCCATTACAAATCCTGTTAAGAGTTTGCGTTCAGAATAATAATTAATACGATGTGGAATAATTATTTTAAAACTGCCTGGCGAAATTTGCTCAAAAGCAAAGGTTACTCGTTTATAAACATTATGGGTTTAACAATGGGGCTTACCTGTTGCTTTCTCATTTTGCTTTTTGTAAAACATGAAATGAGTTATGATAAATTTCAGAAGAACTACGACCGAATTTATCGTGCAACCTACAATCCAACGTTTATCGATTTGCCAGCACCGTTTGCAGTGTTGCCACCTGTTGCGGCTACATTGTTCAAGCAAAGTTTTCCCGAGATGGAAGAAGTGGCACGCATGTATAAGCGCAATGTTAGCCTTTCGGCAGATGGAGAAAATGGCAACAAGAAATATTTTGAAGAAGAGAAATTTTATTTTGCCGACCCATCAATTTTAAAAATATTCACTTTCGATTTTGTCGAAGGCAACCCCACTTCTTCGCTCAACAATCCTTTTGATGTTATACTTACTGAGGACAATGCACATAAATATTTTGGCGATAAAAGCGCTATGGGTAAAACAATTTTATTTGCTGGTAAGTATCCTATGAAAGTCTCGGGTGTAGTAAAATCGTTTCCCGATAACTCGCACCTGAAATTTAATTTCATTGCCAATTACGAAACCATGCTTGCAACCGAAGCCGCAGCTGCAAGAAAAAATTTCGAAAAAAATTGGGTTATCAGTCACTCATATACTTATGTGTTGTTGAAGCAAAATCAAAGTGCTGCAAATGTAAATTCACGCTTTGCAAAATTTTTACTTTCGAATGCACCGGCCGATTATGCAAAGGATATTATATATGAATTGCAGCCCATGAAAAATTTTCATTTACACTCTAACTTAACTGAAGAACCTGAACCCGCAGGCAGTATAACATTGTTGTATGTGTTATCGAGCATTGCATTTATCACTTTGCTTATCGCATGTATAAATTTTATAAATCTTTCCACAGCACGTTCACTCAAGCGCGCAAAAGAAGTAGGAATGCGCAAAATGCTTGGTGCCGGAAAAAAACAATTGGTTATGCAATTCATCAGCGAGTCGATGGTGACAAGCACAGTGGCATTTTTATTTTCGCTCAGTATGATGTTTCTATTGATGCCTTTAATGTGCGAACTTACTGCAAGCGATTTACAAATGCATCAACTATTTACCGACCCGATTCTAATGCTGAGTTTTGTTGCAATTTTATTATTCACGGGATTGATTGCAGGAAGTTATCCGGCATTTTTGTAACACGCTTTGCACCATTACAAACTATTCGTGGTGGGTTCAACAGTACAAAATCTACCGGAGGCAAAATTCGCAAAGCGTTGGTGGTATTGCAGTTTACAGCTTCCATTGCGCTTATCATTGGTGCTATGATTGCTTATCGCCAGTTGAACTATATGCAAAATAAGCCACTTGGTTTCGAGAAAGAGTACATTGTAACAGCGCCATTATACAGTCAGAATATTAATAATATTTTTACCAAGCCCGATAGTATGTTTTATCAAAGACTGCATACTTTTAGCGATGCATTAAAACAAAATCCGAACATCGCTACGGTTACATTATCGGACCAAACGCTTGGTAGTGGAGCACAAATGCGTGGAATAGTCCCCGAAGGTTTTAAGCAAGAAGACAATAAATTTATTTCGTGCATTGCTGTCGACTTTGGTTTCTTAGAAACGTATGGCCTTAAAGTTTTAGCTGGTCGCGATTTTTCAGAAAAATTCCCTGCCGATAAAAAATCATCATTTATCATTACACAAGAGGGTGCAAAATCTTTTGGATGGAAAACACCGCAGGATGCCATAGGCAAAACAGTTGATAGAGAAGGTAAACAAGGAACTATTATTGGAGTGGTAAACGATTTTCATTCCAACTCGCTTTTACAACCAATGGATGGAGTACTGTTTGATATCACCATTCCACAGTTGAATGTTTTTTCTATAAAAATAAATGCACAAAATATTCCTCAAACTCTTTCATACATCGAAAGCAAATGGGCGGCATTTTTTCCTGAAAAAGTTCTTCAGTATTCTTTTCTTGATGCGAATATTGGATTGCAATATGTGGCGCAACAACGGTTGAGTAAAATCATTTTTTACTTTGCTGCATTGGCAATATTTATTTCGTGCCTCGGCTTGTATGGCCTTATAATGTTGGTGACTCAACAACGCATTAAAGAAATTGGCATTCGCAAAGTATTGGGCGCATCGGTTGCAAGTATTACAAATTTATTGTCGCGCGATTTTATTTTGCTTATCACTTTATCATTTTTACTCGCAACTCCACTGGCTTATTATGCAATGAATAAATGGCTGCAAGATTTTGCTTACCGTACCGAAATAAGTTGGTGGATATTTGTAATTGCCGGTGTTGCAGCATTGCTAATTGCCATGGCAACGGTAAGTGCGCACACCATAAAAGCTGCATTAACCAATCCTGTAAAAAATTTACGTACCGAATAAAGAATTAAAATTATGTTTCGAAATTATTTAATGATTGCATTGCGCAATCTGAAAAAAAACAAACTCCATGCAACTATAAATATTGTTGGTTTGGCGGTGGCATTTATTTGTGGTATTTTATTATTCGTATTTGTACAACACGAATTTTCGTACGATACTTTTCATAACGATAACAACAAGCTTTATAAAACTTACAATTACATACACGACAAAGATGGCGAATCGCTCAGCCCTACTATGGGTTATCCGCAATCGAAAATGTTGAAGACCGAAGTGCCCGCAGTTGAATATGTATCATCGTATATGAATAGTGGTGGTTCGGTAATGTATAATGATAAAGAATATGAAATGCCGGTTTATCTTGTCGACACAGATTTCTTTTCTATGTTTTCGTTTCCATTAGTTGAAGGTGATACAAAAAATCCATTACGCGATTTGGGCAATGTTATTATCACAAAAAAAGCGGCAAAAATTATTTTTAATCAAGTTGACCCAATAGGCAAATCGCTTAGCGTAAATGTGAATGGTAAGTGGCAAACATTTGTGATTGCTGCCATTGCAGAAACACCACCACGAAATTCAACACTAAATTTCGATGTTGTTTTGCGTATAGAAAATCGCAGCGACTTTGCCGAAACAAAAGATGAATGGGGTAGGCAACATCATCCCATATATGCAAAGCTGCGTTCAAATTTTACGCAAACACAAGCCGAAAAACAAATACAAAGTGCTATGCGAAAATATGTAGAAGCCGATGTACAAGGATTGAAGAATGAAGGCGCAAAGCCCGATAGCAAAGGCGATGTGTATACGATAAGATTGTTGCCAATGCTCGATGTGCATTTCAATAGTGAAGTAGGAAATCAAAATGGAATTAGTAAAACATTCTTATACATATTAGTATTGATTGGCCTTTTTGTTTTTGCCATTGCATGTTTCAATTTTATAAATTTAAATGTAGCACGCGCATTTACACGTGCGCGCGAAATTGGTGTTCGTAAATGTTTGGGTGCCGGTGCAAAACAAATTTTTGTGCAACTTGTAAGTGAAAGCGTCATCCTCACTTTGTTCGCTTTGATATTAGGAATAGTTGGAGTGGTGATTGTTGTTACGCACTTCACCGAAATATTTGCCAACCGTTTCGACTTAAATATTTTGTACCATCCGTTTACAATTATATTTATAGTTATCACCAGCTTGCTTATATCAATTGTTACAGGTGGATATCCAGCTTTGTTGATGGCAAAGTTTAGCACCACCGAAACATTGAAAGGAAAAGTATCACTTAAAAAACCAGGCGCATTTCGCAACTCCCTCATCGTAATACAATTTGCTATTGCAAGTTTACTTATTTGTTGCACCATGATTATTTATTATCAGTTCGATTATTTGCGCAACGCATCGTTAGGATTCAAACAAGAGAATATAATCAGCATACCTGTATATGATGTAATGAATGGTCGTGATATTTTATCGAAATTTCGCACACGTTTAGCAAACAATCCAACGATAGAAAATGTAAGCGGCAGTTCCATCAACATTGGAATTGGAAACGATAAAAGCCAAAGCAAATGGCAATGTGGTTTCGATTTTAATGGCCAACTTGTAAATACAACTATGGTGAATGTGGCACAAGATTATTTTAAAACGCTTGGAATAAAAATAATACATGGTCGCGAATTTACCAGCGAATATATGTCCGATACTTTGGGCAGTGTTATTGTAAACGAAAGCATGGCAAAGCAATTGGGAAAGGGCAATGTTGTGGGCACAAAATTTTTGATGGACAGTGCCGATGGCTTGAACATCGTGGTAGGCGTGGTTCCCGATGTGCATGTATACTCGATGCACGATTTAACTGAGCCTACAACTTACATCGCAAATACAACATCGCCTTTCAGATATATTTTTGTAAAAGTAAATTCCGAAAATCCCAAACAGTCGCTCGATATGATTGCCTCTATTTATAAAACGATAGAACCTGGCAAAGAATTTAAAGGTTCGTTTATGGATGAAAATACTCAACGATGGTATGAGCAAGAAAAAAATCTCGCCAACATATTTTTTGTGGCGGCCGACATTGCAATTATTTTATCGTGCCTCGGATTGTTTGCAATTGCATTAATAATTATTGAACAACGCACCAAAGAAATTGGTGTCCGCAAAGTTTTGGGTGCTTCTGTTTTTGGTATCACTACTTTATTGTCGAAAGAGTTTTTAAAGTTGGTAGGTATATCTATAATAATTGCTTTGCCTATTGCATATTTTGCAATGAATAAATGGCTGCAAGATTTTCCTTATCGTATATCACTACACTGGTGGTTGTTTGTATTGTCGGCAGGTTTTGCAGTTATTATTGCATTGGCCACCGTGAGTTTCCATAGCATAAAGGCAGCACTGGCTAAACCAATTAAAAGCTTAAGAACGGAATAGGGAAGTGCAAATTGGCCACAAAGGCGCAAAGGCACTAAGGAATGCAATGCAATTAAATTTCGTGACTTTGCAACTTTGTGCCAAAAATTGAATTTAAAAAACTTTGTGCCTTTCCGCCTTTGTGGCAAAAATTCATTGTGAATAAAAGCATTAAAAAACTTTGTGCCTTTGCGCCTTTGTGGCAAAAATTTATTGTGAATAAAAGCATTAAAAAACTTTGTGCCTTTGCGCCTTTGTGGCAAAAATTTATTGTGAATAAAAGCATTAAAAAACTTTGTGCCTTTGCGCCTTTGTGGCAAAAATGAATTGCAAAATACCATACCTTTATGTATTAAAAAAATAAAAAATGACACCTACAGAACAAGAAGAAGCAATTGGGAAAAATATTATTACTTCATGCATAAAAATTCATAGAGCTTTAGGTCCGGGACTTTTAGAAAAGGTTTATGAAGTGTGTCTCTCTTATGAATTAAGAAAATTAGGCCATGAAGTTTTACGGCAAATTGATATTCCAATCAAGTACGATGATATAATATTTGACGAAGGACTGCGCTTGGATTTATTGGTTGATAATTTAGTAATTATAGAATTGAAAGCAATTGATATTGTAAATCCTTTTTGGGAAGCACAAGTAATTTCACACTTAAAACTCACAGGAAAAAACCTTGGGTATCTGATTAACTTCAATGTACCGTTGATGAAAGCTGGAATTAGAAGATTTATAAATTAAAGGATACAGCTTGGCACTAAGGAAATGCAAATTGGCCACAAAGGCGCAAAGGCACTAAGGAATACAATGCAATTCAACATTGCACCTTCGTGAAAAAAATGAATTAGAAAACTTTGTGCCTTTGTGGCAAAATATCTTCGTGACAAAATTGAATCAAAAAACTTTGTGCCTTTGCGCCTTTGTGGCAAAAAACGAATTTTAAAAAATAATATATGATACAATTAAAAAATATTTCACGCTGGTACAAAACATCCGGCAGCAAATCGATGGTGCTTACCAATGTAAGTTTACACATCAATAATGGAGAGTTTGTGTCCATCATGGGACCATCGGGTTCGGGCAAAACAACTTTGTTGCAAATAATTGGTATGCTCGATTCGGCCGATGACGGTCAGTATTTTTTCGAAGACCAAAATGTATTTACGTTAAAAGAAAAACAGCGCTCGCAACTGGCAAAGAATAATATCGGTTTTGTTTTTCAGGCCTATCATTTAATTGATGAACTCACCGTTTACGAAAATATTGAAACCCCATTAATATACAAAGATGTGAAAAGCGATGAACGCAAATCGTTGGTTGCTGACATGCTCGATAAATTTAATATTGTAGGAAAGAAAGATTTATTTCCCTCTCAACTTTCGGGCGGACAACAACAATTGGTTGGTATTGCACGTGCATTGATTTCTAAACCCAAAGTTATTCTAGCCGATGAGCCCACAGGAAATTTAAACTCGAAGCAAGGCCAAGAAATTATGCAATTATTTTCTCAACTCAATAAAGAAGATGGTGTTACAATTATTCAAGTTACACACTCCGAAAAAAATGCTGAATACGGAAACAGAATTGTAAGATTGATAGATGGGGAAGTTTCAAATTGAGGATTAAAGATTGAAAATTAGGAATGGGAAAGAAAATTGAAAATTAAGAATGATGCAAGAGATTGTTTGTGAAGACACAAACAATGGCTGGCGCGCAATGAACAATGACAGAGAAATTAAAAATTAGCAATTGAAAATGAAAAATGGGCAATGATTGTTAGGGATTGCTTCGCAGTTCGAGAATACTCACTGTGACAATTCGCCATGACGTTTGCGGCAAATGACCAATGACAATTCTCAATGACTAATAACTATCCTCTCAATGGCCAATGACAATCCTCACAATGACCAATGACTATGGACTATGGACAATGACCAATGACAATCCTCACAATGACCAATGACTATCCTCACAATGAACAGTATTAAAATGACGAATGCCTATCTTCGATAACCAATAACTAAATAACCAATAACTCAATTACCAATAAACAATGGACTCTTTTTTTCGAGAAATGCATTTACTCCTTCATTGTAATCGTGCGATTTACCGGCTGGAGTTTGTAGGGGTTCTTCGAGAGCAAGCTGTTGTTGTAAATTATTTGTTAGCGAAGCATTGAGAGCTCGTTTTGTAAGTCCAAGCGCAAGAGTGGGCATGGTAGCTAATTGTGTTGCAATTGTCATGGCTTCATCGGCAAATGTTTCAGCAGTACACACTTTATATATCATTCCAATTTGTTGCGCTTGTTCGGCCGATATTTTATCGCCAAGCATCATGTATGCAGTTGCACGTTGCATGCCTATCAATCGGGGCAGGGTGAATGTGCCACTACTATCGGGTATCAATCCTATTTTGCTAAACGCCTGAATGAATGACGCATTTGTTGCAGCGATAGTTATATCACAAGCCAATGCAATGTTGGCACCGGCACCGGCAGCCACACCATTCACACCACACACTATTGGTTTTTCTATTGTGCGAATGCGCTCTATTATTGGGTTGTAGTGGTCTTTCACTATGCTTTGCAATGCTGGCCCATCTGCCGCAATAGCTTCGGCTAAATCTTGCCCGGCACAAAATGCTCTGCCAGCACCGGTAATAAATATACAACGTATACTGTTATCGTTAGCGCAGGTATCGAGGGCATGTTGCATGGCCAATGCCATTTCTTTATTAAAACTGTTCAGCACATCGGGACGGTTAAGCGTAATTATTCCTACACCATCCTTTATTGAAAATAATATTGAAGACATAAATTATAAAAATTAATATAAGGTTTTGTTGAGCAAATTCATTTCGGCCACTTTATAAAAATATTTTTCGCTGCACACTTTACGCATACAATGTGCATGGCGTGAGTGGTGCATATCGCTGCCTATGAGGTCTACCATTTTTTCATCAATAAGTTGTTCAGCAATTTTTTTTGCTTCTATTCCATAATATCCCGCAAGCGAGTTGAAATTTATTTGCAACAACACTCCCGAATCGCGAATGCGTTTGTACTCATCGAAATGCTTGTAGTAAAAAGGATACCGCTCGGGGTGCGCTAATATTGGCTTGTAGCCGTTGGTTTGTATTTTGAAAATTACATCCCGCAGGTTATCGGGCGGATTGATGTAAGATATTTCGAACAGTAAATAATTGTCACCAATGGTGAGCAATTTTTCGTGGTCGAGTTTATGTACAAAACCTTCATCGAGATAATATTCAGCAGCAGCATTTATAGTTACATCGATATTTTCTTGCTTAAGAACAATTCGCAATTCATTCAATCCACCAAGAATAATTTCGGGAGTGTTTTTAAAAAAATCGCTCATGATATGAGGTGTGGTTACAAAATTGCGGATGCCCAATTCGTATTGAACTTTTATAAGCTCAATAGATTCATCCATTGTTTTTGCACCGTCATCGATGCCTGGTATCAAATGTGAATGTATATCCGTTTTGATGGAAGAGAAATCCAACAATGCCGGAGGTTCTTTTTGTTTGAAAATATTTGTAAAAAATCCCACTTGATAATTTTTGGTAGAAGAGAGTTGGCGAATTTACAGATTTAAACAAACCATAAAATCATTTACCAAAAGTTTCTTTAAACCAGTTGTAAGTAATCTGCAAACCTTCGTCTATGGCAACTTTTGGATTGTATGATAGATTTTTTTTGGCCAAAGAAATATCGGCCAACGAATTTTTTATATCTCCGGGACGTTCGTCACGATAGTTTGCCGGCATATTATTTTGCGACACCTTTTGCAAAACTTGGTACAATTCATTCAGTGAAGTGGCACTACCAAAGGCAATGTTGTACACTTTATTAAATGCATCATTGTGTGTGGTACACATGGCACAAATATTTGCCTGCACAGCGTTGGCTACAAAAGTAAAGTCGCGTGTGTTGCTGCCATCACCGTTTATGTATACGTCTGTGTTGTTGAGCAAGCCATTCATAAAAATTGGTATGGCAGCTGCATAAGGACCATTAGGGTCTTGTCTTGGGCCAAACACATTAAAATAGCGCAACCCCACTACTTCTATTTTATAAGTGAGGCCAAAAATATTTCCATACAGTTCATTTGTCAATTTCGAAACTGCATAAGGCGAAAGTGGAGTGCCTAAATCTTTCTCGTGCTTGGGCGATGCCAAACTATCGCCATACACCGAAGAGGAACTTGCATACACAAAGCGGGCAACATTATTTTCGCGGGCGGCATTTATCATATTTATAAAACCCGTTGCATTTGCTGCATGTGTAGCCAATGGAAATTGTATGGAACGCGGCACCGAACCTAATGCAGCCTGATGTGTTATAATATCGATTCCATCGCATGCCCGCACACAATCATCATAGTTTGTAATATCGCCATTTATAAATTCGTAGTTTGGGTTCGATTTAAAAATATCAACATTTTTCATAAAACCATTGGAAAGATTGTCGAGCACACGCACTTTTTTTACTCCGTGTTGCAAAAGATATTCTACAATATTGGAGCCTATAAAACCTGCACCACCTGTAACTAAAATGTTTTTATTTTTCAGTTCAGGTGTATGAAAGATTTCGGTATAAATGGATGACATAAATGAATACTGTTTTGCGAAATAAAATTATCGTTGCTCGTACTGGCCCTGGTAGTATTTTAAATACTCGCCCGAAGTAACATGTTTGAGCCATTCTTCGTTATGCAAATACCAGTCCACAGTGAGTGCCAGCCCTTCTTCGAAAGTGATGGATGGCGACCACCCCAGTTCGTTTTTAAGTTTTGTAGCATCAATGGCATAACGCAAATCGTGACCTGCGCGGTCTTTTACAAATGTGATAAGCTTAGCCGATTCTCCCTTTTCACGATTAAGTTTTGTGTCCATAATTTCGCACAGCAAATGAATGAGGTCTATGTTTTTCCATTCGTTGTTGCCACCAATATTATAAGTTTCACCTATCACGCCTTTTGTAAAAATAGTTTCGATGGCCGAAGCGTGGTCGTTTACCCACAACCAATCGCGCACATTGAGGCCGGCACCGTATACTGGTACAGGTTTATTATTTTTAATATTGTTAATGGCAAGAGGAATTAATTTTTCGGGAAAGTGATGCGACCCATAATTATTGCTACAGTTACTTATCACCACAGGCATTTTGTATGTATCGTAATAAGCACGCACAAGGTGGTCGCTGCCCGCTTTAGATGCCGAATAAGGACTGTGAGGGTCGTAAGGAGTTTGCTCGGAAAAATGTCCTGTACTGCCCAGTGTGCCATATACTTCATCGGTGGATATGTGATAAAATATTCTGCGAACAGAATTTGTATTTTTATCATCGATGGGATTGTTACTCCACAAAGTTTTTGCTGCGTTCAATAAGTTCACGGTGCCAACAATATTTGTCATTACAAAATCCATGGGACTTGTAATGCTTCGGTCAACATGCGATTCGGCAGCAAGGTGTATCACCGCGTCAAATTTATATTCTGCAAAAATTTTATTGATAAAAGTTGTATCGGTAATATCACCTTTTATAAACTTATAGTTTGCGGCATGTTCTATATCTTTCAGGTTTTCGAGATTTCCCGCATAAGTAAGTTTATCGAGGTTATAAATCATTATGTTAGGAAAATTATTTACAAACCTGCGTACAACATGACTGCCAATAAATCCGGCACCGCCTGTTATTAATATCGATTGCTTGTTTTGCATTTATTTTTTTGAGTAATGCACAAATAAACTGAAAGTTATGCAAACAAAAAATTTAATTCAGTTAGCCAAGGCTACAGTAATTGACCATGCTTGTGGCTCATTGATTTATTATAATTCATGGCAACAAAATTTTATGAAAAGGAGTTTTTACTAAAGCAAAAGACATAGAACATATAACACAAAACTAAAAACGCTATTCCTCTATCCTCAATTCAACTTTATTCTCTATTGCATTAACAAATTCATTTTCGTTACAATAACGTATAGCCTTACCGTTACTAAAAAAAACGAACACGGTACTTGTTAATTTATTTTCTGTTGCCAGTTTTTTTATTTCCAAAAGTTTGTCTTCTGTTTTTACAAACACAAAATTAAAAAGCATAGGATTCAATTTTGCGCCCATCACTTCTTCCATAGTGTGGTTTGTTTTTGTTGTGAAAATATACACTGTGTGCATATTCATTATTGGCAAGTTGCATGCTTGTGCATTTACTTTTTGTATCGCCAAAGAGGATACAAAAAGGAGAATTAAGAGGAGGAGGTTTTTCCCCGCTGTGTGGAATTTAAAAGTGTTCATCATATTTTTTTGTTTTATTTTGATTTAAGAATTTTAAGTTTCATTCGGCACTTTGCACCCCGAACCCACCGACACTAAGGCCGGGGCATGCCTAAAGGTAGTCAGCCATAAGTACTAACAAAATTTTCTTTTATACGATACTTTGGCATCCTTCAGGGTTACGATTGAGCGCTGGCCGTATTTTTTTCATTCCTTTATTATTTTCCGTGTAAATATATTCTTTCCATCATACACCATCACATAGTACATTCCATTATTTATTTTTCGCAAATCTATTTCTGTTTTTTCTTTTGTAATTTTTTGAAACAAAATTTCTTTACCCATCGCATCAAATATTTTCAACTGCCAGTTTTCATTTTTAAAATCAATCAACTCAATATTTATTTTTGAGGAAAATGGATTAGGCGAAAGCCGTATTAACTCCCCCCTTTGGGGGGCGGGGGGGCTGCTCGACCACTGCAGCGTATCACAAGGACTCCCAACCAACCGCCCCAAACTATAATCCGGATTATTTGGCAAACCCCAGTAAGTACGTTTACCTCCAAGGTGAAAACTGAAAGGGGCAAAATTGCAACCCGCACCAACCACATCAGGATTATTTACTACTCCGAGGTTTTCGTTTATGTAGTTGCGCATGGTATCTTGGTAAGGATAACTTATTGCACTTGTAGAAAGATATGCGTGTGCATAATATATTTTGCCATCGGGCGCAAGACGCACAGCACCGCAGTCCTCATGCGGGTATGTTGTGTAATTTAAAGTATCGCAACTTGCAAGTATATTGGTTGCAGTTAAATCATATTGAAGCAAGTAGTTATAATTGCCAAAATTGCCACCATAACTATTGCGACTTACGTAAAACACATTGCCGTTTGGCGAATATGCACCTTCCCAAAAAATACGATTGTAGTTACTTAATTGCGCAGGGAAAATGATTCTGTTCAAACTAATTGCACCTGTGCATCTATCAAAGTCAAACTCAGCCATGTAACCTACTATACTTATAAGCATAAATTTGTTAAAGGAAGGGTGCCAACATATTTTTTGAAAATAACCATCAGTCATATCATTAAAATCTTGAATGGTTGCAGGCATGATTGTATCAGGTTTTATTAAATAGGTAAAAAAACGATTATGATGTGTAAATGGATAGGTAAAATATTTATTTATTAACCACCAATCTCTTCCATTACCATGTTGAACTGCCGTCATACAATCGGCAAAACTGATAGGTTGTATTACTTTGTTTTTTTCTATTACTGCTCCCAATCCATTGTTTTGGCTCATGTCAATTATCGCTCTATAAAAAGTATCAACATTATTAGGATTGCCCCTGTAAAATAAATAAAACAAACTATCTGAATCAGGCTTAGGTACGATTACCATTCCACCATAATAACCATCAGATGGCATACCACCTGTATTGGCCATAAGAGCATGATTTTTATTATAAATAAGTGCATCGGTGTTTGAGTTTTCTGTAGCATAAAAAAGCAAGTTGCCACTTGTGTCGGCAATAGATGTGCAGTTACCCCTGCCATCGCCACCACTTGAAAATGCAGTTGGGTTTGCCAAGTTATTAAAATCTATACCAGCACTATCGCCAAACACCCAAACCGCGTTTTCTTTCTGAGCTTGGAGTTGTCCAACAAACAAAAGCCAAATGATAAATTTGCATATTTTCATAATAATAAAAAGAGCCATGTTCAAATTCATGGCTCTTATAAAATTTGATTATTTAATAACTACTAATTTTGAAGAAAACAAAATTGCCTTTGAATCTATTCTTTCAATAAAATAAACACCTCCATGGAAATTTGCTGTACTGAAATAAAATTTATTTTCCTTCACCCATAGCAACACTGGCTGGAATGTTTGGATGCTGAGGGTTGGCAATCATTGTCCGAGTAGCCGGATGAATCATCACATCCATATCCTCCATTGGAATGGCTCCCAATAGAACCTGGTTGCCCATAACCATAGCTCCGGCAAATGAAATACGATTGTGCCAATCAATTTTTATGGGGCCAACATAAGACACTAAATGTGTGCTGCCATTTGCCAATGTAACAGGTCGTTTTTCGTGTTCTTCCAATTTCAATTGAATAGCCAAAGTTTCGGGGATGCATAAATGCAAAGCACCGCTGTCAACCAAACATTCAACTACTAGTGGCTCAAGATTTATTTTGGGGTTCGACAGTTTTATTTCCGTAGTAACAAGTCCCATTTCTATTTTTTTACAAATATAATAATTTATTGAATGTAAAAATTTGTGACTCCTAAGTTGAAATTACTCACTTAAAAAGAGGAAAGCACATTCATGGCAATTCAATAGTTTCCATCATTATAATACTCATAGAATATGAACTAACTTAAACACTTATTTCCGTTTATAAACAGGCACAGTGCTGCAGGGTTCGCCATACATAATACTTTGCGCAAAGGGCATGAGTAAACTTGTAATGGCACCAAATGCTGATGGTGGAATTTCTACATCGCCACAACCTTTTATCACCACACGCTTATCGCGAAAAGTTTCTACATTTATTTTTTGTAACGAATCTAATATTAATACTGTTTCCAATGTTTGTAAATCGCCCACAATTACTCGTGCGGCATAAGGTTGCAGTGCAGCGTTCAATAACATATAAGCCCATTGAGGAATGATGGCATCGGCAGTACAAGTAATGGCAACATATTGGCTCGTATATTTTGTCCAGTCATTCGATTTTAAAAATGCACGAAAATCCTTTTCACGAAGTATCAATCCTTCGTACAAATTGTCTTTTAAATCATACAAAATTCTCTTACCGGGAACATAATATTCTTTTAAGTCGATGGTCAATATGCCACTTTCGGCAACTCTATTTATAAATGGTGTTTCCATTTTTGAAATTATTTATGAAATTGTAAATTGAAAATTATAAATTAAGAATGAATGTATAATTATAAATTAAGAATGTTGATGCAATTATAAATTAAGAATGATGGTAAAATTATAAATTAAGAATTATAAATTAAAAATCTCAAACCAATACTTGTGTTATCAATCAACTAGTAGTATCGCAACTAAAAATTAAAAACCAGACTCAAAGTAAACATAACGAAGAACAAGGCTCAAAGCAAACGTAACGAAGAACGAAGAACAAGGCTCAAAGTAAACGTAACTAAAAACTAAATTTTACCACATCCCCAATTCCATTCTTGCTTCTTCGCTCATCATATCTTTTTCCCACGAAGGCTCGAAGGTTACACTCACATTTGCACTGTTGCAATCGGGAATGCTTTTTATTTTCATTTCCACTTCGGGTGGCAGCGTTTCGGCAACAGGACAGGCAGGCGAAGTCAATGTCATTTTTACTATCACATCGTTGCCCGGTGTTACTTCAATATCGTATATCAAACCAAGTTCAACTATATCTACAGGTATTTCGGGATCGTAGCATGTTTTCAATACTTCTACCACCCTTGTAGTAAGTGTAGGAATTCCTTTATTTATTATTGTATCTGTCTCCATTTTTTTGCTTGGCAAAGATAATACTTAATGTGCTAATGTGTATGATAACATTCGAGTTTACAATTTGATAGCTCGTGTGGCCATAAATGTAGACATAAGTTCATCACATTTTTGTTTGCCACCCATTGTGTCTTCAAATAAATGGGTTATAACCATGCCCGCCTGCAATTGCCCGCCCAGCAGGTCTTCGAGTGTGTGGGCAAAAATGATGGATTCGTTTTCGTCATACAACTTTTGCAACTTATTGGCCGGCAACGATTTTAAATCGCTATAAGGTTGTGCATATATCAACTCCAACTTTCCTTTCTCTCTTTCTTCTTCATCCATTTGCCACAATACGGGATTGGTAAATCCTGTCATGAAGCACCCTTGAGGCTTCATCACTCTATACACTTGACGATAAACGTTTTTTACATCTTCAACAAAAATGGTTGAACACGGATTAAAAGCAATATCAAATTCATTAGCAGCAAGTGCCGATAAATCATTCATATCGCCTTGTATGGTAGTTATTTTCAAACCATGTTTTTGGCAAGTTATTTCATCTTGTTGCAGTTGTGCCGGAGAATTATCGAACGAAGTAACTATGGCCCCGGCAGCTGCCAATATTGGAACTTGCTGTCCGCCACCCGAAGCAAGACAAAGAATTTTTTACCCGCAACATTGCCAAACCATTGTTGTGGCACCGGTTTATAGGAGTAAGTACAATTTGCCATTCGCCCTTTTTTAGCTTTTTCTATTTCGTCATCGGTAACAGGTATAGTCCATTGGTTTCCCTTTTTTACATTGGCATCCCATGCCTTGCGGTTGTATTCGGTAATGTTTATTTTATCCATTTGTATTAAATATTAATATAAGTTTTTGCGGTTGCCTTCATGGTGTCAATCATTGCAGCGAGTCCATTGGTGCGGGTTTGGGCCATATGTTGGCGCAATCCTATTTCATCTATGAAATTTAGTTTTGCATTTATAATTTCTTGCGGAGTGCGGTTGTTGAGCACACGAATGAGCAAACTTATAAGTCCTTTTACAAACACCGAATCGCTTGATGCTGCAAATTGCACAACAGTGCCCGTATACGTTGTGTGCAACCAAACACTACTTTGGCATCCTTTTATTTTAAACAAATCGGTTTGATATTGCACATCAAGCGGAGGTAATTTCTTTCCTTCATCTATTATTTGTTCATATATCTGCGACCAGTCGCTTTCAAATATTTCGAAATCGTCAATAATATTTTTTTCGCTTTCAGCTATGCTTTCCATTGTATTTTTTTCTGTTGCAAATAACTATCAATAATTGCACTTATTAAAATATATAGCGAAACAACTGAAGCTTTGCAAAAAAAATCATTACTACTTTTTCATGATAAACATAACCAGACAGTTTTTGTTCTATCGTCTGTCAACTTCTGGAATATGCCATAATTGCATTGGCATGTAAATTGAAAGTGCAACATTAAATTTTAAAAAAATATAAAAATGGCAGGAGGAATGGGAATTTATATAATAATGATTGTGTTTATGCTTGTTGGTTGGTTGTTACAAATGCAACTGCGCAGCAAGTTTAAAAAGTACAGTTTAGAAACTTTGGCAGGTGGCATGAGTGGCCAGGAGATTGCAAGTCGCATGTTGAGCGATAGTGGAATTACGGATGTAAAAATTATTTCTACAGAGGGTCAACTCACCGACCATTACAATCCCGTAGACAAAACAGTAAACCTGAGCCACGATGTATACAACGGGCGCAATGCTGCAGCCGCTGCTGTTGCTGCACACGAGTGTGGCCATGCGGTACAACATGCCAAGGCTTATTCGATGTTGCAATTACGTTCGGCATTAGTGCCTGTGGTGCAGTTTTCGAGCCAGTGGATGCAATGGGTTTTACTTGCAGGTGTATTGATGTTACGTACATTTCCTCAATTATTATTGATAGGAATTGTGCTTTTTGCAGCAACCACGCTATTTGCATTTATTACATTACCTGTAGAGTTTGATGCCAGCCGCAGGGCATTGGTATGGCTCGAAGGAAGCCGTGTTACCTCATCGCAAGAACATGCAAAAGCAAAGGACGCTTTGTTTTGGGCAGCTATGACTTATGTAGTTGCAGCGTTGGGTTCGCTTGCCACTTTGGCTTATTACGTAATGATGTACATGGGTGGCCGCAGTCGCGACTAATATTTAACAAAAATAAAACGAAGCCGGGTAACGCCCGGTTTTTTTGTTTTCGGGGTATGATAAAAATGGCAGCGTAAAAGTATTTGTATACTGATGCAAGGCATCAGTATACCGGAGAGGCCACCGCCTCCCGCAATAAAAAAGAATTTGGTTTTTAAATATTGAAATGGATTTAAAAAGTTGACGCAAGCAAAATAAACATTGTATAGAGGAGAATTTATTTAGTGTTTTGTGGGTTGAATGGAAAAACGCAGTTGGGTAATAATTAAAAAAGGGGTTTTAAAAAAGATTGAAAATAAAAAATGGCAGAGCGCAGAGGAAATTTTAATAGTAACGGAAAACAAAAAGAGGAATCGCCCAAGGTAAAAATATCGAAGGAGAGTTTGCGCGAAGCGCTCATTTTGTTTACTTACATAAAGCCTTACCGCTGGAAATTTATTTTGAGCCTTGTGTTTATTGCACTGTCGGCATTTACTACAAGTATGTTTCCGTTTTTGTTGGGTAAAATGATAGATGCTGCATCGCCCGGGTCCACGGTGCCGGGCATGAGTGGCACAGTAAGCAAGCAATTTGGGTTTGGTTTAAATGCCATAGAATGGACACTCGACACCACGTTAATTTTGATTTTTGTGCAGTTGGGCATACAAACTATTTTCTCGTTCATGCGCGTGTACTTACTTACCGAAGTTGGTGAAAAATCGCTGGCCGATATGCGTAGAGATGTGTATAGCAAATTGCTTACTATGCCAATGAGTTTTTTTACAGAGAAAAGAGTAGGCGAATTAAGCAATCGCATTTCGAGCGATTTATCGCAAATTCAAGATGCTATTTCGTTCACACTTGCCGAATTTTTGCGCGGAATTTTTACGCTCGTAATTGGGTTGTGTTTTATTTTTTGGATAAGTACAAAACTTGCTTTGGTGATGCTGGCTGTTGTGCCTGTGATTGCAATATTGGCCGTTGTGTTTGGTATGCGCATACGCAATATGGCGCGCAAAGCGCAAGATCAACTTGCCGATAGTGGCACCATTGTGCAGGAAACATTTCAGGGCATAAGTATGGTGAAGGCCTTTACCAGCGAGTTTTACGAAATACAGCGATATGTAAAAAGTATTTATGCGGTGGTTGATACGGCAATTTCCAATGCGCGTTTCCGCGGTGCTTTTATTTCGTTTATGATTTTTAGTGTGTTTGGTACTATAGCATTTGTAATGTGGTTTGGTGCCAATATGATAAAAGCCGGAGAGTTGAAAATTGGCGAGCTTACCATGTTTGTTATATTCAGCATGTTTGTGGGCGGAACTTTTGCAGGGTTTGCCGATATGTTTTCGCAAATGCAAAAAATACTTGGTGCCACCCAAAGCATTCGCGAAATATTGCGCAGCGATAGTGAGGAAATTGATATTGGTCGTATTGTTATCGATAAAAAATATTTGTTGCATGGCGAAGTGCGTTTTCAAAATGTAGCTTTCTCGTACCCTAGCCGCAAGGATGTAACGGTACTAAAAGATGTATCGCTTTCGGCAAGTAATGGCGAGCAAATAGCCATCGTAGGGCCAAGTGGTGCAGGCAAGAGTACCATCACATCTTTGCTATTGCGATTTTATGAACCCGATGCCGGGCAAATATTTTTTGACAACAGACCTTCCGTAGATTTTCCACTTTCGCAATTACGCGGACAAATGGCCTATGTGCCACAGGATGTAATTTTGTTTGGAGGTACCATTAAAGAAAATATTGCCTATGGAAAACCCGATGCCAGCGATGCCGAAATTATTGAAGCCGCACAAAAAGCCAATGCACATGAGTTTGTGGCACGTTTCCCCGAACAGTACGATACCATAGTTGGTGAGCGTGGAATAAAATTGAGCGGAGGCCAACGTCAACGCATTGCTATTGCACGTGCCATTTTAAAAAATCCCGCAATACTAATTCTTGACGAAGCCACCTCATCGCTCGATAGTGAGAGCGAACAATTAGTACAAGATGCATTAGAATATTTAATGAAAGGCCGCACATCGTTTGTAATTGCACACAGGCTTAGTACTGTGCGCAATGCCCACAAAATAATTGTAATAGACAAAGGAATAGTAACCGAAAGCGGAACACATACAGAACTAATGAATAAAGATGGATTGTATAGAAGGTTGAGTGAAATGCAGTTTGAGGTTTAGTTGCTCAGTTTTTAATTTTTAGTTTGAAATTCAGTTTATAGTTTTTTGAATTCAGTTTTCAGTTCAAATTCAGTTTATAGTTTTTAGTCCTGACACTTCGGTCGGGATGCCAACCATAGTGTCGGCATTTTAGCTTGTCATTGAGACTAGCGAAGCAATCTATGCGCAAAATGAAGTATCGTTTGTAGAATGCTTTTGTGTCCTTATAATGGCATTTCCAATAACATTAGTGGATGAAATTTTAGCAGCAAAAGTTATTGATTTTTATCATTCTGTTTTCGCACACAAATTTTTAAACAAAAAAAAACGCTGAATATTTCCATTCAGCGTTTTTATAAAAATTGATTTTTTCTATTTTTATTCTACAACTAATTTTTCTACAGTCACAAAATTGTTTTTAGTATTTTTTAATTTTACATGATACACACCGGAACTTAGTTTTGAGCAATCAACATATTTTCCTTTTACTAAAATATTTTGTTGCACACTTATTCCAATTGCATTATAAATTTCTATTTCATAATCACTTGTGCCATCAGTACTCAAAATATTGAATCCTGTTTTTGTAGGATTTGGTTGTAACGAAATATTGTTTTCTGTTTGGTAACCATGCAAAATTTCGTTGCTCATTTGTTGGATTATTCTATTTGGATTACTACCCGAACAAGCATATATCGAAGGCTCAATATCTTCTATCAGTATTGTATTATTTAAAATGCCAAGTTCAATTGTAAGAAAACAAATCCAAGAATTTACAATTGATTGCTCATCGGTTTCAGCCCAGTTACTCATGTCGCCTAGTAGTGCAAGAGCCATATCGAGATTGCCGGCAATGCGATGTGTTTGTACTTTATCTAACGATACAAAAAATCGTTCGAAGTAATCATCATTTATGATTGCGTTGGCTATAAACTTATCTTCCACTTCTATCACTTTGGCGACAGAAATATTTACTGATGAAGTGTTGTTCGATAATGGAATTAAATTGTTTTTAAAAGCATTGCCTAACGACTCTTTCATTTTGTCATAAGAATAATCAATTACATATTGTTCCTTATTATTGATGCTGCTTTCATCATACATAAGCAACTCGTTGAGTAAACTGATGGCACCTAAATAATCGTAACCTCCGGCTGCCGTGGTGAGGTGAAGTGCATCTAATGCTGCCGTATTCAAACGTTCCCATTCAAAAGTTTGGGTGTCAATATGTTCGCACGTGGGGCATGCTTGTACTGCATCTAAATCGTTGCAAGGAGGAAACGGACAAGGAGGAATTGCTTGACCACACAATGCTGGTGAAACCGGAAAATTATCAACAACAGTTATTGGAGTTGCTGCCAGGCAACCTTGATTATTGATGGCAGTAACCAAATTATAATCATTGCTCGATAATACATTACCTCCTATGTCCCAATGATTGTTTGAAGCAATAATATTTGCCGATGGACATTTTCTGCGAAGCACACCATTGATTACAGATTGCGTATTACTATTCAAAGGCCTCAAATCATTATAGCCATTTTGTAATAGTATACCACGGCCTTTATCGCAGCTAATTGTAAAGCCGTTATCAACTGCTGTTACCTGTGCATGCACTGCTCCATTACCATGCATATCAATATTGCCATTATTTACAATTGATATACCGCTGCTACTGTTATTTGATATTGTGCCGCAAGTAACAATTGCAGTAGTGCCTTCCACTTTTATGCCATCGGTATTGTAAGTAATTTGTGGGTCGTTTATTTGCAATGTGGCAGTGCCTTGGCTATAAAAATCGTAGCCCAAAACATTAGTGTTAAGTAAGCTGCCACCAACTATACCTCCATTTGTAACGCATGGAAGTGACATTAGCTTTGCTTGCCAAGCAATATTATTCAAATAGAAATTGCAATCGTTTAATGTAACGCCTTCGCCCCAGGTATACAGGCCAATGTTATTGTTTTTGAACGAACACGATTGTAGTGCAAGCGAATGTCCGTTTGTTATTTGAAAATCGTATATTCCGTAATTGCCATCGTCAAATTGGCTATTGGTAATATTAATATTTGCCTGACCATAAAGCCATAAACCACCTTGGCTTTTTGGAATATTATTCAAACTTTTCATGCGGGCATTATTGATGTTTACAATTGTATTAGCACCCGGCACACTTATTCTACTGCCAACACCCATTGCTGCATGGCATCCTTGCATGGTAATTGAAACCAAATTTGAAGGCACAAAAAAACATTCTTGTGTTACCTCCAATGCTTTTTTACCTACAGTGGTATTTATAAAACTCATAGTGCAATTGTTACCCGCTATTACATTGCTACTAATTGTTGTGGGGTAGCTCAATCGCACAAAACCATTGCACAGCAAGCCCTGCACCATACCCATACATTGAAAATTACTATTGGCCTTAATATCCAATGTGCCTGCAATATCCAATACAGAATTTACACCAACCAATTGCACCACTGCTTGGTCATAAACTATTGTGCTTCCATTTTCAATGTAAATGCTGGCACCATTGTTTACTTTTATCCACGATGTTGGATCCAAAATCAATTTCGAATTGTTTTTTACTATTATTTGCGCTCCGCTATTCATCTCTATTTTGCTGTTGCTATTTAAGTGCAGTGTGCTGCCATTGTCTACTATTATTTTAGAGTTGGATTCTAATAATGTTATTGAATTTGGTAGGCAAATTAATTCCGTAGGATTAGTAAACAGAAATTCGCCAGTGTTTGGGTCTGTGCCAGTCGCATCACACTGAGTTGCACTTTTACCCCTATCTAACAAAACAGTTTTATTTTGTTTTAATATTAAGGAGGGGTTTACGATATTGAAATCATTTGCACTCAATTTAATTTGACCACACCATCTTGTATCTCTATCTATATCATAATCATCAAAGCGTACCCTAACTTTAATTGCTCCTGTACCATACAGCAAAGGGCTTACATTCATTGCGATGATTTCCACAGAAACCCCATTTAGCCAAATGATCCTGTTTTCATAACTTTTGGTAACCTGATCAAAAGCTGGTGGCAGAAATCCTGCACCTGATTTCAGAGTTAATACAGGTGTTGTTGGTGGATTGGTTGCAATTGAAATTTTAGAATTGCCATTTATGTTGAATGCAACTTTGTTATTACCTCGGAAATGCGCATTTATGATCAAATTATTATTTACATCGCGTTCGCTATAAGTTGGTAGATATAAATCACTTATACGACTCAGTTTATTATCAGGGGTTGAATTTGTAAATCCATATATTTTAGAAAAACCTGTCAACGGATTGTTTTTCACATTAATATCAAAGGGTTTTATTGGCATGTCTTTGTTATTCCAAATACATCCTGATGCATTCGGATCGTCATCAAATGGGACGTCATATACATAATCATAATTTCCTTCTGCAGTAAGAGGAAACAGAAAACTTCCAAGATCATTAGGTTGCCGCGGGTCAAGACCTAAATCATCAATTAATAACGGGGCCTGCGTTATCAAAACATCTTTGCCTATTTGCAAATAGGCATACATACCTGGTGCCCATGGCGACTTGCATGAATTTACTTCCCAAAAGGAATGATCAAAATCCGATATCAATTGATGATTTTCAATCCATAAGTATTGATTTTTGGGATCGTTCAATGTATTAAAATTAATATGTGGTAATTTAATTTTGATACCATCACCATAGTTAACAAAGTCACGTAATATGAATTCTTGAACACCTGTGAATGGAGACGTGAAATTTGTATTTTGTTCTAAATTTGTAATGGGATTTATTGCCGAAATTAAGTTGGATTTCATTTGTGTTTTGGCTAAATCTTTCCAGCCAAACCAATTACAAAATTGTCTATCCCATCCACTTACAACATTCGACATCCCGCAGCCTCTAAATTGTGTGGCAATACCCCATGGGTTAGTTTTAAATGGAAATGTGTGGGTGCCTGCACCCCAACCCAAATGCCAATTATTACTACCATACATATCATGAAAATATTCTTGTATTATGAACTTAATGTCATCAAATTCACCACAATATCCAAAGGCACAAGCTGTGTTTACACCATAATTATCAATAACAGAATTTAAACCATTTTTTTCTTCGCACCCACCACCAGAGTTACAAGGCTGAGCAGGATTGTTTCTGTAAAGTACAATCAAAGCGTCTATTTTCAAATCGGGTGCGGGATCTTTATAATCATAATGGGAGAGGTCTATATTATAATTATCAAAAGCAGTAATTGATGATGTGCTGTGAAAAAATAAATTTCCATTTATCTTACGATTTTCTAGTTCCCCTAATACATCATTGAAATGATTGCTGCCAGTACAAGGTATTTGAACAATAGTATTTACATAATCACCAATAACATCATATTGGCCAAATGAAGCTTCTTTAAAATATTTTGTTATATATCCTTGCGGGTTAATGGTAACATTCGGATCTATAATATCATTTGCATTTACTGGTAAGCCACCGGCTGGCCAATTTGTTGTTGACTGTGGATCGCAGGCACCTACTAATTCTGCAAAAACTATCATAATTTTTAGAGGGGGCCCATTGAATGCAGTATTTACAGGAATATCAGCGCCATTATGTGATACTTGTACTTGAGCTTTCATGATGGTGGATAAGCCACAAATTAGCAAAGCAATTTGAATTGCTAACCAAAAGAAAGAATTGTTGTTAAATTTCATAATTTTTTATTTTTAATTGTGTTACCTAAATATAATTTTTTTGTAAACGATTTTGTTATTTTCTAAAGTGATTTTTGCATAATACATGCCTTTGTTTAGGCCTGATAATTCTAGTTCGCAATCGAATAGATATATATTATTCCTTTTCAAAATAGAGCGTCCATTTAAATCAGTAAATTCTATATTGTTCATTATTGCATTGCTCTTGAACTTTAATATATCCTTGGTTGGTACCGGAAAAATATTTACAAATTCTTTTGGCACATTTTCATCAATATTGTTTGGATTGAATGTTGAGCCTAACCAGGGGTAAAAGCCTAAAAGAAAATAGGAAGAAGCAGGCCCTGGAAATGTGTAGTTGAATTGCATCGTATCGGTCATTATACAATAAGTGGGATTCACATTTGTATAGCCAGTGTCTGTCATTAATACCAGCATACCCATTGATATGTTACACCCAATAGGGGCAGCTTGTCCACCAGATGACCAATCGAGAACACATTGACCTCTTGGCAATGGATCTTGATCAGCAAATGGCAATGAATCAGAATAAAAGGTTGAAGGATCCCACCGTAAAACTACTGGAAAATTAGCTTTGCGTAATTGTATATTCCCCCACAAGTTTTGTTGGATTACATCGTCTGTGTCAAAAATATGGACCTTATAATATTGATTTGGCAAAATACCGTCAGTCGTGGAAGCATAAAAACCCAATGGTGTATTAAACTCAATTTCGCCAAATTGAGGCTCAGGATTTGCAGAATTGATCGCAGTTGAATCAAACCCAAGATACAACGTGTCCTTAGCGCCAGTTGCATCCTCTACCCAAATAGGAAAAACCCAAGCGGGCTGTTTGGTGGCCCATGGTATTGTATATGTTTGGCTCATGCAATTAAATTGTATTAACATCAATGCAATTAAAATTATGCTCTTTTTCATTTTTATATTTTTTAAAAAATTAATTGGATTAAAAGTACAATTAATTTTTTAAAATGTTGCTGTTAAAATTATTACTCAGGTGGCAACAAAGATAAGGGCAACAATAAGGTTTGTCAATAACGAGTAGTTGTTAGAAAGAAGTAAGTAGAAAGTACTTTCTATATAATGATGTAAAAGGCAATGGTGTAAGGCTTTTCAAGCTTTGCCATTGTACAGCCAATTCATCAACTCTGCTACGGAATGTGTTTTAGTTTTAAGGTGAATAGAGTGTAAATGTTTATCGAGTGTGTTAATTGAAATACATAAAGCATCTGTAATTATTTTTCTGCTTTTGGCTTTTTTTATTTCGTTTATAATATCCATTTCGCGTTTGGTAAATACGTTTTCATTCATATAGAAATTTGTAAAAGGTATAGGCGTTTGAGTAAATAAATCACAGGCTAAATGTATTATTCTTTCGCATAATATACAAAATATGTACCGCTTTATAATGGTATTTATTTAATGGTAACGTAAAAGTAGCTATTGCCTCATTTTTGTGAGGTGAAAAAAGCCAATAAAACCATTAGCAAAAAGCCAGTCAAGCCTGAAATAGCAATGCTGGCTGCAAGATTGAGAGAACTAAGAATAAGCAAGGGTTTCAGTAATTATGAATATTTTGCCTATGAGCATAATATTTCGCGCTCACAATATGGCCGTTATGAAAAGGGCGAAGACATCCGCTTTTCGTCCCTAATAAAATTAATAAAAGCATTCGAGCTCACGCCCACAGAGTTTTTTAAAAAAGGATTTGAAAAAGTGTAAATAGTCAATTACTACCAACCTAAAAAAAATCTTGCACTTGAATTGATTGCAGCAAAATTTATTTTCCAAAAGTAAATTGGGAACGAAAGAAAAAATATCAAATCACAAATGAAGGCTCAAGTAAAAAATGAACGGTCAAACCATAACTAAATAACCAAACAACTCAATAACTAAACAGCCTCTTCCTCAGCCTGAGGAATGCGTTCAATTTTCATTTTGTAGTCTTTGAAAAGCTGAATTTTGTAATAGTTTTCGGTAAGGAGTTGTTTTGTGGCTTTGTTTTGAGTGAGTTTCTCGTATAAGCCACGGGCGGCAGCGGTACCACGAATGTTGCTGGCAACACGACCGTTTTTTATTTCGAGGTTAAAAGAAAAGTCCGATACTTTGCGGTCACCTACCTCTTTAAACTCTGTTTTGTAAAGGGTAATTTCGCGCTCTCCATTTTTAGCGTTTTTCATTTGCAACGCTATTATCGGCAAATACTTTTGCCATAAAGGAAAATACAAACTTTCTTGACTCATAGCTATATTGTTTTATTCAATTTCAATTTTCAAAATTCCACCCCCGGTTTTTGTGTTTGTTACAAATAATATCTATTGCTTTTGCAACAAAGCGTGTTTTACATATCATTCCACACAAGCCGTCATAGCACACTTTTATCTTTATTTAAATCCTGTAATTTTAGAAACAAGAGTTATACTGGAACAATGCAGGCCAAGAATCAATATTGCCAAATTGTCGAATTAATGTAAGGTTTTACTTTAATCAATTTAAACCGGCCCAAGAACTGGAACACGAATTTAATACGTGGCAAAGGAGGCGGCAAAAGAAAGCATTTTATTCCACATCACGAAATAAGTTTACAAATATATTTGACTTGATTCACTACAATACAATTTGGGTTTGAAAATATTACCCTTCAAAAATGGTTAACCTTTAAAATTAAGTTTAATGGGTGCTTGAAAAATATTTTTTGCACCTATTTCATTTTTATTACATTTGCCGACTTATAATAAAAACCTATATAAAAAATGTCAGAAATAGACGCACGCGTAAAAGCCATAATAGTAGATAAATTAGGCGTAGATGAAGCAGAAATAACAAAAGAGTCGAGTTTTACTACCGACCTTGGTGCCGATTCGTTAGACACCGTTGAATTGATAATGGAATTTGAAAAGGAGTTTAACATTGCCATTCCTGATGATCAGGCCGAAAAGATACAAACCGTAGGCCAGGCAATAGATTATATTTCTGCCAATATTAAATAGCACAAAAGACTTTTCCATCTCCATTTATTAGCAAAGCCGATGCAACTTAAACGTGTAGTAGTTACCGGATTAGGCGCACTTACTCCTTTGGGAAACAACGTTACCAATTATTGGGATGCATTGTTAAAAGGCGTGAGCGGTTGTGGCCCAATCACAAAATTCGATGCCACGAAATTTAAAACCCGCTTTGCTTGCGAAGTACGTAATTTTGATGCCGGTGATTATATTGAAAGAAAGGAAATCCGTAAGATGGATGCCTTTTCGCATTATGCCATAGCTGTTTGTGACGAAGCTGTAAAAGATGCCGGTATGCTTAACAATGCCGCTATTGACCCCGACCGTGTTGGCGTAGTATGGGGTTCGGGTATTGGAGGACTGCGTACTTTTCAGGATGAGGTTTCTGCATTTGCAACCGGTGATGGAACTCCCCGCTTCAATCCATTCTTTATTCCCAGGATGATTGCTGATATTGCCTGTGGACACGTATCCATGCGCTTTGGCTATCGCGGACCTAACTATACCACTGTTTCAGCTTGTGCTTCGAGTACCAATGCCATAATAGATGCATTCAACTTAATACGCTTAAACAAAGCCGACATAATAATAACGGGAGGTAGCGAGGCAGCAGTAAATGAAGCAGGAGTAGGTGGATTTAATGCCTGCATGGCTCTTAGTATGCGCAACGATTCGCCCGAAACCGCTTCGCGCCCTTTCGATAAAGACCGCGATGGTTTTGTGCTTGGCGAAGGTGGTGGAGCTGTTATTTTAGAAGAACTTGAACATGCCCTGGCACGTGGAGCAAAAATATATTGCGAAGTAGGTGGCGGTGGCATGAGTGCCGATGCACATCATATTACAGCACCACATCCCGAAGGATTGGGAGCTATGAATGTAATGAAAAATGCCCTAAGCGATGCCGAAATGCCATACGACCAAATTGATTATATAAACGTACATGGCACGTCAACACCTCTTGGTGACTTGGCCGAATCAAAAGCCATTGTGCGCGTATTTGGTGACCATGCTTACAACCTTAATATTAGTAGCACAAAATCGATGACAGGTCACCTTCTTGGTGCTGCAGGTGTTATAGAAGGCATTGCCGCAATTCTTGCCGTTAAAAACGATATTGTTCCTCCTACAATAAACCACTTTACAGATGACCCAGAGTTTGATCCTAAACTCAACCTGACATTTCACACTCCGGTAAAACGTATAGTGCGCGCTGCACTCAGCAATACGTTTGGCTTTGGCGGACATAATGCCAGCGTGATTTTTAAGAAATATTAAGAGGCAGTTTTTAGTTGTTTAGTTTACAGTTGTTAGTTGCTGGCGCAAACCAGCCACCTCTTGTCATGCAGGACGAAACTTATTTCTACTTTAGATAAATTTGTTCAACACCCCAAGCTTCACTCTAGAATTTAGCCTCTTTAGTAAGTTAATTCAAACCCCCCCAAAGTCATTCAGGAGGAACCTTATCACTACTTTAGATAAATTTGTGCACAACCTCAAGTCATTCAGGAAGAACCTTATCACTACTTCATGTTTTGATAAATTCGTACATCACCACAAGTCATTTAGGAAGAACCTTATTTCAATTTTGGATAAATTAATTCTAAACGACATTTTCGTTTACACAATAAGATTCCTCCTGAAAGACGTTGTTGATGAAATTTTTGGCCGGTGAAAACAACGACTCAAGGCAATTCATTCAGTAGATAACTTTTTTCAACTTTAGGCGAGTTAATACAAAACGAATTTTTCGTTTTTACGAGAAGGGTGTTACTGAATTGAGGCTAAATAAATTCAATCACAAATAAAATATCGATAATTTCATTTCCAATTATATGTCCCACTAAGAATTTACAAATGAAAAGTATTGAAATGACCAATGACACGGAAATTAAAAATTATTAATTGAAAATTAAAAATACAATCCTCAATGACCATCCTCAATGACCAATGACCATCCTCAATGACTATCCCCAAATGACTAATCTTCACATATAACCAAATAATAATTCTTTTTACCTTTTTGAATAAGCAGATATTTATTGTTGAGTAATCTATCTACGTTTATGGTTACAGTTGTGTCGTCCACTTTTTCTTTGTTGATGCTGATGCCTCCGGCTTGTATCAATTTTTTTGCTTCGCTGCGCGATGGCAATATTTGGGTACTGTCGACCAGCAAATCGAGAATATTGATACCGGCATCAATTGATGTGCGGCTAATATTGCATTGTGGTACTCCTTCCATCACATCGAGCAAAGTGGCTTCGGTTAAGGCTTTTAAGTTTTCGGTGGCGGCTTTGCCAAATAATATTTCTGACGCCTCCACCGCACTGTTATAATCGGCCTCGCTATGTACTCTCGTAGTAATTTCTTGTGCCAATGTTTTTTGAAGTATGCGTGCGGCAGCATTTTCGTTATGTTGTTTTTCTAACGCTTCAATCTCTTCGCGGTTACGAATTGAAAAAATGCGGATATAATTTTTTACATCATCGTCACTGGCATTGAGCCAAAACTGATAAAATTTATATGGAGATGTTCGCGCAGCATCGAGCCAGATATTACCGCCTTCGGTTTTGCCAAACTTGGTGCCATCGGCTTTTTTTATGAGCGGTGTAGTGAGTGCAAAAGCCGAAGCCCCCGTTTTCCTTCTAAGTAATTCGGTGCCGGTTACAATGTTCCCCCATTGGTCGCTACCGCCCATTTGCAACATGCAATTTTTTTGTTGATGCAGGTGCACAAAATCATAACCTTGAACAAGCTGGTAACTAAATTCTGTAAACGACATACCAGTATCGAGGCGCGATTTTACACTGTCTTTTGCCATCATATAATTTACGGTAATGTGTTTGCCTACATCACGAATAAAATCGAGAAAAGTAAAATCCTTAAACCAATCGTAGTTATTTACAATCTCGGCAGAGTTGGCACCACAATCGAAATCGAGAAATTTTTCCAATTGCTTTTTCTGACAGTCAAGATTATGGTTCAAAATATCTTCGCTCAGTAAATTGCGTTCGGCACTTTTGCCACTTGGGTCGCCCACCATACCTGTTGCACCACCAACCAACGCAATAGGCTTATGGCCGCACCTTTGAAAATGCAACAAGGTCATCACTTGCACAAGATTGCCCACACCAAGGCTATCGGCCGTAGGGTCGAAACCTATGTAACCCGTTGTCATTTCTTTATTGAGTTGCTCTTCGGTGCCGGGCATAACATCGTGCAACATATTACGCCACTTAAGTTCTTCTATAAAATTTATCATTTCAATTTCTCAAAAGTTATAAGTGCGCGAAAGTAGGATAATTAGTTTTCAGTTTTAAAATTCAGTTTTTAGTTTTTAGTTTGGGGAACGAAGCCGAACCAAAGTTTCGTCATTGCGAGCGCAGCGAAGCAATCTCTGCATAATCTTTTCCTTTTCTAATGTGAGATTGCTTCAGTCGTACCTCCTTCGCAATGACGGAAGGAAAAAGCCAAATCAACAACCAAACTAAAAAACAAAATCACTACACTTGCTGCCGTAAAAATAATGGCACAAAAAAACATATTGGTTACGGGCGGCACAGGTTTGTTGGGTGCTCATTTATTGCTGGCGTTTTGTAAGCAGGGGCACGATGTAGTTGCTACCAGGCGCGCTACATCCGATATGAAATTATTGCATAGTATTTTTGGTATACAAAGGAGTTTACTTAATCACATCACCTGGCTTACCGGTGATTTATGCGACCCAATTTTTGCCGATGAGGTTACACGAAATGTGCAAACAGTTTTTCATTGTGCAGGAAAAGTTTCGTTTGGTGCGGGGGAGTATGATTCCCTTATTAAAACAAATGTAGATGCTACGGCAAATATTGCAAATTCGAGTTTGGTAAACGGTGTAGAGCATTTTATTCATGTGAGTTCCGTAGCTGCAATTGGTCGTACCGAAAATCAAACCATCATAACTGAAAATACCGAATGGAAACCAAGTAGCTATAATAGCAATTATGCAGTGAGCAAATATGAGGGCGAAATGGAAGTGTGGCGCGCCATTGCCGAAGGTTTAAATGCGGTAATCGTAAATCCGGTGTTGATATTGGGACATGGCAACTGGACAACCGACAGCACCTCTATCATAGGTAGAGTATTTAACGGTATGCCTTTTTATACTAATGGTGGAAACGGTTTTGTTGATGTAGATGATGTGGTACGTATACTGTTATGGTTAAGTGAAAATAAAATATGCAATGAGAGATATATTATTTGTGGCGCGAATAAAAAATACAAAGATGTGCTTGATACTATATGTATTGAATTAGATAGAAAGCCACCAACCATAGAAGCCGGAAAATTTTTATGCGCTCTTGCATGGAGATGGGAAAAAATGAAAAGTATGATTACCGGAACACCATCTGTAATCACTAAAGAAACAATATCAACTGCTTTAAATACCAGCGAGTACGATAGTTCAAAAATAATTGCGCTTACAAAAATGACGTTTACTCCTTTCGAAAAAACGGTAGAAAAATATTGTAAGATATTCCTTGACGAACAAAAAATTAAAGGCGCTTAAAAAATTTTTCTATCGCAATTACATCAAGGGCATTCAAAGTTTGTTCGGCCTGCAAACCTCCCTTACGCGCCACACATACACCATAGTACATATCGTGAAACCCATCTTTGCTATGTGCATCGGGATTGATGGAAATCATCACACACTTTGAAACAGCATAGGCAATATGCCGCCAGTCTAAATCTAAACGGTAAGGATGTGCATTCAATTCTATAGCAACATTATTTGCTGCGCATGCATCAATTATTTTTTTGTGGTCGATAGGATAACCTTCACGTGCAAGTAATAACCGTCCTGTGGGATGTCCCAATATTCGCGTATAAGGGTTTTCGATAGCACGCAATAATCTTGCAGTAGCCTTGTCTTCATCCATTTTCAAATTGCTATGCACCGAAGCCACAACAAAATCGAAAGTCTTTAATATTTCATCATCGTAATCAAGATTCCCATCGCTCAGAATATCACTTTCTATTCCTTTAAAAATATGAAACGGTGCAAGCTTTTTATTCAACAAATCGATTTCTTTTTGCTGTTGCAATACACGGTCGGGCTGCATGCCATTTGCATAAAATGCTGATTTGCTGTGGTCGCAAATGCCAAAATAGGTATATCCCAAATCGCGACAGTTGGTTGCCATTTGCTCCAAAGTATGAATGCCATCGCTATAAGTAGAATGATTGTGCAGTATGCCTTTTAGGTTTGCAAGCGAAACTAAATGTGGCAACGCATTTTGCCGGGCAAGTTTTATTTCTTCCAAACCTTCACGCATTTCGGGTTCAATGTAACTAAGATTGTATACGAGGTAAATTTCTTTTTCGCTCAGGTACTTTTTACCCGCCATTTGCTCTCCGGTAATAATTGTTTCTAATTGCTCTTTATGTGCAATTGATGCTGTGGTGTGAAACAATTGCCATACAAAATCATCATCATTGGCCAGGTACAAAATGCTTTTGATATTTTCGGCAATAGTAAATGTCAAGTCATTATTATTACGTTCGGTTTTGTGCGCGATGCCTGCACTTTGCAAAAACGAAATTAGTTTTTCTACATTATCAGTGGCTACAATAACTTCTATACAATCAAGAATTTCGCACTTTCTGCGTATGGCACCGGTAAGCGATGCTTGCGAACAAAATCCCGAATTTTTAAGAGTGTCTACCAATGTCATTGCTGTTTTTTCTAATGCAGCGTAATGAAATTTTCCCGCATTGGATATCGTAAACTCTAAGGCTTTTTTTATTTGCGTTTGTGTTTTATCGCCAAATCCTTTCAATTCTATCAGGCGGTTTTCGTTGCAGGCATAAAGCAATTCGCCAAGGGTTTCTACTTCAAGTTCTTTCCACAACACAGCAACTTTTTTGGGCCCTATACCTTTTATTTTCATCATGTGTAGTACTCCTGCGGAGTTATGGCTTGCAGCTTTTCTATTTCGTTTATAGTACCGGTTTGTTGCAACTCTGCAATTTTTGATGCTACACTTTTGCCAATACCATCCATTTGTTCAAGTGTTGGCAAGTCGCACTCCATCAGTTTTACATCATTCATTTTATCTATTTTGAACGAGGCATTTTGATACGAGCGTATTTTAAAACTATTTTCGTTGTGGAGTTCCATCAGTTGCGAAAGCAACTTAAACTTATCGGCTATTTCGTAATTTTCCATTTGTGTATAAGTGTTGGTTAGGAGAAAAAAAACTCAGCCCGAAGAAAATGCTTTTGTGATTGCAATAAAAATCTTTGGTCAATTTTGTTGTTGCAACACTTCTTCAATTGCAAGCGGCAGATATTTATATTCAAGGTGGTGAATTTTTTTTGCCAGCGATTCGGCATCATCACCTTTCGAAACATCTACACTTTGTTGCATAATAATTTCGCCTTCGTCAAAATGTTCATTTACAAAGTGAATTGTAATACCTGATTTGTTTTCGCCATTTGCAATCACCGCCTCATGCACGTGCATACCGTACATTCCTTTGCCTCCATATTTAGGCAAAAGTGCCGGATGAATATTGATAATTTTATTTGAGAATTGATTTACAAAATGCCGTGGTATGAGTTTCAAAAATCCTGCTAGTACAATCAAATCGGGTTTCAACAATTTGCACTTTTGCAATAAATGATCCGGATTATTAAGCTGTGCTTTATCGAAAATTAATACCGGTACATCAAATTTGTTTGCACGTTCAATTACACCGGCCTGTGGATTATCAGTCATTACCGCAACTACTTTTACCACATTGCTGTGTCGAAAGTGGTTCATAATATTTTCTGCATTGGTGCCACTTCCCGAGGCAAAAAGAATAAGACGTTTCATTGTTGTGTGCAATTAAATTAAAGGCAAAGTTATATTAAGGAATTACATGCTGCTATTTTTTTGTAGTGGGCATTATTTTTTTTTAATACAAAATGAAGTGAGATAAAAATTTTCTAACCATATTCGCCACATGACTGCAAAGGTTTTAAAATCGGTTGGTAGCTTGTATACGGTATGCAACGATAATAACGAAATAGTTACATGCAAACTAAAGGGGAAGTTGCGCCTCAAAGATTTTGACAGTACTAATCCAATAGCGGTGGGCGATAATATTGAGTACGAATGGGACGAGGTGGCCGGGCATGGATTGATAACGGATGTGCTGCCACGGCATAATTATATTGTTCGTAAATCGGTAAATTTATCCAAGCAAAAACAAATTCTGGCTTCAAACATCGACCTCGCTTTTCTTATTGTTACTCCTCTTTACCCGCGTACCTCAACGGGATTTATAGATAGATTTATTGCCACTGCCGAGGCATACCACATTACACCGGTATTGGTTTTTAATAAAGCCGATTTGTTTGAAGGCGATGGCGAATTATTGATGGAGGAATATTTTAAAATTTACAAACCACTTGGTTATAATTGCATTATTGCAAGTGCTATCAATGGCAAAGGTATCGAAGAAATAAAAACACTGATGCACAATAAAACTTCCTTGTTTGCCGGGCACAGTGGCGTTGGAAAAACAACACTTATCAATGCAATTCAACCGGCATTAAATTTGCGTACAGGGAAAATTTCGGACCAACATGCAAAGGGCAAACACACGACCACTTTTGCCGAAATGTTTTTACTCGATTTTGGTGCTTACATAATCGATACACCCGGCATTCGCGATTTGGGTACAGTAGATTTTGTGCCGCAAGAAATATCACATTATTTTGTGGAAATGCGCCACCGTATTCACGATTGCAAATTCAATAATTGTCTACACGAAAACGAAAATAATTGCGCCATAAAACAAGCCGTGGCCGATGGCGAAATACACCCTTCGCGATACTACAATTATTTGAGTATGTTGCACAATGAGGATAATTATAAGTAGGTTATTTTATCTTGGGTGGATTTCTATTCATTCATTCAATGTGGAGTAGAGCCTATGGCTCTGTTACATATTTCTAATTATTTGCACAAAAAAAAATACTCACAGCATGAGTTCCGTAGGAATAGGATGGATTGAAATCCATCCTTACAATATTGAGTCGAGCCTACGGCTCTATTGCTTGCGCGAAATTAATTGTGCTAAAAAATAAATACAGCATGAGTTCCGTAGGAATAGGATGGATTTGAATGTGGCTGGAAAATTTAGCAGTTTGTAAATATAGTTTTTGAGATTGAAAATTGCAAACATGAACTGAAACGGAATCAGGCTCTGCTGAGGAGCAACCTGCCAGGGATAAGTTCATGCCGATGGAATATCGTGCTTTAACGGACGCATCAATTTGCGTCCGTTTTTTTTGTTGCCTGTAAGAAGTTGATATTCTTGAGGCTCCATGCCTAAAAAAACCTTTATGCTGCGGCAAATTCATGTGGTGTTAGTTGATTTAATGATTGATGCGGGCGCTTGGTATTATATTCTTCAATCCAGTTATTTGTTATTTCCTGTGCATGTTTAATGTTTTTAAATAAGTATGCATCCAATATATCTTCACGATAGGTGCGATTGAACCGTTCAACAATGGCATTTTGTTGTGGTGCTCCTTTTTCAATTTTACTCCAATTTATTTTTTGTTATGCAACCAAAGCTGAAATGCTTTCGAGGTAAATTCAGGTCCGTTGTCAGTGCGGATACTTATTGGCTTTCCGTGTATTTCAATGCGTTGTTCTAAAAACTCAATAACACTCTTTGCTGTGATGCTGTGTGCTACACGGATGCCTAAGCATTCGCGGTTATATTGCTCTACAATATTCAATGTGCGTATTCTTCTTCCATCAATTAAGGCATCGCTCATAAAATCCATACCCCACTCTATGTTACGTGCTAGTGGTACTGCAATTGGATTCTTTGGGTTGTCTTTTACTCTACGTTTTAATTTTTTGTTAATGCAAATCCATATCGCTCGTACACTCTGCGTATGCGACTGCTGCCTATTGCTGGCTGTTGTTTTTGAATTAACCGGATGACTTTCATTCTTCCTTTTCTGCTGAAGCCAATGGTTTGTTCTATGACTTGTTTTAACTGTTCATCTTTGTCTGGCATCAGCTTGCGATAGTACTTGTTGTTGCGTGAGCACTTTAAAATTTTGCACGCCTGCGTGCGGCAATTGTCTTTCTTCAATGAGATAAGATAAGCATTGCTCTTTGCAGGCAGGCGTTAAGCCTTTTTTTCGAGCAAGTCTTTCACTGCGTCATGCTCTAACCTCAAGTTGGCATACATTTTTTTTAACCGCGCATTTTCGTATTCCAATCCTTTAATCGCTTGAGCTCGTCAACTTGCATTCCGCCATAGCGTTTCTTCCAAATGTAAAATGTCTGATCAGCTATGTTGTGCTTTCGACATATCTCCGTTACTTTTAATCCTTGTTCCTGCTCTTTCAGGATTCCGATAATTTGTGATTCTGTGTGTCTGATTTTTTTCATTTCTGATTTTTTGAGAAAGTTAAAATTATTTATTCTATTTTTAATATGCTCAAATTTTACAGCCTAGTACCGATTGAAATCCATCCTTACAATATTGAGTCGAGCCTACAACTCTATTGCTTATGCAGCAAAAGTTGCAGCAAACAAATCCCGTAGGGATGTTCAATTTTGTAGCCACGGATTTTAACCCGTGGTGTTTCGTCAGAACGAATTATTTTATTTCCGTGGATTTTAATGCTTGAAATTTTGTGGAGTGGTATTAGATAGATTGAAAAAGAAAATCATATCAAAACTTTCCCATGACTAACCCCATCATTTATGATGGGCATAAGGCAAAATGGGAATTTGGCTTTAGCCATGAAAATTGCACCTGTTAAGTCAACTGCAATATTGCATTCGCTCATAAACTTAAACTTAGCTGAGTAGCTACAATTTGATTGAATGCAAAAATCTTTCAACTTTTTAAAGACGATAGAAAAAAATTGCTGTGTGAATTTGCAAATCAATTTACATTGATGAACCACTCACTATAAGGAAAGAAAAATTTTAAGCTACCACAGCATCAATGTAAAGAGTATCGGCACATAAATCCTGACCGCCACTCCACATCACACTACCCATAAATACACGAACACTTTTGAAAGCCTCTTCGCTTTGCAAATTACGAAAGATACCTTTATCCAAATAGGGTGTCACATCAAATATTTTAATAGTGCTGTCGGAAAAAGTTAAATACAACTTATGGTTATCAAGGGCTTTAACAGATGTTACTCTTGGATTCATTTTTAAAATTATTTTAGCGGCTCAATTCTGAAAATTTCAGTACCATTTACAGCGAGTTCCCAGTTTGCTATCAATTCCTCTTTGTGAATTTCTATCCAAGCCATTACAAGTTTGTGCTTTGTTTTTGGCAATTCGCCTTCCAACAAATTGCCTTCGTAAATGCCATAAACAGCTTCAAATTCTCCAAACTTAACGTGAATATGTGGTGTATGATGTTGCCTGTTGTCGAAATAATACATCATTATTATCAATCCATAAAACATTGAAATTACCGGCATCGACTTTTCGTTTAGGGAGTAAAAATATTTTTTTTGTCCGGTTAAAGCAAATTAATATCCCGATTTTAATATTCTAAACCGAAACAACTTAGGTTTGGGAAAATTTTTCTTTTGAAGTTGTTCGGCATTACCAGAAGTAAGCCGTTTTTTTCAAAAACCTGCTAACTTTTAGTATAATTGCTTTCGTGCATTTTTAGATAATACCACTGTATAGTTAATCATTTTTTGCCTTTCTGTTTTTTATGTAATCCGAAAATAAAATAGGTTCACCATCATCATCTTTTTTAGCTTCATCATAAAGTCGAATATCTTCTAAATCCTCCAACTCCTCCATAATGGAATCAAACTCCTTTGCAGGCAAAATAACAAACGATTTTTTACCGTTAGTGTCTTTTATGTATTGTGGATGTACAGTAATCATAAAAATATTATTTATCGGTTCGAAAATTTGTTCAAGTTTATATTTTACAAATTTATAAAAAAAGCAAATACAAAAATCAATTATTTCGTTCCCGAAAAATGGTACTGTTGAAACCCAAAAAACTTGATTTTGAAATGTGTAACGAATAATTACATCAGTGGCGCAGTCTATCTAATATTTTGGTGCTTACATTATCGATACACCCGGATTCGCGATTTGGGTACAGTAGATTTTGTGCCGCAAGAAATATCACATTATTTTGTGGAAATGCGTAAGCGAATACACGATTGCAAATTCAATAACTGCCTGCACGAAAACGAAAATAATTGCGCCATAAAACAAGCCGTGGCCGATGGTGAAATTCACCCTTCGCGATACTACAATTATTTGAGTATGTTGCACAATGAGGATAATTATAAGTAATGAATTCGATTTTATACAAGATTGAGTTTCAAATATAATTTTATGGTCAAAAAAAATCATCCTGCACAGCACGAGAAAATTTTTTCAAAAATTACATTCATCCTATTACTACATTTTCATCATTTTTTTCGTACTCCGTTTGCCGAAACTACATGAACCCCACTGTGCAAATTACCAACGTATATAGGTATAGTTATTTGTAAACATCTTTTCGATGTCCAAGGGTAATAATATCAATGAAAAGTTCATTATCAAAAATATCGTAAATGATGCGGTAATTTCCAGTTCTAATTCGGTATCCGTCTCTATCCTTTAGTTTCTTTTAGCCTTGTGGTCTCGGATTAATAGTAAGATTAGTTAAATCTTGTTTAATAGCGGAATAAAAAGGGTCCTGGATATTAGCTAATTCTTTAAGTGCCTTTTTACTGAAATTTAAGGCGTATATCATTTCTTCTTCCTTTTCTCTTCAATCATTTTAAATGCCTCCTCCATAGGTATACGTTCACCATCATCTTCTTTTTTAGCTTCATCATAAAGTCGAATATCTTCTAAATCCTCCAACTCCTCCATAATGGAATCAAACTCCTTTGCAGGCAAAATAACAAACGATTTTTTACCGTTAGTGTCTTTTATGTATTGTGGATGTACAGTAATCATAAAAATATTATTTATCGGTTCGAAAATTTGTTCAAGTTTATATTTTACAAATTTATAAAAAAAGCAAATACAAAAATCAATTATTTCGTTCCCGAAAAATGGTATTGTAGAAACCCAAAAAACTTGATTTTGAAATGTGTAACGAATAATTACATCAGTGGCGCAGTCTGTCTAATATTTTGATGCTTACATTATCGATACGCCCGGAATTCGCGATTTGGGTACAGTAGATTTTGTGCCGCAAGAAATATCACATTATTTTGTGGAAATGCGTAAGCGAATACACGATTGCAAATTCAATAACTGCCTGCACGAAAACGAAAATAATTGCGCCATAAAACAAGCCGTAGCCGATGGCGAAATTCACCCTTCGCGATACTACAATTATTTGAGCATGTTGCATAATGAGGATAATTATAAGTAAGTTTTTTTTATCTTGGATGGATTGAAATCCATCCTGACAATATTGAGGCGAGCCTACGGCTCTATTGCTTGCGCGCAAAAGTTGCGGCAAAAAAATCCCGTAGGGATGTTCCATATTGTAGCCACGGGTTTTAACCGGTGGTATTTAGAAATTGTATTCCAAATCGAAATCAAAATAAATCATCAACATCATAAAAATCTGCGTTCCGAATTTATATTGCCCTCCTTTTGTAAATCGTATTGTTCTTTTTCTATATCTTTACCCTAACCAATAAAAACAAATAGTTATGAAAAAGAATCCCGTTTTACGATTTGCCTTTTGCCTTTTGCCTTTAAAATTAGTAGGTAATAGAATTAAAAAAAATGCTGCAATTGCATCACTTTTTTTTATTACAAATTATGCCATGCAAGCGCAATTACTCAGCGTCACCCTTACTCCTTCGCAGCACAATGGATACAACATTACTTGCTTTGGCAAAACAGATGGTAGCATTACTGCTACTGTAACAGGAGGTATGCCACCATACACTTACGTATGGACCAACGACCAAACAACTCAAACCATTAACAACCTGGCAGCGGGATATTATGGTGTGCGTGTTACAGATGCTGCATTACATGAAGTGGATGCTGATATAACTTTAACCGAACCTGAATTACTTGAATTGCAGGCGGCTGTTTTTACATACCCAAATGGTTATAATGTAAGCCTGTATAATGCTTACAATGGCAGTGTAGCTTTGACGGTATAAGGTGGCGTGGGAGGCTATAATTACTTGTGGAACGATGGCAATACAAGCCAAAACCGTGCTGGGCTTGGCGCAAGTTCGTATAGGGTGACCGCTACAGATGCAAATGGTTGCGTATCGAACATCGAGCAATTGATTCTCACTCAACCGGAGCGCACAGACTGGACCATAACAGGAAATGCAAACACAAATCCGGGTACGCAATTTATTGGCACTACAGATTTAAAAGATTTGGTTTTCAAAACTAATGGAGTGGAGCGGATGCGGATAAATGCGAATGGAAAAATTACTTCACCGGAAATAAATATTAATAAAATAATTACTAGCCGAATTACATCTCCCGATACGGCAATTCATATTGGCGACAGCTCTTTAGTTTTTTCAACTACCAATGATTTTTTGTACAATGATGGAAAGGGTGTAAATAAGGGCGTTGGCATAGGTTTGGGTGCCGAAGGACATTCGAATTATTCTGTTTGTGTCGGTTTTTCAAGCGATGCTGGCGACAAAATAACCGCAGGAACAATTACAAGTCAAATTGCAATTGGAAACCGAGTAAAAGCACTTGGCGACCAATCTATGGTGATTGGAACGGGCACATACTTAGGTGCTAATAACACTCTGCCAAATTACTTAGTTAACAACACACCCAATTCATTAATGATTGGGTTCAACTCAAACATTCCAACCATATTTGTTTCACAGTCATCCGGTTTATATACTACCGGCAAAGTTGGCATTGGTAATCCATCAAGTTATCCGGGAAATTATTCCTTATATGTCACTGGGGGAATATTAACAGAGAAAATAAAAATTGCTGTTAATGGGGCTGTAAATTGGAGTGACTAAGTTTTTGATGACAATTATACTTTAATGAAATTAGAAGACTTAGAATCATTTATAAAACAAAATAACCATTTACCAAATATACCAACTAATGAAGAAGTAAATTGTGAGGGAGTAGATTTGCTTGAAATTAACTCAAAGTTATTGGCAAAAGTAGAAGAGCTTACTTTGTATATTATTGGTTTACAAAAACAAATCAACAACCTAAAAATAAATGAAAAATGAAAAAAATATTATTACTATGTATTGCACTTTTATTTTCAAAAATGCAATATGGGCAATTAGTATTGCCAAAAGATTCCGAAGATTTATATACTTGGCAATTTAAAACTCAAATATATTTAGATAGCCTCCGAACTCAAATGAATAACGATGCTATTTTCTTTGATGAAGGTAGTAAGTTTGCAGAATTTAAGCGATTCAATCAAACATGGGAACCGCTACTATTCCCAACAGGAAAGTTTAACGAATATAATCAACGTGTAAAAACTGGTTATTTGAATTTAAACCCATCAAATTTTGCAAATAATGATCCTTGGCATGAAATAGGCCCTACCTCAGTGCCAACACCAGCAATACAAACATCAGGTATTGGACCAACTGAGTTTGTAAGTATTGCACAATCCAATTCCCAAAAAATGTTGTGTGGCTCAAACCGTGGGGGACTTTACGTAACTTCTAATGGGGGTAATAATTGGGTAAATGCTGGTAGCGATACTAAGTGGATGGTGTCAGAATGTAATTATGCTGCGTTTGACCCTTCATCTGATATAAAATGGTATGCATTATCAGAAAAAGAGATTTGGAATACGGGCGGTATATATAGAACATTGGATGATGGTAATACTTATGAAATTATTGGCGATCAATTTGACTTTAATGGTGGCTCAACAAATTTAAATACTTTCGTAATCGACCCATTAAATACAGATGTAATGTATTTGGCAACTACAGATGGTCTTTATAAATCTACCAATATAAATTTTATTCCTGCAACAGCTGTAACATGGAGTAAGCTTAGTATCACAACTCCAACTATTGTTTCAAATTATTTTACTTCGGTTGGATATACGGTTGATCCAAATTATCGTTTTGTGTGGGATATTGAATTTAAGCCTGGCCAAACCAATTATAATGTTATTTATGTAACAGTAAAATTCAAAGCCAACTCAGGTGCAAATAGTAAGTTCATATTATGCTATATGCAAAGCACCGATGCAGGCTTAACTTGGAGCATATTACTTAATCACCCAGCCTTAAATGAAATTTATACAGAATTGAATATCGAGGTATGTAATGCTTATCCTAATTTTTTATATTGCTTATCATTATATAGTAATGTATTGGGCAATGATAATTCAGTTATCTTACGGTTTAACACTAATAGTAATTCATGGAAAACTATTACAACAACCGCCAAACCAAGTTACGGTAATGGCGAGGCATTTGGTGCAAATCATTTTAATGGCAACATTTATGTAAGTTATGGTATAAATTTTAACAGATATATTTATAATAGTGCAAATGATGATTATACATTAAATAGTTTAACATCCACGCATGATGATGTGGAAGATATAGTTGGCTCTTATACTAATTCAAATGAAATTTGGGTTTGTAATCATGGAGGTATAAGTAAATCAATCGATGGTGGCGTTACTAATTTGGATTTTAGCAATGGTTTAGGTATATCTCAACCTTTGTACTCAGCTATTGCAACCAGTAACGCTGACGATATTTTATGCGGCCTTTATCACGATGGTGAAATAAGAACCACATCAGCCTATTCGAGTGTAAACTGGAAACCAACTTGGAAGTATGCTGGCTTTTTTGGAGATGGTAATGCATGTATAATAAGCAACCAAAACCCAAATGAAATGTATGCATCTACACAATACACATGGCATTATACAACGAACAAATTTGCATCATCATGGCAAATTTTCCTGGGAACTGCTACCAATTGGGATCATACGGGAGTGTTAGATAAAATAGACAATAATGTGGTTTTTTTATCTCTACCACAAACCAACAATAATAATAAAGAAGAAATAGTTAGGTCTACAAATAAAGGTAATGGGCTATTTGTTCCTATTTCAAATTTTTCTAGTTACCTTTTGACGATTATGCCAGCAATGACAAAATATCACATTTGGCGGGTATATACACCTTATAATCACAGTAATTATTTATTGGCTCATATTTTAATTGAAGACAATGGCCTGTTAGGATGGGATAAAAATGTTTTAGTTCGCACAAAAATATCTTTAGATGCAAATCCAACCAACATAATAAACTCTTGGCATCACCTACCGTTACCAGTTAATAGTTGGTTAGGTCAACTGAATTTTGATGCGACTAATCCGAATATTGTTTACCTTCCTTTTTCAAGTAGTAATCCGAATGGGCAATCAAATCAGGGTGAGAAAATGTTATTTAGAATGGATTACACCTTACCATTAAATCATGCTTTATACAGTTGCAATCCAAATCCACTTTTATGTAATGACTTAACTTATAATCTACCAAACGTACCTTGTAGGGGCTTTGCGCTTGAAGCAGGATCTGATGGTGGCATGTATATAGCAACAAGAGTCGGAGTGTTTTTTACTAACAACAAATTTATTGCTAATAGCAACTATTGGCAATTGTTTGGTACAAACCTTCCTCATTTAAATTCAAACGAGCTTTTTATTAACTATCCTTCTAACACTTTAAGAGTGAATTTTACTGGCAGAGGCTTCTGGAGTCATAATCTTTATTGCCCAGATGATTTTGATTTATCGTTGACCACCCCCACAATAACAGATAATTTTTATGAAGTTGAAAATAGCATTTATTCTACAAGTGTAGTTAATGCTTCTGTAAATCTTACGTACAGGGCTGGTAACGCTATTGAATTGAATCCCGGCTTTGAGACTAATACAAACACAGTATTTAATGGCTATATTCATGCTTGTAATAAAGCCGGCAATACTCTAAAAATAAACAATAGCTTGTCACGCGATAATTTTAAACAATTAGAAAACGAATCCGCCTTAACTGATGACGTTATTATTTGGCCAAACCCTACTGATGCTTTTTTAAATATCAAAAGCAAACAAGAACTCAAAGAAATTAAGATTAATGACCTAAAGGGATTCACCATTTTGACAAAGCCAATAAGTCAAAATGAATTAAGTACCATACAAATTGATTTATCCCCTTTATCGAACGGGATATACGTACTCAGCACTATTTCAAAAGAAAAGAAAATAAACCGATTTAAATTAATAATAACCAAATAATCTTTTATTATGAAGACACATTTAAAAAAATCATTTATCATAATGGCTTTAATCCTCCATTTTAGTTTAGAAGCTAATGCCCAAATCAACTATTTGGAAGATTCTACTTTTTGGAATGAGTTTGGCCAAATTGTTTTAAATAACACTCCACCTGCCGAAGATTATTATAGGCACTATTTTATACTAGGCGATTCTCTCTTTAATGGGTTTCAATATAAAAAGGTATATATAACTTATGCATTAGGTGGTCCATTTTTAGCCATTATACCTGGCGGTTCACCTATCCTACCTCAATTTTTATTAAGGCAAGACGGAAAAAGAATTTATATCAATTTCGGTTCTATACCTGATACATTACTATATGATTATGATTTGCAGTTAGGACAAAAGCTGCCTAAAAGTTATGTTGTTACAAACCAAACGTCATACGTTAGTAATATTGATAGTATTCTTGTGAATGGTAATTATAGAAGAATATTTACATTGGACAGCACCGTTATGGGTTACGGTTGGATTTTAGAAGGTGCAGGGCATCATTATGGGCTACTTACACCAATTGACCATGGTTGGTTTGATTATACATGTGCTTTTAGTTGTTTTGGAAAATCTAATCAAGTTTATGTAGATTCAGCTTTCAGCCAGTTTTGCATTTTAAATTTAGATGTAGTCGAACAAGTGGCATCAGTATCTTTAAGTATTTCATTCAATAATAATTCCTCGCTGCAAATTATAGCATTCCCTATTGAGCATTTTACAAATGGTATTCTTACTTTGTATAATATAAATGGTGCGCAAATTTTTAATACAAAAATAATTTCAAACCAATTTCAATATCAATTGGAAAAGCCATTGCAAAAAGGTGTTTACTTTGCAAGGCTTGATCTGGATGGTAAAATATTTTCTAAGAAAATAATTTTAATGGGAAGAAAGTAACTATAACCATATACGATGGGCGGGGAGTTTAAAGTTCAAAGTTGTTCAGTTCAAAGTTAATGCAGGATTTGCAACGGTAGATGTGGAGTGTGTAAGTTGGAGTGATGGGTTGTATGTTGTACATTTACAAACAGAAATGGAAGCGTTGAGTAAAAAATTTACAAAAAAGTAAAATAGAAAATTTATTTTTATTGGCTTCGTTTGCGGTGTCACCTGCATATATGTTTGTGATTACTCAGGCTAACTTAGCACCATTCAAATGGATGGCAAAGCAATACCTCTTGGTTCCCAATCTTAAAAGCTTGCAACATATTTCAACATCAAAACAAACAGCTAAAGACATTAGTTTATTTCTTAATTCAGTTTGGTGCTGCATTTTATTTAAAGGCATTTAAAATCATTCCCAAAAAATTAACTCCCAAAAAATATTTTCCCTGCAACGTTATATTTAATATCTATTTATACTTTTGTTCGAATTCAATTTTCGATACGCAAAGATTTTTTATATGGAGAAGAACACTCAAACATTAGAACAAGTAATTATAAAATTTGCCGGTGATAGTGGCGATGGTATGCAGCTTACAGGTACGCAGTTTACAAACACAGCGGCATTATTTGGCAACGACCTAAGTACGTTTCCCGATTTCCCGGCCGAAATTCGTGCTCCAATAGGTACGCTGGCGGGCGTTTCGGGCTATCAGTTGCATTTTGGCAGTGTAAATATTTATACCCCTGGCGATGCATGCGATGTGCTTGTAACTATGAATGCCGCAGGCCTCAAAGCCAATCTTGGTAATCTTAAAAAAGGCGGAACCATTATTGCCAACACCGATGGATTTGACCCCAAAATCTGCGCCTTGCAAATATTGCCGAAGCCGATAATCCGATGGAAAATGGTTCGCTTGATGCATTCAAAGTGATAAAAGTAGATGTTACAAAGCTTACACGTGCCGCACTCGAAGGCAGCGGCCTCGGTACAAAAGAAATGGACCGCAGCAAAAATATGTTTGTGCTTGGTTTGTGCTATTGGATGTACAATCGTGAATTGAAGAATTCAATAAAATTTCTTGAAGAAAAATTTGCCAAGGCCCCCAACATTTTAGATTCGAATGTAAAATTGCTTAAAGCCGGCTACGCCTATGGCGAAACTACCGAAGCAATAGAAACACGATATCAAATAAATCCTGCACCCATGAAAGCCGGTGTGTACCGCAACATTATGGGCAATCAGGCATTGGCCATAGGTTTGGTGGCAGCATCAAAGCAAAGCGGGCTGCCAATTTTTTATGGCACATATCCTATCACTCCGGCATCGGATATTTTGCACGAACTATCAAAGCATAAAAATTTTGGTGTACGTACATTTCAGGCCGAAGACGAGATTGCTGCAATATGTTCGGCCATAGGTGCAAGTTTTGGGGGATGCCTGGGAGTTACTGCATCATCGGGTCCGGGCATTGCGCTCAAAGGCGAAGCAATGGGACTGGCAGTAATGCTTGAGTTGCCACTGGTAATCATAAATGTGCAACGCGGTGGACCATCAACCGGTTTACCAACAAAAACAGAGCAAAGCGATTTGTTGCAAGCCATGCATGGACGAAATGGCGAAGCGCCACTGCCAATAATTGCAGCATGTTCACCGGCCGATTGTTTTAATGCTGCGCTCGAAGCATGCCGCATTGCGGTAGAATATATGACTCCCGTAATGTTGCTTAGCGATGGTTACATTGCCAATGGTGCCGAGCCATGGCAATTTCCGCAAACAGCAGACTTACCAAAAATAACTGCCACTTTTATAACAGAAAAAAATGGTGGCGATAAATTTTTGCCTTACAAGCGCGATGAAAATTTATCGCGTCCCTGGGCTATTCCCGGCACCAAAAGTTTGGAGCATCGCATTGGCGGATTAGAGAAGGAACACGAAACAGGAAACATTAATTACGAAAACGAAAATCACCAGTTTATGGTGCGCATGCGCGAAGCCAAAGTAAACAAAGTGGCCGATAGTATTCCACTGCAAAAAATGGATAATGGAAACGAGAAAGGAAAATTGCTGGTAATAGGATGGGGTAGTACTTATGGTGCAATAAAAATGGCGGTGATACAGGCGCGTGCCAAGGGTTATGATGTTAGCCATGCACAAGTGCGTTACATGAATCCATTTCCAAAAAATCTGGGCGAAATTTTATACGGTTTCGAAAAAATATTGGTGCCAGAAATGAATACCGGACAATTTTTATCGATGTTGCGCAGTAAATACTTGGTGCCAGCCGAAGGATTAAATAAAATAAAAGGCATTCCATTTTCTTCGGTTGAGATAATGGAAAAAATAGAATCGATGATTGCCTGATTTTGAATTTCAATTAAAATTAAAAAAAGAAAAAGATATGTCAACAACAATAACACCGGCTGCCGCACCTGCAGGATTTACAGCCAAAGATTTAGTAACCGATCAGGATATACGTTGGTGTCCCGGCTGTGGCGATTATTCGATATTGAAACAAGCGCAAACTGTAATTCCCGAATTGGGAATTCCGCGCGAAAATATTGTTTTTATATCGGGCATTGGATGTTCATCGCGCTTCCCATACTATATGGAAACATTTGGCATGCACAGTATACATGGCCGCGCAACGGCAGTGGCATCGGGCCTCAAGGCCACTCGTCCCGAGCTAAGTGTGTGGATTATTACCGGTGATGGTGATGCGTTGTCGATTGGCGGCAATCATTTTATACACATGCTTCGCAGAAATTTTAATGTCAATGTTTTGTTGTTCAACAACCAGATTTATGGATTGACAAAAGGGCAATATTCTCCAACGAGTGAGGAAGGAAAAATAACAAAATCTACTCCTTATGGTTCGCTCGATCATCCTTTTAATCCTATTGCTTTAGCCATGGGTGCCGATGGTACTTACATTGCCCGCAGCATGGACCGCGACCCGGTGCACTTGAAAGATACCCTGCGCAAAGCCAATGCACACAAGGGCACATCGTTTGTCGAAATATATCAAAACTGCAATGTGTTTAATGATGGCGCCTTCGAAATATTTACCGAAAAATCTTCGAAGAAAATAGAAACCCTCATGGTCGAAAATGGTAAGCCTTTTATTTTTGGTGCCAACAACGAAAAAGGAATTAAGCTCGATGGTTTTAAACCTGTGATAGTTGACCTTACCGATGGCAACAGCGCCAACGACCTGTGGGTGCACGATGAAACAGATAGAGTAAAGGCCGGAATCCTCTCTCGCTTCTTTGATAACCCTGCAAAAGAAGGGCACTTCCCACGCCCCTTTGGTGTGTTTTATAAAGAAGAACGAAATTGCTACGAAGATGATTTAAACCAACAAGTAGCTGATGTTTTAGCAAAACGTGGCGAAGGAAACCTCGATGCTTTATTAAGAGGCAGAGAAGTCTGGGAGATAAAATAGGGAGGAAGTTTTTAGTTTTTAGTTCTGAGTTTTTAGTTAGCTTTAGAGTCTTTCATGCCAATTAAAAAAACAAAAGAAAATGAGGACTCTAAAGCGGGTTCTTAGCGGTTTTTTGCTTTTGCCTTTGGTAAGTGTTTTCACTGGCCAAAAATTTCACCCACAACGGTCATTCTTTTGGAACCTTCTTGTACAAACGAAAATTTTCTTTTGTATGAATTTATCTAAAGTAGAAATAAGTTTCCTCCTGAAGGACGCTGCTCTTTTGCCTTTGGTCGGTGTTTTCACTGGCCAAAAATTTCACCCACAACGGTCATTCAGGAGGAACCTTTTGCACAAACGAAAATTTTCTTTTGTATGAATTTATCTAAAGTAGAAATAAGTTTCCTCCTGAAGGACGCTGCTCTTTTGCCTTTGGTCGGTGTTTTCACCGACCAAAAATTTCACCCACAACGTCATTCAGGAGGAACCTTCTTGTACAAACGAAAATTTTCTTTTGTATGAATTTATCTAAAGTAGAAATAAGTTTCCTCCTGAAGGACACTGCTCTTTTGCCTTTGGTCGGTGTTTTCACCGACCAAAAATTTCACCCACAACGTCTTTCTGGAGGCACCTTCTTGTGTAAACGAAAATGTCGTTTTGAAATACTTTTGCATCCAACCGAAATCAGAATAATTTTTATTTTAAAAACGCATGCACAAAAAAAAATCAAAATATTTCTTGCATTATTACTTTTTGTGATTATATTTGCAGTGTCTTTAAACCAAATTAACTAAATTCCTAAAAATCAAACAAATGATTAAAAAATCAAAAATTGCTATAGTGGCTATGTTTGCTGCTATGCTCATGTTCGGTTGTAAAAAAGAAAACACCGACACCGCGCAATCAGATTCGTTGACCGACAGCGAAGTAAAAATGATTAAAGCCGCAGGATTTGATCCTGAAGGGGCTTACAAATTAGAAGGCAAATTCTTGGTAGAGGGTGATATATTACTCTCCTCTGATGAGCTTCGCGAAATTAGCACAAATACCGATCCCGGAATTAATGTTGCAAATGATGAACATTACCGTACTACAAATTTGGTGACTGCGCTACCACGTACTATTAAGGTGCGTTATACAGGAGGCTATTCATCGATCTCAACAGCTCTCACTAATGCTATAGCCCGTTATAATGCTAAAAATTTGAGAGTGAAATTTCTTCGCGTTACTACGGGGCAACACATTAATATAACTACTGTGAGCAATGTAAGCTACATTGCTTCGGCTGGTTTTCCCAGTGGTGGCAATCCTTATAACTCAGTTAAATTTAACACAGCTTACACTGGTTGGAATGCCAACACTTTAACCACGGTGATAGCACATGAGTTGGGTCATTGCATTGGATTCCGCCATACTGATTATGCACATCGAGAATATAGTTGTGGTGGTTCACATGTTAGTGAAGGTGCTGGAAGCATAGGTGCTGTTTTTATTCCTGGTACTCCTAATTTAAATACTAAAGATGCTGGGTCATGGATGAATGCTTGTATCAGCAATGGGGTAAATCGGCCTTTCTGTGGACATGATATGATTGCATTGGATTACGTTTATTAGTAGCAAAATGAAATAATATTAACAACCCCTTTGCACTTCGCATTGGGGTTGTTTTTTTTATACCATTTTATATTATTCCCACAATGCCAATTCTTCCAGTATTGTTGTTTCTATGTTATTAAATCGTTTTAATTTTTTTACCACAAACTTATTTATATTTTTTTTACGATGAGAAAACTTTTTTCTTGCATAGTTTTTTGTACAAGATTGCTATTTTGTTTTTGCTTTTTTGGGTTAATGCTGCTTTTTCCCAATTACCAAACTCAGGCGAAGGGTATTTTGCAAAATATGCACAAATAGAAAAAAATGTCATCGATGGCGAACCTCAAAATTACATTGTTATTGATGCCGATATTAAATCACTTCAGCAACAGGGTATAGTTTTATTGCGACCCCTTGCAGCCAATGCAGCCATAGTTTATATTGACCACAGTTTGAAGAAATATTTTTTAGACAGCATGCATTACATATACTCACCTGCAAGCAATGTCTGGAAATATTCAACACAATTTGAGAGAGAACTACTTTCTCCAATACAACCAAAATCATTACACGCTTCATATATTATTGTGGTAAAAAATGTCCATGCCTTTATAAAGCAAATTGTAAAAAATAAATTGAATGTAAAAATTGAGCATGTTGAAACCGAATTAAATTCCATCATAATAAATTGCAGTAACTTGACATTGATGAATGAAATAATTCCTATGATGGAAGTAGTGTTTGTAGATGTAAACCAGAATGCGCAACCTGAAATTATGTTGAGCGGATATTACAAATACATCAATCATATTGCAGCTTCCGAATATTTTTATCCGAATGATAATGGGCAAGAAATTACCATTGGCATAAAGAAAACAAAATGAATGAAGATGATATCGATCTTCAACACAGGGTATTGTCAACAAGCCAGGTACCGCAAGGCAGCAATTTACACGCAACTACAATTTCAACATTGGCAGGTGGTGCAGGCAACAGTTTTGTTTCGGGCAGAGGTGTTGCATCGCAATGCACTTTTTTTTCATCATCGTATAGTAATTTGTTTGCGGACAAAAATTCTGTTTTACTTCAAAATAATGTCAGCGTTCAAAACCATTCGTATGGTACCATCATACAATCTTTTTATGGTGCCGAGGCTTTGAGTTATGATTTACAAACGGCACAAAACAAAAACCTGCTACATGTTTTTTCTTGCGGTAATAAAGGTTTAGATACATCATCAAATGGAACATATGCTGGCATAGGAGGTTTTGCAAACATTACTGGCAATTTTAAAATGGCCAAAAATGTAATCACCATTGCCGCCATCGATACTGGCAACAATGTTGCAGCTTACAGTTCAGCGGGGCCAATGTATGATGGGCGAATGGCCCCTCAATTAGCAGCGTTGGGAGCAAATGGCACATCGGAATCGGCAGCAATAGTAAGTGGTGCCTGTGCTAAGTTGCAACAGATGTACAAAGATGCACATTCGCAAAAACTTCCTGAAGCATCGTTAATAAAAGCCGTTTTATTTTGTACTGCCGATGACATAGATTCAAAAGGCATTGATTATCGTTCTGGATTTGGTGCGCTTAATTTAATAGGTGCAATTGAGTGTTTGCAAAACAATAATTACGATAGCAGTTCATTGTTGCAAGGAGAGTTATGGATAAAAAATTTAACACTGCCACCATCGGCCACAAAATTTAAAGTAATACTCACTTGGACCGATACGGCAGGTATTGTAAATAATTATAAAGCAATAACGAATGATTTGGATTTAGAATTAGTTGAGAAGGCAACTGGCAAAGTTTATTTTCCTTGGTGCTTAAATTCGTTTCCAAATATTGATTCGCTTAGGCAAGGCGCTACCAGAAAACTCGACACCCTCAATACCGCAGAATTAATTAGTATTGAAATGCCACCACCGGGGGTATATGAAATAAAAGTAAAGGCTGCGCACATCGAAACTTTCAAAACAAGATTTTAGTCTTGCGTATAGTTGGGATAGTATTTCCTCCTTTCGTCTTGTTTCGCCTTTGCAGCAATCCGATTTTTATTTTACCAACTCTGCCGCTGAACAAATAAAAATTAAATGGTTATCGGGCGATGCCGATACTGCAGTCACTGGAACTCTTTCCGTTACTATGGATAATGGAAACAATTGGCAGGTAATTGCTCCTGCTGTTCCTTTAGTGTCTAAATATTTCGATTGGATTGTGCCCGACACAAATACATTCTTGCAGTTTCGAATGAATGTAAACAATACTGCTTTTTTCTCGCCTCAAATTTTACTTGGCCCGCTTACAAGAATACATGTTGACTACCTCTGCACCGATTCTTTTCGCCTTTCATGGAATCAACAACAGCTAGCACAATCATACCAATTATCAGTATTGCGTGATAGTGCATTTATGATTCCGTTTTTGCAAACGAACGACACATTCATTGTTTTACAGCGCAACACATATCCCGAAAACATTTTTGCTGTACAGCCCTTATTAGGCAACACTACTAAATCAGCACGAAGCTTTGCCGTTGATATTACAAATCAAGGAGTGGGGTGCATGTACAGCTCGTTTTACGGCATACCTGTTGGTGATATGGTTGAACTTACATTAGAACTATCATTTCCACAAGGTATGGATAGTATTGTGATTGAAAAAATAAATGCAAATTCTATTTTTGAAAAAGGAGTAACAAGTATTTTTCCTTCGGCATCTTCATTTAGTTATACTGTGTATGATAAATCTCCAACTGAAGGAGCCAATAACTATAGAGCCAAAATTTGGTTTGGGGGTCATTTTATTTATACTGAAACGGTCACTATTATTTATGTCGGTAAGCAATGGTTGTTTTTGTACCCCAATCCATTGATAGCCGGGCAATCTATTTTTTATTCGGTAAAGGAATCTACCGATGAATTATTATTTCGGATTTATTCTGTTCAAGGCAAAATGCTTTCGCAATATTTTATTAATTCTTCAGGCTCATTTTCAATGAATCATTTTTCTCCTGGCATATATTTTTATAGTTTGCTAAACAATAAAAACGAACAATTGCAGCAAGGTAAGCTACTTCTTTATTAATTGTAACGTTGACTTGGTGTTGAATTTGATTTGATTTTATAGTATAATAATCTCTCATCGCTTTCTTTTTTAAAATTCCCATTTCATATATCATTCACAAGTCCTTATCATTGTGGCTAATATTTTGAATAACACATTATATGATTCAAAACATAAAATTATGAAAAGGATTTTTTACCATTTACCATTTTTGCTATCGCTCTGATGCTGCTGTCGTGCAATGCCTCTAAACGAGCATTACGCAATGGTGATTACGACCGTTCGGTATATTTATCGTGGAAAAAAGTAAAGCGCAATGCCAACAAACAAAAACAAGTGTTGGTGCTTGAAGAGGCATTTAAAAAAGCGCAACAACGCGATATGGAAGAAATATCGTTGCTTAAGCAAGAAAACAAGTCCGAAAACTGGGACAACATTTATGAGTTATATAATGGCATAAGGCGCAGACAAACAAAAGTAAAAAGCTTGCCACAGTTGTATGTAAAAAAAGAAAACAACCGCAAAGTTGTGTTTCCGCAAATTGATGTTGACGCACAATTGTTAGAGGCAAAAAAAGGTGCAGCAAATTATAGTTATGAAAGAGCACTAAAATATTTGGCAACAAAAAACCGCAATGATGCACGCAAGGCATATTATGAATTGAGCGGTATAAGTAAATATTATAAAGACTTTGCAGCAACCGACAGCTTAAAAAATTATGCATACAATGCCGGCCTGACTTATGTGTTAGTGCAGGCAAAAAATCAAACAGGCATGCCATTACCACCCGGTTACGAAGACGAGTTGAAGAAATTAAACATCAACGAACTCAACCGTAAGTGGAGTATATACGAAACACGCGAAAGCCAAAATGGAAGTTACGATTATATTGTAAGCATGAATGTAAAGCGCATAGATGCATCGCCCGAACGGCTGAGCGAAAATCGTTATGTTGACAAAAAAACAATACAAGATGGGTGGGAATATGTGTTGGACAAAAACGGAAATGTGATGAAAGATAGTTTGGGTAACGATATTAAGAACCCAAAATACAAAACTATTTTTTGCGAAGTGATAGAACGTATACAGCAAAAAAGTGTAATGGTAACAGGGCAGGTTGAGTTTATCAATCTTTCAAATAAGCAAGTAATAAAAAGTGTACCCATATCGAGCGAAAATAGATTTGATTTTCGCATCGCGATTGCACAAGGTGATTTGAATGCCTTATCGCCTGAGTCGTTAGAAAAAATAAAAAATAGATTGCCTGCTCCGTTTCCACCAACGGGAAGTATGGTTGCTGCCACATTGCCACTTTATAAACAACTTTCGGTGCAGGCCATTCGCGATAATGGCTCGCTTTTGGATGATTAATTTTTGCTATGAACATTCAATTGCTTCGCGATAAATTTCAAATGTTACGCCTTACATCGCGGTCGCGGTTGAGTAATCTTGTTGCTACTTCAGCATCATTTTATTTTAGCAAGTGGACTCGTTCCACATACCACTGGGGATTGCCGGTGAGTATTGCAATTGAACCTACCACATCATGCAATTTACGCTGCCCCGAATGCCCAAGTGGGTTGCGTTCTTTTTCGCGTGCAACAGGTATGATTGATACTGCACTGTTCGAAAAGGTAATTTCGCAATTGCAAAAAAAAACATCCTATCTCACTTTTTATTTTCAAGGGGAGCCCTATTTACATAAGCAATTTTTGCAAATGGTACAATATGCTGTGAGCAAAAAAATATATACTGCAACAAGTACCAACGGACATTACCTCACTCCCGAAATGGCTGAGGCTACCGTAAAATCGGGCTTGCACAGGCTTATCATTTCTATCGATGGCACTACACAGAATGTGTATGAACAATACCGCATAGGGGGTGACTTGGCCAAAGTATTGGAGGGTGCAAAAAATATGATAGCCGCCAGGCGAAAATTACAATCGTATACACCCCATGTTATATTTCAGTTTTTGGTAGTGAAGCCAAACGAACATCAAATAAGTGAAGTGCAAAAATTGCCGGTGAAATAGGAGTGGATGAAGTACGATTTAAAACTGCACAAGTGTATGATTTTGAAAATGGAAACCCGCTTATTCCCACCGTTGAAAAATATGCTCGTTATAAACAAAACCCAAATGGCACTTACAAAATAAAAAGCTCCCTCGATGATAATTGCCGCAAGTTGTGGCACTCGTGTGTAATTACCTGGAATGGAAATGTGGTGCCATGTTGTTTCGATAAAGATGCAAAATATGTAATGGGAAATGTGCAGCAAAATAATTTTGAAAGTATATGGAACAATGATGCGTATAAAAATTTTCGGCAATCGTTGTTCGCCTCGCGCAAGTCAATTGATATTTGTACCAATTGCACCGAAGGGGCACAAGTGTGGGCTTAAATTTTTTGTTTATAAAACACGTGAAAGTTGGAATTATTATAGCTTCAAAGTTTTATCAAAAATAATTGACAAATAATATTCAGTAAAAAAATGCAAAAAGTATTGTGTGATTATAGATTGATTTACATTTGCAACCTTTTTTAATAAAATAATTAATGGCACTGAACTCGAACCAGCACCACAAACTCACATCTGCCGGTGTAATTATTACACTCGGAATTATTTTTGGTGATATTGGTACTTCGCCACTATATGTAATGAAGGCTGCTCTTGGCCAATACCCCATCAGTCATGATGTAGCATTTGGAATTATTTCCTGTATATTTTGGACTCTTACTTTACAAACCTCTTTTAAGTATGTGATACTCACATTGCAGGCCGATAATAAAGGCGAGGGTGGCATATTTTCTTTATACGCCCTTATTCGCAGAAGCGGAAAGTGGTTGCTTTTTCCCGCAATAATTGGTGGTGCCGCTTTGCTTGCCGATGGTTTTATAACACCACCCATTTCCATTTCGGCCGCGGTAGAAGGCTTGAGGGTTTATAATCCCGATGTGCCTACAGTGGCCATTGTAATTACCATATTAGTTTTTCTATTTGGTATACAACAGTTTGGCACTGCCATGGTAGGCCGGGCTTTTGGCCCTATCATGTTCATTTGGTTTTCAATGTTGGGCGTATTGGGTTTTATACAAATTATACATCAGCCCCATGTTTTCTTCGCATTGAATCCCATGTATGCATTTGAGTTATTAAGCATTCATCCCGAAGGCTTTTGGGTTTTGGGCGCTATTTTCCTTTGCACAACAGGTGCCGAAGCAATGTACTCCGACTTAGGGCATTGTGGTAAAAGTAACATTCGTATAAGTTGGATTTTTGTAAAAATTTGTTTGCTCCTCAACTATTTTGGACAAGGCGCATGGGCCATGAGGACACGAGGGTTTACAGTTGGCAAAACACGATAACCCTTTTTATCTAATCATGCCTCAGTCTTTTTTACCCTATGGAATCATCATTGCTACATGTGCTTCCATCATAGCGAGTCAAGCACTCATCAGTGGCTCTTTCACACTTATAAGCGAGGCCATGCGACTAAACCTATGGCCTAAAATAAAAATAAATTATCCATCGATAATGCGCGGACAAATATTTGTGCCCAGTACAAATTTTATTCTTTTTGCCGGTACCATTTTAGTTACGCTCATCTTTCGCGAGTCGGCAAATATGGAAGCCGCCTATGGCCTTGCTATCACTCTTACCATGTTGATGACAACTTTATTGTTCACTGCATATTTAAGATTGAAAAGAGTAAATAGTTTTTGGACAATATTATATCTTGTTATTTTCTTAACCATCGAACTCTCATTCCTCATAGCCAATCTTGTTAAATTTTTCCATGGTGGCTATGTTACTTTATTTATTGCCGGGCTTATAATGTTTATAATGTTTGTGTGGTTTTTTGGCCGCAAAATTCGCAACCGTTTTGTTGATTTCGAACGCCTTAAAGATTATTTGCCATTGATTAATGAGTTGTCACATGATACCACTGTTCCCAAGTTTGCAACTCACCTCGTGTATCTTACCAGCGCCAACAATGCAATGCAGATTGAAAGTAAAGTGATATACAGCATATTGCAACAACGTCCCAAACGGGCCGATATTTATTGGTTTGTACATGTGGATGTATTGGAGTCGCCACACACAATGGAATATTCAATAAAATTTTTGCACGATAAAAATATCGTTCGTGTCGATTTCAGATTAGGATTTAAAGTGGAGCAAAAAATAAATTACTATTTCCGTAAGGTGATAGAAGAGATGATACAGTCGGGCGAAATTGATGTTTACAGCCGCTACGAATCGCTCAATAAAAATAAAGTTATTGGCGACTTCCGTTTTGTGGTTATCGAAAAAATGATTTCGTACGAAAACAAACTCGTCTTTATGGATAAGTTCATCATGTACTTTTTCGATTATCTAAAAATACTTTCAACCAGCGAAAAGAAATCTTTTGGGCTCGATAGCAGCAATGTGTTGCTTGAAAAATTCCCCATCCTTATCAAAGGCTCAAATGTGAAACTCAAACGTGTGCCTTCAAGTAATTTCGATTATTCTAATATTATTGATACCGATAATTAAATTGTCTTTGGAAGATTCTTTCACCCTCTTTTGCCCATAATGTCTTTCAGAAACCTTCTTGTATAAACGAAAATTTTTAATATCCCTATCGGTCATTCAGAGGAACCTTCTTGTATAAACGGAAATTTCGTTTTGTAATAATTTATCTAAAGTAGAAATAAGGTTCTTACTGAAGGACGTTGTCCCGTATGTAATTCAGGAGGAACCTTTTTGTATAAACCATAATTTCGTTTTGTAGGAATTTAACTGGAAAAGAAATAATTTCCCTGCACGAGACTTTTTTCACTTGCCTGCCGCTTATAAATGGATTGTGTCCTTGTGTTTTTTCGATTTGCCTTCATTATCACTTTTTATATTTTTATCATGTTGAAGTCGCATAAAAAATTTTAATCGAAGATATAATGATGGGCCAACAAATACTCTATACAATATTTTAAAAGGGGCATTGCAAAATATTTTTATCGAAAAATTATTTGCCCGCAATAATTTTCTTCAATTTTAATATTTCTTCGTCTTTTGCTGCAAGTTTTTTATCGCGCTCATCATTATGATTGTCATTGTGATAATGATAATGTGCTACGCCATTGCCAGTTTCATTGTGGTGTATATCAAAAAACTGTTGCGAGTTGTAAGTTATTAATCTTAGTGCTGGCACCTCAAGTGCATCAGCAATTTGTTCTATGCGGTTAATAGTCAAAACTGTTTTGCCATTTTCTATATTACTGTAAGTAGATATTTCGATACCCAACAAATGGGCCATAGATTTAATATTTATTTTTTTGAACTCTCGATGAGTGCGAATGTTTTCACAAATTTGTTGTGATAGATTTGATAACTCCATAAAATATATTTTTTGGTTGCGTAAAAATGCAATTTTTATTCAAACTGTAAAAACATAGTGCCAAACTGTAAAAACATAGCGTAGAAATGAAATAATTTCAGTTTCAGCACACATTCAATTAAAAACAATGTTGTATTATTACAAAACGAAAATTATTTTATGACAATACACAAATTTAGAATATTTACATGCATTTTTCTTTTGCTTTACTCCTGCACAAGTTGTAATAAGATTTTAAAAATAAAGTGGATGCGAAAATTAAAGTGGTTGAGTATAAAACGGAAAAGCCTATACCTTATGCTACCGTAATAATTACACGTGGCAAACCAAGCAGCGGCATAGGCACGCAACAAGTAACTACACTTACAACAAATGAAAACGGTGAAGTTTTATATAACGAAAAAATTGACAAAGAATATTTTTATTATGCCCAAGCTAAAGTAGATAAATACATTGATAACAATGCACAAAATGTTTTGGTGCCCGGTGAACGTTGCCAAGATGTTACCTTAGAATTATATGCCGAAAGTTATGTGAAATTGCATGTGAAAAATGTGAATCCTTTTAATATGTATGATGTAATAAAATTTGGTATCGGCTGTACCGCAGTTTCTTTACAGGGTAGCTCCATTGATTCAACTTTTTTATTTTGTGATTATGGATTTGCATTTATGGGCAACTTTGAATTATATAACTACGCATGTATTTCAACTAAAAACAACATTGACTCCGCAATATATTTCTCATTTCTACCAAAACCACATGACACAATTACTGTAAGTATAAACTACTAAAAATAAAATTTTATGAAAAAATTTCTAATTGCTACAATGAGTAGCCTGTTATCCTATTGCCAAATTATGGCACAAACTGACAGTATGTTTTATTTTCTCGATAAAACATCCTTAACCAACAATGTCTTATGTCCTTACAATGACACCACATCGTGGGGATTGTATGATGGAGTGAAAGAAAACACATGCAAAAACATGCATGTTGCAAACTTATTGAGCGAATTAAATTATTGGACTTTTGGCATCAATAATCGACAATCGGCCGACAGTATAAAAATAAAATCGTTTCAATTAATTCGTAACAGTGGTGTTATTCCTATACTGATTATCAATCAAGAATATACAAGGATAAAAGCTAATGCAAGAAATGATAGTTTAATTTATTTGAGCAATGGAAAGTATTATGATATTTTACCACGAAGCCAAAGTCCATTCGAAAATAAAATACTTTTTGCTGCTGCACCACTTAAAGAAAAAATATACAACGGGATGACTAAATTTATTTAAAGTAGAAGTAAGTTTCCTCCTGAAGGACTTGGGGTGATTTACAAATTTATCTGAAATAGAAATAAAATTCCTCTTGAAAGAATGTGTCCCTAAACTTCTTCTAGGAGAAATCTTTTTGTGTTCACGAAAATTTTCTTCGCATTTCCTCTTTTTCATATCTGGTTGAAAACACCCGGCAAATTATTTTTTTTCATATCACATTATTCAAAATTTTTCCTTTTCTTCATTGCATTAATTTGAGTCATGCCAATAATAAATTCTGTTTTAGCCTGGATAATAAAAAAGCGCATTCATCAAATTGAATTGTTTTTAAAATATCCAAACGATATACAACAAGAAAGCAACCGCAAGTTGATTGCAGCTGCACGCAATACAGAGTTTGGGCGGATGTATGATTTTGCTTCCATCCAAAATGAAAAGGAATTTCGTAATCGCATACCTATTCAAAATTACGAAACATTGAAGCCTTATATAAAAAGGCTGATGATGGGCGAAACAAATTTGCTTTGGCGTGGCGAAACAAAATGGTTTGCAAAATCATCGGGCACTACCAGCGACAAGAGTAAATTTATTCCCGTGACAACGGAAAGTATGGAAGAATGCCACTTTAAAGGCGGCAAAGATTTGCTTGCCATTTACCTCAACAACAATCCCAACTCGCAACTCTTCAATGGAAAGTTACTTACACTCGGAGGGTCGCATCAGGTAAATGCTTTTAGTAACGAAAGTTATTATGGCGACTTAAGTGCAATCATGATGGAAAATTTACCTGTGTGGATTGAGTTATTTCGCACGCCCGATTTATCCATCGCATTGCTCGATGAGTGGGAAACAAAAATCGATAAAATGGCGCATGCTACCATTGCCGAAAATGTAACCAACATAAGTGGTGTGCCTTCGTGGACTTTAGTTTTGTTAAAGCACATTTTAAAAATTACCGGCAAGCAAAACATTAGCGAAGTATGGCCCAACCTCGAACTGATGGTGCATGGTGCTGTAAATTTCGAACCCTACCGCGAGCAGTTTCATCAGCTTATTCCGCACCGTGGCATGAATTATTTGGAAACATACAATGCTTCGGAAGGATTTTTTGGAATTCAGGATTTAAGTGACAGCAACGATATGTTGCTCATGCTCGATTACGGAATTTATTACGAATTTATTCCCGAAAAAAATCTTTCCTTCAATCATGAGCAGGCCATTGCACTTGCCGATGTGGAAACGGGCGTAAACTATGCCCTTATAATAAGCACCAATGGCGGATTGTGGCGATATATGATTGGCGATACCATCATGTTTACTTCTACTAACCCTTACCGTATACGTATTACCGGCCGTACCGCACATTTCATAAATGCCTTTGGCGAAGAAATGATAATTGATAATGCCGAAAAAGCAATTACTTATGCCTGTGCCCGCACCAATTCAATTATTGTTGATTACACTGCCGCCCCCATTTATTTTGACGAGTCGCACAATGGCACACACGAGTGGCTCATAGAATTTGAAAATCCGCCCGAAGACATTCACTTTTTTACGCACCTTCTCGATGAGAAATTGCAAGAACTGAACTCCGATTACGAGGCAAAACGATACCTCAACAAAGTAATGAGCAAGCCAATAGTTCGCATCTTACCACGTTATACATTTTATAATTGGTTAAAAATGAACGATAAACTTGGGGGTCAGCACAAAGTGCCAAGGCTAAGCAATAACCGAAAAGTGGTAGACCAAATACGCACCATAACATCGCATGTACATTAGTCTTTAGTTCATAAAATGGTTATACAAAAGAGAATATTTCTTTCGTTCGCATTTTTTGTTGCATTTGTTTTTCAAAATGCCCATGCGCAGAATATGAAACTGATGTACAAGGCAAAAGTAAAAGCCGAAAGGTTGATTACAGATAGGCTGGGAAATTTTTATTTGATAGATGGAAGTAAACTCACTAAGTATAATCCTGATGGAATGTTGTTGTTTATATATGACGAAAACAGTTATGGCAACATTGCACAAATAGATGCTTTCGATCCTTTCAAAATTATGCTTTACTACCCGGCTTTTATGCACACTGTTTTTTTGAATGAGCAACTAACCATCATCAATCAATTTGACCTTGCTACAAATAACGGGTTAGGTGTGGTAAGCGTAATGTGTGCCACCAACGAAAATAATTATTGGTTATTCGATACAAATATTAAACGGCTAAGAAGACTTGAACGAACAGGAAAAATTATTGCCGAAGGAACATTTATGCAATCCGATTCGATGTTTCAGTTGAACAATTTGCAAAAGATTGAAGATACCGAAATGTATTTATTTATGAGTGACCAAAATAGTAACTTGTCTCGTTTCGATAAGTTTGGAAATTTTATCAGCACCTACGCTATGGGTGCCAACATTTTGGACTATCAGGGTTCAGGAAGCCAGGTATATTTTTTGCAGAAAGATAATATTATTCACAGTTATGATTTTAACGACTTTACCGAAACTGTTATGCAAGTTCCTGATGATATTGTTGCGCGGCACTTCCGTATCGAAAAAAACAAACTATTCATACTTACCGACACTGAGGTGAGAATTTATTTATTAACCGAATAGATAGTATTTTTAAAAAGCACTTACAATTCCAAAATGCACTTTTGCACTGCGAAATAAAATAGGGTTATTTTGTTGTTTCCCTAATGCATAATTGAATGAAAAAATTCCTGCCTTGGTTTCAAAGGCAAGCCCGGCACCAAATCCAAGCGGAGTATCACTGCGTTTCACATCGAACGAACACTGTTCATAGTATGCCTGATTGTAAAAAGCAAAAAGATAAGAGTTGCCATCAAGTAGTAACCGCAATTCTGTTTTGCCAATTATGTAAGTATTGGCATTAAAACTTTCCTCATCAAATCCGCGGAGTGTTTTTAATCCGCCAAAGCGAAACAGTTCATTGTTAAAAGTGTTTTCTGTTTGCAATTTTGCTCCTGTTACTCCTACATTGAGGATTAATTTTTTCATTAATTTGAAATAGGCATCTCCCGCAATTTCGGCCTTGTATTCGTTACTTTTCAAAGGGAGAGAATCATACAACTCCGGATTGAAGGCATTGTTTTTTTCGATTTTGCGTTTGCCTGCTGCAAAAGTAACGGTGAGTGTATACCCTCGTTGTGGACTGTAACGGTAATCCGTAACATCTTTAATAAAGCTTGCACCAAACAAAGTTTTATTTACATCGGCATAATCGGGCAGGGTTGTCAGGTTTTTTAATCCCACTGTATTGAGCAACGATAAGTTGCGCTGATTGACAAATATCTTTAAACTATTATTTGCTCCCGAGAATATAATTAACGCCCAGTACTTTAATTACATCGAGAAAGGTGCTGTCCTTTTTAAATATTTCAATTTTACCATCTATACCTACCGGAGAATGGAATAAATACGGGTAACTCACAATGCCGCTAAAACGTTGTGTTTTTGCACTTGGTTGCCGCCAGTTTATATCAATGATTTCGCCACGCCCGGCTGAGTTGCTTAGTAATAATTTTAAATCTCCTGTAACAATAGTTTTATCACCTGCTTTTGCCGGGGGAAGTATTCCCACAATACCATCTGCATTACTCGCTCGCTTACTCTCTACAAAAACATTTATCCGGCACAATGTTTTTGTAAAAGTTACCTGCACCGCTTTAGTTTCGCGAATAAAATTAAGGTTTTTTAGTTTGCGCGAAATCCCGCGAATCAATCTTTCGTCATACACATTGCCGGCTTTGATATTGAGGTATTGCTCCAAAAACTTATTGCTTATACGTGCATTACCATTTACTATCAGCGAATCGATTATTATTTTTTCGTTGCGGGTAATAGAAACATCACCTTGTATGATACTATCGCGCATTTTAATATTTACCAATTGCACCTGAGCAAACGGATAGCCGTTGTTTTCGAGTTGCTGTAATATCGAGGAAAAATATTTTTTCAACTGCCCTGCCTTTAGCACTTCATCGACACGCAGTTGTTTATCTGCAAACGCCATGTTCGCATTTTTGTTCAATATAAAATATGCAAAGGCCGGTCCTGCATTTAAAGTCGCTATGACTTTTTTTTCAGCGTATTCGATAGTATCAATCGAGGCAGTATAATACCCTTCGTCATATAGTTTCACTAAGAGGCTTTGCAAACTTCGTTCCATACTAACGGTATCGGTATACGATGCATTTATTTTTTGGTCTTTAAGAATTGATGAAACATTTTTGTTGGGCGATAGCAATTTTACCGTAAGCGAAATTCCGCCAGGAAGTATTTTTTCCTTAATGGTATTCGCAATTATTTTTTCGGTGGAAGTCATATTTCCGATGAAAGGAATGACATTTTGCGCCACAGAAACTGTACAAAGCATTGTCAGAAAGCAAAGAGAAAGCACATGCTTGAAGGCCAAAATCGTTGACATATTTTTTTTTTGCGAAGTCATTTTAATGCCCAGTTTATTGACGATAAACCATGTTGCATCAAAATATTATTTGTAGCCGAAAAATGTTTGCAGCCAAAGAAAGCCCCACCGGCAAGTGGTGACGGATGTGCCGCAGTAAGGATATGGTGTTTGGTTGAATCGATAAGTTGTGCTTTTTGTTTGGCAAAGTTTCCCCACAAAAAAAAAACAACGCCTTCGCGTTTTTTCGAAATAGTAGAAATAACGGCATCGGTAAATTGTTGCCAACCGGCTTTGCTGTGTGAGGCAGGTTCATTGGCACGCACAGTTAGAATAGCGTTGAGTAAAAACACTCCTTGCTTTGCCCATGGTTCAAGATTGCCTGTTGTTGGTTTTTCCATGCCTACATCAACGTTGAGTTCTTTAAAAATATTTTGCAGCGATGGTGGTTGTTTAATTCCATCAGCCACCGAAAAACATAACCCGTTTGCCTGTCCTTCGCCATGATATGGGTCTTGGCCTATAATTACCACTTTTACTTTATCGAACGGAGTATAATTGAAGGCGGAAAATATTTGTTTACCCGGAGGAAAAATTCGAATGCCTTTATTTTTTTCTTCACGTAGAAACGTTCTTAGTTGTGTAAAATATTCTTTACCGAATTCATCCTGCAAGGCATTGTACCACGATGCTTCAATATCTATGGTTTTATTATTTTGTTTGTTGTCTGTCAAAATATTTTTTTAAAATAAACTATTTTCCTCCGCCCATACCTCCGCCCATACCATCGCCTTCGCCTTGTTTGAGGTCGTCATTTTTTATGCGCTTTTTCTTTTCGCTATTTTTAAATTCCATTTTGCCAAAGCGATAATCTAAACTAATACGGGCACCAAAGAATAAAATTTTATTGTCGCTCACCGAAGAAAAATCATCACCTTTATATTCGCTTTTAAAATTCATGATGGGCGAAGCAAAATTATCGAGCCCAAAACTCACACCACCTTTTTTGCTTTTAAATTCTCTGCGCGCACCAACACTGTAAAAGAAAAACGATGTCGACTTTCCCTGCACAGTGTATTTAGGTCCGTTGAAATTTCCAAACCCTTGCACGCCCCAGCGATTGGTAAACGTATAGCTCGAGAAGAAATTTATATTGTAGTTGATTCCATCATTTTTCAATTTGAAATTTTCGGTATTGCTGTTCACTGTATAATAAAACACATTGAAATTGCCACCAATCATAAATTTCATTTTGTACATATAATTGCCACCTACACTCATTCCGGTAGAAGTGTTCTTACCTATATTATCATAAGTAGAAACCAGAATATTATTTGCATTTATAAAGCGGATGTTTTCGATAGAATTATTTGTGCGCCTGTGATACAGCGATGTATTGATAGACGAAAATCCTTTAAAGAAATTATACCCCATTTCCATAGCATGGCTCAACTCCGGCTCCAGTGTTGGGTTTCCGTATGATATGTTGTTGGGGTCGCTGTCGTTAATGTATGGATTTAAAAACTGCATGCTTGGCCGTTGAATACGTTGTGTGTAACTCAGCTTTAAGGTGTTGCGCTTTTTATTCGTGTACGAAACTGTAACGCTTGGAATCACATTATAATAGTCGTTTCTGAAAACCTTGTTATCCTTTATGCTGTTATCTCCTTTCACATAAGTTTGTTCAAAACGTGCTCCTGCCTTTATGCCATACTTGTCTTTTATTTTAAATGATGATTGCAAATAGGCCGCTGCCACATTTTGGTCATAGTCGAAAACATTGCTTCGTATACTGTCATAGTTATACTGTTGCGATGCAAAGTCGAAAACATTAAAATCGAAATCGCTGTTTACATTTCGTAGTATTCCTTTGGCACCGGCTTCCACTTCTATTTTCTTATTTACGGGCAATACATAATCAATTTGTAAAGTATGTTCTTTATTCACATTAAGGTTTTCGCTTGTTTCATCAAGCGTAAGCGAATCGGAAGGTGTGTATTGCAATGCATCGTATGCAGTAGTGCGATTGCTGCGAATGGTTTGCAGGCTAACGGTAAATTCTTTTGAAGGATTTTTAAAGCTTCGTTTGTAATCGAGGTTAACATCGAACCCAAGGCTATTTGTTTTGTTATTTGCCTGGCGTCTGAATATTTCTGTGTACTCATTATTATCAAACGATACTAAATTATCAACATCGGTATTGCTGCGGTTATAAAAATTATTTACTTTAGTTGTAAGCGATAAATTATTTCTGCTGCTTATATCATAATCGAAATTTAACGACAACGATGGCCCCACACCAAGATTATTATTGCTGCCTTTTTGTTTTAAATAAAATGGCGACACTGCTGTTGTGCTCGAACGCAATGCTTCCGAATTGCCAAGGCCACGATACATGAATCCGCCAAATCCACTGCCAACACCAAAGCGGCCCTTTTTATAATTGATGTTGCCAAACAAACTGCTCGACCGTGTGCCTGCACTTGCATTTACTGAACCGCTGAGCCCTTCAATATTTTTTTTCTTTGTAATAATATTGATGATTCCTCCGGTGCCTTCAGCATCATATTTGGCCGATGGACTTGTGATTACTTCCACCTTTTCGATATTATCGGCAGGTATCATTTTCATAGCATCGGCTACACTGCCTGCCATTATTGATGATGGTTTATTATTGATAAGCACACGAATGTTTGTAGTGCCACGCAGCATTACATTGCCATCGAGGTCTACACTTACCATTGGTACTTTTTTCAGCACATCGGTGGCATTGCCGCCTTTGGTTGTAATATCTTTATCGGCATTAAAAACTATTTTGTCAATCTTGTTTTCTATTAAACTTTTTTCGCCTTCAACTATGGCTTCTTTTAAATATTTTCCATCGGCAGCGAAAATTATTTTTTCGAAATGGAAACTTTTTTTCTTATCGGTTATATCAATGTTATCAATTTCAACGGTAGTGTATCCAATAAATGAAACCGAAATTTTAAAATTTCCATTCTTAATGTTTTTTATTTTGAAGTTGCCGTTTTCATCGGTAACCGCGCCATCAATGGGTTTGTTGTTTTCTTTGTTGATGAGTGCAATGGTAGCAAACTCCACTGCAGCTTGTGTGGCCGAGTCGATAACCGTTCCCGACACTTTGCCATCGTATACTTTTGTTGCGCCACCTGCAGCACCGGGCGAAAATTGTGCGAGTGAGGCTGAGTAAAAAAATAGCAACGGCACAAAAAACAGGGCCTTTAATTTGAACATATAAATTCTATATTATTAATTTTTCAAAAGTATGAAAACTTTTGTAGGATGTTGTGTGCAAAAATTTGTTACACGTATATAAGAAATGTTAAACTTGCAGTTTCAAAATTTAACGCAGCTTATTTGTGAATTGGTTAAGATTATTAGGAATTAATTTTTCGGAAGACCCGGAGTTTGCCAAATCGTTGAGCAATGTTATTGGATTTTATCCCGGCAACATATCAGTGTACAAATTAGCATTTTGCCATAAAGCAGTTGCAAAAGAAAATTTGCAGGGCTTCAAAATGAGTAACGAACGATTAGAGTTTCTTGGCGATGCAATAGTGGGCGCAGTAATTGCCGATATGTTATTCAAAAAATTTCCTTACCGCGAAGAAGGTTTTTTAACCGAAATGCGGTCGCGTATTGTGAGCCGCGAAAGTTTGAAGAAGCTTGCTGTGAAAATGGGCATCGATAAATTTTTGGAAGAAAATGAATTTGCCTCCAAGAGTATGTTTGGCGATGCTTTCGAAGCGCTTGTTGGTGCTATATATATTGATAAAGGTTACGCAAAAGCAAAATCGTTTTTAATAAATCGTGTTGTAAATATTCACCTTGATCTTGAAGAATTGGAAAATAACGACACCAATTATAAGAGCCGTATTCTCAACCATTCGCAAAAGGAAAAACACTCGCTCGAGTTCGAATTGGTTTCAGAAAATACGGTAACCAAGCAATTCACAATACGTATTATGTACAACCAAAAAGAAATTTCGCGCGCAGTAGATTACAGTAAAAAACGTGCCGAGCAACAAGCCGCAGCCATTGCCTGCAAAAAGTTGGGAATACTGGAAACGTAATTTTATTTTTTTGCAAACGTCTTCGAAATCTTGTAAGTAAACGTAAGCATGAAGAATCTTTGCAAGGCATTGCTTCGTACATCTTCTAAATAGGTTTCAGTAACGTTGCGTTGTATATTGCGGTTTTCATTCAATATATCGAAAACAGAAAAGCGTATTTCGGCAATATTATTTTTCAAAAATTTATAACCTGCACCGGCATTCCATATCAAAAAGCTTTCGTTAAAACTACTTCCCAGGCCTTTGTTATAATTGTGCGTTGCTTCGCTGCTTAAGTTTATATTTTTCCACACTACAACGTTAATTCGCACTTTAGAAATTTGGCGGTAAAAGTCCTGATTCAATCTGCTATCGATATCGTTACGCACAGCATTGCCCGATGATGTAGACGAAATGGTAAAATCTACTTTGTCGCTTATGTTACTGCTAAGCACAAGCCCCAGCGATGCCGATGGAGACGTTGTGATATTCATTTTGTTATTCTGCTTTGCCGGAGTGCTTGTATAGTTTGCCGATGCGTTAATATTCAAATTCGATTTCAAAAACTTTACAGGAAAACCATACGATAAAAAAGTGCGGGCATTGTAGTATCCATTTACATTAATGGGTTGCGAAAGTTGTGCACCGGGCGGTAAGTTAACCGTGGTAATGTTACTGTCATTCTTGCCAATAAAAGTTTGATTGCTGATATAATTATTTATAAACGTAAAGCCACCAAGCCAAAACAGCGAAGTGTTTTTTAATGGATTGATAGAAGAATAACGCAACATTAAATTATGTTGTAAGTCCTGATTCAAATCGATATTGCCGATGGTGAGGAATAATGGATTGCTATTATTCAACACCGGTTGCAGTTGCTCTACACCGGGCATGTTTGTATAGGTGCGATAATTGAAGCGCATATTTTGGCGTGTATTCCATCTATACATAAACATTGCATTGGGCAATATGTTGGTAAACGATTTATTTAAGTTTGTAGTTGCACCTGTAGCATTTTTATTTTTTAATGTTGCGTATTGGTAATTTACGCCTGCCGAAATATTCCATTTCGATTTTTGAAAACGATAACCCATTTCGCCACCATTTGCAATGTAATCGCTGTTGGTGGTGTTGCTCAAAAGCGGATTGAAAATAACATAATCTTTTTTTATTGGCCCGTAATTGTAAGTTTCTTTTACCGCATCGTTTTGCTGTGTGGCAAGTGTATAACCCCAATATAAAGAATGATTTGTGTCGAGCGGTTCGGTGTAATTTATATTCGCATTTATGTTTAATGCGTTTTTATCCAGTGTACTTTTTTGGTCGAGCGATGTATTAAAATTTGTGTCGGCCAACTGAACAGTATTGATCGATTTTAAAATGTTTTCGCTGTTGCCATTCGAAATTGTTGGAGTAGCCCCAATGGAAAAGGTACGGCCTCGTTTAATAAAAGCATGACGGTAAAGCATCATCACCGAAGCATTGTAATTTAAGTTTTCGCCAACTTGTGCATTGCTTGTTGTTCCGGTAGTTTTTATAGTTGCGGTATTCAATCCCAATGTACTATTGTCGGTATTTGAATTTTGAAATGCAATGCGAGGTTGAATAATATATGAATGCAACGAATCGAATTTGTGTTCTACTTTAAAGTTAAAACGATGCATCATATTTTCACTCGTAGAATTAGTTTGTTCGTTGTATACAAGATTTTCGTTTTGCGTAGTTGCATAAATGCGTTGTGTGTTTGCATCGAAAATATTTTTATTGAAGTTGAAAAAATAACTTCCGCTTACATCAGATTTTGTTTTCCATTTGTCGGTATAATTTATTCCTATTGCATGTGTTGTAGTAATTCCATTTTTAGGGTCGATTATAAATTGCGAACCATCGCCACCTTGCCCTGTGCCTCCACGGCCTCCGCCCATACCACCGGGCCGGCCACCGCCACCCATGCCACCACGACCACCACCCATGCCACCACGCCCGCTACCACCACTTGCACTCAACACTCCCGATAAATCATCCTGTGTAAAATTTTGCTCATTAATATTATTCGACTGACCTATGATGGTAAATCTTTTATTGTCTTTAAATTTATTTATTACTCCACCAACTTTGTATCGGTCATCGGTTCCGGCACCTGCGTATACACGCCCAAAAGTTCCATTGCGAAATTGCGGTCGTGTGATAATATTTATTGTCTTGCTACTATTGCCATCATCAAAACCGGTGAACGATGATTGGTCTGTACGTTTATCAAACACCTGTATACGTTCTATTACTTCGGCAGGAATATTTTTCAGCACTGCATTTGGGTCCTCACCAAAAAAAGCTTTGCCATCTACCAATACTTGTTTTACATCTTCGCCTTGTGCTTGTACCTTGCCATCTTGCACTTGCACTCCGGGCATTTTTGTAACAAGGTCTTCGCCACTTGCATCTTTATTTACTTTATACGAGTCGCTGTTTATTTCTGTGGTGTCGCCTTTTATTGTTACAGCCAATGCTTTTCCTTCTACATTTATTGTTTCGATTTCTTTGGCAGATACTTTCAAAATTATTGTTTGTACAGCTGGTTTTGTTTCATTAATATTTACTGCCAAATAATTTGTTTTATATCCAAGCAACGTTGTTTTTATAATGTATGATTTGTTTATGGCAATACCCGGTATTTCAAATTTACCGTTTGCATCCGTCACTGTATTTTTTATCATCAATGAATCGGCATTACGCAACAACTGAATTATACAGCCGGGCAATGCTTCGTTGTGAGTGTTTTGTACGTTACCGTTTATGGTTTGTAACTGACCAAATAAAAACAATGGAGAAAAACAAAAGAGGAAAATTAAATATCGCACGCAGTTAAATTTTAGAATGACGTTTTTTGATTCACGAGTGCGAATATAGTTTAAACATAATAATTCAAGTTGTTGAGAAAAATCAATTCACAAGGGATAAGTCAAAAGCATGTAGTGAGTATTCTCGAACTGGCAAAAGAATAATTCAGAAGTGATAAGCCAAGAGAATAAAGATGTAATATTAATACCTTCCAACATTGCGAAGGAAGAACGATTTTCCTTTTGTCATTGCGAAAGCGGAACTCATTTTTTTCCGTCATTGCGAAGGCGGAACGACTGAAGCAATCTCTGCATAGCAAAGACTTAGCACAGCAGAGATTGCTTCGGAGTTCGAGAATACCCACTGTGACAATTCGCAATGACGACAATGACCAATGTGCGGCAGAGATGCTTCGCAGTTCGAGAATACTCACTGTGACACTCAGCATGACAATTGCAACAGCACTAATGACCAATGCCAATCCTCTCAATGACCAATGCCAGACCTCACAATGACCAATGCCAGGCAGAGATGCTTCGTTCCTCAGCATGACAAAGTCAACAACCAAATAACTCAACAACCAAATAACTAAATAACCAATAACCATCCCCAATGACCAATGACAATCCTCACAATGACCAATGCCCACCCCTACAGTAAAAACCCTTATTCGCATTTCACATGAAACCATGCTTGAAGTGGCTTGCTGCATGTAGTATGTTTTCCTCAGTTAATTCAATACATAATAACAACTAAAAAATTAAAGTTATGAAAGCCATTATCAGCACAGCAGTAACAATGCTAATCTTATCGAACGCGAACGCTCAAGCGCCACAATTTTTGAGCAACACTAAAATACAACCTGAGTTTAAAACTATGGTTGTTGAAACGTTCAAGCCTTTAAAGTTTGAAACAAAGGGGGAAAATGTAATTTGGAATTTTGGCAAAACAAAATTCAAAGCAAACGGTGATGAAGTGTATGTTGTAAATCCTAAGGATGTAAATATAAATAAGTCGTTTCCCGATGCCACACATGTAAAAAAAGTAATGAACGGTGGTGAGAGTATTGCTTATGAATTCCTGAAAATTCAAGGCGACAAATATGAATACTTAGGCAATGTAGTTACCGACCAATCTTTCAATGTAACAAAGTATAGCGACACACAAACCATTCTTAAGCTGCCATTTAGTTTTGGTGAAACATTCAACGATGTATTCGAATCCAATGTTGGCAATCCACTCATAGTAACAACAAGTTACGATGCTTATGGAACACTCATTCTGCCTTTTGGAACTTATACAAATGTTGCCCTTGTAAAATGTGTTTACGACTACGGTGTAACAGAATACAAATGGTATCAAACCGGCCCTTATATTCGCTTGCTTGCCACTCAGGTTGAACATCCTGATTATACATACACAGTAGCATTTCGCAACGAATTATCACCAGCGGCCAACAGCGACCTTACCAATTGGCTTGGCGACAATAAATAAAAGTTAAACTGCATTACTAATTCAAAGGCGGCAACTTCGGTTGCCGCCTTTTTTTATGCGATAATTTTTTAACAGCATTGTTTTATCAATTCAAATTTATGAAATGTAAAAATGATAATATTGCATGTCAAATTTTTATAATGCGATTTTCAAAACATGAAAAAAAAAATTCCTTCTCATTGCTCTTATTTTTTTGGGATTTATTACTTCATATTCTCAATCTGCAAACGAATCATGTCATTGTGCCGGCATGACAATAAAAGGCAAAGGCACTTTTTATATTACGGCAGGGTATAATATGGATTGGTTTACAAAAAGCGATATGCATTTTAAAGATACCAAAACAGCCAGTTATGATTTTACTATTTACGATGTAAAAGCCCGTGACCGTTCGGGATTGAACAAAGATTTTTTCCGCACAAATATTCTCATTCCACAATATTCTTTTCGCATTGGTTATTGGTTCAACAATAATAAAAATACCGGCATCGAAATAAATTACGACCATGCAAAGTATGTGGTAATAAATGATCAAACTGTACGGATGAAAGGCACAATCAATAATGAGTATTTTGATAAAGATACTGTGCTTAATCCACGTTTTGTTTCGTTTGAGCATACCAATGGTGCAAATTATTGCATGGCAAATGTGATGAAGCGATGCACATTACTACATTCAAAAAATGAAAAACATTGGTTGAGTGCTGTTGCCAAAGGAGGCATTGGTTTTGTATTGCCACGCACCGAAAGCCGCATTGTTGGCCGCCACCGCAACGATCGTTATCATGTTGCAGGATACATTGCGGGTGTTGATGTTGGTTTGCGTTACGATTTTGCACGTTACTTTTTTCTTGAGCAATCGGGCAAAGGATGTTTTGCAAATTATACCAATGTATTGTTGAAACAAGAAGGCCGCGCAAGGCATCATTTCTTTTCAATGGAATATATTTTCACGCTTGGTTTTCAGTTTCCGGCAAAGTGGAGCAAAAATATTTCTGCCCGATAAAAATAAAATTCAAATCTTTCTTGCCACGCCTGCCCCGACCACAGTGTCGGGGAATGCGCGAATGAATACCGAATATTTTATTGACACTAAGACGCAGAGGCACAAAGTTTTTAGCGCCATCCTATCATTGCCATCCGATTTATCGGACGGTTTAAATAATTTTACATTAGGCTTTAGCCGAAATATTTTGCCGCGCCTGCCCCGACCGCAGTGTCGGGGAATGCGCGAATGAATGCCGAATAGTTTATTGCCAAAAGGTTCAAAGGCACAAAGGCTTTAGCGCAAGCCAATCATTGCCATCCGATTTATCGGACGGTTTAAATAATTCGCATTAGGCTTTAGCCGAAATATTTTGCAGCGAATTCGCGAATAAATGCCGAATTCATTTTTGCCACAATGGCGCAAAGGCACAAAGTTTTTTTTTAATTCATTTTTGCCACTGAATGCACCAAGGTTTTAGCGTAAGCCCATCATTGCCGCCCGATTTATCGGACGGTTTAAATAATTTTACATTAGGCTTTAGCCAAAATATTTCTCCGCAAAAATAAAGGCTGAGTGCCACGAATTTTTCTGCCAAAGTATTTCAGGGATATCAAATGTAGTGGCGGTACCCAAACCATGAGATTTTTTAAAAGAAAATATTTGCATTAAAAATTTGAAATGAAATATAATCTCACCAATTTCGAACGCGATAGAAATTGAGCATCAAATAATTTTTTGCAGTTTGTATTCAAATAAAATAATAATGGAAGATAAAAAAGAAATCACATTACTCGGTGCAGGATTAATAGGTTCACTTGCTGCTGTATATTTAACCAAGCAAGGATATACGGTTACCATATACGAACGCAGACCCGATATGCGTAAGGAATCAATATCGGCAGGGCGCTCTATCAATCTTGCATTGAGCGATCGGGGCTGGCGCGGATTGGCTGGTGCCGGGGTCGATACCCTCATTCGCGATAATGCCATACCCATGTATAGCAGGCATATTCACAACTTAGATGGCAGCGAAATAAATCAGGCTTATGGGAAAGAAAACCAGGCCATTTATTCTATCTCGCGCAGAGATATCAATTGCTTGTTGATGGATGCTGCAGAAGAGAATGGCGCAAAAATATTTTTCAATCACCGCGTAACAAATTACGATATCAACAATAATATTATCACCATTGAAGATGCCACCAATAAAAAGACATTTCAAATTTCGCCAGGCCTCACAATAGGCAGCGATGGCGCTTTCTCATCATCGCGATTAGGAATTCAGTTTACCGACAGGTGCAATTATTCGCAAACCTATTTAGAACATGGTTACAAAGAGTTGGTGATAGAAGCCGGTCCCGATAATTCTTTTTTGATAGAAAAAAATGCCTTGCACATTTGGCCTCGAGGTGGTTACATGCTTATTGCATTGCCCAATCCCGAAGGAAGTTTTACCTGCACTTTATTTTTTCCTTTCGAAGGCAATCCGTCATTCTCCATGCTGAAAACTGAAGCCGATGTGTTGCAGTTTTTCGAACAGCAATTTCCCGATGCATTAAAATTGATGCCCAATTTAGCGCACGATTTTTTCGCAAATCCTACCGGTTCGCTGGTAACTGTGCGTTGCAAACCATGGTCGTTCAATAACAAACTTCTGTTGATTGGCGATGCGGCACATGCCATTGTACCTTTTTATGGGCAGGGAATGAATTGTGGTTTCGAGGATTGTTTTACACTCAATGAGATGATTACAAAACATGCACATAACTGGAGTGCCATTATTCATGAATTTGAAGCCTTGCGCAAACCCGCTGCCGATGGCATTGCCGAACTTGCTTTGATGAATTTTATTGAAATGCGTGACCTGGTTGGCAGTGCAAAATTTTTGTTGCGCAAAAAAATTGAAGGAGCATTCTATACTAAATATCCCGAAAAATGGCAGCCGCTTTATACCATGGTTACCTTTAGTCATTTACCTTATCATGAAGCATTGGCAATGGGAAAATTTCAAGATACCATCATGGACAAAGTGATGGAATTACCCGATATCGAAAATATTTGGAATACACAAAAGGTGGAAGATATGATGTTGCAATTGCTGGCAGAAAGCGAAAAAAGCTAAGAAAAAATTCGCTAGGCTAAAGTAATTTCCGCTTCGAAAACGTTGGCAAAGTTTTGAAGTATTTGTTTTTTTAGTTTTTCTATATCAACACTTTCTCCGGTTTCTTCCATTATGGAGGTTACCGCTTTATCGTCAATACCACAGGGAATAATATTATTAAAATACGATAAATCGTTGTTGGCATTCAATGCAAAACCGTGCATGGTTACCCATCGCGAAAGGCGAACACCCATAGCGCAAATTTTACGTTCGGGCTTGCCACCACCGGCTTGCAGCCACACACCGGTTAAGCCTGCAATGCGGGTTCCAATAATATTATAATTTTTCAGGGTGAGAATAATCACTTCTTCAAGGCACCGCATGTACTTATGTATATCGTTAAAGAAGCAATCCAAATCCAAAATGGGATAACCCACCAATTGTCCCGGCCCATGGTAAGTAATATCGCCACCACGATTTATTTTATAAAATGAAGCATCAATTTTTTCAAGTTCATCGGTTGTTCGCAAAAGATTTTTTCGCTACCGCTTTTACCCAACGTATACACATGTGGATGTTCGCACATAATAAATTTGTGGGGTAATATTTCATGGGCTGCATTTTCCAAATTGCGGTTGTGCATTTTTATAGCAATAATGTTCTGCATGAGTTGTTCCTGTTGTTCCCATGCTTCTTTATAATCAATTAAACCCCAATCGATGTATTGTATCTGCTGCACTATACTTTATTTTGCGGCAAAACTAATTTTATTCGTCCGGTGTTTTTACAAAAAGATATTGTTGGGTAAAATATTTTTTTAGTTTTGTAACATCTTTCTGTAACCGTGTAATCGCACATGAACATTAATAATGACCAATAAAATCCAGGCACTGATAATTGAAGACGAAATACAATCGGCCAACACACTCAGGCTTATAGTAAACGAATATTGCCCCAATGTTGAAATTGTGGGCCATGCCACATCAGTAAAAGAAGCCATTGAACTTACCGATAGTTTACGTCCGCAGTTATTGTTTCTCGATGTCGAAATTCAGGGCGGAACAGCCTTCGATGTGCTTGTTAAAATAGAACACAAAAAACTCAACATCATTTTTATTACCGCCTACGACAGTTATGCATTGCAGGCCATAAAATATTCTGCCATCGATTATTTGCTAAAACCCATTGATATTGAAGAGCTAAAAAATGCCATCGGCAAATTGCAAAGTCATACTGTGGGCGATACCGATAGCACCATCATTTCGCAGTTTATCGATGTGCTGAAAAATAATGCACGCAATCCCTCTTCTTTTATTCCTATTCCTTTTAATGATGGATTTAGTTTTATTCCCATTAGCGAAATTGTACGCCTCGAAGCATCGGGAAGTTACACGTATATTTTTGTGAATGGTAAAGATAAAATACTGGCGAGTAAAAACCTGAAAGAATACGAATCGATGTTGCCCGAAGACACTTTCATTCGTGTACATAATTCGCATTTACTTAACAAAGCACACATCAGAAAATATGTGAAAGGAAGCGGAGGATATTGCATCATGAGTGATGGTACAACGGTATCGATAGCAACCCGTAAAAAAGAATGGTTCTTGCGCATGATGGGCATTGGCGGTGCTGAATGACGTGTGACGTGTTTTTTGTCCACTCTTGACCCGGATAAAAACCCCACAAAAAAACCGGCAAAATTTTTATGTCCTCGGTTGGCGTCCCCGCCAACCGCTATCGATTCGCGTGATAATTGTCCTCGCCTACCGCCACATGCAACAAACTATGTTATCACCTCGGTTGATAATTATTTTGACCTGAATTGGCATTCTCGTTTCATACAAAAGGTTTGTTTTTTATTTTGTCCTCGGTTGGCGTCCCCGCCAACCGCAACATGCAACACACTACTTACTAGGTTAGTGTCCACGCCAATCGCTATCGCTTCGCATGATAATTGTCCTCGGTTGGCGTCCCCGCCAACCGCTAAGGATAAACCTGTTAATTTTTTTTGACAATAGTAAAACAACATCCCAACTAAGCACAGGTATTCAACAGAAAGTAGTGGATGAACGCATAAGTCTCAACGAATGCGTTTGGCGGGGACTCCAACCGAGGACAGGAATGTAAAGGCATTCAATAGTTAGTGATGAATTAACACATAAGTCTCAACGGATGCGTTTGGCGGAGACGCCAACCCAGGACAGGAATGTAAAGGCATTCAATAGTTAAGGATGAATGAATGCATAAGTCTCAACGAATGCGGTTGGCGGGGACGCTAACCGAGGACAGGAATGGAAAGGCATTCAATAGTTAGGGATGAATGAATGCATAAGTCTCAACTAATGCGGTTGGCGGGGACGCCAACCGAGGACAGGAATGGAAAGGCATTCAATAGTTAGTGATGAATGAATGCATAAGTCTCAACGAATGCGGTTGGCGGGGACGCCAACCGAGCACAGGAAGTCGTGGATGACGAATAAATATCAACGCATGCGGTTGGCGGGGACGCAAGCCGATGACAAATAATAATGGGATAGTTCCAGAAAAACACAATATGTTTTATATTCACCCGATGAAATAATCCTAATGTACCATCATGTATTTTTTTACCGCAACAATAAATAGTTGGCAACCACTTTTACTGGACGACAAACTAAAAGTGGTTATTCTGGATGCATTTAATTGGTTTCATACTAATAATAAATCTGCGATAAATGCATTTGTAATTATGCCAAATCATTTCCATGTAATTATGTCACCTTTGAATAATTTTTTGCAAGCCGATAATGAAACTGCTTTGTTAAGTTTTACCGGCCATGCTTTTAAAAAATATTTAAAAGAAAATAATGTGCAGTTATTGCAAAACTATAAATCGACTCAAGCGGATCGGAGTTTCCATTTTTGGGAAAGACGCTCGCATACCATAGAACTTATGAGTCGTAAAATCGTTGAACAAAAAATTGATTACATACATGATAATCCATGTCAACCAAAATGGAATTTGGCTTCACATCCAATTTTATATAAATATTCTTCAGCAAAATTTTACCAGACAAACGTTGATGATTTTGGCTTTCTTTCATCATATACTGAATTAAGCTGATGGCGAGTTCTTACCTGTTTTGTTTGAATTGAGTTACGCATCTTATGTCCTCGGTTGTCGTCCCCGCCAACCGCTATCGATTCGCGTGATAATTTCTTTGACCTGAGTTGGCTGTCTCATCTAATGCAAAAGTTTTGTTTTTTATTTTGTCCTCGGTTGGCGTCCCCGCTAATCGCAACATGCAACACACTACTTACTAGGTTAGTGTCCACGCCAATCGCTATCGCTTCGCATGATAATTGTCCTCGGTTGGCGTCCCCGCCAAGCGCTAAGGATAAACCTTTTAATTTTTTTTGACAATAGTAAAACAACATCCCAACTGAGCACAGGTATTCAACAGAAAGTAGTGGATGAACGAATAAATCTCAACGCAAGCGGTTGGCGGGGACGCCAACCGAGGACAGGAATGGAAAGGCATTCAATAGTTAGTGATGAATTAACGCATAAATCTCAACGGATGCGGTTGGCGGGGACGCCAACCGAGGACAGGAATGGAAAGGCATTCAATAGTTAGTGATGAATGAAAGCATAAATCTCAATGGATGCGGTTGGCGGGGACGCCAACCGAGGACAGGAATGGAAAGGCATTCAATAGTTAGTGATGGATGAACGCAAAAGTCTCAACGCATGCGGTTGGCGGGGACTCCAACCGAGGACAGGAATGGAAAGGCATTCAATAGTTAGTGATGGATGAACGCATAAATCTCAATGGATGCGTTTGGCGGGGACGCCAACCGAGGACAGGAAAAATGCTGCTCCACTCTTGACCCGGATGAAAACATAACCACAAAAAAACCGGCAAAATTTACCTTTGCAGATAAACCTTGCCGGCCGAAAAGTACAACCTTTATAAAACCCTAAATCTCTAATTCATTATCATAAACTTTTGACGAGTTGATTGTTGCTCGCCTGTAACGGTAACTATATACGTGCCGTTAGTAAGTTGTGGTAATTCTATGGCCTCATCTATCTTTACTTTGCGTATAAGCTGTATATTGCCATTGATGTCCATAATGGTAACTGTTGAAGCTTCTTTTAACCCCGTAATGTTTAGCGTGTTATTGATGCCAGAATATAGCATTTCAATATTTGAATTGCTTGAAACTTCGCCAATTGATGTGGACGAAGGGGTTGCTGTTTGCAATCCAGAATAAACATAATCGTTGGTGGTACCACCGTTACCATTAGCAGCATTTCCTGCAAAATAAAAAGTTACTGTACCCACGTTTGTGGTTGGTGCTGTCCAGTCGAAATCGAAAGTATATGAACCTGTACCTATGCCGGCATTTTTTTGATGCACAACATTTTTACGGCTGACATTGTTAACAGTCGCTGATTTTATTTGTGTTTTGGCCGAATTAGTAATTACAAATGTACCGGCATTTTGGCCTGCCGCTGTTAATGCTTCAATTCCAAAACCAAATAAACCATTTCCTGCGCGTGCCACAGTTACACTCATGCTGTATGTAGTACCCGGTGTGTATTGCCACGAAGGCATATTACAAGCTAAGCTTACCGAACCACCACCGCTATTGAGTGCATATGAATTGTGGCAAGTGACGCATGTAGTCTCTCCGGGTGAGCCCGTAGAGCCTGCTTTTCCATCGTCACTAAGCGTACCTTCTGTGCCCGATGTTAGCACCACGCCTAAACCCATTAGCGCAATAAGCGCTATAATTTTGTTTGTTTTAAATTTCATATTACAAATTAAATAATTAAATTTTCTTCAGTTGAAAAACCCTTATGTGGTTTTGCGATTGCGAAAGTAATGCATCCAAATGTTAAAACACTCAAAGTTTCAAAAAGATTCACTAAGCGGGAAAAAAAGATTCCTCAACCGGACATTTACGCTAATTATTCGGCACTGCCTGTGAGCCATTTTTTGAAATCTGCCGCACGTTCGGTGCTTACTATGGTTTCGATTTCGCTTGGAGGATTGAGCACCATTTTTATTCGCGATTTAGAGTAGTTAAACATTTTTGCAATTGCATTTATATTGATAATGAATTGACGGTTGATGCGGAAAAATTTAACCTCATCAACAAGGTGTTCCATTTCTTCGAGGTTATAATCTATGCCATATCTTTCGTTTGTTTTTGTACACACAAAGTTGATTTTATTTTCGGTGTAAAAATAGGCCACTTCATTCAGGTCTATAGCTTTTATCACATCGGCATATCTTACTATTATTCGAAGTAACTTGCTGTGTTGTTTTTTTGCAACTTTTTCTCCAATGTTTATGTAATCGGCAGCGGGCACTTTGAAATTCAGCTTTTCGAATTTTTGCAATGCCCGGTGTAGTTCTTCTTTTTTTATTGGCTTCAACAAATAATCAATGCTGTTCACTTTAAATGCTTCGAGTGCATACTCGTCATATGCTGTTGTAAAAATAACCGGGCTGGTAACATCGGCTTTTTTAAAAATATCGAAACAAAGTCCATCGGCAATTTGAATATCCATCAATATCAAATCGGGTGCTTCGTTTTGTTTGAGCCACAACACTGTTTCGGCAATGCTCTCCAGTTTTGCCACAATATTATATTCGTCATTGGCTTGCGTAACCATTTTTTCTAACCGCGATGCTGCGGGCATTTCATCCTTAACTATCAGTACTGTTTTTTTCATATTTTTCTTTTTTATCTTTGGTTTGCAGCATGAGAATATTGCGAAAAAAATCCGATAACTTTTCTACATAAGTAACTGCCGCATGTGTATCTGTTTCAATAATATTGATAAGCGTATTAAAACTGTTGTGCAGGAAGTGAGGGTTCACCTGCATTTTCAATCCTTCGAGTTCGAATAGTAGTTTATCCTTTTTCAAAGCCTCCATTTTTCGGATGTTTTTTATCCGCAACCTGACAACAAAAAATGCTAAAACCAACAGTGTAGTAATGGCGCCAATAATAAAAAAAGATGTGGCATAAAAAGGCTGCTTTATTTTAAAACGTACCGACAGTTTATTTTTATTATTGAATATTGTTTGTGATGATGCCCGCAATTGAAATTCGTAATTTCCCGGTGGCAAATTGGGGAACGACACATTATTATCGCCCGTTTCGCGCCATTCTTTGTTGTATCCTTTAAGCCGGTACTGATACAATATAGATTTGGGATCATCATAGTTCAATGCTGCAAATTCGAAACCTATATAATTTTTATTGTAATCGAATATTGCTTTTTTGGCATTAACAGGCTGCGAAAACAATAATATATTGTGCATCACCAATTGGGGAGTTTTTTCCTTTTTAAAAAAGCGCGGATTAATGTTCACTATGCCGCTGTAAACGCCAAAATACATTTCATCGTGCCGTGTTTTTGCAACCACATTTGGGTTGGGCTTAAGTTCAAACAATCCCTGTTCGCCTGTAAAGGCAATAATGGTATTGTCACGTGCATCTATGGTTATTATGGCATCGTCTGTAGTTACTATTATGTGGTTGTATTTATCTGTAATAACAGTGTACACCGAATGGTTATTGAGCAAAGGATAGTTTACCGGAGTAAAATTTTTGCCATCAAATTTTAGCAACCCTCCTTTGGCAGTACCACACCACAAATTACCCATATTGTCTTTGGCTATAGAATATATTATTTTCAACTGTGGTAAAATATTTTCTCCGTAACGTATATAGTTACCGTTATTTTCTTTTATCAACCCATTGCCATCGGTTGCATACCAAATGGTGCCGTTTTTTCGAGCAGTATTTTATAAATATAAGTGCCGGCAAGTTCGCTTTGTTTGGGTTGATGCACAAAATTGATTTGCTTATTGTTGATATCGCAGGTATATAAACCACCGAGTGTTGCAAGCCATATGGTGCTATCGTTGCCGGTGATGCAAATGGCACTGGCATTGGTTAATCCGTTTTTTTCGGTAAAGGTTTCAAACGTTTTCTTACCGGTATTGTAGCGCAGTAACACATTGTTGAAAGTGCCCATCCATAAATAATTTTTGGCATCAAGATACATACACATCACACTTTCATTCTGGTAAGGCGAGGGCAGGTTTATCTTTTCTAATTTGCTGCCTGCAGTATTATCGTGAAGGCAGAATACACCCTTCTTATTGGCGAAATATCGACCACCGTTTGCATCTATTTCAATGGCATTTACTTCACCAATATTAACATCGCCTATGTTGCGCAATATTTCCATTCTTTCGCCAATGCTGTACAACAGGTTATTATTTGTTGCCACCCAAAAGCCACTGTTACGGTCGCGGTATATTGCCTGCAAATCGGTATAGGTAAATCCCGAATTGTAATCGAAAAGACGTAAGCTTGTTTTTTCGCGCCAGTCAATATCAACCACAACATTGCCCGATGTGCCAATCCAAAGTTCATCGTTATCGGCATAGGCGCATTTCACTTCACCATACGTCCAGGTTTGGGTAATGCTATCGTGCTGCAGTTTGTCGGTAGCCGGGTTATAAAGGTATAAGCCATTTTGTTTGGTAAGTGCATAAATATTCGAATTGTTTATCAGCGCCAGGTTCGAAATATTGGCATTGTTCGATTCATCACCGGGGGTATAATTTTTTATGTTGGCGGGAAAATTTTTGCAGCTTATTTTACTCATACCATTATCGGTGGCAATAAATAAACTGTTGTCAAAAACCACCATATCGTTTACATAATCATCTACCAGTCCGGTTTCGGTATTCAGCGGTTTCCATTTATTATTTTGTTTGAAAAAGCATCCTCCGCCATAGGTGGCCACTATGGTTATACCATCGCATATCAAAGCTTTTTTTACAGGATATTTTAGTCGTATCGAATCAATGCAAACAACTTTCGAATAGCTTGTTTTGTACATAAATGCTTCGCCTGACTGGTACCCCGCTATCATTATGTTTTGGTTGGTAATGGTTAGGCTGCTGAGTTGTTTTATTTTATTTTCTACCGCCACCCGAAATTTTATCCCATCGTAATTCATTATTCCTATATCGGTAGCAAGCCATATCATGCCATTTGTATCGGCAGTGATGGTATATATTCTGTTGATGTGAAAATTATCGAACGGTATCGACTTAAAATGTGGCGACTGCGACAACACTGCCGTAGAGATAAAAACGAATAAGACAAAAAGCCGTGGTCGCATGTTATGGAGTATTGATAAACCGTACTGATATTTCTGTTTTTATTTCGCTTGATATTTTTTGCATTACTATTTTCGGAATATAAATATTATGGTCCGATAAGGGCACAATAAAATTACCATCAACTGTTATTTGCTGTTGCTTCACTTCCATTTTCAGCCTGATTATTCTTTCCTTTTCTACACCGTGTATTTTCAATAATCCTTTGCACCTGAAGAAGCAAACAGTATCGTTGTCGAAATTTATTTTTTCAATTATCTGACCTTTAAAATTGGCGTTTGCATATTTACTGCTTTCAAGATACGATTCGTTGAAGTGTTCTTTTTGCAGGGGACTATTAAAACCTTCGAACGAGCGAATGGGCACAGTAAATGCAAATGTGCGGTCGGCCTTATTAACCACACCTTTCAACTGATTACTTTGTGCGCTTATTGTTTCGAGCGGGGCGTGGCTGCTGAGCACAATTTCGCCCGTTGCCGACATTATCATTTTATTTTTACTGGCCTGAAACGACCACAGCAAAATGCAAATAAAAGGTATTGACAAAATAATTTGCGCAACATTTTGTGCCTTTTTTTCGAAATATTTTGTCGCCTGCAATTTTCTTTTTTCTTTAAGTATCAAATCCATTTTCAATTTATTTTTGAAATTGTATTTCGAAATACGTTTTATCAAATATTGTTTTATTTGTTGTACTCTATCCAAGCTTAGCAAATCAGTTTTGGACTTTTTGTTTTTGTACTTCAGTAAATAAACACAACTTTTGTGCTGATTGTCAAATTAAAAAACTTTCAACCGGTATTTTATGCTACCGAACAAGCAATCTACTGTAAATTTATTTACCAGATTACAGTTTTTCTGCCGGGCATAATGTTTATTATTTTCCATTATTCGGTTTTATTTTACTTTTCAATTTATACTACATTTTTTACAAAAATTATAATCGTAAATTATCATCATTCAATAATATTTTGGCGCGACTAATTATTTTATATCGGTTTGTAAGAACTATTTTTTCGTCATAACTTCAAATAATTATTTGTTGTTTGTTAAATAGCTGGCATACAATTTTTTTTTGAACTGGTTTTCTCTTAATAGTTGTCATTCCAAAAACACTTATTCAATTATTGGACTTTGAATCCACTCCCAATAATTATTTTAGCCACAAAAGCACATAATTTCACCATGTCTTAAACATATTGTTCCTTTATCATAACAGTAGTCGGTTTTTTGGCGGCATTTTATTTTCCCCAATTTTTCGGAATAGACTCAACTAATAACTTAAACTGTTTTTTTACTCCGTTTGCCAAATCAATTTTGGCATTTATCTATTAAATTTTTGCCCTCTCCAAATCAAAAGGTAGTTGCTAATTCACACAAAATCAATATGTTGGCATTTATTAACGGCTTACATATTCTATTGTTAATAACTATCTGCTATGTTCAATTTGCAAATAATGTTTCTTTTAATAACATTGCACCTCAATAAATAGTGGTGCTTTCTCCCCATAAATTTGAAATTGTTTAACAACAATCATTTTGAATCGGCTCCCATGTTAATTATGGTATTTATGGTTCTTTTTTTGTTGTTATTATTTCTAAATGTTATTAATTGCAATATGATTTTGATTATTTTTAATACCTCTAATAAGTAATGTTTAACTTGTTGCATAAAGCTGTTTTTTCTCGCAACAGCAAATTTTTGCCAGGTTTTATCCACGAAATCACATTTTTTGTGATTAACCTTGTTCCTTTTATATAAAACCATTTCCATACTTTGTCTCCTAAATAAAAATAAACACGCATTTTATGAAACCAAACTACCTTGCCCTGACCACCAAAAACATCCTCAATAAAGTAAATTCACAAGAAGCATTCTTCAATGCATCAATCAAATCCACAATAAATCATCCTCAAATGAAAAAATCATCTATCCATTGCGCTGTGCTGCACATTTTTGTTGCACTGTTTATGTTAACCGGTAGTAGCCTTATGGCACAGGTTACCAATACCAACACTGCCGCCACTTTCACCACCTTAACAGCTGCCATCAATGACCCTGGAACTTTGGCAGGACATACATTGCTGCTAACTGCAAGTTATTCCGAAGGAATTGTAGTTGTAAACAAAGCCATTACCATCAATGGTGCAGGTTTCACTTTAACCTCCACCTCGGGTATATATGGTATAGAGGTGGCATCGCCCAATGTAACTATATCAAACATAACGGTTTTCGATGCCGGCACATTTGGTATTCAAGTCAATTGCAGTTCCGATGCATTAGCACTCACCGATGTTACCGTAAATAGCTCTGGCGGTACCGGCCTTGGTATCAATGGTTCGGATAATGTGGTGATTACAAACCTCACCTCTACCAACAATACAGGAAATGGTATAAGCATCACCAATTGCGATAATCTCTCAATCAACGGAATCACTACAAGCGGTAATGCATTTAGCCCCGGTGGGTTTGGTGCCGGTATAGGTTTATTTACCAGCAACATTTATTGCTTGCCCGCGGGCATCAACGGCTTTTCATTAACAGGCACTGTTTCTATAGGCGAAAATCCCAAAGTATATTCTCAAAAGCAACATCATCACATTATTACCGGTTTAACCGGTGCATCCATCATGTGGGCAGTGGGTACAAGTCCTTCCGACCGTACATATTGGCCCGATAAGGCAACAGCTTATTTTGTAGTTGATGCCTTGTTCGAAGCACCCTATTTTTTCCCTAATACCGCTGTGTTTGTAGAAGAAGTAGCTACCGATAATTTGTACGTAGACGATAACCCAAATGGCGATGCTGTTCCACCTATGCTTATCAATACTGCCATAGCCGTAGCGCAATCGGGCAAAACTATTTTCCTCGAGGCAGGAACATTTATCGAAAAAGTGGTGGTTACAAAATCGCTCACTATTGATGGGGCAACTATGGCAACCTCTATTCTTGATGGTACCACTGTTGGCAGCACCGGAAGCGGTATTGCTGTCAACAATGGAATTACAAATGTTACCATTCGTGATCTCACAGTTCGCAATTATGCCCTGAGTGGAAGCAACGATGCCGGTATTGCAGCATTGTTGAGCAACAATAATTTTTCGGTGATTAGCTGCGATGTTTACAACAATGGTGGTGGACGCGGTGGCGTTTATGTAAATGGCCCGGTAACCAATGTGTTGATTGATAGTGTTAAGGCACATGATCATCCTACTGGCTCTCGCGGTATTGTGGTGTGGAATGGTTTAAAATCTAATATCACCATTTCTAATTGCGAGGTGTATAACAACAACTGTTGCGGTATCGAATTGCAGGATGGCACTGCTTCGGGCGTTAACATTTATAATAACAATGTACACGACAATGCCGACAATGGACTAGGTCTTAGCGGTATGAATGACGCAACGGGAGCCAATCTTGTACGCAAAAACATTGTTGCCAATAATGGCCGATTTGGTATAGAAGTTAAAAACCCTAAAGGTACAGGCGCAACAAGCGGAACCGGAAGTATACTGGTTGATAGCAACACGGTAAGTTTTACCGCCACAGTGGGCATGAATATTCGCGACCATGCGGGCATTGCAGTTTTCCGCAGGGCGTTTCAATCAGGCAATCCCGATGGTTATCCAAATGTTCCCACAGGAGTGATTGTTCAAAACAACACTGTATCGGGTTACACCCACCTCAATCCGGGCAGATTAGAAAGCGAGGGGTTTGCGGTTGTGGTAGAAGGCACCAACCACAAAGTGCTCAACAATAATATCACCACCAGCAATATAGGAGTACAGGAACAAGGCGGGGCACATCCCAATTCGGGATATGTGGCCAATAATGCTGGCGATGGAAATCAGAGCGATAACTTTTCAGCGAATTATTTTGGTCGTGGTAATGCTCCGATAGCTTGCGGTAACATTATTAGCGGCAATACATTTAGTGGCAACACCACCAATCAGCGTACTTCTACAGGCAGTGGTTCGTTTGGATTAGTAACCAATACCAATACCGGAAAATTGTTTTGCTCCATACAAGCGGCAATAGATGATGCCCAAACTTTGAACGGCCATATTATTACGGTAGGTGCCGGCACTTTCAACGAGCAAGTATTGGTTAATAAAGAAGTGACGATAAAAAACGCAACAAACGTTCGCCCTGTAATAAACTTTACCGGCACACCGGCATTAGTAAGTGGCGCAAAAACATTATTCGAGGTTACTGCCCCCAATGTTACTATCGATAGTTTGGAGTTTAGTGTAGACGTTACCAAACTGGGCAGTGCCATTCTTGCAAGCTCTGCTACATTAAATAATCTTACGGTAATAGATAACAGCATCAATCCATACCGTTCGGCTCCGGCTACACTGTCATTTGGATTGCGCAATGCCATCAGCGTAAACGTAACTCCTCGTGTAAACAGCAATAACCCAACAATGTTGATTCAAAATAACACCATTACTTATAATGTAGGAGTGGATTTGACTCCGGGTACTGCCGATGATGCCGGCTTCCGCTCGGGTGTAGCAACAGACGAAGGCGGAGGAACCATCACATTAAATACAATAACTACTATCAGTCACGATGTGTTAGTGCGGTTTGGCGGTAACCCTGCAGGTATGAGTATAACATCAAATAATTTTAATGGTGGAGGGGTAGAACTGAGCGACCAGAATGCTGCATGCGGTCCAATGATAGTGTCGAACAACATATTTACCGGAGCAGGAGCACCCAACACTGCTGTATTGCGCATTAAAAACAATTACGATGGTATCACACATACAATATCATCCAACACGTTTACCAATCATGAGTGGGCTATAAGTTCCGAAAACATGAAGGCTGTGACTTTCAATGCCAACACATTTAATACAGCTTCGCCTACAGCACATGCATTGGTTATTAATACAAAATCAATAAGCACCAACTCCAATGCTATTGTGCAAATTGCAATAGCTGCTACCATAACAAATAATAATTTTAACGGTACAGGCAACGCCATTACGTTCTTAAACCACGATAGTGATAACGATACATATGGTACCATTACAATGGGTACTGCCGGCAACGAAAATAATTTTGCTGCCACACTCTCTACGTTCGTAGTGTTCGATTCACAAACAGGTGTATCAAGCGGGTCGGTGTTTCCAAATTACACCGCAACCATTGGAGCAGGAGCAGGCGCACTTACTACTATGGCTTGCTGGGATGTAAACCTCAATGCCCAAAATAATAAGTATGATGTGGGTGCCGGCTTACAATTGCCAATAGCGATGAGCTTTGCCGGGCGCACAACCTTAGAAACTAAACTGAACCACAAGCCCGACAATGCTTGCCTGGGTTCGTTATTATATTTTTTACCGGTGCATAATTTAAATCAAAACACTTATTACCTAACCATACAAGAAGGTGTAAATGCTGCCGTTGCCGGTGAAGTACTCGAGTGCGATGCATGGACTTTTAACGAAAGAGTTACTGTTGACAAATCGCTTACTATACAAGGAGTTGATAAAGTAAAACCTGTATTATTACAGGAACAGGTTTTGCTGCAGGTTTGGAACAGCTGGAAACAAGTGGAGTAATTAATAATGGGAATCACAAACGTAACCATAAAAGAATTTAAAGTTCAAAATTTTGCAGGTAATGGAAATCAAAATGCAGGTATTTATGCTGTAGGTGGCAACGATAATCTTTTGGTTGAAGATGTTACTCTATTAAATAATGTTGGCGGTTGCGGTTTTTATGCTAACGGTCCCTATTAACGGAATTACTTTTAACGGTAATACTTCATCGGGTCATACAATGTTGGGTGCGGCACGTGGTATTGTTATTTGGAATGGGTTGAAAGAAAACATCACCATTACCAATTGTAATGTATTTGGAAACAACTGTTGTGGTATCGAATTACAGGATGGAACAGCTACAGGTGTAATTATGACAGGTAACAATGTTCATGATAATGGTGATAACGGGTTAGGATTGGTGGGTCTTGGCGGGGCTGGGTCAATACCTTATCGTCAAAATCAACACTATTACTAATAATGGCCGTTTTGGTATAGAAGTTAAAAACCCAAATGGCTCCGGAACAAACTCAGGTGCCGGAAGTGTAGTTATTGATAACAATACTGTTAGCCGCACAGTTGCAATTGTTGATGCAAGAGATATTGCCGGTATAGCCGTATTCCGCAGAAGCGTTTTGTCGGGCAATGTTGATGTTCCTTATGGAGTTTATGTAAGCAATAATAATGTATCGGTTATACACAACCAAGCACAAGCGATGGTTTTGGTATAGTGGTAGAGGGTATCAATCATACCGTGGCAACCAATACTTTAAATGGCAATGATGTAGGAATACAGCGTCAGGCAGGGCACATGCCGTATTCCGGTAACCCGCTGATGGCGATCAAAGCAATATTGTAGATACTTACTTTGGCCGTGGTAATGCTCCATTTACATGTGGTGTTACATTATCGGGAAATATTCTCGGAAATATTTTAGCAAACGGTATCAACACACGCGATGTTGGCAGCGTTAGCGGAGTTAACATTGTTACCAATACCAACACAAGCGAGACATTTTGCACCATACAGCAGGCCATAGACGATGCCCAAACGGTTGCCGGTAACACCCTCAGCGTGCCGGCAGGTACTTATGCCGAAGATATTATTGTAAGCAAATCTCTCTCTATATTGGGTCCCAATGCCGCCATTAATCCCTGCAGCGGTACACGTGTTGCCGAGGCCAAAATTGTGCCCGCTACGGCCGATATTGTATTCCGCGAAATTATGCATGTGGCGGCTTCAAATGTAACCATCAGCGGATTCACCATCGATGGCGATAATCCTTTATTAACAAGTGGTTTCACCAGTACCAATGGTGCCGATATTGATGCTGCCGAAGGCGTTACTGTTTACGAAACAGCTATCAATAATTTAACTGTAACCAATAACATCATTCAAAACCTGTCGTATTTTGGCGTTACCCTTTACGATTATCCTGCAGGGTTGCCATCGAGCGGACATGTTATTTCGAACAATAAGATTCGTGATTTGGGAACTTATGATGCTACCTCTACCATCGATTATTGGGGTGGTGGTGTATTGCTTTACAACAATCAATATGCTGCTGTTACCAATAACTGTATGACCAATGTGCGCTTAGGTGTGCAAACAGGTAACTTCTCTCAGGCTAATCCGGGCCTTGCAGCATCGCAATTTATTACCGGCAATAGTATACAAGCCCGCAGAATTGGGGTGTTTCATAACCTGCATTATACTACTGCTTCGGGATATACTATTAATAACAATACTTTTACAGGCCTTGCCAATGCAAACGAATCGGGTGTCATTGGTATTGAACTTGCTCTTTATCTGTTCCTTCTTTTGCAATAGATAATAACATCAACCTTACAGGAGTTAGCACCAATACTACCGGCTACGAAATATGGAATGTAAAAAATACTTTCCCTGCTTCTATATCGGGCGGTACGGTAAGTAATGTAAACACCGGCATATTTGCCAACAACTATGAAGGGTATAGCAGCGATGCACCCGATGGTGCACATGCCGTAGTTACCGATATTACGGTAACACCAAATGCTGCCGGTACAGGCGTTCGCGTATTGGATAGCCCTAGCAGCACCTTGCACGCCAACGTAGTACTTAATGTTACCAACTCCTTTATTACCGGTGGTTCCGATGGTGTAAAATTCGAAGGCCTAAGTGTAAATGGCCCTATCAATAACAATAGCATTACGGGCAACAGCAACAAATCGATAAACGCTAACGCTTATACCGGTGGTACTGCAATAGATGTTACCTGCAACTGGTATGGGTCGGCTGTGGCGGGCGTAGTTGCTACCGAAATTACCGGTAATGTGACGTACATCCCTTACCTCAACAACGGCACCGATAACTCGGCCGCACAAGGGTTTCAGCCCGTACCCGGCTCTTGCCTCGGTATTACCGTTACCCTTACTATTGCCGGTACCAATGTATCGTGCTTTGGTGGTAACAATGGTACTGCAACAGTAACTGTAGTTACAGGCCTTGCCCCATATGCCTACATTTGGAATAATATGCAAACTGCTGCTACCGCTGTCAACCTTATTGCAGGTACGTATACTGTTACTGTTACCGATGCCAATGGCTCTACTGCCAGTGCCAGCGTTGTAGTAACTCAGCCACTTGCCGGGCTTACCGCCAACTGCTCGGTTACCAATGTATCGTGCTTTGGCCTTGCCGATGGCACTGCACAAGTAGTAGCTGCCGGTGGCACCCCACCTTACACTTATTTATGGAATCCTTTCGCCACTACCAGCTCCTTAAGTGGGTTCGTTGCCGGTTCTTACGCAGTTACCGTTACCGATGCCAATGGCTGCACAGCCACCTGCATTGCTACCGTAACACAGCCGGGCGAAATACTTATAACATGCAGCAAAAACTCCACCCCTTGTGCCGGTGGAGGTACTACTGCCAACGTATGCGCAAGTGCCACTAATGGTGTGGGCCCATTTACTTACTTATGGAATACCGGTGCTACCACTCCTTGCCTTAGCGATGTTGCGGCAGGTACGTATACCGTTACGGTTACCAATACTGCAAATGGCTGTACACGAACAAAATCTATCACTGTAAACTAAGCACGATTTTAAAGCAACTATTTAATTAATAAGTATAAAAATAAAAACTCCATTTTTTTAAGATTAACAGATTATATAAAATGAAAAATAAAATAAATTTCCAAATCCGGTTATCTCAATTGGCAACATTGTTTTTTGCCTGGGCTGCATGCGTTTGCATTATGCCTGCACCTGCCACGGCACAACTTATTTTTAGTGGCGAACCGGTGCAATGGGTAGGCCGGCCTAATGGTTACTCAACCACGCCTTACAATAGCGATTACCGCACTACAGTGTACCGTAAAGTTTCTACTACGGTAGCCAACCCGGCAGATGGACGTGGACAGTGGGCAACTACTATAAATGTGCAAAATTCGGGGGGCAATATTACCCCCGATAACATGCCCGGTGGTGGTGGTGCAGGATGGCTCTTGATAAGTGGCCCTTCGGGCAACAGGTTTCAAAATAAATGGAATTTTACTGGTGTAGGTCAAGGCGCGCTAAATGCTATAAATGATGTTACCCTTAATGCCGCTAACGATATGGGCCTTAATATGAGTGGAGTTGGATATTACACTTTTGTAATGCGCGATGTCAGTTATGTAAACTCCCAATTTTATGTGGGCGTTACCGCCAATGCACCTGTATCAGTTTCGCGTACCTCGCAAACATTTCTCGCAGGGGCCGCCATTATTTCTATTACTACAGGTGGCACGCCATCGGCTGGCGAAAACATTTATGTGCGCTACCGCAGCACTACCAACAATTTTACTGCAAGTACAAGTGTGGTGCAGGCTACCGGAAGCGGTACTGCATGGAGTGCAACCATACCCACGCAGCCTTGTGGCACTGTAGTACATTATTATGTCTATAGCAGCACACGCACACTAGCGCAAATAAATGCCGATAGCGAAATGAACCGCTCTCTTGCTACCTTGCGTTACGATGATAATAGCGGCAAC
>JADKFV010000048.1 GCA_016717325.1 Bacteroidota bacterium | reverse complement strand
AGTAAAGGTTTGTTTGCTGCAAATTTCTGCAATGAAAATATTAGATATCTTCTCTGCTAAAATGAAAAATACTAACTAATCGAAATCTTGTTTGTTTAGATATCAATTTCAATTAATAAAATGAACATGACCTATTTTACCAGTAAAGATATTTTGGAAATGGAAACGCGCTTCAGGGCCGCATTTATCAATTCGCTAAGTGGTTTTAAAAGTGCATCACTTATTGGCTCGGTCGACAAAGATGGAAATACTAATCTTGCTATTTTAGTTCGGTGGTTTCATCTGGGTTCAAACCCTGCATTAATCGGTTTTATCAATAGACCGGATTCAACAAGCAGGCATACCTTAGAAAATATTTCAGCAACAAATTGCTTTACTATCAATCATATCAATGAGACAATTTATAAACGGGCACATCAAACCTCGGCTCGGTATCCAAAAAATATTTCTGAGTTTGATGCAACCCGATTGACCGCTGAATTTGGCAAAGTAGTAAAAGCGCCTTATGTAACAGAAAGCCATGTTAAATACGGTTTAGAATTTGTTGAGAAGCACGAATTGAAAATAAACGGTACCATTTTAGTCATAGGTAAAGTGGTAGAAATATTCATCCCTGAAAACTGTTTGCTTGTTAATGGTGCTATAGCTATTGAGAAGGCCGAAACCATAACCATATCCGGTTTGGATAGTTATCATACTACACGTCAACTTGCGCAATTATCTTATGCCAAACCCGATAAAATGGTTGAAGAATTACTTTAATCAATACATTTAGTATGAATACTTTTTTACACGCAAAGTGGCAAAATTTAATTATGGCTAATTATGAAATTGACCCTTCAATTTTATTTTCGTATTTACCTAAAGGAGTTGAGCTCGATTACTTTAATGGAAAGACGTATGTAAGTTTGGTAGGCTTTTTATTTAAAGATAGTTCTATTTTTAATTTCCCAATTCCTTCTATGGGAACTTTTGAAGAAGTAAATCTTCGTTTTTATGTAGTTAGAAAAGTGGGAAATGAATTAAGGCGTGGTGTAGTTTTTATCAATGAAACGGTGCCCAATAAAATAGTGGCATGGGTGGCCAACAAACTTTATAAGGAACATTACATCGCTATACCCACCAAACACAAATGGAATTTTGTCAATGATAAAAAGGAAATTGAATATCAGTGGAAAGTACAATCTAAATGGAACAGCATTAAAGTTGTTGCCTCTGTTGTGAAGCAAAAATGGTAGCCGGTAGTATGGAAGACTTTATTTTTGAGCACTACTTCGGTTATACAAAAGTAAATAGCCAACACAGTATTGAATATAAAATAAATCATCCCAGTTGGGAAATTAACGCTATTCATGATTCACATATTGATTGCGATTTTGCTGCTTTTTATGGTAAAGATTTCGAGGTATTAAACAGCACCAAGCCGCATTCCATAATGCTTGCAGAAGGTTCGGATATTAGTGTAGAATGGAAACGTATTGGTTTTTAAAACGATAAGTATGAAAGGCGTTAAAAAAGAAAATCTTCCAACCAAAATTTGTATCACCTGCAACAAGTCTTTTATATGGAGAAAAAAATGGGAGAAAAACTGGAACGATGTAAAATATTGCAGCAACCGCTGTAGGAATACTAATTAGACATTACTTAAAACATATCAACGAATTGTAAATGATTACGATAATATAAAATATTTAGAAACCAATGGCTGAACAAAATGTAACTTGCGAGTACAGCGGATTACGCTCTTTGGCAAGTCTTTTAGCAGAGCAAGAGAAGCAAGAAGCAATAAAAAAGCAAGCTGAAAAATTCCATTTTAGTGAAGAAGACCGAGACAGAATAATTCAAATGGCATGGGAAGACCGCACACCTTTTGAAGCCATTGAATTTCAGTTTGGTTTGAAAGAAAAGGATGTCATAGAATTTATGCGTAAAAATTCTTTGCCTTCCAGTTTTCGCATGTGGCGCAAACGAATGAAAGCGCACAAAACAAAACATGCTGCCCTGCGTGATGACGGAACCAATCGCTTTAAATGCAGCCGGCAAAGGAGCACCGGAAATAAAATTTCAAAGCGATAACTTTTTTGTTTTTCTACAATTAAATATTTAGTCATTTCAGTTCCTTTAAATCATTCCGCAACCATAACCATATACGATTGATTGTTTTTGTAAAAGATATATTTTTAGAATATGTAACTCGACTGAAAGTATTCTTGAATCCAAATCGCACTGAAATATTATTTTTTCAACAGGAATGTTATTTATTGAGATACTATTTTAATCCATCACAACCACTCCTGCATTATAAAAGATTACCGAAAGCTCGTTTTGTATGAAAATTTTTATTTTATTTGACAAACAGTAAAATCAATAGTTATGAATTTGAAAAATAATTTAAACAAGCAAGGGAAAAATAACGGTAAAACACTCAGCTGCCACTATAATACTATTGTGTATTTTCACTTTTGCTTTCCTGCTCGAATCAGTAAATTGTTCTTCGGATAATAGAGCAAGTAAGAGTGAACGCGATTCTACATTGGCCGAAATTGCCGAAATGTTTACCGAAGAAAAATTATGGACAGCGCCCGATATAGCAACTATACCAAATAATGACGAGGGTAAACTAATAAAGTATGGACTAAATTTAGTTGTTCATACATCGAAGTATTTTTGGCCAAGGGTTCTGTTTCGTCAAATGGTAATGGCCTCAACTGTCAGAACTGCCACATGGAAGCCGGCACACGTCCATATGGAAACAATCTTGGTGCGGCTTCAACCATATACCCAAAATATTTGCCTCGTTCGGGCACGGTGGTTAGCCTTGCCGAAAAAATAAATGAATGCTTTTACCGAAGTTTAAATGGCGATATTATTGATACTACGAGTAAAGAAATGCGAGCTTTGGTTGCATACACTACATGGCTTGGCAAAGACTTTCATAAAGATCCGAAACTTAAAGGTTCCAGGGGAATAGACGCGCCACATTTTATTGACCGTGCTGCCGACCCCGCCAAGGGCGAGAAAACGTATGATGAACTATGTGCACGTTGCCATGGCAAAGATGGAAAAGGTCAATTTACCGAAGATGTATTGAAGGACATCACAAAGCAACAGGGAGGCATTGCTACTGCAGATGATTTATATTATTATCCTCCACTGTGGGGCGATAAAAGTTACAACGCTATTGCCACCTTATATCGTGTTGGTAAACTGGCCGGATTTATAAAACACAATATGCCTTATCCTCTAACTTACAAAAATTCGGTGTTGACAGATGAACAGGCATGGGATATAGCTGCGTATATCAATAGCCGCGAACGTCCCGAAAAAGATCACAGTAAGGATTACAGTATCAACATTTCGAAAAAGCCTTACGACTTTCCTTTTGCCCCTTATGCTGATAGTTATTCGCAACAGCAACATAAGTTTGGTCCCTTTACCGATATGCCTTCTGCAATGAAAGCCCATTAACCGGTATGAGAAATTACCTCCAAATATTTTTTGCATGCTTACTTGTTTTTGGTTGTTCTCAATCGGGCACAAATTCCGATAAAGAAAAAGGTGCGGAAAAAGAAACAGCAAATGCACAGGCAAAAAAGGAAATGATTGTGCTTACCGACAGGCCTCCAAATATTGAAACACCATTAAGTTATTTTAAAGAAGACTTTACACCCAATGATGTTTTTTTTGTTCGCTGGCATTTATCGGGTATGCCGGCATCGGTCGATACCAATAAATTTCGGCTGACAATTTCGGGCCATGTAAAAAAAGAGTTGTCGCTTTCGCTCGATGATTTAAAAACAAAATTCAAACCTACCACCATAGTTGCACTGGCAGAATGTGCCGGAAACGCGCGCAGCTTTTTCGACCCGCGTGTACCCGGTGGGCAATGGAAAAACGGTGCAATGGGCAATGCCCGTTGGACAGGCGTAAAGGTGAAAGATATTCTTGATGCTGCCGGTGTAAAACCCGGAGCATTTGATGTGGCTTTTAATGGTATGGATCAACCCCCGCTAGAATCTGTGCCCGACTTTATAAAATCGCTGCGCATTGATCATGCTATGGATGGCGAAGTAATGATAGCATACGAAATGAATGGTGCACCACTTCCGTTGTTGAATGGTTATCCGCTAAAGCTTGTAGTGCCGGGGTGGTATGCCACTTATTGGATTGGAATGCTTGACGAAATAAAAATTTACCCTGATACATTTAAAGGATACTGGATGCAGAAAGCATATCTGGTTCCCAAAGGTGTGCGCAATGGAAATGAGCAACCCGACTCGTTGGCAAAAGTTACAGAACCAATCAGCAAGCTCGATGTGCGTTCAATATTTGTGTCGCCCGAGCCCGATGAAGTATTGACTGCAAATAAAAAATGTGTAGTAGAAGGTTTAGCTTTTGATGCCGGTGATGGCATTGTGAAAGTGGAAATAACTACCGATGGTAAAACATGGCTAACGGCAAATCTCGATCCTGTAATTGGAAAATATTCGTGGCGCAGATGGAAATTCCACTGGACGCCAGCAACTGCAGGAACGTATACACTTAGCGTTAAAGCAACAAATGCCATTGGCGAGACACAGCCCACACATCAATGGAACCGCAGTGGCTATATGCGAAACGAAATTGAAACACTTAAGTTAAACGTAAAGTAAAAAGCATAACAATGATGTGTTGTAAAAAACTATTTTTCCTTTTGTCGTACATTCTTTTTATTGCATTGTGCACCGAAGAAAAAAGTGACAAACAAAAACTGACAGACAAGGAAAAAACAAGGGCCGATATAGAATCGATGTTTACAAATGCACCTGGCGAAGAAGTGTACAAAGCAAATTGTATAACCTGCCATTCGCTAAAATATGTGGATATGCAACCTTCATTCCCGCATAAAACCTGGGAAAAAACGGTAGACAAAATGATAAAAAATTTCGGGGCTCCCATTCCTGATTCTACTGCCAAGGTTATTGTTGAATATTTAATGGCTGAAAGGAAGAAGTAAAAAGTTTGAGCTAATTGCATCATTTGGGTTCAAATTAATTTTACCTCTCTTACAAATTATGTAGCGACTTTCATTTGAGTTTTATTCACCTCGTGCCTTGTAAAAAAAAAAAAGGAGGGGGAGGCGTACAATCTAACTAACCTTTTTATAAAACTATTTTGTTTTATTTGTTACAGCAGCAAAATACTTCAGCATGACCAATTCGTAATTCCACAAAAAAAGGTGGCCATTGATAGACCACCTTTTCTTTTTATAAAAATAATTTTGCAATTACTTGAGGCGAAACGATCGAGGTTCATTACTTTATTCCATGCTGCAACAAAATCCGTTTACAAATTTTTCATGAGCATCGGCACAGCCATAAACTTCGGCAATGGCGCGCAATTCGGAGTTTGAACCAAAAATGAGATCGGCACGGGTGGCTGTCCATTTCAATTCGCCTGTGGCACGGTTGCGGCCTTCAAACATATCCTGTGCATCGGTGGTTGGTTTCCATGTAGTACCAAAATCAAGCAGGTGAACAAAGAAATCGTTTGTCAGCGCCTCTGTATTGTTTGTAAACACGCCATGCTTCGATTGATTATAATTAGTATTCAACACGCGCATACCACCTACAAGTGCCGTCATTTCGGGCGCGGTCAGCGTTAATAATTGTGCTTTATCCACCAGCATTTCTTCCATCTTCGATGTATGTTTCGATTTGAAATAATTGCGAAATCCATCAGCACCGGGCTCTAACACCGCAAACGATTCTACATCCGTTTGCTCTTGTGTTGTATCGGCACGGCCCGGTGTAAATGGTACAGTAGTTTTAACGCCTGCATTGTGTGCGGCTTTCTCTACCCCGGCACAACCGGCAAGTACAATCAAGTCGGCAAGCGATATCATTTTTCCACCCGACTGAGCGCTGTTGAATTCTTTTTGAATTCCTTCGAGTACGCCAATTACTTTTGATAATTGTGCAGGATTATTTACCTCCCAGTCTTTTTGTGGCGACAAACGTATACGGGCACCGTTAGCACCACCACGTTTATCGGAACCACGAAATGTAGAGGCCGATGCCCATGCTGTTGAAACCAGTTGCGACACTGTGAGTCCCGATGCAAGTATTTTTGTTTTAAGTACAGCCACATCATTACCATCAATCAATTTATGATTCACTGCCGGAATAGGATCTTGCCAAATCAATTCTTCCTTTGCCACCTCCGGGCCAAGGTAACGCGCAATGGGTCCCATATCGCGGTGTGTAAGTTTGTACCATTCGCAAAGAGAGATCGGTTGTGAGCATCATAGGTGCGTGACGCATGTTGGTGTCGTGTGCATCGGGTACTGTGCCTGCACCTGCATCGCCCTTAGGCTTCCATTGATGCGCACCTGCAGGGCTCTTGGTAAGTTCCCATTCGTAACCAAATAAATTTTCGAAATAGTTGTTGCTCCATTTTGTGGGCGATGTAGTCCATGCACCTTCGAGGCCGCTGGTAATTGTATTTACACCACTGCCTGTACCGAGTGTGTTTTTCCATCCAAGGCCTTGTTCTTCCATAGCTGCTGCGGCAGGTTCTACACCAACGTACTTACCCGGGTCGGCAGCGCCATGCGACTTACCAAAGGTGTGACCTCCGGCAATTAGCGCAACAGTTTCTTCGTCATTCATGGCCATGCGGCCAAAAGTTTCGCGAATGTCGCGTGCTGCTGCAATAGGATCGGGGTTACCATTGGGGCCTTGTGGATTCACATATATCAAACCCATCTGCACGGCACCAAGTGGATTTTCCAATTCCCGGTCACCGGTATAGCGCTTGTCGCCAAGCCATTCACCTTCAGGTCCCCAATAAATATCTTCTGCGGGTTCCCACACATCGGCACGGCCACCGGCAAAGCCAAATGTTTTAAAACCCATCGACTCCAATGCGCAATTACCAGCAAGTATCATCAAATCGGCCCACGAAATCTTGTTGCCATATTTTTGTTTTATTGGCCACAATAATAAACGGGCCTTATCGAGGTTCGCATTGTCGGGCCAGCTGTTGAGCGGAGCAAAGCGCTGTGTGCCCGAACCACCGCCACCACGACCATCCGATATACGGTAGGTGCCGGCCGAGTGCCATGCCATTCTGATAAATAATGGCCCATAATGTCCATAATCTGCCGGCCACCAATCTTGCGATTGCGTCATCAATTCGAAAATGTCTTTTTTTAATGCAGCCAAATCGAGGCTCTTAAATGCTTCGGCATAATCGAAATTTTCGCCCATCGGATTGCTAAGCGATGAGTGCTGACGAAGAATGTTCAGCTTCAACAGATTGGGCCACCAGTCGAGGTTTTTGGGGCCTCCACCTGCGCTTTGTTTTACAGCACCGCCATGAAATGGGCATTTAGCCTCACCATTCACCTTGCTTTGTTCTTTACTTTGATTTGTGTTACTATCCATAATTTAAAACATTAATATTTTTTTTGTTTCGATAAATTTTTGATTTGATTTTTTTTGCCTACTGCGATTTTGCCATTGGCGCACAATGATACAGAATTATGATAAAACCGAAAAGCATGAGAATTTTTAATCGCCTGCAATTTCTATAAACTTTAACCATCGAAACATAAGCAAAGAAGAATTGTTTTTCGATTTTTCTTTTTGCAATCAACTAAAAGTACACTGCCGAAAAAAAATTTCAATAACAAAATTATTTTCTGTGCTGCTTTTTTCCAATGCGAATTTTCTATTGTTATATCGGAAGAAAAATGTTTAATGTTGCATTGTGAATGAA
>JADKFV010000047.1 GCA_016717325.1 Bacteroidota bacterium | reverse complement strand
ATTTATCCCGCAGGTAACGTGGGTATAAATAATCCATTTGTTTCAGCATCATTAGATGTTGGACGAAAAACTGGCTTATCCGCTGCTGCCACTTTTTGGGGTAGCAATCCAAATTTTGGAACTCACTTTTGTTATGGCACAAACGAGGATACTTACATCAGAGGCGGTAAAACTTCTTCAAATGTGATTATTGCAGACTTAAACACCAATGTTGGAGTAGGCACATCTACTCCCGCTTACAAATTAGATGTATGCGGCACCATGCGTGCCAAGGAAGTTCGTGTGGCAACAGGCTGGTGCGATTATGTTTTTGCTGATGATTATAAACTTCCATCATTAAAATCGGTAGAAGAATTTATTAAAGAAAACAAACACTTGCCTGATGTTACTCCGGGTGCAATAATAGAAAGCGAAGGTTTAGAAGTAGGTAAAACATCTGCACAGATGATAAAGAAAATAGAAGAACTTACGCTGTATGTAATAGAGTTGCAAAAGCAGGTGAATGAGTTGAAATCACAGAAGTAAATTGCTAACTATTTAAAATTTTAAAAAAATGAAAAAACTAAAATATAAGAATAAATTGTTAGCATGTTTAATGTTACTTACAACAATATGCAACGCAGAGGAATTTCGCTTCAAAGCGACTCAAACAAAGTACCACGAAAGTCTTAGTCAATACTTCTCTAAGTATACCGTATATGAAATACCACTCACTGATATTTCAAATTATGTGATGCAAAGTGCCAACAACATCAATTTTAATTTATCAATTGGAAATGAAATTTTTGCACTCTCTTTAGAGTTGAATGACATGCGCGGTAAAGATTTTAAAGCTGTAGCTTTGACTGAACTTGGAGAGGTAGAATTACAGCAAGAAATCGCCAATACTTATAAAGGTACTGTAGATAAAGATGAGGGTAATGTTACACGGCTCACCATTGACAATTCAACTTTTGAAGGGTACATCAATAAAAATGGCAAAGGTTATTTTATAGATAAGTTAACCCGTTACAATCCAAATGCTAACGCTAGCTATGTAATAGTTTATGAAGCAGGGGACGTAAAAAATGACCCCAATCATGTATGTGGAGTAAGTGAGTTGAACAATGAAAAAAACAAATTAGACAATGAAGAACCTTCAGCCGAAAATAAACTTGCCGGAGTTTGTAGGTTTGTAGAAATAGCCACCGAAGCCGATTATGAATATTACCAGGATTTTGGCTCTAATGCAAACTTAGCACTAAATAGAATTAGAACTATTTTGAACCTGGTAGAAGGGATGTACACAGGAGCATTTAAGGTAAAATTTGTATTGCGCTATCAGCAAATATGGACAACCGCTGGTGATCCATATAGCGGAGATACACTTCAAGGAATATTACCACAGTTTACAAATTGGTGGAATGCCAATAGAACAAATATTAATAGAGATTTAACTCACATGTTTACCGGCCGTTCATTGAGTAACAGTGCTGTTGGGTATGCATGGATTGGCGTGATGTGTAATACTAATTGGTACTATGGATGCGTTGCAAATTATTCACCTGTTACAACAAGTACAATTAACCTTTCCACTCATGAGATAGGGCACAACTTTGGAGCTTATGATGATTATGTCTGCAATCCGAATCACATTATGTGTGGTTACCTCTCGTCAAGTGTTGTAGGATGGAATTCCCCTTCAACAACAGCGATTAACAATCATATCAACTCCACAAGTTGCATGGATTACTCTTATGGAACCTCAGAGGTAATTTATGGGTTGGCTGCAAACTACAATTATGTTTTTGCGGTTGCTACCAATTCAATAACTATAAATTCCGCAGCTAATCCTGTGCAGATTGGTACAACAGGCTTTGTCCATTTAGAATCTGGAAATCAAATTATATTGGCTCCAACTAATGCAAACACCACAGGGTTTATTGCAAATGAGGGCAGCACAGTATTGCTTCGAATAAGCGATTTATCAAGCACATGCTTGGTTTCAGCAAAAGAGGCATCAGTTAATGGTAATATTGATTTGGATCCAATAATTTTTCCCAACCCTGCCTCCGATTTCATATCAGTTGCTTTGTCATCCGATGCACCATTCACTTTCAAAATTTACAACAGCACCATGCAGTTGATTAAAACTTTGAATTTTGAAAGCGGAATTGAAAACACAATTTCAACTGCTGATTTACCGCCCGGCATTTATTTTATCGATGCACAATCTGACAACCAACATTGGCGGCAAAAATTTATTATCAACCGTTAGGCAATTTTTAAAAAGAGCGACACAGTTTTGTTGTCGCTCTTTTTTTTTCTGGCCTCCCCTCATGTCCCCAACAACCGTGGTCAAATTTTGAGTGCGTAAAACTGATTCACGTTTTTTTAATTTCTGTCCTCGGTTTGCGTCCCCGCCAACCGCATGTTGTAAACGAAATATTTTATGTCCAAAAAGGGTTACATTTTGAGGAGGGTTACATTTTTTGTTCAGTCCACAATCTAACAAACAGAAATAAATTGGTATTCCACAGCGGTTGGCGGGGACGCCAACTGAGGACGCCAATTGATGAGACCAACCGAGGACAAAAGAGAATCTCCTAAAAGAATCAGACACACACTTAGAAAGTTTTGTGCAAGAAATTTATATTTACTTTTCTGTCCTCGGTTGGCGTCCCCGCCAACCGCATGTTGTAGACGAAATATTTTATGTCCAAAAAAGAGGGTTACATTTTTTGTTCAGTCCACAATCTAACAAACAGAAATAAATTGGTATTCCACAGCGGTTGGCGGGGACGCCAACTGAGGACAAGTCTTTGGTGATAGTGAAATAAAAATAAATTTATTCGTCACCATGAAAATAATGCGTTGAGCATTTTAGTGCTCAACGTTTTTTTAATTTCTGTCCTCGGTTGGCGTCCCCGCCAACCGCATGTTGTAGTCGAAATGTTTTACCTCCAAAAAAATGAGGGCAACATTTTTTGTTCAGTCCACAATCTAACAAAGAGAAATAAATGGCTATTCCACAGCGGTTGGCGGGGACGCCAACCGAGGACGCCAACCGAGGACAAATCGCTTACAAAAAATCAGATACACAGGTAGAAAGTTTTATGCAAGAAATTTATATTTACTTTACTTTTATTTTCTATTCAATTCTATGGCAAAAAAACCACACAACAAATCATCGCACATCATTCAAAGTTTGGTGGTAAATCTGCTAATAGCCATATCAAAATCCGTTGCTGCGTTTATGACCCACTCTGGTGCAATGCTGGCCGAGGCTATTCATTCGTTTTCCGATTGTGCCAATCAAATACTTTTGCTGGTAGGAGTAAGGCAGTCGCAAAAGGCAGCAACAGCAAGGCATCCACTGGGGCAAGGTCGTGCAATATATTTTTGGTCGTTTATGGTGGCCATGCTTTTATTTTCGATAGGTGGGATGTTTTCCATTTACGAAGGCATACACAAATTTAATATGCCCGAACCAATTCAGCATGTATCATGGGGCATAGGAATTTTATTTTTTTCGCTTTTGCTCGAAGCGTATGCCATGTATTCGAACATTGTTGAAATGAATGCCAGACGTGGCAAATTGAGTTTTATGAAATACCTGCGCGCTACTAAGGATAGTGATCTGGTAGTAGTGTTTGGCGAAAACTCTGCTGCTGTTTTTGGTTTAATAGTGGCGCTTGTTGCCATGCTTGCTTCATATTACACAGGCGATAGCCGTTACGATGCTGCGGGCTCATTTTGTATTGGTGTGATATTAATTTGTGTTGCCATTTTTTTATCGGTCGAGGTGAAATCTTTACTCATAGGTGAAAGTGCAAGTGACGAAATATTACAATCGGTAAATGATATTTTACAAAAACATGCCGAAGTAATAAAACTAATAAACTGCATTACCATACAGCAAGGTCCGGGCGAAGTAATGATGTGTATGAAAATAAAATGTGCACATGAAGTTACAGCACTTGAATTAAGCAAACTGATAAACAAACTTGAACACGAAATAAGAAGTGGCAGCCCCGAAGTGAAGTGGATATACGTAGAACCCGATGCGCAGGAGTGGAAGGTAAAATAAAATTATGGGTTTTACAATAGAACAAGGATGATATTGAATAAACTCCTATGCACGAATTTTTTCAATTGTGATTTCAATACAATACAAACTGATTTTTTCTTCAAGAGAAAACTACATCAAGATATTTTATCATTTGATTTTTGTCATGCGCCTTATCAAACTTATTGATTCTGCTTTCGATTATTTTTATTCTTCTTTAGTTTAAACACGCATAATCCAACAAGTGTTTACCCTTACTAAAAGTTAAGTGTTTACCACCCCCCTTTTTATGGGGTTTACTTCGCTGTTGCCACTGTATGTTTGCATCGTTATTAAAACAATTATAAAAACAAAAACAAACAATTATGAAAAGACAATTTTAAAATTTTTACTGCGGCCACATTTGTATTGTACACAATGGCAACACAAGCGCAAAACATTTTTCCTGCAAACGGCAGCACAGGTATTGGAACCACAGTACCCAATGTATCGGCATTGCTCGAAATGAAAAGCACTACCAAAGGTATGCTCGCTCCCCGCATGACGCTTACACAACGTAATGCAATTGCAACTCCTGCAACCGGATTATTAATTTATCAAACCAACAGCACGCCGGGTTTTTATTATTTCACCGGCACTGCATGGACTGCGCTCAAATCCGCCTCTGCTTGGACTTTAAGCGGAAATGCTGGCACTACACCCGGCAACAATTTTCTTGGAACTACCGATGCAAGTGCATTATTATTTAAAGTAAACAATCAGCCTTCAGGAAAATTGGATTTCTCAACAAATGCCAATGCAAGTTTTGGTTACCAATCATTATTAAACAATGCAAGCAATAACAATACTGCTCTTGGTTATCAAGCGATGATGCTTACTACAAATGGTGGTTATAATACTGCTGTGGGTACATACAGTTTGCTAAACAACACAGGTGGTTATTTAAATACTGCAGTAGGAAGTAATTGTTTGCAAAGTAATCAAACCGGAAATTATAATTGTGCAATGGGTTTTAGTGCTTTGATGAACAACACAATTGGAAATGCAAATATTGCAATTGGAAATCGTGCTATGAGTAATATTATTAATAGTAGTAACAATATTGCAATCGGTGACAGCGCAATGTAT
>JADKFV010000046.1 GCA_016717325.1 Bacteroidota bacterium | reverse complement strand
ATTTTGCCAAATGATGGCAAACTTTCTATCACTATAAATGGAAATATTAATAATATTTATATACAAGTATATGATGTGAATGGCACTTCGCTACTTTATAGTCAATATACAAGTGGTCCCAATTCATTTACCTATACAAAAAATGATTTGGTGGCCGGCACTTACTATGTACTTAATCGATCATATTATACAAATGAATATTCAACCTATCAATTGGTAACAGAATATATAAGCAACAATAATAGCGATAACAGACAAATAAATATGCAAAACAAAGGGCTTTGATTTGTGGATATACCACCAAAGGCGGGCAACATAGGTTATACAAGTGGAACAGGTACAGTTGACAATACAGATTGGTTTAAATTAGGTTATTACACCGGTGCACCACTTGTAATTAATATAGCAAAAGTAGCACGCACGTGGGATGGCAATGGCAATGCCGATGTAAAATATTATTTATATAAGGACACAACAGCAGCGCCTGTAGATACGGCTGTGATGAATGGCGCAACAGGTTACACAAAATCATACGCTGCACTTACAAATGGTGCCTACTATATAAAAATGTTACGCACAGCCGGTTACGGTGGTTACACAATTAATGCCCAATACAAAGATACATGCAGCCATACAGTAGCACTGGTGAAGTCGGCAGGTGGTTCACTTTGTAGCAAAGGATCGCTCACATATTACATCACCCGCGGTCGTGCTCCATACTCAGTTCAACTTTATAAAGATGGCGCGGTATATGGTGCTGCAGTATCTACAAGTGATACGGCAAGTTACGCGTTATTGCCTCCGAAACTACTATTGCAGAGTGAAAGGCAATGGTGCCATTACATATTATGTGCAATCATCTTCTAAAGCAATAAGCCCCACACCACAGGCTACAAATGCAACGGGCATTACAAAAAATCAGGCAACAATTAGGTGGACAAGTTTGGCTTGTGTAGATGGCTACATTGTTAGCTACAAGAAAAGCACCGATGTGACATTTAAAAATGATACATTACCTGCAGGAAGCATTGCCGATACTTTGAAGTCACTTGCAGCCAGCACCATTTACAACTACAAAGTACAGTCATTCCATAAAGTTGGTAACTCATATTATAAAGGTTCTTTCTCAACACTTAAATCCTTTACTACACTTGCAGCACGCGAAGGTGAGTATACAGCTATGGTTAATAATGACAATAGGTTGAATGTATACCCTAATCCGGCAACCAGTGTTTTAAATTTGGATATTAATTCTGATGAGGTGCTTATCGCTACCATTACCAATTCGTTAGGCCAAACTGTAAAAGCAATACAGGTATATGCCAATGGCACATTGAGTATTGATATTGCCGATTTGAAATCGGGAATCTATAGCCTTCAATTGAGCAATGGCAATCAATTGCAAAGCGCTACATTCATAAAGGAATAATTCGATTTTTTATCTTCTCATTTTGAAAAAGAGTTGCTTCGAAAGAGGCAACTCTTTTTTTATTCTTATCAGAGTCTATCATACCATTAGAAAACAAAAAATAAATGAAAGTCTAAATAGTTTGATGTAGCCGTCCCTTTTTAAAAAAAAAATCTTCAAATATTTCTTTATATAATTGTGCCATGAACGATAAGGCAGAACAATTATATGAGCAGGCATTGCACTTAATCGATTTTAACCGTTTCGATAAGGCTGCTCAATTATTAGCACAGGCATTGGCCATAAACCCCAATTACCATGAAGCATTTGGACAACTGGCTTATATTGAATTGCAAAATAAAAATCTGAACAAAGCACTTGAACATGCTTTAAGTTGTTTGGCATGCAATGCCGGATATGCTTATGGCCATTACATTCATGCTATCATTTTGTATAAACAAGGTGCATATAACAAATCGTATATTGCCATAGTTAGCGCACTCGAATTATCGCCCAACTTTGCAGCAGCTCATGATCTGCTTGCAGATATTTATCTTAAAAAAGGAAAAATTGAAGAGGCGATAAACAGCATAAACGAAGCCATAAAACTCGACCCGGAGAATTCATCGTACCATGCAAGCAAATCGCAATTGATGAAATTGGTAGGTGATAAAACGGGTGCTGCTAATTCAATTAATACCGGTTTGCAGTTCGACATTGAGGATGTTGAGACATGGTATCAAAAAGGAAAACTGGAGCTTGAGGGTGGCTTTATAAATGAGGCATTAGAGTGCTTTCAAAATGCATTGCGATTAAATCCACAAAACGAAGTATTAAAAGACGCCATGTTGCGCAGCATAAAAATGCAAAATAGTTTTTTGTTCAGCGTAGAAAAATATACCGAAATAAAATTTACCGTAAGTGGTAAGTCGGCATGGCTAATGCTGATTCCGCAATTTTGGGGTGGAGTTTTCTTCCGGGCTTTCTGGGCGCAAATTTGCAATTACATTTCTTCGTTTGCCGATTTGTTTTATCTCAAAAATTCTTTCACTTCAAATTTATTTACTGCCAGCCGAAAACGCAGAATGATAGTTTCGGCAACTGTAATTGCAGGATTTTTTCTTGCTATTATTATAGCCATATCATTAAAAAACTCCTCTATACTTTTCTTCAGTTATTTTTTGATTGCTGCCCTGTATCCGGTTTATGCCTTGAATTCCAATAAGCCCGACAAGTATGATGCAATCGTGTCTATTTTATCATTGTTGGTTTTTGTTACGGCAATAGTTTACAGATTGTATTTATCACCAACATTTGTTGCAGTTCCTGTTACTATTCTTGGCCATTTATTTTTCAATATTTTTTACTTTATCCGTTTCAAAATATTTGGTTTCAACAGACAGTATTACGAATTGGAATGAGGAGTATAATCAATAATATTTCAGTGTGCTAAAGAACTATTTGCAAATTAGTAATTGATACTCTGTAAAGACTTAGGCTAATAAATAAATGAGAAACTTGCAAATGCTTACTGCGCTGTAAACTCCGCAATAGCATCAACCAAAAACTGAACACTATCTATAGGCAATGCATTGTAAATGGAAGCACGGAAACCGCCAACACTTTTATGTCCTTTTATTCCAACAATATTTTTTGATTTGCAAAAATCGAGAAATGCTTTTTCCTTTTCTTTATCGTCTATTGTAAACACAACATTCATATACGAACGATCGGCTTTTGCAACCGGTAAATTGAACAATGAATTACTTTCCAAAGCGTTATAAAGAAGTTCGGCCTTTTTGTTGTTGATCGCTTCCATGGCTTTTAAGCCTCCAAGTTTTTTCAACCAACGTAAAGTAAGCATACAAGTATATATTGCAAAAACCGGTGGAGTATTGTAAAGTGAGTTTGCATCAACATGCGTTTTGTATCGCAATATTGTCGGTGTGTTGGGTTTGTAGTTATCCAATAAATCGTTGCGAATAATTACAATGGATGTTCCTGATGGGCCAACATTTTTTTGTGCTCCGGCATATATCATCCCAAATTGCGAAACATCTACAGGGCGCGATAAAAAGTCACTACTCATATCGCAAACCAAAGGTATTGTAGTAACAGGAAAACTTTTCATCTGCGAACCATAAATTGTATTGTTCGATGTGCAATGCAGATAATCGGCATCGGCAGGAATATTTTCGATAGCAGGTAAATACGTAAAGTTTTTATCGGCCGATGAAGCAATCACTTTAGTGTCGCCAAAAAGTTGCGATTCCTTGATTGCTTTTTTTGCCCATACTCCCGATTCTACATAGGCTGCTTTGGTTTTCATCAAATTTTGTGGCACCATAGTAAAGTGAAAACTTGCCCCACCACTTAAAAATAAAACGTGGTAATTTTCGGGTACATTGAGCAACTCACGCACGAGTGATATTGCCTCGTTCAAAACCTTTTCGAAAAGTTCGCTGCGGTGCGAAATTTCTAAAATCGACATTCCCGAATCGTTAAAATTGAGCACCCCTGCTGCTGATTGTTCTATCACTTCGCGCGGTAGTATCGATGGACCGGCTCCAAAATTATGTACTTTCATTTCCTGTTGCTTAAATATTTAAAATTAAATTTTGCGCAAATGTATTATTTCTTTTCACCTTCTTCGGAGGCTGGGGTGTATAGTTTTTTCTCCTTTTTGTCGGGCTTATCTTTTTTATCACTCTCGGTCGAATTGTTTTTCATTTCGAGGTCTTTAAAGTACATCCATTTCTCATCGCGCCATTTCAATCCGTCATAAGTCATATCGGGGCCCATCACCTCGGGTGCGGCATTTTCAGTACCATCCGGTGCCGATAGGTGTTCATATACTATCATCTTTTTCTTGGAATCGTAATTCAATTTCATACTCACTGCCGATGAATAAGAGAATATTAAGCGGCTTTGAATTTTCTTTTTGTTTTGCAAAACTGCCGCTCCAAATGTTGGTTCTCCCCGAGTGAATTTCACTATGTCTATCACTTTTTTAGTTACATTTTTATCGTAACCCTTCCACCCTATCAAAGTATAAAGTGTATTTCCGTTTTTGCGTACCTCTACAATATTGTAGTACATGGCACCATACCAGTTACCTTTTTTCAGTAATTTTTTTATTACTAAATCATCTTCGTAGGTGGAGTCACGCAACGATATAACTTTGAAAAGTTTATCGCCCTTATCGCGAAATTGTATTACTCCCTCGTATTGATATTTTGTTGCGTTTTCGGTAGCCACAAACCATGTATATATGCGTACATGTTCATCGTTGCTTTTTATAATGGATATGCTTTTTATAGAATCAAATGGATCTTCAAAAGTGCTTTCTACACGTAACAAGCCAGGCAGCGTATCACGCAATTTTGCATTTGCGAATAATTTTGTGCTGTCATCGGTACTCCGCGCAACACTATCGCTGAGGCATTTGATATAAAACAAGCTATTTTTAAATGCATTACTTAAAGTGTAATATTTAAAACTTGTTGATTGTGCATTTAAATTAAAACTAAAAAAAATACAGATAATAACTGCCAATGATAATTGCTTCATTCTTAGATTGGTTATGTGATGCAATAACGTAAAAATATGTGAATTGGTATAAGATTCTATGTTATGGTTGGTGTTTCAGGGTAATGAATTGCTGGCAACTCTGAGAAGAAATAAAAAAGCCCGAATTATTTTCGGGCTAAATTTTATCTTAAAATAATATTCGTTTACAAAAGAGAACCTCGCATTAGTAAAGTATTGATTTGAACCATCATTCAAAATTAACACAGTTATCAATAACTCAATAACCAATAACAAAATAACCAGTAACCAAACTAAGAATGCATACTTTGTTTTTTGGCTCCAAGCTGATCGGGCGTTTCACGAAAATCTTCGTCATCAACACAACAATCAACCGGACAAACAGAAGCGCATTGTGGTTCATCGTGAAAGCCCACACACTCTGTACATTTATCTGTAACTATATAGTAGCGGTCCATAGCAAATGGAGCCTGTGGAGTGTTGGCATCAATGGCAGTTCCGTCCATTTTATTAAACATTCCGCGCACGCTGGTACCATCGCTAAAGCGCCACTCAGCACCGCCTTCGTATATTGCATTATTAGGGCATTCGGGCTCGCAGGCACCGCAATTAATACATTCATCTGTTATCTTAATAGCCATAATTTTTAGTTTTATATTTTGCCACAAACGTAATTATTAAAATTAAAAATGCAACTTTGTACACATATTAATTATCATTTTGTTTTCACTTCAACATAAAATATGTTTCCAAAAAAGATTATCCAATCTCTAAGTTCTTTATCCCTTCAGTTCGAAAAAATTATTTCCGATTTACATACTTCAGAACAAACCCAATGGCAATTGGTTTTAACTCAGGCCATTTTTGCAAATCAGTGGTTCACGCGCGAGTCAATTATTAAATCTTTGAAGGGCATTCATTTTATGTTGCAAGTTGATGAAATTGAAAAATGGCTCAATAATTATTCGCAACTCAACTGGAATCAGAATAAACGAATAGGTATTATCATGGCCGGCAACATACCGATGGTGGGGTTTCACGATTTGCTGTGTGTATTGGTTTCGGGCAATATTGCTGTTGTAAAACTTTCGCAGCAGGATACTATTCTTATGAAGGCAGTGATGGTGGAATTATTGATTGCAAATCCTGAATGGAAAGATAAAATTGAAATAGTTGAAAGACTAAATACTATTGATAAAGTAATTGCAACAGGTAGTAATAATAGCAGTGGATATTTCAATTATTATTTTTCAAAATATCCACACATTATTCGCAAAAACAGAAATGGCATAGCTGTTTTAAATGGAAATGAAAGTAAAGAAGATTTACAAAAACTGGGTGCTGATATATTTACTTATTTTGGTTTGGGATGCAGAAATGTAACAAAAGTGTATGTGCCGCGTGATTTTATTTTCGATAAATTATTTGAAGCGTTTTTACCATATGCCGATATAGCGAACCATAATAAATATATAAACAATTACGATTACCATCGTGCAATTTTGTTGTTGAATAGCGATAAATTTCTTACGAACGATTTTTTAATTATCAGGGAAGACAAGTCTTTTGCATCACCGGTTTCTGTTTTGAATTTTGAATACTATGATGATGTGAATGATTTGGCAATTGAGTTACACATTCAACGCGAAAAAATTCAATGCATTGTAAGCAATGAAAAAATATTTAATTCCATTCCCTTTGGAACAACACAACAACCCGCTATTGATGACTATGCTGATGGTGTTGATACCATGGCGTTTTTGTTGAGTTAATCATTTCAATTCAATGAATTTTATAATGCTTATCATTTTCGATTCTTTTTTAACTATCACGTGTTAGCTAATTTTGGCCAACTCATGTAAATATAATTTATAACAATATAAAGTACTGTACTTTCACACCTTCGAAAAACTGATAAATTAATAACTGATGCTGCTTATTTCCATCTGCAGTTTTTTTTAAAAGCCATTTCGATAATAAATTTAAAAAATGAAAAAAGAACAATTTGCAAAAATAGCTGATACCACCATCACGCAGGATGTAACAGCCTTTGTAGCTTTGAGTGCAAAACATTTTCCTAATGCAGTTGCGGTAAAATATAATAACAAGCAATTAACTTATACTCAATTAGAATTAATTACCACAAAAATTGCCGGTCAGTTAAATCAAATTGGCATCAAGCCCGGAAGCCTTGTTGGTGTATGTTTGCCACGATCGCTCAAACTACCCGTTGCTGTTTTATCGATTCTTAAATGCGGTGCAGCTTATGTGCCCTTCGATTCTGAATACCCTCAAGAGCGATTGCAATACATGCAAAAAACTGCCGGGGTAAAATTTTTAATTTCTAATAAAGAACTGTCGTCAATATTTGGCAATGTAGGTTTAGATATATTGGATATTGATACTTTGGTGGAGCAAGCTGAAAAAAGAACCTCGCTCGATTTGCCTAATACCGATGCGCGCAATTTATGTTATGTTTTATTTACATCGGGCTCAACTGGAAACCCAAAAGGAGTAGCCATGCCACATACAGCGTTGGTCAATTTAATTAAATGGCAAATAAAAAATTCAGACGCTTTCGAAAATTCAAGCACTTTGCAATTCGCACCTATAAGTTTCGATGTATCGTTTCAGGAAATATTTTGCACATGGGCTGTTGGTGGTACACTTGTAATGATAGATGATGAACTGCGATTGAATGCGCCTCACCTTTTAAAATTTTTGGCAGAACAAAAAATAGCGCGTTTGTTTTTACCATTCATTGCATTGCAACATTTGGCCGAAGTAGCAGCTACAAATAAAAATATTATTCCCACACTTACCGAAGTTATTACTGCCGGTGAACAATTGCAAGTGACACCTTATGTTGTTGATTTTTTTACCAATAATAAACAAGCAACTTTATGGAATCATTACGGCCCTACCGAAACACATGTCATTACTGCTTTGAAACTCACCGGCAATCCTTCGCAGTGGGATGCATTGCCTTCCATTGGAAACCCGATTGATAATTGCGAAGTAGTATTGCTTGACGAAAACAGTAAAATAATAAAAGACAATCGCGAAGGCGAACTTTTTGCCAAGGGCATTTGCCTTGCAAGCGGATACATCAATAATAAAGAATTAACGGCCGAGAGATTTATTCCAAATCCTACAGATGGTGGAAAAACTTTATTGTATAAAACAGGCGACCTTGCAAAATATTTGCCCGATGGTAACATACAATATTTAGGTAGAATTGATGGACAAGTAAAAGTTCGTGGTTATAGAATTGAATTGGGCGAAGTAGAGATTTGTATTGCCAAACATGCCAATGTAAATGCATGTGCGGTAACTGTACGCGAAGAACAAGCCGGCAACAAAAGGCTGATTGCTTATGTGGTTCCAAAAGAACGTTCAAGTTACAATGTAACGGATTTACGTAACCATGTGGCCTCGCTCCTACCCGATTATATGCAACCTTCGGCCTATGTGCAAATGACAGAGTTGCCCCGTACACCAAGTGGAAAAATAGATCGTAAAGCATTGCCTGCTCCCGAAATAAACAGACCTGTACTGAACACAGAATATATTGCGCCCCAAACCGAATTGCAAAAAACTATGGCTGCAATGTGGTGTGCCATTTTGCAAATAAATGAAGTTGGTATAAACGATAATTTTTTTGAGCTCGGTGGTAATTCTTTACTTGCATTAAAATTCACTTCGTCACTTTTGCAATTGCATTATCATGATTTGCCTGTAACAAAAGTGTTTCAATCACCTACTATTTTCGACTTGGCAAATTTTGTTGAAAATGGCGATACACTTACTTCGCAATTACAAGATACACGCACCCGTTTTGCCAACACTCAAAGTAATGCACCCTTAACCGTTGAAGATGGTATTGCCATAATAGGCATGGCATGCAGGTTTCCCGGTGCCAATACTGTTGAACAACTTTGGAATAATTTAGTGGAGGGCAAAGAGAGTGTTACATTTTTTAAGAATGAAGAATTAGATCCTTCTGTGAATGACGAACAAAGAAATGATCCTTCTTACATTAAAGCACGTGGAATAATTAATGGTGCCGAGAATTTCGATGCGTCTTTTTTTGGAATCAATCCTAAAGTAGCCGACCTTACCGATCCGCAACATCGTATATTGTTACAGTTATCGGTAGAAGCATTGGAACGAGCATCAATAAATCCAAATACTTATAATGGTTTGATAGGTGTTTATGCCGGAACCGGAAATAATACTTATTATCAAAAAAATGTAGTGCATTACCCAAAGTTAATTGAACAGGTTGGCGAGTTTCTTACCATGACATCGAACGAAAAAGATTATATCGCTACACGCATAGCTTACGAATTAAATTTGAAAGGCCCTGCCCTGAGTATACACACAGCCTGCAGTACCTCACTTGTTTCTATAGTTACTGCTACCGATCAATTACTCGAGCATAAATGCGATGTTGCCATTGCAGGTGGTGTTGCAATCACATCGCCCATCATGAGTGGATATACGTACAACGAAGGAAGCATGAATAGTGCCGATGGGCATTGCCGCCCTTTCGATAAAGATGCCCGTGGTACCATGTTTAGCGATGGTGCCGGACTTATTGTTTTAAAAAGATATAAAGAAGCAGTGCGTGATGGCGATACTATTTATGCTGTAATTCGTGGTGGTGCATTGAATAATGATGGTGGTGGCAAAGCAAGTTTTACCGCGCCCAGTGTGGATGGACAAGCACAGGTAATTGCATTGGCACATGCCAAAGCAAATGTAAATGCCGATACTATAAGTTATGTAGAAGCACATGGTACGGCAACTCCCATTGGCGATCCTATAGAAGTTGAAGGTCTAACAAAGGCATTTAATCTTGAAAATAAACTGGTGCATACATCGGGATTGGGTTCAATAAAAGGAAATTTTGGACACCTTACTGCTGCTGCCGGTGTGGCCGGATTAATAAAAGTTGTGCTGCAATTGCAACATAAAAAATTGGTGCCAACCATCAATTACCAATCGCCCAATCCGCAGATAAAATTTGAAAATACTCCATTTCATGTTATTGATAAATTGCAGGACTGGACCAACGAAAATAATCCTTTACGTGCCGGAGTATCATCGTTTGGTGTAGGTGGCACCAATGCACATTTAATTTTAGAAGAAGCACCAAAGCCTCAGCCATCGGGCATTGCAAGGCCGGTTCATACTTTAATGCTATCGGCAAAAAATAATGAAGCATTACAACGGTATAAAACAAAAGTGCTGACAGAATTGAAAAGCAACGAATACTTCCATCCTGCCGACTTTGCTTTTTCGTTTCAAACAGGGCGCGCCCATTTTGCTGCAAAACAATACTACGTATACGGTGACCGCGATGAGCTTATAAATTTAATCGAAAAAAATAATCCCAAATTATCGTCTACCTATCAGCACAAAGGTGCAACTCCGGCTGTGGCATTTATGTTTCCGGGGCAGGGTTCGCAATATGTAAATATGGGCAAGGCATTGTATGACGATGAAATTATTTTTCGCCAACATGCTGATATGTGTTTCGATATTTTAAAAACACAATTGCAAATAGATTTAAAAGCCATTCTTTATCCTGCCGATGGAAATGAAGCTGCAGCCGAAGAAAATTTAAAGCAAACGCAATACACACAACCTGCACTTTTTGTGATAGGATACTCGCTTGCACAGTTATATATGAGTTGGGGAATAAAACCGGCTAAACTTATCGGACACAGTATTGGCGAGTTTGTTGCGGCTTGCATTGCCGGAGTGTTTTCACTCGATGATGCAATTATGCTTGTAGGTTCGCGTGCAAAATTAATGCAAGCCATGCCAAAGGGAAGTATGTTGTCGGTGCGTATGCCTTACCAAACTGTGCAACCTTTACTGAATAAAAATTGTGCCGTTGCTGCAATTAATGGTGCAGAATTATGTGTGGTGTCGGGCCCTACTGAAGATATTATTTCTTTACAAACAGAATTAGAAAAAGAAGAGATTGCCTGCAAACTATTGCATACATCACATGCGTTTCACTCGCCAATGATGGATCCTGTGCTTCCCGATTTTGAAAAAGTAGTACGAAAAGTAAAGTTGAATGCACCGCAAATTCCAATTGTATCGACAGTGAATGCAAATATTTTAACCGATGAACAGGCGACCGATATTCAATACTGGACAAAACATTTACGCGTTCCCGTGCGCTTTGCCGAAGGTGTAAAACAATTGTGGGCCGATGATTCATCGATGGTACTACTCGAATGTGGTCCGCGAAATACCGCTACACAAATGGCTAAGCAACAAGCTACCGATATGGCAAATCAATTTGCTATCCCATCTTTGCCCGACCGTTACGAATATAAATTAGAATGGCAAACAATGTGTGCGGCAATTGGCCATCTGTGGTTGAAAAATATTATTATCGATTGGAAAAGTTATTATGCCCTCGAAACACGCAAGCATATTCCTGTTACAACTTATCCTTTCGAAGAGAAAAGACACTGGCTCGATATTCCTGTTACTGAAACAAAATTGGATTTACCTTCCAATAAAAATATTGCTCCAACAATAAATCAAAAAACTTCCATAGCAACATCACTTGTGCAGGAACAATTGAAACTAATGCAAATGCATTTGCAATTAATGCACAAAATAAATAAACCCAAAGTGGAAGCACAATTATGATAGAAGATAAAGATGACGCGCTTGTAGTTGAAGAACAAGATGAACTGTTCGAACATTTTAGAATTGTAGTTGATAAAGGACAGTCGCTTGTTAGGATAGATAAATTTTTATTTGGCCGCCTCGAGAATACATCGCGCAATAAAGTGCAGGCTGCCATTGATGCAAACAATGTTTTGGTTAATGGTAAAACTGTAAAGTCGAGTTATAAAGTAAAACCGCTCGATGTTATTTCCATTGTACTTGCACACCCCCCGCGAAATAGAATTATATGCCGATGATATTCCCATAAATATTATTTACGAAGATGATACTTTAGTGGTGGTTGATAAACCTGTAGGAATGGTGGTGCATCCGGCATATGGCAACTACCGCAACACACTTGTGAATGCAATGCTTTGTCACTTTCATCCTGAACTAAAGGATCAGGTTATAAAATCCGATTCCATACGGCCGGGTCTTGTGCATCGCATCGATAAAAATACTTCGGGCTTGCTTGTGATTGCCAAAACCGAATATGCTTTATCACATTTAGCAAAACAATTTTTCGAACGTACATCTCAACGAAAGTACATTGCTTTGGTATGGGGCGATTTTGACAATGCTGAAGGCACTGTAACCGGAAATGTGGGACGCAATATTGCAAATCGAAAAATGATGGATGTATTTCCAAATGGCGAATATGGAAAACATGCTGTGACACATTATAAAGTTTTAGAAAAATTTTTATACACCACCCTCATCGAATGCAAACTTGAAACCGGACGCACACATCAAATACGTGTGCACATGAAATACATAAAGCATCCTTTGTTTAACGATTTCGAATATGGTGGTGATGCCATATTGCGCGGCACTGCTTTTACACGATACAAACAATTTGTACAAAATTGTTTTGCGTTGCCTCCCGGCCAGGCTTTACATGCTGCCACTTTAGGTTTTGTGCATCCTGTTACAAAGAAGGAAATGTTTTTCGAAAGCCCTTTGCCCGAAAACTTTAACACGCTGATAGAAAAGTGGCGCGGCTATTCACGAACATATGAAGAGTAAAATCCTGGCACCGAATTTTACTGATTTCTTTTCCATACATTCATTTTTACACAATGCTAAATGCAATATTGATTGCATTCCAACATAAATGTGTCATAAAATAGCTCCATCACAATAATCTTTCACTTCATACATTATATTATGTATCAATATTTTTACTTTTGTCACATGAAGTCAATACTCAATAAGTACGTACACCATTTATTTTTTGCACTCAAAGGTTTTACTGTTTTGGCATTTGCCTTGGGCATGATATTTTTTAATTCTTGTAAAAAAGAAAAGCTCATTACCGATGCAAGTGCAAAATTAGATTTCAGTGCCGATACTATTGTGTTCGATACCGTGTTTGTCACCTTCGGTTCTACCAATCAACAGTTGCTGGTTTATAATAACAATTCACAACCTATCAACATATCAAGTATACGTTTGTCAAATACAAATAGTTCCTATTTCCGTTTAAATGTAGACGGTGTACCGGGCACAAAATTCAATGATATTGAAATTGGTGCGAACGATAGTATGTTTATTTTTGTTGAAGTCACCATCGATCCTTCGTCTGCTAATCTTCCATTCATTGTTGCCGACTCCATTATTTTTGAAACCAATGGAAATATTCAGGATGTTGATTTGGTAGCATGGGGACAAAATGCACATTTCATTCGTGCCGATTTAAATATTCCCGGCCTCCCTCCTCTTTCCATTATTCCATGCGTAAATAATTTAGCTGAGTGGGATAATGTTTTGCCTTATGTTATTTTTGGTTATGCCGTTGTCGATTCACTTTGCGTTTTGAAAATTTCTAAGGGCACAAAAATTTATTTTTATAATGGTTCCGGCTTGTGGGTTTATCGTGGTGGTTGTATAAAAATAATGGGCACCAAAGATGAACCGGTAAAGTTTGGTGGCACACGCCTCGAAAGTTACTATGCCGACAAGCCCGGACAATGGGATCGCATTTGGATAAATGATGGCGCATTCGGCAACGAAATAAATTATGCCGAAATAAAAAATGGCTTTATTGGATTACAAATCGAAACCCTGTTCGATAATAATTCCGATACCAGTAATGACAAATCTGTTATGGTAAATAATACTACCATTTCTAACATGAGTGGTGCCGGTGTATTTGCGCGTTATCATAACTTCGTAATGAATAATTGTGTGATTTCGAATTGTGCTTCGTATTGTGCAGCGTTATCGCTTGGCGGCACTTACGAATTTAATCATTGCACGTTTGCCAACTATTGGAAATATGGGCAACGCACTACTCCATCCATTTATCTCAACAATTATACATTAGATAATAACGATAATATTATTAGCTTCGATATGAACAAAGCATTGTTTCGCAATTGTATAATTTATGGCAACAACGAAAACGAAATTGAAGTGGAAATGAAACCTGGTGGTGACGATTTTTATTTTTTCGACCATGATATTATAAAAGTGAAATCGGATTTTAGCATTACAGATCCTAATCATTTTAAAATGATATATAAAAACAGCGATCCCGATTTTAAGAATACCAACGATGGAGATTTTTCGCTCGATACAATGGCATTTGCAAAAAACAAAGCTGATAGCACTTGCTGTTCTCCATTGCATCCAATATTGCAATACGATTTAAGAACTACCGATCGCAATATGTTTTTACCTGCCGATATTGGCGCTATTGAACGTAAAGACCAATAAGTCACAATTGAATTTTACACAAAATATGCTTATCAAATCAAAGCCTTGGTATAAGGTGAATGTTATAATATTGACAATGGCATTCATGTTTGTTGTGCAATATTTAGATGCGCAATCAACCACAAATAAAAAGCCTGTAAAACATTACGAATGGGGAAACCTTGGCGTAGGTTTTCACTATGGAACGATTGGGAAGTTTTGGTAATGGACGCAATTATACTTTTGATTACACACGTGCTGTTGGAAAAATGTATTTGCAGGGTGGTGTTCAGAGTTTTGTGATTTACCAAAGCGAGTTCTCCTTATACTCATTTCATATTGCTGCAGGGTATGCAGTGCGCAACAGATTATTTCTATACGGAATGTTTATTGGCCCGGCATATCAAAGTGGTTTTCTCCCGAATGGAAAGTTTTTTTCTGCCCTGGGCGTTAGCGCCAACATGCCATTTATTTTTAAACCACTCGAAGACCTCGGTATTGGCATTGCCGTTTATTCAAACATAAATAAAAAAGTAACAGACAATGGTATGCGTGTAATGATTAATATTTCGAGCAAGTACGATAGAAAAATTGTACGCTAACTTTCAAAACTACATAAATTTAATCAATAGATTTTCTCTGCAACTAATTACGAATTTAATCGAATATACGATTGTTACTAACTAATACATTCA
>JADKFV010000045.1 GCA_016717325.1 Bacteroidota bacterium | reverse complement strand
CATCTTTGTCTAACTTTGAAATGTACATGAAATATGTACCACCGGTTTGAACCAAATTGAAAACACCTATCCCCGGATCAAAATCGACAGTGCCGGTAAAACGACCGGTGGAATAAATATTGCCATTTGCGTCAAGCGCAATCGACATGCCTTTGTCATTTGGTTGTACTCCGCCCATTTCTTTTTGCCCAAATAAAATTTCCTGCATTGTCATATTTTGCAACAAAAATATCGAGCCCTCCTGCCGAGGTGAGATTGTAAACCGCATTGCTTGGATCAAAGTCGGCTGTTCCACTAAAGAAACCCGTGATAATTATATTTGATGATTGATCGATGGCAATGCATCTTCCTCGAATATGATCGGTGCCATCTTCACCAACTCCACCCATTCTTATAGCCCACATATAATTGCCATTTTTATCATACTTGGCTAGGCAAACATCGGTGCCACCTGCTGAAGTCAAGTTTGCTGTTCCTGCACCGGGGTCGAAATCCACTGTGCTACTGAACATTGCATTTGCATAAGCGTTTCCGTTGTCATCAATTACAACCGATGGACTACCATCGAACCCAGTACCCCCAATTCCCTTAGCCCATTCCCAATCGGGTGCTTGTGCATTTGCATTTTGTGTAAACAATAACAATAATGCCATCGACATTATTGCGAAAAAGCGTTTTACTTCTCCCGAAATAAAACCTGATTCTTTTTTTTGTTTTGTTTTGATTGTGTTCATCTTTTTTTTAATTTTTACAATACAAAGTACTGCTTCAGTGATTTATTTTCTTATGATTACGGTCACAGTAATAGATGATTGTTGTCACCAAAATTGCACGGATGTTTTAGTAATTTAATGGGTTTTTAGTTTTTGTGTAGAACCTCCATAAATGGTTTTTTCAAGTCCCTTTTTATTTTTTTTGTAAAAGGATTTCCTAACAATTCAATAAAGACAAATCTGTTTCAAAATGCCAACTTTCAATTGAAGGTATGCACCTGTTTTTTTAAAGCCGTAGAAAAGAATTTGCTCCATTGGAAAAAGGTATTTGCAGTATTTGATTTTTGTAAATTGGATCTTCAAAAATTATAATAAAATAAAAAAGGGATGTCGTTTACGACATCCCTTTTAATTGGTTTGTTTAAATACAAGTAATTTGTTTTCGGTCGTTCAATTGAATAAGCGTTAGTGGGCAAGGTTAAAGTTGTAATGCGAAATTTGTCTGTAAAAATTTTCCACACTGCAGTCTTTCTAAACAGTTAGATAATATACACAGCAAGCTCTCCCCAACTTTCAAAACTCATTAACTATTGAACTCTGGAACTTTTAAGCTCTGGAACTCTAGAACTACTTGGTAACCACCATCAATTTAGTATCCACACTTTGATTGTTAACTATAAGTGTATACGTGTATGTGCCTTGTGCAAGTTCGTTGGCATTTATTATAACCTGGCCTTTGCGGGTTTTGTTTATTGCTATGACTTTTATTTGTTCACCATTCAAATTGCGAATTACAATTTGTGCATTGCCTGCATCGCTATTAAGACTGTAAGTTATTGCAGTTGATTGATTGAAAGGGTTTGGCTGATTTTGGGCAAGGAAGTTTGGAGATGGAAGTTTGAAGTTTGAAGCTCTATCTTGTGTGGGTGTATTGCACAAATTTTCTAAACATTGCTGTATTTCATTCAAACGATTCTCGAGAGATTGATTCTTGCTTTTCAATTCAGCATTTTCTAATTCAGCATTTTTGTTTTTTGCATCTAACTCTTGAACGGCTTTCACAATAGGCACAACAAATTCGGCATAGCTTAAACCATAAGGGTCTTTTTCGCCTTGTGGCTTGTACACTCCACTAAAATCATAACCCAATTTCTGCGCTGCTTTCTCTACATCTTGTGCTATAAATCCTGAATATATCAATTTTTCTTTTTTTGCAACAGCTTCAGCATATTGTTTCGATGCAGCATCGGACATCATTTTTTCGTTACTGCTCGCTGCTCCATTTCTTTGAAAGGCATCCAACCCTGTAACATCATAATTGTATGTTACAGGTTTAAGTTTGTTAATAAAGGCTAAGCCTGGCACATTTTCGTGAACATTCTTCTTGAATCGGCCGTCCGAAACAATTACGACATTATTGCCTGCTTTTACACTTGTTACAGCATTGTTTCCAATTTGAACACTATTGTTTGCAGTGCCTACAGTATAAAATCCAAGTAAGGTAACATTCGATAAACTGCTATCGTTTAAATTTGCTGCAGAGCCAAATGCTGAATTGGAGTTTCCGGCAGAAGCGGTTAGCAATGCATAGCGACCCACTGCTGTATTATCAAAACCCTGTGCTGATGCTAAACTTGCCTGTCCAATTGCAGTATTAAAGTAACCGGAAGTATTATCTCTTAAACTTTCACTGCCAAGTGCAGTATTTGAAAATCCATCCACGTTATTCAACATGCTGTATGCACCTATACTTGTATTGGCATATCCAATTGTATTTAAGTGTTGAGCCGAGTAACCTATTGCAGTATTTGCACCTGCTCCGCTGTTAGCAGCCAATGCGCCATCTCCAACTACTGTATTGTTTGCTATACTGCCGTTACCTTTGCCAACAATAATTCCATTGATTTTAACATCGCCTGCCACATCAAGTTTTGCAGTTGGATAAAGCACTCCAATACCAACTTGGCCACCACCAATAGTTAATGTATTTAGATTTGGTTGTGTGGTGCCTGTGCCCATGATGAACAATGTACTGGCAGCCATGTGTACATTACCAGAACCGCCTCCAGCAAGCGCAACTCCAAGTTTGAAATTGTAAGAGTCGTTTCCAATACGCAAATCACCGGGAGTATTGGTTAAGTCCCAATTACTCAGTCCGGCAATATCAAATTTTGATTGTGGTGTTAAAGTGCCCAAACCCACATTGTCATTCTGAGCCACTACAACCGGAAATGTATTATTTGCAACATTCCTGATTGAGTAATTGTTGCCGCCTAGCATACCGGTGTTCCACAATGTGGTGCCAAGAAATCGATAAGCAAATGCTGCATTTGTTGTTGCGCTACCTTTGTCCATAAACATGGTTGCACCTGCCGTTTGCGATTTAATACCAAGCGTTACAGCATTGGTTTTTTGTGCGTAAATGTTTGCTCCATTCACAGTTGTGCCCACACTTACATTGTTTGTAAGCACCGTTGGGGCAATTACGGTTCCTGTTGTTGTCCATTGTGACATGGCAGGCGATAATGAGCAAGCAACTATTGCGCTCATTAAAATTTTTGAAATTGACTTTTGCATAATTTTGTTTTTTAAATTGTTAGTTAATAAATGCGGTGGCAAAACTATGTTGGCAACGAGCCCAAATCAATCCGCTAAAACAGGGATTTTTGTTTCTCCCCTAAAAAGGGGATTTTTTTAAAAGCGATTTTTGATTAAAATAATATGTCTATGTTTCGCCTTCTAATTTCAAAATCAAAATTTCTTTAACCACTAAAAAAAATAACGTATGAAAAATTTCTCACTTCTTTTAAATGTAATATTAGCAGGTTGTGTTGCGTATTTATATTTAACAAGGACACCCTTAACTGAACCCGTACAAAAAAATTGCAACCAGGTTTCTCTTAATTATTCGCAGGACTCAACCTATGAATTGGTAGATGGAGTATTGCTCAAGTTGATGGCAAACAATTATCAACGGATGCGCCAAATGATTCCAAACAGAAATTATCTCGATGCGGCATCTGTTTGGTTTGGCTTAGACGATTTAAAAAAATTTATTTGGCAAATTGAAAATTCAGTTTGCAAAAATAATTGCCCCGATTCATTTAATTTGGGGGTGCGCATTTATTATGCAAAATATCCAACAATTAATTCTGCAAATCTTATAACTTATCCCGATTTAAAAAACGTGCCTGATAGTTTTGGAGATATGCACACAGTTTTTATGGTGCCTACTTTTGATAAACCCACAGCACCAGGCGTTCACAATGATTTCTATTTGGATAAGAGTTTCAATAATGGCAAAGGTTGTATGCCTACTTTAATTCCATCGGATGGAACTGGCTTAGTCGCAGTGTTGATGGCAGGAAAAAATCATGGAACCTTATGTCCACCCGTATGTGGCAGAACTGCATTCGGTCAATAACAAATAAAAAGTATGCATGACTTGTATTTATATACGCAATACCTTTTGGTTGTTGAGCTGTTGGCTGCCATTGTGGGTTGTATTACTTTTGGTAAATGGAAGCATAATTATTTAAAGTGGCTTGTAGGGTATTTAATTTCTATTTCACTCATCGCAACTTTTGGTTCGCTTTTAGTTTGTTATGAAAAGCAAAACTTTTGTCATTTTAAATCAAATTACAGTCGTCATCGAAATGCTTTTTATAAGTTGGTTTTTTTATAAAACATTACCTGCAAAATTTAAGACATTACCCGTAATAAGTGCTGCACTTTATTGCGCAACACTGGCAATCGAAAAATATAATTTTGACAATGCAGATTATTTTTTCGAGAGTCTATCATATACCGTTGGCAATTTATTTATTCTGGTTTACATTATTATTTATTTTATCGATTTAGTGCGTTCTGAAAACATTTTGAAATTTAATCAACTAACAACTTTTTGGATTGCTTTAGGCATGTTGATTTTTTATTTAGGCACATTTCCTTTTTATGGATTGTATAATGAATTGACAAAAAACCTTGTTATCTTTATTCCGGCAGCTTGGGTTGCTACCTCACTCAATTACATAATGTACTTAATGTTTACTGTAGGATTAATATGGGGCAAACCGGATTAACAGTTTTTATTGTTTTAGCTGCGATAATATTTTTTTTATTTATCGCAGGCTTGTTTATTTTTATTTTTCAGTATCGAAAGCGAAAAATTATTTTTGAGAAAGAAAAACAACTCATTGCACTTGAAAGCATTTTAAAAGGTCAGGAGGAGGAGCGTACCCGAATGGCAAAAGATTTACACGATAGCTTAGGCGGCATGCTGAGTGGTATAAAATTAAATTTGTCGTCACTCAAAGGAAATATAATGCTTGACGAAAAAGATTCATCACTGTTTTATAAATCAATATTACAATTAGATAATGCCATAGCTGAAATGCGAAGAGTGGCGCACAACATGATGCCCGAAGCATTGTTGCGATTGGGGTTGGCAGAAGCCATGCAGGATTATTGCGATAGCATAAATGAAAGCAGAATGGTAAAAATGAAATATACTCAATTAGGCATAACAAACCCTATTGAAAAATCGATGGAGGTAACACTTATCGCATTATACAGGAGCTTTCGAATAATGCTATTAAACATGCATCGGCCAAAAATATTTTGATACAACTATCGAAAAACGAAAATACACTTACTCTGATAGTGGAAGATGATGGCATAGGATTCAATAGTGCGCAACTTGCAAATTATAAAGGTAGTGGTTTGCAAAATGTACAGTCACGTGTCGACTATATAAAAGGCCGGTTTGAAATAGAATCGTATCCAAAAAAGGGAACTACTATTAGTATAGAAATACAAGTATAAAAACAAAAAATATCATGATACAAGTAATGGTAGTGGACGATCACGAAATGGTGATAGAGGGCATGAGGAATATACTCGCTCGAATTGAGGATGTATATTTGGTAGCCACCGCCACTAGTGCTAATGATGCCATGGTGCAATTAAAAGCGAATGCGATTGATATTGCTTTTATAGATATTAATATGCCCGAAGTAAGTGGTATTGAACTTTGTTTATTAATTAAAAAGGATTTTCCAAAAGTACATGTGATAGCACTAAGTTCTTTTATCCAACGCAGTTATGTTTCGCAAATGATTGCCAACGGTGCTTCGGGCTATTTAATTAAAAGTGCCGGTAAAGACGAAATTGAAGAAGCAATAAATTCGGTTATAAATAATAAAATGTTTGTGAGTCAAAACATTTCCATGCCCTCCATAATTCCATCAACTGAAGAAAATATTCCTACATTAACAAGACGCGAAAAAGAGATATTGCAATATATTTCGCAAGGAATGACCAATAAAGAAATTGCGGAAAAAATATTTGTCAGCCAAAGTACCGTAGATAGCCATCGTAAAAACTTGCTTGCAAAATTTAACGTACAAAACACTGCCTCTTTGATTACCACTGCTGTTAAGCTGGGAATTTTAGTTTAAAACACTATATCACATCGGGGATACTTCTTTTTGAATTATGTATGTGTGGGATATTTTTTTTCCAAAACATTCTT
>JADKFV010000044.1 GCA_016717325.1 Bacteroidota bacterium | reverse complement strand
AACTAAGAACGAAGAACTTGGCGCATCGCAAACCTAACGAAGAACTAAAATCTAAGAACTAAAAACAAAACTCGTCATAGAAATTGAACCGGCCACTACAGAGTCGTTAAAAAATTCAAGGCTATCTTTTTCATTTTGCATGGCCAACGTATACAGCATAGGTAGATAGTGTTCGGGAGTAGGAATGGCTAAAGATGCGGCCTTTCCAAATGAAGTATAGTTAATCAGTGATTGATGGTTTTTATTTTCAATATCCTGTTTCAATTTAGAATTCAATTCCATTGCCCAGTCGTATCCATAAGGTTCATCGAAGCTATTACCTTTTAAACTCAACATGCCAAGGTTGTGAATCATATTGCCGCTGCCTATAATAAGCACACCTTTATTTCGCAAGGTTTTTAATTGTTGGGCAAGGGCATAATGTTGGGACGCAGTTTGAGTGTAGTCCAAACTCAATTGAACAATAGGAACATCAGCAAGCGGAAACATGTTCATAGCCACACTCCAGCAACCATGGTCGAAACCCCATTTACCATCGAAAGCGATTTGGTTTGATGCTACTGCTTTTTGAGTTTCACCTGCCAGCCATGTACTGCCCGGTGCCGGGTATTGTGCTTCGAATAGTGCTTGCGGAAAACCACCAAAATCATGAATAGTCTGTGGCTTTTCTTGAATGGTTACAAAACTGCCTTTTGTTTCCCAGTGTGCCGAAATCATTAAAATTGCGGAAGGCTTTCCCATTCTCTTTCCAATAGTTTTCATCTCACGCGAAAAACGATTATCTTCAATAGCATTCATTGGACTGCCATGCCCAACAAACAAGACAGGCATAGATTCGCTTTTGGCAAATGAATCAGCAGCTTTTGCCAAAGATTCTAAACTGGTAATACTTCCCGCAATTGGTAACATGGTCAATGATTTTAAAAAATTCTTACGATTCATGATCAGAAATAATAATAACAAAGTAAAAACAAAATGCAGACAATTTGAAATAAGGTTTATTGTTGTTAAATTCTTAGAAAACGAAAAAAAATAAAATCCAGTTTGTACTTAGTGTTAATAATACACTATCTTCGGGACTTAATTTTTTTAAAGTATGGTAAAAGACCAAAACAAACCTATAAAAATCATTGGCGTTTTTACTTCGGGAGGCGATGGCCCCGGTATGAATGCATGCATACGCGCAGTTGTGCGCACTGCCATTTACCACAACGTACAGGTTACAGGTATAATGCGTGGCTACGAAGGCATGATTGACAATGAATTTATCCCCATGGATGCACGTTCGGTGAGCAATATTATTCACCGTGGCGGGACTATTTTAAAAACTGCACGGTGCCCTCGGTTTTTTGAATATGAAGGGCGAAAAAAAGCTTACGAAAATTTGATGTCGAATAATATTGATGGCGTAGTTGCAATTGGTGGTGATGGCACGTTTACCGGTGCCGAAATATTTTTTGAAGAATTTGGTGTTCCAATGATTGGCACACCCGGCACTATCGACAATGATTTGTTTGGTACCGATTATACTATTGGATACGACACCGCAGTAAATACCGCAATAGAAGCTATCGATAAAATTCGTGATACTGCAGCGGCACACGATAGGTTATTTTTTGTAGAAGTAATGGGCCGCGACTCCGGCTGTATTGCGCTTGCAGCCGGCATAGGTGGCGGAGCGGAATATATTTTATTACCCGAACGTGATACTACATTAGACCAATTAATTGAAGTACTTGAACGTGGAGCAAAGAATAAAAAAACATCAAGCATTGTGGTAGTTGCTGAAGGTGAACATGGTGGTGGCGCATACAAAATTGCCGAAAAAGTAAAAGAAAAATTTAAGCATTACGATACTAAAGTTACTGTGCTTGGACATGTGCAGCGTGGTGGTTCTCCAACTTGTTTCGACCGTGCTGGCAAGTCGCCTTGGTGTTGCTGCGGTAGAGGCTTTGCTTGGTGGAGAGTCGCGTAAAATGGCGGGGTTAATAAATAACAAAGTAGTGCTCACTCCATTCAAAGATGCCACATCACAAGATTTTCAGTTAGATAAATCATTATTGAAAATTGCCGAAATATTAGCTGTTTAAATAACAAACAAAAATCCATTGAATATGAATTTCGATTTTCCCACGATTGATCAGATTCCTGAAGAATATAAAATTACTACACCGGTTGAACAAAAAGTTTACCTCACCAATGGCGAACTTATTGAATGGAAGGGAGAAACGGCAGATGTGTTTTCTCCCATCTATATAAAAACACAACCATCGCTGTATACGCAGTTTCGTATAGGTTCGCAACCTGTGATGAATAAAGAAGCCACTCTCGCTGTGCTCGACAACGCCTTGAAGGCTTACGACAATGGCCGTGGAGAATGGGCCACCATGCGTGTAAAGCAAAGAATTGAAATGGTTTCACATTTTGCCAAACGTATGAAAGAAAAACGTGACGAAGTTGTAAAACTGTTGATGTGGGAAATTGGAAAATCGTTGCCCGATTCGCAAAAAGAATTTGACCGTACTATCGATTACATACAAGAAACGATTGATGCATTAAAAAATCTCGATCGCGATAGCTCACGAATTCAAAGCAATGGCGGGATATACGCGCAAATCAGAAGGGGACCACTTGGTATTGTATTGTGCATGGGCCCATACAACTACCCACTCAACGAAACATTTTGTACATTGATACCGGCACTCATTATGGGCAATGTGGTAATATTCAAGCCTTCAAAATATGGTGTGTTATTGCATTCGCCTTTACTACAAATATTTTGCGATTGCTTTCCCAAAGGAGTAATTAATATCATTTACGGCAAAGGTTCCGAAACAGCAGGCTCACTTATGGAAACAGGTAAAATAGATGTGCTTGCATTTATTGGTACTAGCCGGGTGGCAAATATTTTAAAGAAACAACATCCTCAACCCAATCGATTACGAGGCGCTTTGGGTCTTGAAGCTAAAAATCCTGCAATCATTCTGCCCGATGCCGATATTAAAATAACTGTTGATGAATTGATAGCAGGTTCATTGTCATTCAATGGGCAGCGATGCACTGCACTCAAAATAATATTTTGTCATCATAGTATACAGTCACAGTTAGTTGATGCTTATAAAGCCAAGCTTGCAACGTTGGTTGCCGGAATGCCGTGGGATAAAAATGCGATGTTAACTCCATTGCCCGAGAAAGGCAAAACTGCTTACTTGCAAGAGCTAATAGATGATGCCATTGCTAAAGGCGCTTCGATAATAAATGAAAACGGAGGGGAAATATCCTATTCTTATATGCATCCTGCAGTACTTATAAATGTAAACAGCACCATGCGCATTTATCACGAAGAGCAATTTGGCCCCGTAGTTCCAATAGTAACTTTCAGCAATATAAATGAGCCCATCAATTATATGGTACAATCAAACTATGGTCAGCAAGTAAGTGTGTTTGGAAGCAATAGTGTAGAAATTGCCAAGCTTATCGATCCGCTGGCAAATCAAGTTTGTCGTGTAAATATTAATTCGCAATGTCAGCGTGGTCCAGATGTATATCCGTTCAATGGACGCAAAGATTCTGCCGAAGGAACTTTAAGTGTGAACGATGCTTTACGTGTTTTTTCAATTCGCACATTGGTGGCTGCAAAAAACAGTGACCTCAATAAACATATTGTTTCTGAAATACTAGAACAACGCACGTCCAATTTTCTAAACACCGATTTCATTTTGTAAAATAAAAAGATTCAAATTTATAATACTTAAATAAAAATTATCTATGATTTTAGTTGCTGATAGTGGTTCTACAAAAGCTGATTGGAAATTGGCTTTCCATGGAAAAGAAGTCGCTACATTTAATAGCATTGGCCTCAATCCATTTTTCACGATAGCAATTCGGTATCTGCAACCATGCGAGTTATACCCGAAGTGCAACAATATGCGAAGGAAGTTCATTGCATTGAATTTTTTGGCGCGGGATGTTCTCACCCTACACGAAATAAAATAATTAGTGATGGACTACAAATTGTTTTTCCAAATGCAGCCATAAATATTCATCACGATTTGGATGCTGCAGCTTATGCTACATGCAACGACAAGCCGGGTATTGCCTGCATACTCGGTACGGGAAGTAACTCATGTTATTTCGATGGCACAAAAGTTCATGAATTAAACCACGGTCTGGGATATATTTTGGGCGATGAAGGAAGCGGGTCCTTCTTTGGCCGTAAACTACTTGCTTATTATCTGTACAAAGTAATGCCCGATGACTTGCGCACGCAATTTTTCGAAACGTATAAAGTCACTAAAGAAAGCATCATGCAACAAGTGTATTACCAGCCAAATGCAAACGTTTATTTAGCTTCCTTCAGCCGGTTTCTTTCAGTTAATACTAACCATACTTTTATTACTAATCTTGTAAGTCGAGGGTTAGGTGAGTTTATGGATGTGAATGTTTGCAATATCGAAAATTACAAAAACGTACCAGTGCATTTTATTGGCAGCATTGCATATCATTTTCAAAATATACTTAAACAAGAAGCTGCAAAGCGTAGCATTACCGTGGGCAACATAATTGCGAAGCCGATTGAAAGTCTAACTCAATATTTTCTTGAAAAAGAAAATTTGCAGAAATAATATTTCAATACATGAAAGAAACAAAACATTTCATCTTGCTTCAAACGGCTTGGTCCCGCTTTCCACTCATAGTTGCAACCATTTTCTATTTTTTCATTGGCATGGTTGCAAGCTAACCGTTACAATCAGGGCTATTTACAATAGTATCGTTATTCAAAGGATGGTATAACAATCAATATAATTGGATTGAAATACGTTTTAAAACTTAATTGTCATTGTTAAAAAATAAATTGGCGTTAAATTACCATCATAATTTTTTAAAAACAGAAAGTGCAAAATGACTACCGAAATATTCGTGGCACAATATGTCTTCAATCAGTCAATCCACACTTTAATAAATGAACTATATTTGTAGTCTAAAAAAAATGAAATGGATTTAGAAAAATTAAAATACCCTATAGGTAAATTCCAGTACACTGAGCCAGCAACTGCCGAACAAATAAAGATGTGGATATCACAAATTGAAGCATTGCCCGAAAAATTAATTGCAACGGTACACCAATTAACCGAAGCACAACTCGATACTCCATATCGTCCTCAAGGATGGACAGTACGACAAGTAATACATCATATTGCTGATAGTCATGCAAATGCCTGCATACGTTTTCCGCTTGCTCTTACCGAAGATAACCCGGTGATAAAACCTTACCAAGAAGAACTCTGGGCCGAATTGGAATTTCAAAAAAAACTGCCAATATCAAATTCATTGCAATTAATAAAATTGTTGCATCTTCGCTGGGTGGTGTTATTAAATACAATGACAGAAAAAGATTTTGCACGCACATATAAACATCCGCAATATGGAAAAGAATATTCTTTAACGGAAGCATTAGGACTTTACGCATGGCATAGTAATCATCACCTGGCGCATATTACAAATCTTATAGATCGAAATTTCGATTTGTAAAATGTATTTGTAGAATTACATCCCTGAGGCTACATAATATTTCATGCTCAGCCATATTCATAAATTTCGAAATCTCATACATGGTATATCCGCCTGAAAATAATGCCAACATTTTCATGTTTCGTATACTAACTTTTCCAATCCGTTGCATTAAAATATTCTCATTTATTAGTTGTGCTAAAGGCAAACTAACGCGGCTTTCACCTTTGTATATTTATCTTGTCGTTCTTATAAAAGATTGTGCTTTCACAAATTTGCCAATATGACCAATTGCTCCAGCCTTGATACAGTCATATACTAAATCATATTGAATCTAGGCAGATAAAATCACCAATCTGATTTCAGGATGCTGTTTAACTAAATTTAAAATAACCGTTTCAGGATAGCCTCCTGTACCATGAACATCAAGCAATATTAAATCATTTTTATGTGAATCAATATTGCTTACAAATGCTTTTAAATTGGCATAACACCCAACAATAACAATATCCGTACATTGTAAAATATGCTTTGATAATATTTATGTACAACTGAATCCGATTCTATTATTACAATGTTAATGGTGACCATCTCGATTATTCTTTCATAAGCAAATAAGTATATAAAAGCAGAAATTACAATATCGCAGTTGGGGTATATTTAAAACTTCAAAATTTTTTTTGGCAATATGTCCTACATATAAGACATATTTATATATATTTGTCCTATCAAATATTTACAAGAAGCAGGATCATGGTAAAAGATGTTTTAAAATTATTGCTGTACGATTGGCAAAATCGAGATTTGCCTGTTGTGTTACCGCGCGAATTAGATATCGATAAATACATAAAAATGAAACTCAACAAAGTAATAGTGTTGAATGGATTTAGACGTGTAGGTAAAACTTACTTACTAATGCATGTAGCTAAAGAACTATTAAAAACAAATAGTCGCAGACAAGTAGTTTATCTTAATTTTGAAGATGAACGTATACCATTAAAAACAGAATTCCTTACCGAACTTATACCAACAATCGAAGAAATGTGGGGCGAAGCACCTAAGTATCTTTTACTTGATGAAGTGCAACTTGTTCCTAATTGGAGTAAATGGGTACGAAGAATATATGATCAATATAATATACGTTTTTTTATCACAGGCAGCAATTCGAAAATGACTACGGTGGGTATACCTACGGAGTTGCGTGGCCGATTTATAGAAAAACATATATATCCATTGAACTTTCGCGAATACCTTCAATTTAAAAAAATAAATATCGAAGTTGAAAATATAGAGTACAACCAACGGGTTAAAAGTAAATTACTAAAGCATGTTGGTGATTATCTGCGTATAGGCGGGCTCCCCGAAATAGTATTATCACAAGATGAGGACTTCAATGAACTGGTGCAAGGATACTTCCGAACGGTGGTAAGCCGCGATATAATAGAGTTACATAATATTCAAAATGTAAATGGCTTGAAGGCATTGCTAAAGATACTTCTAAACAGCAAAGAATTTACTGTAAACCGTATATTCAATGTTTTGAAAAGCATGAATCACGAAATAGGAAAAACAACATTACAGAACTATATAGGTTATGCGCACGATGCCTTTTTTTTAAATGCAGTAGAAGCGTTTTCATTCAAAGTTGTAAAAGCGGAGTTGCATCCTCGCAAAGTATATTTTGTTGACAATGCATTCATAAAATTTTTAAGCACAAAACTAAGTGATGACAAAGCACGATTTTTTGAAAACTCAGTTGCAGTATTGTTGCAAAGCAAAACCGAAGAACTAAATTATTTCAAAACACTAAACAATCAGTACGAAGTAGATTTTGTAATTCGCGACCATGATAAAATAAAACAACTTATACAGGTATGCAGCGATATAAGTAACAGTAAAACAATGGAAAGGGAGATTCGTGCATTTGCGCAGGCACAGGGAGAATTGAAATGCAAAAATCACTTACTAATAAATGCCGACACTGATAAAACCGAAAAAGTAAACTGGTTTGGCAAAAAGATAGAAGTTAGAATGATTCCTCTTTATCGTTGGTTATTGGAGTATTGATAATGTCTTATGCATAGGACATATTTACATAAATTTGTCCTATGTATTTTCGAAAATTAGATTTTTTATCAAACATTAATTGAACAATACTCCCGAAGCAATAACAACACAACCATTCTCAGGCGCCTTTGAAGAAATGACTAATAGTTAATCTAAAATATTCAGTAATAAAACTTGAATCACCATAAATTTTGAAATAAAAAAGCCGGATAAAATTTCTTTTATCCGGCTCTTTTTTGGTTACTGATTATTTGGTTATTGAGTTATTTGTTACTGGATTACTTTGTTATTGCGTTTTTTTTTCAGGAATCGCATTGTTGGTTAAAATAATGTTTTTGTTGAAAATACTAAGATGAATATGCTTTAGATTTATTTCTAAAAAGCATAATAACCCAATAACATAACAACCCAACAACCCAATAACTACTTAGTAACAACCATCAACTTAGTATCGATACTGTTTCCATTTACCTCTAACGAATAAGTATAAGTGCCTTGTTTTAACTCTGAAGCATTGATAACCACTTGTCCATTATTAGACTTGCGTAAATTAATTTGCTTTATTGAAACTCCATTCAAGTCACGAATTACAATCACAGCATTTTGACTTTCGGCATTTAATGCAAAACGAATAATGGTGTTTTGATTGAATGGATTTGGCTGATTCTGGAAAAGGCGGTTATCAGTATTTTGAGTTAATTTATTTTCACCATTTGAATTTTGCGATTGCTGTTGTTTCAATATATCAATTTGAGTTTGCAAATCAGCAATTGTTTTTTCGTAAGCTATTTGTTTTGCATCTAAAGCTTTTACCCCTACAACTAATAGGCCCGATAAATCTGCGAGATTTACCGCAATTCTATCTTCGCTTTGTTCAGTTGGCGACTCTGTAATACGTGACTGCAATTCAACCGGTAAAGATTGTGCAATTAAACCAATGTGCTGACAATTACGAACAGCATCGGTTTCTGTTTTGTAACGAAATGTTGCCGATTCTATATTGCGAATATAGGTCATATATTTTTCGTAACTATCTGAATTAATATCTACAATTTCTTTTTTCATTCTCCTATCGCTGGCTACATTAAATGCGCTGGCATTAATTGGACCATAATTAACACCAGAATTAGCGACAACCACATTCAAACCAATACCGCCAGTACCTCCAAATATAGAAGCACCATCTAAACTATTGGTTGAAGGAAATAAAGAAAGGCCTGCATAACCGGTGTTGCTATTCGAAATGTACATATTATTATCGACAGCAGTAGAAAAACTTGGACGTGCACCTTCAACATATTCGTTACCCACTACATGTAGACTTGCACTTGGAGCTCCGGTTCCAATGCCTACCTTTCTATCGGCAGTCATGTACATGGCAGTTGAACTTCCGCTATTTCTAATATCGAAACCACCGGCACCGTAATTCATATATGTTTTATTATCTGTCCACTGTGGCCATAAAAAAGGCTCATAATTGCCAACATTATTTTTAACAAATATACTCGCTCCATTATCTAAACCCAAAGCAGTAGTTGCACCCGTTTTTAAAGTTAGCGGATACGTTGCAACTCCCGAACCGGGAATGTCAGTAGAATTTATTAATACATTGTCAGTAGCCAGATCAATAATTAATGGGAAAGTGCTTGCTGGCACATTACGTATACTGTAATTGTTGTTACCCAGCATACCGCTGTTCCATTGCGTTACACCGCCAAGTTTATATGCAAATGCGGCATTGGCAGTGGCACTACCTTTATCCATAAACATGGTAGCACCGGCAGTTGTCGATTTAATTCCAAGTGTAACTGCAGTCGATTTTTCAACATAAAGGTTTGCACCATTTACTGTTGTTCCAATACTTACATTGTTAGTAAGCGTTACAGGACGTATAACCGTACCGGTTGTGGTCCATTGTGCATTTGCGGCCATTGTGCAAATCATTGCACCCATGCCTAAGAAAATTTTGGAGATCGTTTTTTTCATAACATTTTTTTTGTTAAAGATTAATATTGATATAAGAGACTTATTTCTTAAAAATTTGAACATACCACACCATTCATCATGTAGTGATACTTTTGTGTTCGAATTAAAATCTAATTTCGGTAGTGAGGTTAATTTTGCTTTTTCAATACCTGAATTGAATTACCGAGAACAAACATAATACAGAAAACGTAAAAAGCAAGAACTATTTTTCAGAAGCATCTTAACTCTCTCAAAATCAATACAATAATTTTCGTTTTTTAGTTATCAAAATTCAAAATAATATTCAAACCCGTTTTTTTAAATAATAAAGTAGTTGTCCAAAAATACAATCTCAAATCTATTTTCAGAATAGGGTTGTTAATCTATTGAAACAAAAGATACAGATTCGGAAATCACTCTGTACTGGCCTTGTAATCCAATAATATAAGCAAGTTTGGCATTTTGTCCAGTTCATTTGTGCCTCCAAAAAGAATGAATTTAAATTCCACAGAACGTCACCTATGCAATTGTTAGCAATGTGCAATAGATATATTTACACGGAACCAATTGTCAAAAAGCCAATAATTTTTTATTTCTAAAAAGTTGAATCGCCAATGAATTCCCGTACAAAAAAACCGGAGCAAAAATCTAACCCTACTTTTCTCATTCAACAATTACTTTTTTGGAAATAAGCTGAACGCCATTATTAATGACAATAAAATACATTCCTTTTGCAAGATTATCAAAATGAAGTTCGTTGCTACTTTCTAAATTTGAATTTTGAGTAGAATAAATTAATACTCCCATCTCATTATATATGCTTATGTCCGCATTGAATTCGCTATCAAAATTGAATACAACTTCAAAGTCGCCATCATTGGGATTGGGAATTATTTCTACTTGTTCATCAATATTATTTAATCCTATTCTTGCAGGAGGCATGGTTATAAATTTGCTTTTGCTACATCCCACCGAGTCAGTAACTATAACCTTATACGTTTTGCCGGGTAAAAGTCCGGTAGCCGTGGCAGTGGTTTGTGGTGGAATGGTATTCCATAAAAAAGTGTAAGGCAACACACCACCAGTAACTGAAGCTGAAGCTTCTGAGCTGTTAATAGCTGTTACTGTAACAACCATCAATGGGTTTTCGATTACCGTTGAAGTATTTACTTTAATACAACCAACTGCATCTGTAATTGTGCAAGTGTATATGCCGGCACATAAACCCGTTAAAGCAGAAGTTGTAGCTCCGGTATTCCACAGTAATGTGTATGGTGGCATTCCACCACTTACGGTGAGTTTTATATTTGCATTGCATTTACCACCACAATTTATTTTCGATACTGTTTTTGCAATTGTTACACTTGTTGCCGGTTGTGTTATCGTGTAGGTTGCAGCAGTAATGCATCCTTTACTGTCGGTAACGGTAACTAAAAAAGTGCCCGGGTATAGCCCTGTAATAGTTGAAGTTTTTTTTCCGTTACTCCACAAATAAGTATAAGGAGGAGAGCCGCCTGAAACGTTTAGCATAATAGAACCATCGTGTGCCGAACGGCATTTTATATTTTGTACTGTACCACTGATTGTAATAGGTACTGGAGGAGGCAAAAATATCGTCCTCATTTTCATTACTCCGAGAATATCTGTAACTATAACCGTATACGCACCAGCCGGCAACCCGGCAATCGTTTGTGTAGTGGCACCATTGCTCCATACAAAAGCATAGGGTGGTGTGCCGAAATTGGGCAATGCATTTATACTACCATCAGGTGTACCGGGACATGAAGGCTGATTGTATCCATACAAAACCGTTCCCGTATCAGTCAATTCTGTGTAACAATTTTCGTTGTGACCATACATAAGCAAATCAACATCGCAAGAGTCGTTGCCAAATAATCCTGTGGTGTCGAGGTTATAATGAAATGTGATATTGCTTTTCATATAAAACTGAAATGGAACCAAGGTGCCGGGAAAAGGCAAAGGAACAGTATTGAATACCCCCGTCTTTAGGGATTGAATAACCACACCATTTTTTACCAGTAAAAAAATATTTCCTTGTTTAGAAGTAAAGGGCGAAGGAAAATACACTTCGAATGATGCAGAGTCCGATTCGATTCGCACTGTGTCATTTCGCCAATAATTGTTGTATGTGATTGTATCATCTTCTGTTTCGAAACGCATGAGAATTTTTAATAATACACCCATAGTATCCATGCCTGTATTGTAATCATGAACCTTAAATACAACGGGATCGCTTGTTCCTGCTTTTTGCCGAATGCTTTTTGCTTTGCCCTTCGATGTAGAACCAAAATCGGGAACCCATTCCAATGTTCCATTCATAAGCTTACGATAATCACGCACATCTACCCCACTCCAACTAAATGCTGATGTGGCAGTATTTAAATCGTTATTAATAGCCTGAGTTAATCCAAAAGATTGTATCGTTCCTTTCACCGAAGGCTTTCCTAAAGAATCGACCTTGATACATGTGTAAGATTTTGCCGGAGAATTGCATGCCAGTGCGCATGCCGAATCGAGATACAAAGCGCCAATCAAAGGTACTGTTCTTACCAAAGTATCCACTTTAGTTTTATTTCCATAAAAACAATTTAGTGGCAAATCTTTATCAATAGTATCGGTACAAAATGATTCGAAAGTAGAGGGCTGCCCGGTTGGTTTTACTTTGAAGTTTTCGCATGCAATGATTGGCTCACGAACAAATGCATGATTATAACTTATAGCGAAAGTTTTGGCAGTGATTGGCGAATCCGGCCAAAGAGTAAAACTGTGTTTTATTTGGTACGTGAGGACCTTGTCACTTTGAGCAGGAGTGATTGTTTTTAAAAGTGTGAGCGGATTTATGGCGCATTGGCTTTTTAACAACAATGGCATCAAAACAAAAAACAAACTTACATAGCTAAATATTTTTGAAGGTTTCATTTTGTGATTTTTTATGGAGATTAATAATTCAAATGGCATCTCAAATATAAAATTTTTTTTGATTGTGGTGATGAATTTTAAAAATAAATCAAATATTATTTCGAAGTAAAAAACAATCCCGCGAGATTAAATTCCCGCGGGATGTTCCGGCATCATCGATTCCGTATTTAGTGTGACACAATCCCCTTAATTATGTACACTTAATTTCATTCTGTGTGTTTGACCTTGCAACTGTACCTCAACTGTATAAATACCATTTGAAAGGTGCATTACATTTAGTGCAATATCAGTGCCATTATTAAGTAAATTTTTGTGGCTAAGAACTTTATTGCCCAATGCATCAAACAAATTAACATCAACACTTTCATTTGCAAAACCATCGATATGTAGTATAACAAATTCCTTTGCCGGATTTGGATATAAGGTCAAACCTATTTCGGTTGATGAAAAGTCTGGATTACCCAACTTCATTTGCGGCATTATGAAAGTCTGCATTTGCATACAGCCTGCATTATCCATTACCTGTAACTGTACAATTTGTCCGGGGAACAAACCTGTAGCCAAAGGTCCGGTTTGTGGTGGCATTGTATTCCAGAATATTTGATAAGGCGGCAAACCACCAAGCACATTTGCAAATGCCTGACTTGGAGGCATTGGCTGCACATTAATCTGCATTGGTGGCGGACTGCTAATGTTGATTGTACTATTGGCCAAACATCCCTTAGCATCTGTTACAACTACATTATAAGTTCCTGCTGTGAGGTTTGTTACTGCTGCCGTTGTCATGCCATTGGTCCATAAAAATGTATATGGTTTTGTTCCTCCTGTTCCAACTATTGATGCACTACCGTTATTACCTCCAAAGCAAGTTACACTTGTCAATGTTGGAACTATTTGCAGTGGAAGAGGTTGTTTTACCTGATAACTGCTAACTACGCTGCATCCATTAGCATCGCTAACTGTAGCAGTATACGTACCAGCTTTTAGACCAGTTCTTGCTTGATTAGTATTGCCATTATTCCATTTGTAGAGGTAAGGAAATGTTCCACCCGATGGAATAAGCGTAATGCTGCCGCTAAAATCATTATTGCAATTTAATTTTTTAACATTGGCTGTTACTGATAACAGAGAAGGCTCAGTTAAATTGACAGTTCCAGTCCATGAAAAACCACTTGCATTGGTTACATTTACCGTAAGGTTGCCGGCAGAAAGATTATTGATAATAGCAGTAGTAGCACCGTTGCTCCATACGTAATTTAATGGTAGCATATTGTCTTTTACATTGTCCATTACCATAGCGAACCCATTGAGACTTCCACTGCACCAAGGTCCAGCTGATACTAATGTCAGTTCGGGATTTGGAATTACAACCGATGGGCTCACAGGCACTTCAAATACTTTCGTCATGCATCCATTTGCATCCGATACTGTAACTGTATACGTTCCGGAAGAAAGATTAGATATATCTTCGGTAGTACTTCCATTCGACCATAAGAACGATGGAAGAAGCATGTCGCCTGTTAAAGTAAAATCTATACTACCATTGAATTCAGTAAGCGAACTTGCCGGAGTAATGGTTGCAGTACCATCGTAAGAAATAGTAGTGCCGGGTACAGAAACATTCACTGTAGTATAAGGAAATGTATCGGTAGCACTGTATGGCAATAATGTATTGATATGAAAACTAAACTGTACAGGTGCTCCCGGTAAAATTGGAGAATAGAAATTTAACGTGCCCGTTGGGAAATCAAAATAGGATGGCAATTTGCTCGATGCCGCATCTACAATAATTCCAGGGTGGGGCGAATTAAATACTAACTGAGAAATAGGTGAGCACGACTCGTTAATGGCTACCAAACTTCCACTACGGCTGGTCAAACCAAAAGCACTGTTATCATTATTTAAATAAAATTTCATAGTACCACCTGTGCATGCCAACTGATAAATAGTATCATCTGAATCGTCAGTAATTTCTATAGTATAACCATCTATCTTTTTACTGCAATAAACTGTAACCACCATTTTACCACCGGGCAAAATACCTCCACCATTGGGTGCGTATACATGTACAGTATCGTTCTTTTTGCCGGGAGGTTTTGTATCCCATTTTACACCGTTCACTAAAACCGAATCAATACTTTCTTTCGCAATGATTTCCAAATCACAAATGGTATCTCTTGTGTCATTTTTAAAAACAGTTGACGATTTACTACTGCTGAATGTGCTGCCCGGAGTAGAACCGCTAAACTTTATCTGACGGGTTGCTTTATTTCCCGGATTAATATTTTGTATGCCACAACTAATGTCGGCATTCAGGCTATCGGTAGGAGTGTATACATACGTAGTACAAGCTTTATTGAATTTTACAGAAATGGTGTAGGGTGCTCCATCGGCTATACACGGAAAAAATACATGTACCTCATTTTTTAGAGTTGGGCGAGCTGTAATTTTTTTGCCATCGATTCCGTATATGCTGTCCACTTTCTTATCATTTACCCAAACCTCATCTATTGTTACTCCTGTTGGCGCTTTAATGCGCATATCGCATACATCTGTGCCCGTTGCATTACTATTGGACAAACGTGGAAAACTACTTGGTTCAAAAGTAGGCGATTGTTGCCCTCCGGTAGTATTTGTTTTGCGAGCCCGCTTTCCCTGTTCTACTGCACCGTTATTCGGCAGACTCCTGTTTGCCATAACATCTGCGTTAAGGCTATCTGTAGGTGTTATTTTGTAGGTTGTTATTTCGCTTTGTGCTGCTACTGAAACTTTGAAACTATCACCGTCCTTTATGCACTTGAAATATACATGCACTACCTTTGAATTTGCCGAAGTACCGTTGGGAACTTTAGTGCTACCAACTTTTATACTATCTACTTTTTTATTATTTACAAACACAGAGTCGATTTTTTGAGGACTCTCTATTCGCAAATCGCAAATGTCGGTGCCTGTAAGATTGGTATAGCCGAGTGAAGGGAATTTACTGGACGCAAAAGTTGGTGACTGTGCGCCACCAGGCACTGTGGTTTTTTCTATTTTTTTATTTACTGTTGTTGCATTGGGATTTACTGCATCATTCACCACCAAATCGGAATGCATGCTATCCGTAGGAATTAAATAAAGCAATGATATATTTCCTTCAAACTCTGCTTGAATGGTAATTTGTTTTGTATTGTTTACGCAAGGGTTAAATACTACATGTTGTTTGCCATTTGCTTTTGCTGTCAAAGCAACAGCTACGCCATTTACTGTTACCGATTTTGCCTTCACAGCACCGGTCCACAATAACCAAAAATCGCAAAGGTCTTCGCCTACCATATTTACGGTTTGCAGTTTTACTTTTGCCAAAGGACCCGAATCAACGAGCAACTTCCCTCCTTTGATAATTTTGTCGTCATCGGCTTTTGCGTTATGTAGTGTGGTAAAAAACAAAACAAATACAATTGCGATTTTTTGAAAACGTGAACTAAATGTTGTTTACGTAAATGGCTTAATAAAAGAATTAAATTGTAGAAGCCTTGTTCGATAACACTGGTGATGCTTGCTTTAACCAGCGATTGTTGTGAAACAATGTGTGTAGAATTTTTCATCTTTTGTTTGATTTTAAAATTTACGTTTAGTACTTTTATTGATATTTGAATCAAACACAGTGTGATAAAACCCTTGGAAAGGGGTTTGAATTTGACGGTTCTAAGTTTGAATTTGAAGGGTTTGAGGTTGAGGATAAAAACCAAAGGCAAAGTAAAACTGGCAATAGCGCATTTATATGCTAATAAAAAATAAAATATGCATGTAATAAATTCAAAGGGAAAGCTTTGGATTATGCAGAATAAAATGTAATACTATTATTAAGGCAAGCTAATAAAATCAGACCTCACCAAGCTTTTTTAAAAATAAATCCTTACGGGTTCGCGATACATCAAGTGTGGCACCATTCGACATTACCACTTGTCCGCCTTCGCCACGAATATATTTTTTTACCTTATGTAAGTTTATGAGGTAACTATTGTGAATACGGAAAAATGAATAGTTACCCAATTCCTTTTCATAATCCTTTATGGACTTTGATGTAACAATTTCAGTTTTATTATCGAAGTAAAAAGTAGTGTAAACGTTTTCCGATTTGCAGTAAACTATTGCTTCAATTTCAAAAAATTCTATTCCACTTTTATCACTAAGGCCAATTTTTTTTTTCGTTGTGCCCTCATTTATATTGTGCAATAAATTTTCGATTTGCTTTGTGGATTTGTTTTGTAAATTTTTTTGCCGATACCGTTCTATCACATCGCATAAGTCATCATGGCCATAAGGTTTCAATAAAAAATCGAAAGCCGAAAAACGTATAGCATCTATGGCATAAGAATCGAAAGAGGTTGTAAACACTACTTCGTAATTTCTGTTTACTACAGCTTTCAACAAATCGAAGCCTGTGTGTGGTGGCATTTGTACATCTAAAAACAATATATCAAAATCCGAACTATCCACCAGTTTAATACCTTCAACTACGGATGCTGATTCGCCAATATTTCTACACCTGGCAAATGTACTGCAATGGCATCGCGCAAGAAATCGCGGTGTTGCTTTTCGTCATCTATCACAATACATTTTATCATGCAGCTAAATTAGTAAAAGGAAGCAACAATGTAACTTTGGTGCCTGTCACATTTCCATTAACATCAACAATATTTTCGGCTGTATAATCCGATTTCGAATTACTTAGTGCCTGCATACAATCAAGCCGTTCTTTCGTGAGGGCTATACCATAGGACTTTCGTGCCGATATATTTTCCTGAGTTTTGCGACCACCACCATCATCAGTTATTTCGATACGTATTTTATTCAACATGCGCGAAATATGTATTGCAATTGTTCCCGAACCACCTTGCGATTTTATGCCATGAACAATTGCATTCTCGACTATGGGCTGCAACAATAAAGGTGGAAGAAATGTTTCTGTTGTATCAATTTCATGGTCGACCGTTACATTAAAAATCAAGGTGCCTTGGAGCCTGTTTTTTTCCAGTGCAACATAATCATTTAAGGTTTCCAGTTCATCTTCGAGTGTTACTTGCTTACTCATGCTGTGGTCAAGTACCTTTCGTATTAGTTTGGCAAAGCGCAATAAGGTTACACTGGCATTTTGCAAATCCTTTTTTGCAATTAACGTTTGTATCGATTGCATGCAGTTGAAAATAAAATGTGGATTCATCTGCGCATTGATAGCGCGCATATTCAGGTCAGCCAATTGATGTTTCATTTGTGCTTCGCGTTTGCGCCTGTAAAAAATAAATGCAAATACTGCAAACGAGAAAATAAGGATGGCCGAATATATAATTGTATTGCGCAATGTTTTTTGCTTTTGCACTTCCTTGTTTGCAAGTTCATTCTTTTGTTGTTGTTGTAACTTTAAAATGGCTTCGCGCTTTTCGAAATCATATTGCAATTGCTTCTTCATCAATTGCTTGCGGGTGTCATCGTTGCGTATACTATCGGTAAGATTTTTAAACAATACCTGCATATGAAAAGCTTTTTCGAAACGTCCTGTTGCCGAGTATAATCTGCTAAGCCAATCGGTGGCACCCAACATGCCCGAAGTATATTTCAAAGCAACCGATTGCTGCCATGCATCGGTAAAATTTTTTTCCGCCTCGCTCCACTTTTTCTGCTTCATCTGTATGTTACCAAAATTTATTTTCGATAAACATAAACCTATATCATCTCCAATACTTTTTTGTATATCGTAACTGGCTTTATAATATTCAATGGCTTTTTCATTATCATTCAACTTATCGTACACACCACCAATGTTGCTTAGCACAAGGCCCTGATTTTCGATATCTTCGGTTTGCTTGTGCAATGCTAAACTTTGTTCCAAATAATTTAATGCTTCATTATGAAGGCCATGATTGTTGTAAATAGTACCAAGGTTATTCAATGCAACCGCCATTCCTGTTTTGTCTTTTAATTCTGTCATTATCGAAAGACATTGTTTAATATTTACAAGAGCCTGTTGCCAATCTCCCTGTTCGTCATATACTGTTCCTATATTTCCGAGTGTATTTGCAATGCCATATTTATCGTTGCTCGCCTCGTAATATTTCAATCCTTCGAGGTAGAAATTTAATGCCTGTGGCATGTCGCCATTTTGCTGGTGCACAAAACCTATATTGTTACAATATGCTGCATAATGAATGGTGCCAATGCGATTTATCGCGCCATTGTTTTGTTTCATCATCCGTTGTGCTATCATTCCCATTTCATCGTTAAGCGGTTGCCATATAGTATCCTCTTCAATTAAATCAATCAAAGTATTAATCAACACAACCCGCTGCGAATCAATGTTTGTAGATGGCAGCAATGCAAGCAATGAATCTTTATTTGTTTGTGAAAAAGATATGGAACTAAAAAAGAATAAAATCAAAAAGCACAGTAAATATTTATTTTTCATTTTTAGCATTTTCACAATATCATTTAAAAAAGATAGATGGTTATTCTATTGTCAAAGATTAATTTGGCTATACAAATTTAATAAAAAAGGTTAATCGCCACCATGCTTTATAAGGAAGCTTTCAACAATTTCCTTTGCCAATCTTTTCGCATTGGCGTTTACAAATACTCAGAACCTATAAATTGAAACCAGCATTGAAAAAGTCAAACAGAAAAGAAACGAAGAAATATTTCAACAAATATTTTAATTTCGCGCCATAAATAATTCTAAAATTTATTTTAATCAAACATGAAAAAACTAATCATCGCATCAATCTTATTCTTAAACATTTGTAATGCCTTTGCACAAACATTTGTAAAAATAATACCCAACAATATCCCTTTTGATTTTGTGTACTCGGGTATATACACACTGCAAGCGCCTCAGGGCGATTACATAATGGCCACTACTGTGAATGACAGTGCCGGCAGTAATATTATGGTTATAAAACTTAACAACAACGGTGACATTGTGTTGCATAACGAACTTTTACAACCTCTGTTTATTGAAACTGCAACCAATATTATGATTACGCAAGCCAATGAATTTGTAATTGGTGGTGCGTATAATGTACCCAACACAAATTATGATGATGAATTGCTGATGGCAAAAACAGATTTGAAAGGGAATCAGATTTTTATGAAAAACCTCACTTCATCGGGTATATGTTGTTGGGACTTTGCTACAGGAAATATTTTCGAAACCGCGAATCATAATTATATTGTTGGTGGCGAATTCTTCGGCATTTCCTCTATTAGTGGTTATGCTAGGCAAACGGATAGTGCCGGTAACAATATGCAAACATTTGCTTTAGGCTCGTTTACGCGCACCGAAGCCATAGTTGAAAATAGTACCGGAGAAATAATAATGGGTGGAAAGGATTTTCAGTTGAATCAGGCAGTGCTAACAAAACGCGATGCCAATACAAATTTTAAATGGACAAAAACATACAACAAAGGTTTAGGTGGTACGGTAAAGAATACTTCCATCATGGAAATAATACAACTACCTGCAGGATTTTTACTTGCAGCAAAATATCCAAATCCCACAACAGGCAATGTTGATTTATGGATGATAGAAACCGACCTCAATGGCGACACTATAAAGACTAACACTTTTGCAAACGATGGAAATATCATTGGTATGAAACCTACTTACAATGGATATGCGGTTGCAGTGATAGACTCAAATACTATTGGTGGCTACGATTTCAAAATTATTTTTCTTGATAATAATTACAACAAAATTTCGCAACGCAATTATGGCACCTTGAACATTGACGTGCTTTATAGTTTTGAAAAATGTAGTGATGGCGGATTTGTAATGAGCGGACTTACTTACGATAATTCTTTTATTTATAATGCCCTTGTTATAAAAACCGATTCGCTTGGATGTGTGGCACCCGCAGCTAATTTTACATGGCAACAGGCAAGTTTGGCCAACAATCAATCGGGAGTAGATTTTACCAATACTACTCTTACCGGAATTATAGATACCAATGCAACATACCTTTGGAATTTTGGCGACAACACATTTAGTACGATAAAAAATCCGCAGCATATTTATGCATCGCAAGGAACATACATTGTTACACTTACTGTAACAACACAATGTGGTGTTGATTCGGTTCAAATACTTGTTACAGCAACTTGCACCGGCACTTACAATTACTTTACACATGCATCATCACTTTTATCGGCCACCTTCAACGACCCCGACCCGTCAGCTACTTCATGGAATTGGAACTTTGGTGACAACACTTTTTCGGCAATAAAAAATCCATCGCATACCTATGCAGCCACAGGTACATATTATGTGTGTCTCACTAAATCTAATACTTGCGGTAGTTTCACTATGTGCGATTCGGTAAAAATAGAATGCCCTGCACCCTTGTTAAATATTGGCTCCGACAAAACTGTATGTCAGGGACAGAATGTGATACTTGATGCCGGAAATCCCGGCATGAATTACCTGTGGAGCAATGGTGCCAGTACAAAAACTATTTCTGTAAATACTTCGGGTACGTATATTGTTACAGTTACCAATAGCTGCAATGCTTTTTCAAACGACACTGTTGTTATCAATTTCATAACACCTCCTGTTCTAAATTTTGGAAGCGACACTACTGTTTGCATGAACGATACCATCACTTTCCAAAATTCTGCACAACCGGGCTTTTCATATCAATGGTTTGTAAATAGTTATATTGTAACTTCTCAGGATTCACTCACCTATGCTTTCAATCAAATTGGTTCGAATGATATAAAGGTGATTGCTACAAACATTGGTTGTATTGATAGTGCACAAATAAAAGTAGACGTGAATCCTATAGCTATGTGCACAGGAGTTCCGCTCACGTATTGCATACCCACTTACACAAACGGCACCACAAGTGGCGATTACATTAAACGCTTTGGCGTGAATACAATACTTAATGTAACAGGTAGTCAGGGTGGTCCGGCTTACAACGATTATACAAATTTGAAAACCGACATAACCGGCAATGTAAGTTATACGTGGACATTCGAATTTAGTGTAACAAATGCCATGCTATCGAAAATGTGGATAGACTTTAATATGGATGGCACCTTCGATGAACCTGCAGAAAGAGTTTATTTGCAAGCGGCAAACAATGGAATTACCACCACTAATTTTTCGATACCTACATCGAAATTTTTTGGTGGCCTTACACGTTTACGTTTAGTGTGTGCCGATGTTGCTAACTATAATTTAATACAACCATGCGGTGCTTACGACCATGGCGAAACCGAAGACTATACACTTAATCTTGTCAATCCTTTCAGCCCTCCTATTTCTAATTTTATGGCAAGCGATTCCACGATAAAATTAAACGATGCCGTTAACTTTTTTTCACCTAGCTTCGAATAATGCAACAGGTTTTAACTGGACATTTACAGGTGCAACTCCATCCACAAGCACCGCGGCAAACCCTGCAAACATAGTATATCCCACATCGGGTTGCTATCAGGTTTCGCTCACTGCTACCAATGTCAATGGCAGCGATGCCGAAACAAAAATTTGCTTTATTGATGTGGCAAATAATATTGGTATGCAAGAAGTGACAACAAACGCATTGGAAATATATTCCGGAAATAACAATGGTGAGTTTTATATTGGCAACCCTAATATGGATGCAACAACTGTAATAGTATACGATTGTATGGGGAAAATTATTTTTACAGAAAACACATCTGAACAAAAAATAAACTTACACCTTGCAAAACATAAAGCGGGAATATATTTTATAAAAGCATTTACAAATACAAATTCTAAAACTGCAAAAGTTGTTTTGTCGAAATAATTTTTTCGCTAAACAATTCTATGGTTACTTATTTCAATAAAGTAACCTCACCATACTTTTCGAATGGCTGATTAAAAAAATCGGTGCCCGAAATTTTGTATACGTACACACCTTCATTAGAAGTTTTGCCATCCCAGGGTTTGTTATCTTCGCCATTAAACACAACCTGTCCCCAACGGTTATATATCAGGATGCGATAGTCTTTTATGTTTTCGCTCAGAGGAAAAAACATTTCATTTTTAGCATCGTCATTAGGCGTAAACGAATTTGGGATATGTATGCCGGGCACTGGCGTTACCAATATTTCTTTGTTCATGGTATCGCGACAACCATCGTTATTTGTTACCCACAGTTGAACAGGATAACGGCCCGCTTCGGCATATCGATGCGTTTCGTTAAAGTAATCGGAAGTATATCCATCGCCAAAATCCCAATGATAGAGTGCAAGATTTTTCAACGAATAATTTATAAACGAAACAGTTGGTGTAAGCGTAGTAATTTTATCGGGTGTGTAAATAAAATCTGCAATTAGTGTATCAAGAACTTTAATAACCAAACTTGTATCGCCCACACAATGTTTATCGTTTTCGGCAAGAAGTGTAATAAGGTAATTGCCCGGTTTGGTATATTTGTGAATTGGGTTTTGCTCATGACTATTTTTACCATCGCCCAAGTCCCACACATATTTTATAATGGGAAAATCGCTTACGGTTTTATCTAAAAATTGCAGCGGACTCAGCGCACAATTATTTTGAAAATCGAAGGCGGGTCGTGGACTCTTTAGCATGGGAATTATTTCGGTAATGGAATCGGTACACCCGGCATCGTTCGTTACAATGAGCGTAGCCGGAAACGAATCGGTTGTGTTATGTGTGTAAATGGCACTGCTTGCATTTGTATAAAGAACATTATTTATATTCCACACTAAGCCTGTGTTGGGCGATGTAGAAGCAACACTTTGGTTTTCGAAATGTAAAGGAATACCAACACATCCCAGTGTATGCGTAAATTTTATTTCGGGATAATCGTGCACCGTAATTTGTTTTGTGATAGAATCAACACAACCGCCTTTAGTTGTAACTAAAAGTTGCACATCGTATACACCTATTGTTGTATAAGTATGCGTAGGATGCTGCACACTATCAAAAGTATTGTCGCCAAAATTCCAATTCCATTTTTTTACGGTGCTATTGCTCACAATAGTTTTGTCTAAAAAACCTACATGATCAATACACCGAGATTGTGCATCGAAATCGGCAGTAACTTTTGTTGGCGTGAGTATACTGCTGATGGCAACAGTACATCCGGTAAAGCTTGTAAGCACACACGAATACGAACTGCCATTTACAGGATTTTGAACATGAATGCTGCTGGTGGTTTCGCCCGAACTCCATTGATAGGCATAAAAACCCTCGGGTGCTTGTATGGTGGCATCGTAAAATCCATCACAATAATATGCTTCTAACGAAAGTGGACTGCAATAGGCTGATATGTATGCATAACCATAATGTCCACCAAATGCACAATCGCCCGTTGCAAATTCTATGGTAATATTTTGCCCGCTATACGATGATAAATCCACACCTACCGATGACCAATCTTTGTAAACTATATCGGCACCAAATTGATTGTGAATATTTGTAAACCCTGCAATGTTTGCCGATGCTACCACATTATAAAAACCACATCCTATTTGTTGATTGAGCGAATCGAAAACACGAATTTCGAAACGAGGTTGATCGGCAGCGCCATGCCCGGGGTCTTCGAGCACTACGGCATATTTATATACAAACAATTCGCGGTCGGTAGTTACATTAAAACTAAACGATAATTTTTCGGCTTCCGATCCTGCAATATCATTACCCAACCTTGCCGAATATAAATCACCGGGAGCTACCACCGGTATTGCATTGTTGGTATTTAAATCCATGCCTGTGCCGCTCATTATAGTATGCCGCCCTTGCACCAACACATTTGTGCCCGTGTTGATAGGACAACAAAAACCTATAGAACCAAGCCAGTTATCGAAATTGCCATTTATAAAATCCGAATTATCGCAATGGCTTTGTGCAAATAAATTTGTAGGATAAAATGTAAACGCACTGCAAAATAATATTGCGGCAAGAAATAATTTAGGGGTGGTGGCGGTAGTGTAAGTGTTTGCTATCATCTGAATTTGTTTTTATCCATTCAGATATAAAAGCATTATTTTATTTTGCTATTTTATTTTCCATACCCTTAGCAATACTCAACATACTTCTAATTCTGAATTTCTTTTTAGTAACTGTTAGTGACTGGATTAATTCAATAGCGCGCTGATTTAATTGATTCAACATCTGTGCCAAGATGAATGGGGTGTGAATCAAAAAATAATTGTGCTTTAAATTTAAAGCAGAAAACACATGATGATGCATTCATTACATTAGCACATGTATAATATGTTGTACATTTGTAATCGTAGAAAAAAATGTTGAGTAAAACATTTGTGAAGGAATAAATAGAATGTATCAAAATCTCAAACCAAAGCGTTTGGTAGTGGCGCAAACCAAGGACAGAAAATAATGAAGCTCTTTATTTTATTTTTACTGCTCTGCTTGCAATTATCAAGTAAAGCTCAGAACATGAGTAAATACTGGATGTTTGGCGATTCTGCGGGTATTGAATTTAACGGAACAAATACACCAATTGTAATAAGTTCACAAGCAAACGGAAGGGGTAGTAGTGTTTCAATTGCAGATACAAATGGTTTTCTTTTATTTTATGCAACTACGAATGGAGATAATTACCGCACAGTGCCTATGAATAAGTTTAACGACACTTTATTTAATGGCGTTGATATAACTGGTCGTAATTTATATAACGATTTAACAATTGTGCCATTTCCAAAACATCCAAACCAATTTATATTGTTTCATGTTTCGGTTTCGCCATTTAACGATACACTGTATTATTCTATAATTGATATGCAATGCAATAATACCCAAGGCTGTGTGATTGCGAAAAATATACCATTTGACATTTATCGGTCAGGCGATTGCCTCACAGCTATAAAACATGGCAATGGCCGCGATTGGTGGCTTATTAGCAAATATAGCGATGTGAACACACCCATGAACAACCGCTTTTTTGTTTATTTAGTAGATAGTAATGGTATACAATTGCAAAGCACCCAAGATTTTAATGATGCAACTGATGGTGATTTTCAAAAAATTATCATTCATCCAAATGGTAATAAATTTATGTTGATTAATATACTTGGTTACATGGCTGAATTTAATTTTGATAGATGTAAAGGTATTATTTCGTTAAGTAAATCTATTTATCCCGAAATACCTTCACCTTGGTGTTGTAGATATTTTTGGGAGGGCGCATACTCTAAAAGTGGCGATGTTTTTTATGCAAGTACTACCGGTATTAATAGTCAATTTTCGCAAGGGTATTTGTTGCAATATAATTTGTTAGATAGCAACCCAACCTTAAAAGTAGATACATTGGATACGTTTGATACACCCATAGGTACAGGTGCTGTGCGCTTAGCCCCCGATAATAAAATTTATTTTTCGCGTGCTTACGAGAGTCCCAATGCTTGGAGTTACCCTTACCCCGATAGTATGCGCAACTACATAAACGAAAACCTAAGTGTAATAAATGAGCCTGATAGCCTTGGTGCTGCATGTGATTACCAGCCTTTCTCTTTTTACCTTGGTGGCAAGCGTACTTATTATGGTTTGCCTAATAATCCTAATTATGAGTTGGGGCCGTTAGTGGGGAGTCCTTGTGATACTTTGAGTGCAAACAGCCCCCCCGCCCCCCAAAGGGGGGAGCAAAAACTCTACACTACATATATTGCGGGATGGGAGAAGTTATTTATTAATGCAAGTGGCTTGAAAGGGAAGCAATTAACGGCAACCATATACGATGGCAGGGGAAGTTTGATGTTTGAAGTTCAAAGTTTGAAGAGTAACGCAGGGTATTTTACTTTGGATGTGGATTGTATTGGTTGGAGTGATGGGTTGTATGTGGTACATTTACAAACAGAGAAGGAAGTGTTGAGTAAGAAGTTTGTGAAGGAGTAGAATGAATTATAAGACCAAAATATTTCGATTTACAGAAACCATAAATCAAAAATTCTTTATCAGGTTGAATTGCAAAGTATATTTTTTTGAAAACCCTTACGCCCTGGGATGAAACTTCAAAATATTTTCGCGCAGGTAATCTCTGTTTAAGTGTGTATAGATTTCGGTGGTGGTAATGCTTTCGTGGCCGAGCATTTCTTGCACTGCACGGAGGTCGGCACCGCCTTCTACTAAGTGTGTTGCAAACGAATGGCGAAAGGTATGAGGCGAAATTTTTTTGTTCAAATTAATTTTTACTGCCAAAGTTTTGATAATGGTAAAAATCATTTCGCGTGTAAGTTTGCGTCCTCTGCGGTTAAGGAATAAAAAATCTTCGTGGCCTGCATTTATCATTAAGTGGTTGCGGTATTTTTCTTTGTAATAATTTATTTGCTTCAAGGCTGTTTTGCCAATGGGTACAAGCCGTTCTTTATTTCCCTTTCCGGTAATTTTAAGAAAACCAATTTCTTCAAATATGTTTGATAGTTTCAGATTTACAAGTTCGCTCACGCGTAGCCCGCTACTGTACAGGGTTTCGAGTAAGGCCTTATTGCGTTCGCCTTCGGGCATACTGAGGTCGATGGCGTTTATTAATTTATCAATTTCTTCTACACACAATGTATCGGGCAATTTGCGGCCAAGTTTTGGGCTGTCTAATAAAGTTGTGGGGTCGTCCTGAATAATGTTTTCTAAAAGCAAATACTTGAAAAAGGATTTTACTCCCGAAATAATTCGTGCCTGCGACCGTGCACTTAAACCCGATGCACCAATTCCTTGCAAAAATTCCTGTAGGTGGGTTATCTGCAATTGTGCCGGTTGCAACATTAAATTATTGGTTTCGAGAAATGCAAAAAGTTTGTTTACATCATCGATATATGCTTCTATAGAATTGGGACTCAAACTTTTTTCGAGCTTAAGCCAGGCTTCAAATCCTTTGATGTATGATGTATAATTCACTGCGTTTTTTTATTGCAATAAAAGTAGCGTTAATACATGAGTCACTTTTTATGTTTGCGTAATATTTTCAACATAACGATGTGTATGCAGTAAAATTTTAAAATGTACATTTGTAATCACATTATGAAAAAAAAAATAACAATAATAAACGGACCAAACCTGAACCTAACCGGTCGCAGAGAGCAAGCCCTGTATGGCATGAAAAGTTTCGAATCATTTTTAGATGAGCTGAAAGTAAAATACAACAGTATCGATTTGCAGTATTACCAAAGCAATGTGGAGGGCGAGTTGATAAACAAATTGCATCAGGTAGGATTTGAGCAACATGGCATAGTAATAAATGCCGGAGGATATACGCATACATCGGTGGCGATGGGCGATGCTATTAAAGCCATCGAAACGCCTTGTGTAGAAGTGCACATTTCAAATATTATGGCGCGCGAATCGTTCCGGCATCAAAGTTATGTTGCTGCCAGCTGCGTAGGTTCAATTATTGGTTTAGGACTGAAGGGTTACGATTTGGCTATTGAGTTTTTGATAGATTATGTGCCATCATAATTTATTATAATTTCTTTCACCAAATATTTTGCTTCCTATGCGTATCATGTTGCTGCCGCATTCCAGGGCAATTTTATAATCACCGGTCATGCCCATCGAAAGGGTATCGAAATGCTTTTCTTTTTCGATAAGCAAAGCTATAGTATCGAATATACTCTTCAATCGCTTGTACTCATTCTGCACAATATTCATATCATCGGTATTGGTAGCCATACCCATAAGCCCACGCAAACGTATATGGCTATAGTTGTGCGCTAAATAACTTTCGACAATCTTTTGCAATTCACTATCATCAACCCCAAATTTGGTTTCTTCTGTTGCAATGTAAACTTGCAGTAAACAATCTATAATCCGGTTATTTTTTGCTGCCTGTGCATTAATAGTTTCTAAAAGATTTTCGCTGTCAACAGAGTGTATCATACTTACAAAAGGTGCAATGTATTTCACTTTGTTGCTTTGCAAATGTCCTATAAAATGCCACTCAATATCGGTGGGCAATTGCTCGTGTTTTAAAACCAATTCCTGCACATAATTCTCACCAAAAATTCGTTGCCCACAGGCGTACACTTTTTCTATATCCCTGTTGGGTTTGGTTTTTGATACTGCTACAAGTGTTGCATTATAGGGTTTCAACTCCTCTAGTATGGAATGAATAATGGTACAATCGATTTCCATGAAAAAAAAATATTTTAAAATGATTGTAAGGCAGCAATTATTTTTTGTTCCATTACCGATAACGCGCCATCGTAATTTCGATGGATAAAAGGAAGCCCTGTAATGGTTTGGTACAATTCGATATAACGGTTTGTTACAGCGTTTACTATATCATCATCCATTTGAGGTACAGTTTGACCTTCGAGGCCTTGAAAATTATTTTCGATTAACCACTGTCGCAAAAATTCTTTCGACAATTGCTTTTGTGGTTGATTGTTTTTTTGCCGCTCATCAAAACCCTCCAAATAAAAATATCGCGATGAGTCGGGTGTGTGTATTTCGTCCATCAACATCACTGTTCCGTGATGATTGCCAAACTCATATTTTGTATCTACCAAAATTAAGCCTTGCTTATTTGCCATTTTCGATCCTTCGTCAAATAATACACCGGCATAATTTTCTATTGCTTCATACTCTTTGGCGGATACAATGCCTTGGGAAGTTATTTCTTCTGTAGAAATATCGAGGTCGTGGCCATGTGCGCTTTTTGTGGTTGGTGTAAAAATGGGCGCGGGCAGTTTATCGTTTTCAATTAAACCATCGGGCATTTTAACTCCGCATATAGTTCGCAAGCCCGAATTGTAGGTACGCCATGCATGCCCGGCCAAATATCCCCGCACCACCATTTCTATTTTATAAGGCTCACATTTGTAGCCAATGCTAACATTTTCGTCAGGCGAGTGAATAAACCAGTTAGGCACAATAGCCTTTGTGGCATTTAAAAAATACGATGCCGTTTGATTAAGCACCTGACCTTTGTATGGAATAGCACGCGGCAATATCACATCGAATGCACTTATGCGGTCGGTGGCAATCATTACCATGTATGTATTGTTGATGGTATATACTTCGCGTACTTTACCTTTGTAGTAGGCGGTTTGATTACGAAACTGGAAATTTGTTTTTTCGATGAGGTTCATTTTATACTACGTATATACTAATGGTTATTTTTGTAAGCCATAATAATATCTTTCACCAGGCGGTGGCGCACAACATCACTTTCGTTGAGGAATATAATATCGATGCCGGCAATGTTAGGTAAAATTTTTATAGCCTGTATAAGTCCCGAAGGCTGCTTGGGTGGCAAATCGATTTGTGTGGTATCGCCTGTAACAATAAACTTTGCCGATGGACCCATGCGGGTTAAAAACATTTTCAACTGACTCTCGGTAGCATTTTGGGCTTCGTCAAGAATTACAAATGCATTATCAAGAGTGCGGCCACGCATAAATGCAAGCGGTGCCACTTCTATAATACCATTCTCAATCATCGATCGCAATTTTTCTCCGGGAATCATATCGAACAGTGCATCGTACAAAGGCCGTAAGTAAGGATCTTTTTTTCTTTCATATCACCGGGCAAGAAACCAAGATGCTCACCGGCTTCAACCGCAGGGCGGCATAAAACTATTTTGCGCACTTCTTTATTTTTCAATGCCCTAACAGCAATGGCAACAGCAGTATAAGTCTTACCTGTACCGGCAGGGCCTATTGCAAATAAAATATCGTTGTGCTCGCAGGCTTCAACCATGCGAATTTGATTGGGAGTTCGGGCTTTTACAACAATACCGTTAGGGCCATAAACCAGTACATTGCTTGCATTGCCATTTGTTTTGTTTCCGTTTGCCTGAAAAACCGGAGAGTCGTCAACAGGAGTTAAAATGCCGTTTTTGTCATATTCATAGGCAAGATTTTCGATAAACAATTTACATTGATAGGCAAGATCATCTTCGCCAAGAATTTTCATTTCGTTGCCCCGGGCAATTATCTTTAATGCGGGAAATTTTTTTCTGATTGCATCCACGTTAGCATCATTTGCGCCAAAAAAAGCTACGGGATTAGTGATATCAAGTGGAATAATAATTTCTGCCAAATCTTTTCTGTTTTAATTATACATCACAAAGAAAGGCAAAAGTTTTATTCAAAAGATTAAAGTTGAAAGATTAAAGGTGAATTGTGAATGGTGAATTGTGAAAAGTGAATTGTGAATTGTGAATTGTGAATTGTGGAAATATTAAACGCATTCAACTAAAACTAAGAACAAATAATTTCAGAGTCCTCATTTATTTTTTGTTTCAAAGGCTTGAGAGACTCTGAAATTAATTTACGAAACAAAGTACTACGCAGAGATTGCTTCGTACCTCGCCATGACGAAAAAAAAACTAAAAACTGTATTCCGAAACTAAGAACTTAACTAATAATTTCAGAGCCATCATTTATTTCTTGTTTTTCAAAGGCATGAGAGACTCTGAAATTATAAACACTTCGCAAACGAAACTAAGAACATAGCGCCCAGCAACGTATCTATGAATGCCGACACTTTGGTCGGCATCCCGACGAAGTGTCGGGACTAAGAACTTGTCTCTCAGCAAACGTAACTAAGAATGCCGACACTTTGGTCGGCATCCCGACCGAAGTGTCGGGACTAAGAACGGAATTAATAGCTAAGAATAACTTCCTGCGTTTTGTTGTTGGCTTCCCAATTTATTTTAAAACCATAGGCACAGGCATAGGGTGTGGCATTGCCTTGCTGATCGACACCGAAGGTGATAATAAAATCGCGATCGAGACGGTGAGTAATTTTCCCTGATACAGGTCGCCACAAGCCACAGTAGGTATTTGATACAATGGCAGAATTATAAAATGTCACAAAAGAATTTCCATAACGATTGGTGCCCCATGAATCGGTATTTCCAACACCATTGTAAGTAGTATCGCCACTGGCATTAAAAACTATTTTTGTTTCGGCTGGCACATAACTCCACTCTGTAATGCGCGCGCTATTCCATGTTGCCTGGCTGCCATCGTCAAATTTTACAGCTATATTTAAGGCACGTTCTCTATACTTCAATGTTTTTGTTCCAAACAAAAATCCAAGCCAATCGTTGCCATTTATGTTTTGCAAAGTTTTGGTGCCATTAAATTGAATCGACCGGTTATCGCTAAGTCGGGTAATTTTATAATTATTAAAAGTGAGGGTAAGCACCGACCCTACATTGCTCCAATACTGGCCCTGCGTGAGCTGTACTTTTATTTGTCCGCTGCGGGTGCGCGAAGGGCTGAAGCATGGCGTAACACCATCGAAATTAAAAAATAAAATCTTTTGTGCTATCTGGCTCGAATCGATTGTGCAACCACAAAGCGGGCTCGAAGCAGTTCCACCCGTTTTTCCAAATGCAGGAATATCTTTTATCGCATCATTAATATCATTATCGGTTTGATCCAATTCCGATTTATAAGTATTGGCATCGCGGTTGTGTTGTTCCACTTTTGAATCAAGTGCTTCGTCTTTATCTTTTTTACAACCTCCAACAAATAGTATGGCCACGGCCATGCTTAAAAAAAAATGCTTTGTCATATTATTAAGTTTTATATTTTATGAAACTATGAAGTTGCGAATTTATTGCATTTAAGCTTAAAACCAAAGTCATACATCTAAATTATTCATTTTATTTCCTTTGCTTTCGAATTGAACAATCACGTAAATGTATGTTGTAAACTTTTTTAAACTTAAATAAAGAAATTAAAAAATATGAAGTTGCAAATTTTAGTTTTGTGGCTCAGGTAAAATGGAACATAAAATAGTAACATTAATAACAGATTGGGGCACACGCGATTATTTTGCTGCGGCATTCAAGGGTATGCTTTTTTCTAAATTGCCCGGCATTACTGTGGTTGATATTTCGCATGATGTTCAGCTTGGCGATGTGTTGCGCGCATCATACATTTTACGAAATGCATACACAGCTTTTCCGGCAGGCTCTATTCATGTTATAGGTGTAGATGCCGAAAGATCTAAAGAGGAAGACCTGGAAGAAGATTTGCCTCGAAGGATTTTATTAATTGAAAATGCCGGACATTATTTTATTGGTGCCGATAGTGGAATATTTGGTTTGATTTTCGATTCAACAAATCAGGTAATTATTGAACTCGCATCATACGACAATATGAATCGTGCGCAATTATTTGAATTAATAATTGATACATGTTATAAAATTGCTTCGGGCGAAAATATCATCACCATGGGCAGGCAAGTGGAAAAAATGAAGGAGTTATATTCGTTTCAATCTTACCTTTCTGAAAATGGAATTATGGGAAAAATAATTTATATGGATAGTGCCGGTAATCTGATTACGAATATAAATTATCGCTTATTTGAAAGCATAAAACTCAACCGCACGTTTCAAATATACCTGCGCAAAGACCTTGTGATTACCGAGATAAGCAAATGGTACGATGAAGTGCCCAAAGGCGAAGCGCTATTGATGGTGAATCATGCGGGCTTTCTCGAAATAGCAATGAACGGCAGTAACGCACATAAAATGTTGGCGATAAAAGAAGGCGATCAAGTACGAATAACTTTTAATCCATGATAATACGTATTGTAAAACTCACCATACAAAATGATTGCATTGCAATATTTAAAGAAAAATATGCTGTGGCACAAAAACAAATAAAACAATTTGAAGGATGTAAGGAATTGAGTTTACTTGCCGATGCAAACAACCACAACATATTTTTTACTTATAGTAAATGGTATAGTGAACAACATTTAAATAATTATCGCAACTCGTCTTTTTTTGTTTCGTTATGGTCAACGGTGAAACCAATGTTTGCAGCAAAGGCCGAAGCATGGTCGTTGCTGGATATGGAGTAAACTAAATTAATGAATTGATAACCAATCATAGCAATAAAAACAAACAGTCAGAAACCATATTCAGAACATAAAGTGTGAAAAATCACTTTACCAAAAAGTGAAAAATAATACAGTAAAAAATAAAAGTAAATAACTTAAAAGAGAAAAAAATGAGAGTACACATTATCGGTGGGGGAAATTTAGGGTCGGCCTTAGCAATTGGAATTTCGAAATTTACAAAAAATGTAGATGTGGTAATGACACGCAGAAATCTGCAGCAAATACAATCGCTTGCGAGTGATGTTATAAAAATTTCGTCAAGCAATAAATTCGAAATTGACAAAGCCGATATAATCATACTTACTATAAAACCTTATCAGGTTGATGCAGTACTTCAAGAAATATTACCACACATTTCACAAAAAATAATTGCATCGGCTGTAAGCGGTTGCAGCATACATTCGCTTGAAGAAAAAACAAATCATGCACACCACATTGTGCGTATAATGCCAAATATTGCAGCACAGTTTGGTGCTTCGGCCACATGTATTTCTTACAGCGAATCGAGCAAAAATGTTGGCACGCAAGTGCAAGATTTATTTAGCCAATTAGGTATTGCTGTTACCATTGAAGAGAAATTGATGGATGGTGCCACCGTGCTTGGCGCATGCGGAACAGCCTATGCGTTGCGTTACATACGTGCAGCTATGCAGGCAGGAATAGAAATAGGTTTCGATGCCCAAACTGCAATGGCCATAGCATCGCAAACAGTAAAAGGTGCTGCGCTTATGACCTTAGAAGAAAAAGTTCATCCCGAACAATTGATAGACCGCGTTACCACTCCACAAGGTTGCACCATTGTCGGATTGAACGAAATGGAACATCAGGGATTCAGCTCATCGCTGATAAAAGGAATAAAAACTTCTTTTCATAAAATTAAAGACATGAAAAGTTAGTTGTAAAAAAATTGTTTCGACCATGCTTGTTTTTATTTTACTGATAACTTTATAAAAATATTCCTCTATGAAATTAGAAAACAAGAAACAAAAAGTAGTGCCGTTAGATCGTTTTATTATTAGAATGGGACGATATGCTTTATTTGCATTTATACTCATAGCAACATCGCTTGGCATTGGTGAGTTGGGTTATCATTTTTTTGGTAAATTAAATTGGCTCGATAGTTTTCACATGTCAAGCATGATATTAACAGGCATGGGTCCTGTTGTGGAAATGAAAACAAATGGCGCAAAAATATTCTCATCCATTTATGCATTATATAGCGGTGTAGCTTTTTAAGTAGTACTGCCGTTTTTTTGCTCCCATTGTTCATAGGGTAATGCATATTCTGCAAGTGGAGCAAGATGATTCTTAGTGTAAAGATTTTTTTTACTTCATTGCTACATGAAATAAATTTTCCGGCACATATTTGAATAGCTAAAAATCCGTCCAAAAAAATATTTGGTTTTGCTTTTTATTTTTTTCGAAAAAAAAATCCACTTATATGACAAAAGTCACCTTTTATTAAATCTGCATACCTGACATTTGCTGAGTAAAAAAATAAAATATTTTTATATGAAACCAAATATGGGTACTGTTGATAAAGCAGTTAGAATTTTAGTTGCATTGGTAATATTAGGATTGTATGCCGCAAATCAAATTTCGGGATTGGCAGCAACTGTATTACTGGTTTTGGCAGGAATATTTATTCTTACCAGCTTCATGAGTTTTTGTCCTTTGTATTTACCATTCGGTATTTCGACAAGGAAAAAAGAAAAATAAAACTCAAGTATTTTTGTTCAAAATAATATTTGAACACGAGTATGGGGAGTGATAAATAACATTTTCTGAGTTAGAGATGTTGCGGTAATTTGCAATCTTCTCTATAGTTTGTTTGTCTTAAACAATTTATCAAAGATGATTATTTAGAGAATTGTGTTTATTACATTACTTAAATAAAAAGAAGCCACAAATTTTGTGTGCTTGTTATTGGTAACAACAGTTTCAATTTTTAAGATCGGGAAAAGGATCTAATTTCAAAAAGTCAGCAAAAGTAAACTGTAGAATTATAAAGTATGAATGGTAAGTCTAAACCAATTCATCATTTTCCAAACCAGATTCTTCCATTATTTTCCTCACATCCTCTTCTTCAAGCATCAGGTAACGAGCTATACGTTCTGCAGAATATCCTTTTTCCATCAGTTCGTTTATGCGCACCATATTCTCTCTGTTTTTATCTTCGAGTTCGCTGCGCATATTATAAATGAATTCTTCTTCTTCCATTTTTTCTTTTTGAGTTTTGTGGATATATTAATTCCATATCCACATGATAAAAATTGTGCCAAAATAAAATTTAAAAACCTGCCGCCATTACACGTTGTGTTGGTGGCTGATGTGCATTGCGTATTGCAATTTGCTGTGCGGTATTACGTGCTGCGGTATAAAATGCAATTGCCGCTTTCGAATCTTCGTCCATTACAATAGGAATGCCTTGATCGCCACCATCGCATATGCTCTGCACTATTGGTATTTCGCCAAGGAAAGGAATACCAAGTTCAGTAGCTAATTTTTCGCCACCATCTTTACCAAAAATATAATATTTATTTTCGGGCAACTCGGCAGGAGTAAAGTATGCCATGTTTTGCACAAGTCCTAATATCGGTACGTGTATACTTTCCATTTGAAACATGCCTATTGCTTTTCGTGCATCGGCAAGTGCCACTTGTTGTGGGGTAGAAACTATAACCGCTCCGGTAAGTGGAACTGCACTTACCAATGTAAGATGTATATCGCTGGTGCCTGGAGGCAAATCCACAAAAAGGTAATCGAGCTCGCCCCATTCGGCATCGCTTATAAGTTGTTTCAAAGCACGCGATGCCATAGGGCCACGCCACACAATTGCCTGATTGGTGTCGGCAATAAATCCTATCGATAACACCTTTACTCCAAATCGTGAAGCAGGAATCATCATTGTTTTGCCATTTTTTTCCTCAACAAACAATCGCTCATCCTGTAAACCAAACATGATTGGAATGGATGGGCCAAAAATATCGGCATCTATAATTCCTACACGGGCACCGGTTTGAGCAAGAGCCACTGCAATATTTGCTGTTACGGTGCTCTTCCCTACTCCACCTTTGCCACTTGCCACAGCAATAATATTTTTTACTCCCGGCAGCAGCACATCATCGGCATTGGTGCTGCGCGTTGTATTGGCAGTTAGATTAACAGTTACTTCAGCCTCCTGACTTACATAGTACTTCACCGCGTTTATGCAGGCATTGCGGATCAATTCTTTCAGCGGGCAGGCTGGCGTGGTGAGTACAACGGTAAAGCTTACATTGTTACCATCAACGGCAACATCCTTTATCATGTTAAGCGTTACAAGATCCTTTTTCAAATCGGGTTCTTCTACATTGCTCAACGCATCTATTACCTGTTGTTGTGTTATCATCGCTATATTTTTTGCGCGAAAGTAGTTTTTCGAACATTAATAAAAAGACAAAAAAAATAATTTACTCAACATTTTGACCAATATCACGTTTACATACCCATGATACAATAACGCAGTATGAACAAAAAGTTTACATTTGCCGCATATTCAAATTTTTAAAATGGAATACAACACAACAAGAAATAAATTAGTAATTCCCGAATATGGCCGACATATTCAACGAATGATAGAACAAACGTGTTTGATAGAAGACCGTGAAATGCGCAATTTACATGCACAATCAATTGTGAATGTGATGGGTACAATGCTTCCACACTTGCGCGATGTGGTGGATTTTAAACACAAACTTTGGGATCACCTTTTCATTATCTCTAATTTTAAATTGGATGTCGATTCGCCATTTCCTATTCCATCGGTAATGACTTATCAGGTAAAGCCAAAAAAATTAAGTTACCCGACCTATAAAATTCGCTATGCACATTATGGCAAAACAGTAGAAAAAATGATTGCAGAAATTCGCTTAATTGCCGATGGACCATCGAAGCAAAAACTGATAGTTGATCTTGCAAATTTTATGAAGCTGCTGTATGTTACATGGAACAAAGAATCGCTTGACGATCAATTAATTATTGATCAACTCCGCGAATTATCGAAAGGAGATTTGCGTCTGAGTGACGGATTTAAGCTTGCAGAAATACGTGAGCACCAACAAGGAAATGGTGCACCAATAAAAGCACAAAAGCGCCAGATACGCCCACCTGCACGAGGCGCACAAAAACCACCTGCGGGTGCACAACGAAAAAAATATTAATATAGCTTTTCACAAATTAATTTTTTGATGAGTCGCATTGCAATTTTCCCCGGTTCATTCGACCCCATAACCATTGGTCATGAATTTATAATAAGACGTTCGGCAACATTGTTCGATAAATTGATTGTTGGCATAGGAAAAAATTCCAGTAAGCAATCGATGTTCGATATTGATAAACGTTTGCAATGGATAAAAGATTCGTTTATCAATGAACCCAACATTACAGCAATTGCTTACGATGGATTGACCGTAAATTTTTGTCGTGCCCAAAATGCAAATTACATTGTGCGTGGCCTGCGTTCGTTTACCGATTTCGAGTATGAAAGCGCCATAGCACAAATGAACCGTAAAATTGCACCCGAAATAGAAACTGTATTTATGCTTACAGCTCCCGAGTATGATGCCATTGCATCGAACATAGTGCGCGATATACTGCGCAACGGGGGCGATGTGCAACAGTTTCTGGCAAGTGGAGTTAGGATTTAGTTATTGATTATTAGGTTGATTTTGTTTTTTGGTAATGAGTTTAATTACTGGCTCAATAATTTTTCGTTTGCCTTAAATCATGTTCAACAAAATGAATAACAAATTTTTCAACGATGATGCTATTTTGAATTTATCTTAGAAGTAATTGAAGAATTAATATCACTTTCTATCCTTTGCAGGAATAACAAACTTAAGTGCCGACTATGTATTATTAACCGAGCAAACTTTTATATCAACTAAACCATTTTGCAAAGCAAAATTACGAATAACATTTTCGTCAATATCTGTTTCTACTTTTGATGATTTCTTGGGCCACGAAATCCATATCATCCCGTTTTGTTTCATTTCCTTTTTTACTGCTACCAAATTTGTAAAATACGATTACTTATCATTAACAAACACGTGGATAAAATCCCTTAGCGGGGTATTCTCGTTGCAAAAAAATGTCGTGTGGCAAGTCGGGCAATACTTGCAAAAAACCTTCGGACGCATTAATCAACTTAATAACATAACCAGATTCGATTCCCAATTTTTTGGAAAGAGACTTGTTCGAATAAACTTGTGATGTTAACATTATAACCTAAAATCAACTTTGCTAAAATAAATATGATTATACCGGTAAAACTTTCTTCAAACACATAACTTTAATCGTAAATTTAAATCTCTACGATGAATTGATATTAAAATTTCGATTATTTGAAGAAGGCTTCAATGTCAATAGTGTCTTGTGCTAAACTGTTGTATGGAGAGGCCTTCAAACCAAAGGTTGTAAGCATAATCAGCCATGTTGCTTTTTTCGATTTGCTTACCTCCTGGAATGTTCCAATTTTGTTTCGCAGTTGTGCTTCATACTTTTTTGTGATTAAAAACTCTGTGGCACTGTACTTCACTTCAATCAGGTTTATCACCTGATCGCTTCTGTCAATTACTAAATCTATTTGTGCTTTTCTATCGAACCATGCAAAAGTATTGGTTTGTATTCCACTAATGCCCAAAGCCTTTTTTATTTCGGGAACGTGGTGCAAACAAACCATTTCGAATGCATATCCGGCCCATGCAAGATTCTCACTAGTGTTGTTGGTTTTAAGCCAATAATTTTCGTCCAAGCTACTTGCATGCTTCAAGAATTTTAAATGGAAGAGCGAATAAAAATCAATCAATTGATAAACCGACTCTCTGCTTTTTTTCGGATAAGATGGATACTTTCTGATAAAATTACTTTCCTCCAATTCAAGTAAAATTCTGCTCAAGCTACCACCATCAGCAACTTTAATATGCTTTAAAATCTCTTGTCGCGAACACCCTTTATTCTTTTTTGCCATGGCTTCCACTACAGCTATATGGCGTTCGTGTTTTATAAATAATGATTTAAACAGTTGTTCATATTCGTTCTTAAAAAAGGCTTTTCCACCAAAGCATAATTTATTTATATTCTGCGTTGCACTTAGCTTTTTGTCAAATTGCTCCAGATAAAAAGGTATGCCACCAAAAACCATATAGGCTTGTACACATTGAAAATTGTTGTACGTACAACCCTTTGCATTCAAAAAATGTTTGGTTTCTAATAGTGTAAATGGATTAAGTTTCAGCCTGCCTGTAACTCTATTGTGTAAACCACCTTTATTATTTAAAATTTTATTGGTAATCCAAGATGCAGCAGAACCACACACAATAAGTACAATATCTCTTCTTGCACTTGCCCAGCTATTCCAAAAGTATTCTATTGCAGTAAGGAATCTGGAATTTTTGGTTTCCATCCAGGGCAATTCATCTAAAAAAATAATTTTCTTTTTGGCAGTGCTTTTTTCCAAAAATGAAATCAATACTTGAATAGCTTCGAACCAGCTATTAACGGTTGGAAGTTTTTTTACCTTAAAATACTTTTTAATTGCATTGGCAAAATTTTCGAGTTGTTCACTTAATGTTGCATTATTCAGGCCGGTTTGATAAAAAGTAAACTCGTTATTGAAGTATTGCTTTATGAGAAATGTCTTGCCAACCCTGCGCCTGCCATACACAGCTACAAATTCAGATTTTGACGAACTGCAATATTTTAAAAGCGCTTGCTTTTCGTCTTCTCTACCTATTAGTTCCATTTTGTATAAATTCCAGTTGGCGGTAAATATACATTTTACCATAGATACCGCCAAGTGGAATTCTTGATTTTTCTTGAATACAAAATTCTGTATTGCATGATTTTATGGGTATTACAAGGTGCTTCATTCCAAAAAATGCATATGTCTGCAACTATTTCAACCTGGCGGTAAGTATGTAATTTACTATAGATACCGCCAAGTTGAATCATTGATTATTATTGAATACAAAATTCTGTATTGCGTAAGTTCATCGGCATTACGAGATGTTTTCTTTCAAAAATGCATATGTCTGCAAATATTTCAACTTGGCGGTAAGTATGCAATTTACTGTTGATAACGCCAAGTGGAATTATTGATTTCATTGTATACTAAATTCCGCATTGCGTCATTTCATGGGCATTACGAGGTGTTTTTTTTCAAAGACGCATATGTCTGCAACTATTTCAACCTGGCGGTAAGTATGCGATTTTCTATGGATACCGCCAAGTAGAATTATTGATTTTTATTGTATACAAAATTCCGAATTGCTTGATTTCATGCGCATTACGAGGTGCATTATTTTAAAAATGCACATGTAGGCAACTATTTCAACCTGGCGGTAAGTATGCAATTTACTATAGATACCGCCAAGTGGAATTATTGATTTTTATTGCATTCAAAATTCTGTATTGCGTGAGTTCATCAGTATTACGGGGTGCTTTCTTTCAAAAATGCATATGTCTGCAAATATTTCAACTTGGCGGTAAGTGTACATTTCACCATAGATAACGCCAAGTGGAATTTATTAATATTCAAATAAACAAAATTCATTGCTATCTTATTCATAGCAATTGAGCTATACATTCTATTGAAAACACTTTTACTTCGATCCATTTTCAATCTGCAGAAACCTTTTTTGCTAATATGAAATCTTTCGCAAAATGATTAAAATTTTAATCAAGAAAAGAAGCAAGCAATTGTCTTTTCGCTCCGGAACATAGTTATTAATAAATGTAGTATTTCCAACAGTGTAAACCACCTGCTACTAATACTTGAACCTCCATGGTATAAATTGCTCACTAATGATTAATATGGCATAATCTGAAAATGATAACCTACACTTAACATCAAATATTATATTGAAAATCAACAACGCTTGATAAAGAAGCTATAACACTATGCTACTTGCTTGCGAATAATATTAAGTGCGCCTCCGGCTTTAAACCATTCTATTTGTTGTGCATTGTAAGTATGATTAACTATAACCGTATCCGCAGTACCATCGGCATGGTTGAATACAAGAGTTAATGGCTTGCCGGGTGCAAATTCGGTAAGGCCGGTTATATCGATTGAATCGTTTTCCTGAATTTTTTCGTAATCGCTTTTGTTTGCAAACGTAAGTGCAAGCATACCTTGTTTTTTCAAATTGGTTTCGTGGATACGTGCAAACGATTTTACAAGAATGGCACGAACGCCCAGATGACGTGGCTCCATTGCGGCATGCTCACGCGATGATCCTTCACCATAGTTTTCGTCTCCCACTACAATGCTGCCAATACCTGCTGCTTTATAAGCGCGCTGCACTGCCGGCACCGAGCCATATTCGCCCGTAAGTTGATTTTTTACATTGTCGGTTTTTTCGTTAAAAGCATTTACTGCTCCTATAAGCATGTTGTTGCTGATGTTGTCGAGATGACCGCGAAACTTAAGCCATGGGCCTGCCATGCTTATATGATCGGTAGTGCATTTTCCTTTTGCTTTAATCAATAATTTCAGGCCCTTTAAATCCACACCTTCCCAAGCTGCAAATGGTGCAAGCAATTGTAAACGATCGCTCGTTGGCGACACTTTTATTTCTACCTTACTACCATCTTCGGCAGGGGCTTGGAATCCGGCATCCTTTACGGCAAATCCTGTTGGTGGCAACTCGATACCTGCAGGCTCATCGAGTTTTATTTTTTCGCCTTTATCATTTGTAAGATAATCGGTTGCGGGATTAAAAGTCAGATCACCGGCAATGGCAAATGCCGTAACCACTTCGGGGCTTGCCACAAACGAATGTGTATTGGGATTGCCATCGGCACGCTTACTAAAGTTACGATTGAAGGAAGTGATAATGGAATTTTTTTCCTGTTTCTCGGCACCATGTCGAGCCCACTGACCAATGCAAGGTCCGCAAGCATTTGCCAACACCACACCGCCAATTTTTGTAAACGTTTCGAGGAATCCATCGCGCTCAACTGTATAACGCACCTGCTCGCTACCGGGAGTGATGGTAAATTCACTGCGTGCCACCAAACCCTTATCGGCAGCTTGTTTTGCGACTGATGCAGCACGGCTTATATCTTCGTACGATGAATTGGTACATGATCCAATTAAACCCACACTCAGTTGTTGAGGCCAGCCACCTTCGCGCACAGCAGCAGCAAACTTACTTAGTGGCCAAGCTAAATCGGGCGTAAATGGACCATTCACATGTGGTTCCAGTTCGCTAAGGTTTATTTCTATTACTTCGTCAAAATATTTTTCGGGATTTGCATATACCTCATCATCGCCACAAAGGTGGGCGGCAATGCCATCGGCCATGTCGGCAATATCGGCACGGCTGGTACCACGCAGGTAGTCGCCCATTTTTTTATCGTAACCAAATATGGATGTGGTAGCGCCAATTTCGGCACCCATGTTACATATTGTGCCTTTGCCTGTACATGAAATTGCCTTTGCGCCATCGCCAAAATATTCGAGAATTTTATCGGTGCCTCCTTTTACGGTAAGTATGCCGGCCACTTTTAATATTACATCTTTTGCTGATGCCCAACCGCTCAAACGGCCTGTCAGCTTCACTCCTATAAGTTTTGGCATTTTCAATTCCCATGGCAATCCAGCCATCACATCGCATGCATCGGCACCACCAACGCCTATGGCAATCATTCCCAGGCCTCCGGCATTTACCGTGTGTGAGTCGGTGCCAATCATCAACCCTCCCGGGAAGGCATAGTTTTCCAATATTACCTGATGTATAATTCCTGCACCGGGCTTCCAAAATCCGATGCCATATTTATCGCTTACTGATGCAAGAAAATCATACACTTCTTTGTTCTTATCGTTGGCGGTGGCGAGGTCTTTTACTGCTCCTTCTTTGGCTTGTATCAAGTGGTCGCAATGCACGGTTGATGGCACTGCAACCTGCTTACGGCCGGCTTGCATAAATTGCAACAACGCCATTTGCGCAGTAGCATCCTGCATGGCCACACGATCGGGATTAAAATCTACATACGAAGCACCACGCTCGAAAGGCGCTGCCGGTAAGGCTTCGCTGAGGTGGGCATATAATATTTTTTCGGTAAGGGTGAGTGGGCGGTTGAGCAATGTGCGTGCTGCGTTTATTTTGCCCGGCATGTTTGCATACACTTGCTTTATCATTTCTAAATCGAATGCCATAGTAATTTGTTTTTTTTAATGATGAATGACAATATTGGTTAATACCATTTTTTAAAATCGAGTGCAAAAGTAAGATTTGCAATGCGAAAAGAAAATGTGTAGCAATTTATTTTATTGTGAAATGATTTATTATTACCGTGCCGAAAATATTATTCAGCTAAAAATATTTTTTGCAGCCCTGTGTTAAATCTTCTTAAAAAAAATTGAACACCATTTTTTTATCATCGTAAATTTATTTCCGGATATAAGTTAGATGATATCAAAACAATTTCCTTTTGCAATTCTAATTTTTATATCTTTGGGTAAATTTAAAATATATTATTATGGAAAAGATTACAGTTATTATTAAAGGGTTTATTTTATTTGTTTGCTTATACATTTCTAACATTGTACAAGCACAACAAACTATCAATGTTGCGTTGAATACACCATCAGTATTGGCGACTTGCAGTACTGTGGAATATAGCATTGAAAGCCCTACTCAAACACCATTTCCGGCCACTACATTAACCATTACAGCAACCATTGTTCCACCAATATCCAATTGCGGGGGGGGGGCACATCTCAACTAAAAATAGTGCCTAAAGCAGGGCAAAATTGCGGCACAACATTACTCTCATTGAATAATGAAATTATTATAACCTTGAACGGCAGCTGTACAGAATTTATTTTCGATTTATTTGTTGATTGTAGCATCAATGAGATTCCACCAATTCAAATTCAAAGCAAGGATATTAAAATTACCATAACTGATAATGCTAACAACAGTTATAACATCACTAAGCTTAATGGAACATTCCTTCTGCCCCCCTACCAAAATTTTTATACTGATGCCATAGATGAAAATATAGTTATAGATAAAGTTCCAAATTCATTCACCGACCCTGTGGTGATTCATTATGCACCCACCAATAATTTCAATCAAGCCCAATTCATAGAATTTGAATATCAAAATATAACGCAAAGTCAAGCTGATTTAAATTTTCAATTAGAAGTGGTGGGTGATTATTGCAATCAGGTGGACATAACAAAATTGGAGTATTATGATTTTGGAACAAGTGCATATATTGCCTTTAATTCCAATGCAATAATTTTTAAACACTTTTCGGCAAACGAAATTTTGAAATTTAAAATGACTTACTCATTGAAACCAGGCACTACATGCTTAACCTCATGCAGCACTAAGCAAAAAATAAATTTTAGTTGGTGGTGCGGTTCATATCAAACCTCTAACGATTTTTGCACTTCGTGTTTAAAAGTTATTGAAACTGAATATGACTTTGTTCAAGATGATAAAGCTAACATAAAAATTACGAGAATATCGCCAAATATGAGCACGACATTAGCTTATGAAGATGATTTTAGTTGTTTTAATAATTTAACTAATGCATTGGAATATGAATATGAATTTGAAAATAATGGCAATTGTGAATTGCAAAGTTTTGAAAATACGCTTTATTCAAATACACCTCTAAATGCCAATGTGCTTAGCCTTATTGATCCACTTTCTTGCAATATTACATATACCCATGACGGAACAAATTGGTCAATTTTGCCCTTAATACCCGAAACAACGACTGTTCAACTTTGTAAAAGCATTATTACTAATACACTTCTGAGTTTGAATACTGCGGTGCCTAATTTTAATATTGGAGCAAAGTTGAAATTCAAATTCAAAACAATGCGATGTAGTGAAGAGAATGATCCGCAATTATTAGATGTACCAAAGTTTTTTAACCATTGGCAAATAAATACAAAAACGCAAACTGGATGTGAATCTTCATCAAGTTATTATCCCGATGATTTTCCAATAAATTATGAACAAAATAATAATGCTTCAAATTTACATCAAGTGCTAAAGCATTATCCTACAAAGTCTGACTTGGCAATACCACCCGTTAATGCACCGGTACCACAAATAGGCGAATGGGACCTGGTATCTATCGAATGTGACGGCATAGAAACCGTTCAAAGCAATTACAACTATCAAATATTTGGTTGCAATTCTACAAGCGTTGCAGGCAATACATGCGCGCCAAACGGTATTATACGTGCAACAATTGATTTGGATATTGGCTTGTTTTTAAATGTAAATAATTGGAATACGGATATATTTTGAGT
>JADKFV010000043.1 GCA_016717325.1 Bacteroidota bacterium | reverse complement strand
TTTTACTACGTGGTTTTTGAGCAAACCATTAGCGAAAAAAGTTTCGCTGCTCACCGCAGAACAAAATGTTTTTTTACGAAAACTTGCGCGTAAGACTTACAGTTACTTCGAGCGGTTTGTTGATGCTGAAGACAATTGGCTGCCGCCAGATAATTTTCAGGAACAACCGGTTGAACTGATAGCACATCGTACATCTCCTACAAACATTGGGATTTCATTGCTTGCAAATTTATCCGCCTTCGAGTTTGGTTACATAACTGCTTCACAGCTTATTGAACAAACAACGAAGACGCTAAGCACAATGAAAAAAATGGAGCGGTACCGAGGACATTTTTACAATTGGTACGATACCCAATCTTTGAATCCTTTATTGCCCAAATACATCTCAACTGTTGATAGTGGAAATCTTGCCGGGCATTTGCTGATATTGAAACAAGGATTACTCGCAGTACCAAATCAAAAAATAATTGATCGAAAATTATTTGAAGGGCTAAGGGATACCTTGCATGTTCTTATAGACACAATGGAAGAAAAAGATATTGAATTGCTGAACCAATTTAATATTGATTTAGAAGCATCAAGCGTAGCTGATTTAATTTCACATAGCGATAAGAAATTACATATAGAGAAGTTGACAAAAAACTTCATACCTGTTTATGAAAAACTGAATAACGATTTAGCGAGTGAAACCTATTGGTGGAAGCAAACATTGAATAAACAATTGGAAATTCTGAATGAAGACTTTAAAATGTTTGCACCCTGGGACTTGTTGGCTAACGTTCCTCCCAGGTTTGAAAATTATTTTTCCATTCGTACAAATGAAACATTGGCTGAGTTATTAAAATCAGCAAATGAATTAGCTGTTGAAGTGAACGGTAAGCAAAATGAAAACAATACTGCAGATGAAAAGGAATGGCTTGAATTATTTAAAGCTTCTTTAGCTGATTCCATCCGCCTTGCTGAAGTTAGAATTTATGCAGTTGAAAATCTTGCGCAACAGTGCAATGAGTTATCAGAAATGGAATGGGATTTCCTTTATGATAAATCAAGCAATCTGTTTACCATTGGTTACAATGTGCAGGAACATCATATTGATGCAAGTTTTTATGACCTGCTGGCATCTGAAGCCAGGTTTGTTATTTTCATTGGCATTGCACAAGGAAAACTGCCCGAAGAGAGTTGGTTTGCATTGGGACGTTTGCTTACAAAAGTAGAAGGCGACCCTATTCTTCTTTCATGGAGTGGTTCTATGTTCGAATACCTGATGCCACTTTTGGTAATGCCTACTTATGAAAATACACTGCTTGACCAAACCTATAAAGCTGCCGTTCAATGGCAAATTGATTATGCCAAACAAAAAGGTATGCCATGGGGTATATCAGAATCTGCATTCAATATGATAAATGCCGGTTCACAATATCAGTACCGTGCATTTGGTGCCCCGGGTTTAGGATTGAAACGCGGGCTTGAAGAAGATTCAGTTATTGCTCCATATGCATCGGCTCTTGCACTCATGGTGGAACCGCAAAAAGCATGTAAAAATCTACAACTTCTCGCTGAAAATAAATTTGAAGGACGATACGGTTTTTATGAAGCCATAGATTATACACCATCGCGGTTGCAACGCGGACAATCGAGCGCTATTATTTACGCATTCATGGCGCACCATCAGGGCATGAGTTTATTGTCATTAGCATATTTGCTGCTCGACAAACCCATGCAAAAATATTTTGAAGCCGAACCACAATTCAAGGCCGCACTTTTATTATTGCAGGAACGTATTCCAAAAGCGACTGCATTTTATGCCCACACTACCGATATTGCTGATATCAATGCTGTAGAGGTTGGCGCTGAAACAAGAGTAATCAACGGCCCTAATACACCTTTACCTGCAGTACAGTTATTGTCAAATGGAAGGTATCATGTAATGGTAACAAATGCGGGTGGAGGTTACAGTCGTTGGAAAGATTTGGCTGTTAGCCGCTGGCGTGAAGATGGCACATGCGATAATTGGGGAACATTTTGTTACATACGTGATGTGAAAAGCGGCAAGTATTGGTCCAATACGCATCAACCAACCTTACAAAAAAGTGAAAAGTATGAAGCCGCATTTTCATTAGGTCGTGTTGACTTTCGCAGCACCAATAACGAAATAGAAACACATACTGAAATTGTAGTTTCATCCGAAGATGATATAGAGATGAGAAGAGTTCGCATAACAAACTCTTCATCTGTTCAGAGAACTATTGAGGTTACCAGTTATTCCGAAGTAGTACTTGCAGCATTTGCTTCAGATTTGATGCAGCCCGCATTCAGCAATCTTTTTGTGCAAACAGAGATACTTGCGCCACAACATGCCATTATTTGTACACGCAGATCCCGTTCAGCCGAAGAGACACCACCATGGATGTTTCATTTGATGACCATACAGGGAAAAAATCCTGAAGAAATATCTTATGAAACCAACCGGATGGAGTTTATCGGTCGTGGCAACACTAACGTAAATCCGCAGGTGATGTACAAACCGGGTCCGCTTTCGGGTAGCCAGGGATCAGTATTAGATCCGATTGTTGCAATACGATACAAAATAATACTTGAACCGGACGAAGTAATTACACTTGAAATGATTACAGGCATTGGTGAAACGAGGGATGTATGTGAAAGCCTGATTGATAAATATCAGGATAAGCATCATCAGGATCGGGTGTTTGAATTAGCATGGACGCATAGTCAGGTGGTATTGAGACAAATTAATGCTTCAGAGGCAGAAGCGCAATAATACGGACGTCTTGCAAGTTCCATTTTGTTTATTAATTCTGTATTTCGTGCCGATGCTGCCATACTTATCAGCAATCATCGCGGTCAGTCAGGATTGTGGGGCTACTCCATTTCAGGAGACTTACCTATTGTTCTTTTGAAAATTGAAGATCATGCTAACATGCATTTGGTAAAGCAACTTGTTCAGGCACATGCGTATTGGCGATTAAAAGGTCTCGCTGTTGATTTGGTAATATGGAACGAAGAGCATAATGTGTACCGTCAGGATTTTCAAAATGAAATTGATGCACTTATTCCTGTTGAATACAAAGATCGTCCGGGAGGAGTTTTTGTAAGAGCGGCAGACCAAATCTCACACGAAGATCGCATACTATTTCAAACCGTAGCCCGTATTAATATTTCGGATAGCGGGGGAACATTAGCAGATCATATTAAACGCAAACAACTTCCAAAGGTGATTATCCCGTACATCACTCCGGTACAAACAATAAAGTCAATAACACCAATTGAATTGCCAAAAGATTTGATCTTTTACAATGGAAAGGGAGGTTTCGCTGCTGACGGAAATGAATATGTTATTGTTGTTGATGACAAAAATAAAACTCCGGCCCCATGGGTAAACGTAATTGCAAATCCAAATTTTGGAACTGTTATTTCTGAAAGCGGAACTGCGTATACATGGACAGAGAATGCGCATGAATTGCGCCTCACGCCCTGGAAGAATGATCCTGTTTGTGATAAGGGTGGCGAAGCATTTTACATTCGTGATTATGAAAGCGGGCAGTTTTGGTCCACTACTCTTCTTCCATCAGGCGGTGAAACACCCTACGTCACACGCCATGGATTTGGATATAGCGTGTTCGAACATATTGAAGATGGAATCTATTCTGAAATGACCGTGTATGTTGATTTGGAAGCAGCCGTTAAATTTAATGTACTAAAAATACGAAATCAATCCGGCAGATCTCGAAAGCTTTCAGCCACAGGATATATAGAGTGGGTTCTTGACAGCAGCAGATGGAAAACCATCATGCACATTCATACAGAAATTGATCCTGACAGCGGTGCAGTCTTTGCAAAAAATCCGTACAACACTGAATTTAATAATCGCGTTGCATTTTTTGATGTGGACAATTTGAAAAAATCATTTACCTGTGACAGGGCCGAATTTATTGGCCGCAACGGCACCTTGCAAAACCCTGATGCAATGTCACGACAAAAACTTTCAGGAAAAATTGGACTTGCCTTAGATCCATGCACGGCTATACAGGTTCCTTTTGACCTGGCAGATGGAGAGGAGAAGGAAATTATTTTCAGATTGGGTGCAGGAAAAAACTCACATGATGCCAGTTCAATTGTAAAGCAATTCAAGGGAAGTGTCGCAGCATCCGATTCATTTGAAAAAGTAAAAAAATATTGGAAACACACAGTAAGCGCTTTGCAGATAGAAACTCCTGATGCAGCTCTTAACATGATAACGAATGGCTGGCTGACTTATCAAACACTTTCTGCACGGCTTTGGGGTCGCAGCGGATTTTATCAATCAGGTGGCGCCTTCGGTTTCAGGGATCAATTGCAGGATGTAATGTCACTTCTTCAAGTAGCTCCTCAACTTGCGCGCGAACAAATTTTACTTTGCGCATCAAGGCAGTTTAAAGAAGGTGATGTACAACATTGGTGGCATCCGCCAACGGGCAATGGTGTGCGTACTTATTGCTCCGATGATTTTCTTTGGTTGCCATTTGCTACTGCTCTTTATGTTTTGCAAACTGAGGATTTTTCAATACTTAATGAACCTGCATATTTCATTGAAGGAAGGCAATTGAATCATGGTGAAGAGTCTTATTATGATACACCTGTAAAATCGGTTTCAGCTGCTAAATTATATGACCATTGTGTGCTTGCAATTAAACATGGATTCAAGTATGGTGAACATGGCTTACCGTTAATTGGCACCGGAGACTGGAACGATGGTTTTGATAAAGTAGGTAACAAAGGAAAAGGTGAAAGTGTATGGATGGCATTTTTTCTTTATGATATTTTAACCCGGTTCGAACCGGTTGCACGTATACAAAACGATTTAGAATTTGCTGATGAATGTAAAAAACAGGCACAGCAATTAAAGGAAAATATTGATAAGCATGCCTGGGATGGACATTGGTATAAACGTGCCTGGTTTGATGATGGCACACAACTTGGCTCTTCAGTTAATGAAGAATGTAAAATTGATTCCATTGCGCAAAGCTGGTCGGTTTTATCGGGAGCAGGAAATACCAGGCGCATAGATACTGCGATGGAATCAGCATATAAAAACCTTGTACAAAAAGATACAGAAATTATTCAGCTATTAGAACCACCTTTTGACAAATCAGATTTGAACCCCGGATACATTAAAGGATATGTGCCCGGAGTAAGAGAGAATGGCGGGCAATACACGCACGCTGCTGTTTGGTTGACGATGGCTTTTGCAAAGCTTGGAGATCATAAACGCGTGTGGGAACTATTGAATATGATCAATCCCGTGAACCACGGAAAAACTGCCGAAGAAATTGCTGTTTACAAAGTGGAGCCTTATGTGATAGCGGCAGATGTGTATGCACGCACACCACATGCAGGGCGTGGTGGCTGGACCTGGTACACAGGTTCTGCCGGCTGGATGTACCGGCTTATCACAGAATCTTTTCTTGGTTTACAAAAAAAGGGCAGCAAGCTAAAAGTCGTTCCATGTATTCCGGTAACGTGGGAATCATTTACAGTTCATTACCGTTATAAGAATTCCGTCTATCATATTGTGGTTACTCAAAATAACAGCACAGGGAAATGACGTGTACTGCTGATGGAAAGAGACAGGAAGACAATACGATCACATTAATTGATGATGGAAAGGAACACAATGTGCAAATCATGATGTTTACTATTGCTGTTGCTCCCAAAATACCGGAAGAATTTTTAAAATAGAAATACCAAATATACTTTCAGCATACTTACCGTTAGCTCATCAAATAACTTTTGGTTTTGGAAAAAGGAGAAGTACCGCTCAGTTATTTCTTTAATTTTTAGGATCGTTTTTCCATAGAGTAGGGTATTTAGCAAAAAGAAGTTTTCCAATTTGCATTTCATCCTTAGCGTTAAAGGAAACAGTGATTTCATTTTCTAAGGTGCCAACGCTGATGTATAGCGGGTTAGTTTCATAGTACTGCAGTTTCATTCCTTTATCAATAAGATTACAAACGAAAAAATTCAGGAAAATTTCCTTTTATTATTTTCATTGAACCTGAATTGTGGTTTTCTCTGAAAAGTTTTTTTTACTTCCACTTCTTCTGAATCCAGAAAACACAAGCCTGATTTATCCCCAGCATTGGAATCGTTTTGAATTGATTGTTGATTTAATCGGTTATCTGATTGTGCAGCGTTAAGAACATTCACATTTGTTTCCATGTTTTCTTTTTCCATTTCTTCTGTATTTATATTTTCCATTTCTTTTTAATTTTATTTTTTATCAAGCAGTAAGACCTTTAATGTAAATAGGGATAGCAAAATGTAAGAGCACATTTTTGCGCGCTTTTGAATCGTGTTTGGAATATGTAATGAAACTGTGATGCAATGTTTCAGCATACACATTTTTTTTCCTGCTGATTTAATTTTTCAAGTTCTTTCATTATTTTTTGTCTTTCTTAAAGTATGTGCCACCAATACATTTTACTCCTTCGTCAATATGACTTCCAATGCTTTTTCTTTTGAAACATTTACTAATGTTCCATTTAGCTTTTCTTTTTTTATTGGTGCCGTTAGCGTTTCCATTTCATTTTGGAATTAGTCTGGTCCTGAATTATTACATCTGCAAAGGTGATTACTCATAAAAAGACAACCACTGCACAATTTTTAAAAACTGTTACATGATTCACGCATTTGTACTATTTGAATGACAGTAAATAAACATGCCTAAGAAAAATTGGACTTATGAAAAAATTAATTCTCAAAACGAAAGGGTTTTTCAAAAACGAGCAAGAGAAATAAAAATACTCACTTGCAGAATTATACTTCAACTAAATCTTTGGGTATTTTTCGAAGATATTTAGTTCAAAGTGCATGACTACATGGTATGATATACAAGGCTTTGCATAAATAGGGTTTAATCGCTCCATCAATGCTAAATTTCAAATTGCATCATTTATTGTTTTCTTTAACAATATCAATGGGGTTGAAAAATGTTCTATCGTGAATAGCCCAATTTATTTTTGAAAATAATGAAGTCGCTCCATTTTATTTTATTTTACTATGCGAATTATCAAACGCACAATTATTTTATCTGCAATGCTGCTTTCGAAGTTTGCGACTTAAAAATCAAAATGAATATAATAAAAAATGCCTTTTTGAAAAAACTCATTTTGGCTTGTAACGAATAAGCATTTAATTTGTAGCAAATAAAAAACTATGTTAGATAAAAACGGTATTGCCAAACGTATAGCACGTGAAGTTCGCGATGGATCATATGTAAACCTTGGAATAGGAATTCCTACACTTGTGGCAAATTTTATTCCTGAGGGGATGAATGTTGTATTGCAATCGGAAAATGGATTACTCGGTATGGGGCCATTTCCATTTGAAGGTGAAGAAGATGCCGACCTGATAAATGCCGGTAAACAAACCGTAACCACATTGCCGGGTTCAGCTTTTTTTGACAGTGCCATGAGTTTTGGAATGATAAGGGCACAGAAGGTCGATCTAACAATACTTGGCGCCATGGAAGTGAGTGAAAACGGTGATATCGCTAACTGGAAAATTCCAGGCAAAATGGTGAAGGGTATGGGCGGGGCAATGGATTTGGTGGCATCGGCCAAGAATATTATTGTTGCAATGCAGCATGTAAATAAAGCAGGCGAATCGAAGTTATTGCCAAAGTGCGATTTGCCAATAACCGGATTGCGCTGTGTAAAAAGAATAGTGACCGAACTTGCAGTTTTAGATGTCTTGCCCGAAGGAGGATTTAAATTAATAGAACGCGCGCCCGGTGTTACTATTGAACACATAATAAAATCAACTGCAGGTAAGCTAATAGTAGAGGGCGATATTCCCGAAATGGTAATTGATTAAATATTTTTTGAGCAAATGTTTTAGCAGGAAGACTCTTATAAACGCTGCAACTTTTTATTGATAAAATAATTTGCCTTCCAAAGCCATTTTTCTCAAAAGTATACTGCATCTGTATCGCTCCTCGTGATAGGCATTGAATAAATCATCCATCATTTGTACACATTTTTGCGACCCAACTTCATCGGCCCATTTTAATAAACCTTTAGGATAGTTTACCCCTTTAGTCATTGCAGTATCTATATCATCGCGGCTGGCAATTTTCAAATACAATGCTTCGGCAGCTTCGTTTATAAGCATAACCAATATTCGCAAAAATATTTTCTGCATCAATTCATTATCCGTGGATGGAGCATCAGTTGCCTGATTCGCAGCGTAATTGTAATATCCTTGTCCCGTTTTTTTTCCAAAATAACCTGCTTCGAATAATCTTTTTTGAGTAAGTGATGGCCTATATCGGGCATCAAAAAACATTTGCGTCCACACCGATTCGGTTACTTTAAAATTGATATCGTTACCTATCATATCCATGAGCTCGAAAGGGCCCATTTTAAATCCGCCAATTGTTTTCATAGCAGCATCAATTGTTTCAAAACCGGCAATGCCTTCTTCATACGTTCTAATTGCTTCACCATAAAATGGGCGTGCTATTCTGTTTACTATAAAACCCGGTGTATCTTTTGCGGTTACCGGTAGTTTTTTCCAGTTTGAAATTAAATCAATTGTTTGTTGTAAAATAATTTTGTCGGTGGCAATACCAGGAATTATTTCTACTAAAGGCATTACAGGTGCCGGATTAAAAAAATGAATACCAATAAACCTTGATGGATTTTGCAAACACGATGCTAATGAAGTTATCGACAGTGACGAAGTATTTGAAGCAATTATGCACTCCGGCTTTACCAAGGTTTCAATTTGCATAAACAATTGTTGTTTAATATTTACATCTTCCACAATAGCTTCAATAACCAAATCGCATGCAGCAATATCACTCAATACCGAAGTATAATGAAGCTGTTTTGCGAATTGGTTTTTTAAATCGATAGTAAGTTTTCCTTTCTCAATTAATCTGTCGAAAGTGGCCAGCATACTTAGTTTAGCCTTGCCAAGCGATTGTTCATTGTTGTCGTATACATAAGTAGTATTGCCGGCTTGTAATGATACTTGTGCAATACCATTTCCCATGGTGCCACATCCTATTACCGCAATTGTATTCATAACGAAATTGAATTAATATTTTAGAGGGTGATGATAAATAAAATTTGAACAATAATATTTACAGGAGAAATATTTATGGTGATACAGTGGCATCATTGTTTTTGTAAAAATAATATTTGCATTAAATCAATAATGGCAAAACCTGTGTATTTTTGCACCTGATAATGAAAAGCCAACAAAAAGACACAACAATATTAGAGCAAATAATAGAACCCAAAGTGGAAGACACTCTGGAAAAAGTTATTGCAAAAAAAACTACGAGTCAAATAATTGATTCAACGGTTGCCAATATCGTTAACGATACAAGTACCAATACTGTTGAGGCAATCAAATTCGATAGCGCTACGGTTGTAAAAGCTGACAATTACACTCAGTTTTTCGAAACCCACCATTTGCAACCGAAGGTATATTTCACCCGCACTCGTACCGAACCAACTCCCGATTGGTATACGGTTGTATTATTGGTAATAGTAGTTTTTATCACCATCATAAAAGTTTATTACGCCCGCGTTTTCGAACAACTGATAAAATCTTTTTATAGCAGCACCACTGCCAATCAAGTGGTGCGCGAAGAAAACATGCTTGTTCAACGTGCTACTGTTGTGCTCAATGTAGTTTCATATATTGTAATGGCATTGTTTATATACAGGGTAAGCGAATATTACTTAATAAAACCCGAGTGGATGGGAAAAGGATTTGTAAAGTTTATTTTTTTGCAGTAATGGTTTCTATTGCTTACTCGGCCAAAATGTTTTTTGTAAAGGCATTGGGCATTCTCTTTAAAATGGATAAACCGGCAGCCACCTATATTTACAATCTATTTCTGGTTAATATCATATTGGGATTACTACTGTTACCGCTGCTCATTCTTATTTCTTACGTTGGCCATCAATATGTTCCATATTTAGTATTGGCATCGGTATTGCTAGCAATTATAATGTTTGGATACAGAACGGTAAAAACTGTACAGATTTGGATTGGACTTCCCGAATTTTCTTTTTATTACTTAATTCTCTATCTTTGCGCTTTCGAAATTTTGCCAATCATGATAATAGCCAGGCTGGCATCGGTTATATAAATTTACTTAATTAAAGTTTTAGCAGTTTCGCCTCCAGAAAAGTATGACGTTAACAAAAGCAATTACATCAAAAGTAAAAAGTATTCTTGTAACACAGCCGCAACCGGACACAGACAAGAGTCCTTATTTTGACTTAGCCAAGAAATATAACTTAAAAATAGATTTCAGGCCTTTTATACATGTGGAAGGTTTAGAAGGCCGCGATTTTCGCACACAAAAAGTAAACATTAATGACCACACGGCCATTGTACTTACCAGTCGCCATGCTGCCGATCATTTCTTCCGTATGTGCACCAGCATGCGCATTACTGATGTTGAACGTTTCAAATATTTCTGCATTTCGGAATCTACTGCATATTACCTTCAAAAATATATTCAATACCGCAAACGCAGAATATTTTTTGGCAAGCAATCTATTTACGATTTGATGGATGTGATAAAAAAACATAAAACCGAAAAGTTTCTTGTACCTTGTAGCGATATTGCAAAACAAGAAATTACCGAAGTACTAAAGGATAATGATATAGAGTATACCAAGGCGGTGATTTATAAAACCGTTTGTAGCGACTTATCGGATTTGGCCGAAGTGAATTATGATATGATTGTATTTTTTAGCCCTTCGGGAATTACATCATTGTTTAAAAACTTTCCAAAGTTCAAACAAAAAGAAACACGCATTGCAGCTTTTGGAACTACCACATCGCAATCGGTAATTGATGCAGGCCTTCGCCTCGATGTAAAAGCCCCTGTGCCCGATGCACCCTCCATGACAATGGCCATAGAGCAATACATTAAAAAAGTAAACAAGTAAATTTTTGAAAGATTCAATTTAGCCTCACCTATCAAGTGGGGCTTTTTTTTGTATTAGAAAAAACGGGTATTCTTCTATTTTGAAATTGATTTTATAGGTCCCACACACTTCCCCGCTGCCGTTGCATCAATTTGCGTAAGTCGAGCCAAAACGCCAGCACCAAATAAATAATAATAGGCGAACCAATAGTGAGAAAAGAAGCATAAATAAAAAACATACGTATGCGTGCCGAGCGAATGTTCATACGCTTGCCCAACCAATCACATACACCATATGCATGACGTTCCATGTATGTTTTTATATGCTCGGTAATGCTGTTCATTGCTTCATTATTTTAAGTCCTATAGCACATTGCAAACATTTCTTATGCATGCAATAATTATTATGCAATTGAATAAACGCCTGAGAAATAGATGCCTTATCGTTTTGCACGTTCAAAGTTAAAAACTTTTTTGTGATATTATTACGCTCTGCCGGAATTTCTTCCAACAACTTTAACGACAACTTTACATGCCGTTCGCTGTCTTTTATTTTTCCATAATAAAAAAGCAAAGGTACGATGGTGTTTATAGTAATGTTATTTATTGCATCGGTGCCCAAATGTTTTTTTTGCACATCGGCCTTTTTACCAAAATGATAATGTTCATCCCAATATTGCGAAGCATGCACATCGAAAAGCTGATGAATTTCTTTAAGATTTTTTACATCAATTATTTTCGAAAATAAATGTGCGCTCTTATGTATGAGTGCAGCAAACTGAGCAATGCGCACCGTAGGGAAATTAAACGGGCGCATACGCAAAAATTTCCAGAGGCTTTTATTTGTGCTTATTGAATTGAATTTATTTTTTAGTAAATTGTATTCTCGGGCCAAATTTGCTTCGTATTCATTAATTGGATTGACAGGCAATAATCCGGCATTCCCAAACAGCATGGCTTCAATTTGTAACAGTTGATCTTTGTGTTTAGCCAGGTATTCCACCGGTGTGTTTTTTGCCAACAACTCGAAAGGTAAAGCATTGGTTTTGAAACCAAAATTACGTGCCAGTAAATGATAGAATGTTTGTTCCCAGTTATTGGAATTTTGTTTTAGTGATTCATCAATAACTTTTGTTTTGTCTTCTATGCGTTCTATCAGCATTCGTTCGAGCCAGTTGGATGCGGTAAAATCATCAATCACCGGCAAATGATTGCTGCAAGGCAAACCATCTTTTATAAGCATCATGCGCTCATAGTTGAGCAATATATCTGATGATATGTGATGCCTCAATTCCAAAACCGGAATGCCGTCATCATTATCTGCATCGTGCTCATACACTACGTGCAAAATTACGTTATCGTAAGCTTCATTATTTTGATGCCCATGCTGCATCCATTGCGAAGTAAACAAATGCAACTCAACATTACCAGCCCATAACGTACCATGTATACGCACCTTGGCATGACTAAAATCGGGGCCTGCATCCTGATTGTGAATACCGGGATTTTTAACTTCAACCACTTCGCCTTTGGTTGTTATCAGGTTACGATGGTCGAATAACCTATACTTCCATATGTAGTGTAAAAATTGTTCGGTCATGGCTAAATTAAAAATGAAAACACATGTTCAAGAGCAATAAGTTACCCGGTAAAAAATTATTTAAGACTCTGGTGCAGAATATTTAAGCATAAACTCTTCGGCCTTGTTTACCATATTGAGCGAACCAATAAAAAGTGGTGTACGTTGATGTAATGATTTTGGCTGTATTTCGAGAATACGCATAAACCCATCGGTGGCGCGGCCTCCGGATTGTTCTACAATCATTGCCAATGGATTGCATTCATACAATAAACGCAATTTTCCTTTTGGCGATTTGTATGTGGATGGATAAACATAAATACCCCCTTTTATCAAATTACGGTGAAAATCGCTTACAAGCGAACCAATATACCTTGAAGAATATGGCCGCGAACTCGCATCATCCTCTACCTGACAATACTTAATATATTTTTTTACACCTTCGGGAAAGTGCACATAGTTGCCTTCATTTATCGAATAAATTTTTCCATCATTGGGCGACATCATATCGGGATGCGATAAACAAAATTCGCCAATTGATGGATCGAGTGTAAAACCATTTACGCCTTTGCCCGTAGTATACACAAGCATTGTAGATGAGCCATAAGTTATATATCCTGCAGCTACCTGATCGGTTCCTTTTTGCAAAAAATCATTCATAGTGGCAGGTCCGCTTAATGATATGCGCCTGTAAATACTAAACACTGTGCCGATAGAAACATTTACATCAATATTGGATGATCCATCAAGTGGATCAATAGCAACCACATACTTAGCATTTTTCGATACTTCGTTATCGATATGAACTATGTCATCATTTTCTTCTGATGCAATTGCACAACACTCACCACCCGATTGCAGTGCCGAAATAAATTGTTCGTTGGCATACACATCCAGTTTTTTTTGATCTTCACCTTGAATATTGCTTGTGCCCAAATCGCCAAGTATATCCATCAATCCGGCTTTGTTTACTTCGCGGTTTACTATTTTTGCTGCTATACCAATGTCACGCAACAAGCGCGACAACTCGCCTTTGGCATAAGGAAAATCGGCCTGACGCTCAATTATAAATTGCCCTAATGTTCGTACGCTTCTCAATGTTTTTATCATAATTGATTTTTTTTAAACTATAAATGGATAAAGGTTTATGCGGTGCCAAAGTATTATTTTCAAATTACACCAACCCCACAAACTTAATTTATTTTATTCGAAATACGAAAATCAATTGAATTATAATAAACGATGGGAAAATAAAAATGCTAAACAATAATGGAGCATGGCAATCATTACTGATACTGGTGCGCGAGGACAAGCCGAATTTACCACAAAACGATAATGACTGATGGCACCCTTTTGGATTACACGTGCACAAGGCAGCATGAATTAAAATTTAATTATTTCAAGATAAAAGTGTTAATTTAGAGCAATTAATACTCAACTGCCTGCGCTCACCCGTGGCCCTAAAGGGCGCAGCCGTATAAAAGAAGTAGCTTATCAATGGAAAGAAAAATGTTTTATAATGCATCACCGGATTTGTTTATCAAAGCGCAAATGCTTCGTAACAGTATGACCGTGAGTGAAAAAACATTGTGGGAAAATCTTAAAGAAAATAAACTTGGTGTAAGATTCAAACCTCAGCATCCTATTGATATTTTTATTGCCGATTTCTATTGTCATGCTTTGAAACTTGTTATTGAAAAAGATAAAGCAAGAACGGAGGAATTACAAAATATAGGCATAGAAGTAATTCGTTTTACAAATGAAGATGTTGAAAATAATATTGAAATTGTTTTGCAAACAATAGTAGAGAAGATAAAACTAAAACAAGAAAAAAATGCAAACAAATAAAAATCTTCCAAAGAATGATAATGAGCTCTGGAACCCTTTAGGGTTACGGGTGCGCGAGGGCAAAACGGATTTACTATTAATGGACAATGCTTGTTTGTGTCTATTATCGTCAAAGTTACACAGTGCAATAATGATATTTGCATTTTCATTGATTGCATTTCAAATTTATGCAACTGATATTGCCACACAATGCCCGCTGATAGGTGGTCCTGCCGTATATCTTGCTCGCCCAATTGTAGAATTGTTTGATGAAAGTATCACATACAATGATGCCGCAGTTTGTTTAAGCCAAGGGGTTAGCATGAAATTGGCAAATGCAAATTTGAAGGAGCAAGTAAGCAAACATGAGCAGGTATATGTATTTCCAATACCAAGCAAAGATGTTGTAAACTTCAATTTTGGCAATCTGCAATTTGACATTCTTGTGATATTTGATAGTTTTGGTAAACAAATTCAAGAGCTAAAATTAAATGCAAAGCAGCAATACATTTTAGATACAAACTTGTATGCAAATGGAATTTATCGCTACGTGTTGCAAGGCACATCCGTTGATATTACGGGTAAAATAATAATTTTAAAATAATCTGAACTAAAAGCGAAGTTGTGTTAGACCAACTTCGCTTTTTTATTTTATAATAGATGAAAAAAATAACTTTGTATTTTCTATTAGTTCATTCTATTGTGTGTTATTCACAAACCTACAAAAATAATTTAGCCTTTTTAGGTTATAATTATACAAGTATAGATTCAAATTTTATTTTGGCAAATTATGACAATGGAACAGCCACCTATCAATATTTAGACTCGTCTGAATTGCTAATGGGCGTTGTATCTGCCCTAATTGCAGATAGTGCTGGCCAATTAATTTTTTATACAAACGGTTTTAGAATAGGAAATAAAAATTTAGATTTAATACCTGGTACCGATACTTTAGATTACACAAGTATTACCAACAATTGGCCGTATGGTCAACCAATAGCAAATGGTGCTTTTTTCTTACCCTCATTGTCAAATCCAAATGAAATTCTCTTGTTTCATAAAGATTGGCAAATCAAGAATTTTCTAAATTTTCTTACATTCACAAGTTATAATACATGGTACACAACACTAGATAAAACAATGAACAATGGTTTGGGTGGTTTGGTATCGCGGAACAATATATTATATAATAGCGAAATTTGCAGAGATGGCTTTCAAGCAGTAAAACATGCCAATGGAAGAGATTACTGGATAGTTTTACAAGATGATGATACCAGTACTTTTATTACTTTTCTATATACCCCTACCGGGTTTTATGGACCTTTTTTTCAGAGTATGAATTTTCCAATTTATAGAGCAAGTGGCAATAATTCAATATTCAATAGACAAGGAACAAAGTATGCTACTATTTGTTGGAACAATAACTTAATGCTTTTTGATTTTGACAGATGCACTGGTCAATTTACTTATAATAATCAAGTTGACACAACTTGGTTATTCTTGGGGCCAATTTTTTGCTTTTCTGGCAATGGCAATAAAATTTATCGCTCAAATCTTAATGACCAAATCTACCAGTATGATACTGCCGATGTCGATTTTAATATTTCGCGCGATACGGTTGCTGTATACGATGGTTACTTTGATGGTGACTCCACAAAATTTAGTACGATGTATTTAGCTGCAGATGATAAAATTTATATTAATTCTGCAATTGGTTATCAGCATGTTATAAAAAATCCTGATATAACTGGAGTGGCATGCAATGTAGTGCAACATATTATCAAACACCCTGCTTGGGTTGGCATTGCCTTCCCTAACTACATCAACTACGATTTAGGGCCTTTGGTGGGGAGCCCTTGTGATACTTTATCTGTCCTCACCAATACCCCCAACCCCCTACAAGGGGGCTTAATGCAATGCTTTCCTAATCCGGCAACAAATGAAGTAAACATAAAAATAAACAATGTGCCGCTTGGTAATTATACACTTAGTATATACACACCGTTAGCCAATGAGGTAATGCACCAAGAGGGCAAAAGCACGGCAAAAGATTTTACAAAAACATTACGTGTTCAGAGCCTTGCAAGTGGTTTTTATTTTGTAAAGTTGCAGGTGGAGGAAATGGTGTGGTATGGGAGGTTTGTGAGGGAGTAGTTCAAAAGTTTAGGAACGTTGTGTAAATACAAACACTTTGGTCGTGATATCACTTGTAATAGTTTCTCCTGTCATCCTAATGTATCTCTTATTTATTATGCGAATTGTATTCGGGAAGTTTGTTTGCAATCATTAAAGCTATAATTCGATTTTTATTTTTCTATTTGCACAAAAAAACAAAATGAAAATAGAATGTTTCACTTTCAACATGTTTAGCGAAAACACTTATGTGTTGTATGACGACACTTTGGAATGTGTGATAATAGATCCCGGCTGTTATGAAGAGGAGGAATGCAACGAGTTAAAAAAATTTATTGCCGACAAAAAACTTAAACCGGTAAAATTACTTTACACACATTGCCATATCGACCATGTGTTGGGCAATCATTTTGTGCTGAGTCAATATAATATTCCTGCATATTGTCACTCCCTCGAAGTACCTCAATTTATTTCCGTTCCTGCTTATGCTCCTATGTATGGTTTCAATAAAGTGCATATTGGCGAACCTCCTAAGCTGATGTTGAACGAAGGTGACGAAATATCTTTTGGCACCACAACCTTGCACTGCATTTTTGCTCCGGGGCACAGTCCTGGTAGTATTTGTTTTTACAATAAAAAAGAAAACGTGGTTATAGGTGGCGATGTATTATTTCGCATGAGTATAGGCCGCACCGATTTACCTGGTGGCAATCACAATTTGTTATTAAAAAATATTCGCGAAAAACTTTTCACCCTTCCCGAAGACACTACTGTATATGCAGGCCACATGGAGCCAACAACTATAGGTTTCGAAAAAAAGAATAATCCTTACTTGTAGTTATTAAGTTGTTGGGTTCGATTTTAATTTCAACTCTATTCATCCTGCTCTTAGCAAAGACTCTTTTAAATTTCGCGATTTTATTTCTATGTAAAAATGCTTTCAGGCAATCCGAAAAATATGCCTTGTTTCAATTTCAAAACCGAAGTCAACATAGCACTTAAACAACTTACTTAATTTTCCATTTTTAATTCCGAATTTCGCCCTTTTTCCTTAGTGTAATTTGTACAATATGTTATTTATTTTTACTTTTACCCTTGCTTTTTATTAATGGTGAATGGGCAAATAAGATGTACAAAGTTAAATTATTGATAGTGTCGTTTTTTGTTGTTTTTGCTTCAATTTGTTTTGGGCAATACAATACCGCAACTATCAATAACATTATCGACCCCAACGAATATGGTACTGGCAATGTAAATATGTATCCCAGCGGTGCTGCGCAATGGTACGTAACATGGGATGCGAATTTTGTTTATCTGTCGATTCAAAACGCAAATGAAACTGAGGCGGCAATTGTTTATTTCGATGTTAACCCAATTATCCCTATCAATGGTGGTGCTAATGCTAATGGCAATCTCAATGGTCTGCCCGGTTACGATAACTTAACACCGCGACTACCTTTTAGGGCCGATGCGGCCATTTTTGTAAAAAACAATTGGCGCTCTTTATTAATTGCGAATGGCACCGGTGGCTGGACGGTAGTAAGTGCTGGTGCATCGGGGTTAAGTGGCTTTGGCGATGATTATTTAAATGGTTTTTACTCCTCATCCGATAATTTTAATGGTGCCGGTGGTGACGACAGGCGCGAAATGAAAATTGCCTGGTCCGCCCTTACAGCGGGTGGTACTATTCCGGCATCGTTCTGTATTAATGGTTACATAGCTTATACCTGTGGCAACACCTGTGGAGGGATGTATGCCAGTATGCCGGCCGAAAACCCTGCCGGTTCGCTGCCAGTAAATAGCACACCAAATCTTGTTCGGTATTTTAGTATTGGCACCACAACAAATGGTGCCGCTACTCCTCCATTTTCACGCAACTCTTATACTTATATCAACGGAGGATCAAATACTATTACCAATTTTGGTTTTATATCGGTTTGGGATTTTACAATGAATACTCCCGGTGATACCATAGTCCGAAGCATTACCACAGGAGGCGATTGGTACATAGGTGGAAGCCTGATTGTAAATCGTGGTGCCATTTATTTTGGGCCTGTAGGTGGCATCAACTATGGTGAATCGTTTGTAAACAATGTACGTGTTTATACCCGTGGCACTTTAGATTTAGATTACACAAATAGGCCTTTGCGTGTAAGTGGCGATATGGAATTGATTGACTATAATAACTCCACCGACTCTGTAGTTTTCGAATTGAGCCAAACTGCAGGTGGAGATTTATGGTTATATGGCAACCTCCGCGATAGCACAAAAGCCAAAGGTGTGGGTGGAAAAACATATCGTGGTTTTGGTCCACGCGACAGACAAGTTTGGTTCCGTGGCAACACACAGCAAAATATTTTTTCTTACACAAACGATCTCACTTTCGATTATGTGCGAATAGAAAATGGTGCACATGTAAATCTTGTTACCGGCAAAATAAGCGAATACAAACAACTCGATTTAATTTTTGGGCATATTATTCTCAACGATAATAACTGGATAATGGAAAATGCCAATGCCGTTATAAATTATGTTTCTACTAATTCTTATGTTGTTACAAATGGCACCGGGTATTTATGGCAAAAGCAATTGGGCGTTGGCGGCAAAACCGGCAATGTTTTATTTCCAATTGGCAACAGCATTTCAAGTTATCGGCCTTGCACAGTAAATAACACTTCGGGTGGCTTGCAAGATTCTGTAAAAGCACGCGTAATGGATGGTGCATTTATTTCGGGCACAACCGGTGCAGCAATCACTACAGCATTTGTAAATAAAACGTGGCTCATAGAAAAATCGACAAATGCCAGTTGCACTTACACTTTGCAGTATCAATTGCCCGATGAACTGCCGGCATTCGATCGAAATTTTTGCAGCATGATGTATCAAAGTGCAGGCATATATACCAACACCGGACCATTTGGTGCCAATGCACTTGGAGCAAATCCTTATACGGTATCTCAAGCAAACATCACCGTTACCGATACGTTTAGTATTGCATCGGTAAATCCTTTGCCGCTTAAATGGTTGTCGTTTACGGCTACAAAACATTTCGACAATGCATTTTTAAACTGGAAAGTTAATGATGAAAGCACTTGCACTCATTACGAAATTGAACGCAGTACCGATGCGCAAAATTTCTTATCCATAGGTCTACAAAATGCAACAAGTGGAAATTCGAACTTCGTGGCCGAATACAATTTTACCGATTATCAATTTTCTCAAATACAAAATGATGTAGTATTCTATCGCATTAAGCAATGGAATACAAATGGAAGTTTTTCATATTCTCAAATCAGGTTCTTGCACAAAAAAGAGAATGATGATTTCATCGCGCTTGAAGGATACAATGGCGATATGCCTGTAATTAATATTCATACAACCACAAATCACAAAGCGCAACTATTTATTATTGATAGTAAAGGCGCATTGGTTTTAAATAAAAAAATAGAAATAACGCAAGGCGACAATATTTTAAAAGTTGAAAACGATTTAGCTCCGGGTATATATACCATTCATGTATACGCAGCACTCCTCAATTTGTATTTGCGCATTTACGTCAAATAGTATTATTGTTTCAAATCATCATATTCTTATGTTTCGAAAGATTATCATCGTATACAGTTACTGTATAATTCTTTTAAGTTTAAAAGCAAATGCCAGGATTTTATGTTGCAAGGCTGGTATTGGGATTACCCAAAAACGGCACAAGGCGCATTGTGGTGCGATACATTAATAAACAAAGGTGCCGAGTTTAGCAATGCCGGCTACACTTACATATGGGCGCCACCTATGAATGTGGCTTCGGGCGGAGGTTACAGCAACGGTTACGATATTCGCGATTACTTCAGTGTGGGTAATTCGGCAAATGCTGCTACAGGTTTTGGCTATCGGTCAAAAATAAATGACTTACGTAATACCTACAACTCACTCAACCTGAAAATTATAGGCGACCTTATTTATAATCACCGTTCAGGAGGAGTAAACGAAAACAATCCAGCTGTGGGTGCATGGATAAAAAATTACACTTCCACAAAACACATTGCAGGCGATGAATGCTATCCATCGGACAGATACCGTTGCCGCCTTACTATTGGTGGAAATACAGGGCGAGGTGCAGGCATATATTATTTCAGAATAAAATCCGCATCGCAGCACAGCGATTATTTTAATAAGCCATATTCTTTTATTGCTACTACAAATAAAAAAGGTGCAAATGGCACCACCATGAACGAAACACAAAATAATGGCGGCTCACTTTGCGGGCAGCCCAACGATGTTGTTTTGATAGGAAAAAAAGTGAGCGCAACTATCGACAATAGCGGCTGCGGAATAGATGAGTTTCAAGTAGTGATTGACTCAGTTGATTTTTATACCGCTGGCGATAACATAATTATCGAACTCGATAATATCAATGGCGACTATGCCGACCAATATATTCATAGTTTGTATTTCAATACACTTAATGCCGAATTGAAAGATAGTGTGATGTACGAAACAGCAACAAATTTTATTTACCTGCAAAGTGGTCGTGGCAAAATGGATTGGCAAAACTTTAAGCCCAATGGCAATCCTACAAACTTAAATGGCGATTGGGATAAAATGCTATTCTTTTACGACCTCGATCAGTTTGTGCCTTCCACACGCGATACACTAAACGAGTATACACGCTGGATGTGGGATACCATTGGCATACGCGGCATACGTGCCGATGCGGTAAAAAACTTTGCGCCCGATTATATAGGCCAGCTTTTAAATTATTTGAACGCAAATAACATTAACCCCGAAATGTTTGTGGGCGAATCGTACGACTATAATCCGGCAGTATTAAAAGGATGGGTAGATGCCGTAAAATCGAAAATGAATGCACCTGCATTGGCAGCTATTGCTCCTCGTATTTTCGATTTTGCTTTACAAGGCTCTATGAAAGAAGCGTGCGATAATGGCTCGTTCGATGCACGAAATATTTTTACAAGTGGAATTGTTGATGGTGCTGGTGGCTCAGGTTTCAATACGGTATCGTTTGTCAACAATCACGATTTTCGCGACTCCTCTCAGTCGGCCGATTACGATCAAATATTAGCTTACGTCTACTTGATGACAAATAATTCTGTAGGATTGCCATGTGTTTTTTATACCGATTATTACAAGAACAACTATTACACTTCTACCATCAACAACCTGATGAGTTTGCACAAAAAATTTATTTTCAATACTGCATTCAAAGATTATTTAAATCGTTTCAGCACTCCGTTTGCCTCCAACTACATTTCGGGCAGTGCCGATAAATGTTTAATATATCAAATGAGCGGTGGTGGTAATGTTAGCTGTCTTCCAAATCGTGATGTTATTATTGCTATCAATTTTGGATATAGTCCATTAAAGGTTGATCATGCTATAAATACCGGTGCTCCTTTTCATTCTTCGCAAGGCGATACTTTGCAGGCTGTAATGGGAAGTTCCAATTTTCCGTATGCGATTGTAAATAGCAACAATCAAATTTATATCGACTTACCTCCGCGTTCATTTGGCATTTGGGTTAAAGTTAATGCCATTGCAATACCATCCGCAACTATATCACAAACAAATATTTGTGCAGGCGATTCATCAGTGCTTACTTGCAATACTGCTACACCATGCGTTTCATATCAGTGGGTGCGTAATGCTGTAAATATTCCATTGGCAACCAAGCCAAACTACATTGCCAGGCAATCTGGCAATTATCAATGTATAACCAGTTACTTTGGTGCACAACCAAAAATATCGAATACAGTAACACTCAATGTATCACCCGATATGCCCATCCTTAATGCCAATGCAAACACGCTAAATGTAACGGGTGTAATACAGGCTGTAACTTATCAATGGTATTACAGTAGTGATTCTACTTCGTTTGCAATTGTGCCCGGTGGTATACAGTCACAGTTACAAAACTGTAGTGCCGGATATTATTATGTAATTGTGACCGATGGAAGCGGTTGCACAAATGTATCGCAAGTTTACACGCTCACATTTGCCGGCCTTTCCGCAATCTATGCTCAACCCGATTTAGTGTTAGTGCCAAATCCTGCTAAAGATATTTTGAATCTGAAATTGAAAACCAGCATTGCAAATGCAACCATCACCGTTTTCAATAATACAGGACAAAAATTACTATCGGTAACAAATGAAATCAGCAATACACATTTCACAATCGATGTTGCCACATTGCCTTCGGGAAATTATTTTGTATCAATAAAAAACAATGAAGTAGAATACCGCAGAGTATTTCAAAAATTGTGATGAATGTTTTTGTTATCGTCCGTGTCGTTCATAACAACAATAAACAAAAGAGAATGAAGGCACTAAAGCGGTTTTGATACTTTTTTGCCACGAAAAACAAGAATAAATTTCGATTCTATTTTTCAACAAAAATCATTGAACAACACATGCAAAATTTTTGAATTTCTTTCTATGTGCCTATGTTCCTATGTGGTGAGTTTTTTAATGCAACTAAAATCATTGAACAAAACGAAATCTTTCTGGATTTAAACCTATGTTCCTATGCGATTCATTTTTATTGCCACTAAAATCATTGAACAATAAAAATATTCATCGAATTTCTTTCTATGTGCCTATGTTCCTATGTGGTGAATTTTTATTGCAACTAAATTCATTGTACAACACGAAATCTTTCTGGATTTAAACCTATGTTCCTATGTGATTATTTTTTTGCCACTAAAATCATTGAACAATAAAAATATTCATCGAATTTCTTTCTATGTGCCTATGTTCCTATGTGGTGAATTTTTAATGCAACTAAAATCATTGAACAACACGAAATCTTTCTGGATTTAAACCTATGTTCCAATGTGGTTTTTTTTTGCCACTAAAATCATTGAACAATAAAAATATTCATCGAATTTCTTGTTATGTGCCTATGTTCCTATGTGGTGAGTTTTTTAATGCAACTAAAATCATTGAACAACACGAAATCTTTCTGGATTTAAACCTATGTTCCTATGCGATTCATTTTTATTGCCGCAACCGAGCAAACAAAAATTCTCCCACAGCAGCAATTTGTCACACAATGGTATTATTAATCAAGAGCGTTTATAAATAAAACTACGTTCGTTTTTAATTCTATTTTTGCAAATCGAAATCAAAAAAATATGTCGGTAATTGTTTCGGGTGTTTCAAAATTATATGGAAAGCAAAAAGCATTGAACAATGTAAGCTTTCAAATTAGCAAAGGCGAAGTTGTAGGTTTTCTTGGACCAAACGGTGCGGGTAAAAGCACTATGATGAAAATCCTCACCTGTTATATCCCATCTACTGAAGGCACAGCATCGGTAGAGGGGTTCGATACTGTTGCCAATAGCATTGAAGTACGCAAGCATGTAGGATATTTGCCCGAGCACAATCCGCTTTATTTGGATATGTATGTAAAGGAGTACCTCACATTTGTGGCCGGCACTTATGGCGTAACACAAAATGTAATCACGCGTGTAAACGAAATGATATCGCTCACCGGACTTGGCCCCGAGCAAACTAAAAAAATTGGTGCATTAAGTAAAGGATATCGTCAAAGGGTGGGGCTGGCTCAAGCCATCATTCACAACCCCGATGTACTCATACTTGACGAACCTACAAGCGGCCTCGACCCAAACCAACTTGTGGATATACGACAACTGATAAAAGAACTTGGCAAAAGCAAAACGGTGATTTTATCTACACACATTATGCAAGAAGTAGAAGCCATTTGCAGCCGGGTTATAATTGTAAACAAAGGCCAAATAGTTGCCGATGACAGCACACAACACCTGCAACAAAAAAGTGCGGGTAACAATGTAATTATTGTGGAGTTTGGTACAAAGCCCGATGTACAAGCTTTGCAGCAATTGCCACAAATAACCAACGTGCAGCATGTGATAGAAAACACATACAAAATTACAAGCAATGGAACCGATGATATACGAAAGAATATTTTTGACTTTGCTGTACAAACCAACAACAGTGTACTATCTATGGTGAAGGACGAAAGCAGCCTGGAACAAATTTTTCAAAAACTCACTACCCCTGCTAAATAAATAATCAACCACTTTGCAAACAACAAACAGCACATTTGCAAATTTTTAAACTCACAAAAGATTCTAACAATTCCATTCACCACTCAGTCAAAATATTAGCAATCACAAAATAACACAGCAAGCAACTCTTAGACTTGCCGTCCATCGCCTTTTCAATCAAAAAGCATTCAGCCTTTTCGGATTTTTCGTGGCATAAAAATCGGCATTAATTCAACCATTATATCATTCTTTTTATAAAAACCATTTTTTGCTGTTTGATTAAATTCTTTTAGGTTTGCAGGCCTTAAAAAATCAATGTTTTAAATTATAAAATTTTAATAATCGATGTCATATTTATTCACTTCAGAATCTGTATCAGAAGGTCATCCTGATAAAGTTGCCGACCAAATAAGCGATGCCCTTATCGATCACTTTCTTGCTTACGACCCACAAAGCAAAGTAGCATGCGAAACCCTTGTAACCACCGGCCAAGTAGTGCTTGCGGGCGAAGTAAAATCGCAGGCATACCTCGATGTGCAGGAAATTACCCGCGAGGTGATTCGCAAAATTGGCTACACCAAAAGCGAGTACATGTTCGAAGCAAACTCATGTGGTATATTCAGTGCGATACATGAGCAAAGTGCCGATATAAACCGTGGTGTAGAACGCAAAAACCCTTTAGAACAAGGCGCTGGCGACCAGGGAATGATGTTTGGTTACGCCTGCCGCGAAACAGATAATTACATGCCACTACCATTAGAGTTAGCACATTTATTATTGCGCGAACTTGCCGACATACGCAGAGGTGGTAAGGTAATGACATACCTGCGCCCCGATGCCAAAAGCCAGGTTACCATTGAGTATGGTGACGATAACCAGCCGTTGCGCGTTGATGCAATTGTAATTTCGACCCAACATGACGACTTCGATAAAGATGCCGTTATGCTCAAAAAAATAAAAGACGATGTTATCAATATTCTTGTGCCGCGCATTTTGAAAAATTGCCAAAGCGTGTGCAAGTATTATTCAACGATAAAATAAAATACCATGTAAACCCAACAGGCAAGTTTGTAATAGGCGGACCACATGGCGATACAGGCCTTACCGGTCGCAAGATAATTGTAGATACTTATGGCGGCAAAGGCGCACATGGTGGTGGTGCATTTTCGGGTAAAGACCCCTCGAAGGTAGACCGCAGTGCCGCTTATGCCACACGTCACATTGCCAAAAATCTGGTAGCTGCCGGTGTGTGCAACGAAGTTCTTGTACAAGTGGCATATGCCATTGGTGTAGCACAACCTGTAGGATTATACGTTAATACTTACGGCACATCGAACGTAAAATTGCACGATGGACAAATAGCACAGAAACTCGAAAAGATTTTTGATATGCGTCCTTACGCTATCGAACAGCGCTTTGCACTACGCACACCCATATACTCCGAAACAGCTTCTTATGGTCACATGGGTCGCGATGTAAAAGAAGTAACAAAGGTATTTAACAAAGGTAAAGCCAACGAGAAAAAAGTATCAGTAAAATTATTCCTGAGGAACTCAACTACGTCACACAAATAAAACTGCTTTTGGTTTGAAATAATCTTCAACGGTATAAAGCAAAAAGAACCAATAACATAAAGTTGTTGGTTCTTTTTTTTGCGCTTATGTGCCAAGATATCTTATGAATGGGATACTAAAATGAACAGCGAAAAATCCAAAACACCCACGACAATGCCACTATAACCCACAACATTGCTACTACACTTGTTCCGCTGTGACCAAAGTAGGTCTCCATAAATTTTCTCATAATTCTCTATTTTTTAGTGCGCCAAAATTAATAATTTTTATTACTTACTATTCTTTGGCTGTAATTTTTTTGTTCACCACTTCAGTTTTCTCCAAATGCTGCACAAATCCAAATCGCCTGCTGCTGTCAATATTGCTTATACTGCGGTTGTTAAGCGCCTCAAGTGTGGTTTCGGCCATGGTGGCAAATGGAGGAATAAACAAATCGACCTCCGCACAAAAAGATAAATTAGCATCTACCATCGAATCAATTGCCGCATCCGTAATTATATCCGTATCAAGTTTATTGTAAATAATGCCCAATTGCTTTTTGCCCTCCATAAAAAGTGATTATCGCAATTCACGAATATGCGCGACACCATCATTCCGGCATCTTCTACCCTGTTAAACTTAAACGAGTCGGCTATAAAATTGTAAACGCAAATCATACCGCAAAAGGCACGCATAGGATTTTCCTTTATGTACGAATTTTTATGTATCATATTGGCATCATCAATTTGAAAAACACTTGCATGCATCAAAAAAACAAGCACATCGTTACCCGCTTTAAAGTGCACCTCCAACCTGCCCTTATCAATATACTCAATTGCAATGCGCGGGTCAGATTCAGTGGCGGCACTCTTCAACTCCTGTTCCTTTTGTTGCAATACCAATTTTATTTTTCGAAAACATCCTTTGTAACATTAAACACATCAATATGTGTTTTACTTTTTCCAATATCGTTTTCACTAATGCCTCTGTCATCTCAAATTTTATTAATGCCTAAAGAAAACACATTGCCACAACACCAACAAAAATATTTTTTTTTGAAGCTCAACGGTTTATCCTTTTTACAAACGGCTTGGTCCTGCTTTACGCTGCAATCTTTTTTTTCACCACGCACAAACCCGCATACAAAAAAAGGATTTCCGCTGCAATCAGGGCTAGTAAAATTGGTTGCGGCTTTGTAAAAACGTTTCCAATAATTGAATTTACCCGCTTTAGTGTCCACATTTATTTTATCGGTAATAGAGATTCGGAAGAAAGCATAATGGTTTAAAAGTTCAATGATTTAAATGATGTTAGCGGTTTAGAAAACTTTTTAGTTTATTAGAAGAAGGAAAACATTTGCATTTTATTCGGCTTTCATTCGTGCATTCGTGGCAAAAAAAATAAACCATATAAGGCATGTAGGTTTCATAAAAGCATTTGTATTCTCTCCAGCAGAAATGTATTTGTATTCCTCCATGTTCTCCCATGCCTCCGTGCGAAAAGCATTTGCATTCTCTCCAGCAGAAATGTCTTTATATGTCTTCGTGTTCTCCCCGCCTCCGTGCGAAAAGCATTTGCATTATCTCAAGCAAAAATGTATTTGTATGTCTTCGTGTTCTCCCATGCCTCCGGTGAAAAGCATTTGCATTCTCTTCAGCAGAAATGTATTTGTATTCCCTCCGTGTTCTCCCATGCCTCCGTGCGAAAAGCATTTATATTCTCACAAAAAATATTCCCATCCCCGTGTGGAATTATCTTTTCAAATTCATCCTCCTACTGAAAAATCAATTATAAAATTTACTAAAATAAAAATCGTATGAGAAAATTATTTTGCTCCGTAGTGATGGTATTCACTTTTATTTATGCTGCAACAGCACAACAGATTCTAACATGTAAAGCCACGGTTGACAAAGCCACTGTATACCTTACAGGCGCTACACTCATGCTAGCACTGCCGACTTCAATTTGAAACAAGGCATAAACGAACTTGTATTCGAAAATATTTCTTCGGCACTCAACACACAATCGTTGCAGGCGATCGGGCAAAGGAAACTTTGTAATAATGGATGTGAGGTACAATGTAAAAATGAATGAGCAACCAACCGTAAAGCCCGATACAAAATTTGATAAAATAATAAATCAGCTCAACGATTCTATTACCGAAACGGAATTTGTAATAGAAGAATTAACTGAACGCAACCCCGCATTTCAAAAAAAAAAAAATATTTTGCTCACCAACAGATTAATGAAAGGCGAAACAAAACAAGACACGCTTGCACTATTCACCGAAGCTTTTTTGCGTTTTTACGTGCTCGATTAGAAAACATTACTGTCGAAACTTTTAAAGTAAAACGTGCACTGCAAAAACAATGTTGCGCTTGCAAATTTGCAACAGCGTTATCAGGAATTGATTGACGCTAAAAAACAAAACCACTATTCCAAAAATATCAACTGCATCGGTATGCCAGGCAATAGTAACCGTAATGGCCGAAACAGAATCTGCCGCAAAAGTATCGGTAAGTTATTATGTAAATGGTGCAGGCTGGAAACCAACTTATGATATACGTGCATCGGGAACAAGCAATACTATTGGCATAACACATAAAGCACAATTGTACCAAAACACTGGTCTCGACTGGAACAATACTGCCATTACACTCGCTACTGCAACACCTAATCAAGGCATTAACAAGCCGCAACTTAATCCACAACTTATAGGTTACTTCATGGCAGTGATGCGAAAAGAAAAGCCTTAAATAATGAAACACTTGACGAAGCTACAATTACTGGCACTACAGCAATGGATGCTAAAAGCCATCAATAAAGGACGATGCCGAAGACATGGCTTTATACACCGATATGGTTGAAAACCTTGTGCAAACTGAATATAACATAAAACTAAAATACAAAAATACCTGTCGATGGTAAAGAACACATGGTGGTAATACAAAACACAGATGTAAAGGCCGAATTATAATTTCTCTGCAGTACCTAAACTTGATGCCAATGCATATTTACAAGCACGCATAACCGACTGGAGCGATTTGAATTTATTGCCCGGCATATCGCGTATATTTTTCGACAATTTCTTTTGTAGGCCAATCGGTAATTGATCCATACATCACAAACGACACCATGTTGCTAAGTTTGGGTAAAGACAAATCGATAATAATGCAACGCAAAAATTGAAAGATAAAACAAGACAAAAATTTTTGGGCGAAGACAAAACAATTTCCTACTCGTTCGAAATAAGTTTAAAAATACAAAATCGTTGCTGGTAAATATTACTGTCGAAGATCAGATTCCAATTTCCAATACAAAAGAAATAGAAGTGAAATTGATAGCTGGCAACAAAGCTAACTACAATGTAGAAACCGGAAAACTTGAATGGGATTTACAATTGAAACCAGGCGAATCGAAAAAATTATTGGTTACCTACGAAGTAAAATTACCCAAGAATAAAAGCCTGGCGGGGATGTAGTTTGAGGGAGCGTTGGGGAAGTTTTGAAAGTTGAGAAGGCTGGGAAAGTTGAGAAGGTTTAAAAGTTCGATGGTTCAAAAGTTGTTTCATGCATTCTGAATTTATTCGGATTCACTCATCCTATACTTGACAAAAAGCATTTGTATTTCTAAGTGTTCTCTTTTCCTCCGTGCGAAATGTATTCCTTTAAAGAAAATAAAAACCTAATTGCATATTTATTTGATGACAGAAAAAGATTTCATTTGTGATGCAAATAAAATTTGGCGATGCAGAAATTCGAAACTACCATTTTAAAATTTGGAAGCATGGGTGAAAAACCGGATGGACGTATATCATCATTCCGCCGATGTAGCCTAACTTGTAAAACCCGGCAACAAAGTTTCGTTTAAAATAAAAGGTAAACTCGACAATTATAAGTTCAGTGGGCTAAGTGTATTGCCAATGGTAAAGGCGATTTTATTTTAGCGTTGAATGCCGAAATAAGTAAAGGAATTGGTAAGCGCCACGGTGCTATGTTGATGGTACAATTAGAAGAAGATAAAAAGTCCGTTCATAATGAATGCTGATTTTATGGAATGCTTAAATGATGCACCGATGCTGTTGAATTTTTCGAAACTTTAAGCGGTTCACATCAGCGTTATTTTTCGAAATGGGTTGACAGTGCAAAAGCAATAGAAACAAAAACCAAACGAATTGCGCTTGCAATAAATGCGCTGTCAAAAAATTGGCTATCCTGAAATGTTGCGATCACAAAAGCAAAACAAATTGTGATTATGCTTTTCTTCTCCAGTAATTGTGTGTTCTTCTCCCTTCATTGTAGGCAAGGCGAAGCAATCTCTGCTGCGCCAAATCAGATTGATGCTGGAGATTGCTTCAGTCGTACCTCCTTCGGCAATGACGAAGGAAAGAGTATTCTTCTTGCATTCCCCGTTGAGCGGGGCAAGCTGTAAAAATATTTCGGCGAGTCACACAAATTATTAAAACCGTCCGATAAATCGGACGGCAAATGAATTGCTTTCGCAAAAGCTTTGTGCTTTGGTCTCTTTGTAGCAAAAATTATTCGGTCATTGCATTTGATTTTATTCATTCATGCATTCGTGGCTAAAAAGTGTTGGAGATAAAAACCTGCACACTTTCATTGCAGGTCCCCTTTTTTATTTCTGATTCAAAATTATTTTTCTCCAAATCGGGTTCGAAACAATCTGTCTTTACTCACAACTTTATTTTATCGCCATCAATCAATTTCGAAATGGTAAGGTATGGTCCGGTAATAATTTTTCGCCTCCTTTAATCCGGTTTTTATTTCTATAAAATTATTGTCCTGTATACCGGTAGATACTAATATGCGTTTGGCTTTTCCATCTTCAATTACAACTACACATTCTTTTATATTGGCTTCATCATCTTTCGAAGGCGCCTTATCATCCTTTTTTCTTCCTCTTTATTTTCACCACCTATGGCTATTTTTTATTTTTGGCATCAGCCTTTTTACTTGTATCGCGTGTAGTTACATTGTATTGGCACAGCCACAACATTTGAAGCCTCCTTGGTACGTATTTCTACCGATGTTGACATGCCAGGGCGAAAAGGACTTTTGGCTTGCATTCGATTTATTCTGAGGTCTTTATACGAGTCGCGAAGTATCCGGGACTTTCACTGTATAGTTTGTTACCTGATCTTGTGCTTTGTTGCATCAACGATGTTTTTGCAGCGTTTGCAATTTCAGTAACCACACCTTTAAATTTTCTATCGTCATACGCATCAATTTCTATCGGCAGTATCGGCCATGCTTACACGTATAATATCGGTTTCACCACATCCACTATTACTTCCATTTCGTTGAGATTTGCAAGGCGCATAATTTCGGTACTATCCATCATATTTGTACCAACAACACGTTCCCTTTCTCTTGCTAAGCGATGAAATTGTTCCATCGACAGGGGCATATAAAATTGTTTTGCTGAGATTTTCCTGCGCTTGTTTGAGTGATGCATTTGCACCCTGTATGCCAAACTCCGATGCTTTTATATTTTGCAAAGCCGCATCCACTTCGGCTTTTGCAATGTCGTATGCCGATTTAGCATTCTCAAAATCCTGCTCAGAAATTACTTTATCATCATACAATTGTTTGGAAACGTTTAAATGCAAGTAATCGGATTTTTCGGATTGGCGATTTTGTTGCTCCACTCTCGATTTGCTTCCTGCCAATCCACTTTTACTTGTATTTACTCGATGCCTTTACTCTATCCAAATCCGGACGAACAAATATCGGGACGAATTTTTTACTAGCAAGTCACCTTTTTTACCACTTGCCCCTCTCTTCTTTACAAAGAGGTCAACTATTTCGCCACTTACATCGCTGGTTATTTTTAGTTCTGCTTCGGGTTGTACTTTGCCGCTTGCCGTTACTATCTCTACAATATTATGGCGCGAAACCAATTCCATGCTTACTTTCTTATCGCCACTTTCGCCAATGATAGCCATTCTTTTTGCAACAACAAGCGCTTATCAAAAGTATAACAGCTATAAGGCCTATGATAAACCATTTATTACGTAACATATTTTTTGTGGGTTTGAGAGCCTTATTAAAGATTTACAAAGTTAGTTTTTGGCCGTTGTAAAATCTCTAACACTTTGATTCGGAAAACAAATCGAATTTTGCCTGCAATAATCGGGGACTGTGCACCGGTAGTATTAGTTTTTGGCTGTGAGATATTCGAGCGATGCCCATACTTAAGTATTAAATTTCTTTCTGCACAACCCGACGATAAAAGTGTAGCGTTGTATGCTTTTGTGTGAACGGCATACTTCAATTGTGCCGACTTTTCATCGAGGTGTGCTTGTTGTATGGTTTTAAAATTTGCTGCTTCTTGCATTTTGTAAATCGACTTTTGTACGTCCATTTTATTTTAGTACGAGACTGATATTGCTGTGTGTACTCGCTGTATTGAATATTGAATTTGCAAACTAAGTCCAATGCCTTTATTCAAATTTTCGTTTACTTGTGTGTTGGATCGAGTTCTTCAAATACGGTTTTAAAACTTGGAGACAAACAGTATTAATGTAGATGTGGACTTGCCCATTGGGCGCAAAGCCTGTAATTGAGGTACTGCCACCCGCTTTGCAATCACTGAATAACCTGGAACTTTACACTACCAAACGCAGTGAGGCGTGGTGAGTAACCTCCGCGTGCATTGACAATGTCGTACCGGGCACTTTGGGAGCGGATTGTGTAGCTTTCACTTCGGGTACAGCTCTCCACGCATTTTCACATATTTGATAAGCAGTAAATCCAATAACGCCTTGTCGGCAAGTTCCAAGATTAGGTCTTCTATATCGAAATTATCGGCACTATCGAGATTCATTATTTGCACCAATTAAGTAGCGATTGCTTCACAGAGTTTGAAGCCTCCATTTGTTGTAATTCTTCTCGATGCCACTTGCGCTTCCCAATCCATCAGACTTCCTTCGGCCAACACCCCCTGCCAGCACTTGTTTCTTTATCACATCGCGTTGTTTTTCATCGACTCAATACGCAATTTGGCGGCCTTCAGTTGGTCTTTACTAAAACATACCCGCTAAGTATGACGATGCCACACTCCAACGAAATAACGTTAACCACTTTTCTAAATCGTGCTTGCCGGCCTGGTAATCGAGCTTGCTTTGCTTTACAGTATTCATTAGTTGAAACCCATCGAACAATACCACATTCCCACTCAGCGAAAGTTGTGTATTCGAAATTTGCTGATTGGTAAATTGGATACGTTATGGGTCAACAGAGCGGCCAAAATTTATATTCTGACTTGCGCTCCTATTGATAGATGGGTAGCGTTGCTCTTTATTTTGAATAAGCGTAATACGAAATGCCCTTGCCCGGCAAGAGCAGATTGCTGCACCAGCAAATTATTATTCATAGCATATTCAACGCATTTCTTTAGTGACTAACGTTGTTGTGCCTCCACATTGAATGGAGAAGAAGGCATAGTGCGATTAAGGAAATGTTCTAAGTATAGTGGTTTTATTTCGAGGTAAAAGTATATATTGCCCATTAATATTTTTTTACTTTATAAAAAGTCTAATTTTAAGACACTGATAAAATGATATTGTTACAAAAGAAGTTATTATTGTGTTATGAGTAAATGGATAGAAACATTAGCGGCTAAAGGAAGTTTGACCCGGGCGAAAGAGTAACATTGAAACCTACGAAAGTAAAAAATCCTTTTTCCCATTTATTATGAGCGCAAACGCTCATAACGGTTGGGGTTTTATTACTTGCTACTTCGGCAGGGATTTTTTATATAAAAATATCGATACTATAGGGTCATTCCATTTGGTATTGTTGACTGGCATTACTGTTGTATCGTGTTTCGCATTTGTATATTCAAAGAAAAACAAGCAACATTACTTATTACGATAATGCCCTTTTACCTCGGCTGCATGTTACTTGTAAGTTGCGTTGGTTACTGGCAAATATCAGTATGGTATTTTGTTGCAATCATCATGCGTTTGGCGATTTTAGTTCCGGCATTAATTATAGTATTTGCGTATTATTTTAACGACCGCGCTATTTAAGTTTGTCTATTACACTTTGGGCCGGTTATCTAGGGATTTCCTAACTTCGATACCGGCAATTTTGTATGGGTGTAATTTCAGATCGCTTCAACTTATCTTTACAGCAATTATATTTGCATGTGTTTATGGCATTGGCATATGCGCATTACCATTACAAAAAAATCTTCCTTTTGTTTTACTATTGCAAGCTTTGCTTTCCATATTTGTGTCTGGCAATGCTTGTGGTGTTTTTAATCAGCCTTGGATAGTTGATTTGGGCAGCCAACCTCGTTGTTATTTGTTTTGTGCTGCGCTATTTTGTTGTTCGAGCAATCATATGCAACTTTTGTTTCGGAAGAGTTGTATACGTACATTGCTGCTTCATTTGTGTATCAATTTTTTGATGCATCACACATTCTCGAGTCCACTTATTTTCTATTGATATATTTTATTGTAACTTCCATTACGTTGATAAAATATATTCGTGAGGGAAAACAAAATTATTTAAAGCCTGATGATTTATATTATAGAAAACTGCGCAACAAATTATTATTTCATTGCTACAGAATGGGATGGCAGAAAATGTAATGGATAAAAAAGAATATTCCTTTACTAACACAAATGCAAAACGATGTATACAAACTATCGCAAGAGTATTTCAGGTTGCGTTATTTTTGCTCACTTTTATTTTGGCTTTTTCAGTGCTGGCCTGATTTTAATGTTTTTG
>JADKFV010000042.1 GCA_016717325.1 Bacteroidota bacterium | reverse complement strand
GCGATGCCCCTATCATGCCATAGGCAACAAGATACCACCGCGATGAACGATTGCCAATGAAGTACGATTCGTTGTTTGCTTTGCGGCTGGTGAGCCATACAATTACGAATAGTAATGCAGAATAAATTCCTACCGTTGCGAGTATTAATTTTGAATCCATTTATTTTATGTAAAAAAACAAACGTATTCATTTTGACGTGCTAATAATTTTGGCTTCGATTTTCTTATCAACAGCTTGAAGTAATAAATTTTATAGCAGCATAAAAAAATGTATGACTACATTTGATTTCTAAAAAAATATAATTTTTTCATTGTGATAACATATCCATCTAAATTATTTGAACAGGCAATTAAAGAATTTGCTACACTACCGGGCATAGGAAATAAATCGGCATTGCGTATGGTTTTACATTTGCTAAAAAATGATAAAGCACGGGTAAAAGAATTTGGTGAAATAATAAAACGCCTGCCCGATGAAATTATTTATTGCAAACAATGCCACAATATTTCGGAAACAGAAGTATGTAATATATGCAGCAATACGAATCGTGATGCCACCATATTGTGTGTGGTAGAAAATGTGCGCGATGTAATTGCGATAGAAAACACGCAACAATACAAAGGGTTGTATCATGTGCTCGGTGGTATTATCAGCCCTATTGATGGTATAGGTCCATCGCAATTAAATATCGAAACACTCATTTATAAGGCGCAAGCCGGAAGTGTAAAAGAAATTATTATGGCACTCAGCACCACTATGGAAGGCGATACCACCGTATTTTATTTATACAAAAAACTTGCATCGTACCCGGTAAAAATATCGAGCATAGCGCGTGGAATTTCAGTAGGAGGAGAATTAGAATATACCGATGAAATAACATTAGGCAGAAGCATTGCCGCACGTGTGCCTTACGAGGGTATTGTGGCGAAGTAAAAATGCCGACATGCAATTCTCATGGAGAGGCGGCAGGAGTAAAAAAAAGTTTTTTTTAAGATCCAATATTTTCAGCTATATTTACATACCTTATTTAATACATTTAAATAAAATTTAGTATGGAAAAAAAACTACACTTCATCTTTGTCTTTTTTATGTTTACCGGCATATCGGCTCTGGCGCAATCTGCAGGTCATGATAAAAAGAAGGACACAACCAATCCTTTATACTCTGCAGCCAAACAAGGGCCTCAAACAAATCTGCTCTTTGTAGCACCCAATTTAAGTTTTGACGAGAGCCCTTATAACCATAATATACATATTACTTCCGATGGCAATTTTTACTACACCATTAATGGAGGTAATTCGGCCAATGGAATGATCAACAAATTTGATTTGGCAGGAAATTTTGTGCAGACTTTTCCAATACAAATTGATGGCAGAGGATTATCCTACAATTTTCCTGATGGCAATTTTTATGCTTCGCTTTACGGAGGCGATATTGTGCGCATTAACAGTCTGGCAGCGGGGACTTTCACTACCATTTATACAGGTATTATGCAGGATGCACAGGCATCATTTTCTATGTCGCCCGATGGTACAAAGTTTTATAATTTTTTTAGCGGAACGTTATACGTGCACGATTTCGCAACCGGGGCGATACTCGATACCATTACCGGCTTGCAGTTTGGTGCCGGCAATTATGGGGGCAATGCATGTGTGGCCGTGGATACGAATTTTATTTATACCTGGAATTCCACAATTAAAACGGTTTATATATACGACCAAAGCGGCAATCAGGTAAATACCATGGTGCTTGATTCGGGCGACAATGGTCACTCACTATCCATTACCAATGGAAAACTCTTTGTGTCGAAAGATGCAAACTATGCCATAGGTACATGGTATGGGTACGACTTATATCCACCCGTAGGACTTGCTCCCGTTGCTAATTTTTCATGCACCGACACAACATTCTGCGAAAAGCAATGCATAGATTACACCGACATGAGTACAAACAACCCAACATCGTGGCAATGGTTTTTTCCCGGTGCCGACTCCACTTCCAGTACGCAACAGAATCCTTTGGGTATATGCTACAACGCTTATGGCGGATTCGATGTTACACTTATTGCTTGCAATGCCATAGGTTGCGATACCATCTCCTTTACAAATTTTATTCATGAGTTTCAATCACCTGTTGCAAGCATAACACTTTCAAACGATACGCTTTACTCAATCACGTCTGCATCTTACCAGTGGTATAGTATAGACAGCGGAATAATTGCTGGAGCAATTTCCCAGTATTATGTACCCACCTCAGCTGGCAGTTATTATGTTATTATCACTGATTCTAATGGCTGCAATGGTGCATCTAATGTTTTTGGAATAACCACATCCATACACTCCCACCAAAGCAATCAGATACCTTTTTCTTTTTATCCAAATCCTTTCAGCGACCATATAACGATGATGCTTCCCGATTTGAATACAAATTCCGGGGCCATCATTATTACCGATGTTTATGGAAGAAGCGTATTTCAAAATGACGAACTACGACCACAGATGTTATTAGATTTATCTTCCTTCAAAACGGGATATACTTCTGCAACTTACTTTGAATGATGACAGGACTATACAGAGAATACTAAAGCAATAACTTCGAGTAATGTAAGGTCTCTTAAAATGTTAATGCAGCCTGGTAATTTTGCAATAATAAATTCCGGCTTTCGCCTATAATCTGTCAGTAGTTTACTATAAAGGATCTTAATATTTAATCAAATTGAAAATATCTTATTAAGGGGTAGAGTAAACAAGAAAATTTTTCAAATCTATTTAGTTATAATGAATGCAGATTTGAGAATACCGGACATTGTGCTTTTACGTTTTTGTTGAAATAATAATCTTTGAACTTACAATATTGGAATAGGGAAGTAACATTCCTAATCCGGTTTGTTGTCGCAAGAGACTTGCGCAATCCTTGATGCAAGGTTTGCGGAAACACGGATTGTAAAAAAAATTTGGTGTACTATTTTCACTTCAGTCCAAATCCCGCATCGGTCAATATCTTTTTTGCTCTTTCTCGTACGTCACCTTGCAATAGTATTTCGCCATCTTTTACAGTGCCACCAATCCCACATTTGGTTTTCAATAGTTTGCTTAATGTTTCAAGGTCTTCGGTTTTACCAACAAAGCCTGCAACAATTGTAACAGGTTTGCCTGCTCTGTGTTTTGTTTCGTAACGTAAATGCAATTTTTGCTTTACAGGCAGTAGTGTGTTTGTATCTTCGATGTCTTCTGTTAGTTTCAAATCTTTATTTGTAGAATAAACTAAACCATCGAGCGTGATTTTTTTTGGTTTCATAATTTTTACAAAATTAAAATTTATAAATCGTAATTCGTATGCGGTACTAATATATAATTTGTTGCCGGTTGAATTGTTACATTTATTTTATCGGATTGGCCACCGGGTTCTCCATCAATATGAATGGGAATTTTTGTTTCAAAAAGCATTTCAATTTTTTTTGCTTTTATTATTTCAACTTTTTTGTGGTTGCTGATTGTACCATTATAAGCACCCCAAGCCAGTTGCATTGTTTGTAAAACCGATGGCTTTGCTACCATACTCACATCAATCCATTCATCTGTTACAAGTGCGGCAGGCGAAATTTTAAAATTGTTACCAAATTGTGCCGAGTTGGCAAAGGCTATCAGGAATAAATCTCGTTCGAAATTATTTCCATCAATATTTAGCTTTGCTTTAAAGGGTTTGTAGTTTTTATATTGTAACAATACCAGTTTTACATAATTCAAAAATCCACGGCCTTTTGTATTTGCAAACAAAGCAGCAACATGTGCATCGAAACCGGCACCCGAAACATTGATAGAAAATTTATTGTTCACCAAAATACTATCGGCCTTTATAATTTTTCCGGTTTGTAATAGCTTCAAATTATTTTTAATATCAAAAGGAATTTTCAAATGTCTGGCCAGCCCATTACCAGAGCCTAAAGGAATAATACCCATACAACAATTGCTTCTAACCAATGCAGAAGCAACTTCGTTTACTGTGCCATCGCCACCACAGGCCATCACGTAATCTAAATTGTTTTCAATTGCCTCTTGTGCCAATGTGTGGCCGTGCAATGCTGCTTTGGTAATTTCTATTTGGTAATCAAAACCATTTTTGTTGACAAGCGATGATATGGCATCAGCAATTTTTGCACCTGCGCCATTTCCCGATTTAGGGTTGATAATGAATAAAATATTTTTCTTCTTAGTCATTGCAGATCATTTTATTATTTACCATACCATAATGATGCAATTGAATATAGGCTTGTAATTTTTTTAACAGGAAATTATCGGGCTCAACTCTCTCTGCAAAATTTGTAACCATAGCTGTATCCGTCTTATAAGAATATGCACCAAGTATTTTTTCACCATTGTATTGTAATACTATCGAATCGTTAGCAATTTGATAAATACCATCGGCATACTGTACCACAGTTTTATTAATGATGCTTTGCAAAAACGAATTGCCAAGTGAGTAAAATTTTTATTATAGCCTATTAAATCCAATACCGAAGGCATGATGTCTATTTGTTGCATTGGAGTATTCAATAATTTTGGAATGGGTAATTGCGGGTCGTACAGAATAATGGGAATAGAATATTTCAACAAAGCATTTTGGTATTTTACATTTGAGCTTATGCTGGTATGGTCGGCAGTAATTACAAACAAGGTATTCTTAAACCATTCTTGTTTCGATGCCTCGGCAAAAAATGTTTTCAGCGCATGATCGGCATAGCCTATACTTTCGTGAATTGGCAATGTCCCTTTCGGAAAAGTGTTTTTATATTTTGATGGAATATTATACGGATGGTGAGACGATAGAGAAAAAAAAGTTGTAAGAAAAGGTTGTCTCGTTATATTCATCTTTGTACAAAAGAAATGATAAAATGGTTCATCGTATACACCCCAGTTACCATCGAAATCATTTTGCCCATATTCATTTCGGCCATAATAATTTTGATAACCGGCAAGTTTGCAATAGCTATCAAAATTCATTGTGCCATTAATACCACCATGAAAAAAAGTAGTCGTGTATCCTAGTTGTGAAACGCTTGATGCCAGGCTATTGATATGGTTGGTGTTGAATGCTGAAGTTATAAATGCCTCATCCATAAAGTAAGGGATAGATGCTGTTACAGCCGGGATACCTTCCATTGAACGGGAGCCATTGGCAAAAGAATAATTAAATGTTGTACTCAAGTTGCAAAGCGAATCGAGGAATGGTGTATATCCCTTACCGGAATTAAAAAAGCCCATATATTCTTTTGCCATGCTTTCTATTATAATGACAACAACATTTTTTTTTACTGAAACACTTTCAGAATTGGAGGGGTTTTTACAAGGTGCTACAAAACTGTTGCAATCGCTTATATTATCAAAGTAATTGGGTATTTCAAGATTTTGTTGACTGTAAGTTTTTATTAAGCAGAAAGGCGTATTGAGCACCAAAGGCACATTTACGGGGTTGGCATAAGCCGCAGCATCTATCATACGCAATGGTTTTAATTGCCATCCTCCTCTAATAGCGGTAACACAAAAAGCAATTAATAAAATAGTATTTACAATCCACTTTGTATATTTTTTTTTGTTTTGAAAAACAGGTTGTGGCAGTTTTTGCTTCGGGTAGAAATAAATAATACAGATAACAAGCATAAATACAATTAAAGGCACATAATAAAAATCGAGAAGCATGCTTCCGGCATTTAATTGCAAATCGTTGCCTTTTATGTTTTGCAAAATAAATTGCCATGTGCTACGCTTGTTTGCAAAATCGAAATAAGCTGTATCTATTAAATTGAAAGTTATTGCTGCGGAATTCGAGATTACAAAAATTGTCTTTAGAAATAATTGGTAATTCCTTGATGTAAGAAATGCAAATGGTAAAATTGAAAACAGGATAAAAGGTATATTAATTACAGTAACGGCAGAAAAATCGAAATGTAGTCCCGATGCAAAAACTTTTAAATATTCATTGAAGTTGACAAAATGAAAATGGGCGTGATTTACAAACAGAAAAATAATGCGGCAAAGCGTGAACAACAACAACGATAACCCCAGCCTTTTTATTAAAATTGTAAACATGATGCAATAATGCAAAAAAAAAGCTGCCTTTTCAGGCAGCTTTTTTATATTTTAAAACAAGTAATTACTTCGTAAAAGTAGCTATACAAGTTGTTGATGAACCATTCGATAAATTTTGATCTGTGTATGTAAGAACAAAACCATTTGAAGTTTTTGTACCTGAACCAGAGAAAGTGTGATTCTGAACTGAAGTTCCAATGTTTGTAGCAGTTTGCGAAGGCAAAGTGATTGTATTACCACTGATAGTTGCGTAAATGTTTGTATTGTTCTGATAATCACCAAATTTGTTGAAAGTGATTTTGTTATTTGTAACACTAGAAACACTAACAGTTTGTGAATATAAGAAAGGAGCTAAACCAGCGCAAGAATCAGATACACTATATGCACCGCCCCATGCTGCAGCTGCGTTAGCAACATTTACTGTACGGTGTGCCTCACCAACATTACCTGCTGCATCGCTCACTGAGTAATGTACTTCATATTCTCCAACCATATCCTCATCAATTGCATCAGCACCAGTTATTACTATGCTGGATGTTAAGTCTCCATCTTCATCATCGGTAGCAGTTGCACCAGCCTCGGTATAAGTACCGTTTAAGGTTACAGTTTGTGGATTGTTGCCATTCAAAGTAACAACAGGAGCTGTGATGTCATCAGCAGCACAACCTGTAAACAACATTGAACCAGTTAAAAGGCATGCGCCTAATAGAAACACTAAATTTTTTTTCATCATTAATTTTTTTTAAGTTTTGATTTTCGGGGGGCAAAGATAGTACCATTTATCATACGAATGTGAATAATTCTTAAATTTTTCATTTTACTTTGGTGAATGGATAAAATAAATAATTACATTTGCGCCCATTAAAAAAATAAAAACAAAAAAATGAAGAAAATTTTGACACTTGGTGTTATTGCATGCTCACTTAGCATGATTTCTTGCGGGCCAAGCGCAGAAGAGCAAGCCAAAGAAGCAGCACGAATCAAAGATTCTGTAGATGCTTATACTAAAAACATTGAAGATTCTACCGCTATGTTTAGCAAAATGGTTGAAGATTCTCTTGCCGGTTATAACAAAATGATGGCAGATTCAATGGCAATGAAAGCTCAAATGGATTCGATGGCAGCATTGGTAAAAGGCAGTACTAAACCAGCCCCAAAGCCAAAGCCAAAAACAATTCCTGAGAAAATAAAGGAAGAGACTAAGAAAGCAACACAAGGACGTGGTTAATATGAAATATTTATTAGTAACTATTATTTCAGTTAGTTTTTTATCTGCATGTGGTCCAAATGCCGATGAGCAAAAAGCCGCAGCAGAAAAACTAGCCAACGACTCAATTGCACAGTACGATTCAATGGCCAAAGTTGCTGCCGAAATGGAAGCAATGACAACTATGCCTGTAGATTCAAACTCTGTGGTTCAAGTTGATAGTTTGGAGAGCAAATAATAATGTTATTTAAGAATAATAAAAACCTGTTAAGCAATTAACAGGTTTTTTTATGCCCTTTTTACAAATTTGCTTGGGTTTCAAAAAAAAATGCACATCCAATTGGATGTGCATTTTTTAATATTGACAATTTGAAAAACTCAAATCAAAATACTACCAAATTTTAGCTCTTGTTTCTGGTGAGCGATACATTTTGTCTCCGGGCTTTATATCAAATGCTTTATAAAATTCATCGAAGTTTGATAATGGAGAGTTGCAACGATAAATTCCCGGTGAATGGGGATCTATCATCAAACGTTGCAAGGTAGCAGCATCGCGGGTATTGTTGCGCCATACCTGTGCCCAACCTATAAAAAATCTTTGCTCGGCATTATAACCATCAATTTTTTCTGGTGCTGGTTTTCCTTTTAAAGAATTTTGAAATGCATAATATGAAATTGTAATTCCTCCTAAGTCTGCAATGTTTTCTCCTAAGGTTAATTCACCATTTACGTGAGCTGTATCGAGTACAGTATACTTGTTAAACTGCTCTACCAGCATATGCGCCTTTGCAACAAAACGCGCTGAATCATCTGCTTGCCACCAGTTGGTTAAGTTTCCATTTGCATCAAATTTGCGGCCTTCATCATCAAAGCCCTGAGTCATTTCGTGACCTATAACTGCACCTATTCCTCCATAATTCACGGCATCATCGGCATTTGAATTGTAAAATGGAGGCTGCAAAATTCCAGCGGGAAAAACAATTTCGTTAAATGACGGATTGTAATAAGCATTCACAGTTGGGGGTGACATCATCCATTCCGTTTTGTCAACAGGTTTTCCAATTTTACTCATATTATAGGCAAAATCGAAATTTGATGTGCGTTTTACATTTTCATAAAACGAAGCGCGTGTAATTTCCAATTTACCATAATCGCGGTATTTATCAGGAAAGCCAATTTTTTTCATGAATGAACCGAGTTTAAACTTGGCCATTTTTTTTGTTTCAGGACTCATCGAGTCCAGGGCATCTAATCTCTGTGAATATGATGTAGCAAGGTTGTTAACGATTTCGAGGCATTTAGCTTTTGTTTCGGCAGTGAATACCCTGTTGCAATATTCCTGACCAAGCAATTGTCCCAAATTACCATCAACTGTTTGCAAAACGATTTTCCAGCGGGGTTTCATTTCCTTAGTGCCTTGTAATGTTTGCTGATAGAAAACATAACTTTCATTAACCAATGCATAATTCAAATAAGGTGCACCACTTCTGATAATGTTCCATGTGAGGTATTCTTTCCAGTCTTCAAGGCTTACTTCGGTAAGCATCGAGTTAAGTTGTTTGAAAAACTTTGGGTTATCTATTATCATGTATTCCACATTCTGAGCATTTACTTCTTTCAAAAAAGTGGACCATTTGAAATTTGGCATCATTTCATCCATTTGTGCAACCGTCATTTTGTTGTATGTTTTTTCAGGGTCTCTGCGTTCAACCCGCGACAACGAAGCTCTGGCCATTTGTGTTTCGATATTAATTATTTTGTCACTCATTTTTGCACCACGGGCTTTATCACCTAATGCATTTTCGAAGCAATTAGTTATAAACTGTTTATACTTTTCACGCAGCATTTTCGATTTATCATCATCCTTCAGATAATAATCTTTATCGGGCATACCAAGTCCTCCTTGCATAGCTTGTGGAACAACGCTCTCGCTGTTTTTAGGATCGCTATAAGCATAAAAATTAAACAAGGGTGCACCAATGTTCATATGCATGGTAGCAACAAGTTTTTGTAAATCTACTAAATTCGTAATGCTGTTAACCTGATTGATATCACTTATCATTGGCGTTGAGCCTTCTTTTTCACGCTTAAGAGAATCCATACCAGTGTAATACATGTCACCAACCATTTGTGTGGTCGATCCTTTTGGTGCACTGGAAGCACGCATAGAAGACTCTTCGAGTATACTTCTAAGAATGCTAAAGTTGTTTTCCTGTATTTCGCTAAATGCACCCCAACGGCTTTCGCTTGCAGGAATAGGATTATTCTTGAGCCAGTTGCCATTCACAAATTGATAAAAATCATCTTTGGGTGATGTTTTTATATCAAAATTTGCCGGGTTTACAGCCGGTGTGTTATTTACAATTTGTGTCTTTTTTCTCCGTTCCAACATTTGGTTGGTTGCAGACTGGTCTACAGAAAGCTTATTAGGATCCTGACCAAAAACAAATGTGGTGCTTATCATCAAGCACATTGAACTAATTAATGTAAGTTTTTTTACCATTTTTATTTAAAATTTTATTATTTACAATTACTGCATCCTTTGCTATTGCCGGCCTTTTGAGGCAATATAAATTTTTTGAGTAAATAATAGCCTGCGCCTGCAACTATTATAATTACTGCAACATATTGCCATAAGTCAGACCCCTGGTGCATAAACAATTTTTGATGGCTCAAACTTAATACTTATGTTTTAATTTGCGTGTAATTGTTATTGTATTGGGTGTTAAAAGAAAGGTAAATTATTTAATAGCGATATGGGTTCAATGGAATATTTAAAGGCTGCTGCTGCTATGTTTAAATTGTTGTTTGAAAAATATGTCGCTATGATTTAGCTATGCGTGATGACTTTCTAATTTATTTTTTAAACTCACAATCAGGGGTATTTAAAAAACTTCTAAATGAAAAACTAAAAACCCCCGCAATTGCGAGGGCTTTTATTTTGAAATGCTTTTGTAAAACTGTGTTTATTTTAGTTAGCGCTTCCCAATAATGCAATTTCATTCACAAGTATTTCGGTGGCATACTTTTTAATGCCTTCTTTATCGGTATAACTGCGTGTTACCAATTTCCCCTCTATAGCAACTTCTTTTCCTTTTTTCAAATACTTTTCTGCAATAGTTGCCGTATTTCCCCAGGCCGATAAATTATGCCATTGTGTTTCGGTTACTTTTTCTCCTGCATCGTTTTTATAAATCTCTTTAGTTGCGATGGAGAATTTAGCTAATTTTTTGTCTCCTTCAAGATTTTTAATTTCAGGGTCTTGTCCCAAATTTCCGATTAGCCTTACGCTGTTTCTAATTGAACTCATTTTATTATTGTTTTAAATTGTTATTGTTTTAAGTTTTGATTTATTAAGCAAGTCGACCGGTAAGTGTGAGATCACTTGCAACTATTTCGGTGATATATTTTATAACACCTTCTTTGTTCGTATATTTTCTATTGTTGAGCGAGCCTTCGAGTGCAATTTCTTTTCCTTTAGTAAGCATCTTTTCGGCAAGCAAAGCCATGTGCCCCCATGCAACCACATTATGCCATTGGGTATTTTTTACTTTTTCGCCCAGGTCATTTTTTGTATACTCGTTAACTGCAAGCGAAAATTTTACAACACGTTTGTCTTCGCTTAACACACGCACTTCGGGAGCTTGTCCAACTCTACCAATTAATCTTACATTGTTTTTAATGTTACTCATAACTACTTTTTTTAAAATTGTTTAACTACGTTTTAAATTTTTGCCTTTGTTTTGATTGGCGATGCAAAAGTGTGGTGAGGGCAACAGCTTAGTCGTACGAAAAATATTTATATACGTTTAGTATCCGTTTGTAGTCGTTTGTAACTGAATGTCGGATAGTTTATTTCCTTATTAATTAATTGATAATCAATTATTTAATTTCAAAAAACTGATAAGACAGTTCGATTCTAAAAAAGTGAAATTTTATATGAGTTTGAAGAAAAATTAAACCGGCAGGTCGAATGAAATTGATTTTCAAAAGTAGAACAAAGCGAAAAGGGTGCTTTTAAAACCATGAAAGATTCAACCATACCGGTTTAATTATTCAAATTAAATGTTTTGTTTTCAATTTTGTGGAAATGATTAGACTGGTATTTGTATTCTAAAAAAATACTCACTTACATTCTATTCTATTGGTAAAGATAATCAATATAGTATATATGACAATAAGGGGAATATACTGTTTTCAACAAGGGTAAACCCTGTATTTTTTTTCTTATAGTTGGACGATAGGAACCCCAAAGCCATATTCTACAATGCTTCTGAATATTATTGCATGACAAGCTGTGGACTTGGCCTGTGATTACCAAACTGAAATCGAGTATCAAAACGCAATTATATAGTTAAGTTTGCCGCAGTTATTCTTAATCAAATTTAAATTTTAATCGTCATATTATGAAAAATCAAATCGCCTCGAGGCAGCCAGGAATCGCTGCGCTCATTCTTCGAACATCATTATGCATAGCATTTGGTGCAACTTTAGGCTATGCCGTTTTCAGTCAGTTTGCATTTAAAAGATGTACCACTTGCGATGCAAAAGAGCATAGAGTAACGGGTGAAGTGAGCAATTTTTTTATAGATAGTTTTACCCGGAACAGAGATTTTCTTGCTCCATCTTTGGCTGTAGATACATTATTTATAAGCAGAGAGAGTATGAGTAGTTTGCTTAGTTCTTCTTGCGAAGGATTCAGATATTATTTTGCAGTGAAAGATTCGCGGCTGAGGCTGGCTTTTTTTCCGGCTACCTGTAATACATCAAATGCAAAGTATGACGATGTGCTTTCGAGCTTTATCATTTTTCCTGATACAGCAATTGTTACTGGAGCACAACTTATAGAATCGGCAAGGGGAATTGGGTATTGCAGCGATTATGGTCGCAGTGCGAGTTATAGTAATGATAAAGTTAAGGCAGGTTTTTTCTGCAAAAAATTCTTTAACGATTATTTGAGTGCCGATGCAAGTATTTTGGGTTTTAAAATTTTCTTTGCCGGCACCAAAACCAATCCTACGAGTAAAACTTTAGTTTTTAAAACCTACAAAGCTGGCGATACTTTGAATAGCCTGCACCTTCGTCAAGGCCTGGAAATGTCTAATCCATGTCCGGTTTTTTGTGGCACAAGCACTATATGGTAGTCTCGTATGTAACGTATACTTCTGAATGGATATAAGAAAAATTTCAGTGTTAATTTCGGCAATATCATTGGTTTTGCCAATTGCGGTTGCCCTTTTCAGACTGAAAAACATGGACGTAACATTACGTTTGTTTTTATATTTTTTGGTGTATAGTTTATCAGTCGAAATTATTGGCTCACTTTTTTTAGGGCTTCAGGAAGTGAATAATATGTTTATTTTCAATCTATATTCGTTTGTAGAAATGCTCTTCTACAGCTTCATTCTGCTCAAGTTTAAGAATTCTACTTTTGCCACTTCACGCTTTTTATTTCTGTTTTGCATGGTATTATTTGGTTGGATAGTATTGATATTTGTTAAAGGTTACTTGATTGATAGTGCCTCAAACGAAACTGTCGGCTCCAATAGGTTTATGCTTGGTATAAATGAGTTTAACGAATATTTTCTTGCCATTAAATCGATAGTCCTTATACTTCTTTCTGCTGCATTATTATTATACTTAAGTCAAAATAGTTTTAATTTACCAAGCGATCCACGTTTTTGGATATGCCTCGGTGTGCTTGTTTATTTTACAATTAATATTGCCGTTTTTAGTTCTTACTTTATACCTGTTGAGGTGGGAGGAAATCTAAAAACTGCGTTGGGAAAGTTTTCGTGGCTTATTCATAATTTTATTAATGTAATTGCTAATTTACTTTTGCCATTGGCATAAATCAAACTAAGAACACTTCGACAGATTAATAAATGCAATATCCCGAATTGATTTTTGCGCTACTGGTTATTGTTGTTATGGCAGCAATACTTATCACATTATTTGTGGTGGTGCTCATGGGCAATTCGAAACTCAAGAGCGATTTGCTCAAAGAAACATATCGTGCTCAGGAGGAAGAACGCTCACGCATTGCCGAAGATTTGCATGATGATATTGGTCCACGATTGTCGGCTATGAAACTTGCAATTGATTTGCTAAAAAACGATTTACCACCGGAAGATATAAAGGATATTGCAGATGAATCGAGTAAGATGATTGATAAGGTGATAAAGGATATACGTGTGATTGTGCGCAATCTGGCATCGAAATACATAACCGAAAAGGGAATATATCATCAGTTGCATGAGCTCATAAATTTTCTGCATGCACATCATTCCATAAAATTCGAATTCGATGCCGAGGTGCTCAAAGACAGATATGACCAGGGCTTCGAATTGAGCCTGTATCGCATGATACAGGAAATGATAAATAACTCAATAAAGTACTCGGGGTGTACCGATGTGAAAATACATGTGCATATTAAAGGCGACCGTATGTTCGTAAACTATAACGATAACGGTAAAGGATTTGACGAAGACAAGATTGACAAAGGGTTGGGCCTGGCAAGCATAAAATCGAGGATTAAAAATTTTAATGGCAGTTATGAATTTCGCACAGCACCAGGCAAAGGCGTACGTTATTATTTGGTGTTCGATATCGATTATGTAAAACTCAAAGTCTAAAATAAACAAATGAAGAATTTTTATTTATCTTCGTTAACCCGATAAATTTAAACATAAAGTATTCGAAAAGTTTAATATAAAACAGAAATGAAAGAAAGCGATTTTAAGATATTGGTAGCTGATGATCACCAGCTTTTTCGTAAAGGTATGGAGAGCACTTTAAAAACTATAAAAACAGTTAAGCAGGTTTTTCAAGCTGAGAATGGCCTGGAGGTTATCAATTTTTTGAACAACGAAATGGTTGATGTTATTTTTATGGATATTAAAATGCCTGTACAAGATGGAATAGCCACAACAAAAATGGTGACCAAACATTATCCTGATATAAAAGTAATAGCAGTATCGATGTTTGACGACCGCGATAATATTCTCGAAATGTTTAAAGCCGGTGCATGTGGATACTTATTGAAAAATACCAATAAAGAAGAACTTAGTGATGCTATTACCGAAGTAATGAATGGCGGAAAATATTATTCGAAAGAAGTATCGGACGTATTGCTGCAAAAAATGATAAACCTCAATTTGCATAAATCGAAAGCTTTGCTCGAACCTCTTACCGAACGCGAAAAGGAAGTGCTTTGTCTTATTTGTGAGCAACTTTCAACAAAGGAAATTGCCGAACGTATTTTTCTTTCCGACAAAACAATTGAAGGCCATCGTTTAAAATTGTTGCAAAAAACACAATCACGAAATATGGCCGGCCTTGTAATGTTTGCTATTGAACACCGTATTTATCAGCCCGGGCAGAGTTGATGTTTGGTTTTGGTTATTTTGTTATTGGTTATTCGTTAATGGTTATTTTGTAATTGGGTTATTTAGTTATTGGTTATTAGGTTATTTAGTTGTTCAGTTATTAGTTATTTGTTAACCTATTTACTTTGTAACAGTACCATACTAAAAACAGTTATTGCATAAATATGAATTGATACTTAAAAAGAAAAACTTTTGACAAAATTTATTGTTGTTTATTTATGATTGAATATAAAGCTGGGCAATGTAATATAGGAACCGAAGAAGTTCGCGTGCGTTATATAATGTGTTTAATGGCTTTGATGGCCGCTGCAGCATGTGTTTTCATGATTCACTGGTATAAGAGTTATATTGCTTTGTATGTTGTAGCTTATTTTGCTTTTAGTACAGCTGTTCTTACGGGTTTGCAAGCCATAAAAAAGTTTTGTGTAAAACATGCCTTATCAGGCAAGTTCAATTTTCATGCATTTGGCAAAAGCGAAAAAGTGTGCAATGTTGATGATATAAAACGCGATATACAAAAAGCACGAGGCATGATAGTTTTTTCTTACACCATCGGCTTACTTTTTTTGATTGGTATTTTTTTCTTATGCGATTACCATAAATTGTAATCACTCTCAAATAAATTTTATCTTCCTTGCTGCAAATACACACATTCGCAATAATATAAGCCCGTGTGTGAAGCGTGAAATGTTTGTATCGCCATAAGTACGTTCGCGGTAGCGGATGGGTATTTCTACGATGCGTAAGTTTAGTTTGTATGCACCAAATATTAAATCGAAATCGCCAAAGGGGTCGAAGTCGCCAAAGAATTTTCGGTTGATAACAAGGTTATCATAATCTTTGCGGAAAATAACTTTGGTACCACACAGTGTATCTTTAAATGGTTGTTCGAGTAGCCAAGTAAAAGCCATAGAGAAAATTTATTTCCCAACAGATTTAAAAAACGCATAGCGGCTTTATCCATTTGATACACCAATCGTGAGCCATTTACAAAATCGCCTTGCCCGGTTGCTATGGCATTATAAAATTTTGGTAAGTCTTCGGGTGGTACAGTGAGGTCGGCATCCAGTATCATTAGTATATCGCCTGTGGCCATGGCAAAGCCGGTTTTCACAGCATCGTTTTTTCCTTTGCCGGGCTGCCGTCCAATTTTCAAATTGAATTTATCTTTATACTTTTCATACACCTCCTGTATTACCTCCCAGGTATTGTCGGTAGAGTTGCCTTCAATAAAAATAATTTCCAGTTGTTTCGAAAACGATGGCATACGCTTCAAAGCATTTTCAATATTACCAGCTTCGTTACGCGCAGGTATTACAATCGACACGGTGTAATTATGATTTTCGGTTACATCATGTTTAGGTTTTGCAAACGAATACATATTCAAAGCAAAAAAACGAAATATGGGTAACCGTACAAGTATACGATTGCATAATGGCGCGAGCAATGGAATACGAAATGGCAGCAACATGGAGTTTACTTTACGGTAAACATCAAAGCCGGCAAGCTCTAGCAAATTGTAAATGTCCTGTTGCGATAGCCAATTTTGATTTGGTGTTGCAGTTTTTATCCCCAATTTTTCGCCCCATTTAATGATGGGCTCCCACAAATAACTGTAATAGGTAATAATAATTTTTGTGTACTGATGGCAAACTTTTTTTAGTTGCTCGAATACCAATTGCACATCGTCAACATAGCCAATAAGATTTGAAAGAATTATCAAATCGAATTTTTCTGGCAATGCAATATCTTCGGCAGGCATTGTATGAAATTCTACATCGGTAAATTGTTTGCGAGCTTCATCAATCATATATTGGCTAAAGTCGATACCCACTTTGCGCTTGCCTTTTATATCATGTATGAGTTCACCTGTGCCACAACCTATTTCGAGCACGCTATAATTTTCGTGCGAAAAGTAGTTGCAGTATTTTGTAATATCGTTCCAGTAATATGAATGGCGCTTACGCTGTTTTATGCGTTGGCTTGCTAAATCGTCAAAGTATTTTTTTTTGTCCAAAATATTAATTGATAAATGAAAACTTAATTCGAAAAACTATTTCTCACCGGCAATTACTACCGAGCCGGCAATTTCTTTTAACACCGGAATTTTTTCTACAATTTTTCCTACACCATTTACTAAACTAATCAATGGTTTTGGTGTAATAGGGTGGAGGAAATCGTAAGGATAGATATCGATATTTTTAAAACCTATGGCCAGCATCATCTTAGCAAATTTCCATCGTACAATTGCAGTTTCATCGGGCGAGTCGCCAAGCATACGTTTTACAAACGGCACATTTTTCATCACCATTATTTGGGGGTTAATCATATTAGGTTCAGCAAAAGCCATGCGGCCACCGGGTTTTAACACACGGTATATTTCTTTTACGGCCTTGTCCATTTCCAAATGATGCAATACACTGCTGCCGAATACTGCATCAAAAGTATTGTCCTTAAAATCTAAATTCATAGCATCGCCAATTTGAAAAGTAATGCCCTTGTTTTTTAGTCGTGCTTCGTCAAGTAATATTTCCGAAATATCGATAGCAGTAATATCGGCCTTGGTTGCAGAATAAACTTTACCGCTAAACAAACCTGTACCACATCCTATTTCAAGAACTTTACTGTTGCTTTTTATGTTGCCGGCTTTGGTTAATAAATTTGCTCTGCGATCAGCCCGAACCTTACCCGCTGGCGATGCCCAGTTCCAAATATCTTCGGCACCCCCGGCCGATAATTTTTTGCCGTGTTCTATTTCGTTTTCTAAACGCGCTTTGGTTTTATTAGCCATTATATGCTTTGTAATTTTATTTGGTCAAAAATATAAACACCTTCTGTATACGTATGTACGCTTGCCAAAAGTTTTAAACATTAAATTTTGTGAAACTTTGTTATAATATTGATTTTTGCTGGCTTTTAATTGAACTTAATGAAAAACATTTTGCTGCGTAAATCAATTTTGGATTGGCAATTCGGAATAGTTTTTCGAAAGGATTATTAAACAAAATGTTAGAAGTGTAGAAAATACTTTCATTTTTTTTTGATTATTTTCTTTGAGTTACTCAGCATTTTTTTGTCATCAGCTTTTAGCTTACGTTCTACTTTTTTTAAGTCCTCAGCTGGCGGTAAAATTTCGGGTTTTATTCCGCTTTTCAACAATAATCCTCTAACATCAGTGTTGTTTTTAACGTGTTCATTTGATATATCTTTCTCAGTTTGTAAGTCGGTTTTTCGTATGTTCACATTTGTTAATTCGTTTGCAAAGTCTTTTGCTTTGATTGTAATGGTTGGCAAAAAATCGGCCAGGGGTCTGCTATTAGGCACACCAAGTTTAGCTTTCATATCTAATGTTGTTTTACCACCAAATAATGCTTGATCGCCTTTGCTTCTAATTCGCCCAAATCCTGCATTATCAATCCCTTTTTGAAAAATCAATCCAGAAAGTTCTTTTTCTGAAATTGTCAATTTTTCTCTGGCTTGTAATCGTTCCCATTCTTGTAATCGTTTCTCTAATAGTTCTTGTTTCCTAGTCTGCACGGCAAAATAATTCATTGCAAAAGCAATTTCATCTTTCTTCGGATCGCCATTCTGTGCAATTAAATAACATGCATATCTAGTCAAAATAATATCATCAATTTCCCGCTTTGCACTTGAACCAAGGGTAACCATTTTGTTGATGTCAACAAAATGGTCTACAGCTTTTTGTTTTGCGTTGATTGCTGCTGTTTTAGCCTTATCAATAACTTTCAAAAAGTTTCTCCATTCGTTGTAGCCCAACAAAATTTGCAGGTCGCGTGCAAACCAAAATTCTAATCCATCTTTTTGATTTACAGCTGATTCAAAATTATTGTGAAGTTTCGAAATGATTTCTTTTTTCATATTGCTAATTGAATTCGAAAGATAAATATAACAAATTGGAAATGACCTTTGCTATTTTACTTTTCAATTTGATTATGGATTAAGAATTTCTTTAAAATATTTTTGAGAGGTATATTTACTTTTAATGTTTTATCAAAAATGCAAAAAATCATCTATCTTCTTTCAATAAAAATATTGAAGTATTTTTTTTCCTCAACCGGCAATTCATTTATGCTTTTTTCATTCATCAATGTTTGATGACCATCGTGCATTAAGGTGATAGTAAAATTTTTATCCCACAGCCATTTGGCAACGGTCAGTGCATCGCTACCGGCCTTGGTAAAACCATAGGGCCAAAATTCACTGAGTATTTTTATATCATTGTTAAAAGCCAAAGTTTTTTCCATCCCTTTCAAGGCTTCGAACTCGAATCCCTGAATATCCATTTTTATAAAATCTACTTTTTTGTTTTTTTGCAAATACTCATCTATACTTACAGCATCCATTTCATATTTCGATGCATAATTTTCAGGCTCATAAGTGCGATGGTCTACATTCAACATGGGCGATACATACACTGTTATTTTTCCTCCATTACTATTTACTGCTGCGGCATTGATATTTATGTTTTTCAAATGCGAAGTCTTGCGTTTCAAATATTTGAAATTGGTAATATCAGGTTCAAAAGCATGCACATGACCTTTGTTGCCTGCAAGCTGCGAAAGTATGCTAGTGTAAAAGCCAATATTGGCGCCAATATCGAGCACAATATCGCCCGGCTTTATGTGCTGTTTTAATAAATCGATTTCGGTTTTGTCTTGCGTGCGCTTAAAGTAAGGATAGATAAAATCGTAAATGGGAAAAGCATTTTTGAAGAGAAAATCTCCGGCTTGTATGGAAAAAGACTCTTTCATTTACAATTAAAAATTACTTGTTGTGGTCGGCCAAAAATTTCGCCAAACCTATATCTGTTAACGGATGTTTCAACAAGTCGGTTATTACATTTAGTGGAGTAGTAACTACATCGGCACCAATTTTTGCACAATCAATAATATGCATAGGGTGGCGTATAGATGCAGCAAGAATTAAAGTTTCGTAAGCATAGTTGTCGTATATCAATCTTATATCGCGAATAAGTTGCATGCCATCGCTCGATATATCATCTAAGCGACCAAGAAATGGCGATACATAAGTAGCACCGGCCTTTGCAGCCAACAAGGCTTGCCCAGCCGAAAACACCAATGTACAGTTTGTGCGTATGCCACGTTCCGAAAAATATTTTAATGCCTTTACACCATCTTTTATCATAGGCACTTTTACTACAATGTTGGTGTGCAATTCGGCAAGTTCTTCGCCTTCGCGCACTATGCCTTCGTAGTCGGTGGCAATCACTTCGGCACTTACGTCAGCATTTACAATATTGCAAATATCAACATAATGCTTCAGCACATTGTCTTTGCCTTTGATGCCTTCTTTGGCCATCAGCGAAGGGTTGGTGGTTACGCCATCGAGAACGCCCATATCGTGGGCTTCTTTAATTTGTGCAAGGTTTGCGGTGTCGATAAAGAATAACATAATCTATATAAAGTATGACTTGATTTCAATAAAAAATGGGTAAGCTACTTATATCGCACCGCTCAACCGCATGTCCTTGCTCCGTTCCCGGCCTGGGGAGGTTGGCAGGAGCTGGTCGTATAAGACTTACCCGGGACAAAAGTAATTTTTTATTTTAATTGCATCAACAAATACTTTTTTTGTCGTAATGGTCTTTCAGAGCCACATTTTTTTGTTTTAATTTTAATTACGTTTGCCCCTCAAATATAAAATATGGCTGCCGACACTTCGATGAAACATGCTTTGCATTATGCAATGTACTATGCTGTGATAGCTTTTGCAGGGTTTGTAGTATTAAGTTTTATGTTTCAAAATCCGCTGGGCAACTCCGGATTATTAATTTCGTGGGTTATTATTTTATTCATTTGTCTGGCGCAAAAATCGTATCGCGATAATGTACTTGGTGGCAGCATTACTTATGGGCAAGCCTTTAAAGTAGGAATGGCTACGGTATTTTTTTCGGCATTTCTTTACAACGTCTTGATATTTTTTTACTTGAAAATGCTAAGGCCCGAACTGGTCGAAAATTTTAGAAACTACACCATGACAGAAATGGAAAAAATGAAAGACCTCAATATTATGAGCGATAAACTGATGGACAGCATGATTTCGCAAAGCGAATATTTATCGGCTTACTCCATTACACAAGGCGATATGTTTAATAAAATTCTTGGCGGCTTTGTTATAGTATTGATAACATCAGCTATTTATAAAAAGGATAATAGTATTTTTACACCAAAAGAATAAGTATGGATATTTCTGTAGTGATACCACTCTTTAATGAAGACGAATCGTTGCCCGAATTATTTCCGTGGATTGCGAAAGTGATGCAAGCAAATAAATATTCGTACGAAGTAATTTTTATTGACGATGGCAGTAAAGATAAATCTTGGCAGGTGATAGAAAATTTAGCACAACAAAATGCCGAAGTGCGAGCCATAAAATTCAGACGTAATTATGGCAAGAGTGCTGCGCTGCAAAAAGGTTTTGAAATTGCTCAGGGCGATGTTGTTATAACAATGGATGCCGACCTGCAGGATAGCCCCGATGAAATACCCGGATTGTATAAAATGATAATGAACGATGGTTATGATTTGGTATCGGGATGGAAACGTAAACGCTACGACCCCATTATGAAAACCATACCGAGCAAGCTTTTCAACAAGGCAACAAAAATAATGAGTGGCATACACAACCTTCACGATTTTAATTGTGGACTAAAAGCTTACCGAAAAGAAGTGGTAAAAAATATTGAAGTTTATGGCGAAATGCATCGTTACATTCCGGTAATTGCCAAGTGGCAGGGCTTTGCAAAAATTGGTGAAAAAGAAGTACAACATCAGGCACGCAAATACGGTGTTACAAAATTTGGCCTCGACCGTTTTATAAATGGATTTCTCGATTTGCTGTCTATATTTTTTATTGGCAAATTTGGAAAACGACCCATGCACTTTTTCGGCACTCTTGGTACACTTATGTTTTTTATAGGTTTTGTTTTTATTGTGCTGCTTGGTGTTGGCAAAATGTGGGCAGTTTATAATCTGCAAGATGCGCGCTTACTTACTCAGCGTCCCTCATTTTATATTTCGCTTACCTGTATGGTAATGGGCACACTGCTTTTTTTAGCAGGTTTTCTTGGCGAACTGATTTCGCGTATGGGCGTGCATCGCAACCAATATCAAATTGAAAAAACTTTGTAATCCTGCCCGATGAAAGTAGTATTGCTGGGTTCGGCACATCCCTTACGCGGAGGATTGGCATCGTACAACGAACGCCTTGCTACAGAGTTTCAGGCTATGGGGCACGAGGTTATTATTTACACATTTAGCTTGCAGTATCCTTCATTTTTATTTCCGGGTACTTCACAAATTTCCGATTCACCGGCACCGAAACATTTGAATATTAAAATAAAAGTTAACTCCATAAACCCATTCAACTGGATAATTGTGGGTAACGAAATAAAAAATCTCAAACCCGATTTATTGATAGTAAAATTTTGGCTGCCGTTTATGGGTCCTTGTTTTGGTACTATTTGCCGAATTGTGAAATGGAATAAAAAAACAAAAATCGTAAGCGTGCTCGATAATGTTATTCCTCACGAAAAAAGATTTGGCGATACCCTTTTTACAAAATACTTCCTCAAGCCTGTTGATGCATTTGTTGCCATGAGTAAATCGGTAAAGGATGATTTGTTCACATTTGTAACAACAAAAAAGTGTGCACTCAATCCTCATCCTTTGTTCGATAATTTTGGTAAACCCGTTTCGAAAATCGAGGCTTTAGATTTTTTGAAACTGGAAAAAAATGTTCCATACATTTTATTCTTTGGCTTTATACGCGATTACAAAGGCCTCGATTGGTTGTTGCAAGCGTGTGGCAGCAATACATTGCGCAATGCAAATTTCAAACTGATAGTGGCCGGAGAATTTTATTCCGACTCCGAAAAATATTTGCAACTGATAAAAGATTTAAACCTCGAAAGCAAAGTGGTTCTTAAAACTGATTTTATAAAAGATGAGGAAGTAAAATATTATTTCTGCGCTGCCGATATGGTGGTGCAACCATACAAACATGCAACACAAAGCGGAGTAACACAAATATGTTATCACTTCGACAAACCCATGCTGGTGACCGATGTAGGCGGCCTTGCCGAAATAGTGCCTCACATGCAAGCAGGCTATGTGGTGCAACCCAATGTAGAAGCCATTGCCTTTGCAATTAAAGATTTTTACGACAACAACAGACAACCAATTTTTGAAGCCTTTGTAAAAAACGAAAAACAAAAATACGCCTGGAGTAAAATGGTGAAGGCTATAGAAAGTGTGATGTAATTAGTTGAAGTTTTTTTTCCGGTACTCTTGACTCTTTTTTTTTAGCAAATATATAAATCGGAGATTTATTTACACGGTGGCGTATTGAGTGTGAATAAACTAAAAGGTTAGGTGAGCATTATTGTGAAAGTTTAGGATTAATTCAATACCAAAATAGTTGATTAATTGTGTAAATTTGTAACGCAAAACGAATAAAAAAAACTAAATTTGAAGCAAATATTATTCAGGATTGTTGTCCAAATATTCTAATAGATAAATTTAATAAACCATGTACACTACGTATCACCTGTCATCGGCACAAGAGGTAAACTCTGATATTTTAGACGCCATTAAAGCCACGTTCAAATCTAAGCCGATTACTATTATTGTGGAAGCGGACGAAGAAGATTTTGAACTTACCACCGATATGAAGAGCGTTTTGGATGAACGCTTACAGGAGGATGAAAAAACATACCTCACCAGTGAAGATTCTATAAATCAACTCAATAAAAAATATGGCTTATAAAATTATCGTTTCGCCAAGGGCGCAAATGGAAATTGAAAATGCCATTGATTACTACGCCATGTATAGCTCCAATGCTCCACTAAGTTTTATAAACTTGCTAAAAGTCACTTAACATTCTTTAGAAAACAATCCATTTTTTAGCGTGCGATACAAAGACATCCGTGCTTTAAAAATCAATAAATTCCCATACTCGCTTTATTACACTGTAAACGAAACACAAAATACGGTTCGGGTGCTTTCTTGTTTTCATAACAAAAGAAATCCTAATAAAGACCTACGCACTAAATACAACAAGGACCACATTTGCAGTAGCCCCTTGTGTTTGGCGTAGTCTCCGACTAAGTCATCGTGTAAGACAATCTCTGATTGTCAAAGCCAATTTATATACTGAACGCAAGTTACCTTCGATAACATCAGTTTCCAAATAACTACACCATATCAATTTCAAGTACATTTTCCAAAGATGCATAATTTCGAGCGCTTGAATAAATTTAATCAAGAGGCTTCATTACAATTATTGAATGTAAAGGATTTATGTGTAAGAAATTATTTGCAATTTCAATCAGTAGCTGTTTTCTTTTTTTTAGCAAATATATAAATCGGAGATTTATTTACACTGTGGCGTAGTCAGCGACTTCGCCAAACGAGAGTAAGATTTGATTTGAAATTTCAATCAGGCACTAATTTCTTTTTTTTAGCAAATATATAAATCGGAGATTTATTTACACTTTGGCGTAGTCGGAGACTACGCCAAACGGGATTAAGATTTGATTTGAAATTTTAATCAATCACAAATTTCTTTTTTTTAGCATTTATATAAATCGGAGATTTATTTACAATGTGGCGTAGTCGGAAACTACGCCAAACGGAGGAAGCAAATAATTACATAGCATTAACGCCACCCGGTTTTCAAATTTAATATAAAAATGTAAGTACCTTTTTGCTCAAACAATTTTCCTATCATATTCAACTACTTATTGACGATACCTAAAAGCAAATTATTATCCATGTTGTAATTCACATTCACAAAATTTATACGGATTATACTGAACCATAAAAGTTAGATTGCGGTTAGTAAAATCATTTTTGAATGGCTACACACAACGCCAATCTGAGTGCTTTCAATATCACTAATCGAATTGCAACTTGAGAATTAAAATGGTAACTTTGACCAAAATAAAACAAGTTGCGCTATGGATGGTCAAGTTATAAATATTGATAAAAATATTTTGGGAGGAACTCCGGTATTTTATGGAACGCGTGTTCCTATAAAAAATTTATTTGACTATTTGGAAACTGGCGAATCAATCGAAATTTTTCTCCGCGACTTTGAAGGAGTAAGTCGCAATCAAGTAATCAGATTACTTGAAATGTCACAAAAATTAATAGAAACCTCAACTAATATTCTAAATGAAAATTTTGCTTGACGAATGTATTACCAAACAATTAAAGAATTATTTAGAAGAATTTGTGGTTTATACAGTAAGAGAATTAAAACTAAGCGGAATTAAGAATGGACAGCTACTAACTTTTTGCTGCGACAATTCTTTTGATGTTTTATTGACCATAGATAAAAGCATGGCCTATCAACAAAACCTCGACAAATACCCAATAACAATTGTTGTACTGAATTGCAGTACAAGTAAAATAGAACAACTTGTAGAATTTTTACCTTCCTTTAAATTACAGATTGAAGGTTTAGAAAAAAACAAAGCATATATAATTGACAAATAGTTCTACGTGGGTACGAATACTCAAGCATTTTTTTAAATTGCTAATGCGTTTTCCTAAACCCACCATCCCGCGTTTGGCGTAGTCTCCGACTACGTCTTTGTGTAATACAATCTCTGATTGTTCCGTTGTTGAATTGCATGATTGGTTCGCGTATGGTGAAGTGATTTTTGAAATTTCAATCAGGCACTATTTTATTTTTAGCAAATATATAAATCGGAGATTTATTTACACTGTGGCGTAGTCAGAGACTACGCCAAACGGGGAGTCAGTTATTTATTAACTTTATTAAAAATGAAAGGAAAGACTCCCACTACAAAAAAAACCAAGAAAAATTATCAACCATGAAATCATTCGCCAATAAGAATTATCCCACTTTGTATTTAATATGGAGTCATATATTTTATTGTATTTGGATTTCCAAAATAGCTTGAAGAATAGAAACGAAAAAATGCAAAGGAATGCAATAAGAATACAATCTTTGGGAGGCCTAAAGTTGTATATTAACTTCAGTAAAACAAGACATATAGTTATTACAAAAAATGACAATGAAGTACCAACAATGCCAAATGCGGTTAAATGTGGGATATCGTTGCTGTAATGCCCATTCTTATAATAAGCATTGTAAATGTGAAAAAATACGATTTTAATTAATTTCATTTTCAGCTTTTTTATTAGACATAATTTATTTTGTCTGACCCGTGTGGCGCGATTTTCTGCAATGCTTCCGAACAAGTCAATCTACGGTTGTGCAACTCAAATTAATTCCCTGCGTTTGGCTTAGTCTCCGACTACGTCATTGTGTAAGACAATCTCCGATTGTCAAAGCTAATTTATTTCTAATTTCACTTTGCTTTAAACATTGCCATTATTTTTTGCAATACATAAACCGGAGATTCATTAGCAGTGTGGCGAAGCAATAAACAACTGCAAAATGTGATGGAATCTTTTGCTTTTTACACGAATGTAGATTTGTTTTTAAATTTTTTGTGAATGGTTATTAATTTGGATGAAACTTTATTTTTGTCTTGATTAATAAGGTGGTGGTTGGAATTTTATTTCCGACTTGAAAATGATATATCGGTCTTCAGTAATTGTAGGATTCTTTTCTAAAACAAGAGAGCCATCCATAATTAAGAAGGATTTTTTTTCTCCATGATAAAAAAGCCGCTTTTGTTCTTTAAAAACAGATTTGTTTGGGAAAGATTTTTTTAAAGACTCAATATTTGTTAACTTTTGTTCTTTTGACAAAACTTCTACCGGTAAATAAACCAAAATTATTTTGTCACCAATTGTGTAAACAGTACTTGCATTTAATAATTCAAGAGAATCAGCAAACTGCAAATCAACAAGAGATACTTCCATAGCATTTATGTATGAAGAAAAGGTAGCGGAATAAACTTTATGTTTTGCTTTTAATGTTGTATCAACTTTGAAAAAAGAGACCAGTTTTTATAAAGTACATTATTAGTTGAAGTTACCTCAGCCCATTTCTGCTTTCCGTTCTGGTAGTATGCTACCATAACAATATCAGGAGTAATAATAAAGCCAGGGCCCCAACCATCGTAGACAGTGCGGTAATCTCCCCATCCATATGGTGTTGAGCTGCCTGGGTGGGTGTGCACAGTTCCAAGAATATTTAGCCATACTTGATTATGTTTCACTTGCCAGGCGCCTTTTGACGTTTTTCTTGTGGAGTTTGTATAAGGATCTGAAGTTGACAAATCATTATTTGTTGTAGGCAAAACCAACACACCTTTGTTTGTCAATATGGCTGCAACTTCACTCTCCTTTGAATTATTCCACATGAATCGATAAGCCTTGTTTTCATCATTGAACAGAATTGAAGAATTGATTCGAGTTTCGTTCGTATGTTCAAAACTATACCCAGTAAAATAATCATCCGTTTCACCCGATTCCCTATCGTCTTTGCCTTGAATATTATAATTGGCATACTTAGACTTATAATTATTATTAATGGTATTTACCATTTGATAAACTGGATTGAATGACGTAAAAATTTTATCATCTTTTTGAATAATATTTGCACTCAATGTTGAACTACTATAACCCAAAATGTTGTCTTCACCATCAGGGCCTTTTGCCATCAATTCACCTATTATATGTTCCAACATCGGAGTCGACCCATACAACGGCATACCATCAATTGTTACAGGCGAGCCACCACCACCACGTTCAGGGGTTTCGCTAAGGCCATGTTCTTGCACATCATCATAATGCCCTGTTGTCGCCTTCATTCCACTCGGGTCTATCATACTCACAGGATTACCGCCCATTGCAAAGTAACCGTTATTGTATTGCATAATAGGGTCGGGGGTGGTAAAGCGCGCTATGGCTGGGTTATAGAGCCTCGCACCAAAGTCAAGCACATTGTAGTTTAGTGTATTTAAATATTCTTTGCCTTGGTATTTATATTGGTTATTTGTCAAGTGCCAACTAAGTGATGTGTTGAGCATACCATAAGGGTAGTAGGTATTTACTTCGAGTACTATGTTGCGTTTGTGGGCAATGCGAAGGCTTGCAGTGAGTATTCTCGAACTGTTGTCGAAGTCTACATCGTAGTAGCTTTCATTATTTGTGTATATGTATAAAAATCCATCTTTAGTACACTGTAAGTTATTTACCTCAAGGTTGCCCAATACCTCAGCATCGGCCGCTTGCAACATTCCGCTACTGCTTTCTTTTAAAATAAAATTTTTATCGAACATAAGCTGATAAGCTCAATTATTTGAGACAAGTATTTGTTTCGTTTGGCTCAAATATAATATTGTTCTAAGCCTTAATCCAATTTTATTTTAATCCTCTACTTCAAAAAAATTAATGCGAATAAACTAGAAAAGGAATTTGTAAAAATTATTTAGAAAAATTCTTTTCTAAATTCTCATTTATTTTACTCAAAATTCGTTCTTCAAATTTTTTCTTTTGTGCTCTATTTTCTGCTCGAGTAAAATCATTGTTTATATCTTTCCAATTCCCCAAGTCTAAACCAGTATTTATACTCACAAACAGAATAGTGGTTTCGTTTTGTGATACTTCACGTGTAAGCATCATCACAATTTGGTTTTCTTGTTTATAGTAGAAGTAAAAAGTGCACCAATGACTTGTGCCTTTCTGCGGCTCATCGTATAATCCATAAGAACCTTTTTTCTCTATCGTGGTTTTTGGAACTATAAAGTCAGAATGTTGCATTTTAACATTTTGAATTGCTTTTATAACTTGCTGTTCAGAGTAGTCGATGTCATATTCTTCAGCATAAGCATAGCTTCCCGGAGCAAAATCTTGTCCTAAGTACATAACATAAAGTCCAAAAATCCCTAGCAATACAAGTCCAACAGTTTTTAGTTTGTTTTCCATAATTTAGATTTTTAATTTGATGGAATATTGTTTACGCCCTTATTACTTTGTTGATACCAATACAAAGCAAGCAAGGGACAACGCCAAACGTGGCAAGACAGGATTTGAAATTTCAATTAATCACAAATTTCCTTTTTTTAGCAAATATATAAATCGGAGATTTATATGCGCTATGGCGTAGTCAGAGACTATGCCAAACGGGAATTTATTTACTCTGTGGGCCATATCTTGGATTCCAAATTGTTTTCTTCAGGATGCCTTTCTTATAAATTTCGGTTTTTAAATGTTGGCCATCATCATAAAAATATTCTGTTGGGCCATCTTTAACTTCTTGGTAGTTGATTGGAATTCCAAACATTACTTTCATTTTTATTTCCCCATTAGGAAAATAAAATAGCCATTCGCCTTCTCTTGCATTTCCATATTTTGCGCCTTTTTCCATTAATGTTCCATCTTCATAATATTTTGTATAGATGCCCGGCTTACCATGTTGAGCACATAAATTACTAATATAGATTTGACCATTTGGATAAAAAAAGTATTGATTAGAAACGCCACCTAAACCATAAATGTATTTTTCACTTTGAACAATAATTCCATTTGTATCGTATATAACTAAAGAATCGGGCTCTGGCAAGTTTGTTTTATATTTACAAGACTCTACTCGCCCAACTTCATCATATTGATAAATAAAAGGTGTGGCCAAAGTATCGTTAACATAATTTGGAGCACTAAAAATTATGCCGTTATAGCGATAGTGCATTTCCATTCCATTTTTTTTATTTTGTATATAACTTGTTATAGATTTTATTTCACCAGAACAACGATAAACATAAATAAAGGTATAATTTCCTATACTTTTATATACGTTCAATTCGAAAGTGCCGGGCATATCCATACCCCAATAAAAAAAAGAATCGCACTTATTAGATTTATAAAAATAGTACAATAGACTATCAACATTATTGTAATGAATACTATCATGTACACCGTATTTAGCAACCATCTCTTTGTATTGGCAAGGGCTATCCACATAACCATTTGAGATATTCTGTTGGCATTTTACGCTAATACATATTAGCATAAAAAATGCAATTATTTTTACCATGATTTTTTTATTTTAATGAGGATGCCAAAATTTACCAGAAGGTGCGAACCAAGCAGGTTGGAATATAATTAACCATATTAATACCATCCATACATGGATCCAAAATATTAAAAGGGAAAAAGAGTCCCTTGAGCTAAAGTACGAGCATAATAAAAGTTACCGTCAGGAATGCTTTGAAATCGAAAATAAACACGGTCAGTTAGGCCAAACCAATTAAATGGGTTATTTAAAATTTGGTCGGTTTCATAACTCCCTACCAATGTTTCTATACCATCATTTATAAAACGTGTTTTACCGCCAAAAGAATTTGGTGCCGTAATATATGATGCCGTTTGTTTAGGATTTCTCGGATAATTAAATTGAACACCTTCATTATTTGATAACGGCCACCAGCGATTTGAAATGGGTTCAAAAACGCTAATTTGAAATCTGCGCCTTCCATTATTAATGGAAATGTATTCCTGATTCGACATTATTCCACCCTGCCCTTGGGGAGCAATTGCTGGCCCCCAACTATACCCAGTAAAATAATCATCCGTTTCACCCGATTCCCTATCGTCTTTACCTTGAATATTATAATTGGCATACTTAGACTTATAATTATTATTAATGGTATTTACCATTTGATAAACTGGATTGAATGACGTAAAAATTTTATCATCTTTTTGAATAATATTTGCACTCAAGGTTGAACTACTATAACCTAAAATGTTGTCTTCGCCATCAGGGCCTTTTGCCATCAATTCACCCATTATATGTTCCAACATCGGAGTCGACCCATACAACGGCATACCATCAATAGTTACAGGCGAGCCACCACCGCCTCGTTCGGGTGTTTCGCTAAGGCCATGTTCTTGCACATCATCATAATGCCCTGTTGTCGCCTTCATCCCACTCGGGTCTGTCATACTCACCGGATTGCCGCCCATTGCAAAGTAACCGTTATTAAATTGCATAATAGGGTCAGGAGTGGTAAAGCGCGCTATGGCTGGGTTCCCGACACTTCGGTCGGGACAGGCTCCCATACGCGCACCAAAGTCAAGCACATTATAATTTAGCGTATTCAAATATTCTTTGCTTTGGTATTTAAACTGGTTATTTGTCAAGTGCCAACTAAGCGATGTGTTGAGCATACCATAAGGGTAGTAGGTGTTTACTTCGAGTACTATGTTGCGTTTGTGTGCAATGCGGAGGCTTGCAGTGAGTATTCTCGAACTGTTATCGAAATCTACATCGTAGTAGCTTTGGTTGTTGGTGTTTGAATGCAAAAACAAATGTAGCTTATCGCTAATTTTTTCTGCTCGGCTCACCGCAAGTTTTTGTACTTCTAATTTCATACGACTATCAATCAAAAAAATTGTTTCAATACACCTGCAATTTTTTATTGAACTTTTGTAAGTTTTACAAATGAATACTATCACTCCAGCTACCTTCTGCAACGACTTTCAAATTCTAATGCCAAAAGCAGCACGCTTACTACAATGGTAAGGATGCCATAAATATGCAAAATTAACTTATACTGTTTATATCCAAGAAAGATTTTTCTTTTCCTTAACCTGTTGATTAGTAATTGAAAATGGATAATCCTAATATCATTACCAAGAACAGAGGTACTGCTGATGATGTAATGAAATTATTTTCAATTTTCAATAATTTACCTGTCCAAGCTCCAATGCTGTAAATTGAGAGATAGATAAATATCATCATTGTTGCCACTGCATTGGCGATAGTATAGTAATTCCCATCTCTTCCTTGGTATTTTCGATACCAAATTGTGATTGATAATAGTAATTTAATCATTCTTCATTTCATTATAAATGTCATAAGCTGAAACACCTAAATCCATGGCTGTTATTTGTACAAAACCCACAGGGCTTGAAAATCTTATAGAGTTTTTGGGTCGACATCGTAGTAGCTTTCGTTGTTTGTGTTCGAATACAAAAGCAAATTTTGAAAAGCACAAACTTGTTCGCTTTCACTCGGTACAATTTTATTTAGTTCAGCTGCTCTCACTACAAGTTTTATTGGTGGTTTTACAATACAAAGAAAGTAACAAATTTGAAGAGAAAATATATTTTTGGTTTGGGTTTTAATTCTCTTGTAATATTTATTAATGCGCTCGCATTTTTAACCCGCGAGGTTTTAAAAACCTCGCGGGTTTTATTACCTAAAAGGAATAATTCGTCTGCATTTTTTTTGACTGCATCTACTCGACATTTTTTAAAATATAATAGCATTTATTTTTTTCCTTGCATTTAAAACCAATAAACATCAATTTTGCCAAAAGCACAATAAACAATGATAATACGAAGTCGCGCTCCTTTACGCTTGGGTTTAGCCGGTGGTGGTACCGATGTAAGCCCTTACAGTGACGATTTTGGTGGCGCCATTCTCAATGCATCTATAAGTATATACGCATATTGCAGTATTACCCCAACCGACAATGGCAAAATTACAATTCATGCCCGCGACCGCATGGAG
>JADKFV010000041.1 GCA_016717325.1 Bacteroidota bacterium | reverse complement strand
TTAAAATACTGCAAACAGAAAGGCTTTAAGTGAGGCTTGCCAAAAACTATCTCCGTAACAAACATTTTTATTTTGTGCATCATTATTGTTAATAATAATTTATGTTACTATTACACAAATATTTTTCTACTTCAGTTTTATGCTCAATCAAAATTATATACTTCTCGTAGTCTTTCTTTTTGTCTCATGTACACACAAGCATGAAAAACCTCCGGTTGTATTGGTCGCCACCACCGAAAAAATAAGCCTATCGGTAAGCGAAATAATACAGGACCAACTAGAACAATACTTAATAGATTCGTTATTGATCATTGATGACGATACATTGCAAACTTCGCAATGGATTTACAACATGTTTGCGCAAAACGATTTTTTACCACTGTGGAGCAATGAACAAAAACTAAATGTTGATGGCTTACAAATGCTCAACACTATCGACTCGGCAAGCTTTTATGGGTTGATACCTGATGACTATAGAAACGATATTTTGAAACAAAAAATATTATCGGTTTACGATTCCACCTTACAAAAAATAAATGCCACCACCCTTTACGAAATAAATATTTTACTTACTGATGTATACTTTAATATGGCTGTGCATATACGCAAAGGGAAACTCGATGCCGACTCGCTAACCTCTGTTTGGAAAGGGTTTGGCAGCGATTCGCTCATGCATTACACATTGAATGATGCACTGGCAAAGCATGATATAAAAGCATCGCTCGATTCGCTGGAGCCAAAATTATATGCATACAAAATGCTTAAAAATCAACTCGATAGTTTGATAAAATTATCGAATCCAATAGTGCCGGATACATTAAAAGTAATTAAAAACGATACCATAAATATTGATTCGATAAATGAGTTACATGTGCAGCAAGTGATGATGAATATGGAACGTTGCAGATGGGAAAAACCTCGGCAGGAAAAATCGCATCTCGATATAAATATTCCATCATACACGCTAAAATTTTATGATGACGATACACTTGTTTTCGAGTCACGCGTTATTATTGGAAAATACGATACACAAACTCCATGGCGCTTAAACTCCAAGGTTACCCATTTCTACATATATCCTTATTGGAATGTGCCTTATAGCATTGCTACAAAAGAAATATTGCCCAAGCTAAAAAAGGATACAAACTATCTCGCTAAACATAAAATGGACGTGCTCAACAGCAAAGGCGAAATACTTAATCCATCCAAAATAAAATGGAAAAAGTATAGCGAAAAACATTTCCCATTTAAAATACGGCAGCGCGATGGTGATGACAATACACTGGGAATTTTGAAATTTATATTCAGCAATAGATACGGTGTATACTTGCACGACACCAGCACACCATCATTGTTTAAAAAATCGAAACGTGCACTAAGCCACGGTTGTATACGTCTCGAAAAAACTAAACAACTTGCCGAGTACCTGGTTACAAACGAGCGAACAGTAAACTTCAACATCGATTCGCTCAACGAAAACATAAAAAACAAGCAGCGAAAAAAGGTAGACCTCGTACAACCTCTGCCCATACATATTCGGTATTACACTTGCGAAGCCGATTCCACAGGCATAAAATTTTATAACGACATTTATAAACTTGATAAAAAAATGATGGATAATTTTTTTATAAGAAAAAAGTTTGAAGCGCTTGTTCAAAACTAAAATAAGTTCAATTAAGATTTCAGCACTAGCTAATGCAAAACCCTCCGAAAATAAATTACAAAAAACAATTTCTCATTAAAACAAAATGGACATAGAATTAATTTTAACCAACAAGGAATCAAAAGCCAAAGCCAAGGTTGAAGCTATCTGTAATCTACTTTTAGAAAATAATATAGGCATAGACGATCTTATAAAAACAGCCGTGGCAAGCAAAGAACCCAATAAAGCTAACTGTATTGAAGCCATTGAGTTTGCAACAAGAAGTAATCCCAAAATAGCTAATCTAAATTGCCTTGAATATGTAACAAAAACTCTTTTAGAAAAAGCACCAAGAACTAAATGGGAATCGGCAAAAGTGATTGGCAACATTGCTCATCTGTTTACAACCAAATTAGACAATGCCATAAACAACCTTCTGATTAACAGTGAGTATACAGGAACTGTTGTGAGGTGGAGTGCGGCATTTGCTTTGGGCGAAATAGTTAAACTAAAAACCAAACATAATAAATATTTAATCCCTGCAATCGAATCCATTATCAAGCGCGAAGAACAAAGCAGCATAAGAAAAATTTATATGGCGGCATTAAAAAAAGTAACTGCATAGTTATGTGCAGCCATAGAAAAAACTATATTAACAAAAAATAAACTCACGTACAATGAAAAAAACAATTCTAATAATTTTGGCATTGGCAGCATCGTTCTGTTTTGGTTTTGCATTTAAAACAATGATTGTAAAACAATCTGACAACGAAACAAAAATGAAAAAAGTAACCGGCATCGGTGGCATTTTTTTTAAATGCAAAGACCCAAAAAAATTGAGAGAATGGTACCAAACACATCTTGGGTTAAATACAAACCAATATGGTGTGTTTGAATGGCGGCAAGCGGCAGACTCCAGCCAAAAGGGATTTTCGCAATGGAGTCCATTTAAAGAAACCACAAAATATTTTGAACCATCAGCAAAGGAGTTTATGATAAACTACCGGGTTGAAAATTTGGAAGCATTGGTTCAAGCATTGAAAAATGAGGGAGTGACCGTAACTGATACAATAGCAACTTATGATTACGGAAAGTTTGTGCACATAATGGATATAGAAAATAACAAAATAGAATTGTGGGAACCAAACGATATTGAATATGAAAAACTCGGTGCACAGATGAATTTGAAAACGACCAAATAAATTCACTAAGCAAAATTGTGTTTATACATTATCGAATACAGGTTTATTTTGCTGGCAAATAGTTATTATCTACTCTTTTAAATAAAAAGCAAAAAGGTATAAATATTTTTCTCGCTGCAACCGCACAAAGTGAATTGAACTAACTCCTAAATCGTGTAAATTAATTCGTGCTTCTCTCGAGTATTCGATTCACCAATGTAAGTAAAAACGATTGACAACTATAAAGCGGATAATTTTATTTCGTTCCTTCTTGAAGCCAGCTCCAGGGTTTTATTTTTTTATGCGGCTTCAATTTATATTTTAAAATACTTTGCTCCTTAATAATATTTATGGCTTCTTCTATCGAATCGGTAACTTGAAATAATTTATCATCGTCCTCCGAAATGGTATTCGATTGTTTCATGGTATTTATTTGTGCAATAAGGTCTTTATAAAATTCGCGACCACTAATAATTACCGGAAAGGCACTTATCTTATGCGTTTGAATAAGCGTTATGGCTTCGAAATATTCGTCCATGGTACCAAATCCACCCGGCAATACTATAAAGGCATAGGAGTATTTGATGAGCAGTGTTTTGCGTACAAAAAAATAACGGATAGTAACCCAATGATCGAGATACGGATTGGGCTTTTGTTCTTTCGATAAAACAATATTGCATCCTACCGACTTGCCACCTACATCTTTTGCACCACGATTAGCAGCTTCCATTAAACCGGGGCCACCACCTGTTAAAATTGTAAAACCCAGCTTTGCAATTTCACTTCCAACTTGTCGTGCAACATCATAATTTTTATCTCCTTCTGCAAAACGTGCCGAACCAAATACTGTTACACATGGTCCAACAAAATGCAAATGCCTGAATCCTTTTATAAACTCCAGCATTGTTTTCATGGTGAATAATAATTCATCCCATCGCGATTGAGGACCATCAAGAAACTGAATTTCCGATTTCATCTTTGTTGCTCATAATTTACAATTTAATAGCAAACTTAAATAATAATAAAAGCTAGCCTTAAGATTATAAATTAATAAATGTGGCTTGTTAATTTGGCTGTGTCATATTACTCACTCTGCCAATCATACAACTTGCATAGCTTTTCAATTGCAGCAGCAAGCCGTTTTCTTCGGTGGCTTCGGGATAACCCAGGTCGTGCAACTTTTTAGTAAATGCTTCGCGCATTGTTTTATCATCGTGCTCTACTGTTACCAAATCTTTATCGTTATCGACCTCAACTTTTGTTACACCTTCAAACTCCGATAATTTGTTTTTAATTGTTGTAGCACATCCACCACATTTTAAATTTGCTATATAATTTCTTCTTTTGCATGATATTTTTTTAAGATTTTTCATTTTTGTTTCGAGCATAAACACCAGTTGAGCTTTTGCCACATTTGGATTGCATGTATTTCCATTAATGGTAATAAGATATGCAGCAAGGTCGCTGAGGTACCAATCTGCCACCAACTCATTATTGCGCAGAGTATAAAATTTACGGAAGTTGTTTTTTATAGGAATTTTTACTGCTGTACAAACTTCGAGACTACGCACAAGAGCCACATTAAAATCGGCCTGACTGGCATAACCCAATTCTTCCATCAGTTCGCTGGCCACAATGTTTAACTTCACCCGGCCTTGTTGCAAGATACTTTCTAAATCGAAAATTTCTTCGAAATAATTATAATGACTTAGCATGACTGTGTGTATTAAGTTCGGTAAATTGTATGAAAGATTTTTTCTGTTCGGGCGATAAATTTTTTGGCACCTGCACCATCACTTTTACATAAGCATCACCTTTTTCGGTTGCATTATTTGGCAATGGCATACCCAATCCTTTAAGGCGAAAAATTTTTCCGCTATCGGTTCCTTCAGGAATAGGTATAGAAAGTACTTTAGAAAATATGGCGACATTCATTTTCCGCCAAGCACCGCAGTTTTAAAATCAAGTGGCTGGTCAAAATGCAAATCGTTGCCTTTGAGTTTATAAGTGGCATGAGGGGCAATATGCACATCAATGATTAAATCGCCCGGAGGCCCACCGTTTACACCTGGCGAACCTTTTTCTTTCATTCGTAACAGTTGCCCATGATAAGTGCCTGGTGCAAGTTTTAAATTTATTCGCTGCCCGTTAAGTACTATTTGTTTGCTGCCACCATTGTAAGCCTCTTCGAGCGATATTTCCATTTCGGCATTCATATCATAACCGCGCATAGGTCCTTGAGGCTGGCGTGCACGGGTGCTTTGATTAAAACGTTGCCCAAAAATATTTTCGAAAAAATCGGAAAAATCTCCACCCTCACCAAACGATTCGCTACCACTAAAAGTCGATTGCCCTCCTCCCCTGTTGGCCCATTTACTCCAATCAAAATTGCCTTCCTGCCCACCGTGCTGTGTGTACTGATTATAGTTTTCGCCTAACTCATCATATTTTTTTCTCTTCTCTGCATCGCCCAATACTTCGTTGGCTTCGTTTACTTCTTTAAACTTTTCTTCGGCTTTTTTATCGCCTGCATTTTTATCGGGGTGATATTTTATTGCCATCTTCCGGAACGCTTTTTTAATATCGTCCTGCGATGCAGATTTCTCTACTCCCAATATTTTATAATAATCTTTATAATTCATTGCTTCAAACTTTCTTTCTTTTCAACATTTAAAACCATGAAGTAACAACAAATTTCACCTGTACAAAAACCGGAAAAGCAACTATGGTATACAGGTACCGTTATCGCAATTTAGTTTTGAAGAAATGATTTATTTTTTCTTCAAGCTGATTGGAAGTAAGGTAATTCGATTTTTCGATAGTGATGTCGTGACCATTCAGCAAACCATGCTTTGTGCAATAGTTATGAAACTCGGCAGCGGCTGTAGTTGGCCCCATAACAAGTATTTCGTCATATGGCTTTAAATGCTGAGCAAGGTTTTTATAAAACGCATGCAACTCATTTTGCTCTTTATTATGCTGATGCGATTCGCTGCTTGTCGATTTGTGCGATTCATGTTGGTGACCATCTACCAACTGACCATCATGTTTCAGGTGATGATTGCGGCTATGTTCGCCCGGCACTGTATCGTCATGTACGGGAGTGAATAAACTTGCTCCGGCATGATCCATAAACACGCCAATCTGTTTTACAATTTTTGTCTTTTGCATAAATATATATTTAAAATTAAAATTTAATTATTCCTATTTTTCCCTCAGGAACCACTCCCTGTGATTTATGATACAAAAATAAACTGAGGTGATGCGATAAAACATGACAACTGTTTTTAAAAAATATGACATAAGTCATAGTTTGCAATGAAAACCCGAAATAAATTTACACCATAATTTTGATACAAAGTCTAACAATTTAAAAATCAATTAAAATGTCTTTAGTAAAAAGAAACAAGTTGCCTTGGGGCTTTAGCCCAATGTTTTCGGACTTCTTTGGTGCCGATGACTTAACCTTTGATAACGCCTTTAACCGCGACTGGGTGCCGGCTGTAAATGTTGCCGAAAGTGACAAGCAATTCGAAATTGAATTTGCTGTGCCCGGTATGAAAAAGGAAGATTTTAAAATCAACATCGAAAACAATGTTCTTACCGTTTCGGCAGAACGTAAGGAGGAGAAAGAAGAGAAAAAGAAAAATTACACTCGTCAGGAGTATTCTTATAATTCGTTTACCCGCTCGTTTACTTTACCTGAAAATGTAAAGCATGATGGCATACAGGCACGCTACGAAAACGGTGTGTTAACACTCGACATCGCAAAGGAGGATGTTGTAGTATCCAAGGTAAAAGAAATTACTGTAGGATAATTTTGTTCTGCAATTTTTGGAGTGAAGGCTGATTCCCAGAGGGTGTCGGCCTTTTTTTTTAATTAGCTCTTTAACCATTAAATGCACGAAAAAAAACGAAACGCTTTTTATTATCAATACTTTTTGTCACCCTGTTTTCGAACCACCTTTCGCGGCTCTAATGCCAATAAAAAACGAAATAATAAGAGTGCCATAAAGCGAATCAGATATATGAATAGTTCGAGTGTAATCACTGCAGGCTCTGCAAAAGGTGCATTTATATTTTACAAAAAAAAATTTATGTTTTTATTTTCAATACTTTAGCTGGGTAATGAAAAATATATACGTAATTGGAAAAGTGTATATTTAGTAGTTACCTGATACGCCAACATACGCACGCCACATCAATACTGCGCACAATGAACGACCGCATAAACGTAAAGGGATTATGAAAAAACATACGCCACATTGTAAGAAAGGAAAATCGAATGCCTGCCAACTGCCGATGGCTTGGCTATGCCCTATATTTATAAAAGTCACTCAATCAAACAAAAAAACCTCAAACACTATGCAAGCAAATTTATTCTTTCTCAAAACAATGTTGAACAAAGTGTTCAGCACGTTGCCACGTGGTGGCAACACAATTTCTTTGTTGCTACGCAACATAATTTACTTGTTGCAAGGCAACAACCAAAACAAGTTGCAAAGCAACTTGAAAACAAAATGCCGCCACTACGTGGCAGCATTAATTATTATTTGTTGCACAGCAACAAATGCAGGAGCGCAAATCATCACAGCCACAGCCACACAACCCTTTGAGTACGGTGGTTGCATCGACAGCATTTTTACGCTTACGTATATCTCAACTGGACCGCATACATTAACGATAAACGCAACACTTGCGTCACCGCCCAACAATTGCGGTGGCCAAGGAACACACCCACAAGTTGTGATTCTTTTTACATCATTAAATGGTGGCAACTTAATAAGTGTTGATAGTGCAGGGAGCATGATGTGCAACATAACTGCGCCAAATAATGCGACAGTATTTTTACAGTACAGAGTATTAGTAGATTGCTCCGTTGCATCAGTCGGCAACAGTCAATCAACTTATAATTTGCAACAAGTATTTACAATTCCAAATATAACGCTTTTAATAAATGGAGGAAACAACATAACATTACGTACAAATTTATCATCCCCCACCGTGCAATTAGATAATTTAAGCACCAGTTATAAAGTAAATTATCTCAATACAAATTACATTACAGTACGATACACCAATTACAGCAACCTCCCTGCCCATATACGTTTTAGGTATGATGCAGGTGATGAAACAATGTGCGGCTTTGGAACGATTGATTCTTTTGCGTACAGTACAAACGGCATCAACTTTACAAATTATACGCAAAACACAATCGCGAATGTGGTCATACCTCCGATTAACGGTTCATTATACATTCGACAACGTGCAATTGCAGATAGTTGTATCTTTCCTATTTGCACCAACACTTGCATATTGCAGTGGCAATGTGATTATGATACTACGTTTGGTAATTTATTTTGTGATGCTTGTGTGCGGCAAGAGGTGTTTAATTATTTTATTACGAGCAACGATTCACCCGCTGCAAAAATTATTGAAATATCACCTGCACTAAATGGCACACAAGATTTTAGTTGCTTTAACGATACGGCCATGGTAGATTGGGAATACATTGTAGTGCATGATGCTGCAAGTATTGGCGCAATGGATACACTCATAGTTACATTGCACAGTAGTGCGCTTTCGTACTATACACAGGGCTTTGGTGAACCTGCATTAACTATAATCCCAACATCATCATTGCAAATTATGCGCACTGGCAGCAGCATTTTGTACGATACTATTTCTTACGCTTCGGCACAACTTTGCAGTATTTATATTACCGACCCATTAAAGTGGCTTACAATAAAAGCAGCCGATTTTTTAATAGGGGATACGCTCCGTATTAAATTTAAAACGTTTCGATGTGCCGAAGACAATCCCATTTTATTGGACAACGCAAAAATATTAAACCATTGGAGAATTGATGCAACACCCATAAGTATATGTGGCCCCAAGGCAGGCAAAACTAAAGTGCTCAGTAGAGAAATGGTTGGCGGAAATTCAAACATACACCAACAACTACAAATGTTTCCATCCACCACACAGCTCACAGTGCCTGTTGATAGCATGTTTGGCGATTCGCTGCCGCTGCAAGTTGATGTGCGCAAATTTGTTAATCAAAACTTGGCTGGTATGTTTCAATACCTTGGTTGCACACAAAAATTTACCGACACTGCATGCCATGCTGATGGAATTTGGCGAGTGAGAGTTGACCTTGGTCGTGGCCTACGTATACAGCAACCATGGCAAGTACATTTGTATAAGGATACCACCATAACTATAGCTGTATACCCCGATTATTTTTACGATAATGTTAATGATACTTTATGCAAGCCGGGGTCGTATTATTTTTATTTTCACTTTAGCGATACCTTAAAAATGATGATGGAGCAAGGCACACTTGCCCTCACTGTGCAATCTTATTGTGGCGATACTACTAACGACAACCCAGTACACATAGGCATTTCGAGCCACATCATGCCCGATGCCACAGGCAGTTGCATTGGGGCCGTATATCCAACCCCCAACCACGATACGCAACCAACATTTAATACAGGCCAAGCATTTATTCCGCTTGCAACAGCCGAGCATATTATACATGTGCATTGCCCAGGTTGCTTAGCACCAGGTGTAATTGCAGACCGCTACCGACTATCGCGCACATCGTTTGGTTTACAAGATAGCAACAACGATGGCATTGCCGATGACAGCCTGTTGCAAGTTACACCTGACAGTTCATATTACATTAACCATAGCAATAAAATTGCGCGCAACAATAGTAGCGTTGGCGATATGTTGCAAGATTATGTTACTGCTCATTTGCAAGACGGTGACCCTACACTTGGCGGTTACAGCTATGCGCAAATGCAAGCACTTGGTGCAAAATTAAATTACCTCAACATTAGTGTAATCATTCCAAGTGCATTCGATACGCTTGGCCTCACGCCTGTAGGTTACGATTTTTATATAGATATTGATACTGCACTTGCGCCTTGCATCGATTGCGATAAATTTGAAGTGAGTGCTAATTTTAAAACTATATTGCATATATTTGTACCAACAGCAAGCATGGCAAATTTTATGCAGATGATAACTACACAAAATAAATTTTACTACACATTTAGTGCATTAAATAATTCTGCGCAGTACATTTTAAATCCTGCAAATAGCAACATACTTTATAACGATGGAACTTTTAACGGCTACGATGTAAACCAACGCTATCGCCTAAGCACACGATACCTTGAATGTAACACTTGGAATTATGGCAACAATGCAACGTTGAAAACAGTGCAACATAAAATAGATATTGATGTGCAAACATGGATGAGCGGCTCGCCTAAGGATAGTAATGCTTATACATTCCATGGTCAAAACCCTAACGATACTGTGAGTTTGCACGATACAGGTTATACCATACTTTATATAGACACGCCTGCATACACATTAATAAACCAAGCATTTGCCGACACGTTTTTATTCTTCTGCGAATTTACCGGAGCTACACATTATTTTTTCACACAAGAAGTACGTGTAGGTGGAATAGGTTACGAAGCCGACAATAGTAATTGTGGAATTAATTTAGAAATTACAACAGTACACAGTACCGCAGGAAATATTTTAGATATTTATCCTTACGAGTATCGCCCACCTGCATTGAATAATAAGCAAGTAAAATTTTATGTACCACCCGGATATACAGTAAATGATACAGCACATTATTACAACACGCTTTGGAATAATGTTTACACCGACACAAATCAATTTATTTTGACCGCAGCGGTTAACGACACCATTACTATCTATTACGATAGTTTACTACCTCCAACTTGCTTGCGCGATACCGATATTACAGGCACTGTATTTGCCGACACCTTGCCTTACGTAAAAGATGGATATTATCAAAACACAATCATCGTCAATTTTGTGCCAATCACTTGCAACGTTAATACATTTTTTTGGGTTGATAGTGCCGTACAATTAATTATTGATACAGCAACAATTAGTTGTTTTGCAAATTCATTTTGTAGCTATACCGATACGCTGCACCAAACACCATTAAATTTTAATCACACAACTCAAGCCAATTTACAAATAGTAATTACACCGCCAACGCAAGATGTAAAAACGCACCGTATATGTTGGGATGTTGAATTTACTAATCCTTATGCCAAAGTTGATAGTTTGCCCGGCCCCATTTATTTTTACACACATGCAGCACCCAATGTATTTGTAGCTGTACCAAACATAAGCTGGCTAAGCAATTGGACGTTTACACCCACTGGCGGTAATCCCATCAGTAGCATTGGAAATTTTTATATTCCTGTGCAAAATTTATTGTTGGTTGATAAAAATATTAAAGGAAAACTTTGTGCCGATTATAGTACTTGTCAAGATAGTACCGCTTTTAATTTTGTAGCTGGCTATAACTGTGAGGGCTATCCCGATACGCCTTTAGTATTTGCAAATATATGTGATACTGTAAACTGGCAAGTAATAATTGAAGATGATAGCACAGCCATTGCAACCAACGGAAAAGTAGCACCAACAAATTACAGCCTGTGCAAACCATTTGTAAAAATGATGGACATATACCGCATTGGAAATGGCGAAGTTTATATTGATAGTGTGATGATAAATAATTCACCCACAGAATTTATTGTAAATAACGCATGGCTAAAATCTGTGAAAAATTTAACCGATAGTGTGATACTTTCACCAACAACAGAACTCAATCATTGGTTTGTAGATAGTACACAAATGGCCACACTTGGTTTTACAAGCGGCACATTAATTGGAGATAGTGCATTCCTTTATTTTTATTTTGAACTGGAAGCCCATTGCGATATTTTCACAGGCCCATCGCCCCACACAATAACAGTACATGGCCGCAACTTTTGCAACAACACCCTAAGCGCAACCACCAACGGCAGCTTGTTTACTTGGGATAGCACCAGTAATTGTACGGATTGCTTTACCATCACCAAAACGGCAAACACCGATACCATCAATGTAAACGACACCATAACGTATACAGTAACTGTCACAGCAAACAATGGAAGCCCGCAATCTGTAATTGTGAGTGATTTATTTCCGAATAATTTTACCGTGATACCACCAAACCCATTCCCTGCATACATTGTGTTGGATGCGCAAGGCGATAGTACGTTTACGGTGCAAGGATATTTTACCGTGAGCAATGGTTGTGATAGCACTTGGAATGTAGCGATGCTAAGTAACGCAACCGACACCATTACCGACAGCGTATGTGTTCAAGTAAACCCACCATGCTTTGAAAACAACTATGAAGTAATTGCAGACAGCGCTTATTCTTCAGCAACATATCCCAATGGCGTGATTACAAACGACACCATTTTACTCACAGGCCGTTTTTATATTGATGCCGATTTTAGTATTATTAATTGCGTAATAATTACTTACCCTGGCAGTAATATTATTGTACTTGGCAATGCCACGCTTACCGATTCCTTGAATATATATTACAGTTGCACCGAAATGTGGAAAGGCATTTACCTCGAAGAAAACGCCAACATAGAAATGAAAAACAGCCGTGTGTATGATGCCGAAAACGGATTGTGGGCGCGGCAAAGCAACGGTGTCACAATAGAAAACAGTGTCATATTTAATTGCATTACCGGTGTGCGAATGGCAGATACTATTACAACAAACAATGCAAGCTACAACAATTGCTATGGTCACATAACAGGAACAGAAATTGCACAAATAAGTAAATTGAAATCACCATACACAGGACAAACGTTTACAGACACCGTTATGTATGCACGCATTTATTTGCAAAATGTAAAATACGATATTGGTGATTTAACAATGCCACCAAATAAATTACATGATGCTGCAAATGGACTAATAGCGCACAACGCAATCACCCGCATACGAAACACCGAAGCATATTTAATAAGGCCACTTTCTACCAACGGCAACAAGCGCAGCGCAGCTTATGTGGCAATGACAGATACTGGTGCAGTAATTTGCGATATGACTGTAACACCACTCACTAACACCGCCACTGCCACCGCACACGATAGCTGGCGTGGAGTTTATAGCAGCAGTTCAAACATTGCAGTAATTGGCAACCTAATTAAAAATGTAGCTATAGCAGTAAGCATAAACAACAATAACAAATTACAAAAAGCCAACGTATATGGTAACCGTATAGAGGCGGGCAGCCGAGGCATTAGTTGTAATAACAATGTTGGTGGTGGGGGTGTAAATATTGAAAGTAACATTATTAATATTAGCGGTAGCCTTAATGGAAAAGGAATAAATATAAACGAAGTAGTTGCAAATGTAAATGCCAATTACAATGTAGCTGATAATATTGTAACCTTAAATAATGCAAGCGATGCAATCTTTTTAAACAATGCCTACAAAGCAATTGTACGCTATAATAATGTAAGAGTAAAAGGCAACAACGGAATTTTATCTCGCGGTATAAGTGCAAGCAATAGTAACAGCACAACCATAAGTTGCAACAACATTAACGGAAGCAATGCAAACGATACTGTACAAGTTGGACTTAGTACCTCATGGAGTACAAGCAACACTTATATATGCAACACAGTTGATTCCGTTGGTTGGGGTGTGTTTTTTGAAGGCACATGTGGCGGTACTTACATGCAGGGAAATGAATTATACAAAGCCTATGAAGGACTACGATTAAGTAGTACAGCAATCATAGATACGCAAACGCACAGAGGGAATAATTTTTATGGTCCCTTTGGTAGTGGGTTTGGGGCGGTGAATAATAACACTCCACCAAATCAATTATTATCCCTATTTGTTGTTGACCAATTTGATGGGCCGTTTGTACTACCCGTTACCCCTGCATTTAATGCAGGTTGGTTCAACCCATTCCCTGGCATAACTCAATTTTGTAACCTAAATTTAAGTTGTAATATTATCAGGAGCGATGGAGAAATTTCAGATATTGTTTTTGATAGATTAATACAAGACAGTATTGTAAGTTCACAATTTATTGATGAAACTGGTCAATCAGCCGATGAGCAAGCATATAGAAATTTAATTGAGGATAGTTTAAGATATATAAATGATTTGGAGCGCACCCAATTTGTTGAAGCTAATGAAAATGAAGCCATCGGATTGATTGCAAAAACAGAGGAATCAATTTCATTGTTTTACAAAATAAATGAAAACACCTTACTTGAGTTAAACATTAATCAAAATAAAATTGATTCACTAATAAATCTAATTTCATTTGATGATAGCTTGGAAAATTATTTAAATCGACAATTAAATATTGAGAATTTAAATCTTTTATTTGAAATACGAAATCAATTTTTTGGGACTGAATTTGCAGGTCGTGAACAATTATTGCAAGTTGCACTATTAATCAATGAAAGTATTAATGAACGGGGAACTCCAGATGAGAACAGAAAGGCAGTCAATTCAATAATTTTAAATTGGCTACTAAACAATGGTTTCGACCTCGTACAAGCAAATGCAGAACAGTATTATGTAGCTAATCAATGTCCTCATTCTGGCGGAGTTGCAGTGTATCTTGCACGCGCATTATTGGAAAGTGAATTAGATACTACATTATTTGATGATAGATTTGTATGTGCTTTGGAAGGATATTTTAGGAGTAGCTTTATTGATAGTATTGCAATAGAATCTGAATTAATTGTTATTCCAAATCCAATAAAAAATATGGCAACGATATATTTTGCGGACCGCAGCGAATTAGATGGAGATTTGCAAATTTTAGATAATCAGAACAAAGTAGTAGTTGCACAAAAAGTAAATAATTTGACAATAGCCAATTTGAATTTAATAGGAGTATGTAATGGATTTTACAAATTAATTTACACGACAAATTCTGGCAAAAATTATTTAAAAAAATTGGTCATATTAAAATGAGAACACAAAAGTTAATTTTATTGCTCATTTGTTGTTGCAATTTTTGTTTAAGCCAAGGATTAAATCATACATGGCTATTGGGTTATTGGCCATATAGCTATGATAAAGGCCGCATAAATTTTACATCAAGTTCCGATACTTTAATAATTGAAAAAAGGTTAATCCCTTTTGATGCATGCCAAGCCAACATTAGCGATAGCGCAGGAAATCTATTAATAAGTAGTAATGGAGTTTGGATTGCAAACAAAACTGGAGATACACTTAAAGGTGGTGGGAAATTATTGAATTTTGCGGGTATATCATTCAACAAAACTTTTGGTGTTCCTTTTGCTGATGCAATAATTCCATATCCCGATGATAGTACGAAATTTGTGCTGTTTCATCAAACGATAACTTTTGATGGAAAGTCATATCCTTCTTATGGTCTATATTGTAATATTATTGATATTTCTTTAGATAGTGGTAGAGGTGAAGTAATTATAAAAGATTCATTAATCTTTGCGGACACAACTAATTGGGGAATTGGATTGTGCAAACATGGTAATGGGCGTGATTGGTGGATAGTATTGAGTAAACATAATACATCTGAATATTTTAAGATTTTATTTACAGATAAAGGCGTGCAAAATATTTCAAGTCAAATTTTAAATTTCCCGTATTCATCATACAATGTGATGCACTTGTGTTTTTCATTAAACGGAGATAGATTTTGCACGATGACTTATGATTCATTGCTTGCAAATGGCACTTTAGTACTTGCCGATTTTGATAGATGCAACGGAACATTCAGTACTGAAAAAAGCATTCAGTTGGATGATTATTATTTGTGGGGAAATGCCTTTTCGCCAAGTGGCGAATTAGTATATGCTAATGGAACTCAACATATTTATCAAGTCGATTATAACACTTTATCATTTGATACTGTTGCAGTTAATGACACATTCTATTCTCCAAACCCACCATTTCAAACTGATTTTTTATTAGAATATTTAGCAGCTGATGGCAAAATATACTTAACAAGTGGTAATGGTGTGCAAGCATTGCATTATATTAATTTACCTGATAGCCAAGGCAAAGCATGCGATGTGCATCAGCATGATATTGCATTGCCATTTTTTAATTTTCGTACTGTGCCTAATCATCCAAATTACTATTTGGGTGCGCTGGCTGGCAGTGCTTGCGATACTTTGGGCTTGGCAGAAAATTATACAACGCATGATTTTAAGGCATCTGTTTTCCCTAATCCAAGCAATGGTCAATTTAAAATCTCTTATTTACTGCCTCAAAATAAAAGTGGTACATTAGAACTATTTGATTTATTGGGCAGCAAAATTTACTCGCAAAATTTGCCACAGTGGAGTACGATGCAAAACATTTATTTGAAAAATGTAGCGAGCGGTATGTATCTTTTAAAAATTTCAAGCGGTGATTTGTTTGTTGTTAGGAAAATAATCGTGGAAGAGTAAGATTATCTAAATTAATTATCATGAAATGAAAAAATTAATTTGTATTGTACTAATGCTACAATTTTGTAACATTGTCAATGGACAGGGCCTAAATCATAGTTGGCTATTGGGTTATTGGTATAACCCAAACGATGATATGGGTAGATTACAATTTACAAATAATAGTGCCAATTTATTAATTGAAAAGAGGAATGTTCAGTTCGATGCTTGCCAAGCAAACATAAGTGATAGCGCAGGAAATTTACTAATAAGTAGTAATGGAGTGTGGATTGCAAATAGTACAGGCGACACACTTAAAGGAGGTAGTAAGCTTTTGAATTTTGCAGGTATTACTTTTAATAATACTTATTTTGTTCCTTTTGCTGATGCCATAATTCCATATCCAGACGATAGTAATAAATATGTTTTGTTTCATCAAACAGTTATTTGGAATGGTGTTTCATATGTTGGTAATGCACTTTATTTTAATGTATTAGATATCACTTTGGATAGTGGTAGGGGCGAAGTAATTTTAAAGGACTCCTTAATTTTGGCCGACAATTTAAATGGAGGAATTGGATTGTGCAAACATGGCAATGGTAGAGATTGGTGGATAGTATTGAGCAAGCATAATTCTTCGGAATATTACAAAATTCTTTTTACGAATAAAGGAGTGCAAAGTATTTCAAGTCAAGTATTAAATTTTCCATATTCTTGGTATAATCTTATGCATCTTTCATTCTCCCAAAATGGAGACAGGTTTTGCACTGCAACTTATGATTCTCTTATTGTTAAAGGAACTTTGGTTTTATCAGATTTTGATAGATGCACAGGGATATTTAGCAATGAAAAGCAAATTCAACTTGACAGTTTACATATTTATGGTAATAGTTTTTCACCAAGTGGGGATTATGTTTTTGCAAATGGCAATCGGCTGATTTACCAAGTTGACTATAATACACTATCATTTGATACAGTTGCAGAAAATGATACTTTTTATTCCCCATTCCCACCTTTCCTGACTGATTTCTTCTTTCAATATATAGCCGCAGATGGTAAAATTTATTTAACGAGTGGCAATAGTGTACAAGCACTACATTACATAAATTACCCTGACAGCCAAGGCAAGGCATGTGATGTACATCAACATGATATTTCATTGCCTTTTCTTAATTTACGTACGGTACCCAATCATCCAAATTATTACCTTGGTGCATTGGCTGGTAGTGCTTGCGATACTTTGGGTTTGGCAGAAAATTATACAACGCATGATTTTAAGGCATCTGTTTTCCCTAATCCAAGCAATGGTCAATTTAAAATCTCTTATTTACTGCCTCAAAATAAAAGTGGTACATTAGAACTATTTGATTTATTGGGCAAAATTTACTCGCAAAATTTGCCACAGTGGAGTACGATGCAAAACATTTATTTGAAAAATGTAGCGAGCGGTATGTATCTTTTAAAAATTTCAAGCGGTGATTTGTTTGTTGTTAGGAAAATAATCGTGGAAGAGTAAGATTATCTAAATTAATTATCATGAAATGAAAAAATTAATTTGTATTGTACTAATGCTACAATGTTGTAACATTGTCAATGGACAGGGCCTAAATCATAGTTGGCTATTGGGTTATTGGTATAACCCAAACGATGATATGGGTAGATTACAATTTACAAATAATAGTGCCAATTTATTAATTGAAAAGAGGAATGTTCAGTTCGATGCTTGCCAAGCAAACATAAGTGATAGCGCAGGAAATTTACTAATAAGTAGTAATGGAGTGTGGATTGCCAATAAAACGGGAGACACACTTAAAGGTGGTGGGAAATTATTGAATTTTGCGGGTATATCATTTAACAAAACTTTTGGTGTTCCTTTTGCTGATGCAATAATTCCATATCCCGATGATAGTACGAAATTTGTGCTGTTTCATCAAACGATAACTTTTGATGGAAAGTCATATCCTTCTTATGGTCTATATTGTAATATTATTGATATTTCCTTAGATAGTGGTAGAGGTGAAGTAATTATAAAAGATTCATTAATCTTTGCGGACACAACTAATTGGGGAATTGGATTGTGCAAACATGGTAATGGGCGTGATTGGTGGATAGTATTGAGTAAACATAATACATCTGAATATTTTAAGATTTTATTTACAGATAAAGGCGTGCAAAATATTTCAAGTCAAATTTTAAATTTCCCGTATTCATCATACAATGTGATGCACTTGTGTTTTTCATTAAACGGAGATAGATTTTGCACTATGACTTATGATTCATTGCTTGCAAATTGCACTTTAGTACTTGCCGATTTTGATAGATGCAACGGAACATTCAGCAATGAAAAAAGCATTCAGTTGGATGATTATTATTTGTGGGGCAATGCCTTTTCGCCAAGTGGCGAATTAGTATATGCTAATGGAACTCAACATATTTATCAAGTCGATTATAATACTTTAGCATTTGATACAGTTGCAGTAAATGACACCTTCTATTCTCCTTTCCCTCCTTTTCAAACTGATTTTTTGTTAGAATATTTGGCAGCCGATGGCAAGATTTATTTGACAAGCGGCAATAGTGTACAAGCACTTCATTTCATCAATTTACCCGATAGCCAAGGCAAAGCATGTGATGTGCATCAACATGATATTGCATTGCCATTTCTTAATTTTCGCACAGTGCCAAATCACCCCAATTACTATTTGGGTGCGTTGGCAGGTAGTGCTTGCGATACTTTGGGCTTGGCAGAAGATTACACAAAGCATGATTTTAAAACAACCATTTTTCCAAATCCTAATAATGGGCATTTTAAAATTTCATATTTATTACCTCAAGATAAAAACGGTGTGCTTGAGATATTTGATTTGTTGGGCAATTTAATTTTTAATCAAAACTTACCTCAATGGAGTACACTTCAAAATATTAGTTTAAAAAATATTGCAAGTGGCATGTATGTTTTAAAAATAACAAGTAGAGAATTGTTTGTTGTAAAAAAAATCATTGTAGATGAATGAAAATAATTTACAAAAAAGCCAACGTATACGGTAACCGTATAGAGGCGGGCAGCCGTGGAATTAGCTGCAATAACAATGCAGGTGGTGCAGGGGTAAATATTGAGAATAATATTATAAATATAAGTGGCACAAGCACAGCAAAAGGAATAAATATTGCCGAAACAAATAATTTACAAACTACCAACTACACCATTATTGCCAACCATATAAATATTACAAATGCGCGAAGTGCAATAGAAGTAAACAACACTTACAAAACATTAATTGCAAGCAATACAGTAAAAGTAACAAGCAATATTGATACAGTTACAAATGGAATTAGCCTAACCGGATGCAAGCAAGCCAATGTAAATTGCAATAGCATAAAAGGCAGCAACCCTACCGATACAAACGCCATTGGCCTCGCCACACAAGTAGGCATAGCAGCATCACAAAGCGACAATAGCACCATACAATGCAATGCAGTAGACAGCACCGCTTACGGTTTTTACTTTGGCGGCAGTTGCCTTGGAACTACATTTAGAGGCAACGATATGTACAGGCATTTGCATAGTTTGTATTTGAATGCAGTAGCAGTAATAGACACACAACAACATGCAGGTAACCGTTGGAACGATTTGAATAATCCGTACAATGCAGTGAATCAGAATGATAACACTCAGTTTGATTTGGAACAATCCCTCTTCATCACCAACCCAGCCAGTGGCTTGGTGTACAACCCCACCTTTCCAGTTAATCAAAACGTATGGCCGTTTGTCAATGACCAAGGATGGTTTTATAATGATACTGGAGCAACATTTCATTGTGGTAATACATTGTGTAGAGATATAAGCAGTAATTTGAATATATCACCAAATATTTTAGAAGCAATAGTAAGGGATAGTGTAATCACAAGTGACTATCTAACAGAATCGCAATCTATAAACAGAACATCAGCGTATGAAGCCTTCATGGGCGATTCTATTTTAACTTGGAGTGATGTGGAGTATCACAATTTTGTTACTGCAAACGAACATGAAGCAACAGGAATGCTGTATATAGTAAAAGTAAATTTTGCTAAGATGAATGCTTATGATTTTAGTTTTGTAGAACAAATATATTTGATTGATAGTACAATAAAAAATATTGTACTGCAATTAAATGAGTACGATAGTTTGGTGTTATTAAGCAATGTAAATGTAAACATCGCAGCAAGACAAAATCTTTTGGACATATTAATTCTTCAAGTAGAAAATCGCAACAATTTATTTACACAACGTGAAACATACATAGCAAATTTACTGAGCGAAGCAGCATCACGCTTAGGATTAACTATAACAGACGAATTGCCACAAACGAATGATAAAATGTTGTATGAAATGGAAATTGATTTACAGACAAATGGAGAAAGTGTTTTTGAAAATCATTTAAGTACATTGTTTTTCGTTGCCGCACAATGCCCATACAGTGGTGGTAATGCAGTGTATAAAGCAAGAGCATACTTGGAAAGTTTATTTGATTCACTTTATTGGGATGATAGAAACGTATGTTTCAATGAAGGAATTTATAGACATGGAAATATTTCATCGTTACTAAATACTGCAAATATTATTGTAAAACCAAACCCTTCAAATGGAATTTTAGAAATTGTAAAATTAAAAGCATTACAAAACAATTGCAGAATAAAAATACAAAATGCATTAGGTAAAAATGTTTTTGAATTGCTAATTGATTGCAAACAAGGCTCACAGTTTATAGATGTACAAAGTTTAGCAAATGGTGTTTATACGCTCACAATTTTGAGTGACAATCTTAATCAATTAACTCAAAAAATAGTCATTTTAAAATGAAGAAAATAATTTTGTTTGTTTTCTTGTATGGTTTAAACCTTGCACATTCACAAGGTTTAAACCATGTTTGGAAATTGGGTTACGGTGGTTGGTTTGATAAAGGCGTAATGACATTTGACACAAATGCTTATCAATTAAATATTGAACATCGCCCACAAGGTTTTGCAGGAACAGAAGCAACCATCTGCGACAGCGTTGGCAATCTTTTAATGAGCAGCAATGGGGTATGGATAGCCAATGCCACAGGCGATACTATGGACAATGGCGCAGGGCTTAACCCGGGCCAAAATGTTGGTACTTGGCCTAATGGATTATTAAATACTTATGCAAATATTATTTTGCCCTACCCGGGCGATAGTAATAAATATATCTTATTTCATCACACAGATTCGTTTGATGGTTTTTCGTATCTAACTTTAAATTTGTTTTATTCTATAATTGATATAACTTTAGATAATGGTTTAGGAAGTGTGATTTCAAAAAACAATATTGCTTTAACCGATACAATTAACTGGGGTATTGCGGCTTGCAGACATGCAAACGGTAGAGATTGGTGGATTGTAACGCAACAGCATAATTCGGATACAATAATCGAAATACTTTTAACTCCATTTGGTATGCAAAGTATTTCAAAGCAAAAAATGAATGTGCCTGATGCTTGGTACAATGGCACACAAATAACATTTTCGCCCGATGGGAAAAAAATGGCTTATACATTAGATAATAACATAACATCAAAAAATGGCACATTAGTCTTTTTTGATTTTGACAGATGCACCGGATTATTTTCTAATCCACATTCTATATTAATTTTAATGGGCGACTATTTATGGGGTATGTCATTTTCGCCAAATAGCAATCTTATTTATACATGCACTCCCAGTATTTTATTTCAAGTAAATACCACTACTTTATATGTTGATACACTTGCTATATATGATGGCTTTTACGACCTACCAAATGCTTATACTACATTTGGTTTTATGTACTTAGCCGCAAATGGTCACATTTACATGACAAGTGCAGGCAGTGCATTGCGCATACATGAGATAAGTGCACCCGATAGTGCCGATACACTTTGCAATTTTCAACAGCATAATATATTCCTCAACTTTTGGAATTTCCGCGCTGTACCCAATCATCCAAATTATTATTTGGGGTGCGATACGAGTTTGGGATGTCCTTGCTATGCATACTCAAGCATAATCGAAAACGGCCAACACGATTTTCGTTTTCGGGTTTATCCAAATCCTGTTGTAAATAATTATGCTAACATAGGGTATATACTACCGCAAAACAAAAAAGGTATTTTAAAACTATATGATGTAAACGGCAAGCTACTTTACACGCAAGGCTTGCCGCCTTGGAGTAACGAGCAAGGTATAAAATTACCATTGCTTTGCAATGGCATGTATAATCTTGTAATACAATCAGACAATTTTATTGCAAGCAAGAAAATAATTGTAGCACATGACAAGTAAACGCACGGAAATGTTGTTGACGAAAAGAGGCGCATCCATTAACAAAAGATTTAATGAAATGGCGACAGTTTTCCGACAGATGTTCACCCGGCAACAAAGGCCGATTTAAAAAACACTACTAAAAAAAATGGTTGGCATTTTAATTGGGCAAGCGAGTTTAGACTTGAGGATCGGGAAGTTTTCAAGTTGACCATTCGTAACAATCCGGAAATTGTTCAAGGACTATTAAGCATTTGCGATTTGAACGACCATTACTATTTGCACCTTATTGAAAGTGCACCTTTTAATTTTGGCAAAAACAAACTTTACGAAGGGGTTCCAGGCAATTTGTTCGCTTTCACATGCAAAATTTCTTGGGACAAAGGTTATCAAGGTTTCGTTTCATTCACTTCCAAGACCAAGTTGATCGACCATTATGAAAGAGTTTTGGGTGCTACCAATGTTGGCGGCCACAAAATGGTAATCTTCCCTCAAGAAGCATTAAAATTAATTAGAAAATATTTTCCATCTTAAAATAAAAACTCCATGGGATACATTAAAGAACCGCCAGGAATTGACTTCGAAGTTGACCCAACACCTTTGACAAACGAAGACAGAAAAAGCATAAGTGAAATAATCGCTTACTACAAAAAAACGGGGCGAAAAATGCATTTGCCAAAACCAACAAAACGAAATAGTAATCCTACTACAAAAAAGAAAGTGATTGCTTGACCAGATTAGTTCGACCCCAAACGAACTGCACAGCATAAGATAACATATAGAACTTGATGCAGTGCGAAGAAGTAGAAATCAAGCTTATGTGGAACCTTAATCCATTTTGCCGTTATAGACTTTTATGGAATAAGTTATGTCATTTCAAATTTAATGAATGATTTCTCAAATTTCAAAAACCTAATGCACAGGGCAAAAAACATTTGCAACCGGGGCTTTCATTTGTGGATGGCATTGGTCGGTTTTCATGTCGGTGCCACGGTATATTAAAAACAAGGCCAATGCAATTGCCATGTATGGAGAAATGCGTGCATAGATAGTTCTAAACTTTACACCAAAGTAATTTGCTATTACGGATATGGTCATCATAATGGGGAAAGTGCCGAGGCCAAACAAAGCCATGTAAAGCATACCACCACCAACTGAACCTGCAGCGGTTGCGCCTGCTACTGCAAGGTATACAAACCCGCAAGGCAGCAAACCATTGAGTGCGCCAATAAGAAAAAGCGAAACATACGATTTGGCAGTAAAGAGTTTTTTAAGATTTTTGCGAATGGGGCTGCTGTATGAATTGGCAACGGCATATGCCTTTAACCGCTGCTTACTGCCCGATGTAAGTATAACCGAAACAATAATGGCTGCCCCGGTAAATACACTTAGTTCCTTTTGAAAACCTTGTAGTGATGCTGCTAAACCAATCATGCCAAAAATAATACCTATAACCATATACGTAGTTACACGGCCGGTGTTATATAAAAAGCGGCCAAGAAATATTTTAGTTGCCGAGCCGGAATTTTGCGGCAGCATCAATGCAATGGGCCCGCACATACCTGCACAATGAAAGCTGCTGAACAAGCCCAAAACAAAAGCCGAAAAATATAATGCAGGGTTCATGAATGTTATTGTATAAAAATACGTTTGGCTACGGAATAATTTTTTCCCTCTACATTCCAGTTTGCATTTACGCTCCAGTAACCATGTGCCACTGTTGGCAATGGAATTGTTTGCATAGATGAATCATCGGTTGAAAAAGGAATTTGAAAATCATTGGTAGCTTTATCGGGTTTATAAAAACTTAACTTACCTTTTACATTTTTCATTTGTGCACCACCACTTAATTGTATGGCATTCTTATCTTGTACATAAACAATATCGAGTTGCGACTCCTTGCGTGTTCCATTATTTTCGGCATCAATTGTTTGCTGATACTTTACAGCATCGTCATAATAATTTTCTGATACCAAATCGTAATTTTGGCGCGATGCTACTACTACAAATGCAATCATGCTGCCTGCAAAAATGATGTACACCATCGCTATTCCAAATCCCCAGTTTAATTTCATATGTTTTAATTATTTGGTCCAAGAAAAGAAGTTTCGGTATCGTCAATTTTTTTACCGTTGCTGTATACTTCAAACTTCACCTTGGTTTTTGTTTTTGTAATTGCTGATTTTGGTAGTATGAGAAAAAATTCCCCACCCGATATCCCTTGTTGTTCGAGATTGGTGATGCCCTCGCCTACCCATTTTATTTCGCCAACGGGTTCTACTACTTTTAATTCGATAGGTATATCTTTAAAAGTTTTGTTCACCAGTTGAACATTGTACACATTGCTTATATGGGTAGCATCGGGTTTCTGATACAGGAGTCCCGGTGTGCGCAATACTGTAGTTTCTATATCGCTGCGCATGGCCAACAATGTAATTAGGGATGTAAGCAACACAAACAATATTGCAGAGTAACCAATTATACGAGGCGTAACTTTAAACTTAATTCCTTTTTTGATAGCATTCTCACTCGTATAACGAATCAGCCCTTCAGGCTTTTTTATTTTTACCATTATATCGTTGCAGGCATCAATACATGCGGTGCAGTTTACACATTCCAGTTGTGTGCCATTACGTATATCGATACCGGTAGGACACACATTCACACACTGATGACAATCGATACAATCGCCATGTTTCACTTCGTCATCTTTCGATATTTTTCCGCGTGGTTCGCCACGATTATAATCGTACCCAACCACAACAGTATTGGGGTCGAGCAATACACCTTGCAGGCGACCGTACGGGCATACTACAATACATACCTGCTCGCGAAAACGTGCGTACACACCATAAAAAACTCCGGTAAAAACCAATATGGCTATCAATCCTCCAACATGCGAACCAAAACCATCTGTCACTATTTTTTTCCACTCGTCAACACCAATTATATATTGTAAAAATGTATTGGAAATAATAAACGCAAGGAGAAAAAACACAACATGTTTGGTCACTTTGCGTAAAATTTTATCGTTGTCCCATTCACGTTTATCCAACAATTTTTGTTGCATCATATCCCCTTCTATAAGGTATTCGATTTTACGAAAAACCATTTCCATAAAAACAGTTTGCGGGCAGGCCCATCCACACCATATGCGACCAAACAATGCGGTGAACAGTGCAATAAAAACCACAAATGTGAGCATGGCCAAAACGAAGAGAAAAAAATCCTGAGGAAAAAATGCCACACCCAACAAAACGAATTTACGTTCGATAACATTGAGCAACATAAACGGATGCCCGTTGATGGATATCCACGGCAATGCAAAAAATATTATTAAAAAACCTATGCTTACTAACGTACGGGCATTGTACAATTTGCCTTTAGGTTTTTTTGCATACACCCACGCGCGCTTACCATGTTCATCTATAGTTGAAATATGATCGCGAAACGATTCATCATGCGAAGCATCGCTATGTTTTGTATCACTCAAAGCAGAAATTATTTTATAGTATCTTTTGCGTTTACCTGTGCCGATAATGTAGTATCGTTTTTCGCAGCCGTAGTATCTTTTGCTGCTACAACTTCTTCAACCCATTTATCGCCCTGAGGTTCTTTGCCACCGGCCACATTTTTACCTTTGAATGTAAGCACATAACTTGCTACCTGCTGTATTTGTTTTGGCGATAATTGTGACGACCAGCTTATCATACCTTTATTGGGCACACCATGCGTTATGGTTTTAAAAATATTTTTTATACCACCACCATGCAACCAGTAATCATCTGTAAGATTTGGACCCACAGTGCCACCACCATTTGAAAGATGACATGTAACGCATAATCTTTCGAAAGTTTCTTTACCTTTCAAAACCAATTCGGCATCGGCAAGTGCAGTTACGTTATCTTCGTTTACATTATCGGCACTGGCACGCATACGGGCTTCTTTTTCCTGCGCTGCCACTGCAAGTTCCTGTTGATACTCGGCCGCTTGCAATTTACCTGCACCCGATACATGGTATATCAATAAATAAAAGACACCAAATATGATGGTAACATAAAAACCATAAATCCACCATGGTGGCAAATTATTATCGAGCTCTTTTATACCGTCATAATCATGGTCGAGCAAGATATCTTTTTCGTGCGCTACCGGAACACTATCTACCATACGCAAATAAATTCTGCGCATAAAGCCGGGCGCTTTTTCCTCCTCAGTTTCGGTTTGCAATTCTTCCTGTGCTACCACTTCGGTATCGTGGTTCATGGCTTTTAGCAAATTGATATTTACTTTATACAACACATACACAGTAACGAGCAAAATAGTAAATAAAAATCCCAGCAGATAAACGGCAGGGTTAAAAACCCAATCGGGCAGCGGGTTTGGCATGGCCGTTGCTGCAGCCACCCCTTGTGAGAATGCCGACACACTGCTCAGCAACATCAATGCAATTGCACTTACCTTACCTTTATTTTGCGATAAAACTTTACTTAAACTAACAGTACTTTTTACCAATGCCAAAACAATCAAAACTAAAACGATGGCAAATAGTACCGCAATATTTAATGTTCCGTTATCGAACATAGACGGCAACTCAAGCTTGGCCTGTTTTGTTGCCTGTGCATTTAAGGCAATGACATTAAAAAACACTGCGGCCATCAATAAATTTATTTTTATAAATATCGAATTCTTCTTTTTCATAATCGTAATTTAATAAGTTTGATTATTGTCGTTTAATGGAATATTACTTACTGCATCGAAATCTTCTTTTTTCGATCTTATTACCCACACTGCTATCATTGAAAAGAAAATAAAAAATACTGTGAACGAAAACACCGGGTAAATGCTTATATTATTTATACTTGATAAAACTTCTTTATACATGGTTATTGATTTTATTTTTGTTCAACATTTTTTTCTCCTTTAATATCGGTACCCATTCTTTGCAGATATGCTATAATGGCTACTATCTCTTTATTGCTCATTACTTTTATTCCATCTTTCAATAAGTTAGCACTTATAGCATCGGCTTGTTTCATTAAGTCGGCATTTGCTTTTGCATCATAACCTTCAGGATAAGGAACACCTAAAGTTTGCATAGCACGAATTTTTGCGGCTGTAGTTGTAGTGTCCAAATCATCTTCGATCATAAATGCATATGGCGGCATTATACTTCCGGGCGACATGGTGCGTGGGTCTTCCATATGATTGTAATGCCACGAGTTTGGATACCTGCCACCTTCGCGATGCAAATCGGGACCGGTACGTTTACTGCCCCATTGAAAAGGATGATCGTACACAAATTCTCCGGGCTTGCTATACTCACCGTATCGCTCGGTTTCGAAACGGAACGGACGTATCATCTGTGAGTGGCATGTGTAACATCCTTCGCGCACATAAATATCACGACCCTGCAACTCGAGTGGTGTATATGGGTGTACACTTGCAATAGTGGGCACATTGGATTTTACCATAAACGTTGGTATCAACTCTACCATACCACCAATTAATATTACTACCAAACTTGCAATCAACAATTGAACAGGCTTGCGCTCAATCCAACGATGCCAATGACTGCCATCGTGGGCAACATATACTTTTTCGAGTGCAGCTGCTTCGGCTGCTTCGTTGGCAATTAATTTTCCACTATATGCAGTTTTTACAAGATTATAAACCATCACCAATGCACCGGTTAAATAAAGGAAACCTCCCAATGCACGAAGCTTATACATAGGAACAATTTGCACTACAGTTTCTAAAAAATTGGGGTAACGCAACACACCATCTTCGGTAAATTCTTTCCACATAAAGTGTTGTGTAAATCCTGCAAAGTACATAGGTATGGCATAAAACATTATTCCCAGAGTGCCAATCCAAAAATGGAAGCCGGCCAATTTTTTCGAAAATAATGATGTGTTATAAATGCGTGGAATAAGCCAATATAAAATTCCGAACGTTAGAAAACCATTCCACCCCATTCCACCAATGTGAACGTGCCCAACTATCCAGTCGGTAAAATGCGCAACTGCGTTTACAGATTTTAATGAAAGCAATGGCCCTTCGAAAGTGGCCATTCCATAGGCTGTTACAGCCACTACAAAAAACTTCAGTTCTACATTGTCGCGCACTTTATCCCATGCGCCACGCAGTGTGAGCAATCCGTTTATCATACCGCCCCACGATGGTGCAATCAACATTACCGAAAAAACAACACCAAGCGATTGTGCCCAATCGGGTAAAGCAGTGTATAATAAATGATGCGGGCCGGCCCATATGTATAAAAATATTAATGCCCAAAAATGTATAATCGATAACCGGTAAGAATACACCGGACGATTAACAGCTTTAGGCAAAAAGTAATACATCAAACCCAGGAAAGGAGTAGTAAGAAAAAACGCCACAGCGTTGTGACCATACCACCATTGCACCAATGCATCCTGCACACCGGCATACACCGAATAGCTTTTTGTTAAACTTATTGGCAACTCTATTGAATTTACAATATGCAACACTGCAACAGTTACAACAGTGGCAATATAAAACCATACTGCCACATATAAATGTCGCTCTCTGCGCTTTATAATAGTGCCAAACATGTTGATGCCAAACACTACCCATATTAATGCAATGGCAATGTCGATAGGCCACTCGAGCTCGGCATACTCCTTACCGGCAGTAATACCAAATGGCAACGTGAGTGCAGCACTCACAATAATTAATTGCCATCCCCAAAAATGGATTTTACTAAGCACATCGCTAAACATGCGCGCCTTCATAAGCCGCTGCAACGAGTAGTACACACCCATAAACATACCATTGCCCACAAAAGCAAAAATTACTGCATTGGTGTGCAACGGTCGTAAGCGACCAAAGGTAGTATGCGCATCGAAGTTCAATCCCGGAAACGGCAATTGTAAGGCAATGAGCAAACCTACCAACATAGCAACAATGCCCCATACCATAGTGGCAACGGCAAAGTTGCGGACAATCTTATTGTCATAACTAAATTGTTCTAATGTCATAAACGGTTTAAAATTTAATATTCAACATAAAAATCACTTTTCTTCGGGGGTATTTTTTTCAGGTGCTTCGTTATCAAATAACATACGCACCGATGGTGTATAATCATCTTCGTATTGGCCGCTGCGCACTGCCCATAAAAACGAAATGAGAAACGCTACTGCAACGGTTAGACTCACGGCTATTAGAACTATTATTACACTCATAATGGTGGCAAAAGTATGTGGAGATATAATATAGGAACATGACCTATGTTATACAAAAACATGATAAATGTCATGAATATGATTTGGTGGAAAATTTTCCCGCTGTAGAGTCCTCATTCACCTTTGTTTTTTTTATTGGTATGAGTGGTTCGAAAGTTAGACTAAATGAACCAGAAATTATTCGGCATTCATTCGTGCATTCCCTGACACTGCGGTCGGGGCAGGTGTGGCAACATAATTTTTACTAAAGCCTAATGCAAATTATTTAATCCGTCCGATAAATCGGACGGCAATGAATGCTGACGCGAAATAAAACTTTGTGCCTTTGCGTCTTTGTGGCAAGAAATTATTCGGTATTCATTCGTGCATTCCCTGACACTGCGGTCGGGGCAGGTGTGGCAACATAATTTTTGCTAAAGCTTAATGCAAATTGTTTAATCCGTCCGATAAATCGGACGGCAATGAATGCTGACGCGAAAAACAACTTTGTACCTTTGCGTCTTTGTGTTAAGAAATTATTCGGAATTCATTCGTGCATTCCCTGACACTGCGGTCGGGGCAGGTGTGGCAACATAATTTTTGCTAAAGCCTAATGAAAAATATTTATTCCGTCTGATAAATCGGACGGCAATTATGGGCTGACGCAGAAAGAATTTCTCTTTCAAATTCCAACTTCCCTGATTCGAGTTTACAAACTAATGCATCAATAAAGCACACAACATTTCCTACATCGATGTTGCAACCTAAACTTGATATTTCTATTTGTTGAAAGCAGCTACGCGATGGGTTTATGTTTTTTTTACCAAACTAGAACAACACAATCCAAGAATTCTTTTTTTTACTTTAGGTTATTAAAGTGTAGTTTTGGTCAATCCAGTTATCACACTATGTTGTTTTTACAATGACAAAGCCGTGCACTAAAAAAAAATAAAAAAAACTAAAGGAAACCTATGCTAATAAATAAGAAACTTACATTTGAGGGTATATGGTTGTTCGCCCGAAAAAACGTATTACAAACATTTGTCCTGAGTATAATTGTTGTTATGCTGTACCAATTTTTAGGTTTGAAAATAATTGCCATTCCGTTTTTGCCGGTTGCAACTATTGGAACTGCTGTAGCGTTTTACGTTGGTTTTAAAAATAATCAGGCATACGACAGACTATGGGAAGCCAGGCGTTTGTGGGGCGGAATTACTAATACCAGTCGCATTTTAGCAGCCTTGTATATTTCACTTGTTGACGATAAAACAAGACAAAAAGACTTTCTTAATCGCCACATTGCTTACATCAATATTCTGCGTTTACAATTACGCAAAACTATTCCTGGGCAACCAATAGAGAAGACTATCACAAACAGTATGTTTCTGCTTCGGAAGAAATTAAAGAGTTTGATATAGCTATTGAAGCCCTGTTTGAAAAATTAGATAAGAAAGAAATATTTGAAAAAGTAAAACATAAAGGAAACATTGCGAGCTATACTTTAAAATACCAGACTAATCAGATTACAAAACTAAAGCGCGAAAAAATAATTGACGAGTATGAACACAGTGACCTTACCAAATTGCTTGCTGAATTATATAATCTGCAAGGTGGATGTGAACGTATAAAAAATACACCATTGTTTCGTCAATATAGTTTGTTTAGCAGACTATTTGTGCAACTGTTTATTTTTCTGTTGCCCTTTGCGCTGTTAACCGAAATGGGCAAATTGGGAGAGCATGGTATCTGGCTTGTTGTCCCTTTTGCAGTTCTTATTTCGTGGGTGTTTATGACCATGGAACAAATTGGCGAATCGAGCGAAAATCCCTTCGACAATGGCGCTGCCGACACTCCTATCTCAACCATTGTAAGAAATATAGAAATAGATATTTTAGAAATGCTGGACGAAACAAATCTTCCTCCTAAAATAGAACCCTTTAATGATGTATTACTTTAGAGCCAGAAACAAGCAATTAATTTTTGAAATAAATATATGAAAAAGAAAGACAAATTAGCCATCATCCGCCAGCATTATCCAAATGCAAATACAACAATCGATAGTGTGAATAATTTTATAGACTTTGTTGAAAGCCAATTAGATTTGGAACCTTCGCAGGTGATGTTGGCCGATAGCATTTGTAGCGATGATGTTAACAGCATTCAATATCCTGTGCGAACACAAGAGTTTTTAGGCCCTTTTAAAATGGGTGGTTTAGATGGCTTTCCATTTACAGGACTCACAGGGATGGGCGCTTTTGCCAGTCATGTTCCGGACGAAGGTGCCGTGGCCATTTATTATGGTCCACACATTGGTATAACAAAAGACGGAACTATAGGCGAAATTCACAGACACGGCCAGGCTAAAAATAGTGGATGTTGTGGTGCGGCAAAAGGTGCTTTAAATAAGCTGACGAATAAATTAATAACGGAAGGAAAAGTTACCGAACTGGATTATCAAATGAATACCATCGAACAAATATTATTCAACGGAAGTGAAAGAATTTTATCGGCAAAATTTCCACTTAAAGAAGCAACAGAGGTTATATACGAAGCCATAGACAAACGAATGGAAGAATTGGTAGCCGGCACAAAATACAACTGCAAATTTCTCATTCTGTTAGGAGCAATTCATATTAATAGTGATTCGGATGTAGGCTCGTTTAACGAAGCCCGAAAATTTATTGTAATCGATTTGAAGACCGGCAGAAGAACAAATTATATGGAGAAAGTGTGATAACGCAAATAAAAAGTTGCCAATAAATTATTTTAATGAATAAAAGCCTGTATTAATACTTACCCGAATATCAGTTTAAAAGGAAAAGGAAAAACTAAACTATAACAATGGAAATTCCACGTATACCTGTTACAATACAGTCGAATAAAAAATATTCTATTCTCGAAATTTTGCAGTTTACGGTATTGACAAGTATTGTGCTTTATTTTGGCAGAACACTTTTTATTCCTTTGAGTTTTGCCATGCTCATTAGTTTTATTCTTTATCCTCTATGCAAGGGCATGGAAAAGAAAGGTATCAACAAGGGTATTTCAATCCTGGTGTTAATGTTGTTGGTGGCAATTATGTTTGGCGTAATTATTTATTTGCTGCTCACACAATTGATGCAATTTTCGCAAGAATGGCAAACATTAAAATTAAAACTTCTGGAAACAAAAACTCAATTGAGCGTTTTTTTAGTTGAGCGAATAGGAGTAAGTTTAGAAAGACAACTGGAATTCATTGAAAATTTTATCGGCAATTTAGGCTCACAAATTATTCCTTTTTTGCAAAATACTGCTTACTCCTTTTCTGAATCTATTTTCCTGCTTATTTTAATTCTGATTTTCTCTTCGCTCATATTATTTCACCGCAGATTGCTTTCCAATGTTATTTATCAGCTTTTTCCAACAGGCAACAAGATGGCAATTCACGAAATTCTTATTGAAACAATTCATGCCTATTATAATTTTATAAAAGGTATGATGTTGGTTTATTTAATAGTAGGTATATTAAACAGTATTGGGCTTGCTATAATCGGTATCCCCCACCCTGTTCTTTTTGGTTTTATTGCCTCCATACTTACCTTTATTCCTTATGTAGGTATTATGATAGCCGCACTTTTACCCATCACATTTGCATGGATTGCTTTCGATTCCATTTGGTATCCTGTTGCGGTAATATTTGTTTTTGCAATTGTTCAGTTAGCCGAAGCATATATAATATTTCCATTTGCTGTTGGTAGCAGATTAAAAATCAATTCGCTCGTTTTAATAGTAACAATTGTTGCCGGTGGCATTTTGTGGGGAGCAGCAGGAATGATTTTATTTATTCCATTTGTAAGCATTATAAAATTAATAGCCGATCGCACCGAAAGCTTAAAAACAATATCCATGATGTTGGGCGATGGTAAGAATAACAAATAGTAACTTCTCTTATCAAAATTAATTATCAGGTAAAATCATTTACTTGATGACATAGCAACTAACTGGTATTCTTAAATATCACAAACTGTGTTCTACAGATTTATTAAAACATAATAATTAGAAAATAGCGCGCCTCCACTCTAATCATTTTATAATACTTTTAAAAATGAAAAAATATTGTCTATCGAAACTAACAACAACACTTTTGGCAATTTCAATTTTTGTGAATGCAAGCAATGGGCAAGTAAAAACAAACCAAACCGCTAAAATGGTGAGTGAACAAAAAATTATGCCTGTGGGACAACCGAAATTAATAAATACGCAAGGCACACAACAAAACGATAATGTGCATTGTGGTTTGCAAGACAAGGCAGGTAACCTTTGGTTTGGCACCACTGGCAGTGGCGTGTATCGCTACGATGGAAAATTATTTTATAATTATACCACAAAAGATGGCTTGATCAACAACTGTGTTTGGTGTATGATGGAAGACAAAGCCGGCAATATTTGGTTCGGCACCACCGATGGTATATGCCGGTTTGATGGTAAGAGTTTTACAAGCTTTCCTATTAACGATTTTGTACGACCCGCAAATGGAAACAACAATTACTATACAAAACAGTCGACTAAAAATTCGGTGTGGAGTATGCTGCAAGATAAAAACGGAACAATTTGGTTTGGCACCGGTGATGGGGTTTACTGTTATAACGGATTAAACTTTTCACGTTTCTTATACCTCGATGGCGTGATAAATAACGATAGCCTCAAACTAAAAATGGTTGCTAGTATGGTAGAAGATAATGATGGAAACATTTGGTTTGCATCGGGCATGCCACCCGGTATGGAAGGCGTTTGCCGCTATGATGGAAAGGATATTGCAAGCTATAAGCCCAATGGCGATGGATGGATACGCTACATTACCAAAGATAAAAAAGGACACTTATGGTTTGGTGGCCGAAGCCATGGAAATTTTATTTACGATGGAAAAAACTTTACAAACTTTACCCAAAAAATTGGCATTGGTAATTGTATACTATCCGATAAATCGGGAAACATTTGGTTTACCGGTGAAGAAAAAATTTCAACCATAGAAAGTGCCGGTGGCATTTGGTGCTACGATGGAAAAACATTTAAAAATTTTAACACCAAAGATGGCATGGGTAAATATTTTGTACACTGCATTATAGAAGATAAAAATGGAAACATTTGGATAGGCACCCGGAACACCGGCTTATATAAATTCGATGGAAAAACATTTACTTGCTTTTCAGAATAAAAAATACTTACAAAAATAATTTATCAAAACCTGCCAATTTCTTTCAATAAAAAAATGCTAAATGCGTAATTGTGTATATCTATACTTTTTAAAATGATACCTTTTGTTTGAATGAGTTTCAAGATTTATGTGTATTGTTGCATTGTGAATAAAACAAAAAGTAGCGCATATCCGCAGAATGTTGTTGTATATGCGCTATGATGTAGCGGGTA
>JADKFV010000040.1 GCA_016717325.1 Bacteroidota bacterium | reverse complement strand
CCCGTATACGTTGGTTATTCACTTGGCGGTTTTATCATTTAGTACGCGTTACTATTACGTTTTCGGCTTCTTCCATGCGAAGGCTGAGGGTGTATCCCGAAAGTTTTATGGCCACAGGGCAACCAAATGGTGCATGGCTGCTGATGCTTATTTTTTCGCCCGGCAGGCAACCCATTTCCATCAACTTCAGCTTCATCTCATCGTTGGTGAACGAATCGATGATGCCCGATTCGCCTTTATGCATTTGCGATAACTTTATCTTCTCTTTTACTTTCGTTACCATTTTTATCCTTGTAAAGCAACATTGTTAATACAGGAGAATGTTGCGTGTCGTTTTTGTTTTCCGGCACAAATGTAATTAATAATGGATAGAAATTTTAGGAGGCTTTAATTTGAAAGAATAACCGGCTTTAAGTAGCGGTTGCATTGTATTTTGGGAGGTTGAAATCAATGCTTGTCAAGTAATGCATTATTCTTCCCGTCATTGCGATTGCGATTACTATAGGAAGAAGCAATCTCAGTGGAGTAAAGACAAAGTGTAAGAGAGATTGCTTCGTTAACCTCGCAATGACGTGTTATCCTCTGCTTCCTTAAGTAACTTAGCTTGTTGCGTTTATAAACCGTTTATTCTAGTTTAGAAATATTCAACTATTCTTTAATAAACTTCTTACTCAGCCGCTCCTTCTCCGTACTCAAATGTACAACATACAACCCATTTGCCCACCGCGCACCCCTCTCGCCTGAGGCGAGACCACCCGCACAGTTTACGTCTATAGTAAAATATCCTGCATTGCTCTTCAAACCTCGAACTTCAAACTTCAAACTTCCCCGCCCATCGTATATACTCACCGTTACACTTTTCCCTTTCAATCCACTTGCATTAACAAACAATTTCTCCCAAGCCGATATATATGTAATTTGCATTACTCCCTCTCCTTTGGAGAGGGCCGGGGTGAGGAAGAGCCCCAAACTATCGCACACACTCCCCGTATCTGGCCCCATATCATAATTTGGATTATTGGGCAAACCCCAATACGTACGTGCGCCACCCAAGTAAAAACTATAAGGTGTAAAATCACATTTTACTCCTGCACTATCAGGCGAGTTTATCACGCTAAGGTTCATGTTGTAAATGTTAAAAGCATCGGGAGTATTTGGGTATGGATAATTGTATGAACCAATACTATCAACCCAAGCTCTTGACCAATATATTTTGTTATCAGGTGCTCTTCTTAAATAACCACCACCGCAATTAAAAATACTAAATTTAGAAATTGTATCCGCAGACGCAAAGGGGTTTGGTTTTGCTAAATCAATTTGAATTAATTCTGTTTGGTGTGCACAACCTGCAGTGCTTAAATACAAATATTTGCCGTTAAGTGAAAATTCCAAGCCAAAAAATTCAGCCTTGGGAGCAAATGGAATTGCATTTGCATGCAAAAAAGTGTGATTGCTCAACATACCTGTGCACCTATCAAAATCGAATGTTTCGCATAAGCCATCCCATTGTACGCAAGCAATCTTATTGCCTTCATTATTAAAAGTGTAAATCAAAGTATTTGTATTTGTGATGGTACCAATATTTTGTGTGAATGGCCCCGAAATACCTGAAGGCGTAATTAAATATTTATAAAATAAATTATTTGGCCCACCACCATACCGCCTGTGTATAAGCCACCAATCGCGGCCATTGCCGTGCTTCACGGCTGTAAGTCCATCGTTTGCCGCATCGGGTAATAGTTGTATGTTTTTTTGTGTTACTGCTCCTAAGCCATTGTTTAAATTTAAATCAACGACATCATAATACAACCCAAATGCGCCAGTTGTTCCAATTGTGAAAAGAAAGTATTTCATTGAATCGCTTGGGTCAGGAATGATTATACCTTCCATGTACCACACTTGGCATACAATAGAATCGCCATTTTGCATTATGAGATTATTTTTATCATAGACATTGCCATTGAAATCTGGTGGGCCTTGTCCCATTATAGATTTGGCATCATAAGAGAAATAAAATAAAAGGTTCCCTAGATTATCAGAAATTGTTGCTGATGTTCCTCTTGATTTTGTACCTGATTTAAAAGTAATCAAATTTTGCGGGTTAGTGAAGTTAATGCCTGCACTGTCACCAAATACCCAGTTGTCATTTCTATGTTGACACAAAGCTGATACCTGTATCAACAATCCTAAAAGAAGCAAATATTTTCTCATGATATTGAAAAAAAAAGTGTTGAGTAATGAACCACCCGCTGCCGCAAGCGTCCACGCTTGTGGCATCAATATTACAATCATAAAAATCAGTAAATATTTCATTTTATTCCTTTATCAATTTCTTACTCAGCATTTATTTCTCCGTTTCAAAAGGTAAAATGGGTAGTACATTTAAGTGCCAATACACCCCAAACCCCTTAAGGGGCTTACCTTTGCACGGTTGGGTTTTATTTATTGATTGAGACACTTGTATTTGTGTGTATAACCCATATAATGAATTGCTTTTAACTTTCTCAACTTTCAAAACCCTTGGAACCTTTAAACCCTTGAACTCTTAATCTTGCAACTATTCTTTAATAAACTTCTTACTCAACCTCTCCACTTCCGTTTGTAAATGTACAACATACAACCCATCACTCCAACCAGTACAATCTATATCCATAGTAAAATATCCTCGATTAAGTTTTGAACTTTTAAACTCTGTTCACAATCGCGAAAGGATATTTGTTGTGGATAAACAATTAAACAATACAACCATTGAGCCCTTAAACTCTTGAACTCTCATTCTCGCAGTAATGGGCATTTTATTTTTATATCGCCTTTGGCGATATAAAAGGCAAGGGCCACCGCCCGCTCGCCCATAAAAAATATCTGTATGAAAAAATAATTTTGTTGTGCAGTGGTTATTTAAATTTTGTGGGGAATAAAGAGCATGTTTTTGCAAAACCAAAGTCACAAATTGTTGTTAATGAATACTTAGTTGCAAAAGTAACGTTGACAAATAATAATATTTAACTTTGCGTTCGAAACAAAATCCTTCAAAAATAAAAACAAACAATATGGCTCAACCGGTACAAGCGGGCCCGTTGCTCGAAAAAATAATTACTCCTGCCGATTTGCGTAAGCTTGCGCCCGACCAATTGGAGCAGGTGTGCAGCGAACTTCGCGACTTTATTATCGATATAGTGTCGGTAAATGGGGGGCACTTTGGCGCGAGCCTTGGCGTGGTAGAAATGACGGTGGCACTGCATTATGTGTTTAACACTCCTGCCGACCAGCTTGTGTGGGATGTGGGGCATCAGGCTTACGGGCATAAAATACTTACGGGACGCAGGGAACAGTTTCATACCAACAGATTGTATAATGGAATTAGCGGTTTTCCAAAACGTAGTGAGAGTGAGTACGATACTTTTGGTGTGGGGCATTCGTCTACATCGATAAGTGCTGCGCTGGGAATGGCGGTGGCATCGCGCCTGAAGGGCGATAAGAAAAAGCAACATATAGCAGTGATAGGCGATGGCGCTATGACTGCGGGCCTTGCCTTCGAAGGACTGAACCATGCCGGTGTAGAAAATTCGAATTTGCTGGTGGTGCTCAACGATAATTGCATGAGTATAGACCCCAATGTGGGCGCGCTTAAAGAATACCTGACGGACGTTACCACATCGGAAACATATAATAAAGTAAAAGATGAGTTGTGGAAATTGTTGGGCAAGGTGAGTAAGTTTGGCCCCAATGCACAGGTGATAGCTGCAAAAATTGAAAATGCTGTAAAGGGAAGTTTGTTGCGGCAGAGTAATTTATTCGAGTCGCTGCGCTTTCGTTATTTTGGGCCTATAGACGGGCACGATGTAAACCACCTTGCAAAGGTGCTGAATGATTTGAAAAAAATTCCCGGCCCAAAAATTTTGCATTGTGTAACGGTGAAAGGTAAAGGTTACGACCTTGCTGAAAAGGACCAAACCAAATGGCATGCCCCAGGTTTATTTGATAAAATAACGGGCGAAATATTTAAATCGAAAAGTGATAAACCACAGCCACCAAAATATCAGGATGTGTTTGGCCATACGCTTGTAGAACTTGCCGAACGCAATTCGAAAATTGTGGGCATTACCCGGCAATGCCTTCGGGCTAGCTCGCTCAATATTATGATGAAGGCCATGCCCGACCGTGCGTTTGATGTGGGTATTGCCGAGCAACATGCCGTTACATTTTCGGCTGGAATGGCAACACAAGGCATGATACCGTTTTGTAATATTTACTCTTCGTTTATGCAGCGTGCTTACGATCAGGTGGTGCACGATGTGGCATTGCAAAAACTGAATGTGGTGTTTTGCCTCGACCGCGGTGGGCTTGCCGGTGCCGATGGTCCTACGCATCATGGCGCATTTGATATTGCTTATATGCGTTGCATTCCAAATATTATAGTGAGTGCGCCCATGAACGAACAGGAGTTGCGCAATTTGATGTATACGGCACAACACGATAACATGGGCGCATTTGTAATTCGCTATCCACGTGGTAATGGAGTGATGGTGGATTGGCGTACACCATTCGAAGCTGTGAAGATTGGCACAGGCCGCAAATTGCGTGGTGGCGAAGGTGTGGCGATACTGTCGCTGGGGCATCCGGGCAACTTTGCAGTGAAGGCTTGCGATATGCTTGCCGAAGAAAATGTGTATCCCGCACATTACGATATGCGTTTTGCAAAACCATTGGATTCTATTTTGTTGCACGAAGTGTTTTCGAACTACAAGAAAATAATAACCATAGAAGATGGATGCATTACCGGTGGATTTGGTAAGGCCATTGCCGAGTTCATGATTGAAAATAATTACTCGTCACAAATTATCCGCCTGGGCATTCCTGATACATTTATTGAACATGGCGAACAAAGCGAACTTTATAACGAATGTCATTTCGATGCGCAAGCAATAGTAGATACCGTGAAAGGTATGCTTGTGAATGATGTGGTGGCGAATTGAAGATAGTGTAATAATTATTTGCCATATTTTTTTTTCTATCGAAGATAAGCTCATATCAATTTTTTGCAGATAAATTTTTTGAAAATCTGCAGTATTCAATCAGCGAAAATAACCAATTGTTGAGTGGATTTTTTCCCGCAGATAAACGCAGATAAAATACATCGCAGATTGGGCAGATAAAGCTGCGTACTTTTAAATAAAATCTACGGTGTTCAATCAGCGAAAATCAGCGGTATCTGCGGGAAATATTTTTTGGTAGTTTTAGTCGAACTAGTTGAAAGCAGATTTACTCCTTCACAAATCGTAAACTTGATACTTCCTCCCCATTCACAATACTTACAAAATAAACTCCGGGTTTCAATTTTTCGACAGAAAAGGGAATTGAATAATCTTGCCCGATTATTTTTTTATTGCGGGTGATGTGTTGTATTAATTTTCCATTGGTATCGTATAGGGTTATGGTTAATGTGGACGGCTTCGAAATGGTGCAAGCAATATTTAGCTCATCAACTGCGGGATTTGGAAAAAGGCTGTATCTGTTTTCAAAAGATTGATTTTCATTTTCTGTTTTGACAATGCCGGTTGATGCCGTTAACACAGTTTCAAGCGAAAGAAGATTTTCATTTTCTGTGCCTTCACTTTTTTCGATGCGAGAGACAATAGCTCCTGTAGTAGTGTAGGCTTCGATTTCAGGTGTGCATCCTGTTACTGTGATTTCATTCAAATCAACTGTATCGACTGTATCAACAACCTGGTTTGCAAAGTTCACTTCGGGCAGCGCATGAGGCATCTCCATTATTCCAACAGTATGTAAATTTTCGATAGTAAATAATTGAGAATTTGGAAACTGCCAAGCCGTGTCTATTGGTAAATTTACTTTGTTGGAATCAGTTTTTAATTCAGATTTCTCGACTGGATTTCCAATGACTAATGACCCAATGACTCTGCTATTTCTATCGGTGCACGAAAATAAGGTGGTGCCAAATACAATCAACAACACAAGCATAAACATGGGATGAAAACCTAATGGGCGCATGATATGCGAGAGGCTTATGTTGAGCGTTACGGGTGTTTCAATTTGGTCGTTGCGAAAGCGGCCACACATTTTTTCGTTTTCGCGCTCAGCAATGTAACTTGCAATTTCAACATCGGTTTTTTGTGTAAAGTCGATAACAGTTTTGCTGCACACTTTACAATGCCGCCCTTGTTCGGCTGCTGTCATAAGGTTCCAGTTTTCGTGACATGGTTTTGGAATGGTAATTATTGGCTTCATGTTGTTTGGTTATTGTGTTATTTGGTTATTGAGTTATTGGCTTTTGGCTGTTAGCTATTGGCTGTTAGTTATTGGCTATTGGCTGTTAGCTATTGGCTATTAGCTATTGACTCTTGGTAATTGGCTTTTGGCTATTGGTTGTTAGCTATTGACTCTTGGTTATTGGCTTTTGGCTATTGACAATTGACAATTGACAATTGACAATTGACTATTGAGTTATTAGGAAAAGGCAAAGACTGGATATAAACTCCATCGTCATTTATTTTATGCATATAAGTAAGTGATTTAAACAGTTGATGAAAGACAACGAGTTATTCCACAAAAATATTTTTGGGTGGGGTGTTAAGGAAAATACAAAGTTGAAAAAAGAAAGGGTTTACAAGATTTAAAAGAAGTGCATTGAATTTAAAACATGCTAAAGCAAATTAGATTTAATAGCTCTTTGTTTATAGAGAATTGTAGGCGAAAAAACTTCTTTGCAAAAAAATCCATTACCAAATGTATGTCAATTTGAAATAGGTTCTTATTGATTTTTATCTCACTACACTTTCTATCGATTTTTTTCTTTGGCTTTTTTGGTTGCGTATTTTTCTTCATTTTCTTTAAATCGAAAAACAACTATCCGTTCAATCAACTCATATGGAATATTATTATCAAGTGGAAACTGCACCGAGCCTTTTCCTTGTTTATAAATGGAAAGTTCTTTCTTAAATTTTGTATGACCTGTCGGTGTAGCATAAAAGCCAATATGATTTTTGAATGCTGCAAAATATACTAGTGGTTTGCCATTTGTTTTGTAGGCAGGCATTCCGTACGAAATACTTTCAATAGCTGTAGGTGCAGCTTTTTTAATTACGCTTCTAATTTTATTGAGTATTGCCTGCACAGCTTTTTCCTGTGCAAGAATGTATTCATCTACTGTAGTAAATTTTTCCATTTTACTTAATTGATTTAACAGACCATATTTGATTTATAAATGCTATCAACGCATTACGAATTGAATACGAATATACGAATTCGTTTTATACCCAAACTCATAAACATTCGTAAGTCGTTGACGTCAAAATTAAAATATAGTTTCTTGCAAAAAATCAAATGGCCACTTGCACTTTCTTTTTTAAAATAAATGCACACACAACCGACACCAAAAGGCCCACGGGAATAATTTCCATGTAAGTCATCATTGCATTAAAAAACGGGTTCTTATACATTTCTGCAAAGCCTTGCATTTCTTTTGTTTGCTTTTCAATTTCGGCAACACTTGCACCTGCCACTTTCATTTTATCGATTGAATAGGCGGCATACTTTTCCATAAAATCGGGAATGTAAAAATAATATTCCACCAGCCATGCTCCAACATAAAATGTTGATGCTATGAGTGTGATGAACAAACCAATTTTAAATGCTTTGCCAAAACTGATTGCTCCATTGCCAATATCATCGCGGTATTTTTTTATCCCTACAAAAATGAGCGAAAAGGCAAGCAACATACTTGCATACCCATAGAGCATACCATTTTCGAAGTTGCCTTTGCTGGCATACATGGCCAGGCTAATAAACATTAGTGTGGCTACAATAATTCCTGCTATGCAGCCAAATACAATTACAATTTTTTTCATAATTTTTTATTTTTAAAATTTATATGCGCAAATATGAAAAATGGCTTTTCTATTTCGGTCATACTTTTGGGTGATTTATTCGTAATGCCTACATTTTCATACTTAAGTACTACAGTGGCACTAAGGTATGAGGTGGAGTTTTTTCGCTTTTTCCACCGCCTGCGTTCTTCGTTTCACATCCATCTTTTCGAACAACTTTGAGCTATGTGTTTTAACGGTATTGAGCGACACAAATAAGTGTTCGGCAATTTCGCTATTGCTCATGCCGCTTGCCATCAATTGTAAAACTTCCAACTCGCGTTTGCTTATCCCAAGGTTCGATATTTCGGTTTCGTTTATCTTGATTACTGGCGCATTGTTTATGTAAACTTCTTTTTCAATAAAGACCTCCTTTTCGAGTAAAACTTCTTTTTCAACATAAACAGTTTCTACTTTTGGTTTTGTAAGCTGGAGTGCCAACCAAATTCCTAAAGCGGTAAAAATAACTGCAATGGCACCGGTATATATTTCCATCGAATGGTCGAAAATAATAAACCGCAATTCGAGCCATCGCAAAAGTAAAAGTAAAACAGCCAAACTAAGGCCGTATATCAAAACGGTTTTGTTTTGTAATATTTTTTCTGTCAATGTCATTTAGAATGTTTCAATCTTTTCAATAATGTATTTTGCAATAAGTTATACGCCATTCTCAATCAAAAAATTATAACCCAATATTTTGAAGTTATTCCTTAATGCAAATCTATAAAATGTTTTTTTAGAAGATAGCATGTAAAAATTTGGCGCGATAAAATTTGCAACCTGATTCTTGAAAATGAATGTATTTGAAAGAATTATTTTTATGCATATTTGATTTTTACAAAACTTACTTATCGAAATCCTGCAAACATCTTTAGAGAAAATATTCGTATTTTTTGAATGTTATGAATCGAATTGAATGTGTGCATTTTAACAATATTCAGAGTAATAAATGGTAAGGTTGTTTATAGTGCATTATTGAGCAAAAAGCCTTACTTTCGCGGCTTCCAAAAAAAGAAAAAATGTTAGCAGTAAGTAATATATCGTTGCGTTATGGCAAGCGGATATTGTTCGAAGATGTGAATTTGAAATTTACACCCGGCAATTGTTATGGCCTTATAGGTGCCAATGGCGCAGGCAAATCAACCTTTTTAAAAATTCTTTCAGGCGAAATAGACCCCAGCACAGGGCAGGTTATAGTGAACCCTGGCGACCGCATGAGTGTATTGAAGCAGAACCATTTTGAGTTTGACGATGTTGGCGTGTTGCATACGGTAATGGTTGGTAACAGTAAGTTGTGGAAAATAATGGAGGAAAAAGATGCCCTGTATGCCAAAGAAGATTTTAATGAAGCCGATGGTGTACGCGCTGCCGACCTCGAAGAGCAATTTGCCGAAATGGATGGATGGAATGCCGAAAGTAATGCTGCCAATTTATTGAGTGGCCTGGGCGTGAAAGAAGATCCGCACCACAAACTTATGCGCGATATAAATGGCACCGAAAAAGTACGTGTGCTTTTGGCACAAGCGCTTTTTGGCAATCCCGATATTTTGTTGCTCGATGAGCCTACCAACGATTTGGATGTAGAAACAATTTCGTGGCTCGAAAATTTTCTTGCCGATTTTGAGAACACTGTAATTGTTGTATCGCACGACAGGCACTTTCTCGATGCTGTGTGTACACATGTGGCCGATATAGATTTTGGAAAAATACAATTGTTTACCGGCAACTATACTTTTTGGTACGAGAGTAGCCAACTTGCATTGCGCCAACGAAGCGATCAAAATAAAAAGGCCGAAGATAAACGAAAAGAATTGCAGGATTTTATCGAACGCTTTAGTGCCAATGCATCGAAATCACGACAGGCAACAAGCCGTAAAAAATTGTTGGAGAAATTAGTAATTGAAGATATTAAAGCCAGCACACGAAAATATCCGGGTATAATATTCAAACCCGAGCGTGATTGTGGCGATCAGATTTTACAAGTAGAACATCTCGAAAAATTTTCGCCCGAGGGTGCAGCATTTTTTACCGATGTAAGTTTTATTCTTAACAAAGGCGATAAGGTGGCAATTCTATCGCGCGATCATTTAGCCATCAATGCATTTTTCGATATCATTACCGGTGAAGCCTCTGCTGATAAAGGAACAGTAGCATGGGGCAGCACCATCACCTATTCTTACCTACCGGTTGATAACAGTCCATTTTTTAAAGGCGAAGATAATTTGATAGACTGGTTGCGTCAGTTTTCGAAAGATAAAGATGAAACATATATCCGCGGATTTTTGGGACGTATGTTATTCAGTGGCGAAGAAACTTTGAAAATGTCGAACGTGCTTTCGGGTGGCGAAAAAGTGCGCTGCATGATAAGCCGTATGATGCTTACCAATGCAAATTGTTTGATCATAAACGAACCCACAAGTCACCTCGATATGGAATCCATCACTGCATTCAACAATGCATTGAAAGATTGGAAACATGTGGCGCTGTTCTCATCGCACGATCATGAGTTTGTGCAAACATCGGCCAATAGAATTATTGAGCTTACGCCCTCGGGCATTCTCGACAAACGTGTATCATATGACGAATACATTACCGATGAAAATATAAAATTGCAACGCGAGAAAATGTACGGGGATTCTGTTTTTAGTTCTTAGTTTTTAGTTCTTGGTTTTTAGTTCTTGGTTTTTAGTTCTTAGTTACGTTTGCGATGCGGCATGTTCTTAGTTCTTCGTTTCGTTTGCGGGGAGGATTGTTCTTGGTTCTTAGTTACGTTTGCGATGCGGCATGTTCTTAGTTCTTCGTTTCGTTTGCGGGGAGGATTGTTCTTGGTTCTTAGTTACGTTTGCGGGGAGGATTGTTCTTAGTTCTTCGTTTCGTTTGCTATGTGCCTTGTTCTTCGTTTCGTTTGCGATTAAATATCCAATCGATCAAATTAAAAATTTTTATTTTGTCAATTAACCTTAGTTGTTTCAAGTTGAAATTGGTTTTCAAAATATATGGAAATTATTTATAGAGTGTGGTTTACGATATTCAACATAGTATTTTTAAAATGAAAAATTAATTATGGCTACGATAGAAAAATTGGAAGAAATTATTTCTTGGCAAAAGTCATTAAAAGTTGTCAAACTTATTTATCAAGAAACAAATAATGAAAAATTTAGTCGCGATTTTGGTTTGAAAGATCAAATTAGAAGGTCGGCAGTTTCTATCCCTTCAAATATTGCCGAAGGTTTTGGCCGAGGTGGCAATAAAGAGTTTATACAATTTCTCTCCATAGCTAAAGGTTCTACATTTGAGTTGAAAACACAATTGCTAATTGCAAAAGATTTAGATTATATTGACGAAAAACAATTTATGTTCATTCATAAAGAACTTGACGATATTGGCAAATTATTAACTGCATTTCAATCGTATTTAAAACAAAGCGAAATGAAAGGCGAAAAGTTTGTTAGATAAATTTCATGTTCTTCGTTTCGTTTGCGGGGGTTGTTCTTAGTTACGCATGCGATGAGCCATGTTCTTAGTTCTTAGTTTTCGTTTGCGGGGGGTTGTTCTTAGTTACACATTCAATGAGCCATGTTCTGAGTTCTTAGTTACGCATGCGATGAGCCAATTTCTTAGTTCTTAGTTTCGTTTGCTATGAACAAAAAACAAAGAACAAGGTGAACAATAAAACGTAACGAAGAACGAAGAACAAAAAAACAAAGAACAAGAATTTGCATTCGCATTTAACAAAGAACAAGGTGAACAATAAAACGTAACGAAGAACGAAGAACAAAAAACGAAGAACAAGAATTTGCATTCGCATTTAACAAAGAACAAGGTGAACAATAAAACGTAACGAAGAACGAAGAACAAAAAAACAAAGAACAAGAATTTGCATTCGCATTTAACAAAGAACAAGGTGAACAATAAAACGTAACGAAGAACGAAGAACGAAAAAACGAAAAAACAAAAAACAAGAATTTTAAAAAGATGAATTTCGAAGATTTAAGTCCTAAAGAATTTATAATAATAAAAGGAGCGGCTGTAAACAATCTCAAAAAAATTGATGTGGCCATACCTCGCAATAAGATGGTTGTGGTTACCGGTGTGAGTGGTAGTGGCAAATCATCATTGGCTTTCGATACCTTGTATGCCGAAGGGCAGAGGCGTTATGTGGAAAGTTTATCATCGTATGCGCGGCAGTTTCTGGGCAAAATGGATAAGCCCGAAGTAGATTATATAAAAGGCATTGCACCTGCTATTGCAATTGAACAAAAAGTAAACACCCGCAACCCCCGCAGTACAGTTGGCACCGCAACAGAAATTTACGATTACTTAAAATTGCTGTACGCCCGTATTGGTGTAACCTATTCACCTGTGAGTGGGCTACCGGTTCAAAAGCACAATGTGCAGGATGTAATTGATGCTATACACAAAATGCCAAATGATATTGCACTCCTGATAGTAGCACCTGTAGAAGTACCCAATGCAACCACACACGAAATACTTAGCAACTTACAACAAAAAGGTTTTGTGCGTGTGTTACATCATAATCATCTTGTAAAGATTGAAGATTTGTTGCCACTTTTTGAGAACGAAAAATCGGCAAAAAAAGCAAAGCCCAAAAAAGGTGATCAAGAATTGCCTGTAATTGAAACCGAAAAAAAAGCACCGAAAAAAACTAAGACAAAAAAAGGCGACACTATTGAAGAAAGTGTAGTAGAAATTACTGCTGAAAATGCAATCGAAATTAAAGTTGTTGTTGACAGAATAATGACTGCCGAACATACTGATGAATACAATGCACGCCTTGCCGATAGCGTGCAAACAGCATTTTACGAAGGACGCGGCACTTGTTACATCGCAAAATTAGAAGATGGAAACGCTGTAAATTTTCAGCAGTTCAGCAATAAGTTTGAAGCTGATGGTATTACTTTCGAAGAACCTACGGCAAACTTATTCGCATTCAATAATCCATACGGTGCATGTAAACGTTGCGAAGGATTTGGTAGCATCATTGGTGTCGATCCCGATCTTGTTATTCCCGATAAATCTAAATCCGTTTACGAGGGTGCTATTGTTTGTTGGGTGGGCGAAAAAATGAGCACATGGTTGCAAAATTTAATCATGACAAGTTTTAAATTCGATTTTCCAATTCACAAACCATATTATGATCTTACTGCCGAACACAAGCAACTATTGTGGACTGGCAATAAATATTTTCAGGGGTTGAATGCTTTTTTCGAAGAGCTCGAAAAGCAATCATACAAAATTCAATACAGGGTAATGTTATCGCGCTACCGTGGAAAAACGGTTTGTCCCGATTGCAATGGTACCCGCTTGCGTGCCGATGCCAACTATGTAAAAATTGACGGCATTCCTATTTCGCAATTGGTGTTGATGCCCGTACAAGAAAGTTATTTACATTTTAAAAATTTAAAACTTAACGCACAGCAACAAATAATTGCAAAACGATTGCTTCTCGAAATTACACATCGACTTCAATATTTAAATGATGTGGGATTGGGTTATCTTACTTTAAACCGTTTATCCAATACATTGAGCGGAGGCGAATCGCAACGTATAAATCTTGCAACATCTCTTGGCAGTTCTTTGGTAGGTAGTATGTACATATTGGATGAGCCCAGTATAGGTTTGCATCCGCGCGATACCGAACGATTGATTACTGTTTTGAAATCGTTACAAAAACTGGGCAACACAGTTATTATTGTAGAGCATGACGAAGCCATTATGCGCAGTGCCGATCAATTGATAGACATAGGACCCTTTGCCGGAGTGCATGGTGGGCATTTGGTTTTTCAAGGTCATTACAAGGATATACTGGACGATGAACAAAGTCTTACAGCAAAATATTTAACGGGCAAAGAAACCATTAACATACCCCGTATACGGAGGCGGTGGAAAAATTATATTCAGATTGCCGGAGCCCGCGAAAACAATTTGAAAAATGTAACAGCAAAATTTCCATTAAATATTTTAACCGCTGTAACAGGCGTATCCGGTTCGGGAAAAACTTCATTGATAAAAAAGATTTTATTTCCCGCCTTAAAAAAAATGCATGGCGGTTATGGTGAGGCAACAGGAAATTTCGACCGCATAACGGGCGACTACAATATGATAAGCGATGTAGAAATGATAGACCAAAATCCGATTGGAAAATCATCGCGCAGCAATCCTGTTACTTATGTAAAAGCGTACGATGAAATACGTCAACTGTATGCCGACCTTCCGCTTTCGCGTACACGCAGATTAAAGACTTCGCACTTTTCTTTTAATGTGGATGGTGGCCGTTGCGAAACTTGTCAGGGCGAAGGTTTTGTAACTATCGAAATGCAGTTTATGGCCGACATACGTTTGAAATGCGATGCATGTAAAGGCAAACGATTTAAAGAAGAAATTTTAAGTATAAAATACCGCGACACCAGTATCGATCAAATATTGGATATGAACGTGGACGAAGCCCTCGATTTTTTTGATGGTATACAAACACTCGAAAAATTTAAAAATGCCGAAAAGAAAATTAGCAATCGTATACAACCACTAGCCGATGTAGGTTTGGGTTACATTACACTTGGCCAGGCAAGCAGCACATTAAGCGGAGGCGAAGCGCAGCGAATAAAACTGGCATCGTATCTCACTCGTGGACATTCGGCAACGGGCATGCTTTTTATTTTCGATGAGCCTACTACAGGTTTGCACTTTCACGATATAAGTAAACTCCTCGATGCTTTTAATGCATTAATAAAGCAAGGCAACACCGTAATCGTAATTGAGCATAATCAGGAAATAATAAAATGTGCCGATTGGGTAATAGACCTTGGCCCCGAAGGTGGCGATGCCGGTGGCAACATTGTGTTCGAAGGCACCCCCGAAGATTTACTAAAATGCAATGAGTCGTACACAGCAAAATTTTTGAAAGAAAAGTTTGAAGGAGTGGAGGAGAAGTAATTGTTGAGAAATATAATTTCCTTTTTTATTCGGCAACAGGTCTTATGATTAACTCCATCATTTATGATGGGGCTTAGCTCAAACAGAGTATAGGCTTCAGCCATGAAATAAGCTAACCCAAAAAAGAGTCATAGCGAAAGTCACGTATATAGCCATTGTTGTAACTCTATCCTAAATGACGGGGTTTGTCAAAGTTGAGATTTCGATGTTGTTGTGCATTAATTGATGCTACCATTTGCGAACTGATTTAGAAGGAACAATCCCTAGCTTATTTAATCCTTTTGTTTATGATAAGGCAAGCTTTGTAATTGGAGTAGTTTTTTGAATCGTTAAAAATTCTTCCGCTCACTAACAATCCTCAATCGAATATTAAGCATTTCAACAATGAGCGAAAATGCCATGCCAGCATAAGTGTATCCTTTGTATGCATGGGTATCAATGTGCAACCCTTCTGCCACAAGCAAAAAACCAATAATAATTAAAAATACAAGAGCCAGCATTTTTATGGTTGGATATTTATTTATAAAATCGCTCACATAAGGAGCAAATGCCAGCATCACCAGCATCGAAATAATAACGGCAATAACCATAACTGCAATCTCGCGCGAAAGGCCAACAGCTGTTAAAATAGAATCGAAAGAAAAAACTACATCAATGAGTGTAATTTGTATAATCGCTTGTGTTAATGTGAGTTTGTCGGCTTTAAAAGTTTTATCATCTGCAGCTTGAAATTTGTGCATTATTTCGATAATGGTTTTACAATAAGAAAAACCCCACCGGCAAATAAAATTAAATCGCGGCCACTTACCCCAAACTCACTAATGTAAAACATGGGTTTGGTTGCCTGTACAATCCATGTAATAGTAAACAACAACAAAACGCGAATGGCTAATGCAAGTGTAAGACCAATGGTACGTGCATTTTTTTGTTGCTTGTTGGGTAGCTTATCACATATGATTGCAATAAAAATAATGTTGTCGATACCCAAAACAATTTCGAGCAATACCAGGGTAAGTAAACTTATAAGACCTTCTGTTGTGAGTAAAGGCGCTAAATCAAATGACATAGAATTTTTATTTTTTACATTAAAAAGTCCGCAAAGATAATATTTGAGAGCAGAAAAAGATTAATCATTCCTGGGGAAATGAATACTCTTTGCGAAATATTTTAAATAGAATAATAAACCATGAAATAAGGAGAGGGCCAAAGATTAAACCGGGTAAGCCAAAATAATAGAAACCTGTGATAACACCCAATACAGTGATGATTGGATGCACATCGGCAAATTTCTCTTGCAATGCAAAGCGGAGAATATTGTCGCTCACACTTATTATTATACCAACAATTACTATTCCAACAGGCTGCCAGGTAGCACCCAACGAAAGAATGTAAAGTGCTGCGGGAATCCAAATTAGTGCGCTGCCAATGATGGGTACAAACGAAAATACTCCTGTGACAATTCCCCACAAAAAGGATCGGGCAGGCCGCAAATCCAATAACCGAGCACAGCTATCAACCCTTGTATAAGTGCCATAATAGGTGCGCCAAGTGCATTAGACATGGTCATGCTACGCAGTTCTTCGCCAAAGGTGGCAATGTTTTCGGAAGGTAAGGGAAGATTGTCTTCAAAAAATTGTTCCATGGTTCCCATCGATTTCAGCATAAAATATAAAATGAAAAACATAATGCCAAGGTCGGTAATCATGCTAAAAGTTTCGTTTAAGAAAGTAGTGGCATAACCGGCCACAGATGATTGCACATTGCGAAGATTGTCTTCGTTAATTAATTTTGTTCCTGTAAGGTCAAAAATTTTATTGTCGATGTATTGAAATGCGTTGGTCAACAAATCGGGATGGTTAAAAAAATCGACAACACGAGGCCTTACTACTTTTATAACCAAAAGACTTGGAATGCTTACTGATAGAATCGTAATGAGAATAACCAAAATCGCACTGAGCGAAATATTCCACTTACGCTTATGTACAAGATGATACATCAAAGGGCGAAACAAAATATAAATCATCACTGCGCCAAGAAAAGCATCGATGAATTGCCTTAACGAATACAAAACCGCAAAACCAACCAATAGCAAAAGTACCATGGTGAATTTTTTCACTATTTGATGCTCCTCTTTTTTTTGTTTATTGTTCATATATTTTTCTTTGATGATTGATGCTGAAATCGTAAAAATGTTTCACACAAAAGTAGTTTTTTAAATATTGTTTAAGCACCATTTTGTTACACTGTTTTTGAATTTATGCGTAATTATTTTCTTCTTTATAAGGATAATAGAAACTATTTTCGTGCATAAGAATTAACAATATGGCAGTTCGCTATTATTATACATATATCACAACAAACCCCGGTAAAACAACTTTCTATACTGGTGTTACAAATAATTTGGATAGAAGGCTTTGGGAGCACAAAGCGAACAGAGGACAGTTTAAAACATTTGCCGGCCGTTATTATTGTTAAAATCTGGTTTATTATGAAAGTTATACATCAATAAAAATTGCTATCGAGCGCGAAAAAGAAATAAAAGATTTATCGCATGAAAAAAAAATTGAATTGATAAAAACAAAAAATCCAAAAATGTTTTTATTGACTTTAAAGATGAGGGAAACCTGACGGCTCTTCGTCTTTCAGGAGGAAACTTATTTCTACATCGCAAACCTCCTTCAGGAGGAAACTTATTTCTACGTTAGATAAAATTGTTTTCAAAACAAAATCTCCTAAACTTACAAGAAGATTCCTCCTGAAAGATTGGCGGGGCGTAGTGTCCTTCAGCCTCTATTTTTTTCTAAAGTGCATTACTTTATATTCAATCTATTTTGCTTTACTTTGTAAGTAAATAATAATTCAATATTTAATTTTTCAATAAAAGCATACAATTTATTTTTATGAAAATTTTAGGACAGATACTTTCTTCTACTTTAGCAATAATGGCGGCTACTTATTTTTTGCCCCATGTGCATGTTGATTCGCCTTTGTATGCATTGCTGCTTGCAGTTGTTATTTCTGCTCTTACAATACTGGTAAAGCCTGTGTTGATAGTTCTTACTTTGCCGGCAACCATTCTTACATTCGGATTGTTTCTGTTTGTAATAAATGCTGTGATTGTTTTAATGGCCGATTATCTTGTTACAGGTTTTCATGTTGAAGGATTTTGGTGGGCCATGTTATTCAGCATAGTAGTGGCTGCATTCAATTCGGTTTTAGAATCGTTGTTCTTTAAAGATGAATCGCGAAAATCCTGAAGATAAATTCCGGCAAGAAAAAAGAATAATAAAATATCAATTGATGATTTATCGAATTATGAAAGCTGTGACACAGTAATTCGAATTGAATAGTGTAACGAAAAAAAATATGAAATATAAATTGACCGATGCCCCTTCCGAATTGCCACCATTGAAAGTAGGTGACGAGGTAGATTTATTTATTACCCACGAATCGGAACTAGGATATAGTGCTACCATTAATGGCGATAAAGAAGGATTGATATTTCGCAACGAGGTGTTTGAACCAATAGGGAAAGGCGATTACAAACGCGGTTATATTAAGGCCATTCGCGATGATGGAAAGATAGATTTAAGTTTGCAAAAAATTGGATTTAAACAAGTGTATGATGCCAAAGATGTTGTGCTGCAAGAAATAAAAGCACGCAAAGGAAAATTGCCTTTGGGCGATAAAAGTGCTCCGGCCGATATTATGCGTGTGATGCAAATGAGTAAAAAAGTATTTAAAAAAGCGTTGGGCATTTTGTATAAAGAAAGACTGGTTGTTGTGGGCGATTTCGAAACGCTGCTCACTAATAATGAGCCGGAGTAAAAATTATTTTTTCAATTGTTGCGGATTTGGTCCACGTTTATAAATAATTAATCCATTCAAAAAATTGCGCAAAAGTTGATCGCCACATTCGCGGTAGTTAGGATGATCTTCTTTACGGTACAAGGCACTGAGTTCGCTTTTTGTAAGTTTAAAATCGACCAGGCTAAGTATTTCAATCACATCCTCGTCTTTAAGGTTAAGGGCCACACGCAATTTTTCAGCACATCGTTATTGGTAAGCATACTTTGTTTTTTTGATTGATGTAAAGATGAAAAAATACATGTTATAATTGCAAATAAAAAATGAGAGATTCTATCACAAGCCCATCAGCTGAAAAAAGGAATAAATTTTTTACCATCGCAAAGACCGCTAACTATATATTTTTAGCATGCCTCATTTTGTGTTTCGAAATTGCGGACGAAAGCAAAATATTGAGCTATGTTGTAAATACCAATCAGCAGGAAATAAAATTGTATTACAAAAATAAAAACGGGCAACCATATCGCTCAATACAGAATTTAAAAAATGATGTTGATAGCCAAAACAAGCAATTGATTTTTGCCATGAATGGCGGTATGTATCAACGGGATAATTCACCACTGGGTTTATATATTGAAAACAAAAAACTGATAGCGCCATTAAATGCAAAATCGGGCAGTGGCAATTTCTATCTCAAACCTAATGGCATTTTTTATATTGATATTAAAAACAAACCACACGTTTGCACTACCAAAAATTTTAAAAATAAAAATGTGAACTACGCAACACAAAGTGGACCTATGTTAATCATTGATGGTAAAATACACGATGCATTTAAAGAAGGGTCGCACAACTTAAATATTCGCAATGGAGTAGGAATAATAAATGACAGCACTTTAGTTTTTGCCTTATCGAAAGAGGAGATAAATTTTTATGATTTTGCAAAGTTCTTTCAAAGCATTGGATGTAAAAATGCATTGTACCTCGATGGTTTTGTTTCGCGTGCGTATGTTCCCGAAAAAAAATGGTTGCAAACTGATGGCAACTTCGGAGTAATAATTGGTATAACAAAAGCCGGGAACTAAAATTTTTGCTTTGCTTTCGGCCGTATTTATTTTCTTGTCGCTTTATTTTTTTTCAAATCCATTTCCTATTTAGTTGAATGATTCACGCGTACTTGTTTATTTATTTAGTTGTAAAGTCCAAAAAAATAATTTGGTTTCGTACATTTGGCCCTCGATTATAATTCAATGCGCAAATACTTTTTTATTTTTTTAATTTTTCTTGGCGTGTTTGGCGCATTTAGTCTTGTACCCGATCGCGATACTGATCCGGCTTATACAAGCAAAGAGTCCAAGCATTGGGTCGATTCTGTTTACAAATCGCTTAGCACCGACCAAAAGATTGGCCAGTTATTTATGGTGCCTGCTTATGCCGGTGGTCCTGATTATAACAAGTCTGCAGTGGACTCTCTCATCAATAATTTTTACATAGGTGGGCTAACGTATTTTTTGAGCGGGCCCGAGCGGCAAGTTGATTTGACAAATTATTTCCAATCAATTAGTAAAGTGCCATTGCTTATTGCCATCGATGGTGAATGGGGATTAAATATGCGTATAGACAGCACCACACGTTTTCCACGGCAAATGACTTTGGGTGCAAACCCCAATGAGCAGTTGATTTATGATATGGGTGTTGAAATTGCACGGCAATTGAAAATTTTGGGTATACACATGAACTACGCACCTTGCGTTGATATCAATAACAACCCGATGAATCCCATCATCAACTCACGTTCGTTTGGCGAAAACAAAGAAGATGTTACCCGCAAAGCTTCATTGTATATGAAGGCTATGCAAGACAATAGTATACTTGCATGCGCAAAACATTTCCCTGGTCATGGCAACACCGAAACCGATTCGCACAGTGCCTTGCCGGTGATTAATCAATCTGCCGAAGCTATGGACACGATGGAACTTTTTCCTTACAAACAATTGATAAAGCAAGGTTTGGGGAGTGTAATGATTGCACATCTGAATATTCCTTCACTCGATTCAGCAACAAACGCACCTTCGAGTTTATCATACAAAATAGTAACGAAAATTTTAAAAGATAAATTAAAATTCAAAGGACTTATTATTACCGATGCGTTGAATATGAAAGGTGTAACAGCCAATGTACCTCCGGGCGAAATTGAAGTAAATGCATTGAAAGCAGGAAACGATATGCTGCTAATGGCCGAAAATGTGCCGCTTGCTGTAAGCAAAATAAAGAAGCATTTGCAAACAAAACACTCGATAGTAATGATGTATTTAAAAGCGTAAAAAAATTCTTGAAATAAAATATTGGTGTGGCTTGAATGATTGGAAACCACTTTCAAAATTCATGCTTAATGAACGCTTGAACAATGCACCCGAAACGCGTAAGCTTACGAATTCGTTGTTCGAAAAATCGGTTACCATTTTAAAAAACAACAACAATACCATTCCACTTTCTGTTGATGGGCATCATAAAATTGCATCGCTTGTTGTGAACGATACACTTGATAATTATTTTCAACAATCGCTCGATTTGTATACCCACTCCGAAAACTTTGCGCTCAATAAGGAATTATCTGCAACCGCTTTCGATACGCTCATGAATCAGCTTGCGCAATTCGAAACGGTTATAGTTAGTTTTCATAATACTTCTATAAGGTCGTATATCAATTTCAACATTACACCGCAAATGGCACAAACCATATCTGCATTGCAAGGACGTACAAAACTTGTAACGGTAGTGTTTGGTAATCTATACACACTTAATATTCTCAAAGATGCCGATAAAAGTCAAGCCCTCATTTTATCATACGAAGATACTTACTTGCCAGCCATGTTCACGGCACAAATATTATTTGGCGCACGCAATGCCTTTGGAAAGTTGCCCGCAAGGCCTAGCAGTAGTTATACATTGTATGAGGGCTTAACGGGTTCTACCATGTCGAATGTATTACGATTTGAAATGCCTTCGAGGCTCTCTATCGATGAAAAAATATTTTCCCGAATCGATACCATCATCAAAAAAAATATTGACGATAAAGTTTTTCCCGGATGTCAAATGTTGGTTGCGTATAAAGGCAATATTATTTTAAATAAGGGATACGGAAAGTTTACTTACGATAATAATTCTACTGCTGTAAATGAGCAATCACTTTATGATATAGCATCAATTACAAAAATGGCTGCCACTTCGCTTGCGGTAATGAAATTGTATGACGAAGGGAAAATAGATTTGAAACAGCGCATGTCTTTTTACGTTCCCGAGTTGCGAAGAAGCGATAAAAAAAATTTATTGGTCGAAGATATTCTTACACATCAAAGCGGACTTAAAGGATGGATACCTTTTTATCAATCGACACTTGACGACAAAGGCAATTATAAAAAAGGAATTTATGCTGCCACACCGGTAATGCCATACAGTAATAAAATTTGCGATAGTTTATACATGAATGTAAACTATATGAAAACAATATGGAAAGAAATTTTGCGATCGCCACTTACCGAGCGTGGCAAATATGTTTACTCTGATTTAGGAATGATTATTACACAAAAAATGGTGGAAAACATCACACAACAATCGCTCGAAGAATATGTTGACGAAAATTTTTATTACCCGCTTGGCCTTAATCGAATTGCTTATAATCCTTTGCAACATTTTACAATAAACAATATAGTGCCAACCGAAAACGATACTGCGTTTCGCAAACGATTGGTGCGTGGTTATGTGCACGACCCTGCTGCGGCTATGTTTGGCGGTGTAAGTGGCCATGCCGGTGTTTTTTCAAATGCGCATAACCTTGGTATCATTATGCAAATGTTGCTGCAGGGAGGGGCTTACAGTGGCAGGCAATATATTACAACCGCTACAGTCGAAAAATTTACCAAACAATATTGGCCCAATACCAACAACCGCAGAGGATTGTTTTTCGATAAGCCCGAAGCCACTTCAAAAGAACCTGTATGCAGCAGCGCATCGCTCAATACCTTTGGCCATACAGGTTTTACAGGCACCTGTGCATGGGCCGATCCAAACAGCGAACTGGTTTTTATTTTTCTCAGCAACCGCGTATATCCATCAGCTGCTAATAACAGGTTGGTAAAATACAATACACGATCGGTGCTAATGCAGGTTGTGTACGATGCGTTGCCCAAGCAAAGTGGCAGCAGATAAAACTTTAGTCATTGCTAGTCGAGAATCGATAATTATTGTTGGGTTGGTTTTATAATAGAACCGTTTGCTTACGAATTTCAGCGGGTAAATTTGAAACAAAGTAATCTCTACTTAAAATAAATTTAGTCATCCCATTGTATATTTTTTCTTTAAGTGGTGCAGCAGCAAAAAGTATTTTATTTTCGAATGGACTTTGGCTTCGTGGTAAAATATCATAATACTTTCCATTGCTCAAATAAATTAAACTATCATTTCTTGCATTAGCTTTTATCCTTGTATATTCTTGATTGATAATCAGTATAGGAATAACACCACTGTTACGAATTAATTGAAACGATTTTATTTTTATACTGTCGGCCGATTGTCGATTATTGATGCCAAAAGTCCAATAATTTAATTCGCTTAATAAGTTTGCAACATGCATGTTTTTGCATGTGTTTTCTTTCACACCATCATACAATCCCCACGATGTAGTGTCATTGTAAGGACACAAGACATTGTTGGTTAAAGATGTTTTATCGAGAAAGTAAAACATACTATCTTGACCATTTGCTTTAATAAAGGCAAAGCAAAGCCATAGGAGCATCATTATGCTCTTTGCATTTTTTTTCATAAAATAAAATTTGTTTATATTGGTAATTGTGCTTTCACTGACAATAATTACGCTAATTGCTTGTTTTTAGTAATTAACTTCTAAATAAATAGTATCTCTAGGAATAGGTGTAAAATTAAATGAAACCGTGCTGTCCTTATTATTTTTGTTTACAAATACAGTTTTATCAAATTTTACATTTGAAAACCAACCACAATCGCAATTATCATACAGCAAAAAGGTCGTATCAACACTAGCACCGTAAAAATTATATGATTTACAGTAAGAATCTAATAAGGCATGGTCAAAATTATTATAGGGCAATTGATTAACTATTCTAACTTTTAGGGTTAATAGACAAAAATAGTGGTAAAAATTGTCAAGACGCCTGCTATATATAGCTTTGCAGCAAATCAAAGTAAATGAATAAAAAAAGTGCATTTTCTGTAAATGCCATACTGTTACAAAATGGGGCAAATACGAAGGTTATCAACAATATAAGTGCGGCAGTTGTAAGCGCAGATTTTTGGACAAAGAGCGTTTGGATGCACAAACAATTTGGGAGAATTATTGTAAAGGGAAACAAACTTACCAGCAGTTAGCCAAATCAAATAAATGTTCTATACGGACAATACAAAGAAAGATTGATACGATTCAAGTACAATTCAATAACGATTTTTCAAACTTAGCAAACGTAATAATGGATACTACTTATTTCGGAAGAAAGTTTGGTATTATGGTTTTTAAAAATGATTTGGCAAAGGAAATACTCTATACACAATTTGTAAAGCAGGAGACCAATTTATTATATTTAAAAGGCATAGAAGAAATTGCACGCAGGGGAATAAAAATACAATCGATAACTTGCGATGGAAGAATGGGACTAATGCAAATCTTCAAAAATATTCCAGTTCAAATGTGCAATTTTCATCAAGTAGCTATTGTTAGAAGATATTTGACTAAAAATCCCAAGCTGCAAGCTAGCAAGGAGTTATGGACACACACATTGCTATTAGTCAAAACAGATAAAGAAAGTTTTGAAGGTGGGTTAAATGATTGGTTTATAAAATGGGAGTTCTTTCTGAATGAAAGAAAGGTAGATGCTTCAGGCAAAAAAAGATTTACTCATAAACGGCTAAGGAGCGCATATAGAAGTCTAAAAAACAATCTTCCATATTTATTTACATGGTACAATCATATTGATTTAAATATTCCTAATACTACCAATGCATTAGATGGGCAATTTGCAGATTTAAAAAACAAACTAAGGAATCATAATGGCCTTTCAGAAAAGCGAAAGAAAAAGTTCATAGTTGAGTTTTTTAAGGGCATGCAGGTCTCTAAAAATATCAAGGGGTAATCATACTGATTACCCCTTGTTTTGACATTTTTGTCGACCATCAAGTTGATCCCCTACACAAGTTGCTCTCCAGCAGAGCTTGCTTCCAGTTTACCTTGACCATGCAAAATTATTTGACCCAATAATCGTTTTACATTTGTTTAAAAATAAACACCACTATTTTTGTCCACTTGGAAAAAACTACTAAAAATCACCACTATTTTTGTCTATTACTCCAACTTTTACATACCCACATACATATTTTGAAATAGTAGTTTCAAAACATTTTTTGCCTCGAGTTAAAATTACTTGTCGGTGGTCGGGGTATAAATCATCTTTCTCAGCTTCTGCAAAATAGTCGTAGGCTTTGTCCACTTCTTCATTAAATAATACTTTGCCATCGGCATCGGAGGTTAATTCTTTTACTGCCTGAGTGCCGTATCCTGTAAGTGGCTTGCCGCGCAAAATAGTTACCTTGGCATTGGGTATAGGTATGTCAGTTTTAAATTCTTTTATAAAAATGGTGGCATCAATTTCGTTATTGGAAACTCGCTTGCAGCTCGCGCATGCAAAAAAAATACTACCTAAACATAAAAGAAATAAGTTGTATGTGGATTTGTTCATAAAAAAATTATTGGTGCTTTTTTTTATCCTAATTAAGATATGGTAAAGATAAACGAAAATAACCGAAAGTGTTATTCGATTTTAGAATAAAATTATTCGAAAATCGAATATAATTTATTTTCTTCGCAAGTAAAAATAATAATATGCAAACAGTAATTACAAAAATAAGAATGTCTCGCGAACCCAAAGGATTATCGTAGGAAGCGATGGCTGATTTATTGGGAATACAACAATCGGCATATTGTAAAATTGAAAATGAAGCGCGAGGTTTGAGTTTAGATATTTTGTGAAAATTATTCGAATATTGGAATTAGGCAATGAAGACATTTTACAACTGTTAGGTTCAAATGGAACAAAAATTGAAACACAAAACAATCATCATAATACAGTACTCAATGGCAATTTTTATGCAAACGGTGATAATAACGTCAATCAACTTTTCGGCACAATAAAAAATGATTTAGAAAAGTTAGAACAACTTGTGAGTTCTAAAATGAATGATGAGGTTTCTTAGTAATTTTATTTGTTGAGTTTGCTTTTTTAAGTTGTTTTCATCGTTCATTATTATAGCCATTTTATCTGACGATATTTTTGTTTTCGATTATTTGGTCTTTGCGTCCATCGTACAATCCCAATACGTGGTATCGTTAAACGGAGCAAGCACATTGTTAGTTAGAGTTGCTTTGTCCAAATAATAGAACAAGCTATCAGTTTGTGCAGATAGTAGGCCATAGTTAGCTAGGCCATACAAAATGGCGAAAACAATTTTCTTTTTCATAAATTGATTTTTTAGTAGTTTATGTTTATAGTGACTGTGTCATGCGGAGGTGGTATAAAAGAAAAATAAATCGTTGAGTCTATGCCATTTTTATTTGCTATACAATGATAATTATATAATTCAAAATTACCCATGAATTCATTTCCATTATCGCAAAACAAAAAAAACAGTATCAACATTCGCTCCTTGTATAAAATTGCTACAGGCTGTCGAGAATTGCAATAAATCATATTGATTAAAAGGATTCACATTTTTAACATGTAACTTCACATAACTACTTGCATACTTGTATAAGGTAGCCTCATAATTTCGCACTCCGTTTCGCAACGGAACTATTTGAAAAACGTCAACATAATTATCGGCCACAGCTTCAAAATAATAATCGTAATCTGCATCCACATCATCGCAAAAAATAGCTTTGCCATTTTCGTCTGTTGTTACTGTTTTAATAATTTGGGGGCTATTTAATCCTCGTACTATGTTAACTGTGGCATAGGGTATTGGTTTTTCGGTTTTATATTCTTTTATATACATAGTTGCGTCAATTTTATTGCGACTTATTTTTTTGCAACTGCTGGTCAGAAAAACAATGCAAAAAATAAAAATCAAAAACCTATTTTGCTTACTCATAAAATTTATGAATTAATTGGTTTACAAAACTATAATAAAATTTCAGATATGAAATTTCCAAAATGGAAATAAAAATGAAAGTTTGGCAATAAATTACAAGGGTTTAAAATCATTACTCTAAGTAACATCACCGGCTCTACAGTCTAAATCTTATGTTATTTTTCAACAGCCATAAGTAAATATGACCTTTAGTTTTACAATCTTATAACCTGTTTGCTATCGGGTATATAAAAATTTCTTGTCAATGCATTTTAATCTGTTTAGTTCAACAAATTTTTTTCATTAAACTTTTGCTTTAACCATTTTAAAAAAAATCACGCCTTTAACATCACATTTTACAAAACAAGTACAGTTATTGCAATAGGGTGCTTGCAGCAAAAAAAATGAAATTTGACATTATGTCGTAAAACATTACTTTTGCGCGCTTGTTTATAAAAAAGAGATTAAAAAAAGAGGGAAAATAAAACAATGAGGCAACTAAAGATAACCAAATCCATTACCAATCGCGAGAGTCAATCGCTGGAGAAATATCTACAAGAAATAGGACGCGAAGAACTTATTACAGCCGAAGAAGAGGTTCGCCTGGCACGAAGAATACGCGAAGGCGACCAAATAGCCCTCGACCGCCTCACCAAAGCAAATTTGCGTTTTGTGGTATCGGTAGCTAAGCAATACCAAAATCAAGGATTGAGTTTGCCCGACTTAATAAACGAAGGAAATCTGGGATTAATAAAAGCTGCCAAACGTTTTGACGAGACCCGTGGTTTCAAATTTATATCGTACGCTGTATGGTGGATTCGTCAGTCAATATTGCAGGCATTGGCAGAACAGTCGCGTATTGTACGTTTGCCATTGAATCAGGTGGGCTCGTTAAATAAAATATCCAAAGCTTATTCGAAACTTGAGCAAGAGTTTGAGCGCGAACCTTCGGCCGATGAACTTGCCAAATTGCTCGACTTGCCAATCGAAAAAATAACTGATACAATGAAAGTATCGGGCAAGCATGTATCTATGGATGCGCCATTTGTTCAAGGTGAAGACAATAGTCTTATTGATGTACTTGAAAATGCCGATTCGCCACGTGCCGATTCTTTATTGATGAACGAATCGTTGCAAAAAGAAATAGAGCGTTCACTTGGTACACTTACCGAAAGAGAGCGTGAGGTGATAAAATTATTTTTCGGCATAGGCTTGAATCATGGTTTAACATTGGAAGAAATAGGAGCAAAGTTCGACCTAACCCGCGAACGCGTTCGTCAGATAAAAGAAAAAGCCATACGCAGGTTGCGACACAAATCGCGCAGCCGTTTGCTGAAAGCATATTTAGGATAAAATTTAAAGCCCGCATAGTCGGGCTTTTTTTATGCTTTGTGTATTTTCAACACTATGCATTTCATCGGATAAAATGCCTTCCTTTTGATAGCAGCAAGGTGAAATAATTTATGAGAAAATATTTTGAAGAAAAAAATTACAAATCGAAAGAAGTTTCACATTTTTGACATCGATAAAAAACATACCTTAATAAAAATAATATGGATAGTACACAAGCAAGCGGAGCAAATACCGCACAAGCGTTTGAGGCACAGCTTCAGGATTGGATAAAATTGGAAAAAGCTGCCGTACAACTTATAGCTCACATGAGCCATCTGTGGTACGATATGAGTGTGGAACTGCTGATGTTTCGTAACCAAATGATTGACCGCAGCGTGAGCGAAATTATTAACCTGCATCACTATGCAAAAACCTTTGTAAAAAAACCTATTACCGTTTACGAATCGGTAGAGGTGGCAAGCGAAATGGCAAAAATGGATCTTGCACCATCGCGTATTGATATTGGTAAACTTACCAGCGAGTGGGTTTTGGAGAAGGCCAACTATGCTTCTTGTAAAGAATTTGTGGCCGATAAACTCAAAAATTTTATTGGCAAAGACAAGCGTGTAATGGTGCCTAAAGATGTGGTACTATATGGCTTTGGTCGCATAGGACGGATACTTGCCCGTGAGTTGATAGTGCAGGCAGGTAAAGGCGAGCAACTTCGTTTGCGGGCAATTGTTACCCGCGATAAAAGCGATGCCGATATTATTAAGCGTGCCGATTTGTTGCGCTCCGATTCGGTGCATGGCCCTTTTCCCGGAACTGTAATAGAAGACTTGCCTAACAAAGCACTGATAATAAATGGCCACGTGGTGCATATGATAAGCGCCAAACAACCCGAAGATATTGACTATACAATATATGGTATTAACGATGCACTGGTGATAGACAATACCGGCATATTGCGCGACAGGGTTGAACTTAGCCGCCATCTTGTTTCGAAAGGTGTGAGTAAAGTGTTGCTTACGGCACCTGCTGCAGGCGATGTTCCAAATATTGTTTACGGTGTCAATCAATCGATGTGTGCCGAAAATGAAAATATTTTTTCTGCCGCTTCGTGTACTACAAATGCAATAGTGCCAGTGCTTTCGGTTATGGATAAAGTGATGGGCATAGACAAGGGCCATATCGAAACCATTCACTCATACACAAACGATCAAAACCTGCTCGATAACTATCACAAAAAATATCGCAGAGGACGCAGCGCACCATTGAATATGGTTATTACCGAAACCGGTGCCGACAAAGCAGTATCGAAAGCTATACCTCATCTTGCAGGAAAAATTACCGGTAATGCCGTGCGAGTACCAACACCAAATGTATCGTTGGCAATTTTAAATCTTACATTAAACAAAGTAACCAACAAGGATGAAATAAATAATGCTTTGTTGAATGCAGCGTTAGAAGGTGAATTGGTAGAACAAATACAATACTCAAGCAACAACGAACTTGTAAGCAGCGACCTTGTGGGATGCCCTGCATCGAGCATTGTTGATAGTCCTGCAACAATAGTATCGAAAGATGGTAAGAGTGCAGTGTTATATGTATGGTACGATAACGAATATGGTTACAGCCGCCAATGTGTACGTTTTTCAAAGTACATAGCACATGTAATTCGCCTTACTTACTATTAGAAAATTTGAACTGAAATAGTAAATTATTAAAATACTGCTGTGTTATTTATTTAACGCAGCATTTTTTTTTATGAAACCATACACAAGTGTTTTTACATTTCTTTCCCTCACTTGCAATCTAATCACAAATTTTACTTTCTGTTTTTCTTGCAAAAAGAATGGGTCAAAAGTTTATGTCTTAGTTTTAATTCCTACTTTTACACATCAAAACAATTTTAAAAAATAAACGATGATTAAAAAACTTACTTCATTATGTGCTATCGCATTTGCAACAATGAGCATGCAAGCACAAATCACTGGTGTGCAGGTTGGCGCTGTATGTCCCGATTTTACAGGCACATCGCCAAACGGCACAACGCACAATCTTTACACCTATGTGTCGCAGGGCAATTATGTGTTACTCGATTTTTTTGCTTATTGGTGTGGCCCATGTAAAGCCACAGCTCCGAAAATTGAGCAGTTTTATAAAAAATACGGATGCAATACCAACGGTGTAATTGTGCTTGGCAACGAAAGCGATCCTGTAGGTACCAATGCATTGTTAGCAGCCTTCGAATTGCAGGCAGGCCTCGATCCTATTAACACTTATCCGGCCTGGAGTGGCCAACAAGGTGGCGGTGCTGCTATAGGCAATGTATATAGCCCTTCGGCATATCCTACTATTTGTCTTATTGGCCCCGACTCTACATTGATAAACAAAGACATTTGGCCAATCAGTACCATTGCAGATATAGAAGCGGCATTTCCTCCTGGTGTGCTTATTCCTATGCCTTGCGTTACAAGCATTAACGAGCAACAAACATTTACACTCAACAGTGTGTTTCCAAATCCTACTTCTGATAAACTTTTTATCACCCTGGCTGATGTTACAGTGAACGAACTTACAGTTGAAGTTTTTGATATTTTAGGAAATGTAACTATTTCAAAACTTGTAAATCCATCTGCAAGTAACAATCTTATCCAATTGAATATTTCTACTTTGCCACAAGGCGCTTACATGGTGCGCGTAAGTGATGGTACTTCAAAAGTAATTACATCGCGCTTCTCTGTTATCAAATAAATATTTCTATTCTATCAATATTAAAAGCCGGAGTGTTTGCTCCGGCTTTTTTAGTTATAATTATTTTGGGTTTATTCTTTTTCAAACAATTTTACAACCTTATCACAATCTCCGCTTTCTAAAAAATTATTCTTTAATAAACTTTTTACTCAACCGCTCTTACTCCGTACTCAAATGCACAATATGCATCCCACTTGCCCAACCTGCACAATCCACATCAACTGTAAAGTATCCCGAATTAACTCTTGAATGCCGACACTTCGGTCGGCATCCCGACCGTAGTGTCGGGACTCTTAAACTCTTGAACAATTAAACTATTTATTCCGTTGGCTAAAGCCGAACGGCAATGAATGTTTCGCGAAAGCATTGATAACTTTAAACTCCTTAACCCTTGAACTTTTAAACTATTAATTCCGTTGGCTAAAGCCGAACGGCAATGAATGTTTCGCGAAAGCATTGATAACTTTTAAACTCCTTAACCCTTGAACTTTTAAACTATTAATTCCGTTGGCTAAAGCCGAACGGCAATGAATGTTTCGCGAAAGCATTGCAACTATTAAACTCTTGAACTCTTAAACTCTTAAACTTCCTGCCCCCCCCCAACTTCAGAACTCAAACTTAAGCGCAGCCCTTACATCTTGTTTTGTGCTGCCTTGTATTTCATCGTTGGCGCTGCCTATGGTGGTGCGGTTGGTGTACAGCGTATTGCCATAGCGCACAAAAAGGTCGAGGCCTTTGCGCATTTTGTAACGGAAGTTTATATAATAACGGCTGCCTTTGAAATAATAAGGCGGAATGCTAAAGGTGCCATACACATCATTTTCGTAAGCATACAATCGCGAGTTGTATCCATCGGTATCGAATATTACATAGCGAATATTGAAAGAGTAAGGCTTGCCAAAAGGTTTTACAATCACATCCTGAATGAGCATAAAACCATGCTCGGTCATGTTTTGAAATTTTACATCGGTCCACTCGGCACGTGTGCGAATGCTGAGTGCAGGTGTGGCTTTGAAAGAAAAGTTGAAACGGTAATTTTTTTGATCATAAGGCACAAGGTAATCTTGCTTTACACTGAAGTCGATACTGTTTTGTAATTTTTGCTGATGACGAAAACGGAAAAACATATCCATCTTTTTTGATGGAGTGTAATTCAATTGTGCCAAATATTCGTAACCACTTGATGGTGCATCTACTCTAAAACGCAACCATGGGAAACTAAACATATCATAGTAACCCGCCAGTGAAAATCCTTTCACAGGTTTCGAAGTTAAGCCCCACAACAAACCACGTTCGTTGCTCACGCTACTTTCGCGCACAGGGTTGCTCGATATAGCTGCATAGTCGCGTTGAAAATTGCGATACATAAGCGACATGCTCAAGCGTGGGTCCAGGCTTATGAGTGTTCCATGTGTCATAGCCCAACCACCGGTATTTGTTGATTGCGCCACTTCGCCAAAAAATAATTTATTGCCGGCCACATATTTATAATCGAACCCAACATTAAAAAAATGATCGCCCTCGAATTGAAATTGATTATACAAATACTGTGTACGTTTTAATGGCTTATCGAGCTGACTATTTACTGCGGTGATGCCTAATTCCAAATTGCGTTTTTTATAACTTACGTGCCCGCCAATATTAGTTTGTGTGATGGCACTTTTATCAGCAAGTTCGCTATTGGTGCGATGCAAGCCTGATAATAAAATAGAGGAAAAAGTAATTTCTCCCTGTGCAGAGTCAGTACTTTGGTCAGGAATATTTGCGTCTATTTTGCGATGCGACACAAACAAATCGAATTGAAAGTTATTTAATACATATGCCACAGCAACACCACGATTAAATTGCATTTCGTTTACCGATGTGTAAGGTGTAATGCCACGTGGATTGCGGACAAGCGTACTCACATCATTCGATTTGCCAAACGCTAAGCCGGTCCACATTGTAAGTCCCTGTCCGTAAGATAATTGATAATCGCCAATGGCAAGGGTTTTTATTTTTCCTATTTCGTTTAGTACTAAATGAAATGAATAATAATCGAAACCGTTTTTTTGTGAGCCTTTAAAAAATTCTTCACCGGCATCTTTTTCGGCAGTGATACCTATGCTGTATTTTTTTGAATACGATTGGCGATAGCGCACATATAAACCATAAGGGCTGCCAAGATACTTTGCCGGTTCACCTTCTGTTGATTTATAACCTGCCGCGCGCTCCACTATATAAGTTGAGCGCAACAATAATTGTTTTTGGCTTCGGGTAATTAATGTTTTAAATGGAATATGCACTTTGTCGATACTGCCGCCAACATTTACATAAGGTTGTATACCACGTATATCCTCAACATCAAAATAACGCACCGATTGTAATTCTTCTATCGTTAGTAAATTTCCATTTTTGTCGATATGTTTTTGCAACGCATTTATTTGCAAATCGGTAAGCAGCCCAAAATCTTTAAACTCTTCGGTTGTGGCACGATTGAGGTCGAGGGGGTTTTGTGAATATTTTTGTAAGCGCAATTGAAGTTCTTCGTAATCTACATTTTCGTCTTCGTCCTGTTCGGCTTGCAATTCTATTTTGTCGGTTCCCTGTTTGTCATTTTCGTTTTCGGGTACCACTTGTGCGCACACAGTATTATGTGAAATAATTATCACACAAAAAGCAAAAATAATGGCAGCAATATTTTTCATTTATGCATATTATAAATTTGCCAACAGAGAAAAATGTGGAGTAACTCCCAATACCGGATGATAGTTGGCAGCAATATCAATTTTAAACTTTTTTAATTCGAGCCCCAATCCAAACGAGCCATTGGCAGGCGTTCCCGCTATGCCTGTGCGCAAATAGAGTGGTTTTGTAATATGATATTCTATGCCCCCTTTAACAATATTTTTTCCCTGTACGCTTTTTTCATCCTCTACACATAGCATCACTTTTTCGTTGGGCTTCCAGCAAAATCCTGCCTTAACAATGGTAGGAAAACGCTCGTTATTATAATTGGCTAATTGGTTACGGGTGGGGTTAAAAATATTAAAAGCAAATTGCAATTTTTCGGTAACCTTATATTGCATACCAAGCGAAACTGTGAGTGTAGATTTGTCACCATAATAGGCATCGCCAAAATTGGTTTTCAAAAAATGAAATTGAATGCCACCGCTTATTTTTGTACTAAGCAAGCGTGCATAACCAAACGAAATATCCTGCTCATTGTATTGATTGTAGCCAAAATATTTTATGCCCAATCCTACGCTTCCCGATTTTGCATTGCCATATGAAACCGCTAAGCCATTGGTCGATAATTCTTTCAAGCCATAGCGCGTTTCATTATACAGCCCGGCTCTAAAGCCCTGCTGCCATGCCATGCCCGCCACATTATTAAACATGGAAAATGCATCGCCAAATGTTAACGATGCACCGGCCACACCGGCATCGCGCGCACCACCATGTGGACTGCCATTGCCTGCGTATACACTTATAGTTGTTGATGTAAAACAAAAGAAAACAAAAAAAGCGCTTATTATTTTTTTGTAAAAATTACAACCATTGAAACAAAAAATAAATCGATGTAACAGAAGTTTCATATTAAGAATGTTTGTTTGGAATATTATCGGGCGCAATTTTAAAAGGCTCACTTTTAGTGACTTTATCTTTCAATTCGTTTTTGTAATCGCGCAAAGTTTGGGCTATGTTTTCATCGTTGATAGATAATATTTGTGTGGCTAATATTCCTGCATTGGCAGCGGCATTCAATGCTACAGTAGCAACAGGCACACCAACAGGCATTTGCAAAATCGATAAAATAGAATCCCAGCCATCAATGGAGTTTGACGATTTTACCGGTACGCCAATTACAGGAAGTGTAGTAAGTGAAGCCACCATGCCGGGTAAATGTGCCGCACCTCCCGCACCGGCAATTATTACTTTGAGGCCGCGGTTACGCGCAGTAAATGCATAGTTGTACATCAACTCCGGTGTGCGGTGTGCCGATACTATTTGTATTTCGTAAGGGATTTTAAATTTTGTAAGCATATCGGCAGCGGCCTGCATCACAGGCATATCGCTTTGACTGCCCATAATTATACCTACCAATGCATCCGATATATTTTCACTTTTCTTCATTCGGTATAGTCTTCAATTTTGTTTGACTTTTTTCAAGTAGAATTTCTACACGTACCAAACATAAACAAAATATTTTTGCTGCAAACAATATTATTATGTTATGCTTTTACTTTTATTTCTTTTTTCAATTGCATTGCTATAGAAATAGCCTCATCAATATCATTATGTGTAACGGTAACATGCCCCATCTTTCTGAAGGGTTTAGTAATAGTTTTGCCATAGAGATGAATGTGTACTCCCTCCACTTTTAGTAATTCATCTATGCCTTCGTATTTGGCATTGCCTGTAAATCCTTTTTCACCAAGCAGGTTAAACATCACCGCACTCGTAATAATTTCGGTGCTGCCCAAAGGCATATTGTAAATAGCACGCAATATTTGTTCGTATTGTGATGTGTGATTGGCCTCTATAGTTTGATGCCCACTGTTGTGTGCGCGTGGTGCCATTTCGTTTACGAGTATTGTTCCATCTGCTGTTACAAACATTTCTACAGCGAGTATGCCCACCATTTCGAGTTGCGAAATAATTTTTATGGCAATGTCACTTGCTTCTTTTATTTGTGATGGCGATAAACGTGAAGGGGCAAATAAATAATCGAGCAGGTTTGCTTCGTGGTTAAATTTCATTTCTACCGGTGGATAGGCAACAATATCGCCACTTACATTTCGCGCTACTGTTACAGCAATTTCTTTTTCGAAATTTACAAGTTCTTCCACCACGCTTGGCGTAGTAAATCCATATTGGGCAAGCTCTTCGGCACTATCAATTTTTCTCACTCCTTTGCCGTCATATCCTTCGGTGCGCATTTTTTGTATGTATGGAAACGGCCAGTCTATTTCTGTTTTATTATTTACTAATTTATATTTTGCTGTTGGGATATTATTTTCGTTGTAGAAATTTTTCTGCAATCCTTTATCCTGAATCATCGAAATTATATGGGGCTGTGGATAAACTTCCTTACCACGCTTTTGCAATTCGTACAAGGCATCAACATTTACATTTTCTATTTCGATGGTGATAATATCGCATACCATTCCAAACTCAACAACGGTATCGTAATCGTTGAAACTGCCTTGTGTAAATTGATGACAAAGGTGCCGGCAAGGTGCATCGGCAGGGGTCCAGCACATGAGTAACAAGATTAAAATCGGCCGCTTTTTGCAACATCATTTTTCCTAATTGCCCGCCTCCGAGTATGCCAACTATTTTTTGCAACATCATTTCGTTTTTCTTTATGGTTGGCGAAGATAATGTTCATGGTTTTATTTCTTCAAATTAATTTCTTTGTGATGTGTGAGAATAAAATTATCATAGATTTTCGTGGATAATAATCTGTGTTCATCTGTGCTGTCTGTGTGAAAAAGCCAAGCACAAAATGGTTTGAATTTTATCGCTAAATTTTTAGAACATTAAATTATGCAATGCTGATAATTATTTTTCCACTTTAATTTTACTTTGTAGGTAAACTATATATTAGCGCCCTTGTAAAAAAAGTATATATGAATCACGAAGTAAAAATACACGATAAACATTTTGTTGAATTGATTGCAGCCGGCAAAATTCAAGAACGCATTACAGAAATTGCCATCAACATCAATGATGCTTATAAAGGCAAGAAGCCTATATTTCTTGGCGTATTGAATGGCGCATTTTTATTTGCTGCCGATTTATTCAAGAAAATAAATACCGATTGCGAAATATCTTTTATTCGTGTGAGTAGTTATAGCGGCACACAATCTACTGACAAATGAAAATATTGTGGGCATCAACATGGATTTAAAAGACCGCCATGTTATAATCATTGAAGACATTGTTGACACAGGCGATACCATGCGTTATTTATTTGAAGAGTTAAAAAAACATCATTGTGCCAGCGTGAAATTGGCAACACTGGTTTTTAAACCTGCCGCTTTGAAACATCCGTTAACACCCGATTATGTTGGCTTCGAAGTGCCACCCGATTTTTTGGTAGGCTATGGTTTAGACTACGATGGACTGGGCCGCAACCTCAATTCTATTTATGTACTCAAGAGTGAATGAGTAACAACCATGAACACCGCTTAGCATTTATACTAAATGCCAGTGTTGCAAACAAGCAGCAATTTATAAGTGATGTACATGAATTGTTCAATGATATTGACCACACCATTTTCGAAACGCAATTTACACAACATGCCACACAACTTTGCAAACAGGCAGTGGACAATAATTATACCTGCATTATTTCTTGCGGTGGCGATGGCACATTGAATGAATGTGTAAATGGAATTTTGCAAAATCCATTACAAGCAAAAGTACAATTAGCATTATTACCACTTGGTACCGGTAACGATTTTGCTACGCACTGTTTATGCCAAAATAATCTGGGCCGTACTCAAAAAAATATTGTCGAAAATAAAACCCGTATGGTGGATGCAGAAAAAATATTGTTGCGAAATAATATTGCGCCACATTATTTTATAAACATTGCCGATGCCGGCTTTGGTGCAGCCGTGGTACAACATATGCTGTCAAGCAAAAATACTTTCGGCAAAAAGAATCAATATCATTTATCCATACTGCGTACTTTTTTTTCGTACAAAAAATTGCAACTTGAAATTACGGCCGATGATTTTTATTACAAAGGAAAAGTGATGATGGTGGCTATTGTAAACGGAAAATATTTTGGCAGCGGAATGGGCATAGCACCCGATGCAAAAATTGATGATGACTTTTAACGTGGTGGTGATTGGCGATATTTCTATTGGGGATTATTTGCTGAATGTGCAAAAACTGAAAGATGCCGAAAAATTAAATCATAAGGCAGTGATGTATTGCAAGGCAAAAAAAATAACTATTAAAAACCTAGATACACAAAATTTATACTGCGAAGCCGATGGAGAATTGATGGGTAGTGGCAATGTTGAAATTGAAATGATGGAGAAGGTAATTCATTTGGTGGCGTAGGAATTGATGCTGCTTGTTTTATTAAAAAAGTGATTTATCTTTACGCGAACTAAACACATAAAAACAAACACAATGAGAAAATTCACATTTACAATTTTCGCTTTATTTATTTTATTACAACATGCAATGGCGCAAGTGCCTACTGTGCAAGATTGCCTTGGGGCAATTAATATTACTAAGAGTGTATACTACGAAACAAATGCTTATGCAGGACAAGGCAATTACCCAAACGAAATTAATAA
>JADKFV010000039.1 GCA_016717325.1 Bacteroidota bacterium | reverse complement strand
AGGCACTGATGTAAACACACCGCAAGTTTTCGGGCAGTATGTTGATGTGTATGATATTTCCGCAAGCAGTGGCAGACGGTTCAACAGTGAAGATTTTTTATGAAAGCAGGTTAGCGAAAGTGAATCTTGACGAAGGAGGAAACGATTGATTGCAGAGTTTGATGATTCGTTAGAACAAGACGAAGAAGTGACGGAGAAGCAAAAAAGCAAAAGCCAAATGGACAAAGTTGGAAGCGATTGTAGGCAATGAGAAACGAGTAAAAAATTTAGCCAACGATATTGTAAATCATTTTGAAAAACGCCAAACAATTTTTGAAGGCAAAGGAATGATTGTAGCCATGAGCCGCAGAATTGCAGCAGACCCTTTATCATGCAATCATTGAATTGCGACCAGAGTGGCACAGCGAAGATTTAAGCAAAGGAGTTATTAAAGTGGTAATGACTTCTACCAGTGAAGAAGGACCGTTGTTAGCAAAACTTAAAACAAATAAAACACAACGCAGAGCATTAGCCGAAAGAATGAAAGATGCCAACGACCCGTTGAAGTTGGTTATAGTTCGTGATATGTGGCTCACAGGTTTTGATGCACCATGCCTTACGACCATGTATATTGATAAGCCCATGAGAGGACACAATCTCATGCAAGCAATCGCAAGAGTGAACAGGGTTTTTAAAGATAATCAAAGGCGGTTTGGTGGTTGACTATTTAGGCATTGCAACCGATTTGAAAAAAGCACTTTCATTTTATTCTGATGCAGGTGGAAAAGGAAATCCAGCCGAGAATATTTCAAAAGCTATTGAAGTGTTCATGGAAAAATTAGAAGTGGTAAAGCAAATGTTTAACGAAGATGCTTCAACACGAAATGATATTTTGATAGAAGAACCCGATGCATATTATGAGAACAGTTTCAAATTTAATTACCGAAGATTTTTTGCTGTTGATGCAAGGGAAAAATTGTCAATCATATTGCAAGCCGAGGAACATATTTTAGGATTGCAAGAAGGCAAAGAGAGATTTATCAGAGAAGTAAGTTTGTTAAGTCAGGCACTTTCAATTTGTATTTCAAAAGATGAAGTGCAAACGCATTTACCCGAAGTTGCATTTTTTCAAGCAGTGAAAGCACGGTTGGTAAAGTTTGAAGGAACAGGTACAGGCAAAACAGATTTGGAAATTGAAACTGCCATCAAACAAATTGTGGATGAAGCATTGAGCAGCGATAAAGTGATTGACATTTTTGATGCAGCAGGAATTGACAAACCCGAAATTTCAGGATTGGAGATTTTATCGGATGAATTTCTTTTGGAAGTTCAAGGGATGCACCACAAAAATTTAGCGATTGAATTATTGAAAAAGATTTTGAACGGTGAGTTGAAAGCAAGAGCAAAAACAAATCTTGTAAAGAGCAAGAAACTTTTAGAGATGTTGGAGAGTGCAATTAAAAAATATCAGAACAATCTTTTGTCAACGGCAGAAATTATTCAGGAGTTAATCAACATTGCAAAGCACATAAAGGAAGCCGACCAAGAAGGAGAAAAATTAGGATTGACAACTGATGAAGTTGCTTTTACAATGCACTTGAAATAAACGATAGTGCCGTAAATGTTTTGGGTGATGAAACTTTAAAAATTATTGCAAGAGAAATTGCAGACAAGGTGAGAGCCAACGCAACTATTGATTGGACGATTAGAGAAAGTGCAAGAGCAAAGTTGATGGTGTTGGTAAAACGGACATTAACGAAATACGGTTATCCGCCAGACAAACAAGCAAAGGCAATTGAAACAGTTTTGAAACAAGCAGAATTACTTGCAGACAATTTAAACTCATGAAAAGAAAACCCGACACCCAAAAAAAATCCAACTCATGTTTTATAGCATTTATTTTTCTACAGCGAAGCAATTATGTATCTTTTCCCAGCTTTCGGTGTTGGTGGTAATTACTCAAAATGTAACTTCAGCAAATCGAGCTTGCTTACAAATGCATCAAAAAAACGCAAAACATTTTCAACATCGATATTGCAATCTAAACTTGATATTTCCATTTAATGCCGGTAGCTTTTTGATATGCGAGGTATCTTATTTTTTTTTGAAGTTGCGTCAACAGTGTCGTTGTAATTTTTATTTTTCCCACATGCTGTTAATGTGCAGCTGTTGAGGAAATGGTTTTTTCATGGGCTGCCGTTAGTACACATTTAAATGATAAAAGGATGCATTATTGGATTTATGATTTCCCTGTTTGCGATAGCCGCGGGATTAATTATAATTTACACTAATATTTATATTCCTTCTGGTATTGATATCGATAAGATAAAATACCCAATTACAGGAATTGATGTTTCTAAACATACAGGTAAAATTGACTTTCAAAAAGTAAAGGAGCAAAGTATAGAAAGCAGAGAATTAAAAGAAGTGGTTAGTTCCATTTTGGAACATACCACTCAACACGGTGCAAACCATTTTCCCGACATCAGGAAAATGGTAGTGAATGATAAACGAACTATTAAGGAATTCTTACAAGTTGAAAAATAAAGATTTAGTTGCCGAGGATTTCTCGGTAAATGACAAAAAAATAATTACGCTAATGGAAAACAATCAACTCATATTTTACTCCACCCCACAAGGCAATGTAAAGGTGGAAGTGGTTTACCAAGGAGAAACTTTTTGGTTAACACAAAAAGCACTGTCAGCTTTGTTTGCGGTGGCTGTTCCTGCAATAAGCAAACACCTCAAAAACATTTTTGAATCAAAAGAGTTGGATGAAAATTCAGTTGTTTCCAAAATGGAAACAACTGCTGCCGATGGCAAAAAATACCAAACTTCGTATTACCGATTAGAAGCAATTTTAGCAGTTGGCTACCGTGTAAACAGCAGCGAAGCCACACAGTTTCGTATTTGGGCAACAAGCACATTGAAAGAATTTATCACCAAAGGTTTTGTGTTGGATGATGAACGATTGAAGCAAGGCAAAAATTTCGGCAAAGATTATTTTGATGAATTGCTTGAACGCATTCGTGAAATCCGTGCAAGCGAAAGACGATTTTATCAGAAGATTACCGACCTGTATGCTTTGAGTGTTGATTACACCAAAGAAGCACCCACCACACAAGATTTTTTGCATCGGTTCAAAACAAATTGCATTGGGCAATTACAGGAAAAACAGCAGCCGAAATAATTTACACCGAAGCCGATGCAAAGAAAATTTACATGGGATTGAAAACATGGAAACAAGCCCCTTCAGGAAAAATATTGAAAAGTGATGTCTCGGTTGCAAAAAATTATTTGAACGAAGCTCACATTGAAGAACTTAACAAAATAGTTTCTGCTTATCTTGATTTGGCAGAGGTAAATGCCAAACGCAACCAACTGATGTATATGAAAGATTGGAGTAAGTTTTTAACAAACTTTTTGCAACTCTCTAATTACCCGATTCTGAAAGACAAAGGAAAAGTAACCATGCTGGAAGCCAAGCTAAAAGCCGAAGGTGAATTTGAAAAATATAGAGTGATACAAGACCGTGAATATGAAAGCGATTTTGACAAGGCAGTAAAAAATTGAAAGAAAAAAATGAGTTGGGAATATTCAGAAGATAACCTTGTAGAACAAACTGCCATTGATTTGTTTCATAACCGCTTGGGTTGGGACACTGCTATTGCCTACAACAAAGAAACTTCTGGCGAAGGCAGTTCATTAGGCAGAGGAAGTAAAAAGGAAATTATTCTTAAAAGAAATTTCTTACAGAAACTAAAACAATTCAATCCCAACTTACCCGAACAGGTATACACCCAATCTTATGAGAAACTGTAAGTGTACAGCAGCACAAAAACTTTAGGCGAATCAAATCTTGACAAATATCTTTGCTTAAAGATGGAATTCCCGTTGACTTTACCAATGAAAAAGGAGAACTGATCAAAGAGAGGAAACTTAAGGTTTTTGATTTTGAAGATGCAACCAACAACGATTTCCTAGCCGTCCGTCAGCTTTGGATCGAAGGTAAAAGTCGCAGAGAGCGCAGACCAGACATCATTGGTTTTGTAAATGGCATTCCGCTTTTGTTTATAGAGTTGAAAGCAGTTCATAAAAAATTAGAGAATGCTTACAACGACAACTTCACCGACTACAAAGATGTAATTCCAAAACTTTTTCATCTCAATGCTTTTGTGATTTTAAGTAACGGAATGGAAAGCCGTATCGGAAGCATCACTGGAAAATACAATCACTTTCACGAATGGAAACGGATAACAGAAGACGAAGAAGGTATTGTTGCGTTGGATAAAATTATTGTTGGCGTGTGTGAGAAAAACCGCTTCATGGATTTGTTTGAAAACTTTATTCTGTTTGACCGTTCATTGGGAAAAGTAGTAAAGTTGATTGCAAGAAATCATCAGTTCATTGGCGTGAACAAAGCCATTGACAACATCACACAAAAAGAAAAAGATTTTAAAGACGGAAAAATTTCGTTGGAAGAAAAACAAAAGTTGGGAGTGTTTTGGCATACGCAAGGAAGCGGAAAATCGTATTCAATGGTTTTCATGTGTCAGAAAATTCACCGCAAGTTTTTTGGTTCATACACTTTTGTAGTGGTAACAGACCGAAACGAATTAGACAAACAGATTTACGGAACATTCAGCGGAGTTGGTGCAGTGCCTCAAATAAAAGCTGGAACAAAAAATGCAATCAAAGCAAGCAGCGGAAAAAATTTGCAGGAACTTTTAGGACAAGACCACCGCTATTTATTTTCTCTCATTCACAAATTCAACTTTGAAGAAAAAATTACAGATCGGGAGAACATCATTGTAATTTCTGACGAAGCACACCGAACGCAAGGAGGAAGTTTAGCATTGAACATGCGTAACGCTTTGCCCAATGCTTCTTTCATTGGCTTCACAGGCACACCGCTTTTCAAAGACGATGAATTGACACGGAGAATATTTGGTGATTATGTTTCAAAATATAATTTCAAACGAAGTGTTGATGATGGTGCAACCGTTCCGCTTTACTATGAAAATCGTGGTGAGTATTTGGGTTTGAAAAATCCCGAACTCAATAAACAAATTCGTGAAGTGTTGGACACACATGAAGATTTAGACAGCGACCAACTTTCAAGAGTAGAGCAATTGATTGGCAGAGATTATCACATTCTCACAGCGAAAAAAAGATTGGATGCAATTGCAAAAGATGTTGTTTGGCATTTCTGCAATCGTGGTTACAAAGGCAAAGCAATGTTTGTTGCGTTGGATAAACTCACTACTGTGAAAATGTATAACTACATCACACAACATTGGAATGAGTATGTAGCAAAACTTGAAAAGGAAATTGAGAAAGGAAAATATGGCGACCAGGAATTGTTGACGAAAGCAAGAGAGTTGGAATGGATTAAGGAAACAGAAATTGCAGTTGTAGTAAGCAGTGAGCAAAACGAAATTCAGAAATTCAGGAAGTGGATTTAGATATTGAACCACATCGTAAAAAATGAATGACCCGACAAGAGATTTGGAAGTTGATTTTAAAGACGAAGAACATCCATTTGTTTCGTGATTGTGTGGCCATGTGGATTACAGGTTTTGATGTGCCTACACTTTCAACCATGTATATTGACAAGCCATTGCAATCGCATACACTCATGCAAACAATCGCAAGAGCAAACCGCATCAGCGAAGGCAAGAACAACGGAATGATTGTGGACTACATTGAAACTTACACAGCGTTACTTGATGCTCTTGCAATTTACGGAGCAGGTGATACAACAGGCGGAGGCAAAGGCGGAGAAGAACCACCAGTGAAACCGAAAGAGGAATTGATAAAACTTTTGGAAGAAGCATTGGAACAAACAGAAACTTTTTTGTTGATGAAGTGAGTTTTAATTTGAATGATTTGGTTGAAGCCACAGGGCTTGAAAAAATTGCAGCGATGGAAAGAGCCGTGAATGCAGTTTACACCAATGATGAAACAAAACGAAAATTTCAATTGCTTGCAAGAGCAGTTTTCAAAAAGTATAAAGCAATAATGCCTGATACAATTTTGAATTTGTATGCACCGAGAAAGAATGCGATTGATGTAATCTACACAGCCATTGAAGATAATATTGAGAGTGCAGATGTTTCGGCAATCATGAGAGAGATTCAAGGTGTGGTTGATGAAAGCATTGAGAACATGGTTGCAGAACCAAGCCACGACAAAGGAAAAATTATTGACCTAAGCGGACTAAACTTTGAATTGTTGGAGCAACACTTCCTGAAATCAAAAAATAAAAATGCAGTTGTTCAATCTCTTAAAGACATAATTGAAAAGCAGTTGAAACAAATGGTAGAAAGAAATCCATTGAGAGTTGATTACTACAAACGCTATCAGGAAATAATTGCAGTATATAATTTGGGAAAAGATGCTGTTACAATTGAAGCAACTTTCAAGAAGTTGATTGATTACATGAATTCGATTTCAGCAGAAGAAGCGGAAACGAAGCGAGAAGAATTAACCGAAGAACAAAAAGCAGTGTTTGATATTTTGCGAAAACCCACTTTGACTGAAGCAGATAAAAAACGAGTGAAAGAAATTGCAATTGATTTGTTGGAAGAACTGAAAAAAGAAAAACTGAAAGTTGACCAAGTATGGGAGAAGAATGAAACCTCTGCGGCAGTTTTTAATACTGTTTCAAATATTCTCAACGCTAAACTACCCTATCCTACCTACCAGATTGATGATGTTGATTTGAAAACAAATTTAGTTTACGACCATTTGCGTAATCAGTATTACGGTGGAGGGAGAAGTATTTATGAAGACTATTAAAATCAAAGAATGAAAAGAAACCCCCACCCAAAAAAAAAATCAACTTATTTTTTATAGCATTTCTTTTTTACAGCGAAGCAATTATGTATCTTTTCGAAGCTTTCGGTGTTGGTGGTAATTACCTCAAAATGTAACTTTAGCAAATTGAGCTTGCAAACAAAAGCATCACCAAAACATACAACATTCTCACCATCGAAATTGCAAGCTAAACTTGGTATTTCCATTTGATGCCGGCTGTGCTCTCCTATGTGATGTGTATTTATTTTTTTTTGAAGATACTTTTATAGTGTCGTTGTAATTTTTATTTTTACCACATGCTGTTAATGTGCAGCTGTTGAGGAAATGGTTTTTTCATGGGCTGATGTTAGCACACATTTAAATGAAAAAAGGATGCATTATTGGATTTCTGATTGCCCTGTTTGCGATAGCCGCGGGATTAATTATAATTTACACTAATATTTATATTCCTTCTGGTATTGATATCGATAAGATAAAATACCCAATTACAGGAATTGATGTTTCTAAACATACAGGTAAAATTGACTTTCAAAAAGTAAAGGAGCAAAGTATAGATTTTGTTTTTATGAAATCAAGGGAGGGAGAAAATTATAAAGATGAAACGTTTGAAAAAAATTATTTAGGTGCAAAAGAAAGCGGAATACTCTTTGGGGTATACCATTTTTTCAGGTTCAACAAATCAGGTAAAAAACAAGCGATTAATTTTGTTGGCAATTGAGGGAAAGAAATTTGATTTACCCATTGTTCTAGATATAGAAGAATGGGGCAATCAAACAACAAAGAATAAAGTCGAAATAATTGATGAAATTGATGAATTCATTACTTCAGTCGAAAGGGCAACAGGAGCAAACCTGATGATTTACACTAATGAGAATGGTTACAATAAATATCTCAAAGAGACAATGAGAAATAAGAATATTTGGATTTGCTCTTTTAATAAAAAACCTAATATCAACGGACAATGGACATTCTGGCAACATTCACACAAAGGCAAATTTGACTTTGCCAGTGGTTGGGTTGATATAAACACCTATAATGGAAATAATGCTGAATGGAACGGATATTTGGAAAGGTAAACTTGTGATAACAGCACCTAAAAAGAATATGCAATTCCAGAGGAGAAACTTTCAATAGCAGCAGAGGAATAAAAAATCACAGAAGAAATAATTATGAATCTACAGACAAATAAATATCAGCAAATACTAAACGGGCTTAAAGAGAAAATCAGGCAAGCCCGATTTAAAGCGGCATTAACTGCTAATGCTCAACTCTTGGCTATTTATTGGGAAGTCGGGCAAACCATTATTCAACAGGAAAACGAAGAAGGTTGGGGAGCAAAAACGGTGGAAAGATTATCGGTTGATTTAAGAACAGAGTTTGAAGACATGAAGGGTTTGTCAGCCCGAAACCTTCGCTACATGAGGGAATTTGCAAAGGCATATCCTCACTTTTCAATTTTGCAGCAACCTGCTGCAAAATTGGAACAGACAACAAAATCAAAAAAGCAACCTAAAGTTTTGCAAAATAAATCTGACAAATTAGTAGTGCTTAAAAATGATGACCCAGCAATTTTGCAGCAAGCTGCTGCAAAATTACCTTGGGGACATCATCAACTAATTTTAGATAAAGTAAAACATGAACAAGAAAAGTATTTCTACATTCAAAAATGTATTGAAAATAGTTGGAGCAGAAATGTTTTGTCATCACAAATTGAGAACAAACTTTTTGAACGACAGGGCAAAGCCATCAACAATTTTGATAATACTATACCTGCTATTGATTCTGATTTAGCCAAAGAAACATTTAAATGTTCTTATGTTTTTGACTTTCTCACACTAAGCGAAGAAGCAAAAGAAAAAGATGTTGAACGGGCTTTGATGCAGCATCTCAAAAAATTTATGTTGGAACTTGGACGGGGTTTTGCTTATGTAGGCAACCAATATAATTTAGTAGTGGAAGACGATGACTATTTTTTGGACTTGCTTTTCTACAACATTCATTTGAAATGCTATGTTGTGTTTGAATTAAAAGTTGGTGACTTCAAACCCGAGTTTACAGGCAAACTGAATTTCTACACCAACACTGTCAACGAAGAAATAAAAAACAAGGACGATAAACCCACAATTGGAATTTTGCTTTGCAAAACACCAAACAAAACGGTTGTAAAATATTCGTTGCAAGGAATTAAATCCCCTATCGGAGTTTCTGATTATCAATTTGCAAACGCATTGCCTAAACAGTTGAAAGGCGAAATGCCAACGATTGAAGAATTGGAAAAAGAAATTGAAGAAGGATATACTGAAATGCAGAAGCCCGTTGACAAAAAAATTGGGCAACTAAAAGAGTTGATAAAGGGATTGAAGCAGCCGCCAGTAAAGGAAAAAAGAACTGCTGAAAATTGCGAACGCATTTTGAACAAAGTAGTTTTCTTTTTACGCAACAGCATTACAAAGCAATTAGAAGAAAAAGATATTGCTGAAAAGTTTGAAGAAATTGAAGTGATGGTGTGGACAGATGGACAAGGACATAAAACTGATACAGCCGTTAAAAATTATTTGAAAGAACATAAAGAAGTTGGTGAGTTTAGAATTGAGTTACGCTTCAACGGTTTTATTCCAGCAGGAATAAAAGCGTTTAACATTTGGAAAGACCTTTCAGTTGTAACAACTAAATACAACTACACCATTGGCTTTGACCGCAACCAACAAAACAATTTGTTGGAAAAACTTTACCATCAATTGCCTGATAAAAAATAATTTGAAAACATAATGGACAAATGGATGGAAGGCATAGTAGATAACATTACGCAACAGTTGGACTTAATAAAACAAAGAGCCAATTGAGAAAAAGCCAACCAAGCAAAAAATACATTCTTAAAAAACACACAAGCCAACGCTGCAAGCAATTTTTTTAAGAGAGTATTTTTTCTCCCAACCCAAAAAAAATCCAACTCATGTTTTATAGCATTTCTTTTTCTACAGCGAAGCAATTATGTATCTTTTCGCAGCTTTCGGTGTTGGTGGTAATTATCTCAAAATGTAACTTCACTAAATAAAGCTTGCTTACAAATGCATCAAAAAAACACAAAACATTTTCAACATCGATATTGCAATCTAAACTTGATATTTCCATTTGATGCCGGCAGTGCTCTGCTATGTGATGTGTATTTATTTTTTTTGAAGGTGTGTCAACAGTGTCGTTGTAGTATTTTTACCTCATGTTGTTTGTGTGTAGCTATGGGCAAACTTTAGGTTACATTCTTACAACCATTCTATACCCGGGTATTGCAAATTTTTTATTTTCCCTGCTATTTAAAGTTGTTTAAAATCCTTTGCTTGTCTTCATTCTCTTTATCGTTCTTGTGATAGAGTTCTATAAAAACTATTTTCGCTTCACTCTCAAAATAGGCGTATATCAAACGTATTCCTGAATTCACACCTTGTCCTTTTAATGCTTTACAGGCAATCTTTTTCACTTTGATTACACAAGTTTCTAATCCCAAATTGTCAATGCGAAAACTGAACGGTGGTCTTGCTTCGGGTGCTGCAGTCAACACTTGTTTCACTACACCCAAATCATCGTTCAATGTTCTGTATTTTTTCAAAAGGATTTTCAAGTCCCTTTTAAATTCGGTTAATTCTTCAAAAGTCATTGTTCTTCAATTTCGTCTCCATAGTTCCTTACCGAGAAAGGAGCATCTCTGTAAAAAGCTAATTCGTAATTTATCTCTTCTCCTTCTTTTGAGGCAATCCAGGGCATATCTTTATGAGAATAACTACTAATAGCAGATGCAGACCAGTCACTCATTTGTTCAATCACTTTATCAATCATTTCCTTTTCGCTCGCTTTCAACTCAGTTAAATCAGCTTTCACAAGAGGAATGTAACGAGTTTGCATCTTGTCATAGTACTCCGTTTTAATTCTTTGTATCAATCCCTTTTCCATCATCTGACAAATAATGGTGTCTATCTTTTTGCGGAACAGGACCATATGGCAACTTGCGATATTTTGCACCAGTCAAATGTTCCTCATACAATTCATAATAATTGAAATCAGAAAAGTAAAGCAGTTTGTAAAGCACCGTTTCGCCAACATTGGGTTTACCTGCACATCTTTCTAAAATGTAGAGCAACACATTTTTAAACTTGTTGACTTGCAGAGTTGGAACAGAAATTCGTTCATTTGTTTTCTTTGACTTTGCTTCAGCTTTACCTTCTAAATCCTGGCTCATAATAAAGTTTTTAGACATGAAATCATCCATTGAAAAACCCAGGACCAAAGACAACCGTTGCAATTCAAGCACATTTACACCCCTGTTCCCTAACTCAATTTGAGCCAAAGACGGTCTTGATATTTTGACACTTTTCGCCAAATTTTCCTGTGACAACCCTTTCATTTTACGAAGATCAGTTACCCTCTGACCAATTTGTTTCTGTGAGAGTTTTGTGTTCATATCAATTTATTTATTTCAATTCAACAGCGCAAAGATAAACACTGTTTCAATTCAAAACAAATATTTGTTCCTATTTCAAACAATAAGATTTGAACTTTTTGATGCTTTAGAGAGGATAAAGGGCAATGTCATTAAGTCAAGCCATCCGCGCACCTTGAATCCCTAAAGGGAGCCAGTCCGTTGTAACTAAACCTGCGTGGAGGCGCCCTTTAGGGCTACGGGTGAGCGCAGGCAATTGGATTTAATTCCTTAACTTAATGACATTGGGATAAAGCGCATTCACAAAAAACAAATTCTTTAATAAGCTGCAAGCCAACACCACAAGTCAATTTTATAAGAGAGGTTTTTTGTTCCCAAACAAAATACACCATTCCTTTTTTTACAAAGTTATTTTTCCCACCGTACGGGTTCAAATCGTAAACAATCAATATAGTGTGTCAAATGTAAATCGCTTCGTTGAAACAATGTTGAAACTACTAACCGTGGTGCTTCGGTCGAATGACAAAGCAGCTACTAACTGACAAAACTTGGTGTCGTGAAATACACAACGGGATTGCACTGCCTGCCCCGGCCTTAGCATTTATTGAGGCTGCATCGAGTATTCCCGAAATGTAAGCAAGTGCTGTGCAGAAATTTTGCTATTGCGTTTGCGGATCGTTGACGGGGGCGTAACTATGGCTGTATGCGATTTGTGGCGACTTTAGCTATTCAAATTTCAAGACAACCACTACTCTTTCAAATTTCAATTTCAATAAACCGAGCTTGCATACAAGTGCATCAAAAAAACGAACCACATTTTCACCATCGATGTTGCAATCTAAACGTGATATTTCCATTTAATGCCGGCAGTGCTCTGGTATGGGATGTGTATTTATTTTTTTTTAAAGATACGTTTATAGTGTCGTTGTAATTTTTTTTACCTCATGTTATTAAAGTGCAATTGTTGAAGTAATGGTTTCTTCACAGTAAGTCGTTAGTGGCAATTTTCCGATGGACATCATAGACAGACAACTATTTCAAAATCAAAAACAAATATTTGAATTAAAAATTTGCACACTTACCAATTTTTGGTAACTTTGTGAAAAGTTTAAATTAAATGAAAAATACATCAATATCACTTGGAAATTATTTTGACCAGTTTGTAAGTAGCCAAGTATCTGTAGGGCGTTATAAAAATGTGAGTGAAGTTATACGTGCAGGACTCCGCCTTTTGGAGGATGAAGAAAGTAAAGCCATTGCTTTGAGAAACGCTATTCAAAAAGGTTTAGAAAGCCCAAGAGTCGAAAATTTTAATTTTGACGAAAATTTAATACAACTAAAAGCCGAAAAAAGAAAAAATGGCTAAAGTTATTTTAAGACAAGAAGCCATTGACGACTTGAATAATATTTGGGAATATACTTTTGAAAAATGGTCTGAAACGTAAGCAGACAAATATTATGCAATGCTGAAACTTTCTTGCATGGAAATCGGAAAAAATCCTGAAATAGGAAAAGAATATGATGATATTAATAGAAATTTACTCGGATTACATTCAGGAAGACATATAATATTCTATCAATTTATTGATAAATACGAAATTGAAGTTATCAGAATTTTGCACGAAAGGATGGATTTGAAAATCAGAATGAACGAATAAAAAAACTGCCACAAACACATTGCAGTATTGACGAAGCCCCCGTGCGAGTAGTAAACGAGGGGCTTTTGCTTATTTGGCCTGTCCCGATTCCCTTACCGGGGTGTTCAGCAACACTTTCGGTGTGGTGCGGAGTTTAATAGGGAGATTGCTTACGTGTATTAGTAAAATATTTTTTTTTGCGATTGCATAACTATGACCATATACGATTTATGGCTCCTTTAATAATCTAAAATACCAAGGCAAAAATAACTCTTTCAAATTTCAACTTCACTAAATAAAGCTTGCTTACAAATGCATCAAAAAAACACAAAACATTTTCAACATCAATGTTGCAATCTAAACTTGATATTTTCATTTGATGCCGGCAGTGCTCTGGTATGTGATGTGTATTTAATTTTTTTGAAGGTGTGTCAACAGAGTGGTTGTAATTTTTATTTTTACCTCATGTTATTAACGTGCGTGTGATTAATAAATTTTTCACAGCCAGCCGTTTATAGATTTACCCGGCTGAATTTTCCAAAATCATTTGTATAATAAATAAAAATATACTATTCATGTTTAACTATGAGCATATACGTCAGTGTTGTGAAACCATCCACAAAAAAAAGTGTTCATAAAGCTCAATTTTCGTTTCGAATATAAACCAATTTCAACATCAATACAGATTGATAAAAAAAGAATTGAATATTGACTTAATTGAGTAGAAATTTGTTATACCAATCATTAGAGCCTTGTATAGAAACAAGGGGTTTTTTCCAACTACTTCAAAGTATTATTTCCCATTGCCAATTCATCCGCTAATTTTTTGATTGAAGTTTTTCGCACATCAATCGCAAATCAGTTCGTATTTTTTTAAAGTGCTCGTGTAATGGACAAGGATTACTATTCGAACATTCTTTTAGGCCAAGTCCGCATGCTGTGTAAATTGAATCTCCATCTATGGCTTCTACTATATCACTAAGGAAAATTTTAGCCAGCATTTTTTTCTCAATAAAATATCCGCCTCCATTCCCTTTAATAGAAGCGACAATATTTTTCGCAGCAAGCAGCTGAAGAATTTTTGCCGTATAAGCCTTTGGCGAACCTAGCGATTTCGAAATGCTACTTATTGGCATTAACTGATGTTCACCGGCAGTTGCCAGATATACCACTGCCCTTATTGCGTATTCACATGATTTTGAAAACATGCCGCAATGCTAAAACATTATTATTGAATAATAGCTAACGAAAATCATAAAATGACTTTTTGATTTGATTTTAATAAAACAACAATAAATATCATAAAAAAACATGATATATATCATATCGGACATTTACGTCCGAATTGAAACATTGCTTTTCTTTGCTGTGTGAATTTGAAATCGATAATTTCTATTGAAAGAAAAATTCAGCAATTGAATAAAACACTAAATCAAAAATATCTCTTATCAAAAATTAAAAGTTATGAAAAAATTAATCTTTGTAGTCACACTCGCAATCGGCTTTGCATTTATAAATGCATGCGGTGGTGGCGAGCCAAAAGAAAAACCGAAAGGTTTCGATGCCGATGCATTTAATGAGGAAGCCGATGCCGGTGCAAAAGAAAAAGAAAAAGCCGCACACGAGTCGAAAGGCATAGGCAAATTTACCAATGTAGAAATTGCAGCAACGCTGGATGCAAAAATGGCGCAAGCTGGCAGTGGTGTGTATGATTTAAAATGTGCATCGTGCCATAAGCTCACCGATGAAAAATTGGTGGGACCCGGATGGAAAGATGTTACCACTCGCAGGAAAGCCGAATGGATTATGAACTTCTCTACCAATACCGATGAGATGATAACCAAAGACCCTGCAGCACAAGCCATGCTCGAAGAATGTTTGGTGCGTATGCCCAATCAAAGTTTGAGCGATGATGATGCACGCGCTGTGTATGAATTTATGCGTAAAAATGACGGAGTTAAATAATATTAAAATTTACTAAACTAAAAAAAACAGATATGAAAAGTAATTTGATTAAAGCTGCAGTGGTGCTTTGCGCTGCAGTATTCATTCAGTCCTGCAAACCGCAAGGACCTGCAAAAGCAATAAGTGGTGATGCAGCTGCAAAAGCATATGTAGCACCCGGAAAGTATGACGAGTTCTACAATTTTGTTTCCGGTGGTTTTAGTGGACAAATGAGCGTGTATGGTTTGCCTTCGGGAAGGTTGTTTCGTGTTATTCCTGTGTTCTCTGTCGACCCTGAAAAAGGATGGGGATATAGCGAAGAAACTAAACCTATGCTTAACACCTCTCATGGTTTTGTGCCCTGGGACGATTTGCATCACATAGCTCTTAGCGAAACAGATGGCATACACGATGGACGCTGGGCATTTGCTAACGGTAACAATACACCACGTATTGCACGTGTAGATTTGAAAACATTTCGCACTGCCGAAATTATTGAAATACCCAATAGTGGCGGAAATCACTCATCGCCATTCATTACCGAAAACAGCGAGTATGTAATTGCCGGCACGCGCTTTAGTATTCCTATGGATAATACAAATGGTGACGTAGCCATTAATACATACAAAGAAAACTTTCGTGGTACTGTAAGTTTTATTGGTGTAGATAAAACAACGGGTAACATGAATCTGTCGTTTCAGGTTTTATTGCCTGGTGTAAATTTCGATTTGGCTCGTGCCGGAAAAGGAAAATCGCATGGATGGTTTTTTGTAAGTTGCTATAATTCGGAACGTGCAAATACTTTGCTCGAAGTAAATGCTTCGCAAAAGGATAAAGATTTTATAATGGCAGTAAACTGGAAAAAAGCCGAAGAGTATATAAAAGCCGGCAAAGGCGAAAAACGCACTGTAGCTTACGCACATAATGTGTATAGCGATAAAACACACAGCGCAACATCCACTATGGAAAAAGAAGTGATGGTGCTCGATCCGAAAGATTGCCCTGATATGGTTTACTTTATGCCATGTCCAAAATCGCCACACGGATGCGATACTGACCCATCAGGAGAATACATTGTTGGTAGTGGAAAATTAGCAGCTATCATTCCTGTATTTTCATTTACAAAGATTCAAAAAGCTATTGCCGATAAAAATTACGATGGCGATTATCAAGGAATTCCAGTATTAAAATATGATGCTGTATTACATGGCGAAGTGAAGAAACCAGGACTTGGACCTCTGCACACAGAATTTGATGCTGATGGTAATGCATACACTTCTTTCTTCGTATCGAGCGAAGTCGTAAAATGGAAATTGAGTGACTTAACTGTATTAGACAGAGCCGCAACGTTTTATTCTGTAGGTCACTTATGTGTTCCCGGTGGACCAACAAAAAAACCATGGGGTAAATATTTAATAGCCTATAATAAAATAACCAAAGACCGCTATTTGCCTACAGGACCTGAACTTGCACAAAGCGCACAGTTGTTCGACATCAGTGGTGATAAGATGAAACTCATTCTCGATTTTCCAACCATAGGCGAACCACATTATGCCGAAGCTATTCCTGCAGATTTACTTTCAAAAAATTCGACAAAGATTTTTAGACTTGAAGAAAACACTCACCCTTATGCTTGCAAAGGAGAAAAAGATGCAAAGGTGGAGCGCAAAGGAAACGAAGTACATGTTTACATGTCATCTATACGTTCACACTTTGTACCCGACAATATTGAAGGTGTAAAATTGGGCGATGTAGTTTATTTCCATGTTACAAATCTTGAACAAGACTGGGATGTACCGCATGGCTTTGCTGTAAAAGGCGCTAACAATGCAGAGTTGTTAATCATGCCGGGCGAAACACAAACACTTGCATGGCGTCCCGATCGTACAGGCGTATTTCCAATGTATTGTACCGATTTCTGTTCTGCATTGCATCAGGAAATGCAAGGTTACATTCGTGTAAGTCCATCGGGATCAGCAGTTCCTATTACATTCAGTACCGGTACAAATAAACCTGCAGCCGAAACACCAGCTCAATAAATTCAAATAATAATAATGAGGATGAAAAAATATTTGGAGGTATTACTTGCAAATATTTTTTCATCCCTCTAAAATAAATAAAATGAAAAAGATAAAATTTATTTTCTCCACAATACTTGTTGCCGGATTAATTTCGTGCAACCAAACTCCAACAAGTGAAACTTCTGCAGAAGCTACTGCAGAAACAGAAACTCGCGCAGCCGGTGGTCAAGAATCTGTAGCCGATGATGTATCGCAAAAAAGATATTGTAAAAATTGCTGTAGGTTCGCCCGACCATACAACTTTAGTTGCAGCTTTGACACAAGCAGAATATGTAAATGATATTGCCAATGCCGGGCCGTTCACGGTGTTTGCCCCAACCAATGCAGCCTTCGATAAATTGCCTGCAGGCACTGTAGAAAGTTTAATGAAGCCTGAGAATAAAGATAAGCTGCGCGAAATTTTAGAGTACCACGTTTCGGTTGGTGGATACAAACAAGATTATCTTACCGATGGCCAAACAATAAATCAAGCCAATTTAAAAAACATTACCATCAATATTAAAGATGGTAAGATGATGGTGAATGGAACAGTAAATGTTGTTGCTACAGTGCCGGCTTCAAATGGAATTGTATATGTGATAGATCAGGTGCTGCTGCCTCCAGCCGAGAAATAAAATATTTTTTAAAAAACCCCTTTCATTGTAAAGGGGTTTTTAAATTAAATAAAAACAAAATGAAAAAACTTCACATCCTCTCTAGGATATTAATTGGTATTGCTTCACTAACAATAATTATCGCCTATTTTTTTCCAGTATGGCGCATCGATTTATTTGCACCTCAGTATCCCGAAGGATTAGTAATAAAAATATGGCTGAATAATATTACCGGTGACGTTGATGTAGTTAATGGACTGAATCACTACATAGGCATGAAAAAAATAAGTGTCGAGATGTTTCCCGAATTTTCGTTTTTAATTTACATTGTTGCCTTGTTTATTTGCTATGGGTTAACAATTGCTTTTACCGGCAGCCGCAAATTATTATTCAGTTATCTTGTGGTATCGGCCATTGGTGGTGTTGCCGCCCTATACGATTTCTATTTATGGGGTTACGATTATGGGCATAACTTAAATCCCGATGCACCAATTAAAGTTCCGGGCATGGGTTATCAGCCTCCGGTAATAGGCCACAAACAGCTGCTCAACTTCGATGCATATTCGATGCCCGATGTAGGTGGGTATATAGTTATAGTTGCTGTGGTTGTTGCCGGCATTATTTGGATAGTAGAAAAACGTTTGGATAAAAATGAAATACTATTTCGCCTTATTAATTTCGCTCCTGTTAATTTCATGCAGCAACAAACCACAACCCATTAAGTACGACATGGATGAATGTACTGAGTGCAAAATGACTATTGTGGATAAAAAATATGGAGCCGAAATTATTTCCACCAAAGGAAAAATATATAAGTTTGACGATGTAATTTGCATGACTGATTTTATGAATGCATCTAAGTTAGCAGAAAACGATATTAAAAAAATACTCGTAATCAATTTCGAAAAAGAAAATGATTTTCTTGATGTGAATCAAGCCTCGTTTTACGTGAGTGACGATTTACATTCGCCCATGAATGGCAATGCTGCAGCGTTTGTGAATGCACAACAAGCTATTCTATTTCAAGCAGGCAAGCAAGGGATTATTATGGATTGGAAAGAATTAAAAGAAAACCTTAAGTAAAATTGTGCGCACCTCATTAACCATATTTTTAATTTTTGCATCTAACTATATTTATGCAGGGCATATTTATATAGGTGCAAATCGTGCATGCAAAACAATCACAAAAGCAATAAAGGATGCAAATGAGAACGATACTGTTTTTATAGAAAAGGGAATATACAAAGAAGGCAATATGGTTGTTGCTAAAACTTTAAAAATTATCGGGCTCAATAATCCGGTGATTGATGGAGAAAGTAAATATGAAATCTTTACGATTTCTGCTCACAATTTTTTGGTAAAAGGAATTACATTTAAAAATTCCGGCTATTCATCCATGAATGATTTTGCAAGTATCAAAGTTATTGATGCCGACAAGTTTACCATCGAGAGCAATACGATTACAAATGCCAGTTTTGCCATTCATGTTTCCAACTGTACCAGTTTTATTATCAAAAATAATAAAATACAGGGCAGCCCACGCGAGGAACAAAATACCGGCAATGGCATACACTTGTGGAAGTGCAGCAAAGCAAACATTACAGGCAATTTGGTTTCGGGACACCGTGACGGAATATACTTTGAATTTGTAACCGAGTCGGAAATAAAAAATAATTACAGTACACAAAATCTTCGCTACGGACTGCACTTTATGTTTTCGAACAATGATACCTATCTACACAATACTTTTTTGAAAAATGGTGCTGGTGTTGCAGTAATGTTTTCGCATCATGTAAATATGTATCGCAATACTTTCGAAAACAATCAGGGCGCATCGGCATATGGTATTTTGCTAAAGGAAATATCGGATGCAGAAGTTTCGCAAAATATTTTTGTAAACAATACGGTAGGAATTTTCATGGAAGGTACAAATCGCATAGAAGTAAAAAATAATACCTTCGAAAAAAATGGCTGGGGTTTTCGCATACAAGCAAGTTGCAGTGATATTTTGGTGATAAAAAATAATTTTATTGCAAACACATTCGATATTGCCACCAATGGTTCGTTGGTTTTAAATAAATTCGAAAATAATTATTGGGATAAGTACGAAGGCTACGATTTAGCTAAAGATGGAACAGGAGATGTGCCATTTCATCCTGTGAGTATGTTTGCAATGGTAACCGAACAAATGCCATATAGTATAATGCTATATCGTAGCTTTATGGTTATGCTTCTTGAACGTGCCGAAAAAGCAGTGCCTAGCTTGACACCTGTTGAACTGAAGGACGAAATACCAATGATGAAACCTCTTAAACTTTAGTTTACAAAGCAAAACAATTTGAACGCTCAATAAGTAAAAGCCAATAGAATTCCTATGCAACTATGTTCCTATGTGGTACAAAAACAAAAGCAATTCATATCCCTATGCACCTATGTTCCTATGTGGTTCAAAACAAAAGCAATTCATATCCCTATTCACCTATGTTCCTATGTGGTTCAAAAACAAAAGCAATTCATTTCCCTATGCACCTATGTTCCTATGTGGTTCAAAAACAAAAGCAATTCATATCCCTATGCACCTATGTTCCTATGTGGTTCAAAAACAAAAGCAATTCATATCCCTATGCACCTATGTTCCTATGTGGTTCAAAAACAAAAGCAATTCATTTCCCTATGCACCTATGTTCCTATGTGGTTCAAAAACAAAAGCAATTCATATCCCTATGCACCTATGTTCCTATGTGGTTCAAAAACAAAAGCAATTCATATCCCTATGCACCTATGTTCCTATGTGGTTCAAAAACAAAAGCAATTCATATCCCTATGCACCTATGTTCCTATGTGGTTCAAAAACAAAAGCAATTCATATCCCTATGCACCTATGTTCCTATGTGGTTCAAAAACAAAAGCAATTCATATCCCTATGCACCTATGTTCCTATGTGGTTCAAAAACAAAAGCAATTCGTATCTCTATGTATCTATGTTCCTATGTGGTTCAAAAACAAAAGCAATTCGAATCTCTATGTATCTATGTTCCTATGTGGTTAAAACCAACCAATTCGAACTTTTATGTTCTCTGTGATTAAAAAAAATCCTCTAACAAAAAATATTATTGTATACATTGGCCATCTGGTATGAGAAATGCTTTGTAAAAGAGTTAAGTTTGCGTGGAAAAAGTTTCAAGCAACAATTAGTGATACCTCTTATTTACAAAGGCATCGACCTAGAGGCGCAATTACGCCTGGATGTTTTGGTTGAAGACATACTTTGTGTAGAGCTAAAAGCATGTGATTACATTTTACCAATCCACGAAGCAACAATAATCTCTTATATGAAAATGCTCGAGAAACCTAAAGGGATAATTATCAATTTCAACTGTGTAAATATTTTTAGCGAAGGGCAAAAGACATATGTAAATAAATTATTCTCAAAACTTGCTGATGATTAGAAAGAAGTACAAAAACAAATGCTTAACAACATAGTAACATAGGCACAGAGAAGACGTTTACACAAATGGTTTTTTTATGCTACCGATACCAATAAAATGACTTTTTTGCAAAAAAATAGCACCAACAAAAGTAATAAAGCACCACATCTATTTTCCAATGTGGTTCCAAGAATTAAAAATCAGATAAAATAAAAACTATGTTCCTATGTGGTTCCAAGAATTAAAAATCAGATAAAATAAAAACTATGTTTCTATGTTCCTATGTGGTTCCAAGAATTAAAAATCAGATAAAATAAAACCTATGTTTCTATGTTCCTATGTGGTTCCAAGAATTAAAAATCAGATAAAATATAACCTATGTTTCTATGTGGTTCCAAGAATTAATCCCGTTAAATGATAAAAATAGAAAACATATCAAAAATATTCAGCAAGCAAGTAGTTCTCGATAAAGTAAACTTAACAATCGAAAAAGCCCGGTGCATTGCCTTAATTGGGCCTAATGCCTCCGGAAAAACAACGCTCATAAAATCTATTTTAGGATTAGTGATTCCGAACGAGGGTAGTATCACCATAATGGGCAAACCCATCTACAAAGAGTACTTATACCGCCAGCACATTGGCTATATGCCACAAATTGGGCGCTACCCCGACAACATGACCATTGCCCAACTATTTAAAATGATTGTAGATTTACGCAAGACAAAATGGGAAGAATGCGATTTAGATTTAATAAACCTGTTCGAAATAGATAAAATTAATTCTAAGAGGCTTGGCACACTTTCGGGTGGTACACGACAAAAAATAAGTGCCTGCCTTGCTTTTTTATTTCATCCCGAAATACTGATATTGGATGAACCCACAGCAGGCCTCGACCCCGTATCGACAGAACTTCTAAAAGAAAAAATCAAGAAAGAAAAAAACAACAACAAGCTCATACTTATTACTTCGCATGTACTCAGCGACCTCGATGACTTGGTGGATGAAGTGATCTATTTGCAGGACGGAAAAATAAATTTTCAAAAAAGTATTGACCTGTTGAAACAAGAAACAGGTGAAATAAAATTATCGCGCGCCATTGCAAAAGTAATGGGCTACACAGGAGTATGATCAAATTATATAAATATATTTTCCTCGACATAGTAAAGAATAAAATAATTTTATTCTACACCATTGCGCTTTTACTTATCAGCCTCAGCATTTTTAATATTTCCGAAACATCGGAAAAAGCCATTATCAGTTTACTCAATATTGAATTGGTAGTGCTGCCGCTAATCTGTGGAGTTTTTCTACAATATACTTCTATAACTCATCAGAGTTTATCGAATTACTTGTGGCACAACCGTTGCAGCGCAAATCCATTTTCCGCAGCATTTGTGGCGGACTGATATCTGCCCTCAGTCTAGGCTTTACAGTGGGTACAGGCATACCACTGTTGCTATATACGTACGATAAAACAAGCGTGCTATTCTTACTTACCGGCATAGCACTTACTGCATGCTTCACCGCCTTTGCATTACTTGCGGCAATATATACTAAAGACAAAGCCAAAGGAATTGGTGTAACCATTATCATGTGGTTTTACTTCACGCTCATCTATGATGGCATAGTACTATTCTTACTTTTTCAATTTAGCGATTACCCAATCGAAAACTATATGATTGCACTCTCATGCCTTAACCCAATTGACCTGGTGCGTATTTTAATTTTATTGAAAATTGATATCGCTGCCATTATGGGTTACACAGGAGCAATATTTAAAGATTTTTTTGGTAACTCCGGAGGCACAATTTTATCAACCATAATTCTATTGCTTTGGATTGTTATACCAGCAAATCTGGCATTAAGGAAATTCAATCGTAAAGATTTGTAAAATATGCAACATCACTGTATTTGCTAACAGCACAAAATTGCAATTGCATTTGGTAACATTTAAATTTCCAAACATATATATGCCAGAGAAAAGTGGCTATATGTTCTTCAAGAAATGTTTTGGTTATCGATTAATTAATACTTTAGCGCCAAGCCAAAAAATAATTAAGCAATTGTTGTTGCAAGATGAATATGTTAGTAGCAATTTTCTCTCTCAGAATAAACAGCATGTCTGACTTGAAACTAATTGCCACTAACAAAAAAAAACAACGATAAATGCAAAACAAATTTGTCAATCTCTTCTTACTTCTACTGATATTTGTTTCTTTAAATTCTTGCGACAGACCGCAATGCAAAAACACAAATCCCATATTTGACCAATACAATCCCGCAACAAAAGAATACAAAGCCGAGTTGGCCAAACAGATAAAAATAGCTGGGTTACAAAATCTCCGGTATTGGTTTGATAAATCGCTAAAGGAAAATGAAAAGAACTTTATGAACTCTACTTACAAGGCGAAAGCTTATGTGCTAAAATAATTGTCGAAAATAAAAGTAATCGGAAGCATTTAGGTAATGGTGGCTATAGTGGTGCAGAATTGAAGGGAGTTAAAATTAATATTGCACAAGACTCCACCGGGACAAATTTCATTTTGGAAAATATTGATAAGATTATCGATTGATGATATGGCCAACTTAAATAGGTACTCCTCGGAAAAAACTATTATTCGAAACCAGGGCACTGTGGCTTACAACTAAAAGAACGGAAGCTGAATACATAAGATTAAAATATATTTAAAAACTAAAACGGAAACAGGTATTTTGTGGATCACAAACACTCAAAAGTATTTGAAAAAATAAACAACAAAGCGAAAATAATTTGAAAACCTCTATGCAAAATACACATGCCACCATCGTTTGTTTACCGATTGTACTTGGAGCAAAATTATGGATGCTGAGCAACAATAATAAAGCTATGTTCCATTCAAATTTCTATAGATACAGCGAGTTTGGTTTCTAATAGTTTTGCTAAATGAATTGTGGATATTAAAATGCATTAAATACTATCAAAAAATATGCTTACAAACATATGTCCTAAACTACCGATGCGTAATAAGAACATGACAAGAGAATTTTACATCGACAAATTAAATTTTAGTGTTCTTGGAGACTATGACCAATACCTGATTGTCGCAAGAGACAATATTGAAATTCATTTTTTTGAGTTTAAAGAACTTGACCCACTTGAAAACTATGGACAAATATATATCAGAACTGATAACATCGATAGCCTTTATCAAACGTTGCTTGACAATAAAATAAAGGTGCATCCCAGTGGGTGCTTAGAAAACAAACCTTGGGGGCAAAAAGAATTTGCATTGCTGGATCCCGACAACAACTTATTGACATTCGGGCAAAGTATTTAAATAAAGGTTTCCATACTTTTGACAACTATAACTTTTGCAATTATTATTCTTCTAATATACAAACTACTTACGAATTAAATATTTGAGCAATGGTACCAGACTCAAAAACAATTTACACCTTTGCCCATAATATTATAATGGAAAATTTACCGGTTTTTATTAGTGTTATTTTTATTCTTACAACAGCTTTAACGGTTTGGTTTTTCTATAAAGCGTCACAGCGCTCAAAATATGCTTTGGCAATAATTCTGCTATGGCTTATTTTACAAGGAATACTTAGCTTGTCAGGATTTTATTTAAATACTTCTGCTTTGCCACCACGCATAATTTTTATACTACCCCCTACTCTACTATTGATGCTTATATTATTTCTCAATGTAAAAGGAAGAATATTTTTAGACAACTTCGATATCAAAACATTAACTCTTTTGCATATAGTACGCATACCGGTAGAGGTTGTTTTGTACTTGTTGTTTGTTCATCAAACTGTTCCCCAATTGATGACTTTCGAAGGCCGCAACTTTGATATATTGTCCGGAATAACGGCTCCATTTATTTACTACTTCGGTTTTATAAAACAAACTATAGGCAAGAAAACAATTCTCGCATGGAATTTTATTTGTCTTGCTTTGCTTGTTAATATTGTTGTTAATGCTATCTTTTCTGCCCCACTGGCATTTCAACAATTTGCTTTCGACCAACCTAATATTGCCATTTTATATTTTCCATTTATCTGGTTGCCTTGCATTGTAGTTCCGATTGTGCTTTTTTCGCACTTGGTTACTTTTAGGCAATTGATTACAAAGAAATAAAATAAGCAATATGTTGCCGATGCCAGGCTTTGGTTTAGTAGTATCATAATAATTAAGCAACTGCTAGCAGTCGGAAATTATTATGATATAAAACTTAAAAAACATAGTTTTTCAATTTGGCACGATATGTCCATTCTTTGCCTCCTCCTGTAAATATATTTGCTTTACCTTTGGCCCATAAATAAATAGCTGATGCCAACAAAAGTATCTTTCCTATTAATGCCATATACAAATCTGTTAGATTTGGGAGGCGCTTCACAAGTTTTCTATGAGGCAAAAGATCAGGGTTTGTCAATTGATATATCATTTTGTGTTAGTGAACCAAACGTACTATCGGCAATGGGTTTACCATTTGGGAAAATTGAAAATTATAAAAAGCAAAAATTAAACAAGGGAGATATTCTTATTGTACTTAGTTCCGATTACAAATATATATTTTCAAATAAGTTCAATCCCGACAAAGAGTTGCTGAACTGGCTTGTTGCGCAAAATGCCAAAGGTGTAACTATATGCGCTATTTGTACCGGAGCCTTTTTACTTGGCAAGGCAGGTCTTCTCGATGGCCGAAAATGTACCACTCACTGGAAACGCACCGATGAGTTACAATCTAATTTCCCCAAGGCCAAAGTGCAACAAAATATAATTTTTATTGAAGACAATAACATTTATACAAGTGCCGGTGCAAATTCCGCAATCGATGTTTCGTTGCAAATTCTATCAAATATAAAAGGTGAATATTTCACTCACAAAGTTGCACGCGAACTGGTAGTGTATAACAGACGCAACGGCAACGAATCTCAACAAAGCATTTACCTCAGTAACAGACAACACATGCACAAAGGCATCCACAAAGTGCAGGACTATCTCCAGGAAAATTTGCATGTAAAACATTCACTAAATGAATTGGCCGAAATGGCCAATATGAGTCATCGAAATTTTTGCCGAATTTTTAAGAAAGAAACAAACCATACCGTGATTGGCTATGTAAATCTATTACGAAAAGAAAAAATAAATACCCTCATCAAAAACCCTGATATATCGCGAAGCCAAATTGCAAAGCATTGTGGGCTTATAAGTGAGAGACAAGTAAGCAGGATAATTAAGTTTTAAAAGTTGAGAAAGTTACTAAAGTTCAAAGTTAAGAAAGTTGCAATTTCAGTTTAAAAGTAAAAAATGTCAATAAATAATAAATACACCACACGGCCAATAAGATTTCTTGAAGTCTATGAATGTGGAAACTGGAAAATAAAAATTTACAGCATCTCCATACACAATGAATTTGTAAAAAAAGAGACCATAGATATTGCAAAAACAAACATAAGCGAGTGGTTAAAAAATGCATCGAACTATCCATTAGAAACATATAAAATAGCCACACTGATTTTGCATGAAGGTAAAGAAGGTTGTTTTGCCATCATCAACTGGTGGATAGATGATAATATGTTACAGCAGTTAGTATATCTTTCAAATAATATGGACCAAATCGAATTCAAATTATACTCAGATAAAGGAATAATAACCTGTGTGTGGGAATTAGAAATAATTTGGTTTGAACGCAATGCATGGGTTAAACATGTGCTATCCAATCCTGCAAATGCAGACTTTACATCTTACCTCAATGAACATTTAAATAAAGATTAATATGAATTACAAAATAAGAAAAGCCGTCTCAAAAGACATTACTGAAATAATAAAACTATGTGCCGAACATGCCGAATATGAAAAAGCAAATTATGATGCTACCGGCAAGGCAGAAAAATTATTTCCATTTCTATTTGGACCTAACCCAAAGTTATTTTGTCTGATTGCAGAAAGCGAAAATCAAATTTTAGGATATGCAACATACTCTTTCGAAATGTCGACTTGGGATGCAGAACTATATGCACATATGGATTGCCTTTACTTGCGACCGCAATTTCGAAGCTTAGGAATTGGAGAAGCACTGGTTAAAGAAATTGCGAAAGCAGCCAGCGACAATAATTGTAAAATTATGCAATGGCAAACTCCTGTATTTAATGAGCGTGCTATAAAATTTTATTACCGAATAGGTGCCACATCAAAAGAAAAACTTCGCCTGTATGTAGACGAAGCCACAATAAATAATCTTATAAAATAAATTTAATAGCAACACACATGAAGCCAATTTTCAATTTCAAATTTTTAATTTTCAATTTTCAATTTCTAATTGCATTCCTCTTCCATTTCAATTTAATTGCACAACAAAATGACAGCATAATTAAACTTCCACCGTTGAATGCTAAACGGATTCAAAACATTGATGTAAAACACATAGCACTCGACTTGCAATTCGATTGGAATAAAAAACAAGCTTTTGGTACAGCCACTATTACACTATCCACATTACTTGCAACAGATAAAATAAATTTGGACGCTGGTATGCTAACTATCAACTCGATAAAGCTTGCTGATGGAACATCACTAAAATTCGATTACGATGGAAGTGATAAAAATGATGCACTCACAGTAAATTTAAATCGTAATTATAAAGCTAACGAAGAACTAATTATAAAAATAGATTATCATACAAATTATGTAAACAACATCGACCCGCTGAGCCTTAGTGGTAGTTTAGGCAAAGGCTTGCGATTCTCACAACCTACATCAAACGACCCTCTGAAACCGAAAGAAATCTACAGTGTGGGCGACCCTGAGTCGAACAGATATTGGCTTCCATGTTACGATGCACCCGATGATTTACGCACAACAGAGTTTACTGCTACAGTCGATAAAAGCTTAGCTGTGATTTCGAATGGCACTCTAGTAAATACAAAAATAAATTCCGATGGCACACATACTATGTATTACAAAATGAATACGCCTTATTCAAATTATTTAACTGCATTTGTTATAAGTGAGTATGTTGATGTGGTACAAAATTTTGAAGGAGTTACCCTTCACAACTACGGATATGCAAAAGAAAAAGATGCAATAGAAACTACGGTTGTTCGATTGCCCGATATGATGCAATACTTTTCGCAAGCCACCGGAGTAAAATATCCTTATGCAAATTATTCCCAAACATTTGTACAAGATGTGGGTACCTTTGTGAGCAATACAACATTTTCAACCATCACCGAAAACATGGTGGACGACTATGGCACTCATGCCGACTTTTTTTACTTATGGGATTTAACCGAGGCCGAAGCATTGGCACAACAATGGTTTGGCAGTTATATCACAGCAAAAGACTGGAGCCATGCATGGCTAAACAAATCGTTTGCACATTATTTTAATTGCTTGTACAATGAACAGAAAAATGGCTGTGAAGAATTTTTAATGTTTCAACATGCAGCTTATGATATACCCTCATATTTTGGAGATTGGAGTGCCGGGTATCGTCATCCTATCGTGACACAACATTTTGAAAACACTGCAAGTTTTACGGGAGATAATTACGCTACTTTTCGTGGAAGTCTTGTTTTGCATATGCTGCGAAAGCAATTGGGTGATGAAAAATTTTGGCAAGCAATGCAATTATATGTAAAACAGAATGGAAATAAACTTGTAACAACAAAGGACTTTCAAAACGCAGTTGAAAAAGCAAGTGGCGAAAAAATGGATTGGTTTTTTCAACAGTGGATATACAAAATGGGACATCCTGTTTTTGAAGTGACACAAAATTATGATGAAACAAAAAAACAAATCACAATAAATATAAAGCAAACGCAAACAATTGACACAAAAAACGAATATCCTCAATCAGATTATTTTAAAGGTAAAATGATTATTGAAATTGATGGTCGTTTGGAACAAATTACAATTCAAGCAAAGCCGGAAAATATTTATACATTCGATAATCAAACAAAACCAGGATTTATAAATTTCAATTTCGAAAACACATGGATATGTGAAACTACTTTTGAAAAAACTTTTGACGAATTGATAAATCAATTGCAAAATAGCAAAGACATTCTTGCACGACAATCGGCAGTAGTTGCTCTTGCCGATATTGCTAAGGACGAAAAAACAACAGAAGAAAATAAAAATAAAATAAAAATTGAATTTCGCAAAGTCGTGATGAGTGATGCTTATTGGCGCTTGCGTGCGGCAGCAATTTTTCAATTGCGGGCTTTAACTGCATCCGGCATTTTTAAAATGGATGATGAAACTATTTCGATGTTGTTAGCCGGAATTAAAAAAGATGAATCATGGACCCGCGCTGCACTAATTAATTTTCTTGGTACAACAAAAGATGAAAAGTATGTAGACATATATTTAAATGCTCTCAATGATAAGAGTGACAGAGTAATAAATACTGCAGCAATCGCATTGGGTAAAACAAAGAGTGCAAAAGCCTTTGATGCGTTGTCAAAATTAGTGGACAAACCATCGATGAAAAGTCAAAGTTTATTGTGCGCTTTGTCAGGTTTAAAAGAACTGGGCGACCCGCGCGGATATGACATAGCTTACAAAGCATTGTCCGATTTAACATTGCCACGTTGGCGACTGCCCGATTTCTCTATTTGGGATTACAGAGTATTTGCAGTGCAATTAATTGCTTCGCTTGGGAAATCGCACGATGCTTTTCCAGTTGTATTTGAAAGGTTTAAAAAATCGATGAACGAAAACGATGTGGAAGGAATTTTCAATAATGTAATACTTATTATTAATCTTGCCGACCCACGCGGTAAAGAAGCATTTGAATTATTGAAAACTAAATTTAAAAATGATACAAAATTAATATCAGCTATAAATAATTATGAAGCACAATTTATGGAGGCGATTAAAAAATGAAAAAAACGAAATGGTAAACATTGCGATATCAAATGGATGCTACCAATTATGCGCGTAAAGACGCCCAATTTGGCGTCTCTACGCGCATGCACCCAATTGTCCTTATCAACGCAATCAATACATTAACTGAAATAAACTTAAATTAATAATCTATATGAAACGTTCAGAATTAAAATCATTACCAGAATATTTCGATCGCTACATTAATAAATGTGATGATGTTGAATTACTGCAAGCAATGCAAACAAGCATTGATGAGTTAAACAATGCGCCAATAGAAAAATGGAAAGCACTGGGCGACACAGTTTATGCACCGGGCAAGTGGACATTGAAAGACATGCTACAACATTTGATAGATATGGAGCGCTTGTTTTGTTTTCGCGCCATGGCATTTGCAAGAGGCGAAACACAACAACTTCCTCCTTGCGATGAGGATCAATATGCAGAAGCTGCACAAGCCACCAACCGAACTTTAGAAAGTTTGATTGAAGAATTAAAATTATCGCATCTTTCGGCTAAGGCTATGTTCGAATCATTTACACCCGAAATGCTTAACAATACCGGCAAAGGATTCAAGGGTGAATATTCAGTTGCATCCATTGGTTTTATTATGCCGGGACATCAGCGTTGGCACCTTGGTGTTTTGCAAGAAAAATATTTACCATTGCTGGGATAAAACTGATATATATCATATAAATGTATAGTTTAATTTAATTTACTTTTGCCCGGTAAATTATTTTTAATTTAATTCCTACTTTATGAGGGCATTTCAATTATTGTTATTGGTTTATGTTTTATGTATTTTTTCGTCATGTAAAAATAAAACCGAAACTATTTCTCCTGAAACAAAAGGTATAACCGAATCGGTTTATGCTTCGGGCACTATCAAAAGTCAAAACCAGTATCAGGTGTTTTCGAAAGTGAGTGGCATACTGCAAACCATTTTTGTAAAAGAAGGCGATACAATAAAAAAAGGCGATGCATTGTTTCAACTAAATAACGACAATGCAAGGCTGAGTACCGATAACGCAAGACTGGCAGCCCAAACAGCAGATTACATAAACAACAAAAACAAACTTGAATATTTAAAAAACGTTATAGCCCTTGCGCGAAAAAAACTCGCTACCGATTCGCTTCTTTTTGAACGGCAAAAAAATTTATGGCAAAAAAATATTGGCTCCAAGGTAGATTTAGAACAAAAAGAATTGAACTTCGATAACGCCAAAACAAATCTCGAAAGTGCCATTTACAAATTCGATGATTTGCAAAAGCAATTGAAACTTGCTTCGGGCCAAAGCAAAAATAATTTGAACATCAGCAAAATTCTTCAAAGCGATTTACTAATAAAAAGCGAAGTGAACGGCAGAGTGTATAGCATTCTGAAAGAGCAAAACGAATTGGTAACAAGTCAAACACCTATTGCAGTAATTGGTGATGCAACATCTTTTTTAGTTGAGCTTAATATTGATGAACATGACATAGTTGACATAAAAATTGGACAGCAAATTATTATAAGAATGGATAGCTACAAAGACAAAGTGTTCGAAGCAAAATTAACAACACTTGATCCTATTATGAACGAACGCACGCGCACATTTAAGGCTGAAGCAAGTTTCGAAACAAAGCCTGAAACCCTTTACCCCGGCCTTAGTGTAGAAGCAAATATTGTTATCAGTACCAAGCCAAATGCATTGACTATTCCACGCAGTTATCTTATAAATGATACAACAGTGATGCTTGAAAATGGCGAATTGCAAAATGTAAAAACCGGACTGATGGATTACGACTATGTAGAAATAACATCAGGCATAAGCAGTACATCGAAACTAATATTACCCAAAAAATGAAACTTAACCTGATACCTGATATTGCCAAAGCGCTTTTATTAGCAAGGTGGAAACAGACACTTATAGCCGCCATTGGTGTAACATTTAGCATTACCATGTTTATTACATTATTAAGTTTTATGAATGGATTAAATCATTTACTCGATGGTTTGATTTTGAATCGCACTGCGCATGTAAGATTATTCAACGATATAAAACCTACCGAGTGCAACCATAAACAGATGGAAAGAATATAAAGAAACACACAACTTTGTAAAATCCATAAAGCCTGCAAACATGCGCCCCGAAATATATGACGTAGAAGCAATAATGAAAACGTTGCACAAAGATAAGCGTGTGGCAGGTGTGGCACCCAAAATTGCCGCGCAGGTATTTTACAGCCTCGGAACTATCGATTTGAATGGTGTAATAAACGGAGTAGATGTGGACGAGGAATCGAGACTTTTTTTCTTTAAAGATTATGTTACCACCGGCAATTATCTCGATTTGAAAAATGTTACAAACAGCGTGATACTTGGTAAAGGTGCGGCCGATAAAATGTTGGCAAAAATGGGCGATATTGTTACCGTTGTTACACCGAGTGGAGAAAGATTTCCACTCAAAGTTGTAGGATATTTTCAATCGGGCCTGGCCGATTTAGATAAAGTGCAAAGCTATGCAAGCATGACCACCACACAAAAATTGCTGGGCAAACCCAATAACTACATAAGCGATGTTCAGGTGAAATTGTATGACATAACACTGGCACCAGCACTGGCAATAGAATACAGAAAATTATTCGGCATATCGGCCGAAGATATACAAACTGCGAATGCACAATTCGAAACGGGAAGCAACGTGCGTTCAATAATTTCTTACGCAGTAGGTATCACACTTTTAATAGTTGCAGGATTTGGCATCTACAACATTCTCAACATGATGATTTACGAAAAGATGGACACCATTGCCATACTAAAAGCTACCGGTTTTTCGGGAGGGGATGTAAAAAAGATTTTTCTCACCATTGCGTTAAGCATAGGAATTTTTGGTGCTCTTGCCGGTTATATTTTCGGATTTTTACTCAGCAGTTTAATTGACCAAATTCCCTTTGTAACTGCAGCACTGCCAACAGTGAAAACATTCCCCATCGATTACAATCCTAAATACTATTTAATAGCCGGTGTGTTTGCTATTGTTACTACATACTTTGCAGGTTGGTTTCCGGCACGCAAGGCCAGTGCTATAGATCCTGTAGTAATTATAAGAGGAAAATAACATGACCGCCACCAAAGTTTTAGAAGCACAATCGATAAATAAATCGTTTTACGATCCGGTAAAAATCGATATTTTAAAGGATATAAATTTTTCAATTAACAGAGGCGAGTTTGTTTCTGTAATTGGCAAATCGGGTTGTGGCAAATCTACACTGTTATATATTTTGTCAACTATGGATACCGATTATACCGGCAAACTTTTTATTGATGGCGAGTTGATGGAACACAAAACCGAAAAGCAACTGGCATCTATTCGCAACGAAAAAATAGGTTTTGTATTTCAGTTTCATTATTTACTCAATGAGTTTTCGGTATTAAAAAATGTTATGTTGCCGGGATTGAAACTTCAAAAAATATCTGCACTGGAATTGGAAAATAAAGCAATGGAATTATTGAAAATTCTTGACATTGAAAAGCTTGCTCTTAAAATGGCCAATCAGTTATCGGGTGGTGAAAAGCAACGTGTAGCCATTGCACGCGCTATGATCAATGACCCGCTAATCATTATGGGCGATGAACCTACAGGCAACCTCGATAGCCGCAACAGTGCCATCGTTTTCGATATTTTTAAAGAACTTACATCCGTTTATCATCAAACGCTTTTGATAGTAACTCACGACAATAGCTTTGCACAAATACACAACGAATAATTGAAATGGATGATGGTAGAATTGTAACTAAAGATGCTTTGTCAAAATAATGTTGACGAGAATATTTCGATACAGAATTAACTCAACTTAAATTTTATTGGCATTGTATAATGTACACGCACAGGTTTACCTTTTATTTTTCCGGGCGTCCATTTTGGCATCGCCTTTATTACCCTTATTGCTTCCACATTAAGTTCACTGCCAAGGCCCCGTTCTATTCTAATGTTTGTCAATGATCCATCGCGGGCCACAATAAAACTAAGCAACACGGTTCCCGAAATTTTGTTTTCCATTGCCTTTGCAGGGTAGCGAATATTATCATGAAGATATTTAATAATATCACTTGCGCCACTTTTAAACTGCGGCATTGTTTCGGCAACAAAATAAACACTATCGGTACGTATAACCTTACCGTTATTGAGCCGCATGGTAATTTGCTGATAGGTGGCATTTTTACCAGCACGATGATGGAGCGAATCTAAATTTAACGTATCAATCTTACCACAAGTGGCAACAAACTTTTGCAATGCAACAGTATCGCCCTCCCATGCCGCCTCGCCTTCCATAGAGCATGTTTCATATTCGTCTTGTGCTGATACCTGTAAATAAAATGCTAGAAAAAAAATAGTCAGTGATAATTTTTTGAGTCTGCAATTTTAAATTTTTGCAAATGTCTTATTGCGTGTGAGCGCTTCATCATAGAAATTGGTTTATTAAATTGTAAGGTGTAAATGTAAACAAATGAAATAAAGAAATAAGTATAAAGAAATTTTACCACCTCTTACAAAATCCCAAACTAAGCCCGAATCGAAAAAATACAATCGCCCTTTGCAAAGGTCTTTAGCACCATATCTGACAAAATAATACAAATTTCAAGTCATATTTTATCGGGAATTACCAATGTCGTTCGGTTTTTTAGCTTATTTGCACCAAAAAGAAAAACAAATGAGTTTACCCATCTTACTTTTTTATGGTTTTGCATTCCTCGGGATTGTACACTCTGTTATCTTTTCGTTTTTAGCAATAAAAAATAAAAATACTGCCGACTTAATCATCACCTTTTTTCTACTAGCTCAATCAATTATCATTCTCGAATACGTTTTCTTCTGGACGGGATTGCAAGAACAATATCATCAGTTGTGCAACATCAGTTTAACCCTTCAACTTTTATTTGGCCCTTTATTATTGATTTATGTTGATTATGTTTTTTCGGAAAACAAAAAGAAATCGAAATATATTTTCCACTTCATTCCGGCTATCGCTATTTTTATTTTCATGCTGCCTTATTATTTAAGCACTGCCAATCTTAAAATATATCACTATAAGATGATAAAATATTTTGTGCTCGATTTGCAGTATGTAACCTATCTTATCATGGCTCACATGACGGCTTATTTTATAGTGATACTTTTAAAAATCAAAAAAGAAAAACGCATAGGTCATATTAACAACTGGCTTTTAATAATTGTGGGACTATTTGGTTTTTACACTGCCTGTTACATTTCATACTTCATCATGGTTCGCCAATCGTGGTTTACTTTGACAACAGATTATTTCGTTTCCACCGGAATGTGTGTAAGCATTGTTTCAATAATTTATATGGCCTACGGCAAGAAAAAAATTCTTGATGGCTTTCCTGTTACAGAATCATTAAATCTTGAAAACATTTATTTCTCTTACAAAGAAAATATTGCAGAGAACAATCCTGACAAAAAAAAAGATCATACTTTAGTTTATGATTATACGGCAAATATTTTAATTGGCCAGCCTGAAGAAAATGTTTTAATTGTTCCCAAAACGGAAGAGATAACTGAACCGGAATCTTCTATTGAAATTGGTTCTGTCAAATACAAAAATTCAGGACTCACTGCTGATATAGGTAATGAATTAGCGGAAGCCCTTAAGCAATTGATGTTGAATGAGAAACTTTACCGGGAGAGTGAATTGAAATTAGAAACGCTTGCTATAAAACTAGGAGTTGCCAAACATTATGTTTCACAAGTAATCAATCAGTATTACAAAGTAAACTTTTTTGAATACATCAATATGTTACGCATTGAAGATGCCAAACAATTGCTGCTCGATTCAGATAAAAAATCAATGAACATTATTGAAGTGGCCTACACCGTTGGCTACAATACAAAGAATACATTTAATACCGCCTTTCGCAGAATTGTGGGAGTAACTCCAACAGCTTACCGCAATCTAAACAAAATCAGATTGAATTGAGTAATACTTTATCGGTGATGACTTAAATTAGTTTTACCACACATTATTTTGCTGAAAAATAAGGGTATGAAAATTAAATATGTCTTCTTCTTGTTTGCAATAATCCAATTTTTAAATTGTATGCTGGCAAATGCACAAGGCGGGTTTACAAAAGTTATAAATGGAACAAACCCTGTTACAACTTTACGTCAAACGGAATTTACAAAGGTGCGGCCTGGATTGATTTTGATAACGATGGTGATATCGATTTGTTTGCTTATCCTAATAAACTTTTCCGTAACGATGGCAACGGTAGTTTCACGGCACTTGCTGATTTGCCTTACACACCGTTAGAGCCACAAGGTGGCAGCAGCTGGGCCGATCTGGATAATGACGGTGATATAGATTGTATCATATCAGAAAGACCCTCTGGTGCTTTTTTTGAATGATGGAGCAGGAACATTTACAAACATCTCTGCGCAGATTGCAAACCTTAATACTTTTCCTTCGTGGGGTTGCGCTATTGGAAATTGGAACAACGATGCCTTCCTTGATTTTATTTACGCTCACGCTGCGGGTTTTCACGCAGCAGGTCCGTTTCCTTGCAAACTTTATTTAAACACAAATAATTCTGTAACTCCACAAAACATTATTGGTTATGCAATTACTGACATTACCGATACATATACCGTTCCTTATTGGAGCGATTATGATTTAGATGGCGACATGGATTTGTTTATTGCAAGCGGACCCGGAGGCACACCTGGCTTCGATTACTGTTATAAAAACATGAAAGTGGAAACCGGTTTGGATACACTTCAATTAATGACTACAGAATTATTTGCAACTCAGCAGCAGGACGGGCAGTGTTATAATTTTATTGATGCTGATAACGATGGCGATTTGGATTTATGTCTTACAAATTATGCAGGTGCGCAAACCAGATTGTATGAAAACACCGGGGGTGCATATCTTTCGCATATAGCTCCTTTTACAACCACTACACAAAATCTGACCAACTGCTGGGGCGATTATGATAACGATGGCGACCTTGATGTTGTAATTACTGCCGATGCATCCACATCAAAATTGTATTTAAACAATGGTAGTCTGGCTTTTTCTCCGGCAATAAGTATAGGGAGCATTAGTAGTTGCGGAGTAACCAACGGTGATTATGATAATGATGGCGATCTCGATTTATTTTTTCATGGACAAAATGCAGGACGCGCTTTGTTTGAAAATACTTCCGGCAATTCAAACAATTGGGCAAATATTAAATGCAACGGTTTTGCTTCCAATAAATCTGCAATAGGAACCATTGTAAAATTAAAAGCGGTCATCAATGGAAATCCGGTTTGGCAATTAAGAGAAATAAATGCTCAAAATAGTTTTCAAAGTCAGAATGATTTGCGTGTGCATTTCGGTCTTGGAAATGCAACGCTAATTGATTCTGTTATTTTTATATTCTCAAGCGGACAAACTGATGTGATTACAAATGTTTCGCCTAACCAATTTTATTGTCATGATGAGGGCAGCAACAACTTGTGCCTGGTAACAGGTGTGAACGAAATTCGTCAAGACAATATTTTTGCCATATTTCCAAACCCAACAGAAAAATCGATTAGCATTCAATCTAAAAATGAATCTCAAATAATTGACGGTTGGAGCATAATTGATGAAACAGGAAGAATAATTCTTTCATCAGAACAAAAATCTATTGGAGCAATAAAAATAGATGTTCAAAGAATTGGTGCCGGAAAATATTGGATAAACTTAATGAGTGAACATAAAATTTCGAGTGTAGCTTTTTTAAAGCCATAAATTAAATACAAAATTACGCTCTTGTTAAAACTAATACATGAAAAGAAATAATAAATTGTGGCTTGCTTGTTTAATGAATTTATTTTCATTGAATACCTTTTGCCAATGGACTCCTCAAATCAGCAACACAGCAGAAACTTTGCTTGGTGTTTCTTTTACAAGCAATCAAAATGGTTTTGCGGTTGGAACAAACGGAGTAATTAAGCATACCGCAAACGCAGGATTAAACTGGACGTCACAAACTAGCGGCACCACTCAATTTTTGCGTGATGTGTTTTTTGTTGATTCATTGCATGGAACTATTGTTGGTGAATCAGGTTTGATATTGAACACCATAAATGGAGGGCTCAATTGGACAAATCAAACAAGCAACACAACCGAACATTTGGTTCATGTTCATTTTAATGATTCGTTAAACGGAATGGCATCAGGACAAAATGGAGTAATCATCACTACAACTGATGGAGGAGCAAGTTGGATTTTGCAAAACAGTAATGTTACTGTTGAGTTAGCGGGCATTATAATGATAGATAATTCTATTGCTTTTGCTGTAGGTTTTAACGGAACTATTTTAAAAACTATTGACAGTGGAAACAACTGGACACAACAAACAAGCAACACTACAAATGAGTTGCGGAGCGTTTCATTTGTAAATGTTGACACAGGATATGTTGTCGGTTACGGTGGTTCAATTTTAAAAACAACTGATGGCGGTAACAACTGGATGATGCAAACCAACGGAGCGACAAACGATTTATTTGCGGTGCATTTTACAACTTCAGAAATTGGCACTGCTGTTGGCACAGGAAAAATTATCAGAACAATTGATGGTGGAAATAATTGGATTAATCAACCCATTACATTCTCTGGCGATTTGTATGATGTTTGTTTTGCTGACAATCTTAACGGCTGGTCAGTTGGGCAAACGGGTAAAATATTTTTCACCAATAACGGTGGCGGTCTAACGGGAATTAATGACCTCTATATTCTCAAAAAGATATTTACTATTTATCCGAATCCAGCACGTTCGATAATAAACTTGTCATGCAACCAGGAAGTGAAAAATCACATCTCCATTCTGATATATGATAATCTTGGAACTGAAGTACAACTAAATTCTATAAGCAATTCTTATAAAAGTACAGACAACATTACTATTGATATTTCAAAGTTAACAAATGGAGTTTATTTCTGTAAAATTAAATCGAATAAAAATTTACAAACTATTAAAATGATTAAAAATTAAAATCATGAATAAATTATTTACCATTTTATTTTCAGGAATTATTCTGTCAATAACTACTCCTCATAATCTCAATGCACAATCAATTCAATGGATTCGTGATGCCGGTTCAACACCATTCAGTTCAAACGAAAATGGCACCGCTGTGGATGCCGACTCAAATAGTAACACTTATGTAATCGGACATCTTGCAATAGACAGTTACTTCTCCGGGCTTTTTGTTCCTGCTCAGCAAGATGGATGCCTTGCTAAATATGATGCTGCCGGTTTTGTGCAATGGGTGCGAACTTTTGGCGGTCCCGGCTTTGTGGATATTCAGGAAGCATCGGTGAAGGTGTCTGTTGCCGACAATGCAGTATATGTGTGTGGTGCATTCCGAACACAAATCGCTAACCCCACGGTCACCTTCGATACAATTTCCTATACATATCCCGGTAACAGCCGTCATGGTTTTTTGGCAAAGTATGATTTGAATGGAAACATTCAGTGGATGAAACACGGTGGCGGCAAAGGTTTGGGTGCTGGCTTCAATGATATTGACATAGATGACCAAGGGCGTATTGTTGTTGTTGGAACAGTAGATGGAACTAATCTTTTCGATTCGCTATCCTTAACTTACGATGGCGGAATTTTGCTTCGTTACCTTCCGGATGGCACACGCACTGACCTCATTCAACTAAATGACATTAGCGCTGTACATCAGGAGGCGAGAGAAGTTGAAGTAGCATCCGGCTCCGGAAATATTTATGTAGGCGGTGCATTCTTCGACAACATTACACTCAATGGTTTTACTGCAAACGCTTCGGTCTTTCATGTTTTTGAGTTGAAACTTGATAGTAACCTTACCTGCCAGTGGTTAAGCAGTGGTGGTGGCACAAACGGCACTTTCCTACATGGATTGGCAATTGACGGAAATGAGAATACTTACATAACGGGTCATGCCAGTGGAGATACTGTGCAATTCGGTTTGCAATATTTTAATGGATACACCATGTTCGACCATGAAGTAATTACGTTGAAAGTAAATGCTGTCGGCACTCCTCTGTGGCTTCGTCATGGTGGAAGCCTTGTGAATGATGAAGCCTGGGACATCATCGCAGATGCAAACGGCAATACAGTGATTACAGGGTTTCCTGGAGGCAATGTTTTGAATGCAACTTTCGATAACATTCAGTGCCAATCTTCACTCAAAGCGCACATTGTTTTATTGCACGCTATGACTCCAACGGGCTTATAGCTTACGCTCGTGTTATGGGAGGCGGTTCTGATGATGCCGGCTTAGGTCTTGCTTTAGCTAACGACAGCACCTTTTATCTTACAGGCACAGCGCAAAGTTCTGCACCATGGGACACCTTACTATATGTGCCATGCTGCCTTAATCCTAATTTGATAGTGGCAAAATTCAGCGATACATTCAACAGCATTAACACAGGTATTTATGATAGTCCAACAACGGAATTTTCCGTATTCCCAAATCCATTTTCTGCTACATTAACTTTAGAATTTAATTTATCAGCAACAAAAAATATTTCTATTTCAATTAATGATGTGACGGGCAGAGAAGTAAAAACAATTTCAACAACAAATCTTCAACCTGGTAAAAATAAAATCAGCATTGATTTAGATAAATTAAATAGAGGAATTTATTTCTGCAAAATAAATTCTAATGAAAATTTTAAAACTGTAAAATTGATTAAAGGTAATTGAGGAGGTTTTGAAACAAAATCATAACATAATGAAAAAAACAATATGCTTATTTCGTATCTTCTGTTAGCAGATTATTTATGTTTAAGCTAAACAAACCATAAAGCAACTTTGATGGAATTACTTGTTAAACTAACAACAAAGGTGCTTAGGAGTTCTAATAATAATTAAATACAGAGTTATGATAACTAGCTTAAAAACATTCAACTTAATAATGATATTGGTATGTATGGCTTTAGTTTCGTGCAAGCATGAGTATAATACAGAAACCCTTCAATATAATATTGGACAAACTCGTTTCACCGGCACATTTTACAAGCCGTTAACACCACCGCCATACCCTCTTATCGTGCTTGCCCATGGCTCCGGAAAAGGTGTGAGAAGCTCATTTTATTATACGCCCTATGGGGAGTATTTTTCAAAAAACGGGATAGCTGTTTTTATTTTTGATAAACGAGGTGTAGGCGATTCGGAAGGAATCTATGATGAAAACCCTGATTTTAATTTACTTGCCTCAGATTTACAAGCAACGTATAAGTTTATAATTAATCGCCCCGACATTGACAAAAGCAAGGCAGGAATATTAGGAATAAGTCAGGCAGGGTGGGTTGTACCGATTGCCTTACAGCATCTGGATAATGTGTCATTTACGGTTTGCACTTCTTGTCCTTTAGTGCCGCCTTATCAATCAGATTTATTTCAAAAAGGAAGAGAACTTGCTGAATCGGGATATGCAGTAAATGATATTGAAGAGATTCTCAATTATAATCGCTCCGTAACTGAATATGTTGCCACGTTTGAAGGAAGAGAAAAGGTTATACTATTAAAACAAAAATTTAAAGACCGTAAATGGTTTAAAGATTTTGAATATAACCCCGAACTTTTACCGGAAGATTCGCTCAAGAAACCGATGTTCAATCATTATCGTAAAAGTGTTTTTGAGCCCATCCCTTATTGGAGAAATCTAAGTGTTCCGCTACTGTTTATTTATAGTGAAAAGGACTCTCACATTCCTGTTGAACAATCCATTTTACAATTGAATGATTCGCTTAAAACCACAACTTTTTTTAGAATCCATCAGTTCAAAAATACAGGTCATCTAATCCAAACCGTTGCTGATTCTGTTGAATTGTTGAACTTCAACTTATTCAGTTTTATCAAGGGTAAACCGAAGCCAATTCCGGAGTATTTGGATTATGTAAAAACCTGGATTCTGGAGCCAAAAAAATAAATCTCAATTGACAACTATGCTGAGTTTCGAAAATAAATATTACTTAAAGTTGAAGCTAAAATATTTTATGAAAAAGCGTTGCTTGCATAACCTGATTAATTAAATACTAAAAAGGGAAAAAAATTATTGAACAATTAAAAACTTACAAGTATGAAACTCAACTTAATATTTCTAATATTCTTTTCGCTTTCCTTATCCTCCCGCGGACAAAAGAAAGATATCATAAAAGAAATTTATTCAGTTGAAGAATTAAAACAGGATTTTAATGTTTTGAGAACTTCTTTGGAAGAAGGGCATCCCGGGCTTTATTTGTTTAAATCAAAAACTCAAATGGATTCCATATTTGAGGCGACTTCCTCTTCTATTACACACCAAATGACAAATAGAGAATTTATGATTGTGCTTTGCAAAGTTGTATCACAAATTGGTGACGGGCATTTAAAAGTAGTTCCTCCAAAAGTTAAATTGGATTCATTAGACGAAGGTGCCACTGCCATTCCGTTCAGGGTTTATTATGCTGACGATAAATTATATGTTCAACGGAATTATTCAACACTAAGTGATAAAGAATTTTTAGGGGCACAAGTTGTTTCAATCAACGGACATTCAACAGCAGATTTTATCAAAGAATTTCTTTTGATATTTCCGTCAGATGGAAATAATGTAACTCATAAATATCGCTTGCTTTCAAGCTCACGTTATTTTACAAGATATTTTTTTATGCTTTATGGCTATTCTGAAACTTATGAGGCGCAATACATTTCGCAAAATGAAACCACTGTTAAAACAAGTAAGCTGCAAGGATTATTTTTTGACAAACTAAATGAAATTAGAAAAGAACGCTATCCGGAAATTGATGCACAGAAGCCTGCGGAATTTAGCATGAGTGAAGATAAATCTTCTGCCTATTTAAGAATTACAACTTTTGATAAAGGAGAGTTTAAAAAACACAAAATGGATTATGAGAAATTTCTAAAAAAGTCTTTTGAAGAGTTGGACGCAAACCATATTTCAAATTTAATTCTTGATGTACGTGATAACGGTGGCGGAACAGACGAGTACGGCAAAATTTTGTTTTCCTATTTTATCAATCATGATTTTGATTACTATAAATCTTTACGAATGAATAAAGAAAGTTTTAATTTTTTTCAATACACCAACAGGCCCGACATGAAAGCGCCAAAAGGAATGTTGATAGCAAATAGCGAAGGGACTTTTGATAATATACAACATCCCAATGCAGGTATTCAACATCCTTCCATGCCAACATTCACAGGTAATATTTATGCATTGATAAACGGGTGGTGTTTTTCTACCACAAGCGAATTTTTATCGCTTCTTCAATTTCACACCAAAGCAATTTTTATAGGCGAAGAAAGCGGAGGCAATTATTATGGCAATTGTTCAGGACCTACACCGGATTTTACATTACCCAATTCCAAAATAAGAATTGAAATTCCTTTAATGAATTATCGCATGGCAGTAAAAGATTATCAATACACAGACAGGGGAATCATTCCAAATTATACCGTGCTTCCAACTGCAATGGATAAAATAAACAATGTTGATTTGGAATTGGAGTTTACAAATAAATTAATTAAAAAATAAAATGAAAAAAATAAAACTTAAAACAATTCTATTCGTAGTAATTAGTTTGCTCGTGAATTATGCACAAGCCCAACAAACAAACGCAAATCTTTTACAAGAAGATTTAAAATATTTAAAAACCACCATTCACACAAAATATTCAAATCTGTTTTACAACATCACAGCAGAGGATTGGGATAAACAGGCCGATGAGTTGAATAAACAGTTGCCCTCTATGAGCAATGAACAGGCATTAGCAGGTTTTGTAAAACTTATTGCCTTGTTTCATATTGGACATACAGGTTAATACTTTCAACCTGCATCAACATGGAAGCTTGAGCAATGAAAAGGCGCCCGGTACGATTTCACTTTTGCACCGTTATCCATTCGAGTTGTATTGGTTTAGTGATGGCCTTTATATTAAAAGTGCTGATAAAGGCTATGCAGGTTGCATCGGAGGAAAAGTAACCATGATTGGAAACATGAAAACAAATGATGCTATAGAAGCTGTCCGGCCATTGGTTTCTTATGAAAACGAGCAGGGATTTAAATCCAATTGCCCTTTCTTTTTACAAATTCCTGAATATTTAGAAACTCAAAACATAAGTAACAACGCTGAAGAGGTATCCATAAAATATTTAAAAGATGGTAAGGAAGCAAGTGTTGTTTTTAAAAAAATAGATTTTGAATATTCGGGCATGACAGGGCTTGAAGCGACTGATGAGTGGATGGAAGCGCGAAAAAATAATTCCACGCCCTTATGGATGAAAGAACCTGATGCTTATCGATATATGGAATACTTGCCTGAAAGCAAAACGCTTTATGTACGGCACAGTGTTATATCAAATGACGGAAAGAAAACGATAGCAGACTTTTTTAAACGCATGGTAAATTTTATTGACAGCAATAACGTGCATCAGCTAATTTTAGATGTGAGGATGAACGGTGGCGGAAATAATTATCACAATAAAGAAACTGTTACCAGCATTATAAAATCAAGAAAAATAAATGAGAAGGGAAAATTCTTTTGCATCATTGGCAGAAGAACTTTTTCTGCTTGTCAAAACCTGGTAAACGCATTAGAAAAATATACCGAAGTAATTTTCGTGGGCGAACCCACATCCGAAAATATTAATTTTTATGGCGATACAAAAACAGAAACTTTGCCTAACAGCAAGTTGCAGGTAAACCTTAGCTGGTTATGGTGGCAGGATTTTGATGCACGCGATAAACGTAAATTCACATCACCCGAACTGGCCACCGATATGGGTTTTGATGATTTCTATAACAACATTGACCCTGCAATGAAATTTGCCATTTATAATTACCAAAAAAGAAAAACCATTATTGGTTTTTTTTAAATGAACTTTAGAAAGTGGAAAAA
>JADKFV010000038.1 GCA_016717325.1 Bacteroidota bacterium | reverse complement strand
AGTATTATTTTTTGTAAGCTCAGCCTGAAGGTTTTTTAATTGAATGCTTTCGAATTTTTCATTTTCAATTTGTTCGAGAATCAACCCATATTGTGATATAGTTTTATGTATTTTGTCGATGCCTTCTATTAAATGTTTAATCCTTTTTACATAAGAGCCAATGATTATAAGGTTAATGGTTACTAGTGCATAGCATATATTTTTAAAAGCCACATTGTCCACATATAGATATAGCAAGGCAGCCGCAAATAGTAAGGAAGGCAGTATGTAAGAAATGGCATTCAGATTTTTATCGGGGGCGTGTTGCTCATTTTTACACCATAGTTTCAATCGTGAATATAATTGCTCACTGTCCATATTCACCATTCCGATTGCAAGTATATTTTGCCGCCAGTCTATTTTAGTTGCCAACTCTTTTATTGATTGTTGATTGAGCGGAATTTTTTCGGCACTTAAACTTGATTGCAATAGCGTGGCAAGTTTTTTTCCGCCCATAAATGTGGCCGTGCGTTCAATATGTTCGTACAAAGATTGTGGGCCAAAAAAGTCGAGGTCGTATGCATATAGATTTTCGTGATTGCGGTATTGTTCTCCGGTATCAAAAATTTCTTTTTTCCCATTGAGAAAGTCTATTTCGTTTTGGTTGATGCTTATAAGTGCTTTTGTTATTTCTATTTGGGCCGATAAAATTTGATGGCGTTTCATCAAGTAGACAAATGAAAGTAAAGCTCCAAACGATTACCACCATAGCAATTGTTGGCCCTGAAGAATATAAATAAATAGCTGCTAAAAATACAAGTGCAATAGTTAGTCGCGCAATACTAACAGACTTATGTGTTGCTTTAAGTGAAATAAGTTGGTTGTTATATTTTTCGAGTTTTATAGTGTATGCTTCCATGAAGTGAATAAAAAATGTTTTGCTAAGTTTGATACGTTCCATTTGTGGCAAATTAAACATTTTAATTGCATAGTTGATCGATGCCATAAATCATTGATTACATTTGCAAAAAATATTAGCAACAATGTGTGGCCGATTTTCACTTACGAAAATAGAACTTGAAATTGAAGAACGATTTGGCGCTACGTTTTATACCAAAGACCTGGTAAAGCGGTATAACGTTGCACCGGCTCAAAGTGTTCCGGTTATTACCATTGCAGCAAAGACGCGCATCGATTTTTTCCGTTGGGGTTTTATACCGGCATGGGCTACAGACGATAAAATGAGTTACAGCCTTATAAACGCGCAGTCCGAAAAATTATTGGTATCGCGCATGTATCGCGAAGCATTTTTGCATCAGCGATGTCTGGTTCCTGCCGATGGTTTTTATGAATGGCAAAAAGTTGGTAAGCAAAAAATTCCTTATCGCATACATTTAAAAGACGATAAACTTTTTGCCTTTGCCGGCTTGTACAGCGAATGGAAAAATAGTGAGGGAAAAACAGTTTCGTCATTTACTATTATCACAACTACTCCAAACGAATTGGTGGCTCCTATTCACAATCGCATGCCGGTAATATTGCAGCCACAACACGAAAAATTATGGCTCGATAAAGAAATTTCAACGGCAGATTTGCTGGATGTTTTGCTTCCTTATGAACCGCAACAAATGGAAGCCTACACTGTTTCGAATTTGGTAAATAATGTTGCCAACGATACCGATAAAATATTGCAGGAAGTAAAAGTTGACCGGCAACAAAGTTTGTTTTAGATATTAGCTTATTTTGAAAATGAAAGATAAAGCAATTTTAGTTTTAGGATCGGGTCACCTGGCCAACCGTACAAAGTTATTATTAACTCAAAAGGGTTATTTAGTAACACATTTGCCGAGCCTTTTTCCCAATTTCCCAAGTAATGATTCATCAACTATAATTGAAACTAAGAAAGCATTCCAGGAATTAGATATGGATTCCTTTTCAATGATTTACATTTTATACGAGAAGGACGAAGACAATCTTGAAATGGCTATTGTAATGATGGCTTTATACACGAACATCAATGTAGCTATTTCATTGTTTAACGAGAATATAAAACCGCACTTAGAAAAAGCCAATCAAAGATTAACAATATTAAATCCGGCAAAAATTGCAGCACCATTTTTTGTTGAAGAACTTGATAGGAATATTGTAAAGGGTGTAAAATCAAAAATCAAAAAGGAGCCTGATGAAAATGGAAAAATATCGAAAGACCATTTTTTAATTAAGTTGATTGCAGCATTTGTATTTCTGGCTCTTTTCGCTGTGGCATATTTTCATTTTAAAGAACAGTTATCATGGATAGATGCCTTATATTTTGTTGTCGTTACCATTTCAACTGTGGGATATGGCGATTTCAATTTGCAAAATTCCACCGCGATCAGCAAGGTTATTGGCATTGTGCTTATTTTGTGTTCTACTATTTTTATGTGGCTAATTTTTTCTCTGCTTATCGATCGAATAATAAAAAGGAGGGTGCAACATGCATTAGGTCAAAAGAAATATTATTACAAAAACCATATTATACTTTGTGGACTTGGGCGACTTGGGTTTTTTATAGCAGATGAACTTCATAAGAAAGGGGATAAAATTGTTATTATTGAGTCTAATGTTGATTCGTCAAGCATTGACTATTTTCGAAAAAATGGGGTGGATGTTTACATAGGCAATGCTCGTGATCCACATGTGCTTCAAAATGCCGGAGCAGAAAATTGCCGGGCATTAATTTCTGTTATTAATAATGATTTTGCAAATCTTGAAATCGGATTAAACGCAAGGCATTTTCAATTTGGGATTAGGCTCGTGTTGCGAATATTTGATGAAACAATGGCTGATATCATAAAGGAGAAATTTGATATTCACCTTACAAAAAGTATGTCTAATATAGCTGCAAAAAAATTCGCTTCTTTGATAGAATAAAAAATACATGTAGAAATTGATTAAAACTCAACAAACATAATTATGAATAAAAAAGAACTATGGTTAAATATTGCAAATTACCATTTCGACAATTTAGTGCCTACACATTTTTGGGATGAAATAATAGCAAAATTTGGAGGACAGAGCCCGTTTACAAAAGCTTTTGCCGACAAGCTTTGCCGAAAATTCAATTGGAAAAAACAATTTGCCATGAAAGCTATTTGGGAATATAAAAAATTTGTTTATTTAGGAGTGATAAGTGATTGCGGAGTAACTCCATCTAAAATTATTGACCAGGTGTGGCATGAGCATTTATTGTTCAGTGTAGGTTATCGCAATTTTTGTAAGAATATAATAGAATATGATTTTGATCACAATCCTGAATTAGTTTCCATAAATAGTCAAACTGAAACTTTTCAATCTCAATATTTTTATACTATTGATTTATACAAAAAAGAATTTGGTTTGGAGCCGCCAGAAGAAATTTGGGATGCCACAAAATTTCAAGGAAATGCTGCTGGCATTAAAAAGCCCAAAAAAAATAAATTGGTCTCTACTGTTTATGGCACTGATGATAACAGCGAAACATTGATTTCATTTTTTCCATCTGTTGAAAGTCATGATGTGGAATTTGGTGGTGGTGAATTTGGTGGTGGTGGTGCTACCGCTAGTTGGGGTTTTGATAGCGATGATAGTTCTGATAGTGATGATGGTGGTTCGGATGGTGGAACTTCTTGCAGTTCAAGTTGTGGGAGCGGTTGTGGCGGGGGAGATTAATGGGTCTTGTTTGGTTTTTCAAAATTACTATTGAAGATTGATACGGAACTTGAAATATGTTTTACCAAATCATATACTTTGCAAATTAAAATTAGCACCTAAGATTGAAATGGATTTGCCTATTTATTTTAATAAAAATTAAATTTCAATTTAATAAACGAACGGAGAAATTAATCATTGTAAACTGGAGATATCTACAGTTATATTTTTCGACATAATTTTTATCTTTTCCTTTTTAATTACCTGTCGAGATAAAGTGCTTACTAAACTCGAGTTTTTTTCTTCAACCCTTCAAAAAATTTGCAGTATCCATTTATCTCACACTCGTTGCATTTGGGATTGCGTGCTATGCAAACATATCTGCCATGAAGTATAAGCCAATGATGCGCAATGGCAATTTTACTTTCGGGAATATGTTTTACCAATTGCTTTTCGCATGCGAGTGGAGTAGTGGCATTCACTGTCAATCCCAATCGGGCACTCACTCGAAACACATGTGTATCGACAGCCATAGCAGGTTGATTGTAAACTACCGATGCAATTACGTTGGCAGTTTTGCGGCCCACACCGGGTAGCTTTACAAGTTCTTCTATACTATCGGGTACAACATTTTTAAAAGTAGTGCTTAGCATTTGCGCCATGCCAATAAGATTTTTCGCTTTGTTATTCGGGTAACTTATACTTTTTATTAATGGAAAAACTTCTTCCATACTTGCCTTGGCCATAGATTTTGCATCGGGATATTTCGCAAAAATAAATGGCGTTGTCATATTCACTCTCTTATCAGTGCATTGTGCCGAAAGTATAACTGATACTAATAGTTGAAAAGGATTATCGTACACCAATTCCGTTTCTGCCTGAGGATGATGTGTGTCGAAGTATGAAATGATTTTTTCGTAGCGTTCTTTTTTAGTCATTTTGGGGATGTATTGAGTTGTTAGTATTGAGTATTTAGTAAATAGTATTGAGTATTTAGTAATGAGTATTAAGTGTTTGTTATTGAGTAATTAGTGTTGAGTACCAAGAGTTCAGGCTTCTTCTTGCGTCATTGCGAATTGTCACGGTGAGCATTCTCGAACAGCGAAGCAGTCTATGCTTAGCTGATAAATTTTTGTTGTGCATTATTGTGCTTCTTCTTTATCAGTAAAAAAACAATTCATTTTTAATTCTTGTCGTTATTAATGATTAGCTTTTCAATATAAACATTCGTTTGAGTGTCTTCTACTTTTACAAAATAAAAACCACTCACCATTCCGGATACATCGATAGTATTGTCGTGGTTCTGCATAATTGCTGTTTGTTGCATGAGTATGTTTTGAATGGTAACTTTTCTTGCTATTGCATTATTTGGCAAATAGAAGTTTACACTTGTGCTAGCAGGGTTTGGAAACAGCACCATTTGCTTTTGAGAAATTAAATTTGGTGACAACGCAATAATAGTGTCCAGAAAATTATATGTTGTATTTGTAAACTATAGGGCTATTGAAATCAAAGTAAATATGTGCAGTATTCTTTATTTCATCACCACCAATCAAACTGGTTTTTGCTTTCACTGCATAGGTAACAAAACCATGGCTTTGAGGTTCATTCGTGTTTGAATCGGGCAAATTAATATTGTCGAAAACAAAATGCGCCACCCGCGAGGGAAGGATGTTCATATGCATGCTGTGACTGGAATTTATTATTTGCAAACTGCCAATTTCTAAGTTGTTGCTCAGTGTATCTACAATGCGAACATTGAGTGCCGGTGCAGTTCCTGTATTTTGAAAATAGATGGTATACAGTAATAGTTGTCCTGCATCAATATCTCCATCAGGTATTACTTCCTTAGCATTTGGGTCGAAAGAATTTGTAACAGCACCGCAAGAGATATAAGTGTTATTAGCAGGATCAATGTCACCGGCTATTGGCTCAATAATAAGCGTATTACAAACAGTATCGCCCAATTGCAAAATTGAATCTGGCAATACAGTGACTTCAATAAATTTTAAAAGTACCTGACCCGAAACAGGCAGTTGCCACAATAGCGTATCGCCATTTATGCTGTCTGGTATCACATCGGCCGATACAAAATTTAAATTTGAATCGAGTATCATTTTTCCAGTGGCAATAGAATCGTAGCAACTGTATTGAATAAAACTTAAATATATAATTGTGGGAATTAATGGCCGAACATTTTGTGTGTGAATGATCGATGCAAGGTCGTAACCAGTGTTGCACGTAAGTGAAAAGTCAATATTAGTAGCAGGTAGCGTTGATAATGCATACATGCCCGAATTGGGACAAACAATACTGTACAAAGGCAGTTGTGCATTGTTTAATGTTACTTCATAACTCAATGAGTTTGGAACAGTAAAGGCATAATTACCCGAGCTATCGGTGCTTGCATAATACAATTGTCCCGTGCTGTATTTTATTCTTACAAGTTGATTGGCAAGTGAATCATCATTGTTATTAAAAATGCAATCGGCATTTTTATCTAAATATACTTTCCCTGAAATGTTGCCGCAAAATGGATCGATATAAATAGCATTCAGTAAAGTAGTTGTTATAGCAGGCAAACCATCAACACCACAAATAGCTTGCAAAGAAAAATTTCCCGTTGTTGTATACTTATGCATAATTTTCACATACACATAATTGGAATCGTAGTTAAAACTCAAAGTAGTATCGGTACCATCGCCAAAAAATATTTTTAGTGAATCAACAGTTCCTGTTGTATTTACAGTATCGAAGGTTGAAGCTGTGAATATTATACTAATGTCCTGAGGAGAATTGCATGGAGGTGCATATAATTGCGGTGTGATGTCCATCGATGTATTACTGTAATCACTGATGGAAAAATCGTCTATCAACAAGCCATCACGTGTTATAACTCCATCGGAATTAAACACGAAACGAAATTGTAAATTGGCCACACCGGCAAATTGCGAAATGTCGCAAGCACGTTGCTCCCAGCCGTTTGAAGTGCCAGACCACATAGGAAAAAAACCATTGGAGTTATACCAGTTAATATTGAAATTGTTTATGGTATTAAGTATTTTCCAGGTAGTACTTGTATCGTCTTTGTATTCAATGTTGCAGCCATCAAAGTTGCTTTCGGTTTTATATTTAGTATAAAATTTCATTTGTGCTCCCGCAACTGTGGTAAGGTCAAAAACAGGTGTATATAAAATTGTTTTTGCATTATTTTGGTAACCAATATCCATTCCAACACCTAAACATTTATTTCCCGAATAAGAGAAAGGCAGAATACCATAATAAGGAACACCCCATTGCCATTCACTGCCGGGATTTATGTTTACCACTTGCCAGCCGGTAGTGTCATTTTCGAAATTGTTGAAATAGGGCAGTGATACTTGCGAATGAACATTGATGTTGATTACAAATAATAACAGAAATGGCAGATAAAAATTTCTCATGGTTTGTTTTATTTTGTGTAAATGTAAGAAATAGTTTTGATTGGGTCAGTTATGTTTTTTTGATATTCTTACTTTATTTTACTCTTTTTTGTCAGAGATACAAATGATAACTCCAACATTATAAATTCTATACAAACAAAATTTTATTATTACTTTTATCTTTCATTTTACTGAAACAAAAATATGGCAAAAGTAGATATCGAAACCATGCGCAAAATAGCAATGTCATTTGCCGAAGTGACCGAGCAACCCCATTTTGAAAAAACATCTTTCCGGGTGAAACAAAAAATATTTGCAACTTATGATGTAAAAAACAATCGGGCATGTTTGAAATTTTCGCTCGTAGACCAAAATATTTTTTCTGCTTTTGATAATACCATAGTTTATCCGGTGCCCAATAAGTGGGGTTTGCAAGGTTGGACCTTCGTTGATTTATCGAAAATAAAAAAGCCAATGTTTATCGACATGTTGACTCAGGCATACCACTGTAGTTGCACCAAAGTCAAAAAAGTGAAGGGCAATTTTCTTTGTTATTTTATTTTCTTTATTTGGTTGTTGTAAAATCAGTTCCGTGAAAAACGTTCTCAATTAAATCCATACTTTTGCAATACCTCTTTATAAAAAAATGTATGAGTAAAATAAAGTCAATTGCTTTTGTGATTTTAAATTTGTTGTTGCCATTTTACGTATGTGCGCAAATAGAACATGTTGAACCACCAAACTGGTGGATTGGAATGAAGAGCTATCAACTTCAACTTATGATACATGGAAAGAATGTTGGCGAAACTACACCATCGATTAATTACCTTGGAGTTATGCTTGAAAAATTTACCACGGGCGACAGTAAAAATTATTTATTCCTCGATGTAGTTATTTCCACAAATGCAAAGCCAGGTTCAATGATTATTTCTTTTGGGAAAAATGGTAAGATGGTATACACTCATAGTTATCCTCTGCTTCAAAGAGATAAAGATGCTGATTTGCTAAAGGGCTTTAATGCAAGCGATGTTGTTTGCCTTATTGTTCCCGACAGGTTTGCCAATGGCGACTATACAAATGATGTGGTAAAAGGTATGCGCGAAAATAAAATAGACCGTGCATTTGATGGTGGGCGGCATGGTGGTGATATTCGTGGCATTATCAATCACCTCGATTATATTTCGCAATTGGGTTATACCGCTATTTGGTCTACACCTTTGCTCGAAAACGATATGCAAAAATATTCTTATCACGGTTATTCCATTACCAATCACTACAAAGTTGATCCACGCTTTGGAACGCTTGACGATTACAAAGAATTAGCAGTAAAGGCGAGGCAGAATGGTTTGAAAATTATTATTGATGATGTGATTAATCATACAGGTAGCAATTATTGGTGGATGAATGATTTGCCATTTAAAAACTGGATTAATTATCCTGACTCACTTGTTATAACAAGCCACAGAAGAACTGTGAATCAGGATAAGTATGCATCGGAGTATGATAAAAAAATAATGACAGAAGGATGGTTCGATACACATATGCCCGATATGAATGGTAAAAATAATTTTATGGCCAATTATCTTATTCAAAGTTCTATATGGTGGGTCGAAACTTTGCATGCGCAAGGAATACGTCAAGATACTTATTGTTATTCTGATAAAATATTTTCGAAAAACTGGAGCTGTGCCATCATGAATGAATATCCCGAATTTAATATTGTAGGCGAGGAGTGGAGTTTGAATCCTCTTATAACTTCTTATTGGCAGCAGGGCAAAATAAACAATGATGGATATAAAAGTTGCCTCAAAACAGTGATGGATTTTCCTTTGCAATCTGCATTGATATCATCGTTGCTTGATACTTCGGGCAGCGAGTATGGCCGTGGAATAACAAAACTTTACGAGGCATTGGCAAACGATTTTGCTTATTCCAATCCAAACAATATTCTGGTAATGGGCGACAATCACGATATGGATAGAATTTATACTCAACTCCATAAAGATGTTGCACTAACAAAAATGGCGATAACCTATTTACTTACCGTGCGCGGTATTCCTCAATTATTTTATGGTACCGAAATATTGATGGACAACAGTTCGCATCTTAGTAACCATGGTATTATACGTTCCGATTTTCCGGGTGGCTGGAATAACGATGCTGCAGATGCCTTTACCGGAAAGGGTCTTACATCAGAGCAATTGGATATGCAAAAATGGTTTGCACAAATTTTAAACTGGCGCAAAAATAATTCGGTGTTTGCTGATGGCGAACTTTTACATTTTGCACCTTTCGATAATGTGTACGTTTACTTCCGATACAATAAAGAAAAAATGGTAATGGTGGTGATGAATAAAAATACAAAGCCAATGAATATTGATTTAAAACGCTTCGAAGAAATTATGGGCGCAAAAACTTCGGCCAGAAATATTTTTACAAAAGCAAAGTTAAGTATCCAAAACCCGATTCAAGTTGAAGCTAAATCGGCATCCGTTTTCGAATTAGAGTAAATTTGTTTTCATCACATAAAAAGAAATGCTATGAAATATTTTGTTATCGGCTTTTACGTTTTGCTTATGAATTTATCATACGCACAATTGCCAAATGTATGTGCAGGGAAATTGCAACGTCACGAAAATATTATTTCCAAATTTGTAACTCAGCGAAATGTTGATGTGTGGTTGCCCGTTGGATATTCTGCCACAAAAAAATATGCTGTGCTATATATGCAAGATGGGCAAATGTTATTCGACAGTAATTTAACATGGAACAAAAGTGCGTGGGATGTTGATGATATTATTTCGAAATTGAACAGTGAAAATAAAATTCGTGATGTCATAGTTGTTGCTATTTGGAATGGGGAACGGAAAGACATAGTGAGTATTGTCCGCAAAAACCTTTCGAAACTTTGCCGGCTTTGCAACAGGAGGGAATAATGAATTCGATAAGGCGCGATGGCAGTTCTGTATTCAATGGCTTTAAGGTAAAGTCCGATGATTATTTAAAATTTGTTATTACCGAGTTAAAACCTTTTATAGATAAAACATATTCCACACACAGCGATAAAGAAAATACTTTTATAAGCGGAAGTAGTATGGGCGGATTAATTTCTATTTATGCCATTTGCGAATACCCCGAAATATTTGGCGGTGCTGCTTGCTTATCTACTCATTGGCCTGTTATTTTTAGCATAGAAAATAATCCTATGCCTTTTACAATATTTGATTATCTCAAAAATAATTTACCATCGGCAAAGTCGCACAAAATTTATTTCGATTTTGGCACCGAAACTTTGGATAAATTATATGCACCCTTACAACTTGAAGTAGATGAACTGATGATAGCCAAAGGTTACACAACAAAAAATTGGATAACCAAGGAATTTGCCGGTGCCGATCACTCTGAAAAAGCATGGCACCAAAGATTTGATATTCCTGTTTTGTTTTTATTGGGAAAGAAATAAACAAAATCATCGATAGGTAATAAGTTTGAATTCAAAGAATACCCTCAGCAGTTTGTTTGTAAGTAAATGCTTTAAGGACGCCAGGCATCTAAACAGCAGTTTTTATTTTGTACCATACCATTACCATAACCTTTACTGTGTAAGGGTTGTAGGCTGCCTTCATGTTGTATACTAAGTAAATGCCTAATAACCGTAAAAAATGACTACCTTTGCCACTTCTTAAAAATAAACAATGACAAAAAAATTATTCAGCGAGTTAGGATTGACAGATCAGGTTCAGTCGGCAATCGCTGCTATGGGGTTCGAAGAACCTACGCCTGTGCAGGCACAAACGATTCCGGCATTTCTCGAAACTGAATCCGACATCTTGGCTTTGGCCCAAACAGGAACGGGTAAAACCGCAGCCTTTGGACTACCGCTGTTATGCAAATTAGATTTCAACAGCAACCACACTCAGGCATTAGTATTATGCCCCACACGTGAGTTGTGTATGCAAATTACACGCGACTTTAAAGCATATGCTAAGGATATGAAAGGCGTGAAGATAGTTGCCGTGTATGGCGGAGCGGGAATTTTTCCTCAAATAGATGAACTGCGCAGAGGAGCACAAATTGTAATTGCCACACCGGGCCGTTTGCAAGATTTGATGAACAGACGCAAAATAAACATTGAGCAGATTGATTACGTTGTGCTTGACGAAGCCGATGAAATGCTCAATATGGGATTTCGTGACGATATCGAAATTATTTTATCGACCACGCCCGAAACAAAGCGTGTATGCCTGTTTAGCGCAACTATGGAAAAAGGGGTGCGCGAGATTGCTAACAAATATTTACGCAAGCCAATCGAAATAACCGTTGGAAAAAAGAACACTGCCAACGTAAATATTACTCATGAATATGCAGTGGTGCATGCCAAAGATAAATTTGCCGCTTTAAGACGAGTGTTGGATTTTAATGCCGATAGTTTTTATGGCATTGTATTTTGCCAAACAAAAATTGAAACACAGGAAATTAGTGACAAGCTGGTGCGCGATGGTTACAATGCCGATTGCCTGCATGGTGATCTTAGTCAGCAACAGCGCGAAAAAGTAATGGGCCGCTTTCGTCAACACTCTGTGAAAATATTAATGGCAACCGATGTGGCTGCACGAGGTATCGATATTTCGGGACTTACACATGTTATACATTACCACTTGCCCGATGATGTAGAAAATTATACTCACCGCAGCGGACGCACAGCCCGTGCCGGTAAAACAGGTATATCACTTACCTTACTTAATGTGCGCGAGTTTTATAAGTTGCGCGATATTGAACGTATATCAGGAATTAGTTTTGCCCGTGTGCTGGTTCCATCGCCTGCCGATGTGCGCGATAAAAAATTGTTGGGTATTATTGATACCATTGTTAATACAGAAATAAAATCGGCCATTTTCGATGGCATTGTGGTAGAATCGATGCTGCCACTTATGGAAATGAGTACCGAAGAATTGGCACAACGTGTTATTTCTTTAGAGATGAATCGTTTCTCAACCGATTACCTGCAAGGTTTAGATTTGAATGTGTACGATCAAAATAATCGTAAGGCCGGTGGTGCTTCTGCCGGTGGCGAGCGTTCGGGTGGTGGATATGGAAATGTAACAAAGCTATTTATCAACCTTGGCTCGCGCGATGGATTTACCAACGATAGCATGAAACAATTTGTTTACGAAAATACGGGCATCGAACCTAAGGGCCTTAATTTTGTAAATATCAAAGGTGTATATTCATTTCTCGAAGTAACTCCCGATGCAATTGAAACTGTAACCAAAAAATTGGAAGGAAAGTTTTTTAACGACCGTAAAATAAGAATCGAAAATCACGGACAATCATCATTTGCCGGAACAGAAAAAAGTCAAGGTGGTAGCCGAGGTGGGTATGGTCGAAGCGATTCACGTGACAGCCGTGGAGGCGGTGGAAGCCGCAGTGGTGGTGGTTATGGTGGCGGTCGCAGCAGTGGCGGTGGATACGGAGGCGGTGCAAGTAGTGGTGGTGGAAATGGAAAACCACGCAATGCATACGGAGGTGGCGAAGGCCGCAGCAGTAGTCGCGGTACCGGAGGTTCACCTTACGAAAAACGTGGAGGTGGTTCTGGATACGGAAGCAGCGGTGGCGACAAAGCACCACGAAAAAGAAAAACATACTAGTGTTAGCTAACAAATAGAAATAGGAGGTGAGTTGTAAAAAATTTACCTCCTTTATTTTTTCAAAATGGATTTTACTTTGATTTCTTTACTCAGGCAAAAACATAACTTTGGGTTTTAAATTTGTTCACTGCATCGAAATCAGTATTGGGTCTTTAATGTGATTAAAACATTTGAATTGGAAATTTAATAAAATGAAAAGCATAATATTCTACGCTATTTAAAATGAAAAAAGTTTATGTAAATGATAAGTGCCTTCACCTTACCGATTATCAATCGCGGGTAGCACCTTCTCCATCATTGTTATCTATGGCATACTCCGGCCACGATACTATACAACATGTAATTAATACTTTTAGTAAATCGAAAGTGTATACCGCTGCCGAAATATTTCATCCTAATTTTGAAGAGTTGTGGGACGATTTTAATGAATACTTTGAAATGATAAATGCTGCCGGAGGTTTGGTGCTAGATGAAAACAACCGTTTGCTGGTAATATACCGACACAACAAATGGGACTTGCCAAAAGGAAAAGTAGAGGATAAAGAATTGCCCGAACATGCAGCAGTGCGCGAAGTACAGGAAGAATGTGGTTTGGCTTTTTGCCAAATAATAAAACCATTACCGTATACGTACCACACATACGCATTGAACAATAAACAAATACTAAAACGCACCTGGTGGTACCTTATGCGCAGCAATAGCAACGAAGTGCTAAAACCGCAGGCCGAAGAAGGAATAACCGAATTGAAATGGATAACCCGCAGCCAACTGAGCGAAGTGTACAAAAATACGTTCGCATCTATAGAGGCATTGTTGAAAGAGGAGGAAGAAAGTGTTTTTGGGCGAGTGGAGTGAATTTTTTTGAAATCATTTTTCTGCAAAACGATTTATACCGAAACAACTTAGGTTTTGGATAAGCAAGCTATTGAAGTTGTTCGGCATTACTAAGAGTACGATATATTTTCATTCGAAAATCTAACTACTCTGTAACCCACCGACCAACCCATATTGTGTATATTTTTCATAGTCTGTTAGTTTGCAGTAAAATAAAGAGAAAAAATGCAAACAAACAAATCGCGATTTAGCAAAGATCAAAAGCAAGTCCATATTAATGATTGGAAAGAATCGGGAAAGAGCAAACGTGCATATTGCCTGAACACAACATTCCATACTACACATTTTGCTCCCTGGAAGCAGCTGCAAGTTTCTGCACCCAAGCAATTTGTGCCCATCGAAATTTCGAAAGCAACAGCCTCGCCATTTGCCACCTTGCACTTTGCGCATAACATTACGGTGGAGATACATGAGCACGTACAAGCTACCTACCTGCAACAACTTATTGTATGCAAATAACATTTCCGGCCACTACACGCTATCACCTGTATGCAGGTGCGACCGATATGCGCAAAGGATACAACAGTTTGTGCGGCTTGGTGCAAATGCATTTTCACAGCACGGTATTGAGTGGCGATGTATTTATATTTATCAATCGCCCGCGCAACCGCATCAAACTTTTGCAATGGCAGCACGATGGATATGCCATTTATCAAAAACGATTGGAGCGTGGCACTTAGAAGTTCCTGACACAACTCGCAAACAACGGCCATAAATTTATCAGCGCAACAACTGCAGTTTATACTCGAAGGCATCATGCTATCGAGCATAAAAAAACGCAAGCGATATGAGCATGCGATTGTTGATAAAAGTTAACAAAATCAATACTCTCAAGCCAACGTGTGTTGTATATTTGCACGCATGATTGAAGCAACTGCAACTCCTTCTTATCAAGAGTTATTACAACAAAGTATTCAGCAGAAACAGATTATTGAAATCCTTACATCAGAAAACAATACTCTTTCCTCCAACTACGAAACACTTTCCTCCAATTATGAAAAACTATCCTTTGAGTTAGCCTAACTCAAACGTATGATATTTGGAATCAAGAGCGAGCGTTTTGTGGCTGCCAATAAGAATCAATTGCAATTGGCAATAGATATTAATCATCAACCAACCACACCCACACAAGAACCTACAACCCAACAGATAACGTATACACGTACAGTTGCAAAAAAGAAACAACACATCAAGGCCGTATTCCTATACCGGCACACATACCGCGCGAAATTATTTTGCTAGAGCCACAAGAAGATATTAGTGGATTAAAAAAAATAGGCGAAGAAGTAACCGAAGAATTGCACATAAAGCCCGGCCATTTATTTGTAAAAAAATATGTGCGGTCCAAATATGCCAAGCCAAATAACGAAGGCGTGATAACGGCATCGCTACCACCACGCCCTATTGACAAATGCATGGCCGGAGCCAGTTTGCTCGCAACCATCATTGTAGATAAATATGTAGACCACTTGCCGCTTTACCGACAGATGCAACGCTTTGAACGTAACGGTATGCATATACCATCGTCCACCATTACCGACTGGACGCGCCAAAGCGCACAACTACTTGTACCCTTGGCGGATGTGTTGCGAAAAAAATAATCACCTCGCAATATCTGATGGTTGATGAATCGCCCATACGTGTGTTGGACCGCGACAAACCAAACGGCACACACCAGGGCTACTATTGGGAATATCGCTCTACAGAAAAAAATCTTATACTTTTTGATTATCAAAAAGGGCGCGGGCGCGATGGGCCAACTACTATGCTCGAAGGTTTTACAGGACACCTGCAAACAGACGGCTACCAAGTGTATGAACAATTTGAAAAAAACAAAAACATCCAACTCGTAGGCTGCATGGCCCATGCACGAAGGTATTTTGACCAAGCCCTGCAAAACGATAATGCGCGTGCTAACCAGGCGCTTAACTTTTTGCTCAACTATATGCAGTAGAAAAAAATCGCCCGTGAACAAGACTATACTCATGACCAATGCATGCAACTGCGTCAAGAAAAAAGTGTGAGCATACTTGCGCAACTAAAGCAATGGATGCAAGACAACATCATGCACGTAACTCCGCAAAGCTCCATTGGCAAAGCCATAACCTACACCCTTGCACGATGGGATAAACTATGCCTATATACTACCAATGGAAAAAATCAAATAGACAACAACCTGGTAGAAAACAGCATAAGGCCACTGGCAATAGGTAGAAAAAATTATTTGTTTGCCGGTTCACACGATGCCGCTGCAAGAGCCGCTGCAATCTATTCAATCATGGGTACTTGCAAAATAAACAATATCAATCCTTACCAATGGCTCGAGCAAACACTCCCACTCATCAACGATACCAAACTATCGCAACTTAATGACCTGTTGCCAATATAATTTTTTTTTAACTCAGGAAGTGGGTTGGTCGGTGGGTTACACTACTCTTAGTATATTTAATATATTCTTTAATAAATTTTTTTGTCAGTATTTCTTTTTCTGTTTGTAACTGTACAAAAATATGAGTGCCCATTCACTATCATTTCACTACAAATTTTTTAATTATCAATTTTTCACCGCTTTGAATTTGCAGCGCATAAATGCCGGGCGGTATATTATTAAGCTCAATAGTTTGCATGTAGGTATAGTGTGACAAATGCTGCTGAAAAATTTTTTGTCCAGCGGTATTAAAAATTTTTAGCTCGCCTGTTTTGCCTGTTTGCAAAAAATAATTTACTGTAAATGTACCATTATTAGCATTAGGATAAAGGTTGCTTATTACCACCTCGTGTGCTGCTTGTGTGTATAAAGAAAGCGTATCGCATGGGCTGCCCACCTTTGGGCCAAGAAAGTAATCAGGATTATTGGGCAGGCCAAAATAAGTGCGTTTACCGCCAAGATAATAACTATATGGCTGTAGGTTGCAAGCTGCGCCAAGGCTATCGGGCGAGTTGATTACACTTAAATTCATGTTATACATATTATACGTAGTATCATTGTAAGGATAGCCCCCATAATAATTATTGCTTTGATAAATTTTACCATCGGAGCCAAGTTTTAGTTGACCCATATTAAGCATAAATGGTGTGCGCCATAATGTATCGGCACTTGCTGCTATGTTAGTTGCGGTTAAATCTAATTGAACAAGGTAACAACTATCGAGCGAAGCAGCTGCTACATGGGTAACGTACAATATACTATCCGTTGGTGAAAACGCACAACTCCAACGTTGAGGCCACGCCAGTGTTTTTTCAGGATAAATATTAATGGGGTTATTTATTATACCTGTGCAACGGTTGAAGTCATACATTTCTAATAGGCCTTTGTAGTTTAGAAACATTAATTTACTGCCATCTTGGTTGAAGCTTATGAATGCAGCGTTTGTTGAATTGAGTGAGCCAACACTTTGAACGATAACGTTGGTTAACCCGCTTGGTGAAATTAAATACTCATAATATTCGGAATTACTTCCCCCAGGAAAATCTGATTTTCTAAAAATTACCCACCAATCTCTACCATTACCATGCTTAATTGCAGTGAGACAATCGACCATTTTAAAATTTTGCAACTGTATATTTTTTTGTGTTACTACACCTTGCCCCCCATTGCCATTCATATCTACTATGGAGTAATATAGACCCTTTTGACTACTGCCAGTAACTCCAATTGAAAATATGTAAAATAAATGCGAAGAATCTGGAAAAGGTATCGTGACTAACTCATGGTACCACCCTTCACCCACAATGCTATCCCCATTTTGAATCAATTGGTGCGAACTATTAAAGGAAAGGGTAGTGTTACCATTTAATGTAGCTCTTGAAAAAGCATAAAAAATTAATTGCCCCATGGTATCACTAATTGATACACAACTGCCACGCGATTTAACACTGCTTGTTGCATTAGTAATGTTTGCAGTGTCACTAAAGTTAACCAAGGCACTATCGCCAAAACACCACACTGCGCCTTGCTTTTGGGCAAGGCACAGTGTGGGTGCTATTATAAATAGCAGAACCAAGTTTTTTATCATAAGGCAAATTTTATTTTAATGCCTAATGATGTTTAGCTTTGTAACTGTAGTGTGGCCGTCAGCATCCACAATTTTTACCTGATACAATCCGTTTGCAAATTCAGCAATCGAAAATTGCGCAGGAAATGGCTTTTGATAATTTTTAATCAGCTTACCTTCTGCGTTCAATAATGTAACTTCTTTAATATTTTTATCGTTCCTAATAAATGTAAAAAATGTATTTGCCGGATTTGGTAGCAGTGCAAAGTATTATCAACAGGTATTTCAACAGGCAGGGGTTTTGCTTTGCGCATGGCCACGCATTGAGGATGTATTTCTTTACCGAGCATGGCCGCAGCTTGATAGATGGCATCGCCAGCCTCGTAAAAATTTAAACTGCTTATCATATCCAACATGCTGCTATCCATTTCGTTTGGTAAGTTATCATTAGCATAAGTATTTATGTAAATATCGTTTACTGTTTTGTTGTAATACTCTATGTTGTTGGTATCTACAATTGCAGTGTTTACAGCTTGTGCTGTTGCAAGGTTGGTAGAGTCGGCTGTAAGTTCGTTCACTGCTGCCAATGCACCAATATTGGTTTGCGCTACCTCATCAAAAAACTGTTGATAGTATGCATCGGCACTATTGCCTTGGTTGATAATAGTACTATCCGTTTTCATATCGGTGTAGGCATTCATTCTTGCAAGCCAGGAATTTTCATTTGCATATTCGTCAAACAGTAAACTGTCGCCTACAGTGCGTCCGTACGCTGCATCGCGACCATGTCGCTCAGTAAAATCTTCACATGCCACCGGTGGTATTGCTGCCGCATCGGAAATGCTATTTACAATCGGGCTTGTAGTGCCGTTATCAAGCGGGTCAAACGGATTACTGCCCGGAGTACCGGGTTGATGATACCAATTTATTAATCCGCCTGTGCCTACGACCCTATCTGCAGGAGTGCCGCTTGTATTTGGCATGTCGTTCCACATTATCCAGGGTTCATTATCACCGGTATTGTCATTTACTTGGTATTGGTCGGGCAGGGTGGCACTTTCTAAGTGCATGGCTTCATCGTAATTGGTCATGCTGTTGCTGCGCAGTAATGTTTTATTGCAGTTGCCATAAAACCTAAAACTATATGGTATGCGATTTATCGTATTACAATTAAACCTGCCATCGCTACAAAGTTCCGCATCTATACCATTAAAGTTTGTGATGCCTGTGAGGGCAGTGTTATTTGTAATTGTATTTGCAGTTACCCTTGCATTGCCACAATTTTGCAACAGCATACCGGCAGTGTAATCGGCAGGAGGGTTGGTGAGGTTGAAGGTGATGGTGTTTGGTGCAAGTAATTTAGCAATCGGGTCGAAACCAATATGAGCAAAATTATGATTGAGTACTACAATACCAATGCGGGGATTTGTGATGGTATTATTGGTAATAACTAAACTTCGTGGCGGGGCATTTATACTTGTTCCAACATTCATAAGCAAAACTGCGCTACCGTAAAAACCTCCCGTACCGGCAGTATTGTAATTACTAAATGTATTGTTATCGATTAAATAATTTGTATTCATATTGGGTGCATTAAAGTTGGCTATTGCATGGTTGAAAGTAGTGAAGTTATTGTTTGCAACATGCAAGGTTTTTGTTCCCAATTTATTGGTCATAATATCGGCAAAATCATTGGTACTAAAATTACAATGCCGCACATCCACATTCATTTCTTCGCTTGCATAAATGCCCGCATATTCCCAGTTGCTAAATGTACATTGGTCCAGAAATGTAGCGTTTTTAAAATCGCCACCTATAATAATACTGCGGTCGTTACAATCGAATATACTTGTTGCGCGTATACCATTGTTGGTTGCAAATGTGCTGTTCAATTTTTGTGTGTTTGTAAAAGTACTGTTTACAACTTGTATAGTGGAGTTTATGCTATTGATGCCCAGATGGGAATTACTGTAAGTATTTTTAAAAAGGTTATTTGTGATGGCACTATTTGTAGCATAACCTATTAAAAGATAAGGCATATTTTTACAAGCAATATGGCTATACGAATATTGCGATGTGTAGGGCAACAGCATATCAGCAGGGGTACTATTGAAGGTGCAACCATTAATATAAGAATTACCATTCACATTTGCGTTAGCTTGATGCAAATGTCCTCGTAAACTCTTTGTATAATTTTCGAAATTGATACTGATGTGATTGTTTACAAAATCAGTATTTTGTATTCTAAAATTTGCATCATTCGAAAGTTGCACAGCGGCAAGCGCATCCTCCACATGCCCACGTGTAGCTACATTTTCTTTGATAATAATATTCGCATTATTGGTGTTGCCAATCAAGCCGCGCCACATTGCCGGGCTACAGCCTTGTATATCGCACCCTTCTAATATCAACGATTTGTCATTGGCCACCACCACCTCGGCATTTTCGCCAAAGCGAACGGTGCAATTAATTAACGTTAAGTTTTTGTTCACTGCAAAATGACCGTTTATAAAAATGGTGCCGAGTGTTCCATTGTCGGTAACTGTGGTAACGCCATTTGCCGTTGTAATACAGCCACAATTTATATTTGTGAGTGCGGTTTCCAAATCATCTACATTATTATTTTGCAGCAACCCGCCCGGGGTTATCGTTGGGCTTAATGCTACATTGGGTGATGTAGCAATACAACAATTATTTGCCTCTACCGTATAGCTGGCAGTTGCCGTGCTTGTACAAGTGGCATTGGTTGCGGTAACGGTAACTGTATACGTAGCTGAGCTTGTAGGATTTAAGCTGATAGATGTGGTGGTGGCCAAAGTAGACCACTGATAACTGTATGCACATCCTATACAATTGCTAATATCAATTTGTGGTTCAATTTTGAGCAAATTGACAGCGGAGCCATTATTACAAGTAATAAATTTTTGTCCGGCATTGGCAATCTCAAATCGAGGTACAGCTATTATAGCAGGGTTGCTTTCGTTGAAGCATACACCATCGTATATATATGCATTGTAGGTAGTATTAAAATGTGGCGTGGCAGTTACAATTTTCCCACTTGGGTTATTAAGTCCCCAATTGGGACCCCACAACACAATAGGATTTGCTGGAATGGCACTTGTTGTGGCAGTTAATGTTATAGGTGTTCCACCACTTGTGCAATATGTACCTGAGGTGGGTGCTATGGTAATTGTCGGCCTTAGTTGAACTGTTATTTGTGTGGTTACTGTTGCAGGAATACCAAGGTTTTCAAAAGTCAAGTAAGCAGTACCGGTTTGACCATTTGGATCAAAGTTGAAAAGACCCGGGCAATTTGGCACTGTGGTAAGTGTGCCAAACGAAGAGTAAAAATTTTGAACCATAGGATTGAAATCCCAGTTATACACCATTACAGAAGTTTGCGAACCTTCACAAATTACGTTAGCAGTGGGTTTGGCTATTAAAGTATTTTTTGATGCGGTAATTAATACCATGCCCCAAGGTGGGATGTTGAAATTGGTTACATCGACAGTAGGGTCGATAAGTCTTTTGAGAAAACATTCATCGGTAGGTGCATCCATGGCATCGCCTGCTATACCACCACTTGCCTTAAACGCATTAGTATTGTCAGGAAAATAAGATGTCATTTGGGGTTGACCGGGAGCAGTAATAATTGCATTCATATCCATTGTCCTAATTGCATCCGAAAGATTGAGGATTATAAAACGCTCGGCATCAAGTGCGTCAAACTGCCAGCCATATATATCGGGATAGGCTGTTGAGTTATTAAAAATGCTAAGTGTGTTTGTGTTATTAGTAAAATCCAATGGTTGTGCGGTTGTGCTATTTTTTATAGCATAACTCAACAATTGTAGTGCGTTTCCTATGGCAGTAAGTTCATGCGTTATACTTGTATTAATATTATTGCATGGCGAAACTGGTGCAGTAAAAGGTTGCATACCGTTAGGGGTTAAGCCGTTGCCATCACTAAAAAACGAAGCCCAGCCACCATCGCCTGTCATAGTGTGCATACATAATTTTGTAACGTTAGGCTCCTCTATATAGCGCAAACTCTTTAATGCAATGGTTAGGCCATGTGCCCAAGTACCATGCACCGAAAAATCATTCCGGTCAAATAAATTATACTCTGTCATCCAAATTTCTTTGCCTGTTTTGGTAACAATATCCTTAAATTCATTCTCAAATAAATCTTGTGTAGTAGTGTATGCTAGGTTTATCATGCATTTTACATCCTCGTTATTCATTAAAGGAGTAGTGCCGGTAAAACCTATGCTACCTGCGCCAAAATAATCGTGAATAGTAATGGCATCAACATTATGTGTTATGCCGGGCGCGGTGGCCTGCATATTTTCTATTATGCATTTGAGCCATTCGCGCCTACGCCCGGGGTCCTTGTCATTACTATTGGAACCCACAATGGCCAACTTGGTATTGGCAAAAGGATAGTTGCCACCCACATTCAAGTTTTTAAGATAACCTGTCCAGTCATACATGTCATTCATATAATTAATAGGTGATGGATATTTCTGTTTATAATTATCGTATTCTAAATAATACTCAACACCAAGTTCAATATTTTTACCGAAAAGCCTTTTGCCCGTGCTGCAAACATAAATGCAGTTTGATATTCTTTATTACTTGTAAGTGTATTGAGCGACCAAATTGGGTTTGCATTCAGCAAATCGCTATTTGCTTTAAAGGCATCTAATCCATTAATAAGGCTAAATGGATTTGTAATGTCGTAAGCCGGGTGGAAAGTAATACCGGCAGGGTACTCGGGTGGATTGAGAAACCAACCCCGCTTCCAATTCCACCAGTTGCTTACTTGCCCACCCGGGTACCTAATATTTCCAAGCTGTAATTTGCAAAAAGGATGCGGATTAGCTGTTTGCAATTCGCCCCAAGAAGAACCCTGCACAATGGTATTGGTACCATTGAGACCAAATATATCATCAGGCATTGCACGAACAGTGCCACTCAAAGCAACTGTAATAGTTTGTGCAATTAAAAACTTTTGCATTGTTAATTGAATAGCGATTGATAGTAACAATAACCATATACGTTGGTGTTTACATTTCCATTGCTCGATTGCTCGATTGCCCGATTGCTTAGCAAATAAGCCACTCAAGGTAGAATTAATTTTTGTGTTTTGTACCATAATAATTTTTTTAAAATTTTTTAAATAATAAATTAATACATCAAAAAAATTGAAAAAACTTTTTGAAAAAATAAAAATAAAAACGAGGCTTGGCGGTCGGGAGTTGGCTTGGTAGTTTTGTTAAGAGCAAATAAAAATACCTTTGCAGAAATATTTCTTTACCAAAATTGGAATAGTTTTTTCAAAGAACCAATGCCAAGTAAACGAAAATATTTTAATGTACAATGATTTATTTTTCAACTTTATTCGTTATTTGGTTAATGATTATTCGGTTCTGTGGTATTGGGGTTTATAAACAGTATTTTTCAAAATATTTTGAGAGCCCGCATTGCAAAAGTTTTCAAGTTACATAATTCAATTTGCCAAAACCGAATCACGTTTATAAAAATAATTCAAAATGGGTAAGTCAAAAGTCGAAAAAATCTAATTCAAATTGGTCTCATTCTTAATTTCCTATTCCTAAATTTTTATTCACAATTTTTAGTTGACTTCCCTTCCCGGATATTGCTTGAGTGCAACTTCTAAACATTGCATTGCGGCCACCAAGTCATCTTCTTTCAATACATATGCAATGCGAACTTGTTGTCGGCCAAGTTCCTGGTTGAAATAAAAACCTGTGGCAGGCGCCAGCATTACAGTTTGTTTGTTGTAATCAAATTCTTCTAATAGCCATTGGCAAAATTTGTCGGCATTATCAATTGGTAATTGTGCAATACAATAAAATGCACCATTTGGTTTTGGGCAAAACACATCATCCATTTTATTTAATGCATCCACAACTACATCTCTGCGATGCACATATTCGGCTTTCACTTTTTCGAAATAAGATGGTGGAGTGTCGATAGCAGCCTCGGCAGCAATTTGTCCAAATGTGGGAGGACTTAACCGCGCTTGTGCAAACTTCAATGCCGATGCCATTACCTCTTTGTTGCGCGATATCAATGCACCAATCCGTGCGCCACAAGCACTATATCGCTTACTTACCGAATCCATCATCACCACATTGTTTTCTACACCTTCGAGATGCATGGCCGAAAAATATTCTTTATCGTCATAACAAAACTCGCGGTACACTTCATCCGAAAATAAAAACAAATCGTATTTCAAAACCAGTTTACGTAACTCTTCCAGTTCCTGGCGCGAGTATAAATAGCCCGTAGGATTATTGGGATTACAAATCATTATTGCCTTGGTGCGTGGGGTAATTATTTTTTCGAACTCGCTGATGGGAGGCAGTGCAAATCCGTTCTCAATATGTGCAGTGACAGGTTTTACCGATATGCCCGCCTGGCACGAAAATCCGTTGTAGTTTGCATAAAATGGTTCGGTCACAATGAGTTCATCGCCTTCGTTGAGGCATGTCATCATAGCAATTTCAATTGCTTCGCTGCCACCGGTTGTTATCATTATTTCGGTGTAGTCAAGTTTAATATTAAAGCTATCGTAGTATGTAGTAAGTTTTTTGCGGTAGCTTTCAATACCGGCACTATGGCTGTATTCTACCACCTTCAATTGATGGTTGCGCAGGGCATCGAGCATGGTTTCGGGTGTAGCAATATCGGGTTGACCTATGTTGAGATGGAATATTTTTTTGCCTTGCTTTTTTGCCACTTCGGCAAAGGGTACAAGTTTACGTATGGGCGATGGAGGCATCAAGTTGGCCTTGTTCGATAATTGAGGCATAGCTATATATTGATTTTTTTGTGTGGTCAAATATCACAATTATTAATTATAAGATTGTAGTAGCATGAGAAAAATTATTTGAACGAATAATTAGATTTTTTAACTCCGTTTTTATTACTCAATCAAAAAATGACTTCAGCAGGTCGACTCATGCAAAATAAATTTTATAAACAATTTTTATGCATAAAGACCATTACAACAACAGAAACTTCGTCATGAAAAAAAAGCACTTTTCGTAAGAATCAAAAAATTAATTATCTTTTATTTGCGGTGATGAAAAAAATTTACCTTTGGCACAATTAACATTTAGTTTATGGAAGTAACAAGCGTTGTAAAATCAGTAGTTCCTCAAAGCAATTTATTCGAGGTTTTAGAAAGTGGAATGGAGCACGAGCAGGTTGTATACTGCTACGATAAGGAAACAGGATTAAAAGCCATTATAGCTATTCACAATACCGTATTGGGGCCATCGCTTGGTGGCACACGCATGTGGATGTACGAAAACGAATCGCTTGCATTGAACGATGTACTGCGCCTTTCGCGAGGTATGACATACAAGGCATCGATAAGCGGCCTTAACCTTGGCGGTGGCAAGGCAGTAATTATAGGCGATGCAAAACGCGATAAAACCGATGCCATGATGCGGAAGTTTGGCGAGTTTGTAAACAGCCTCAATGGACGATACATTACTGCCGAAGATGTTGGCACAAGCACTGCCGACATGGTAAGCGTTTCGCAAAAAACAAAGCACGTTACGGGTTTACCCGAATTGCAGGGTGGTGGTGGCGATCCTTCACCCGTTACTGCATATGGCGTATATATGGGTATGAAAGCCTCGGCTAAGGATATGTGGGGTAGCGATAGTTTGAGCGGTAAGCGCATATTGGTGCAAGGCTGTGGCAATGTTGGCCAAAACCTGGTAAAGTATGTGACAGAAGAAGGTGCAAAGGTTTTTGTTAGTGATATACACGAAGATCATTTAAAAAAGATGGTGGCAGATTATAAAGCCGAGGTGGTGGATAAGGATGCCGTTTACGATTTAGAAATGGACATATATGCACCTTGTGCGCTTGGTGCTACTTTAAATGATATTACTATACCAAAATTGAAATGTGCCGTAGTAGCAGGTGCTGCCAATAACCAACTGCACGATGAAGGTAAGCATGGCATGATGCTGCTCGACAAAGGAATTGTTTATGCTCCCGATTTTTTAATTAATGCCGGTGGACTTATAAATGTGTATAGCGAGTTGCAAGGCTACAACCGCGAAAAAGCTTTGGAAGCCACCCGCCATATTTACAATGTTACTTCCGAAATTTTGAAAAAAGCCAAGACCGAAAAAATTTCTACCGTAAATGCTGCAAAGCAAATTGCAGAGCAACGCATTCGCGATAAAAAAAATCAATAATCATTCAGTTACAATAACAGTTCTTTCTTTTAGGTAAATTCAATTATGCTGAACAGACGTCAGTTACGCATCAAGGTGATGCAAGCTTTATATGGTCATTTTCAAAACGAAAATCAGGACCCAAATGTGGCTGTAAATAATCTGCTCACAGGCAACGAACGCTCTTACGATTTGTATCTCCACTTGTTACAAATTTTTGTGGAACTTGCTCAATTAGAACAAACCTATAAGACAGATGCACCTGCCCGTATGGTTGGCAAAAGCCCCTTTAGTTTCAAATTTACACTGGATGATTGCCTTTTTGTAAAATGGCTCAAGAGCGATGCAAACTACAATGAACTGGTGCGCAAACGAACCATAAACTGGACATTGATGCACGATGATTTTGCTACCATATATTTCAACATCCGCCAAACCGAAGAATACAAAAATTTTATTTCTACGCCCGATCAACCTACCGATGTGCAAATAAAATTTCTGCGTTATATTTTCGAAAACTTTTTTGATAAGAACGATACCTTCAAGCATAATGTGGAAGAGCGCAATATTTATTGGGCCGAAAGTTTCGATCTTCAAGCGCATTTTGTGTATAAAACACTCGATGGTTTTAACTCGAAAAATTTTATGGCAAATCGAATTTTGCCTGTGTATAAAGAAACCGAAGACGATATAGATTTTGTTCGCATGCTGTTTTTAAAGACAGTAAAAAATAACGACCTCTATACAAAAATGATTGCCGAAAAAACCCAAAATTGGGAAGTAGATCGCATAGCGGTGATGGATGTAATTTTACTTAAAATGGCACTATGCGAAATTCTTGAATTGCCCAATATTCCTGTAAAAGTAACAATGAACGAATACCTCGATATTTCGAAAGTTTACAGCACACCAAAAAGTAACGCCTTTATTAATGGTATTATCGATAACCTTGTAATAGAACTTCGCGAACAAAACAAAATTGCAAAACCGGACGTGGGTTGGTGGGGTAGTTTTGGTTTGAAGTTTATAGTTGGGTTTATAGTTTGAAGTTTGAAGTTTGAAGTTAAGTTTGAAGTTTTAGTCGCGGCACTTCAGTCCGGTTGGTGACAAAAGAGTTTGCATTCTTCGTTTTGGGTTTTTTGTTTGCGCCAGCCATTGTTTGTGTCCCAACAAACAATTGTGTTCTATTTCGTCTACATTAATAAGCAATTCTAAATTTTAAATTTCTGCCTCCCAATTGCAAATACAAAATTCACAACTCACCATTCACAATTCACAACTCACAAATTCACCATTCACAAATTCACAACTCTGTTCACAATTCACAATTCACAATTCACTTTTCACTTTTCACTTTTGAATTATCTCCTTAACTTTGCCTTAATCCATACTGAATTTATTTTTATCTTCGCACATAAATTATTTAAAACAAAGCAAAATGAGTCAAGAACAAGAACAAGGCAAAGAGCAGGAATCATCATGGTTCGATAGCGTAAAAAAAACTGTCGGTAACCTTGCCGACAAAGCCGATGAGTTGAAAGATCAACTTGAAGATAAAGTAAAAGACCTTGCCGAGCAAGCCGAAGCCAAAGCCGGAGAGTTGAAAAAGCAATTTGATGAAAGCGACATCAAGGAAAAAATGCAAGAGAAATTTGCCGACTTAAAAGAGGATGTAAAAGAAATGGCAGACAAGGCGGAAGCAAAAGTGGATGAACTAAAACACAAAGCGCAGGAGTCGGGCATAATGGACAAAGCTGAAGGTATTATGGATAGTATAAAACATAAAGCGGGCGAATTGGCCGACAAAGCAGAAAGTACTTTCGAAAATCTGAGCGAGGCTGCCAAGGCAAAATTAAAAGATGCCAAAGACAGTATTAGTGGCGATGATGAGAAAAAAGCCTAAGCAATTTAATCGTTAATAATGGTACCGGGAGGTGGAGCACGTTTCCACCTCTTGTGTGTCCATAACCAATATTGAGGCTTGTCAATTATTTTTTGCTCAAGAATTTTTACATGCAATTTTGTAATATCATCTTCGGCAATGTCTTTTGTATTATCACACAACACCCTATACGACACTTCGTATTGCCCACGTTTCACTTTTTGAATATCGCCATACACCACCACACAATCAAACATTTTTGCAAACCGCGCAGCTCCTTTATGCACAGGAGTATCTTGATGTAAAAATTTTATCCAGTAACATTTATCTACCGAAACCGGAGTTTGATCGGCAATAAAAGCTACCACTTTTTTTTCTGTTTGATTATTGCGGAAACATTTCAAAGTATCTTTCATAGGTATCATGCTTAGGTTAATATGTTGACGCATGGCCTTTACTTTTATATCCCAAAAATTGCTGCTCAGTTCTGTATAAATGCCATAACCCTTGTGGGTAAAATGCAAAGGAAAAGCCAAGCCGCCCCATTCCCAATTGTTGTAATGCCCTGTTATGAGAATGATAGATTTTTCGGATTTATTCAATTGTTTTATGACATCGGGCGAAGTGCATACGAAACGATTAAGCAGTTCCTCTTTACCCAGAGAAAATGCTTTGATGGTTTCGATAATTATATCGCATAAGTGTTTGTAGTACTGTTTCGAAACCGCTTTTATTTGCGGGTCGGTATAATCGGGAAATGATTTGCGAAGATTGTTGTAAACCACCTTTTTGCGGTATGGTACTACGTAGTAAATCATCACATAGAAAAAATCGCTCACCATATATAGAATTCGCATGGGCAACAGCGACAAAGGCTTTACAATAAAATAATAGAGTATGTTGTTAAGTATGTTCATTAAATGCAAAAGCAGTTTTTATTTATTGAAAATATGATGCAAGTAATTTATTATTTTGCAAACTTCAATAACTCATTTTATAGTAGTGAAAAAATTTGCCGGAATATTTCTGTTTCTAATCAGCATAGCAGGGTGCTATGCAATTTATAAAATGTATAACCGATGGATAGAGGTGAAATTATATGGTAATAAAGGTAGCGAATATGAATCGGGCTATGGGGTGGGAATATTAATAATGGCATTTATAGTTGCGCTCGTGATGATTATTGGTTTCCGCTTGGCAACTCCTTTTTCAAAAAAAAAATAATTAATGAGTTCGATTGTTTATAAAAATGCGTAATTATAAATTTTTATTTTTTGCTGTTGTAATAATTGCTGGTGTGTTTTTGTTTATCAATCACAAAGAAACAATAGCTCCAAAAGTATTTTTAAGATCACACAAAATAGGTGATAAATTGGACAGCCTCCATGGGGTGGTGGTTTTTTATAATGGCAGCGTTAGTCACAGTGGCAAACGGAATGTAAGCACGGATGGCTATAATATTGGAATGCAATATCAATGTGTGGAATTTGTAAAGCGATATTACTACGAGTACTATCATCATAAAATGCCAGACAGTTATGGCAATGCAAAAGATTTTTTCGACAATACACTTACCGATGGTGTATATAATGGCAATCGCGATTTGTTGCAATACCGCAATAGCAGTAAGGCAAAGCCACAGCAAGGCGATTTGGTGATAATGGATGCCACCAGGTTCAATCCTTATGGTCATGTTGCAATAGTATCGAATGTTACCAATAACAGTGTGGAAATAATACAACAAAATCCAGGGCCTGCAGCGCTATCGAGAGCAAAGTATGATTTGCAATATCGAAAAAATTTATGGCGTATAGATAATGCACGCATATTGGGATGGCTGCGAATGAAAACCAAAAATTAATTAACTCATTTTGCTTCAGCATCAATATGTGTCCATTAAAAATGTTTATAAATTCGCGCCAAAGAAATTAAAGATTGTTTCAGCAAAATATACCTTTCAAAGAAATTACAACTGCCGTAGCAGGGCGCAAAAAATATAAACGTGCAGAGTTTAATATTTGCATAAGCGATGTAGATCATATTTTTGCCCGCCACCTTATAGAGTTTTATTTGCGCATGTGTGGTTGCACAAAATTTGGCTGGCTCGATGACAATAAGAAATTCCTCCCCGCATCAAATTTACTTACAAATGCTCTTTGTCTTTTTCGCGATGTTTTGATTTGGCCGTTTCAATTGCTTCGTTATAAAATGCTGTTAAATAGGTTGGAGCAAACTCCTTTCAAAAAATATTTACCCTTCAACAAATCGCAAGTTGTAATAAATTATCTCCGCACCGATCATTGGTTCAATTTGCGCAGTGGTGGCAGTGTTGGTCATGTTAGTGGAGTAATTAATGCCATGGCAAAAGCAGGAAAGTTGAAAACCATTTTTTCGTCCGACAATTTGTTTGAAGTACAAAAAACGGAATTACTTGAAAAAATTTCTCCCCGTTACAATGTTGGTTCATCCATTCCCGAATTGCCTCAAATGAATTACAATTTTCAACTCATCGATAAATTAAAAAACGAAGAGCGGTTTAAAGGCAGTGCCATTTATCAACGATATAGCCAATATAACGTAACCGGAGTGTATTTAAAATATCATTTTGCAATTCCTTTGATTCTTGAGTTTAATGGCAGCGAAGTGTGGGCAATAAAAAATTGGGGTAGTGGTAAGATTTTGCATTTCAACTTTTTGATGCGTTGCGAAAAAATAAATTTAATGCATGCCGATTTGATTGTGGTGGTATCGCAAAACCTTAAAGATAGCCTTATGACAGAAGGAGTTGATGCATCAAAAATTCTTGTGAATCCTAATGGTGTCTCGTTGCAAAAATTTAATGAGCAGGTGAACGGAAATGTTATTCGCGAAAAATATAGTTTACAAAATCACAAAGTAATTGGTTTCATTGGCACATTTGGCGAGTGGCATGGTGTAGTAGAAATGGCCAAAGCTATTGTTATGTTTTTCGATGCTCATCCTGATGAAATATCTAAAGTGAAATTTTTACTCATAGGTGATGGCAATTTGCTCGAATCGGTTCGTGGCATTATTTATCAATCATCGTATAGGGATACAGTTATATTTACCGGCAAGGTGAATCAAAACGAAAGTCCACAATATCTGGCGGCTTGCGATATTTTATTGTCTCCACACATTGGCAATCCCGATGGCAGTAAATTTTTTGGCAGCCCCACAAAACTGTTCGAATATATGGCCATGCGCAAACCCATTATTGCCAGTAACCTCGAACAGATTGGTGATATTCTTACGCATAATCAATCGGCATTCCTTGTACCACCTGGCGATGTTGCTGCTTTGGCAAATGCCTATTTTCATTTGCTCAAAAACGAAACTTTACAACAAACTTTAGCACAAGGTGCTTACAACAAAGTAATTGAAAACTACACGTGGGATATGCATGTGAATAAAATTCTTGAAGCAGGAGGGGGGGAATTGTGAATTGTGAATTGTGAGTTGTGAATTTGGGAGTTGTGAATTTGGGAATTGTGAGTTGTGAATTGTTTATGGTGAATGGTGAATTGTGAGTTGGGAATTTGGGAATTGTGAATTGTGAATGTTGAATTTGGAATTGGAAATAGTGTAAAGTCAATTGGGAGATAGCAATTTAAAATGGCGTATTAATATAAACGAAATAGTATACAATTGTTTGTAGGGACATAAACAAAGGCTGACGCACCATGACCTTTGACTCATCGACCTTGCTGAAAATATCTATGACAACAAACTGATACTTGAGAAGGTCTCAGCCTCAACCAAAAACCGCATTTATATTAAACTAAAAACAGAATTCTTATTCAACTAAAAACTGCATTCGCATTTAACTGAAAACTAAAAACTGTATTTAGATTAAACTAAAAACTTCCCCACTAATAATGAAACTTTACTGTCTGTATCAAATCGGGATGGAGGCTTAAAGCTACCGGGCAAGTAAGGCAGGCTTTTTCTATAATGGCTCTTTGTTTAGATGAGTACTCTTTAAATGGCAAGTAAATTTCTATGATTACTTCGCTTACTCTGCGAGGGTCGCTGGCCATTATTTTTGTAATTTCCAGTTGTGTATCGTCAATATCAAATCCATGAGAGCGGGCTGCTATGCCGGCAATTGTTATCATGCAACTTCCGAGTGCCGTTGCAAGCAAATCTGTTGGTGAAAATGTTTCGCCTTTGCCGTGATTGTCGGCAGGAGCATCGGTGTAAATTATTTTTCCCGATTTCAAATGTGTCGCTTCTGTGCGCAAATGCCCTACATACGTGGTTTTTACCGTTATCATCCTTATTGTTAATCTTTTATTTTCGTAATATTTTTGTAAATATACCGTTTTGTTACCTATTGAACGGATTTAGTTTTAATTTTGGCACATGTTAATCGAACAAATAAATTAATGATTCGAAAAATAGTTTCTCTTTTATTGTTTTCAATGTTGACGTTGTCACAAATAGTCAACGCCCAAGACACCACTATTGTCGATTTAAATTATTACGAAAACAAGCCCCCTTTATTGCGCAAGGAACAGGCTTATGGTTTCACCATCAACACCGAAGGTTTTGGTTTGTTGTACCGCAAAGGTTTTCACAAAACCGGATACCGCAAATGGATTCTGGAATTTGAAATCACAAAAACAAAGCATCCCAAAGAAGTAAAGCTCAACAATAATTATTACGAAAATGCCAAGCCGTTTATTTTTGGCAAATTGAATTACCTGCTTTCGTGGCATTCGGGAGTGGGCGAGCAGCGTGTTATATACAGCAAAGGCGAGCGCGGTGGAGTAGAGGTGCGGCTCAACTATAGTGGAGGACTTACACTTGGCTTGGTAAAACCTGTTTACCTTGTAGTGTTGAATGATAAAACCCCCGATGATATTTACGACATCATTATTGAACGATACAATCCTGCAAAGCATGATGTGGATGCAATAGTAGGACGTGCGTCTTTTTTCGAGGGTTTTGGCAAATCGAAGATTGTGCCCGGTTTATATGCTAAAGCCGGTTCGAGTTTCGAATGGGGAGTATATGATGATGATATTAAAGCACTCGAAGTGGGAGCGATGATGGATTTTTATTACAGACCTGTGCAACTGATGGCATTTAACAAAGCACAACAAGTGTATGTAGGATTTTATGTGAGTATTATTTATGGTAAAAAGTGGTAGCAACTAATGTATGGATACAACTACAATAAACGAACAAAGAAAAAATAAAAAGCCAGAGTGGCTGCGTGTAAAATTGCCTATAGGTGAAGAGTACCGCAAAGTGCGCACCCTGGTGGATGAAAATAAATTGCACACCATATGCGAAAGTGGAAATTGCCCAAACATGGGCGAGTGCTGGGGCGCAGGTACAGCAACATTTATGATTCTTGGTAATGTGTGTACACGCTCGTGCGGATTTTGTGCTGTAGCCACCGGCCGACCAAGTGCAGTAGACTTGAAAGAACCACAACGTGTGGCGCAATCGGTAAAACTGATGAAAGTAAAACACTGCGTTATTACTAGTGTAGATCGCGATGATTTGAAAGATGGTGGTTCTATTGTGTGGGTTGAAACTATTCGTGCGGTGCGCGATGCTTCTCCCGGTACAACTATGGAAACTTTGATTCCCGATTTTGCAGGCATATGGGAGAATTTGCAACGTGTTATAGACGAACGCCCCGAGATTATTTCTCATAATTTAGAAACTGTACGCAGGCTAACGAAGCAAGTGCGCGTGCAAGCAAAATACGACCGCAGTCTCGAAGCACTAAGAAGAATATCCGAAGCGGGTGTGCGCACAAAATCGGGAGTGATGCTTGGCCTTGGCGAAACACACGAAGAAATTTTAGAAACCATGAACGACCTTGTAACTAACGGTGTCCATATACTCACCCTCGGCCAATATTTACAACCTACACCAAAGCACCTTGCTGTTGCCGAATTTATCCATCCCGATAAATTTGCACAATACAAAGAACTTGGTTTGCAAATGGGTTTCAAATATGTTGAAAGCGGACCGCTTGTAAGGTCGAGTTACCATGCGGAGAAGCATATGTTTTAATTTTTTATTTTTTGTGATTTTACCTTAACACCATCGATTTTTTGCTTACTCATTCATCACCACCAAATTTTTACTCATAAAATACCCACCACTTTCTATTCTTAAATTATAAATACCATTTGCAAGTTGAGGCAACTTTATACTTTGCTCATTGCTCCAAGGCGGCAAGCCTTGTGTGTAAAGTTGTTTGCCGTTTACATCATACAATTTTAAAATACCACTTTTATTTTGCGGGAGTATATACCCTATGTTAACAAAATTATTTACAACAGGATTTGGATAAACCCGAAAACGAAAATCGTGTTGGCCGTTTTCTAAAATGCTGTTTGCAGAGAGGCAAGGACAACCCAAAGAAGTATCGCACCCTAAATAATAATTTGGGTGGTTTACGTGTGCATTAAATTGAAAGCAAGGCAAAGGTACCGAGTGCAAATTTACATTACAATTCACTCCTAGTGTATCAGGGTTTACTATGCGTGTAAAAAAAATGGCTGTATTGCAAGGAGAAATATATATGCTTCCATCCGCAGCAAGATATGACCAACAAAAATCTGTAAACCCTCCTACACTAAAAGTATCAAATTGCGCCACCAATATTTCTGATTGCCAAATATTTGCAGCATTTAAATCATACTGATAAATATTTATTGCTGTACTTGCATAAAGCAAATTCGAATTGGGTGAAAATGCTATTCCACCTCCGAAAATATAATCATTCAAAATGTGATACTTGCCATTGCTTAACAAACCCGTACAACGGTCAAAATCAAAAAGCCGTATCTCATTTTGATAAGGTGCTGTAGTATTGCCGGTTGGTATGTATTGACTAAATACCATACGCTTGCCATCTTGCGAAAATATAGGTGTATTAATGTAATTATTGTGCTTAGGCAAACCGGTTGATTGATAACTTATTTGTGTGAAACCTGCAGGAGTAAGCAAAAGAGTAATTATAATATCGCTATCGTATTTTAAGGCCACTATCCACCAGTCTCTGCCATTTGCATGTTTACATGCAGTCAAACCCGTTAGAATAGTATCGTTTAAAGCAATTGCATTTTTGGTTACTACTACACCTTTATCATTGTTTTGTATCATGTCAATAATAGAATAGTTTAATTCTATGGAATTTAAATCTACATCTTGAATTGTTTGATGAATTAAAATATATTGATTTGTTGAATCAGGAAATGGCAATGCAATTTGCATGTTTGGGGCAGGGAATCCATATTCATTATAAACAGTACTAAATACACTCGGGCTAAGGCCACTCCCATTTATCATTGTATCGCCTGTTGCATCGGCTATCCAACCCCCATTGCTATAAAATAAAATATTGCCAAGCGAATCGGAAATGTTTGATTGGGTTCCTGTCAATTTCATTAACCGTGATGTTCCAAAAAATAGAATAGTTGGTTTTTGTGAACTGCATTGTGGCATCGGCCGAAGGACTGTATGGCAAATAGGGTGAGTCAAGGTAGCCAAGCAACCAGTTATGATTTAGCCCTTGCGAATTCATGTTTGACACAAATGCCAAACAAAAAATAAAAATAATAGGTTTCATTATTTCTTATTTTTGAATGATAAGTTTTCGCTTTTCGTTTTTGCCTGCATTGTCGGTTATTTCAACAATATAAATACCCGGTAAATAATTATTTATATAAATTGTATACCGCTTTGCATCATCCATTTTCCATTGGTTTATTGTTTGGCCAAGCATGGTGCGTAATGTAATTTTCTTTAGGGTACTCACAGGCGATAGTATTATTACATCCACACTATTAGTTGCCGGGTTTGGCATCAATTCAAATTCGATGGCTTCGTAATTTTTTGCTACTTCGCCTTTACGGTAAATACCTTGTTGCAGGCATGAAGCAACATCATTGTACACAACACTATCGTTAAAATACGCAATAAAATTACGTGCTTGATAAACGGCTGCACCACCTGTATGGGCATTGTTGCGCTATGGCCCATGCATCCTGGTATCGGCTTGCAACGGAATCCATTCCAACAATTGATGCTTGCAACATTATGTCTTGCATTATTGTTTGGTTGTATTCGGGTACTTCGGTTGGCTGCACCATTTGGTTTATACTATCGGCTTCGCTAAATCTTTCGTTTTGTGAATTTGACATGGAAGATCGTATGCTATAAAGCGTAGCTTGTAATTGTATGTATCGCTCCTTCACTTCAGCCATTAATTGCGAATAATTGGTATTTACATTGACAGCTTGCAAATTATCAAGCAAAATTAAACTATCTAATTTGAATTGGATTAACTGCATGGTAGTATCCATCATTCCCATAAGATAGCTATTGCCGTTAAATGCTTCATTCACTTTATCGCCCTCTTCATTCAATATACCATAAGTATTGTATTTATGTTGCAACCAAAAAGAGTACAATAAAGAATCGGACATGCGCAGTTGAATATTAGTGTCCAACAAATCGAACAAAAACTGGCCGCCCATACTTTTATTTTCTTGTACAAATGCATTGGTCAAAGCGCTATCGTTTGCAATTCGCCTTAGCAATAATGTGTCGTCACTATTTGTAAATTGTGCTATACAATCGCTGTTGCAATTCCCCGGTGTGCCTGCAACAATTAGAAACCAGTTACCGCTCGAATAGTTTAAAGGATGCCAAATGGTATTTAGGTTGCCATGTACAATAATAGGAGAAAAAATTGGCGAACCTTGGTTTTCGGCATTATATTGGCCTAGAACATTGAGCCATTTATTTCCTTTTTGTAATTGCTGGCCAATTATTGCTGTTGTGTTTAAATACAGGCCCATATCGCAACCATCAAAAGTATTGGCTTTAAAAGTGTTTGTTGCACCACAATTGTTGCCAAAATAAATGGCACAATTTTCATTTACTATGTTATTGCAGCTTACATTAAAATTGACACTGGTAGATACTTCCATACCGCGCGAAACATGCATTGCATTCGATGGATAATTGCTAAAAATACTGTTGCAATTTACCATTGCATTATCGCAACCATCTATCACAATTGCCGTTGAATTTGTTGGAATGGCTAATGTGTTGGTTTGATTTATTATATTATAATTTATTATAGGCTTAAAAACTAAACTACCCACAATGCCACCTATGGCATTTTGTAAATTTAAAGTATTGCCAGCGATATTATAGCTACCACTAATATTTTTGAAGCCTTCCATCATACTAATTCCTACACCATTTACATTATTACTAACAGTAATAATATTCCCCTCAGCCTGATTGCTTTTTGCTCCGGCATTATAAGCAAACCACAAACCAAATTTGCGGGCTTCTATTTTATTGCTAAAAATGTTTGCGGTTTTTAGGATGTTGTTGTTTGTTACGTTGATGCCGTTGTCTGCATTTTTTTATAAAATTTTCTATGGCATATACGTTGGCATTGTTTGCCCATATACCAATGGTACACTCGTGTATGTTTGGCAATAACTTATTTGCAAGCGGGCTAACAGTTATACTGCACAAATTACCATTGGCAGTGCCATAGCCTGTTACAGCCGCAGCGTATTTACCATTGTAATAGGACGAGGGCTGTATAAAAGCAAATTCGGTATTGGTAATTTTTACAATGCTGTTGGTGGCATACACGCCAAAAGTACCATGTTGAAATACGTTTGTTAATGCAGCGTTATCGCCAACACGAAACAAAATATTATTGTCAATATATACGGATGCATAAGGTTTGTAACCATGCAGTGGTTGGCCGTTGTATGGAGGCAGCATGTTGCCCATCATAAATATTTGTGTGCCTACCACAAAGCCACTTGTGGTAGTATAATTTAATGGATAAATGGGATTCGGGTCTTGAATGCGCACACCTGTTATACAGTTGGCAATAATGCTATTCGATATTTCGAGGTAGTTGTTTTTTGTTGCCCATACACCATTAGCTGCATCGCCAATTTTGCAATTTGCTGTCATAAAAAGTTTTGATGTTTCTTCAAGCAATACACCTTGCCACATAAAATCGCAACCAACTATTGTGGTGTTTGTAAGCTTCAACACTTTATCTTTTAAAACTGTAATACTGCCACCTGTGGTAACATGTATTTGGCAATTTAAAAATTCAAAATCCTGGTCAATAATAAAGTTGCCATTAATAAATATGTTAGCTCCGGTTACTTGTGTACCGAGGTTTATACTTGAAACTGACGTGTTGTTGTCATACTTCACCATAGTGGCACTGTTGTAACATGCAGGGTACACTTCTACACAGGCATTGGCGGTAACGGTGGTTGTATACGTTAGTAAAAATATTAATATAGAAAATAATTTACTCATACATCACTACAACATTCCTACACATAAAATACCCACCACTTTCTATTCTTAAATTATAAATACCATTTGCAAGTTTTGGCAACTTAATACTTTGCTCATTGCTCCAAGGCGGCAAGCCTTGCGTGTAAAGTTGTTTGCCGTTTACATCATACAATTTTAAAATACCACTTTTATTTTGAGGTAGTATATACCCTATGTTAACAAAATTATTTACAACAGGATTTGGATAAACCCGAAATCGAAAATCATGTTGGCCGTTTTCTGTCAGGCTTGTTGCAGAGAGGCAAGGACAACCTAAAGTTGAATCGCAGCCGAGATAGTAGTTAGGGTGGTTGACGTGTGAATGGAAAACAAAGCAAGGGGTTTGAAAAGCATGTTGAACCAAATCACATTTAATGCCTGCACTATCTGCTAAATTCATTTCATGTAGAGATATGGTAGTGCCACTGCTTGAAATATATATTTTTCCGTTTGCCGCCAAGTATAAATGAGCGAAGTCAGTAACGCCAACATCATAAAATGAATCATAAAGAGCTACAAATTGCCTAGAGCCAAAAATATTTGATGCTTTTGAATCAAATTGAGATACTTGCAAAAATTGGCTTGCATATAAGAATTGCGAATTAGGCGAAAAGCTAATTCCTATACCAGGAAAGGAATCATTTAAATCAAAATTCAGCCCGTTGCTAAATTTGCCAGTACATCTATCAAAGTCAAAAAGGCGTAGATTCCTTTTCCAAGGCGCTTGCATATTGCCGGTTGACGTGTTAACTATGTATGCAAACCTATGGCCATCTGGTGAAAAGCACATTGGTTGAAAATAATTGTTATGATGTATTGGTACATTCAAATGTTGAGTATCTACTTGTGAAATACCAGTGGGAGTGAGTAAAATTTTAATTGCAATATCGCTGCTATCGCGAAGTGTAACTATCCACCAGTCACGACCATTGGCATGCTTGCATGCGTGTATTCCAAACAAAATAGTGTCTTGAAATGCAATCAAGTTTTTTTGCGTAACAACACCTTTACCATTATTTTGTTTCATATCAATAATGGAATAATATAATTCATTCGAGTTTGATTCCAAAGGCTCACTTGTTTGATGAAATAATATATACACATTATTTGAATCGGGAAAAGGCAACGCAATTTGCATGCTAGGAGGTAGAAAGCCAAGATCATTGTTATTAGCACTAAAAACACTCGGACTGAGGCCACTGCCATTAACCATGGTATCGCCTGTTGCATCGGCAATCCAACCACCATTGCTATAAAACAAAATATTGCCAAGTGAATCGGAAATGTTTGCTTGTGTTGCGCTAAATTTCATCAATCTCGACACCCCATAAATAGAATAATTTATTTTGGTGAACTGTAAGGTAGCATCGGCCGAAGGACTGTATGGCAAATATGGGTTGACCAGATAACCGAGCAACCAATTATGATTTAGCCCTTGCGAATTTGCGTTCGAAATAAATCCCAACCACAAAATAAAAATAATTCGTTTCATGATTTTTTATTTTTGAATGATGAGTTTTCGCTTTTCGTAGTTGCCTGCATTGTCTGCTACTTCAACAATATATATACCCGGCAAATAATTATGTATATAAATTGTGTACCGTTTTGCATCCTCTACTTTCCATTGGTTTATGGTTTGGCCAAGCATAGTGCGCAAAGTGATTTTCTTTAATGTATTTATCTTCGATAGTATTATTACATCCACACTATTAGTTGCAGGGTTAGGCATCAATTCAAATTCAACGGCTTCGTAATTTTTTGCCACTTCGCCCTTACGGTATATACCTTGTTGCAGGCATGAAGCAACGTCATCGTAAGCAACACTATCGTTGAAATAAGCAATAAAATTACGTGCTTGATAAACGGCTGCACCACCACTGTATGGGCATTGTTGCGCTATGGCCCATGCATCCTGGTATCGGCTTGCAACGGAATCCATTCCAATGATTGGTGCTTGCAACATTATGTCTTGCATTATAGTTTGGTTGTATTCGGGCACTTCGGTTGGCTGCACTATTTGGTTTATACTATCGGCTTCGCCTAATCTTTCATTTTGTGTATTTGACATTGAAGAGCGTATACTATAAA
>JADKFV010000037.1 GCA_016717325.1 Bacteroidota bacterium | reverse complement strand
AAGCACCAATGCCAATATGCTGTGTAATATAATTGTGGCATAAAGTAAATACGATACTGTTTTGATAAGTGGATTTGTAGTCATAAACACACTGTAGGTGTTGAATGCTAAACCATTATCGTGTTTAAACAATTGCAAATTGCCCGATACATGCACCAATAAAAACACCACCAAAAATAAACCCGTGAGGGCCATCAATAATTTTCTGCCTATCGAAAGGGAGAAAATGCTTAAAAACTTGTTCATACGTTTTAGGTAACTTTTTGTTTGAAAAACCGCGCAAAGGTATGCAGATAAATATGTAATGCAAACTTGGTTATTGGGTTATTTGTTTATTGAAGATTGATATTTTTCACTTTGGGGTTGGGCAAATTGAAGATAGAAATTATGAATGGAATGCATGTAAGTCTAATTTTCGTTCATTTCCTCAGCATTGCAAATGCAGGGTCCAGGCAAGGACAATTTTTGATTCATGATTTTCAATTTCACATTTCTACATTAACAAAAATTTATTTTTTGCAGCGAAATATTTTTTCGTTCTTTCACATCTAATCATCAAACAAAATTTTCACGATGCAAAAATCTACCTCCTTTTTTATTCTTGTTGCATGTTCAATTTTATGTTGCACACATAGCTATTCGCAAAAGCAAAAATCAACACCAGCTACTTCAACTTCAGCACTAACTGCCGATATGTTTTCGGGACTAAAATTCCGAAGCATTGGTCCTGCAGTAACTTCGGGCCGTATTAGCGACTTAGCTGTAAACCCTAATAACCACAAAGAATATTTTGTGGCAGCAGCAGCCGGTGGAGTTTGGAAAACTTCAAATGCCGGAATCACTTACGATCCTGTTTTCGAAAACGAAGGTTCGTTTTCTATTGGTTGTGTGCGTATCGATCCCAACAATACAAATGTAGTGTGGGTTGGCACTGGAGAAAATAATAACCAACGTTCGGCATCGTATGGCGATGGAATTTATAAATCGGAAGATGGCGGACAGTCGTGGAAAAATGTGGGACTTAAAACCAGCGAGCACACAGGTATGATTGCCATCGATGCAAAAAACTCAAACACAGTTTATGTTGCTGCATACGGACCACTGTGGAAAGAAGGTGGCGAACGAGGTATTTACAAAACAACCGATGGTGGCAAAACATGGAAACAAATTTTGAACGTGAGCGAAAATACAGGCTTCAACGAAATACATATCGACCCGCGTTACAGCAATATTTTATATGCCACATCGCATCAACGCAGGCGTTCGGTTTTTTCGTATGTGAGTGGTGGCCCTGAGAGTATGATGTATAAAAGCGAAGACGGGGGCGCTACATGGGACACCTTACGCAATGGCCTTCCAGCGGGCGATGTGGGTCGTATAGATATGGCAATATCACCCGTAAATCCCGATTATTTATTTGCCATAGTTGAAGCAGCAACAAGAAAGGCGGAATATTTCGCTCTACAAACAGAGGTGCCAGTTGGGAAAAAATGTGCGACAATGCCACAGCCGGAAATTATTATCAGGAAATATTTTGCGATCCCAAAGACATCAACAAAATATACTACATGGATTTTTGGGTGATGGTGTCGAAAGATGGTGGACGTACTTTTAATAAGATAGGTGAGAAGTATAAACATGTTGATAATCATGCCCTGTGGATAGACCCCAATGATACACAACATCTGCTTGTGGGCTGCGATGGTGGTGTTTACGAAACATATGATAATGGTGCTAACTGGAATTTTAAATCGAACCTACCGGTAACACAATTTTACAAAGTTACAGTTGATAATGCAACACCATTTTACAATGTATATGGTGGCACACAGGATAACAATTCGCTTGGCGGCCCATCACGTACCAAAAGTGCAAATGGAATTTCTAATGCCGATTGGTTTGTAACACAAAGTGGCGATGGCTTCGAAAGTCAGGTTGATCCTTCCGATCCAAACATTGTATATGCACAGGCACAATATGGCGCACTCGGCCGTTACGATAAAAAAAGTGGCGAAGTGGTTGATATTTCTGTGGTACAAAATGACAATGAACCCGCATTGCGATGGAACTGGGATTCGCCATTATTGATCTCGAATTTTAGCAACACCCGTTTATATTTTGGTGCCAACAAATTATTTCGCAGTGACGACCGCGGTAATACACGGAAGGCAATAAGTGGCGATTTATCGCGACAGATCGATCGCAATAAATTACCTTTAATGGGCAAAGTGTTGGAGTATGGATGCAGTGGCAAAAATCCTCCACACAGATTTTTACGGACAGCTTGTAACCGTTGCCGAAAGCTACTTTGACGAAAAAATAATATGGCAGGTACCGATGATGGATTGATACAGGTAACAACAGATGGTGGTAAAAATTGGAAACAGATAGACAACATTCCCGGTGTACCGGCACGTACTTATGTCAATCAAATTATTGCATCGCCACACGACAAAAATATTTTTTATGCTACGTTTAATCACCACCGCTATGGCGATTTTAAACCATACATTTTTAAAAGCATCGATGGTGGAATTTCATGGTCACCAATACAAAATAATCTTCCGGCACGTGGCACAGTTTATTCCATTGCCGAAGATCATGTTGATCGCAATTTGCTTTTTGCCGGAACCGAATTTGGCATTTATTTTTCCAACACCGGTGGGCAACAATGGATACAACTTAAAGGGGGAATGCCAACAATTGCTGTTCGCGATATTGCGATACAAAAACGCGAAAACGATTTAGTGCTTGCAACATTTGGACGATCTTTTTATGTGCTTGACGATTATTCATCGTTGCGCAATGCCACTGCCGAAACATTTAAAAGCGATGCCCATATTTTTCCAATAAAGGAGGCCCTGTCTTATATTGAAGAAACACCTGTGGGATATCCGTTAAAAGGTTTTCAGGGCGAAAGTTATTATGCTACTCCCAATCCCGCTGTTGGGGCTGTTTTCTGTTATTATTTGAAAGATGATATACTCACTATAAAAGAAGCACGGCAAAAAGCAGAAAAAGAAAAAATAAAAAATGGCGAGCCGCCTTTTTATCCCAGTGCCGATTCGATTAGAATGGAAGATGCACAACCTGCACCATATCTTTTGTTTACCATCACCGATGAAAGTGGGGGAGTGGTTCGCAAAATAAAAGCTCCGGCAAAAAAGGGCATGAACAGAATCAAATGGGATTTACGTTATGCAGCGCCATCGCCAGTTAGTTTTCAATCGCCCGATGCCACCAACCCATACGATCAGGCACCAATAGGATACATGACCATGCCAGGCAATTACAAAGTATCGCTAAGCAAAGTTGTCGATGATAAAATAACAGAAATTGTAGCGCCACAATCGTTTGTGGTGAAAGCCCTTAATGCCGCTACGCTTGTTGCATCGGATAAAAAAGCACTTGATGCATTTTGCAAAAAAGTGAACGATCTGTTTCGTGCCACATCGGCTGCCGATGCTTACCGCAGCGAACTTGTAAGTAAAATAAAATATATGAAGCAAGCGGTGATTGATGCACCACAACCCATGGCAGGAGTTACACAACAAATACAGGCAGTTGAAAAGCGCCTTCGCGAAGTGGATATAAAACTCAATGGCGATGCAAGTATTGCAAGACGAGAATTTGAAACACCACCGGGAATAAATGGACGAGTTGGCAATGTGGCCTTCAATATTTTGAATGCTACAAGTGCCCCTACCAATACCAATATACAATCGTTAGAAATAGCAGCAAATCAATTTGCAAATGTGCTGCCCGAAATTAAATCTATCGATATGGAAATCAAAAAAATTGAACAGTTGCTCGAGCAAAATAATGCGCCTTACACTCCTGGTCGCATGCCCGAATGGATTAAGAAAAATTAGAGGTTTCGATATTGTGAACTTCTTGCATCATTGATTTTATTGTAAATCGGAAACAATATTATAAAGCAGTTAAATCAAGAATATAAAATCTCTTTGTAGGTTTATTAACTTGATCAACTATAACTGTATACGAAGCTACGCCTTATAAAACGAAATCAAGTTGCCGGAATAACAATAAACTAAAGCCAGCCATTTTTCAACAACACTTCTGCTATTTGCACTGCATTGGTGGCAGCACCTTTGCGGAGGTTATCGCTCACTATCCACATGTTTAACGTGCGAGGTTGAGTTTCATCGCGTCTGATGCGTCCTACAAAAACGGCATCGCTCTCGTGCGCATACTTGGGCATGGGGTATATTTTTTCGGATGGATTGTCTTGCAGTATTACCCCATCGGCTTTAGATAATATTTCCTTTATTTTACTAATCTCAAATTCGTTTTCAAATTCCACATTTACGGCTTCGCTGTGTCCGCCCATAACAGGGATACGCACTGTTGTAGCAGTAACTTTAATATTATTATCGCCCATTATTTTTTGGGTTTCGAGCACCATTTTCATTTCTTCTTTGGTGTAATCGTTATCTAAAAAAACATCAACCTGTGGTATCACATTCAAATCGATGGTATGCGGATATACCATTGTTACCGGCAAGTTATTGCGCTCTTGCATTAATTGATCTACAGCGGCCTTTCCTGTTCCCGTTACACTTTGGTATGTAGACACAACAACACGTTTTATTTTGTACGCATCGTGCAAAGGCTTAAGCGCTACCACCATTTGTATGGTACTGCAATTAGGATTGGCAATTATTTTATCGGTGGCTTCCAGAGCGTCTGCATTCACTTCGGGCACTACCAGTTTTTTTGCAGGGTCCATACGCCATGCCGATGAATTGTCGACAACTGTGGTGCCCGCTGCTGCAAACAAAGGTGCATAGTGCAACGATGTATTGCCCCCGGCCGAAAATAATGCCAATGCTGGTTTCATTTCAATTGCCTGTTCGGGAGTGATAACATCATACTCTTTATTCTTAAAAGTAATTTTCTTTCCTGCCGATTTTGCTGATGCTACGGGCAACAATTCGGTCACCGGAAAATTGCGTTCGGCAAGTACTTCCAAAATTTTTGTGCCCACCAGTCCGGTAGCACCTACTACTGCAACTTTCATTTTTGTTTTATTAAATTGTAAATAATGCTTTCAATTCGGTCGCATCGGCAGGTTTCATTTTTCCTGCCAGAATAAGGCTCAATTGCTTGCGTCTGAGTGCCCCTTGATGGCGGTCCTTTTCTTCATCGGTTTCGGGTATCAGTTCGGGCACGGCAATAGGATAACCCAGTTGATCAACGGCCACAAATGTATAAATGGCTTCGTTGCATTTTATTTTTTTGTCGGCAGCGTTGTCTTCTACCCACACATCAATAAATACTTCCATGCTTGAGTTGAACGACCGCGAAACCTTACCATGCAGAGTTACTATCTGTCCAAGTTTTATTGGTTGGTTAAACGATACATTGTTTACACTCGCAGTTACCACTACACGATGGCAATGCCTGTGTGCACTTATGGCGGCTACTATATCCATCCAATGCAGCAACCGCCCACCCATCAAATTTCCCAACACGTTAGTATCATTGGGCAATACCAATTCTGTTTGAATGCTCAATGTTTCTTTTGCAAAAACTTTATTTCGAATCATACAATATTTTTGCGCAAAGGTAACGCAGCCAATTTCATTGACAACTTAATTTTGTATTTAAAAATTGGGTAGGCCGTTTTTCGAATTTGAAGAATATTTGAGCAATAATGTCAAATACATATCGATGTAAAGTTGTAACGAATCGGGTTAATGCATGGTTTTATTACAGATACTACCGGAAGTTATATGTATTCGTCCACGTAGTCGAAATAAGTTAAATTAAAAAGTGGTTTTGGGAATGTTTTCGTTTTCAAATAGTGAGACATTTTTTTCAATGTTTAATGGCAGTATCAAAATGAAATTATTGTTAAATTCTCAATCCAATGTTTATTGTATTAATATCTATCGTAATATTGCAATATTATAATATACAAATGGGCGCTACTAAAACCGATCACTTTACCGACAAACAAAATGCTATTGCCTCTATTGCTAAAGCGATGGGACATCCGGCACGTATTGCTATCATCGATTACTTACTCAAAAATAATTCATGTATCTGTGGTGATATAGTGGATTCCTTGCCGCTTGCTCAGCCTACTGTATCGCAACATTTGAAAGAACTAAAGCATGCCGGCATAATAAAAGGCAATGTGGAAGGCACTGCCATTTGCTATTGTATCGATGAAAAATTTATACAAAAACTACATACCTATTGCCAAACAATATTTACTAAACTAAATGAGAAGAAAAATAATTGTTGTTAAACATTAATAAATAAACATATGAAATTATCAGAATTTAAAGTCAATTAAGAAATACCGAAAGTGTAACGTTTTCTTTGCCAAACGGAAAAGATGTTCCGGCACATTTCCACATTACCGAAGCCGGTGTGGTAACAAAAGATTTTATCGACTGCGGAGGAACGGTACGCAGCGAAAAATTTATTACCATGCAATTATGGACCTCTATGGATTTCTATCATCGCCTTTCATCAAGCAAATTATTGGGCATTCTATCCAAAGCCGAAAAATTATTTGCATCCGATGATTTGGAAGTAGAAATAGAATATCAGCAAGAAACCATTGGTCGCTATGGAATAGAAGCTGGCACCAATAAATTTGTATTGACATCTAAACATACCGATTGCCTTGCCAAAGATAATTGTGGCATTCCTGTCGAAAAAGTAAAAGTAAAACTTGCTGAATTAGCTGCTGTTGCAACTTCTTGCTGCGGAACCGATTCTAAATGTTGTTAATCAGTTTTGTTTAAGAGCGAAAAATTAAATTGAAAATCGATGGCTGAGAATAATAGGTTCATTAATTTTCGAACGATTTTTTTTGCGCACTAAATTATGTTGTTCTCATAAAACGTAATGATGAAAAAAATACTAATACTATGCACCGGCAATAGTTGCCGAAGCCAAATGGCCGAAGGTTATTTGCGACATTTTGCAAATGGCAAGGCTGATGTTTATAGTGCGGGAATAGAAACACATGGCGTAAATCTCAGGGCAATAAAATCGATGGCCGAAGATGGAATTGGCATCAGCCATCATACATCTAACAATGTAAACGAATACATAAATATGCCATTCGACTATGTGATAACTGTATGCGATAATGCAAATGAGCACTGCCCTTTTTTTCCTTTACAAGCAGGAAACATAACGGTGCGTTTACATTATAATTTTCCCGATCCCGCAAAGGCTACAGGTAACGAAGAAGAAATAATGCATCAATTTCAAGTTACCAGAAATATGATAAAGGACTATTGTAAAAATTTCGTTCTCGAAAATTTGAAATAAAAGAATCGAAGCAAATTATTTTTTGAAATGCGTTTCTTTCTTTAAGGCTTCTACCACATTATAAACAATGGGGCACAACTCATAGTTTGCTAAAACACTCTTTAAGCGGTATTTAAAATCGGGCTTATTAAGGTGAGGATATTCGTCACACGAGGCCGGGCGGTTTTCATAAATACTGCATTTCTTTTCTTTAAGAAAAAGACATGGCTGCGATTTCATAAATCTGTATTTATCCAATTCATCATATTGGGTATGTTCGTTTTCGAATTGCTGAACAGAACAATTTTTTACCGATGCCATAAATGCAATATCATTTTCGGCAAGCGATGGTTGCAACTCTTTACAACAGTTGCCACATTGCGTGCAGTCGATAGCATTGCTGTATATGCCATTGAGGCGCTGCACCATTATATCGATTTGTTTGCTGTGAGCATAATTTTTGAGATAGGTTCGAAATTCTAAATTTTCGCTTTCAAAAACAACGGCCTGCTTTTTTATTTTTTCTAAATTTATTTCAGGTGTTGTATCCATAATTATCATACAGGTTTGGGTGCCACCGCGGCCGAAATCCAAATAGAAATTTCGAATAAGAAATACAATGGAATAGCAACAAGCATTTGACTGGTAATGTCGGGCGATGGTGTAATTACAGCAGCAACTACAAGTATTACCAGGACAGAATGTTTACGATACTGCCGCATAAATTTTGGTGTTATCAATCCTATTTTGGAAAGAAAATAAACAACTATGGGCAGTTCGAAAACAATGCCGGCTGCCAGTGTCAAAAGAGTAACAATGGAAATAAATGAATCGAGTGTAAAAATGTTTTGCACCTGATTACTCACCGAATATGTCCCTAAAAAATTAATAGATAAAGGAGCAATAATAAAGTAGCCGAACAACACGCCCAATAAAAAAAGTGCCGATGCAAAAAATACAAAACCAAATGAATACCGTTTTTCTTTTGCTGACAATGCCGGGCTGATGAACCGCCACATTTCCCAAAGTATGTATGGTGTGGCTGCAATAAGTCCTGCAATAAAGGCCGCCATCATATGTAAGGTAAATTGCTGCGATAGTTCGGTGCTTTGTAATCTAAATGGAATTTCTTTGATGCACATATCAATGTTGAATTTTTCGCTCAACATGCATAACCATTTGTAGGTAATAAAGTCGGGACTTTTAGGTGCCAGTATAATGCCATCAAATAAAAGTTCTTTATTGAAAAAAGCAATTAATGCTAAAACAACCACCACTGCTGCACTACGTACCAAATGCCAACGCAATTGTTCGAGGTGTTGTAAAAAAGTCATTTCCGACTCGCCATTATTATTCTTTGCAGAAAATCTCAATACACAATATTTTAGCGGGCGAAGGTAATTTATATCCTGTAAATTTGAGTCTGTTTTGTATGTGTTATTACATAAAAAATGCTGCACCTTTTTAACTCCGGTTGCTTTTAAAATGTGTAATATCGCTGTGGCTTTCTATTCTATTATAAATGTTCCGGATTATGTTCCTAATATCAAGTGTCATCATTCATACATTTTCTTAATTTTGCATTCGCTCTGTAACACAATAAATGTCTAAATCGAAATATCATTTTAATCCTCAAACCTTAAAGTATGAAAAGGTAATTGTAGGTGTGCGCAAGAAATTGCTGCGTGTGTTGGGATTTATGGCCACGGCACTTGTTTTTGCTGCCGTGATTGTTTGGGGAGCATATAACTTTTTCGACTCGCCAAAAGAAAAGCAACTTAAACGCGAAATAGAAGAACTCACAGATCAGTATGATGTGCTAAGCAATCGAATAAAGCTTTCGGAAAAAGTGCTGGTAGATTTACAAAAAAGAGATGATGATGTTTACCGTGTTATTTTTTGAGCGGAACCATTGCCGAAAACAATGCGCGAGGCCGGATTTGGAGGTATTAACCGGTATAAAGAATTGTTGGGCTATTCCAATTCAAAGTTGATGACCGAAGTATCGAAAAGTGTGGATGTACTGGAGAAAAAAATTTATGTACAATCAAATTCCTTCGATCAGGTATTTTCTATGGCAAAAAATAAAATGGCCATGCTTGCTTCCATTCCTGGAATTCAGCCGGTGAAGAACGATGGCAGATCAACAATTGCATCGGGCTTTGGATATCGCATACATCCTATTTACAAAACAAGTATGATGCATACCGGCATAGATTTTTCAGCACCAATAGGCACTACCATTTATGCAACGGGCGATGGTGTTGTAGAAAGAATTGAGTTTGATGGCCGTGGATATGGTAACCATGTAGTGATAAGACATGGCTACGGTTACGAAACTTTGTATGGGCATATGAGTAAAATACTGGTGCGTTCGGGAATGAAAATAAAACGGGGCGATCGTATAGGTCTGGTAGGAAGCACAGGCGCCTCAACTGCGCCACATTGCCACTACGAAGTGATGAAAGATGGAAAAAAAATAGACCCGGTAAATTTCTTTTATAACGATTTAACACCTCAACAATATCAAATGGTTATTGAACTTGCAAGTCAGGCAAATCAATCGTTCGATTAAACAGTAAAACATGCCGTATAAGGAAAAGGAGATAGAAAAGATATTTTTTTCGATAGGAGAAGTGGCCACACTTTTCAATGTGAATCCTTCACTAATACGTTTTTATGAAAAGGAGTTTGATATCCTTCGTCCAGCAAAAACATCAACCGGAAACCGCCAATTTACAAAGACTGATATCCGCAATTTTGAGCTTATTTTTCATCTCGTACGTGAAAAAGGATTTACCATTGATGGGGCAAAAAATTATTTGAAAACCAACAATCAAAGCGAACGTAAAAAACTTATGCTGAGGGAGTCGTTACTTGATTTAAAAAAATTTTTGCAGGAGCTGAGCAGTAAAATTTAGGAGATGACCAATAGGTTATTCGCCAAGGTATAAAAGTCTATTCGCAACGAAATTATTCTGCCAAAACTAATTTCTGTCTCTTCTTTTTGTTGTAATACCATATACCGAAACCGGTAGCGGCCATCATGTATGGAATGGCCATCAGGAACAAAATGCCACTGTTAAGTCCACGGCCCACAGTGCTTTTGCCGTCTTTCATGTTCGATTCGGCAGTAGCCTTACACATGGCACACTGCGCATTACTTTCATTAATTGTAAAAAGCGAAAGAAAACAAAATATAATGAATATCTTTTTCATGGTGCGAAGGTAAATGATGCTGTCAATTAAAACAAACCTTGCATATTAAAGTTTTTGTTTAAGAAGTATCAAGTTGATAGCTTTTTAAAAGGCTTCAATAACAAACGACAAAAATGAAACCGAAGCATTAAAATGGATTACCATTTGTACACCAACTTCTTACTCCATACTTTACCGTTATTGCTAAACCGCACGGTATAAATCCCTTCTGCCGTTGCAATTTCGTGCAAGTTGAGGTTGAACATGTAAAAACCCTTTTGCTGATTTTGGTGAACAATGTTTTTTACAATATTTCCTGTAGGGTCTATTACATCAATAGTAATATCGGCTTCAAAATCGAGATAGTATTGCACCGAGGTGCTTTTTGTATAAGGGTTTGGCGACATTGAAAAAACATCGTTATTTTCATTTAACTCTGCAGTTTTAATATCCGAATACTTGTAAAAACCGTTCACATCCATTTGCTTTAATCGATAATAGTAAACCACATTGGAACTTACATTTTTATCTCCATACATATAATGGTTTATTGCTGCCGGATTATTGTGAGCGTCTATTGAGGCAATTTTTTCGAAGTCGGTTTCATTTAAGCTACGTTCTAACTCAAAATGACTTACCTCTTTTTCGGAAGTAGTGGTCCAATAGATATTTACCTGATTCAATTTTCCAAACGCCTCAAACTGCAATAATTGCAAGGGTAATGGCGATGGTGATTGTGCGGTGGCAAAATCCGAAAAGCCATTCATACCCAAACGCATTACTGCATTGGGTGTGCATATAACGCAGGTGCCATTATATAATCCCCATCCACCCCCGGGGTTTTTCATTACCGTCCAGCCCGATGAAGCATTGGTAAATGCCTGATTGTATAAAGTCATATCATAATTGCCCGATGTGGGGTTGTTGCTTGCACTGATGGTCCAATAGCCATTGTTAAGCGCAGGCTGTGTATACGATGTGCTGCACTCGTTGCCACCAATTCCCGGAGGCAAAACGGAAAAGGCATAAAAGCTTGCTGTAAGATAATCGATGATGGTTGGGTTGCCGGGATATGCAAAATTTACATTTGCCCGCTGATAGCTTTTGGCGATACTTCCAACAGGAAAATCATAACTTCCGGTAGGGTTAATATATCTGCGCAAAAATCCGGCAACAAAACTGTTGTTATGCCCGGGAGTGCATGAGCCCACATTGCGGTTTGTAACTATAACCATATACGATGGAGATGTGTTAATATTTCCCCATGTTAAAGTGAGGTTACCCAAATTGCCCAGCAACATATTTGATAGCAGGTTTACAATATTGCTCGTCTTGTTGATTATGCAATTATTTATTGCACCTGTGTTTTGGTAATCCTGAGTTGCACTGCCATTCAATTCTAATGTTCCGGCCACACCCGGAGTGTAAGTTCCACTATTCATAAAATGACCACCAACTTTATGATACTTTGCATTGGCATTGAATGAACTGGTAGCATTGCTCACCGTAAAATTGCCGCGCATTTCAACGTTATCAAGCGTAGTAACAGTACCACCTGTTTTAGTAATAGTTACATTGCCAAAAGCACTTGCACCTACTAGGTTACCATCCATCGATTGATTGACAGAGCCATTATTGAAAATAACGGTTGAAGTTGCCGCAGCTGTCAGCGTTCCGTTGTTGAGGTAGTCGCCACACACACTTAACGAAAATCCGGCATTGATAGTCAATGATGAACCAGGGTTGATGCTGATGCTTTTGCAAGCTGCACCAGGAGCATAAATAACCGGCTGATTGGCAGATGAGGGCGGAATAATAGCATCAATTGCGCATGTTGGTATAGCACATCCTCCCCAATTACCTGTGTTAAACCAATCGGTGTTTACACCACCGGTCCAAACCACAAAACCCGGATTAGGAGTATAGTTGATTGGAGAAGCCACACCAAAATTTATGGTAAACCCTGAAGTGGAATTTGAAAAATTGCTAACATTGAGTAAATATTTTTCGCCTCCTAGCACGGGTATTCTGGCTTCGTATGCACCATCAAAATTGGGGTAGGCAAAAGGTGCAGAGTTTGTTAAGTTGCTGAACAGCCCAGTTACTCCTAAATAAGAATAATTGCATCTAAGAGGAGTAGCGCCATTCAAAATATCAGTGCAATTTACAGCTCCAGTGCCGGCAGATTTCCATACGGCAAAATCGTAATCGGTTGCTGATGTGCTTGGTGCGCCTGCCCAATCATTTGGTACAATATTAAATTCTAAAAAGCCGGTGCCCGAAATTTGAATTTCGTAAAATGCCGAACCTCTTTCGCCAGTGAGTAAACAATTAGTGCCCGCCCCCGGAAAATCGCACAAGGTACCGAATGCCTGATATCCGGGGTCACCCACAGTAATACTCTGAGCACACACAGGATTTGGTAGGCTGCACTCCTGACCAAAAATAGGAGGAAAACTCTGTGAGCCATCTATAGCCATGATGCTAAAAGTGCCGTATAAATCGCCATAACCATCAACCACTATATAATAAGTTGTACAGGGTGTTAAGCCTGTAAGTGTTAATTGTGATATGTAAGCCGGTGATTAGAAAAGCCGATGTGCCGCAAGGGGGAGCATCGTCATTGCAATCAACTAATGTAAACCCGACACCGCAAACACCTGAATAAACAGCTATTTGTGTGTTTTTTAATAAGCCCGGAAAAGTTCTTATTTTTAAACTTGATGAAGTGGGTACCACACTATACCAAACTGTATTTCGCACATTTGGTGTTAACCAGCATCCTGGTGCAGCAGGCTCACCTGTAAAACCTGTACATCCATTATCGCCATTTAAATTTACACCCAATGGAAGTGGCGTTGCATTGCATGGTTGATCGTTGGTTGGTGCCCCTGCGCCTGTAGGTGCCGAAATGTATAAATTTGAATATGGGTTAAAGTAAGGAGTAGGAAAACAATCCAGTACAAGATAGTAGGTAACATTTGCAGTAACACAAACGGTAAGTGTTTTGTTACCGGTTGATGATTGAGCTGATGCAACACATTGGCCCGGAGCAGTGTAGCACGCAGAGCCCACAGGGCAATCATCGTAAAGCATTAATCCTGTCCATATACCTGTAGAGGTAAGGGTAATTGTAAGTGGGCCAGAGGTTGTAGGCGTAAAAATCCAAACACGATCCATACCATCAAGATAAAAAGAACTGCCACATACATTTGTATTAAAAGATGTTAAATCATCGCCCATAAGATTGGTAGTGCCGGCTCCTGAATTATAAGGTAAGCCTCCAACATTGGGTACTCCGGTCCCCAACAGCGCCATACAAGAACCCGGTCCGGTTGGGCACGGGTCCAGAACACAAATTTGAAAACTTCCGTTGTTGTCATTACCATATTCCCAAAACCTGATAAAGACCGTTGTGCCTGGAGTAAGATTGCTTAAATTGATTGCAGGCATTGCCCCATTCAAACTTGCATCATCATCACATGCTATTTGTGTGAGCGATGAACACGTTCCTGTATAAATGGCCATTCCACCATCGGTTATTGTTCCAATATTAGAATCGAAATTTAATTTACCCGAAGCAGGCACAACTGCACTAAACCAAACATCACCGCCACTATATCCAGCACAACCTGGAGCTGCCACTGCCGATCCGGATGCACAACCATTTGTAGAGCCTATAAAATTGCATGTGGTACCAACGGTTAACGGTGTTGCATTGCAAGGTTCATCGTTTACATTTCCATTACTTGCCACAAGCGATATGTTATCGATTGCTGCAGGAGGTTGAAAACCAAATAAATTATCGTTAGCCCAACTGAAAACGAGACGCTTTGTGGTACCTGCATTAGCTGCAGGTATACTTAACGCCACAGTTTGCCACGCAGTTTGCGAATCATAATCAATTCCCAATTTTCCGGTTACGAGTTCCGTGCCGGCAACAGGTGTAGTACCTGTGTTTACAAGATACACCGCCAAATAATCGTAGCCCGATTCGCCATCATTTTTCCATGAAAAAGTGAGGTTGATGCAAGTTTGCCCGGGAGGAAAAACCACATCTCTGTAAATATGCGTCACCGATGCAGATCCAGTTGCATAGTTATGTGTTGTACCTGTTCCATTGTTCGATATGTATGCACAACGGGTGCCTGTGAACCCTGTTGGTACACTACCCACAAACCATTTATTGGCTTGTGTGCCATTTACAACTGTCCAATTATTGGTGCCAAATGTTGCTCCGGTTTCAAATCCTCCATCTCCGGTGGGGCTTATCAATACCGTTTGTGCTGAAGTTTTACTCAAAAAAACAAAAACGGTGAAGAGTAAAAATAGAATTTTGTGTGGTTGAATTTTCATTTTTAAAATCATAATAGTGAAGCAATAAGTATTATTCGTGAACCAATTTTCCTTTATCATTCAAAAATAAAAACCTGTTTAAAACAGGGTCTTTATATTTTGCATCAATGTTTTGTGTGCGAAAAAATTGCAATAATTCTTCGGGCTTAAAACTTTGAATATGTTCAACAATCAAAATATTATTTTGAGCAATAGTGTAACTCAAAACCTTACCCTGCAACGTTTCTAGCGCATTAAAAATGTGAGCATTTGAATTCGGTTTCTTTTGTGCCGGAATCAAAAATTCAGAAGTCACTATATGTTCGCCTGTGCGAATATCAGTTTTACTTATTGGTTGAGCGGCAATATTTTTTTGTGCAGCAACATACATTTGCATAATACCTGAGCAAACAATAAAAAGAAAATATTTTTTCATTTCGATATAGATTGGTTAACAATAAAAGGTGTAAATATTTATAATTATACTAGCAATCACAAACCCTCTATTTTTACAGTGTAATACTACTAAACTAATAGAATATACGCAACATTCTTTTACCAAAAAAAATGAAATTTTTTTTAGGGTTGTTTTGGTATGGATCTTAAAAATTTAAAAAGATAATTTATGGCAGAATTTGATCTGCAAAAAAAGGTGATCAACTAAAAGAAAGTTGTCTATTTCAAGTACCTAATTCCTATCTAACTTAAGCCTTGCAAGTTTATCATCAGCATTGTACATGGTAGTTACTTTCAATCGGTCGCCCGAAACTTTTGTTAAAGCCCAGGCAACAGCATCTGTTATTTTACGCTTGCCCGATAGTAATTCATACTCTTCTAAATCCTTATCGGGAGTGGTTTTCGAGCCTTTTTTATTGATAAGAGTTGTAAAATATTCTTTTATCGTTTTTCTTTTCGAATCGGCAACAGGGGTATTCAATACCAAAGTTCCTTTTACAATTTCGGCTTGATTTTCAATAATTGAATTCCCGTTTTGGTTGTTGGTCGTATCTATTTTCAATTGACTCTCAGCAAGAGACTTTTCTGTAGTGTCTTTTTTAGGTATTGAAACAATATCATTTGCTTTTATATTATTCTGGCCTATAGAATCTTTTACTTGAGCAAGGTTTTGGGTTGCGTTGTAATTGCGAATTTGCTTAACCCTTATTTTCGTTGCATTTGTGTTTTTATTAAATGGCGCATTAAACTGTGCTTCAACATTCTTTTCTATTGAATCAATGATTGCATTTGTTTCGGTAGATATAGTCTCCTCTACCTCCTGTTGTTTAATTTCGGTTTTGCTTGCTACTGATTTTGTATTGGCATTAACTGTGTCAACTTTTTTAGTGTCTGCTAAATTTTCTTTACCGTTATTCAAAAATAAATTGAGGCCAAATGCAATAATAAGGCAAGCGGCTATTCCCGATACCACATATTTTAAAGTTGCATTTGGAAACATTACTGCTCTTTTCAATTTTCCTTTAAATGGATAAATTTCTATGTCACTTGCATTGAGTTTCGATTGTTGATATAAAGCAAGGTCTTTCTTGTATTGTGGGTTTTGGTCAAGAAATATTTCCACTTCCCTCCGTTCATCATTGTTCAATATTCCTTCGCTGTAGGCAATTAAATTTTCATCTATTTTTCATGCTCAATATTTGTTTTGTAAAGAGTGCTTTTATCCAAAGCAATTTTTTCGTCAAGCAGCTTTGCGGATGCAAATAAAAATTGTTCATCGGCATATTGAGGGTTGTTGGCTATAAAATTGTTCAATGCATTTTGCTCTGCAATATTTAGCAAGCCTTCCAATTCGGCAATCAGCCAATCATCAATATTTTCGTGAGTAATATCGAGTTTGTAAAGCGAAGTTTTATTTTCAAATCGCTCTTCACCGGCAATTAGTTTACTGTTTTTTAATGCTTCTAATTCCGATGCATCAATTTCAATGTTTTCTGCATCATGTAGTTTTACGCTATCAATATTTGCTAAAATTATTTCCTCCTGGGCCGATAATTTCAAATCCATTTTAGCATCATCTTTTAACAACAAATTTTTGTTAGGGAAATCGATTGGCAAATTTTCGATGGATAAATTTTCAAAGTGCGAAAAAGCATTTTTAAATTGTGGGTGATTGTCGAGAAATAAAAGCAACTGCAAAACCTCCTCGGGAGTGAGGCGGTTTTCGTGATAGTCTAAAACCACGCTTCGCAATTATGTATATTTATTTCGTGTTTCATTTTTTTATATCACATTTCGCATGCTGCCAATAAACTCTTTCAAAGTTTGGCGTGCGCGAAAAATGTAAACTTTTACCTGCGATTCATTTAACTGAGTTATCTCTCCAATTTCCCGATAGTCGTATCCTTCGTAGTCGCGCAACATTATTACGGTGCGTTGTATTTCGGGCAGGCGCTTAAGTCCTTCGTGCAATATTTCTTTCAATCCCGTGTACGATTCTTCTTTGTAATGTTTATTAAAATCCACTTCGGTCATTGGCGCTTTATATTTATTGCGCCTTATTTTATTTATCATGGTGTGGTATGCCGTGGTAAATAAGTACGACTTTACCTTTTGGGGATTTACATTGTCCTTGTTAATCCACATTTTTTCATAAGTATCCTGCACTATATCCTGCGCTTCTTCTTTGTCGCGTATATTATGTAGTATAAAGCGATATATGCCATCGCTATACTGATCTACACACTTATTGTATTCGTTGGTGGTCAAGGTGGTGAGTTTTGTTATTAATGATACGTTTTGGCCCTGGAAAAAGTTACATCCGGCAGCAACTATTTATATTGTTTCTTGTAAATGCCTTATCAAAATGCGCTTAGCTATTGGCAATAATGTAGATTCCATAGGCAAAGCCAACGATGATTCTATGGCAAAAGTTGCAGGATTTGGCAATTGTTTGTGGCTCTTTAGTAATTCTATTTTTAATTGCTCAAAAGTATTGGTTATCGAAACTTCATATGAACATACATAATGAGTATGTATACCTCTATAGCGCTCATCGTGTCGTTCGAAAAGCGTTATCTGGTAATTGTAAATATGCGTTGCTTTTTCACCTCCATTGCGCAAAAACAGATATCCTTCGTTTACTCTTATGGGTGTAAGGCCCACAGGAGAAATAATTAATTTGTGCTCCACAAAGTCATAAATTTTGCGGCCTTCAAACATATATTTTTCAAATTGCGGTATCGAAAAATTTACTATCTGTTCTATTTCACTCATAATGCTATCGTCATTCATAATGCTTTCGTGCATGAGTTTAAATTCGGCAGCGTCAATACCTGTAAGTGCTTCGGGAAAGTTGCTGCGCAATTTTAAAGTGTTTTCCTGCAACAATTTTAAGTTTTTGTAATGCTCTATAATTGAGCTCAGGTGTGGAAACAATTCTGTTGCACTAAATTTTTCGTTCACATGTTGAAGATACCCCAGCAACATATACTTTTTGTACTCGAAATCTATATGACTTTCTGTTATCCAATTTGAATTTAATGTATCCATACTTTTAAAATTTATTGCCAGCGAAAATTATTATTTCTATCAATATGTATCTAGAATGTTTTTAATGTTTTTAAATTTTATTTGTTCATAAAATAACCCAACCCATGTAACATGTGCAATGGGTCTGCCTAATTTTACATCAAATATATTTCCACGTTTTTTAAAAAATTATTTATCATGTTATTGAATTCGAAAAATAAAATTGCGTTTAGCCTTATCATCACAGCTTTGTTTTTAGGCTCATGTGTTCCGCAACGTCAGTTCTCAGACTTAAAAGAAAGACGCGACCGCTGTGAAGCTGAAAATGCCACACTCAAAGCTTCTTATGCGGAGTATGAAACCAAAACCAAAGAACTTGAAAAGCAAAATGCCGAACGCGATTTAACTATTGCCCGTCTTAAAAAAGACACCACAGACCTTAGCACATCTATGGGCAGGCTCAATAATTTGTACAACGACTTAACCAAGAGTTACGATAAGCTGGTGACAAATGAAGAGAAAATAGCACGCAGTAAGGATGAAGAAACCCGCAGAGCATTGACCGACCTCGATAAAACCAGAAGCGATCTTTTGCGAAAAGAAGATGCATTAAAATTGCTCGAAAAAGAAGTTACCGAAAAGCAAAAAAATCTTGAAAATTCTCAACTCGCATTGACCGATGCCGATAAAAAATTAAAAGAAAAGGAAGCCCGTGTAGTGGAACTCCAGGAGGCATTGGCACGCAAGGATTCTATTGTTTCTGCATTAAAAACAAAAGTAACTGATGCGCTGGTGGGCTACAACAATAATGGCCTTACTATCACACAAAAAAATGGTAAAGTTTATGTTTCGCTCGAAGAGCGTTTGCTATTTGCATCGGGCAGCACCACAGTCGATAAAAAAGGAATTGATGCGCTTAAGCAACTTTCAAAAGTGCTCGAAGAAAATCCTGATATCAATGTGCTGATAGAAGGACATACCGATAATGTACCCATAAGCGGAGGCAACATAAAAGACAACTGGGATTTGAGTGTACTGCGTTCTACATCGGTGGTTCGCATCCTTATTAAAGAGAGCAAAATCGATCCTTTACGTTTAACCCCGGCAGGTAAAGGCGAATATAATCCTGTCGACATAGGATCATCGGCCGAGGCGCGTAAAAAAAATCGCAGAATAGAAGTTATTCTTTCTCCAAAGTTGGATGAAATATTCAAAATGATGGGAACAAATTAATCACGTAATCAATATCAAAAAAAAATGCATCTTTTTCACAAAACAATATTCACATTTTTATTTTCGATAATAGCTTCAAGTATCATGAGCCAAACCATAGACTTGCAACAAATAAAACAAACAAAAAAAATAAGCGTAACCGGCAGCTCCGAAATGGAAGTGGAGCCCGATCAAATTTTTATCACTATCGACTTGCGCGAATACTACAATAAGGACAAAAAGAAAATAGATATAGAACGCATAAAAAAAGAGTTTATAGAAGCATGTAAAAATGCGGCTGTTAACGACAGCGATATAAGATTGCAAAATGTAAATGGATATAATGTTGCCAGTATCTGGGAACGAAAAAAACGTAAAGACCCCGATTTTTTTGCCACAGTATCTTACATCATTAAATTGAATAATACTAAAACAATGGATCAACTTATTGCCCGCCTCAACGATGAAGCAACCGTTGGTTTAAATGTAACAAAGCTTTCCAATTCGAAAGAGGCAGAGTACCGCAAAACAGTAAAGAAGATGCCCTCAAGAATGCAAAAGAAAAAGCGCGATACCTTTGCGAATCGATTGGCGAAAGACTTGGTGGTGCAATATTAATTGAAGAGATAAATAACGATAATTACTACCAACCCATGATGGGCAAAGCCATGATGATGTCGAACGCTGCAATGGACGGAGGTGGTAATATTGAAACCACATCAACCGATTTTCAAAAAATAAAAATTCGTTTCGAAATAAGGGCAGAGTTCGAAATAAAATAAAGTCATTCCATTCTTCTGGTTAATTAATGTTTCAGATTTTAGGCCAATGGCTCTATTGGTGCGGATTTCCTGACTTCTGAAAAAAGCTTGTTCGCCCAAAAAAACCTTTTATTTAATTTGTATGTTATGTAGGGGCGTGTTACTTTCGCACCGCTTAAAAATAAATGAATAGAACCACTGTCTCTATTATTTATCAGGTGTTCTTGGTTCAATTTTAAAAGGAAATTAATAAATAAAAAATAGTTTTTAGTATGAAGATTTTTATAACAGGTGCAGCAGGATTTTTAGGAAGCCATCTTGCCGACAGAATGTTGGAACTTGGACATGAGGTAATAGGCTGCGATAATTACATAGGTGGTTATCAGGATAATGTAAACCACAAAATGGAATTTCACCATGCCGATTGTATGGATTTGGCTAAGATGCGTGAACTTACCAAAGGCTGCGAAATAGTTTATCACTGTGCTTCTACTGCTTACGAAGGTTTGTCGGTGTTCTCTCCGCACTTTGTAACAATGAACACATATCAGATTACAATGAGTGTGCTTAGTGCAAGTATCGAAAACCGTGTGCGCAGATTTGTATATTGTTCGTCAATGGCACGTTATGGTTTTTTACCTGTAGTTCCTTTTACCGAAGAGATGACTCCCATGCCTCTTGACCCATATGGAATTGCAAAACTTGCAAGCGAAAATACAATTGTAAATTTAGCCAAGGTGCATAATTTTGAATATGCCATTGCAGTACCTCACAACATTATTGGTGCACGTCAAAAGTACGATGATCCATTTCGCAATGTGGCAGCCATTATGATTAACCTTATGCTGCAAGGCCGCCAACCCATTATTTATGGCGATGGCGAACAAAAGCGTAATTTCTCTTTCGTACAGGATTGTATCTATTGTTTAGAGAAAATGGCATTTCAGGATAATGTTGTTGGCGAAGTAATAAACATTGGTCCCGATGATGAATTTGTAACCATTAATGAATTAGCACAAGTGATTGGCAAGTTGCTTAATATGGAAGTAAAACCCGACTATTATCCCGACCGTCCGATGGAAGTAAAACATGCAAGTTGCAGTGCCGATAAAGCCCGCAGATTATTAAACTACAAACCCAACATGACCCTCGAAGCAGGCCTTACCGAAATGATAAACTACATTAAAAAGCGTGGTGTACTTCCTTTCGAATACCACCTTGATGTAGAAATTAAAAACGACAAAACGCCTAAGACCTGGACTAATAGGTTATTTTAGTTTGGTTATTAGGTAATTGGGTTAGTAAGTTATTAGTTAATTCAATTCACATTTATAAAAAGGATGCAGCGATTATTGCTGCATTTTTTTTTGGAAGGAATATCATTTGTGCAGCAACAATGTTATTTTTTTGCAAATTGCTGGAGCAAATTTTCTTAAATAGACAACTTTCAAAACACAAATTGAAGCCATGAACACCATTCAACAAAAAAAACAAATTGCCCTCGATTGGATAGCAGCGTTCAATACTCACGATGTAGAAGATATTTTAAAATTGTATGATGATAATGCTATTCACTTCAGTCCAAAATTAAAAGTGCGTGAGCCACACACCAATGGTTTTGTATCCGGCAAAATTCAAATGAAACAATGGTGGAACGATGCTTTTACGCGATTGCCATCATTGAATTATGAATTGATAAATTTAATAGCAGACGAAAATAATTTGCTGATGGAATACAAACGCACCGTTGATGGCGAAGCCGATATGATGGTGGCCGAAGTGTTGGAAATACAGAATGGACTTATTGTAAAGTCAAGGGTGTATCATGGTTAGCAAATTGTTTACTTTGATATAAATGCTGCGCTCTCGTTCCGATAAATTATATTTGCAACCATGCATCACAAACAAGACATCAGGGCATTAAACTACAAACAGCTTGAAGAGTTTTTTCTTGCGCACGGAGAAAAAAAATACCGTGCAAAAGAACTTACCAATTGGTTGTATAAAAAATCTGTTGTCAACTTTGCGGAAATGACTGACCTTAAAGCAGGATTAGTAGAGTTTTTAGAAAATCATTTTTATATCAATCCAATCACCATAGAAAAAAAACAGGTGAGTGATGATCGAACCATAAAAAACGCCTTTAAACTTCACGATGGAAATATTGTAGAAGGTGTATTGATACCAAGTGATAATAGAATGACTGCATGTGTATCGTCACAAGTAGGTTGCAGTCTTACGTGTAAATTTTGTGCTACAGGAAAACTCGATCGCATACGCAATTTAGAGGTGGGCGAAATTTACGATCAGGTTGCAATCATAAAACAACAATCGGAATCTCATTATAATATGCCATTGAGTAACGTAGTATTTATGGGCATGGGCGAGCCACTTTTAAATTATAATAATGTGTTGCAAGCCATAGAACAACTTACTTCGGGGCAAGGGTTAAATATGGCACCAAGGCGCATTACCGTTTCAACTGCAGGCATTGCCAAGATGATAAAAAAACTTGGCGATGATGAAGTGAATTTCAATCTCGCTTTATCGCTGCATGCCGCCAACGATAAAAAGCGCGAAAACATTATGCCGATAAATGAGCATAATAATCTTCACGCCCTTATTAAAGCATTACAATATTTTTATGCAAAAACAAAATCGGTGGTGATGCTTGAGTATATTGTATTCAATAATTTTAATGATGAATTGCAAGATGCCGAGGAACTTTTTCAATTTGCAAAACAAGTGCCCTGCAAGGTGAATTTAATAGAGTACAATTCTATTGGCGATAGCATTTATAAAAACACAAGCGAAGAAAAGCTTGAAGCGTTTCAGCAATATTTATATGAGCGCGATGTGTTTGTAACCAGGCGCAGAAGCCGCGGCAAAGACATCGATGCTGCTTGCGGACAATTGGCAAATAAAAATCTGGCGTGATGAACGCTGATGCAGTTTTCGATTTACATTTATTTTAAATCAGCAATTTTTAGCACATAATTTTTTGTAGTGGTGGTTATGTTTACAAAATAAACACTGGAGGAATTTGGCAATTTTATTTGTGATGTTTGTTCGCGTAGGGTGTTTTTTTCGATACATTTTCCCTGTAAATCAAACAGCTTTATTTCCTGAATTGTATTTGTCAAATTTGTATTTGTGATGTATACAATACCGGCTTGTTGATTGTGAAAAATATTAATGCCATCATTTAGCAATTCGTTGAAACCCACATTGCTATTGAATGTGGCTGAGGCAACATTACAATCGTTACTATCTGAAATAACAACATAATAACTACCTGCAACAGTAGGAGCAAAATAATTATTCGTTCCCAAAACAAGATTTACATTATTCACATTATACCATGCATAAGTTACTTGAGTAGTATTGCAAAATAAAGTATCGTTCGACTGTGTTATTAAAGGTGCGGGTGGCGATGCTACTTCAGTAATAAACGATGGAAACAAAACAGTATCGCAACCGAGATTATTACATGCAATCAATTGCACATCGAACGATCCATAATTATTGTAGCAAATTCCCGCAGGGTTTTGATCGGTAGAAGTGCTTGGCGATGCACCATTGAAAGTCCAAAGCCATGATGTAGGATTATTAACAGTGAGGTCAAAAAAGTCGATGCATTGCTTTTCGCAAAATGTAGTATCGCTTGATGATAGATTTGCCAAAGGCAATGCACAGGGCTGAACTGTCACCACAATGGAGTCGGTAGCATTACAATCCTGCTCGGTAACGGTAACAGTATACGTACCGGTAACAGTAGCAGCGAATGTGCTGTTAGTGGTTCCATCTTGCCAAAGGTAACTGCTAAAAGCCCCGGGATTTATAATATATGATTGGCCGTTGCATATAGTGGTATCGTTACCAAGGTTTACTACCGGTAATGGATTGATAATGATGTCGTAATAAGTGGTATCGCCAAATGGCGGAGCAAGTGAGGCGCGAATAAGTTCAACAGTATAGTTGCCCGGAGCAGTAAAAACATGAGATGTGGTAGCATAATATGACACATTCAATGGGCCCGAACCGGGGTCGCCAAAGTTCCACTGAAAGGCTAAATAATTTACCGAATCGTTGGCGCCAAAATAGGTGGCATCGCCAAAGCAAAATTTTTCGATGGTGATAAATCGGTATGCCGCCTGATTCAAATTAGGCAAACCATAAATACACGATGCCCCATTTAGAAAAATACCACTGTCGGCATAATTGCAACCAAACCCGGCAACATTGGGATCGTTAATCACACCCAACCATCCACATGTATTACGTGTCATGTATATTTTACCATCGGGTCCAAGTTGCAAACCACCAATATACGAACCACCAAGTGGAATAGTTGGTATGTCGAGGCGCGATGCATTTATAGTTGCGGCATTGCCCGAAGTAAGATCGAATTGAAATAATTTAAATGGAATTTCGGAAGTAGCGTAAAGCACATTGCCACTAGGCGAAAACTCAACGCTGTATGCGCCTTCGAAACTGTTGGTAGAGTTGAGCGAAATAGGGTTGCTTATAACACCTGATGAAGGATCGAAATCGAAAACATAAAACGTATCGGGCGCACTCACTGCCATTGCCACTTTAAAACCATCGGGCGAAAACTTTAAGTTACCTAGAAAATCCAATCCCGATCCATTAAACACCGGACCTACGCTTGTAATTACAGGCACCAAATTCAGTCCTGTGGAAGTAAGAAGGTAAGCAACAAATTCGCTGCCCAAACTCTGATGCGACAAAATCCAAATATCGTTACCATTGCTATGCGTATGTGCTGTAACGCGTTCCGTTGTTGGCGTGTACAGAATTTGATTTTTTAAAATCACACTGCCCAATCCGCCATTTGTGCTTATATCAACTATATTGTATTGAAACCCGGCAGTGCTGTTAAACTCGCCCGAAGTAAAAATATAATAGTTTGTATTCAAGCCCGGCTGCTTCACAATACAAGCCGATTGAGTAGATGAACTTCCTCCACCCAATCCTGAACCATTGGCCATAAGCACATGATTTTTATTCCAAACACTTACACCATCGGTATAAAAAAGAATAGCACCATTATCATCCGATATACTGCTGCAACCTTCGGCAGTACTCATTGCACTATTATTGATGGCCACAGGTGCGCCACCATTGAAATCCAATCCCGCTTGATTGCCAAAGTACCATGTGTTGGCATATTTTTGCGCCTGTATGTTTCCGCTCATCAATGCTACAAGCATCGTAAATAAGTAAAAGTGTTTTTTCATTTTGTATGTGTTATTAATTTTAGAATTTACATGCAAATATTCAATTTTTTTTATGGAATACAAACCGAATAAAGTTAATGGTTTTTCGAGCATCTCTTAGGCAACAAAATAAATCAATGCTTTTCTTATATTTGTACTATTAATTATTGATTCTTATTGATAGAAGATTTATTTGGAATCAATACTTATTTCAAAAAATATAAAATGGAAATAACCAAAGACCTTAAACTGGCGGTACTCATAGATGCCGATAATGTGCCTTATGCACACATAAAAGAAATGCTCGAAGAGATTGCTAAATACGGCACTCCAACTTTTAAACGCATATATGCCGACTGGACCATGCCAACAGTAAGCGGATGGAAAAGTGTGCTGCTCGAAAGTGCCATCACCCCTGTACAACAATATGGATATACGAAGGGGAAAAATTCTACCGATAGTGCCATGATAATCGATGCTATGGATATTTTATATTCGGCAAAGGTTGACGGCTTCTGCATTGTTTCGAGCGATAGTGATTTTACACGCCTTGCAATACGCTTGCGCGAAGCCGGCATGAAAGTGATAGGAATAGGAGAAAAGAAAACACCAACATCATTTATTTCGGCTTGCGAAAAATTTATTTACATCGAAATATTGAAACCCCAAATTATAGAAGAGAAAAAAGTATCGAACGGAAAAGTTACAAAGCAATTAATACAAAAAGCACCTTCGCTCAATAAAGTTGATCATGCATTGATAAAACTAATTTCCGATTCCATTAATGATTTAGCAGATGAAAACGGATGGGCTTTTCTTGGCGACCTTGGAAATTTATTATTAAAAAAACAACCCGACTTCGATCCTCGAAATTATGGTTTTACAAAAATGTTATCCCTCATTAAAAGCATCCCTAAGTTTTTGGTAGATGCACGAGATGCCGGAAAAAATAATATCAAACACATTTTTATAAAAATAAAATAATGAAAAGCATTTCTGCCAAATTATGCTGCGCATGCTTGTTCCTTTGCATACATGCAAATATTTATAGTAAAAATATTTCCATTCTTTTTATTGGCAACAGTTATACTTATGTAAATAATTTACCCGAAATGGTGCGCCAAATGGGACTTACCATGGGAGATACTATTTTTGTAGACAGCAGTACTCCCGGTGGATACACTTATCAATTGCACACAACTGATGCCAATACAATTGCAAAAATAAAACAGCAACAGTGGGATTATGTTGTATTGCAGGAACAAAGTCAACTACCCTCCTTATCGCCTGCGTTTGTAAATGTGAACTCCGTACCGTATGCCCTCATGCTTGATAGTATGATAAAGGCAAACAATGCTTGTACAAAAACTATTTTTTATATGACATGGGGACGCAAGTATGGGGATGGTTCTAATTGTGCTTCGTATCCACCTGTATGTACTTATGCCGGTATGCAACAACGGCTTAAGGAGTCGTATCTTCTTTTTAGCGATACCTGCAAGGCAGTGGCAGCACCTGTTGGCATAGCTTTTAAAAATTATATTGCGATAGATACACTTCTCGATTTGTACTCACCCGATTTCAGTCATCCTTCGTTGGCGGGAAGTTTTTTAGCCGCAGCTACAATTTATTCAACTATCACACACAATCAAATTACAAATCAAAATTATACTGCAGGCCTTACTGTAACACAAGCAGCAGCACTACAAAATACGTCATGGCAAACTATTATCGATAGCAGCGCACTTTGGAACCTGGGGGCGAACACGCCTTTTGCCAACTTCACATACAACACTTTACCCAATTTGACAGTACAATTTATTTGCCCCGGCAATGTAAACTATACCCACTTTTGGGATTTTGGCGATACTACATTTTCAACTCTGGCAGAGCCTGTGCATCAGTATTTGTATTCATCTTATTTCGGAGTAAAGCATATTGTTTATGACAGTTGCACCTACGATTCGGCACAGGTTATAGCCAATATAACACCACAAAACATTTCAAATATAACTGTTGATGAAAGTAATTTTGCTTTTTACAATAGTGCCGATGAAACTATTGCCATGGGTTTATGGAAGCTCAGCTCACACAATGTAACTATAAGCCTGTACGATGTGTCGGGGAAATTAATTTTGAAAAATAATTATACGCCAACAAAACCATTAACATATTTAAATATAAGAAAAATAAGCAATGGCATGTATATTTTAAATGCAGTGGATGACGTAACCGGAAAATATTTTTCGCAAAAAGTAATTAAAAATTGATTTTAAAAACTTGCTGTGAATGAGGGAGTTCGATAAAAAATGTTTTTAATTATTAGAATTACCATATCTTTTAAAGTGGTTCAATATGTATTTCATAATGCCGGATATTATTTGCAGAAAAAAATTACTTTCACATTAAACTTTAGTTTCAAATATGCCTCTCAGGAATTAAAAATAATCAAATTAATATGCTGAAGAAAACATTACAGATTATAGTATTTGCTATATGCATACATCAAGCCTCAATGTCGCAAGGGCTGCCAAAAGAAATGTATCTATCACCCGATTTGCGAACATTGTATACAGGAGGAAAACCCGATAATGGATTGTACGACCAAACCCAAATCAAGCAGGTGTATCTCAATTTTCCACAGGCAAATTATTGGACATTGCTTATCCAAAACTACGCAAACAAAATTGAACTTGCTGCCGGCATGACGGTAGATGGTGTGTTGTACGACAGTGTGGGCGTGCGTTTCAAGGGTCAAACATCTTATTCGCAGACTCAAAACTCTCAAAAGAAATCGTTTAATATTACCACAGACAATTTCAAACCGGGGCAGGATATTGATGGTTACAATATTCTCAACCTCAATAATTGTTTCGATGATCCATCATTCACCCGCGAGTATTTTTATCTCAATCAAATAAAAAGCATATACCTGTTGCAAAGTGTGCCTATGTACACTTGTATATTAACGGACAAAACTGGGGCTTGTATCCTAATGTGCAGCAACTGAATAAGGATTTTTACACGGAGTGGTTCATGAGTAATAACGGAACCAACTGGCGTGCCGATAAACCTGCCGGTAGTCCCGGCAATCCGGGGTGGGGCGATGGTACGGCAGCGCTCAATTTTCTTGGCAACGATACTTCATTGTACAAACAATACTATCAATTGAAAAGTACAAACAGTGCTACACCATGGAACGACTTGCGCAATGGTTGCAGCAGATTGAATAAGCCTTCGCTTGCTAACGTGCCAACAATGTTGCCCGATAGTATGGATGTGGATCGTGCATTGTGGCACCTTGCAAGCGAAACCGCCTTTAGCGATGATGATAGTTATATCTTCAAAGGCAAAATGGATTACTATGTATATTATGAACCCGAAACGCATCGCATTACAACTATAGAATACGATGGAAACAGTGTGATGCGTACAAGTGCGCTTAACTGGAGTCCGTTTTATAACGAAACCAAGGTAAACTATCCGCTCATGAACAGATTGTATGCAGTGCCCGAATGGCGTCAGCGTTATCTTGCGCATTTACGCACTATTATTTCCGAGTCCTTCGATACGGCAGTGTGCAATTTATTTTTAAATCAAAACAAAGCATTCATCGATTCTGTTGTATTGAATGACCCTAAAAAACTATACTCCTATACAGCGTTCAACACCGAAAATACTGCATTAAAAACATGGATGAATAACCGTAAAAATTATCTCATGAGTAATATAGAGGTAAATCAAACGGGCCCTGCAATTTCAAATGTTTCATTTGCTACCAATAGTGTAACCTGGACTTATCCTACTTCGGCCGATAGTGTGGGTGTTAATGCAACGGTAACATCTGGCAATGGAATAAATAAAGTAACATTATTTTATGCTACCGGTATTGTGGGAAATTTTACTTCTTCACTTATGTACGATGATGGTATGCATGGCGATGCAAGTGCTGCCGATGGAATTTATGGGGCATACATTCCGGCACAAAACAATTCGCAATGGGTACGTTATTACATTGAAGCAAAAGCTGGAAATTCGTATAAAACAGCAACGTATAGTCCTGTAGGTGCCGAGCACGATGTGTATGTTTATTTTGTTGCTCCGGTGTTATCGTCCGATACAACTATAACCATAAACGAAGTTATGGCAAGTAACACCAACACTGCAATGGACAATGCCGGTGAATATGATGACTGGATAGAGTTGTATAATAAATCGGGAAACCCGGTTGACATCAGTGGATATTTTATTACCGATGATACATTGAATCTGGAGAAATTTGAGCTGCCACAAGGCACTATAATTAATCCAAATAACTATTTAATACTTTGGGCCGATGAAGATGGTTCGCAAGGGCCATTACATTTAAATTTCAAACTTTCATCGGCAGGCGAACGTGTATGGTTGCTAAACCCAAATCGCGAGTTGGTTGACAAGGTTGAGTTTGGTCAGCAAATTACCGATCAGGGTTATGCACGCGTTCCAAATGGCACAGGAAATTTTGTAATTCAAAATCCTACTTTTGGTTACAACAATAATTTGTTCTCATCGGTAAACGAAAACATAATTGCTCCGAGTATTGTAAATGTTTTTCCAAATCCTGCTAATGAGTTTATCAATATTGTTACCAATCAGGTAAGCGATTTACCGGTTACAATTGTGAATGCAATAGGGCAAATAAAAATTTCGTTGCAGGGTCAGCCAAATTATTTTGTTGATACCCAATCATGGCAGAATGGAATTTATTTTATTCGCTATGGCGAAAATGTGGTGAAGATTGTAGTAAGCCATTGATAAGATTTTTAAGTGTTTCTTCAAACCCTCATATGGCAAGTCTTTATGAGGGTTTTTTGTTTTTATCGAAATCGCTTTTACATAATGTTTGAAACGAAACATCACATATTTGTAATAATAAAAATTATAGTTCAATATTTTTTTCTTGAGCGCTGCGGTTTTTATATAATGAAACAATAATAATTTTTATGTGCCGAAAATAAACCCTCAATATTTGTTTCAAAGCATTTGGTATGGAATGCGTCATTTTTTTTATTCTAAAACGTATTGAATCAATTGTTACGGATAGAAAAATTATATTTACAGTCAAATATTTTACATTACAGAAATGATGAAAACAAAATTTTATTTTCTGCCTGTTGCGTTTTTTTGTTTGGCAATAATTCTTTTTGCCTGCAATTCGAAAAGCGAAAACAACGAAAACAACGAAGCTAATGAAGCCTACGATGCATTGGGTTTTCTTTCAACCATAAATGCATTCCCCAATAATGATATACCAGCCGATGCATATGGCAAGGCATATGATTATTACAAAGCACATTTTAAAAACAACAATGCAAAAAACGCCACATCATTTTTGCCATGGAATTCAATGGGCCCCAATAATGTTGGAGGGCGCACAGTTTCAATCGCAATTGATCCGGTCGATACCAATGTTGTTTGGCTTGGCTCGGCTTCGGGCGGATTGTGGAAATCTGTTACTGGAGGTCTTGGTGCTAATGCATGGCAAAGTGTTGAAACCGGGTTTCCTGTTTTAGGTGTAAGTGCCATTGCTATCAACCCACAAAACCATAACGAAATGTACATTGGTACGGGTGAAACCTACAGCTATGGCACTGCAGTAAATGGACTACTAATCAGAACAACACGTGGCAGTCATGGCATTGGAATATTGAAGTCGACCGATGGTGGCATTACATGGACTCATACCCTCAATTGGCTTTACCAACAACAGCGTGGAGTGTGGAAAGTGGTGTACAATTATCAGAATCCTTCTACAGTTATTGCAGCTACCACCGATGGTATTTACAAAACTACAGATGCCGGTGTTACTTGGTTACAAACCGATACAAATAAAATGGTGATGGACATGGTGATGGATCCCGTTGACACCAATATCATGTATGCCGGTGTTGGAAATTTGGGAACTGCAAATGGCGGTTTGTACCGTTCATCAAATGGTGGCGATACATGGACAAAGATTACCAACGGACTACCGGCAAATAATACCGGCCGCATAACTGTGAGTGTATACGCTGGTAATCCAAATTATGTTTATGCAAACATTGCCAACGATTTAAATTCTGTAGGTTTTTATGTGTCTACCGATAAGGGCTTATCATGGACGGTGCTGAACTCCGATGATATATCATCCTATCAGGGTTGGTATAGCAAAGGTGTTTATATAGACCCTGCTGATAACAATAATATTTTTGTTTGCGGAGTTTACTTATGGCAATCTATCGATGGCGGGAATCAGTTTACACAAATAACAGATTACGATCCTTATGATGTTGAAAATAAACCCTGGCCCGATATGCACGATTTAATTTCGAACCCACTCGATGCACAAAAACTTTATTTACTCACCGATGCCGGTTTATACCGTTCCGATAATTCGGGTGGTTCATGGAAATCGTGTCTCGATGGTTATGTTGTGGCACAATTTTACCTTGGCAGTTTGTCGGCTTCAAACAATAATATTGCCATAGGCGGCTTGCAAGACCGCGGCACACAACGGTACAACGGGACCAATAATTGGGATTGGGTTTTGGGTGGCGATGGTACCTGCAATGCGATAGATAGGAATAATGATGCCTATCAATATGCATCGTACCAAAACTTGAATGTGCAGTCTTCTGATGATCAAGGGTTTACTTTTCCTTATACTGCATTAGCAGGCAATGGAGCATTTGTGTCGCCATTCGAGTTGGCTATTTCCAATCAAGATGTAATGTATGGAGGTTCGAATGTGTTGTACCAGAGTATAGATAAAGGCGTAACGTGGAATGCTTATGGCCCTTATGGCGCTACAAAAATTATGTGTATTGGTGTTTCGCCAACCAACGAGTTGAAATTATATTTCGCTTCAGCACCTGACGATGCATCGCCAATGCAATTTTTTTTAAGCACCGATGGTGGTGCAACCGTTACCGATATTTCGGCAGGGTTGCCAAACAGATATCCGCGCGATGTTGCTGTAAATGCAAATAATGATAATGAAGCCGTAGCAGTGTTTTCAGGATTTGGTACCGGCCATGTATTTCAAACTATAGATGGCGGGCAAACATGGAACAATATCAGTACAACATTACCCGATGTACCTGTGCACAGTGTTTTGTATTATTCAAGTTTATATACTGTAATAATAATAGGAACCGATTTAGGTGTTTTTTATTCCAACGATAATGGTCTTACATGGAATCATGCCGGCACTGGTTTACCTGATGCGATAATGGTTTTCGATTTAGAATATTCCATTGCCGATCAAACTGTTGTAGCATTTACATGGCCGTGGCGCTTACAAAACACCCTTTTCTCAATTCTATCCTTCGGCTATAAGTGAGCAACAAATTTTTAATTCTATTAATATTTATTATTCAGCACCCGCAAATAATTTAATATTGCAAAGCGAAAGTGTAATGGATGGCACACTTGAAATTTATAATAGCAATGGTGCCATTTTATATGATTCGAAAATAAAAGGCCATAGATATTTTGCCATCGATATGCAATCATGGAAAAATGGTTTGTATGTTGTGCAATTCATCAATGGCAAAAATCGTTATGTAAAAAAGGTTGTAAAAATTTAAAAGCTCAAAAACCAAAAATGAAATTTACTGCAAAGCAAATAGCAGAATCTCTGCAAGGAACAGTTGAAGGCAATGCCGATGTTTGGGTTAACAATGTTTCGAAAATTGAAGAGGGAAAACCCAACACTTTAAGTTTTCTTGCCAATCCAAAATACGAAGAATACATCTACAATACCAAAGCAAGTATTGTACTGGTAAATAAAACTTTTGTAGCTCAAAAGAAAATCGACACCACACTTATTCGTGTTGACGATGCATACCAAAGCTTTGCTGCACTGCTCGAAATATATAATAATGTGATGCAGAATAAATCGGGAATAGAACAACCTGTTTATATCGCTGCATCTTCCACACAAGGTCAAAATATTTATTTAGGAGCATTTGCCTACTTAGGCGAAAACAGTGTGATAGGTAATAATGTAAAAATTTATCCTCATGCATATATTGGCGATAATGTTACAATAGGCGATAATACAACGATACATGCAGGAGTAAAAATTTATAGCCAATGTGTAATAGGAAGTAATTGTACTATTCATGCAGGGGTAGTTATAGGGGCCGATGGTTTTGGTTTTGCACCACAAGGCGAGGGCTATAAAAAAGTGCCGCAAATAGGAAATGTAATTATTGAAGACCATGTTGAAATAGGAGCCAATACAGCCATTGATCGTGCAACACTCGGCAGCACCATCATTCGTAAAGGCGCAAAGCTCGATAACTTAATACAAATAGCCCACAATGTGGAGATAGGCGAAAACACTGTAATAGCAGGGCATTCGGCAATAGCAGGCTCCAGCAAAATAGGAAAGAATGTAATGATAGGCGGGCAAGCCGGAGTAATAGGTCACCTCACTGTTGCCGATGGAGTAAAGATTGCCGGACAATCGGGTGTAGGCCAATCCATAGATAAAGAAAACGAAATTGTGCAAGGCTCGCCTGCATTTTCAATTGGCGATTATCGCAAGTCGTACGTTATGTTTCGCAAACTTCCGGAGATAGAAAAACGATTGAGTGCTTTGGAGAAGAAGTAGTTTTTGAGACCGTTTTTTAAGCACGATTTCCAATTATTTTTTTTGTAATACCTCAATTAACAAAAAAGGCGTTGCACCATTCCACATAATACTGTTCCCTACTTCACCACCAACTTTTGTGTTTGCATAGCATCATTGGTTAACGAGTGCACAAAATAAACTCCGGCCGAAAAAGATTCGGTATTGATAAAAAATTTGCGTTCACCATTGGATATTTTCCCTTCGTATATGGTTGCCGTTATATTCCCTGTAATATCCGTTACCCAACATTTGAAATTGCCACTTTGGTAAAATTTATAGGGCAAACATGTAATGCCTTTCGAAGGATTTGGAAACAATGGCAATACTTCCATGCTGTTGTTTTGATGCTCGGCAAGCGATGCCAATCCTAAAACGGTAAACCTCCAATACCCTAGCGGTGCGGGCATTGGCCGCACTTGCGATTTGCCCGAGTTGGAAGTAGCACCCACATAGTAATAAACTTTTGCACCTACAGTTTGAGCTGGAATATTTGCCGTCCAAATATCATTGGCTCCGGTGTAGTTCATTACAACAGACGTATAGGGTTGGGTGGTATCGGTGCGGAAAAATAATGTTGCTGCAGAAATTCCGCTGCGGTGTTTCATCAGTGCATTAACAGTATATCCATTCAATGTATCGAATGTATCTTCCAGTTTTTGATGCGATATCAAAAGCGGATCACTGGTGCCGATTTCTTTGGTGATACAATGTAAAGCTCCCAAAGCGCCAATACTTGCGGTAGAATTTATTCCCACCACCTTGTAACCCGGCAAAGCATCGCGGTATATTTGTAAGGCTTGTGCATCTTCGGGAATGTTATACGTTGGAACTATTATAGTGTTGTTTACAAAAGATGAATTGGTGTACGTAAAATAATCACCTGTAGTGTTTGGGTATGCGCCATTATCATCGGGCATAGGTATACGAATAACTTTGTACGGTGTGCCAAAGCACGAATTAAAATTACTTAATATATACTGTAGGTTAGCTTCTATTTGAGGGCCATCGGCAACACCCTGAGGATATTCGCCAATGAGTAATGTTTGCTCATCGAGAAGCTTCATGTGCATATCAATATGATGAATGGCATCGTAAGGCAGTGTTGGCATTTTAATATATTTCGTAATGCCCATAAATGCTTTAACAATAGTATCTAACTCAGCCGGAGTATGCAGCACCCCAAAATTATTGCCCGGCCCGTTTTCTTCCACTACCAGTTCCGAAGCGAATGCAGTTCCAAATCCATCGGTCATAAAATTACCACCGGTGTTCACAAAATCCCAAGGAGCTGTAGTATTTTGATAGACTGGTGTACCAATAAAATTACCAAAATTTAATGGCACAGCATTGTCAAGCGGGCGCGATATGCGATTGTAAATCCAGTCGATGGTGAGCAATGAATCAACATCGTTTGTATATACACTCCATGGGCCATAATCGCGACACCAAACGCTGTTGAACTGAATATTATTCAAGAACACCACATTGGTTGTGTCTACACTTCCGCCATTTGCAGTGTTGTTCAAATAGTTTACAACATAACTTACATTATCGGTAAGGATGTAAACCTTGCACTCTTGTTTGGCACTTTTTACAATCTGCTTTAACATTGTGGGGTAAAAACTGCCGGAATTTTTCCATGCAATCATAAGACCCTGCAACTCTTCCCACTCACCTATAGTGCGCACAGGCGATGATGGTGGAGTGGTGAATGCCGCTGTTTTATACACATTATTTTCTACTGCTGGTGATGGTACTTCATCAACAAATCGTAACGACTGTGAATTTAAAATCGCTGGTAAAATTATTATACACAACCATAACTGTATACGAATGAAAGAAGTAAGTTTTTGCATTTTTCTATTGAGTTTTTATGTTGTCAAATATAAAATTTCTTTGGGAATAATACTCCAATAATTGTGGCAATAATTTTTCGAGACGACCAAATGCCTTTTCGCTATCGTGCATCACTACCAACGACCCTGGCTGTACCTGCTTTATTGTGTTGTCAAAGCATTGTTGCCAAGTGCGCGTAGTGTCAAAGTCCCATGTTATTACATCCCACATTACTATCCGGTATTGCTTTTTCAAATGTTGATATTGAAAAGGAGTAATGCTGCCATATGGCGGCCTGTAAAATTTCGATTGAATTTCTTTTGCTGCCTGCTCAATATCATTATAGTATTTTTTGTTGCCTGTGGTAAATCCATTGAAGTGACTGTAGGAATGATTGCCAATAGTGTGGCCTTCATTTTTTATGCGCTGATAAATTTCAGAATTTGTAGCTACATTTTTTCCCAAACAGAAAAAGGAAGCCTTTGCATTATATGTTTTAAGTAAGTCGAGAACCCATGGCGTTATTGTTGCATGCGGGCCATCGTCAAATGTTAAGTACAATTTGTTTTCAGTGGTGCTAATACGCGTTATCGATTCCTTGTAGAAATTATTGAGAATCCATGTTAAAAAGGAATCGCGCATTTGCATCAATATAATTTTACATGTGTGTTCAATCGAAATGAATTTTCAAATGAGCTATCGCATCAATTGCAATGGTTTGCTGATTTGCATTTCTTTTATTTTTATAACATAGAAATATGTTCCCGATGGGCATGCAGCATTTTGTAAATTGTCACCATTCCAACATTTTTCGGTAGAGCTTGTTTCGAACATTTTATTTCCCCAGCGGTTATAAATGCTCATGGTGAAGCAGTCGGCAAAGTCAAATTTCTTGGGCAGTGCAAAGCAATCGTTAAGTCCATCGCCATTAGGAGTAAATATATTTGGAATGTCTTTGAGATAATCGGCCAAAGACAAAACATCGTTCGGCACACTGATGGTGTCGCTGCAAATTCCGTTTATCGCTATCAATGTTATAGTAGCTGCCTGTCCAAAATTATAAAGATGCTCGGTATTGATATCCGTAGAGGTAATTCCATCGTCAAGCCACCAAATATAATTAAGTGCATTGATACTTGTGTTTGTAAACTTACCCAGTATGCCTTTGCACGATACACTGTATTCGCCAGTAAATGATGCCTCGGGCTGTGGGTTTATATCGATAATTACTTCATCGGTATTGCTGCAGCCGTTAGCATCGGTACCGGTCACGGTATATGTTGTTTGTGTGGTTGGGTTTGCTGCAACCGGATTGCCTGTTGTAGCATTAAGCCCCACTGATGGCGACCATACATATGTTATTCCTCCGCTGGCTGTGAGGGTTGTGCTGGCACCATTACATATCAGCACATCAGTTCCGGCTGTAATTATTGGCAAGGCATTCACCACCAATGTTAACGATGCCGAACTACTGCAAGTGTTTAAATCGGTAACTATAACAGTATACGTAGTAGTAACAGTTGGGTTTGCAGTTGGGTTACTTAGGTACTATCGTCCAGCGCATAATTTGGCGACCATTGATAAATTAATCCGCCTGTGGCATTTAAAGTTGTACTTGTGCCAATGCAAATAGCAGGGCTTGAAGGAAAACAAGTAACTATCGGCAGCGGGTTTACAGTAACCAAAACCGAATCGGCCTTTTTACATCCATTGGTATCAGTAACCAATACCGTATACGTTGTGGTGGAAGTTGGATTCGATAAGGGATTCGAAATATTCGGATTTGATAATCCTACAGAAGGATTCCAGTTGTAAACAGTGCCTCCACTGGCATTCAACTGCACATCTTTACCTATACAAATAGCAACATCGCTGCCTGCATTGGCATTTGGTAAAGGGTTAATAAGAGGAGTATAGTTTATCGTATCGCCTACACAACCATAGCTGTTTGTTTCTATCACAGCAAGATTTTGATTGCCTGATGCATTCCAAAATACGGTGGTTGTATTTGTTCCCTGCCCGGTAGCTACAGTTCCATTAGTAGCTATCCATTGATAAGTAGAACCAACACTATTGGTTACCGAAAATGCTGAAGTATCATAAATACAAAGTTGCTGCACGCCCTGTATTGCACTGGTTTGTGGCACCGGCAAAATGGTTATAGCCAGCGTATCCGATGTGCCAAAGCAAATAGTGTCGGCAACGGTCGATTCCTCATACCATAAATAAACTGTGGTAAGCCCCGGTATTGTCCAATCGAGCGTAATGGTACTTGTGCCATTTCCACTTACCACATTACCGCCAACAGATGCAAACCATGTATAAATAGAACCTGGCGTGTTGAGGGCATTATAAATAATTCCTTGTGCTTCATTGGCACACAATACTGTATCGCCATATGGCATAGCGGGAGTTAAAAGTGGGTTGATAATAATTGATATTCCAACAACATCCGATGAGCAACCAAGGTTTGTAGTTTCAACAACGGTTATTATGCCTACACCTGCCGGTCCCCAATCCACCAAAATAGAATCGTTGCCTTGCCCGCTCGTAATTGTTCCGCCAGTTATTGTCCATTGATATGTAGATGACGGTGTAGCATTTGGAACATAGTAAGTAAGGCCTGTAATGCCTGGACAAACCGACAGTGTTCCAATAATGTTGGCGACTGTTGCAGCAGGATTTACCTTTATGGTGATTGTGTCTTTATTGATGCAGCCATTACCATCGGTACCTGTAACTATATACGAAGTGGTGGTCATTGGGCTTACCACTATTGCCCCTGTAGTGTCGAAAACTGTGCCGGGAGTTAATAGCAGTGCCCATTGATATGTATTAGCGCCACTGCCTGTAATAAGAATACTATCACCCTGACAAATGCTGTCGGGCACAGCAATGGCTGCAACCGATGGTAAAGGATTTACAAACACTGTTATTGTAGATGTGTTCTTGCAATTTGCACTGCTGGTACCGGTAACTATATACGTAGTGGTTATCAATGGTGAAACATTGAATGGGCTTCCAGTACCAATAGGCGAACCGGGGTTGAGCGAATTGGCCCATGAATATATATTTGCGCCTAATGCTGTAAGTGCTGCTGTTTGCCCAACACAAATGGTTGTTGGATTTGCTGCAGGAACAACTGTTGGTAATGGATTTACAATTATCGCTACACTGTCGCTTGTTATACAACCATTGAGTGTAGTTGTAACTGTGTAACCATATGTAACGGGATTGTTAGTTGTATTGGAAAAAACTATCGTTGGATTTGAAACCGTAGTAGAACTCAACCCTATTGCAGGTGTCCATGCATACGTATATCCATTTGTGTTTGCTGTACCAAGTGTAATGGTGTCACCACTGCATATACTTAAATTGGCACCTGCATTCGAAATGGGATTTGGTTTTACTGTTACTAAAACTGTATCATACTTAGCACAACCAAACCAAGAGGTGGTTACTACATAAGTATTGGTGACAGGAACAGTACCGCTGTTTGTAAGTGTTACAGTTGGGTCGCTGGCAGTTGATAAATTTAAACCCAAAGCGGGCGACCATGAGTAAGTATATCCTGATGTAGCAGTAACACCAATCTGCCCCGACTGGCCGGAACAAAAAATAATATCGCCACCGGCATTTGCTGTTGGTACAGGGTTTACAGTAACCGTTACAGTGTCGGATGTTGAGCAACCATAAACATTATTTGTAACCACCATAGGTTGTGTTGAACGGTGTATTGCCATTATTTACAAGTGTAAGTAGAGGGTTCGAAATACTTGTACTGTTTAGCCCCAAAGCCGGAGACCATGCATATGTATAATTTGGATTATTGGCAGTGCCAAGGTTAAGCGTGTTTGCACTACACAAAAATTGATTATTGCCTGCATTGGAATGTGCTGTGGGATTTACTGTAACCAAAACCGTATCGGCATTGGTACATCCATTTAACGAAGTGGTAAGTATGATTGAATTATTTATTGGGGCTTGTGTTCCGTTTGTTAATGTAACAACAGGATTAGAAATGGTTGTACTGCTTAACCCTGTAGCAGGTGACCATGAATATACCACACCCGGCACGGCATTGCTGCCAATAATGGCCGATGCTCCCGAACAATATGTTTTATCTAAACCTGCAATTGCTGCCGGTACGGCCCCAATATTTACGGTAAAAGTATAAGGAGCACCCGGACAACCATTGGCACTGATTTCTGTAACGGTAAGTGTATGCAGACCATTCAAATTCCAGTTTACTGCTATTGTATTTGTATTTCCACCATTAACAATACTACCACCTGCAATTGCCCAGTTGTAAGTAGAATTGTTAAGTCCGGGAGCAGTATAAACTACTCCGTTGAGTGCATTGCCGCAAATGCTATCGGGACCATTTATTTGTTGCACACCTACAAACGGCACTACATTAATTGTGTAAACCACATTGGTAGTTTTTGCCGGGCAACCGTTGTCGTTTACTATCACACTAAAATTGTATGGGTTGGTTGATCCCTGAGCACATGATGGTGTCCAGCAAAATTGTGATGTAACTGTTGAAAGTCCTGTAGTACCTGGCAATACAGCAGGGGGATTTACAAGTGCCCCATTAAAAATATTGCCCGAAGTATTGAAGAATAAACTATCGGCATTAGGATCGGTAAATGTAATATTGAAACAAAGTTGTTGACCCGCCTGCACTGTATATGTGGTTTGAGGTGTAGTGTTTGATAATACTGGTGCTGGATTCACAGGACATGTTATAAATATCAACTGCAAATCTCTTCGTGATATTCCTATCAAAACTCCGTTGCGGTATTCTTTTATTTCAACGGCTACAACATAAAACCCAGGCAATGGCGAAAGATAACTTGTAAGCCCTGTTAATGTATCAATTGCGGTATAGCCGCCCACGCCAAAGGGTTGTGCAACGCTATATCCGGGCTCGTAAATAATTTCATTAATAGGCCAATTGTAAACCGGTGAAGGATTGGGGTTCGAATTTCCTCCAGTGGAAATGCCCGCATATGGCCACACAAAATTATAGATGAGTAAATCACCATCGGGATCAACAGCCGAATTAAGAATACTTACAGTATCGAGCGCGCATATATATGGAACTGGTGCTACTGCAAATGTGGGAGAACTATTAATAATATTTGTTGGTGGTATAAATGCATAATAGGCCAGACCTACATCCAAAGCATTAAAAACATTTACAATATTTCCATTGCGGCAACATCTTTCTACTATCAATTGATAACCTCCACCTGTGGTATCAACTATTATTGTTTCTTCATAAATTCCTTCTTCTACACATTCATTTGGCGTAAACGAACATGTGTCGTTTGCATTTGGAGGCGTAATAAATTGTTGATTCACAAGTTGAAGCGTGGTACTTAAGAAAAGAATTTTATTTGCGTTTGGATTGTTTTGGTCTTGCTTATACACACCCAAATTCATGTCTGGAGGAAGTGGGCTGCTGCCCGGTGCGCAGTACCTATACATTTTTAATGTCACCTTAAACGTAACACTGCCACCATTTACACCCAAGTTTTGATAATACAAATTGCCACCCATGATGTGTGTGGCAAAAATGGATAGCGGATTTAATAAGGAAATAATTAGTGCTAAAGCGAAGAAGAAAATATTTTTTTTCATGATGTAGATGTTATTTATCGAAAATAGAAATTGTTTTAAATACCTAAAGTACAGACGAAAATTTCAACCAAAAGATTTAATCAAAGTTAAACAAAAATACAATGCGTAGGCCATTGTGCGAACAAAAAAACGAGGCAAATGTTTTATTACAAAATCACTACAAAACTTCACTTGAGTTGAAATATTTATTTCGAAATGATGGCAAAAATTATTTACAGAAACGCGAAAAAACGCCCAATGGTAAATTATAGTTTGTTGTGCTTTTCAAATAAATTTCGCCAAACTCTCTATCTGAAGATTTGCCAAAGATACTATCCATCAGATTTTCGATGAGCAATGATGAAAACCCGAGCGAGTATGTATTCAGAACTAGAAAGCAATCTTCGTCCAATAAAATTTGCTTTACGTTTTTCAGCATGTCATTCATCATGTCTTCCAGTTTCCAGTTTTCGCCATTGGGGCCATGCCCAAATGCGGGAGGATCGAGAATAATTCCATTGTATTTGTTTCCCCGTTTCACTTCGCGCTTTACAAATGTCAATGCATCTTCTACCATCCAACGTATATTGTCGAGGTTGCTGGTTTCCATATTTTGTCGTGCCCATGTAACCACTTGTTTTATCGAATCGAGGTGGGTAACATCGGCACCGGCAGCACATGCAGCCAAAGATGATGCACCGGTGTAAGCAAATAAATTGAGCACTTTGGGGTTTTCGGTTTTTAATTTTTTTACACTGTTGTAAATAAAATCCCAGTTAACAGCTTGCTCGGGAAACACACCAACATGCTTGAACGATGTAAGACCAAGTCGTAACGATATTTTTTTCTTACTGTTGTCGATATGTTGAAACGGATAATTTATAAACCATTGATCGGGCATCTCTTTTGTCTTGTTCCACTTGCCCGATGAGCTCGATACAGCAACAAATTTTACATGTTGTAATTTATCCCATTCTTTTTGCGGCAAGGCTTTATCCCACAATGCCTGCGGTTCGGGCCGGCATGTAATGTGTTTGCCAAAACGTTCAAGCTTTTCGAATCCGCCACAATCAATCAATTCATATTCGGCAAAATGAAGGGGAGTAATTAGTTGCATAAAATTTTTATAAAAATGAAATAACTAAATATTGCTTTTGGTAAGTGCGATTTATTTTTTTGCAAATGCGAGCACATAAGAAAGTATCGCTGCTTTTTTTTCTTCATTTATTCCTGCCTTTGGTGCCATCTTATCAACAAGGCGAGGCCACTCAAGCGCAGTAAATATTGCCGGGTTTTTTAAATGATGACAACGCTGGCAATTGGCTTCGTATGTTTCTTTGGCTGCAGCCATTTCATCTGTTAATACAGGTGCAGGTGACACTGCAACCTTTTTTGCACAGCTCATTGCAAATACCATCAACGATAGCATAATTATTTTTTTCATTCTCATTTGAATATTCGTCAAAAATATTTTTTTTTACACACACGCCAAAACATTCATACACAATAATGATACAAATACGAGCAGCTGAAATAAATGATGTGCCATCCATCACCGAAATATACAACGAAGCAGTTCTTAATACCACTGCCACATTCGATACCGAAATAAAAACCCTCGACAACCGCATCGAATGGTTCAATCAACATGGTGCTCAACATCCTGTGCTGGTAGCAATTGTAAAAGGCGAAGTGGCCGCATGGGCTTCGCTAAGCAGGTGGGAGCGAACGTGCTGCTTATGATACCACTGCCGAAGAAAGCGTTTATGTAAGCAAAGAATTTCGTAACAAAGGTATTGGCAAACAATTACTAAAAGCCATAGTGGCCGAAGGTGCACGCACAGAAAAAGTAAATTTGATAGCCCGCATCACAACCGACAATGAAAGCAGCATACACATTCACCGCGAGTGTGGATTTACCGATGTAGGGGTGCTTACAAAGGTGGGAAATAAATTTGGGCGATACCTTGATGTGCTGATGATGCAAAAAATATTTTAACTAAACTACCATACACATTTTTATTTAGTAATTTTTTTAGTCCCGTAGGGACGACATTTTGATAATAATGAAAACCCCTCAGAACCCAAAGCCCAGTAGGGGCGATATTTTTATTATCATCAAATTCCTTGATTAAAATACCAGCCTTTCAAAACAGAAGCTTGCGTGTTGTTGAATATCAAGCATTCGAGTATTGGGATTTAAATCTAAGGGATAAAACAAATTCTCTTCACTAAATATCGTAAGGCCTTATTGCTTATAGTTAAAAAATATTTTAAGGTTTATCCTAAATTTAATTTGGAAGTTGCAGATTAAAACATTTGCTTTGCATCTCAAAGTACTTTTATATGGATACATCTAAAGAACATCTCGATCAGCTAGCGCACATTCGTACCATGATGGAACGCAGCACCCGTTTCATTTCGCTCAGTGGTTTGTCAGGAATTTTTGCCGGCATTTTTGCATTGATAGGCGCAGGGTTTGCTGTTATTTATTTAAAGCTTGGTTTCCCTTATTCCGAATATTGGATAACACCCAATGCTAACCTCACTTCTCGGTCGGCCATTATGAAATTTTTTATTGTCGATGCTTCACTGGTGTTGATTGCTTCAATTGTTGTGAGTACATTACTTACCGTAAAACGGGCAAATCAGAACGGGCAACAAATATGGAATGTAGCTGCAAAACGATTGTTCATCAACATGGCAATACCTCTTCTTACCGGTGGCCTGTTTTGTCTTATTGCTTATTACAGGTATGGCTACATTGGTATGATTGCCCCGTTGATGCTTATTTTTTATGGCCTCGCATTACTCAATGCAAGTAAGTATACGCTTGACGATGTGCGTTATTTGGCACTGGCCGAAATAGTGTTGGGGCTTTTTGCATTTTATAAAATTGGGTATGGTTTGCTGTTTTGGACAATTGGCTTTGGAGTGTTGCACATTGTTTATGGTGCATGGATGTGGATTAAGTATGAAAGAAATTCTTAATCAACTAATTTAACCCACGATTAAAAAACAAAACTATAGAAATACTTTTACCCATTGATTGATAAATTAAATAAGGCATTTGAAAGTCGTGTGCGTTTAGGCATTATGTCAACTCTTATGGTGAACGATGAAGTAGATTTCAATACACTTAAAGAATTGCTCGACACCACAGACGGCAATCTTGCCAGCCATGCTTCGGCTTTAGAGTCATTGGGTTTTTTGCAGGTGTACAAACAGTTTATAGGTAAAAAGCCGAACACATCATATAAAGTTACCAAAGACGGACGTAAGGCATTCAACAAACACCTCGATGCATTGGAGGCATTGCTAAAAAACCGGTAGCATTTTTTTCATCAAAAAACAGTAATGAATACAATAACAAAAATAACAGAACGTTCAATTATACAAATCTACTTTGTATTTCAAAGCACTTTACATTATGAGTAAAAGTAAATCAACATCGCAAATCAGAATATGGATAATATTCTTTGTTATCGTTTTGGTGCTAAGCGGAGTAACTGCTTTCCCATTCAAACCGAAATAAATTATCTGGCCAATAGTTGTAAATGGCTGCCAACATTTTTATACAACTGGATATTACAAATTCAACAAGGTATAAATGACAGTTATGCAAAATATCCTTTTCTAGCCTATGGCACCGACTGGCTTGCATTTGCGCATATTGTTATTGGCGTGGCGTTTTATGGTGTGTACGAAAATCCTGTGCGCAATATTTGGATTATTGACTGGGCCATGCTTTGTTGTGTTGCTATTTTTCCATTAACTTTTATTGCCGGTTACATTCGCAACATTCCATTTTTCCATCAAGTAATAGATTGCTCGTTTGGAATTATAGGACTGATTCCATTAAAAATTGTAAAAAACAAAATACTAAAACTCGAAGCAATACAATAGTAAATGTTTCGGCCATGCTCCATCACATTATACTTTAACAGACACAAATATTTTTAATCATTATATCAATAAAAAAAATGAAAAGTGTATTTAATAAAACATTATTGCTGCTTGCAATTTTTAGCATAGCAATGGGTTTTTTGGAAACTGCAGTTGTAGTGTACCTGCGCGAATTGCTTTATCCACAAGGGTTTGAGTTGCCGCTTATGCCCATGAAAAACATTATCATCATTACCGAATTGCTGCGCGAGGCAGCCACTATAATTATGCTTGGCATAATTGGATACATGGCCGGAAAGAATGGTGCTCAACGATTTAGCTATTTCATTTTTTGCTTTGCGGTGTGGGATATTTGCTATTATTTATTTTTGAAACTACTCCTCGACTGGCCTGCATCACCTGGCACATGGGATATTTTATTTCTTATACCCATACCATGGGTTGGCCCGGTGGCAGCACCTATAATTGTTTCGCTTACATTAATTTGCTGGTGCCTGTATTTACAATTACACAGCAAAAAAATTACATGGCATAGCTGGATAACATTTGCCACAGGAAGTGACATCATTATTTTTTCGTTCACTTACGATTATTGGGTTGCACTTTTCAATGGCCGCGACCTTGTTCAATTTAGCAATATGCATATTCCGCAAAACTACCAATGGTGGGTGTTTGCAATAGGACAGGCATTTTTATTTTTTACCATTTATGTTTACAATAAGCAATCAACAAAACTTTATACCATAAAATAATTTCGAATTATGATAAACACATTGCCGATTGTGGCACAATTAAAATCGCATGTATTCAATAGCGAAAGCGAACAGCATAATAATAAATTTACTTTCGATGCGGAGCATAAATTAATATACAATCTGCTTATAATTGGCAGTCTGCTTTGCTGCACCATGTTTACAGTTCGCATGAGTGCAACAGGCCATTTCTATTATGCATTTTTACTTTGGAATTTATTTCTTGCATGGCTTCCATATTTTTTTGCCAAAGCATTGTATAACGATCATCACAAAATATTTCATGCATTTTATTTTGTATGCTGGCTGGCATTTTTTCCCAATGCGCCATACCTCATCACCGACCTTGTGCACCTGCCCAATAAGCATACACACTGGTATTGGTTCGACCAATCGATGCTGGTAATGTTTGCCATAAATGGATTAATGCTTGGTGCTATTTCACTACTTACGGTGCACAAGTACATCAACAAATTTTTGAAGCGCAGATTTACATGGCCTTCCATTTTTGTGCTTTTATTTATGTGTGCCTATGGTGTGTACCTTGGCCGTATAGAGCGATACAATAGTTGGGATATTATTGCTACTCCCATTTCGCTTGCAAAAAATATATGGAACGATTTTCGGCATCCTATTCAAAACAACGATGTTTTTATTTTTACTTTCGTGATTGCTATTTTGCTCACCATCATTTATTTGTTTATTGTATCGCTAAAATATCCTGAGCTGATTTTAAAAAAACCTATTTGTAAAATACTCGATGAAAAATAATGTGCTGATAAAAATTCTCCACAGTTTTGTTTATGCATTCAAAGGCATTGTTTATCTTTTAAAAAACGAAACCAATGGCCGTGTGCATTTTTTAGCAACAGCAGTGGTAATAGCTGCGGGCATTTATTACAGGTTGAATGCCATGGAATGGATTGCCATTTCACTTTGCATTGGGATGGTATTGGCAGCCGAACTTTTGAACACCGCCATCGAAAAAATTGTTGATTTTATTTCGCCCAACTATCACCACAAGGCCGGAATAATAAAAGACCTTGGCGCAGCCGCTGTTATGGTATTAGCTATAGTGAGCATTGTAGTTGCGGCAATAATTTTTTGGCCCAAAATAGTGGCATGAACATTACGAAATCTATTTTTAATCGTGCGATAAATTGAATTTACAAATGGGGCTTATTGTTTTTGCGACAATTTATAATAACCTTTACACCACAAGCAAATTAATACCTAAAGAAATGAAAAATTTTATTTTAAGATCAGAAACCAAATTGGGATCAATTAAATCAACAAAAAAAATTATTAGTGTAAAATTTAAGAAGGCTAAACTCCTAATTACAGTTTTGTTGCTAACTCATTTACTTGTTCAATCTCAAACAATAATTGGGGGCCTGTCACAAACAACGCGCGTTATACCAGTAGATATGTTAGGCTTAAATGGCACCAATACTTTGGTAACTGGCTCAACATGGGGCGAATTACAAAACTTAAATCCACATCCTTTTTGCAAAATGCAATTGGGCAATATTCGTTATCCTGGCGGACAGCTAAGTAATTACTGGAATTGGCACCGTGGTTGGTTTTTACGCCCTTATGAGTATCCTCCAAATATTTCTATAAATAATTCTTATGATTTCACCAATGCCTTGGCAAATACATTAGCAGATTTTAAACCCAATTACGATTTATTAAATGCTAAGCCAATTTGGGGAATGAACCCTTTAACTTCAACTAAGGAATATCAAGCCGGATTGTTGTTTGCTGCAAAGTCAAATGGATTTGGTGTTGATAATATTGAGCTTGGTAATGAATTTTATCTTGAATATGATCAGTATCTACAAGCATTTCCTTCTGCTAAAAGTTACATACTTAAAATGTTTGATTGGAGTACTTATTTTAAGGGAATTCATTTAGGAACCCAGTATCCATTTAGTAGTAGTAAAATAGCTGTGGTAGGAGCTATAAGTAATGGCAATGATCCTGGTCGCAGGCGAATGTGGTTACAATGTATATTGGATGAAATGGACAAAGATGCTGTTGCCTCTGCTTCGGTTGATGCTATTACTTTACATGATTACTTTGGTGCCGGAAGTGCATTCTTTGGTGGTGGTTCGGGTGTTATGACAGATGTACAGGCACAGTGTATGATAAATCAAGCCTATACCACTACCGAAGATTTATACGCAAATGAATTTGCTGCAATACACAATCATGGAAAAGAAATTTGGATTACCGAATACAATTTGTATGATAGAACACCCTTCTCGGTGCATGCAACCTGGGCGCATGGGCTTACTATTGCATTAAAAACTTTGCGATACATGGAAGAACCTCTTGTAACCAAAGTATGTATGCATACCATGACAGGCGATGGTGGTTGGGCTTCGTTTTTTAACGATGCAAATGGTTTAACGAGCATGCCACCATTTACGGCAGCACAGTCACCATGCAATGTAAATACTAAGCAAGGCGATTTAACAGCAACTGGTAACGTTTTTAGAATGCTTGCCTTTGCATTAAAAAATAGCACAAGTGGTACAAGAATTGATTTTAATGGCGCTTCACAATTATCCGGTTGCAATACCAGCCCAATATATCCTGATGTTTATGGTTGGCGTTTTGATGCCGATGATGCCGAAAAAGTAATAGTGCTAAACCTAAGTAATACTACCAAGACTATAAATTTGAGTACCTGTTTACAAAATAATGATTTAAGTATGTTGTGCATTTTTCCAAGTAGTCCTACTGCATCATTATGTGTACCTAATGATGCAGTTACCAGTTCCCCAACCGCTTGTGATTTACTTGAAACGTTTAACAACACTACTGTAGATCTATTGCAAGTTGTTTTACCTCCATATGGCATTGCAGTAGTGAGGAGCAAAAAAAACGCCTTGGTTGCCCAACAACTGTTAGCAATATTGTAGTGGCAATACCACTACTGTGCATGTGTATGGTTGGGAAGTAAACGGAATTGTTCCAACTGCAACATGCACTGGGGGTACAATATTACCGGTAGCAAATTGTGCCGGTTTGTTTACTTTTACACCACCCTCAAATAACGTAACAGGTACTTATTCAATAACATTTGCATTGAAC
>JADKFV010000036.1 GCA_016717325.1 Bacteroidota bacterium | reverse complement strand
GTTTTATAATCTGCCTGTTCATCACCATTTGTTAATTGAGAAGTGATACTCATATAAGGTGTGATTGCATTAATAGCAATTTTAGTTGCTTCATAATTAGCTTCTGCTAATGTTGAAAAGACGGTACGTTGTTCTTCTCGAATGCGGTGTGATTGCACAGCATTATCGATAAGGTCATTTACCTTTTGTTTGTTATTTGATGCCAATTGATTTTGAAAACTTTTGTTTTCAATTGATAATTGTTCATTTGCTGCAAGCAAATCGGCATTATGTTTTGCTTGGGATTGAATGGCATTCATCACATCAATGTCAGATGCATTTGCAGCTAACTTGAAAAATGAAATAATAGGAGAGAGAGCTTCCATATTTGTTATATTTAAATTGTTTTGAATTTGTTTGTTATAGAATTGCCAAACCTCATGGGCGTTTTTTATTTTTGAAGGGGCTTTTTTAATTGAGCCATCAAAAATTTCATCTACTAATTTATACTTTAAGGCTTGCTCAGCATTGAACCAATTATCCTTGCCACGTATCATCCATGTGGATTGGATTTCTTCTATTGGTAAACCTGTGCGTTCTGCATAAATAGATGCCAGGGAGTTTTGTATATCGTCCATTAAGTTAGCGGTTTCACGAAACTTATCGGAATCACCATGAGAAGAGCCTGAAACTTTATGTATCATTAATTGGGCGTATTTATTTATGAAAATTTTAGAACCGCCCAATGCGATAATACTTGCCATACTTGCTGCCATGCCATCAACGTATACATGAACTGTTGAAGTAGAATTTTTGAGCGTGTTATAAATGGAGATACCTTCAAAGACATCGCCACCGCCAGAATTGATACGAAACATTTATGTGTGAATTAGAAGCTTCAGCTTTTTTAAAATCATTAATAAAGTTCTTAGAAAAATCGTTGGTATCATTTCCTATATAACCATAAATGAGAATTTCGGCTGGAGCGGGTTGATTATTTATGTTAGTTAAATTGTTCATTCTAATAAAATTGATGCTAAAATAAAAGAAAAAAAGGAATAAAAAAAAAAGAAGCGAATGATAGCGTTATCCCTTTGCCATGAAATGCATTCCTATGCGTATACGGTAATAGTTAAAATAGGTTATTTTTGTAAAATGACAGCAAAACAAAAGGCAGAAGTTGCGAAAGCACTTTATTTAATAACCGAAAAAACACAAAGGGAAATTTGTGAGATTGTAGATTGGTCGGAAAAAACATTTAGCGAACAAAAGAGCAAAGGTAAATGGGGCGAACTGCGTGAAAAAAAAACAATGTCTAAGCAGCAAATTGTAACGGAGTTACATGCACAAACATTGGGGTTATTAGAAAGCGCAAAGGACGAAGGAAGGTTGTTAAAAAGTGCTGAAATTGATGGGATAGCAAAACTTGCAGCAGCTATAGATAAGATTGAAAGTAGTGCAACACTTGAAACTTATATACAGGTGTTTGAAGAATACACGAAGTGGATGTTTGGTGTTGATGGGAAATTTGCGAAAGCAAATAATGTGTATCAGGATATGTTTATAAATAAATTGATAGCTGAGGGGTAAGAACCTCACCCCCTGCCCCTCTCCGAAGGGAGAGGGGGGAAATAAAAAAACATGAAAATCACAAAACAAACGGTTTCAAGATGGAAGGATTTGTGTAAACAAATACAACAAGAAACAACTGGGCTTGCTTTTGAAAGCAAAGCGGAAAAAGAAATAAGAATTGAGAAAGCAAAAAGCGATTACGCTTTTTTTGTGGAGTATTATTTTCCACATTATGCAAAATCGAAATGTGCAACATTTCAGATTTCAGCTGCCAACGAAGTTGCAGCAAATTCAAAAATACGTGCAGTATTTGAATGGGCACGCGGCCACGCAAAAAGTACACACTTTGATATAATGATACCACTTTGGTTAAAAGCCAAAGGCGAATTAAATGTTATGGTGCTTGTAGGAAAAAGTGAAGATAACGCTGCTATATTATTAGGTGACCTGCAAGCGGAATTAGAATTTAATCAGCGATATATTGCTGATTATGGTGAGCAAATAAATCAAGGTTCGTGGGAAGATGGAAAGTTTGCAACAAAAGATGATAAAGCATTTTATGCATTAGGGCGAGGACAAAGTCCACGTGGATTAAGATACAAAACAAACCGCCCTGATTATATAGTTGTAGATGATATTGATGATGATGAACTGGTGCAAAACGAACATCGAGTTTCGAAGATGGTAGATTGGATACTTGAAGCACTATTTAATACGATGGATATGGGGCGTGGTAGATTTATACTGGTTGGCAACAGGATACATAAAAATTCTATACTGGCTAATATTGCGAAAGTAAAAGGAATGCATCACGTGATAGTGAATGCTATGGATGAAAAGGAAAACCGACATGGCATGAAAAATATACAACAAAAGAAATACAAGATGTAATAGAAACTATTGGCATACGAAGGGCACAAAAAGAATTTTATAATAACCCTGTTACGGATGGAGCAGTATTTAAATTGAAAGATATACAATATAAAAAAGCCCTACCTTATCATGCATATAATTATCTTGTATCTTATACCGACCCATCCTTTAAAAATGGAACACGCAGTGACTATAAAGCCACTATTTTGCTTGGCAAAACAAAGGAAGGCCATTATCATATACTAAAAGCGTTTGTTCAACAAACAAGTGTTAAGCAAATGGTGAACTGGCATTATGATTTACATAAAACAGTAGGCGAACAAGCTGTGATTAGTTTTTATATGGAGAGTAATTTTCTGCAAGATTTATTATTTGAGGAATTTGTAAAAGTTGGAAACGAAGTAGGCTGGCAATTACCAATAAAGGGAGATACAAGAAATAAGCCTGATAAATTTCAACGTGTAGAAAATATACAGCCTTTATTTGAGCGTGGTTTGGTTTTTTATAGCTGAAGAAGAAAAGGCAAGCCCAGGGATAATAAAACTCATATAGAGCAATTATTGCTTTTTGAAAAAGGTTCGCGCACACATGATGATGCTCCTGATGCATTAGAGGGCGCTATATGGATGCTGAATTATAAAACAAGAATAAGCCAGCCAATGATAATTGGAAAGCGTGGTGATGGTAATTTTATTAATAAAAGTAGGTATTGAAATGTGCTTTATACCTATAGATGAAAGCTAAAGTATAATACCCAAAATTAGAAAAGTAGCATTGGCCTCGTCAGAAGTTATAAAAAATAAAATGCGGGGGTGGTAAAAAATTAATAGGGTCTTATGGGGTTTCGTAAAGAATAGTGGTATAATTAGTTTAAATGAGCGTTAAGAGATATAGTAGCATGGGTTCACGGGGCGCAACTTGATTTAGGATGGAAAAAGGTACCTAAGAAAAAAAGGTTTGGTTCATGGGTTCTTAGGATCATAATACTAAGTTTATGACCCTTGAACCTAATAGAAAGGTTCTCAGGGAAGGTTAGTAGGTTCAAAGGTTCAAGTGTGTAGGAGTATGAACCTTTTTAAACCTTTTGATTTAGGAATCAATAAGATTAACTGTATTCAGAATTGAGTTAGAATTAGTTTTGAATTTTGGTGTTTAAATAATGCTGTAATTCATGTGCGGAGGGAGGGGCTGATGTGAGGCAGGAAAAAAATAAACTATACCAATTTAATGAGTGCGGAGGGAAGGACAAGTTAAGCGCCTGAAAAAATTAAATGAAGATGTAAGGTTTTGGCATCGCGGTAGGGCAAATAAAATTATATACCTATGAAAAAAAATGCCCTATTGTGATGCCCAAACCGATAATGAAAACAAATGCTGTAAATTTAATTTTTCAGGTGCTTATCTTGTGTGGGGTGCAATTTTCTTTTGAATCTTGATTGCAAGCCAATAAAAAAACAATCAAGACTGTAATCAAGATTTAAATGAAAATGCACAAGGCTATACATAAGATAAATAGTTTATTTTTTTCCTGCACCTTTGAAAGGGCGGGTGGGTGCGGTATTTCTGGATTTTGTTTTTTACGGTGATGCTGTAATAGCGGGGATGCTGTGGAGGACGATAAGTATTCGGGCGGCTTCAACAAAAGACAAAATTGGAGGGGTGCTTGCACAGGCGTTGATTTGGCTTTTGTTGCTGTTGTGTTGGCTATTTTGCATAATTGCCTTATAGGACATTTTGCGGTTGGGTGCTTGCACAGGCGTTGGGAAATGTACTATAAGAAGCTGTTATGTAAAATAGCTTCCGCCAATTTTTTATGGCGTGTTTTTTTGTTTGTGCGGATGGTGCAGCTCTTTTACTTTTGTGCATGCCATTAAAAAACAAATATAAGATGTACAAAAGGAAATGTGCTGTAAGTGCGGGTGATACAAAAAACATGACATAAAAAATGGCGGCAACACAACAGGTGGCTTGTTAGCGTTTGCCTGTGCGTATTGCAACAAGACACAAGCCGCCCACTGGGATTTTGTTAAGAAAGATAATCTAAAGTATTCTAAGTAAAGAGAATGAAGTTATACCGATATATTGTTGAATTTTATGAGTCATGTACATTTAACCCGAGGAAAGTTCAAGCGAATGTGGCTGGAAAATTTAGCAGTTTGTAAATATAGTTTTTGAGATTGAAAATTGCAAACATGAACTGAAACGGAATCAGGCTCTTCTGAGGAGCAACCTGCCAGTGACAATATAATGACGATTGAATTACGACCACTTCAGGATGCTTTGAGTGTGCTTTTATATTGATAATATTTGGTAATATTATCGATTTAAGGATTACGACACTTTTAGTTATTGATAATTGATTAAGTAAATGATAAAAGTTTTTAACGCTGACTGTTTTTTTTGCCGAACATAATTTTATAGATTATATATATTGCTAGCCAGCCAAACCACATTACTGGTACATTGTTTTTTTGTTTAATAACATACAATACGGCAATAATAAGAAAGGACGCGATTATAAAAAAACTACCCTTAATGAAATTACGCATTTTTTTTTTTTTTAAAGTAACCTGCATACTTATAACGGCAAGACACTAAAGTACTGCCAATGCATGCAGGTATACAAGATTGCGAAAAGATAACCCAAGGAATAAATAGAAGAAGCAACACAAAACGGAGAGCAAATATAATGAAAACTTATAGGAGCAACCAAAAACCAGCAATGAAATAATACGCCAACTATGAGAATATAATATATATACTGGTAAATGTGAAGTGAAAGAAACAAATTATGAGCTCAAGAAAATTGAAAGAATGTGGCAATAGATAGGATGGGCTTACTTGCAAGACTCATTATATAATGATGAAATATTTTTATTACCTAACTCAACTGCTTTCTTTAAGTCAAGGCAACCATCTATCCCTAAATTTAACTTTGCAATACCCCTATTCCCCAAAGCCATACTTGTAAGCGTAGTATTATAGTTGTCGTATTTTATTGCAAATGTAAAGTCGGATATAGCGGCTTTATAGTCTAATAATTTAAGGCGTGCATAGCCTCGAGCACTATAAGCCTTAGCATAATCAGGACGTATTTTAATTGCTAAAGTATAATCGGATATTGCACCGTCAAAATTATAAAGGTTACTTTTGTTTATGCCACTATTGAGATATGCCTCAGATTTTTGTTTTGAAGCTGAAATAGGATAATTATTAATTGCTAAAGGATAGAAATTAACCGCTGAGAGAGAATTGTGCAATAATGTTGACTGTACACGAGCTAAGTTATAGTAAATACTAGCTGTATTTAGACTGTCGACTGATAATTCCAAAGCCAATTCAAAATATTCTGAAGCTTTGGCAGCATTACTAATATTCGAATATGCTATACCCATATAGCGATATGTTGTTGTAAATGAAATGTAATACTCGTTTTGAGCATTAAATAATGACAGAAAAGAATATAACGCTTGTGCGGCTCGAAAATTAGTAATCGCATCTTCATAATTCTCCTGGTCAAAAAGAGCAACACCCTTTAGCATAAAACCGCTAACAGCTGTAGCGTCTAATTTCAATATAATGTCGGCATCGATTATAGCGTCATTATATTTTTTAATGACAAGTTTAGGCGTGCACGTTCTAAAGTACGCTGATAGATTTTCAGGTTCTTTCACTATAGATTGAAATAACTTTGCGCTAGCATTCGTAAAATCATTTTTCGATAATAGGTCATAATAGTCCACTAATACATTTTCGTAGAATTCGCTGTTAATATACTCCAAACTGTTAATAAAATCGGCATTAGAAATTTTAACAAAGCTATTTATCGAGAGGATGATTGTTGAGTTTCTTGTTTCAAAAATATATATATCTGAATAATAAGTAAATTCAGGTGTTATAATTTGATTGAGCAGTGAAACATAGTTACCTATGCGAGATGTGCCTTTAGAAGAGGATAAATACACAATTGATGAATTTTTGATTTTGGAACATTCTTCATTTAGTTCTTGCTGAAAAGATGAAGAAAGGGTAGTATCAACAGATATGAGAGGCATACGGACAAAAGTATACGTCTCTCTGAAATTACTATCATTTAATAGTACTTGATAGTTTGGATTTAAAGCTGCACTGTCGAATACAATTTTATCATCAATACAAACATTAATCATGCTCCGTAATGAATCTCTTAGCAAGCTTGTTTTATCGGGAGTTAGAAGGAAATAATTTGCAGGCTTCTTAACTTTTATACCTATCTTATACAACGGGAACTTATATTCAACTTTCTGCGCTGATAATATACAACTGAAAGACTGAAAGAGAAGAAGAATGTATAGAGAAACTTTCATAGTTACATTATTAAAAGCCCTTGGGGTTCTCACCATATTCATTTGAGCCAATGGGACTATCTGCTAAAAGCAAACAAAAAACATAAAGAGGAACTAATTGATACCAACCACTATTGCCAAGGTCGTGGCATCTTTTTGCACCCTGTGCCCAAATAAACCAGAGAAGAGGAATGTAACCAAAACCAGTAATATTATCACCGACATGGGCATTAATAAGTGTATTAATAATAAGAGCAGCAGCAACAAAAATAATAAAGCTAATGACGTATTCAGTTCTACTGTTGCGGCCGTCAAATGAGAATGGATTGCGAAACATGAAGACTAAATTTAAAAATGAAGTTGGTTTTTTATGAACTGATTTTATGTTGCTCGTTAGAATACCTGTTGTTGAAAATAATCACAAAAGAAAATAAGAGTGAGAAAAGAAACTTGCTCAAATATCCAATGCTATAAATTGAAACATGCCTTTACTTCTTCGTAATTAGACCAGTTGAGGTTCGGATTTGCAAGGCGGGGGCCTGCTTCGATAGCAATAACTTTATAAGTTTGTGTACCGGGACTTAAAGGTTGAGTTAAATCACTGTCAGTTTTCCAAATCGTTACACCATAGAGATAATGAACAAAATTATATGATGAAGAATAGCTGGTCGTAGGATAAACTGTATAAGGCAAAGCTGACCACCCGCCTGCACCATTACTACGGTAAACCATAACCAAGCCGTTATCAACTATTGCTTGTGTAATATCAAAATCCGTAATGTCAACACCCAAAGAGGGTGCATTATAATACCAGTTGCTAACGGTAAATGTTTGTGAATGAACATTAGCATTCCCATTAGTGCCATTAGTACCGTTAGTGCCATTAGTGCCATTAGTGCCATTAGTTCCATTCACGCCATCAGCTCCTTTTTGACCAGCTGGGCCAATTTCACCATCTTTTGCGCCACCTGCGAAAGAGATAATGGCTACAATTAGCAAATAAGCGATTTTTGATTTTGTCATTTTTTTTAGATTTTAATTGTTAGATTATTATTGAAGTAAAATTTGCTAAGTTAATTGATTATAAAGGGGTGAAGGAGGGACACTAAAAGGAGTTACAGTTAAATGTAACATGGACCTTTGGTAATGTTTTACTTAATACAATACTGAAGGATTTCCAATTATTCAAATTGTTTCGTATCAATAGTTTAATAGTTAGAGGAATTTTGAAATGGATGTGATTATACACATAACGTATTTTTTTTTTGGTGACAAGTATTAGAGAATAAGTGCGCGAAAAATAAATTAATAATATGATACTATAAAATATTATGCAAAATAAATATGAGATGGCCCTTAATAAACATAGAACCCCTCAACATATTAAAATGATGATGATGTTGTAAGAGATGTTCTAGGAACACGTATGATATTTTATATCGTTTGGGGAATTGTATCTGTATTGATTGGATTAATTTTTGGGCAATTACTAATGAAATAAATTTTTGTACAGTAGGAGAATTGCATTAGGGATTGTAGCGGAAATCCTTTTTGCTGTCCGAAATGTTTATTCTAAATGATAATACACTAAACAGCAAAAAGATTGGAGCGGAAAGCCCGACCCGTAGGGGGATGCCAAAATGAAAATGAAGATTGAAAATTAAGAATGAGGAATAGAATTGTATAGCACAATAAGCCCCATCTGTGCCCACACCCATTAGCATAGAAGTACGTTTGGTATTTTTTCGCAACAGCGCAACCCCATTAAGTTCGAGCCCTGCACCCAAAATAATAATGCCGGCAGCAATTTGCGAAATAGTGTTTATTGTTTTTACGGTATTCGCTTTTGTATAATCGGGTTTGCTCATAGCAATGATGAACTGAGTGGAAAACCCTGCAAATAAACAAGCAGCACCGGCAATCTGGCAATTGCGAGCGTGAAATAATGGGCCAACACCAAATTCCGGTATTACACTATTCATTTCCGAGCCACCATCTTTATGTGGTATGGTATGGGTGATGGCATTTTTGCTATCTTGCTTCACATAGAAGCCTTTCTTGTAAAGATAGAATTGTCCATCACGCCAATAAGCTTGAATTTGTTTTTTCGATACCGTTTGCTCACCTGAAAATGCTACCGTTTTGAATAGTATATCATCATCAGTTATAAATGTAATGGTACAGGGCTTTGCAATGTTATTCCAATAAAATAAAGTATCGGATTGAGAATAACCATGTAAGGAATACCCAGCGAAAACAATAAATAAAATAAGTTTCAAAAATGGACTAGTTAATTGGAGTGAGTGCACCTTTACCATTACAAATATGGCAATCCACATTTTCGTTGCCTGCTCTTAGTTGCCCCATACCTTGGCAATGTGGGCATGTGTTTTCCGTCTGGAGGTCGTTTTGGTATTACTTGTGGCATAGAAGTAGTCATTACTGGAGCGGAATACATTCCATTCACAAGGTCAGTTTTGCCCAAATCATGCAAGTAACCTTTTGCAGTGCGGTCAGTAAATGTATCCTCATCACAATCAATAATTACAGGCTCCTTATTAACCCCGAGCCAAACACTGTAAACACCCCCCTCTTTGTGGACATTTCTTACAAATACAATGTCGTTCTCATTATCTAAAATGACAAAAAATGTATCGAGGTCGTAAACCGCCATAAATTAGCTTGCCATTAATGAGGTTGTATAACTGTCATGCATTACTTGCTGGCGCTCATAATGTGGATAATCGGCAGCTGAGTGAATAGATTTGAAAGCAGAATCTAATTTTTTGTTATTTAGCAACTCTTTAAATTTAATCATGTTATCGGCCTTAAATCCTTTTCTATTCAATGCCAAAGCCAACCCTCTCAAACCTGTTGCATTGCTACCAACCAAGTAATGTTCAAAAAATATTGTGGTCATGTCCTTAGCTTTCTGTTGCATCTGAGCATCATTTTTGGCACCAAAACGTATGTTTAAATCAGGGATAAAGCATGAAATAATACCATCGCTTTCTGTGGCGGTTAAAATGGTACCAACCCAGTCAATTTGAATCCCATTTTTAATGTGTTTAATAGTGATTTTAGTTTCTGTAGAAGCACCCGCTTGTGTCATTGTGTTTTGTTTGTTTGTTTTGATTTGTGGTTACATTCACATATGGAACTGCGCAAACATAACAATATTTCAAATGACAAGCATTAATTTTAACTAATTATCAACAATGTTATGAGCAATCCTACATCTTACACTCATGCAAAATATTTACCGTTTTTGCCACACCCTGTCTAATTCCTTCTTGCTACGTTCATAAAAGTCATAAACCAACACGCCTTTCACGACAAGATTTTCAAACCGGCTAATAAGTTGTTCGTCAAACTGTTGTTGCTGCTGTGCTATTGATTGTAACGGTTATCCTTTTTGAGTACCCGAAAAAGATATGAGCGGAAAGCCCGACCCGTAGGGGAATGCCATACTAAATAATTATTCAGAAACTATGAAGAAATATATTTACTTTTATGACTAACCAGATTATAAGACCCAAAATTACAACTACAAATAATGTTCTAAATATGCCAGTAATAGTGTCCCATTTCTCAAAAAAAAGGGATTGTTCAATTAGCATTTTTTGTTCTAATGTTATCGGAGCGTATGTAGGAATTGCTGAAGTTAATTTATGAGTACTCCATTTGGAATATTTACTATTTAGGAGCATGATTGCTTTGTTAATTGTATTGTATTTATCGACTGCGTATTTATTTTCATTAATCAAAAATAAGTATTCGTTTTTTGTTGTGCACTTTTAATGCTAAAATATCATTATCAAGAAAGCCATGTTCAAAAGGTATGCTTCATTATTTCGTTTAATTAGAATTTTATTGTGGGCAAGATACTTCCACACTGCTATTTCAACTTTGCCATTTTGAGAAATGATTAAATCATTATTTGTGCTGAATATGTAAACAGCATTTGAAGTTTCAAATTCATCTAAAACGACCCAATGCTTAGTCGTAAGTTTGGTTAAATTATCAAGTTTTTTAGAGTATCTTGATAAACTGGGTATAATGTCAGCTACAAATGTTTTCATTGGTTAAACTTCATATTGGATTAATTAATTATGGATTTGATTATAAGGGATAAATCAACGCAGTAACCATTTCCAATTCCGCTGCCACCTGCCATAAGAGGAGGTTTTCTTTTTCGCGGAGTTTCTGACCTATGGTTTGCACTTGTATGAAGTTTGACTTGTATGAAGTTGTCAAATGTAGGAAAATGAATGAAAATAAGTGCAATAAATAATTATTGTTGGAGATGCACTATTTATCAATAGTTTGGAGGAGGATAAATCAACTGGAAGTGCCCTTAAAAACATCTTATCTGCAATTACCTTGTCAATATAACTTGGGATGTGCAAACGCTTGTTATATGCCTCTGGATTATTGTAAACGGCAATTCGAGTTGGCTCAACTGGATTGGGAATGTAAAACTGCCATCCTTACCGAGAAATGGTGTTTTAATCAATTTGGTTGCGGTTTTTATCACTACCGGTTCTACTTGCTTATCGATAATGAGCTTGCTTTTTTGGGACAACCATTTTTTATGGGGACTAGGCAAATAGTTTTTCCAATCTAAAGAGGAAGAAAGGTATTTCTTTGACACCTCTCAGATTGGCTCTAAAGAGTTTTATTTTAGCGTTAAAGGATTCAGCATTGGCATTTGTACTTCTATTTTTGAAGTAATTAAGTATTGTTTCCATTTTGGTTTTTATAGTATAGGCCACGGTTCTAAACTCTTTAATATCAAGTTTATTGGTTTTTTCTAACCACTGCTCCATTTCTTGTTTGGCTTTATCCATGCTGGTATTTTTATAAATACCTCTTAGTTGCATTACGTGTTTATAAGCTGCTTTCAATAATGGATAATGTTCAAATAATAGTTCCGCTCTTTCTTTTTGATTTGCAGTCCATTCATTTCTTTTTTTGGCAATGATGTAACGAGACCGAGCTAGTAATTGTTTGGGTGTATCCTCATTTTTAAATACAGTTGGAACGTATTTTAATCCTTTGTCTTTTGCTTCTTTAATGGTCTTATTTTCTTTATCAAGTTCTTCCCACCGATATTTAATACGAACATGTTGCATCGCTTCCATTGCTAATTTAATTACATGAAAGTGATCTGTTGTGAGTATGGCTTCTGGAAAAGACATGCGTGATGCATGTTCCATATTGTTTGCCATATCAAGGGTTATCTCTTTCACTGCTTTTCTTTTTTCTAAAGATATTTTCTCCAAAACATCAATAATATCAGCACTCCTGGTGCCTTTTATGGATGCCACTAATGTTCCTTTTTTCCCTTTGCCATCCTTGTTCGTTACATAGGTATACAACTCGCCCTTGGATAAACTCACCTCATCAATGCTTAATCGCTCACCAATATTTTCAGGGTAAATCAAATAGGACTCGGAATGTTCTTTCTGAGACCAGTTACTATATTCACTAACCTTATGTTTGTAATGCTTGCGTAATACTTCACTGCCAATATTGTAAAAACTAGCTATGTTCGTTATCGTATCTTCCCGGGTCTCTACCTGTACCTTTTAAAAAATCTGAAAGTTCTTGTGTTAATTTTGAACCCTCAGTGATAAATAAACAATCCGTTGAAATCTCTTGACTTGAATCTATTTTATGCCGCCAACGTCTTCGTTTAATGACCAAATAAACCGCCTTGCCACGTATAGGGAAATCTTGAATATACTTCTCTACAAAAAATCCTTTTGATTCATATTCCTTTGTATCATATCCTGTTGGCAATATATTCTTCTCTTCTAAATGAATATACAAATTATCCTTCTTGATTTTAACTTGACCTAATTCCTCAATACCAGTTAAAACAAACTGCGCTAATATTCCTCTCGGTAAAAACGATTCTATTAATAAATTTTCCATCTCCCAAAAAATGAAAAATTTAGCTAATCCCCAAATATATTGGTTGACCCCTTTTTTTTTCGATGTATGGGAGCTTATTGAAACTATCGGTATGAGAGGTATAAATGTGTTTTACTATTTTAGTAATTTCTTCATTGCTAAAATCAGATTGTACATAGCTGAGGCAGCCGTTTAAAGATTCCTGCGGGGCAACCCCTTTTATGTTGCAATACCTTGCTAACTTTAAGATGTATTCATGTCTATTGCCTAAGGTAAAAGCATGGCTTTTATTTATCTGGTCATTACACCACTGAAAGGCATTCTCAGGAATTGATGATGGCAAAACCTGAAAGGGTTTGCGATGAATTATGTGAACTGTTTTTCGGGGGCAAACAAATTATAAGGTTGTGCATTGTGATTGAAAAATTGAGTGGTATCATCATTGAATGAAACAAAACGTGTTGCGAAAATTGTTTGTGGCAGTTGTCGCCCATTGGCAAACCCATATCATCAAAGGATTGAATAAGGCGCTCGTAATGCTTTTCGTATTTATCAGATAAAGAAAAGGAATGATGCAATGTAAACGCTGACCCCGGCATGAGAGCCCTGCATAAGCAATGCTTTTTATTTTTTTTAACTCTTGCAACAGTGAAATAATATCATAATCTTCTGCACTATCAAGGTCGGCATTTGCAAGACCTGAAAGCTCCAAAAGCCCTGCTTTGCTGCGCATTGAAAAACGGCCAGCTACGGTATAGCACGGTAGCGATTCTTTAATTATTTTTTGCGTAACTTCATCACTAGCACGAAGCGATTGAATAATTACCTCATGCTTATTGCTTTGCAACAATACAAGCAAGCTGGCATCAACGCCATTTGTTGTATTTTTCATTGAGGGAAAATAACTGACTACTTTGTTTAACACGCTCATTTGAAAATTATAGAATTATTTTTTAGTGATTAAGGGGAGGGTTACGTAATGCATAAAATACACCCCCCTCTTACTTGCGCCTTTTTATTTCTTTATTTCTATCATTTCGCAAATTGAAAAAATGTTTTACCACCACTTGCAGGGGGTTGTTTGAAACGCCAATCATTAAGGTTTGCGAATATTTTAAGGAAAGAGGTAAATTTGCGCTGGGAGAAAGTACCGTCACCGTAATAGGTTGAATTGAAAATTTCATATAATGGTTTGGTTTCATAAACTTTATTTGTTTCCAATACTTGGTGTGCTATCCATTCAGCAAAATCATCATTGGTAATTTGCCGTAGGCGGTTTGCCTTTACATTGTGGGGCTCGTAGTATGTTAACACCTTTTTCATAAAATACTGCGATGCAGCTAATCATAAAGGAATAGAACATCTGCCACTCATTTAAAGCCCAATCATTGGTGAAGAAAATGCAGTGGTGATGGTCTTTAATCGGTTCTTCGTTGCCTTTGATGATGTGCTTGGAGTAGAAGTTTGAAAATTCTAAAATGAACTGTCGTCTTTTACGGGTGCTGCCTTCGCAATCTAAAATAGAATTTGAACTCATTAAAACTTTTGGACTATCTTCGGGAGAAATAAGAAATTCATCTTTATTTTTTTCTCAATATTCCAGCCCTCTGTAAGGATGCTGTTGAATCTGTCGAAGCCCAGTTTGGTTTTTACATCATCGAAAAAAACTATCTGGGTGCCGTCGCATACACGCTGGAAACAAAACCTGTGGTTCGCGTCAAATTTTTTCCATCAATTGTTAGCAACTCGAAAGTTTGGCTAATGATTGTGCCAAAATACCTTTGCCTGAGCCGCCCTGCGGAATGTTTATATCTGTTATGACTTCATCATAACAAATGATTGCCTGCCCATTTTCACGTCCGTTGAGATTGTGCAGCAAGTAACCAATAGCTGTAATAAATGCCATGTGCCTGCCGGGTTCGGATTGCGCATTGGATACATTATAGATAAATTTGTAATAATGGCACTGCTTAAATTCTTTAATGTCCACAAATTCAAAATCAATTATGTGTTTCTTCCATACAAATTTATCATGCAGGTCTTTGTACTCTATTTCCTGCAAACCATCAGCAGTGATTTTGATTACGCGGTTTTTAAATAGCTTGTAACATTCGGTAGGTGTGTCTTTCAATATCTCTGCATTAAATGTTGGGAGCAACTCTAAAAACTTTTTGTTGAACAAACAGTGACACTGCCTTTTATAGTTTCTTTCTGCAACAATAAGGAGGCTTTGAACTTCACAGCATGGCCATCGAGGTTTACATCAAATAAAATGTCTTTACCATTTTTTTCGAAATACTCTGTGACAAAATCAGAAATGTTTATGATTTCAACTTCTTCTATCGTGTTATCAATACACCTAAGCAAAAAGTAACTACCATCGGTGCGTTCGCGTTTCCGGAACCCATAATAACTGAGGAAATCAATGAATCCATTGCGGTACACGCCCTCGAAATAACCTTTTGCTTTCTCATCTTTAACGGCAGGGAATTTTACTTTGAAATCCCAAATGCCATTACCAACTTTATTATAATCGTAAATTGCAACTGCGGGATTGTAGACTGTTGAATGACCATTGAAGGCATCAACGTTTAGTTTTATAGTTTTTTTGGGTTTATTATTAGAATTGTATGGTACTTTTGTCATAAATATACATATATTAAATTGTTTGAAAAAAGAAGTATAGCGCCACTTAAAAAGAAGAGTGGACAATAGAGTGATAAAAAAAATCTAATTTATTTACCTAAAGGTTTTACTCGATAGGTTTCTAAAAATTTGTTTACGGCTTCTTTAGTGTAATAGATTTTTGAGCCTATTTGAGAAAACTCAATTAGTTGTTCTGCACGCCATGTAGAAAGCGTTCTTCGAGAGACTTTTAGTAGCCTCATTAATTCGGCATTGTCGTACACGTCTTGTGTAGGCGTATGGGTTGCGCCAAGTTTGTTGTTCATTTCATCTAGACGCTTTAGAAGGTCTTGGTACTCTTGCTGAGTGAATGTAAATGTTTGCATTATCGAATGAATTTAAATGTTTATTAAATTAATACGGTGCAAAGATTGGGAATACACAAAATTGATTATTCCACTACCATTCAAGTTGAATCATTTAATTTTTGAAACCCTAATTTTATTAGGGTTTTGGAGCGTCCTTTTTTTCGCAATATTCCTTGAAGTTCTTAATCAGTTTGTCAAGAAAGGGATGTATGGAACGTATTCGTTCTGTTGCTTTTGATAATTTACTTTCAGCGTCTTTAATTTCCATATTAAAAACATTTTCAAAAAAAGCGACTATCTCACTACGAACACTTTCACCATTGGTGTTCACTATTGCTTTTGTTTCTGCAAGAGCTGTAATTAACTCTAATAAGTCAACATCATTTTTATTCCATTTAAAAGTTGGTTGTGGCGTTTTTGGATGTTTCATGCGTAAATTATCATTTTGCTGTGGAGTTTCAATTTTATCTAGTGCTTGCTGTTGATTAGTTAAGAGAATATTGATACCACCGAGCCAAAGGTTCTTATTTAAATAATCACACTTAAAGTTACTAAGTAGTATATCGCATTTTGCTATTTCACCAATAAGGTATTTTATTTGCTGTTGTGGAGTTCTTAACTCTGACAAAATATGTGTTAAATAAGTGTGGTAACCACCAACGTCCCCTGTGTTTTGGCCAGTCGGTTTTGGCACTGAAGTTGAATTTACTAGGCTATATGTTTCAGCTATCTGCACTGATAATATCTTTAACCCATAAGATAGGAATTCATATTTAGCGAATGGTTTTTTTTCGGCTTTTGGTATTAGTAATTGAAAACTATTAATAATATCCTGAAAATACGAAAACTGTTCGGAAATATTTTCAAAAGTAGGAACCTTTTTGTCAAAAAATTGCAGCAAGGCTAACTTTTCATCATTAAATTTCGCTATTAGTATATTATTAAAATAAACTACAGTATAATCTCTTTCACCAGTTACCATATCAAAATCATCATACGTAATCGTCTCATTTAATTTGTCAAAAGTATATAGCCTATTATCGTACCCAACATCGAAAAACGCGTTACGCATGTCAAGTAATTCATCGCCTTCAAAGAAATTTATAAAAAATTCTAACGGGTTTTTCTGGTTCTTTAAAATTGTTAAGTTCCATATTTAGATAATAAGAGTTTATTTAGTTTTTAACTTTAAGTGAATAAATAGTGCTTATAAATAGCTTGTTCTTCATTGTATATAAATATTTGCATTAAAAAGAACAAAAATACATCAACATGCAGCATTAATACATCAAAATGCAGAAGTTAAGGGGAAAAAGAAATAAACAGAAAAAATGTTGAAAACAATTATTGAAAATAACTTGTTTTTTGATAAAAAATTTTTTTATGAAATAAAAAAAACCACCCGAAGGTGGTCTTTAATTAATTGAAAATTTCCATAGCCTTATCAAGTTCTTCGTTTACAATCTTGGCATAAATTTGCGTGGTGGCGATTGCTTTATGTCCCATTAGTTTGCTCACATATTCGATGCGCATACCACGTTGCAGGCCCCTAACTGCAAAGCTATGGCGTGAGCAATGCATGTGTATGTGTTTACTGATGCCGGCTTGGAATGTTACACTTTTTAACTGCTTATTAATATTTGTGCTGGCTATCTGCACAGCACTAAAAACAGCGTTTTTGTTTGAGCAATCCAAACTTATAGGAAGTGCAGGAAAAATGAAATCGTTTTCGTTACCATCTATTTGCTTATAGTAATTCATAATTTCAACGGCCTTATTGGGTACTTTAATAGATACCAGGCTACTTGTTTTTTGCGTTTGCACAATAATTTTTTCGCCATCAAAATTTTTCCACCGCAATTGTAGCACATCTGAGACCCTTAACCCGGCAGCATAACAAGCAAACACAAATATATTGCGTGCAAGTTCTTTGGGTGTGCCTTTTTCAACATGTAAATTTTCTATGCTTGCTAATTCATCATCTGTGAGGTAGTTCTTTGTTGTGCTTTCGGTTTTTAATTTGTAGCGCAAAAAGGATTTTTTTCATAGGGTAAAATTTCTTCGCTAATGGCCTCATTGATTATTCTGCGTATTATTTTTAATTCTTTGTGAATGGTGTTGGTTTTGTTTTGGCATTCGCTACGTAAGTACATTTCATAATTCTTTAGCCAGTGTACAGTAATTTCGTCCAAAATTAAATCACGGTCTTTTGTGTATCTTTTGATTTTAGCAATAGTGCCTCGAAAATTGTTGTAGGTGCCCACAGCTCCATTTAATTTTTTATCTTGTATTACTCTTTCGGCAAACGTAAAAAAGCTCTGCGATGTGCGACCCATTATATGGTCCTTTACTTTTTGCGGTGCCACATATTTGTCTGTAGACTCCAATTGTAAAGCTACGCCTTGCGCCTCGAAAATTTTTGCGCTATGTAGTTGTTTAAACGCTGTGAGTTAGGATGTGATTTTCTTACCCGTTTGTTCTCATCATCCCAATGCTCTAATTTTAAATACTGCCCAATGGAAATATATTTAGATTTGCGGCCTTTGATAAGTCGTAAATAAAGCGGGTGTTCCCCTGCTTTGTTCGTCTTATCTTTACGTAAAATTATTTTTTGTAGAAATCATTTTTTTTTGAATTAATTTGTTAATAATTGTGTGAAGCGAAATTGCTGTTAAACCAGTGTTGGCGCGGGTTAGGTACAACATAAGGTACAACATTTGCTACATTTCCTTGCTTTATTTAGTATTGCGTTGCAAAGGTAATATAGCTGAAACCCTTAATCAATAGGCCTTTCAAGGCAAAGGGATGCAAATAGGAGAAAGGATAGTAGTCCCGTAGGGACGACATTTTGGTAATAATGAAAACCTGTCTGAACCCAAGCCCCGTAGGGGCGACATTTTTATTGTCATCAAATTTCTTGACTAAAATATGGCTACAACGGGACTTCCGTTTTTGATTTGATTCTATCTACCAAAATATCGTCCCTACGGGACTTCCGTTTTTGTTTCCTCTATTCATGTTTTTTTACATTTATTTTAGTCCCGTAGGGACGACATTTTGGTAATAATGAAAACCTGTCTGAACCCAAGCCCCGTAGGGGCGACATTTTTGTTGCCTTCAAACTCCTTGATTAAAATATCGTCACTATGGGACTTTAAGAACCCATATTAAAATTTGCACATTAATTTGAACAAACAAAAATCAACACCCAAATAATATTGCTTTCCTTTGCGTATTCTATTGACGTTTAATTGAATATTAAAAATGAAAAACAAAAACATACAAACAGAAATTGATGCAAGCTATTTGTATCAAAAACTTAGCGACAACGAAACAGACGAAACCATAAAATATGTTTTCAGGCAAATGAGCGAAAGAGAAAAAGGTCATGCCGAAGCATTTGCAAAAAAAGAAAAAATCAGTCTCCAAAATTTAATGATACCATCGTGGCGTGCCAAAACACTAAATACAATAGGTAAAATTTTTGGTTACGATTTTGTGCTTGGCACGTTGATGGAAACCGAAAAAAGCATTTCCAATGCCATAGTAATTGCAAAGCAAAATCACAAAAAACAAATTACCGGGCGCGAAACAAATCATGTGAAAGTTTTACGCTCTATTCTCGAAACCCAAACAAGCACTGCCGGCAAATATTTATCGAAATTCGAAAGCCGTCATCGCTCTGTCGGTGGCAATGCTATACGTGCAGCAGTGCTTGGTGGTAACGATGGTCTTGTATCCAATTTTAGTTTGGTAATGGGCATAGCAGGTGCAACTGCCGGTGGCGAAGGTGTCCTATTGGCTGGGCTTGCAGGTATGCTTGCCGGTGCATTAAGTATGGCACTTGGCGAGTGGATTTCGGTAAAAAGCTCGCAAGAACTTTACGAAAATCAAATGCAAATAGAGATGGAAGAACTCGAAGCAAATCCCGAAGGAGAGCGCAGAGAACTTGTTTTAATTTATATAGCAAAAGGAATTCCAGAACCACAGGCACAGCAAATGGCGAATGAAATCATGCTCGATAAAACACATGCCCACGAAGTTTTAGTAAAAGAAGAATTAGGAATAAATGCTGAAGAACTTAAAGGCTCGGCAATTGAAGCTGCAATCTACTCATTCATTTTATTTTCAATAGGCGCCATTATTCCGGTATTGCCATTCATGTTTTTAACCGAAACCAAAGCAATTATAGTAAGCATAATTTCCAGTGCTATAGGATTGTTTTTAATAGGCTCAGCCATCACACTATTTACCGGCAAAAATGTTTGGTACTCAGGATTTCGTCAGGTGTTGTTTGGTCTTGCTGCTGCAGCTGTTACGTTTGGTATTGGAAAATTGATTGGTGTGTCGATAGCGGGATAATAGTTGCATCAATAATTGTTCATGCGTTTTTTTGTGATCATTCTGAAAACAATTTATCAAAAATAAATAGCCACAAAGGCGCAAAGGCACTAAGGAATGCAATTCACCGAATACCAAAACGATTACAAATCAAAATACTTTGCAGCTTTGCGCCAAAATATATTTAAACTTAGTGTAAGAAATATTTTGTGCCTTCGTGGTAAAAAAAGAGCTAAAAAAACTTTGTGCCTTCGTGGCAAAAATAAATTAAAAAAAACGTTATGTATTCGCGTTATCGTGGCAAAATATTTTTTTATCCTTGATTTAACTTTAGTGTTTAATATTCATTAAATAAATAAAGTACATTTACCTTATGGCAACAATTCCAACTTATAGTTTTTACAATATTGGAAGGCAAGAAAAAATGGTCGACCTTTTTGCCTGGACCGACCCCGACCCTTATTCATTCGACACACCACATTGCCACGACTATCACGAGTTGATGGTATTTTATAAGGGAGGTGGAAAACACGACATAGACTTTAAATCATTCGAAGTAAAATCGAAATCGATACATATTATACCAAAATCATTTTTGCATCAACTAAAACGCGATGCCAATTCTTCGGGGTTTACCATTGCTATTTCGCAATTATTTCTGGAACAACTCCTACAGTTTGAACCTACAAATAATTACTTATCACTTTTCGAAAAAGAACTTGTTGCGCAATTATCGAAATCAGAATTCGCAAGTTTAGAATACTATTTTAAAGAAATACAATCGCAAAATATAAGTGCTGCCATGATGCAAAATTTATGCGCCTGCATACTTTTAAAACTAGTTCCTGTTTTAATACCACACCAAAATAAAAATGTGGCACTCCACAAAGATATTCGCGAATTGCTTGAGGCGCATTACATGGAAAGGCTTTCGTCACAGCAATATGCCGACAAGTTGCATACAACCGTTGCGGCACTTAATTTAAAATTGAAAAAATCTACAGGCAAAACAATTTTAAAACTGCAAGACGAATTACTTATTTCAAAAATTAAGAAATGCATTTATTCGAGTAATGGTGAGTTAAAAGAGATTGCTTATCAATTTGGCTTTAATGACTACGCACACTTTTCAAAATATTTTAAATTGCATGTTGGATACTCGCCCAGAGAATACAAAAGCTTATTTAAAAATATACAAGCAATAGATAAAAATTGACAAGTGTACTTCTATTTTCCTATATACATTTGCATTAGAAATTTGAATGTCAGCAACTGAAAACAAAATTGTTGCACCGAAGAGGCAAAATGATTTTCGAAAACGACAAATAGAATATGACTATTTTTTAAGATTACGAATGAAGAAATAGTTGAAGCAATATTTCTATAACTAAGTGAACATGCAGAAAAATAAATTTGAATCGTTTGAAAGGTACAAGCTGTTTTAATAATTTCTAAGGTGCAAGTAACACTTCTACAAAACGGTTACTAAAAAAACAAAAAGGATTTAAATTTAAAAAATAACACTATGAAAAAAAGCTGGAATAATTTTTACACAACATTAATTTGTATAACATTTAATGTTGCAGCATTTGCACAAACAGGAATGGATTGCGATTCGTTTTGCGTGGAGTCAATAACAATTGATACCAACGTTGCACAAGGATTTATTGTGACCATAAAAAATTACAATATGGAGCATGTAAACTATCCAACAATTAATGTAATTGACAAAGCTACAAACATGCAAATAGCCACAGACAGCGGTAAATTCAGTTATTTCGCACATATTACAGGAGTGAGCCTTGCTTATAGTGTTAGTAGCAACACAGCCATCATACCTGATTCTGCCATTGTAACTATTACCGATAACATATGGAATATAACTTGTTCATTATCTTACCCATGTGCATTTACAAATGCTATTCAAGAAACCAATGCAAACGCATTAAAATATTTTTGGAACGGAAATCAAATTACATTAAGTAGCGGCTTAAACTATAAAATTGAGGTTTTCAATTTGGTTGATGTTGCGGGGCGAAACATTGCTTATAAAATAATTCAGCATGAAAGTAAAATTGAAATTAATGTAGATGAAAATGTAAAATCGGGAATATATTTTTTAAATGGTGTTTGCGCTCAAAAATACTTCACTATTAAAATTGCAAAAATATAAATTAAAAAAAGTGCGAAATGCAAAGGTTTGTGACCAACGAATTTGCAAAATATTTAAATATCTATTACAGCATTGCAGTGTGCAAATAATTTTTTACTCAATTTCTTTCCTGCATGCTAAAGAAGATAAATTTCTCGCTGAATAAAACCCGCTGGTTTAAAAAACCTTGCGGGTTTAGACTAACATTGCAAAAAAGTAAAGGCAATACTATGAAAAATAATCTGCGATATTCATAGAGCGAAAATCAGCGCCATCTGCGGGCATGAATTTTTTCCCGCAGATGAACGCAGATAAATTTCTCGATAACTAAAACCTACAAGCCTTAAAAAACATTTCAATCAAAAACAAATACCATAAATTTATCATCACTAAAAAATGAGATTTATTTTTACAGAATAATTTCGGATGGAAATATTTTGAAAACGGGTAAGATTATTTCGGAGTGACTAACAATTTCGAATATTGAATTTCGGAAAAATAAATATGAATTCATGGATAATAGTTGAGGAAATTGATTTCGTAAGTCATTGTAGCAATAAAAAATCTACTAGTTAGAGCATACCAAAACATTTATGAGTGCGAACGTTCTACACCAATGACTGAAATTACCAATTGAATTTCACTTCTTCATATATTTATTCTCTTTCCATTTATTGGTGCCAGCTTCACAGTCTGATATAACCTCATTAAGTCTGTTCAATTGAGTGACATGTTGCTTTGCACTCATTATATATTTCATTGTAGGTTTACGATAAGTGGGTGCGAGCGCTTGAAAATAATTCCATGCTTTTTTATTTGCTTTAAATAGTTTTTCAAAATCTTCAGACAATTTCACTTCTTCATTTTCAAAGGCATAGATTTTCGATTTATCTTCTTTTAGTTTTTCGAAAGCTGCAATTCCTGCAGGGTACATCAGTCCTTTCTTTGTTAGCTCGTCTACTTTTTTTATATTCACTGCACTCCATATACTTGTTGGTTTTCGCGGTGTAAATCTTATTTGATAAGCGTACTGGTCTATGGAATGTCTTACACCATCTATCCATCCGAAACACAATGCCTCATCAACCGATTGTGGCCATGTTATACTTGGTTTACCACTATCCACTTTATAATAACCCACTATCAACTCAGTTTCTTTCTTATGATTTTTTAGCAACCACTTTCTAAAATCCGATTGTTTGGCAAAAAATATTGGCTCCATTTTATTTTTTATTTCTAATATTTTACAAAGGTAATAATTGCGGAAATAAAAATTGAAGGTTGAATGCAGTATGTGAAAAACAAATTTGAAAAGTGATATGCATACACCTTATACGTGCCAAAATCTTATTGATTTTCGATAAATAAATTACAGCCACTAAGACGCAAAGGCACTAAGGAATTCAATTTCAAGTGTAGCGATGCCAACTCAATATTAAAAACATTGCAGACTTTATGCAAGCACATAATTTTACGAGGGACTTCAAAATCTCATTGTATTTATGGTGACAAAATCTGCAATTCTAAAACCAAAGTTAAAAAATGCAATCTGTATTAAGCATTCAATAATTCTTGAATATCGAATTTTTTCATTTGCATAAAAGCTTGCATTACACGTTGGCTTTTTTCAGCATCATTCATTAATTTACCAAGTATGGATGGAACAACCTGCCACGAAACACCAAATTTGTCTTTGCACCATCCACACATACTTTCTTCACCACCATCTTTTGTAAAGCTATTCCAGTAATAATCTATCTGTTCTTGCGTGTCGCAATTTATTACAAACGATAAACCTTCGCTGAAAGTAAAATTATGATTGCCCGGTCCATCCATTACCTTGTAAACATTTCCATCCATGGTAAATTCAGCATGCTTCATAATTCCCTCTTGCTGCATTTCGCTTACATCATACCAGCTTATACTATCGATATTCGATGGCGAAAAAACTTTTGTGTAAAATAACATTGCTTCATTGGCCTTGCCAAATTTATCGCCAGTGAATAAAAAGCATGGTACAATTTTTTGGTTTAAAGTATTGTGCGCTCCTTTGAAAATTTGCCATGCCACACCAAATTTATCCTGCAAAAAGCCATAGTGCTCGCTCCAGTCATATTTATCCAATGGCATCATTATTCTACCTTCTTCTGTAAGTCTATTCCAAATTCTATCAACTTCTTCGTTGGTATCGCAAATTACAAAAAATGAAATCGATGCATTGGGTGTAAACATTGCACCGCCATTCAATCCCATAAATTGCTGGTCGTACAATTCCCAAATTGTAACCATCGGATTACTGGAAATAATTTGTGAGTTTGGAAAAACAGAACAATAAAAATCTGCCGCTTGTTTTGCATTGTTGTTAAACCAAATGCAGGGATAGATATTCTTATTCATAAGTTATTCTTTACTGTTTTTCGGTATATTTTTTGAAATTGTTTAATATCATCTGCCAACCTTGTTGCTGCGCTTCAACTGGGTTTTCATTCTCGGCATCAAAAATAGTTGTCACGTTTGTTTTGTTTCCGATACTTTCAAAAACAGTTGATGCCTCTCTGCCATCTTCCATTTTATAAGCCAGCTTGTTGTTTAATTTTACATCGTTATAAATTGTTATAAAATCGAAACCAAAACTTCCATCTTTGGCTTCCATTCTCGAAAAAGATGTACCTCCTACCCTCACATCATTTTCGGCACGTGGGCAATGCCAATCGTCCGAGGCAAAATTCCAATTTATAATATGCTTTGGGTTGGTATAGCACTCCCAAACCTTTTCTACCGGTGCATTTATAGTGGCACTCACTGTAACTTTTGTATTCATCTTTATTGTATTTTTTTTAAATCAGTAATAAATATTAAACTTGAAATAGGAAATTTTTGATTGTATTTTAAAATGATTGCCCTAATAATTTTTCTAATTGATCCAGTGCAATCGTTATTCCTTTTTCGAAACCCATTTCTACCAAGGTGAGAATATCTTGCTCGCTAAGATAATTCATTTTAAATTCTACTAACACACCAGTTTGTGTTTTCGTAAAAGTAAAACTGCCAACCGATTTAGGAAATGCATGATTGATAACACCCATTGCATCACAAAATGCATCAACAATTTCAATTCGCACCAAAGGCTCAATGGCTGTGTATTGCATTATTGCCCAGTGCTTTTCGCCTTCGGGACTCACCATTGCATACAACCATGCACCATCGACTCTAAAGTCGAAAGATTTTGTTTCGGCACGCCATGGACTTGGGCCCCACCATTGTTCCAATAGTTCGCTCTCGGTATAAGCACGCCATACGTTTGAAAGTGGTGCATCAAATTCTCGCGATACAAGAATTGTTTTTTCTACTAAGTTTTTTTCAATATTGGTTTTGTTACTTATCATAATTTCCAATAATTTTTTTCCGCATTAGCTATTTTTTTGTTTTACCAATTGTTGAATAATATTGATAAATGCTTTCTCTTTGCTTTTTACATCATCCATATTTTGAAAAGTTATCAGCCTTCTACCATCTTCATATTGACCTTCCAAAATTCCGTTTTTATCTATTGCATTTGCACCACGAAGAAAAACCATTCTAACACAGTCTTGCTTATTAAAAACAAAACCTATGATATATCTCCTATATTCTTTGGCATCAAAGGGTGGCATTCCTCCGGTGTAATAAAAAGTTGGGGTATTCCAATAAATTCCTTCGCCAATGTTTTTATCAATTTTTAAAATTACATGACGTAAATACTTCACTACATCTATTAAAGGATGCACAAACGAATCTAAATATTCATCCACCTTTTCAGATTCCGAAATGCCAAGTGCGAGGTTATTTTGTTTCTTACTCATCAATTATTTTTTTTCTAAATAATTCTTCAACGATATATTAATAATTTGATTCCAACCTTCTTCGAAATTGTGAAATGCAAAGTCTGCAACATCGGCCGGGAATGATTCTAAGCCGGCATGCGTGAGTACTAATTTTGTTTTACCACCAATGGCAAACAACTCAAAAGTTAAATGCGACATACCTCCGTAACCAACATACGACCATGTATGTGCCAATTTTTTTTCAAAAACCACTTCAGTAATTTCGCAGCGATGCATGTATGGTGTTCCTTCGGTACCTTCACCTTTAAACTCAAAAACAAATCCTACTTCGGGTTTAAATTCAGCTAAATCGAAATACCATTGTTTCATCCGTTCTTTTTCAGTAATGGCGCGCCATACATCAGAAACTTTTGCATCAAAAATGCGTTCAGTTGTATAAACTCTTCCAGTCATATTATTTGGTTTTTAAATTTTTTAATACGTTATCTAATTTCGAAAACCTGTCGTCCCACAAAGCACGAAATGGTTGCAGCCACTTATCAATTTCTTTCATTTTTTTTGGATTGAAGTGGTAATAAATTTCGCGGCCCATTTGTTTAGGCTTAATCAATTCACACTCTTGCAATACTTTTATATGCTTCGATACTGCCTGCCTGCTTATATCAAATTTTTCGGCAACAGCATTTGGCGTTAACGCCTGTATGGCAATCAAGGTGAGTATAGCCCTGCGTGTGGGGTCGGCTATTGCACCAAAAATATCTCTTTTCATTTTTTATTATTTGATAAGCAACCATCGGGTTGCAAATATATGTGCAACTTTTTAGTTGCGCAAATTTATTTTTCGAAAAAAAATCGAAAAATAATTATTGTGATTTTTTATCTTAATAAAATGATAACAAATTAAGATGCAAAATCATTTTTCATAAACACAAAAAGGTATAATATTTTTTACAAAGTTTTTAAATCAGATGCAAATCTTCAATAACCAAAATATCCCAAACACGATTTCAGCATATACGTAAACTTTGTGTGATGATATTGACTTAAACCCAATAAATTCTGCCTCGGGTTTAGTTTTTTCGAATTCAGCATATTAAATTTTTACAGCACTTTAGAAAACTGCACACTTGCATCATAAAATTTAAACAAAATGATAAAACATATAAAGCATTTTACGATTATATTATATGTACTAATTTTTTCGAGTACTGTGTCGTGCAAAAAAGACACTAACAAATCAGCGTCATTATCAACAACAGAATTAAGCACAATTCTACAAAAAGATAAATGGAAAATTACAAAACATTATAACAATGGAAAAGATGAAACATATCATTACACTAATTACGTATTTCAATTTAATGTCAATGGGAGTGTAAGCGCAACTAATGGCGCAAGTATCAATAGTGGCACATGGTATGTTGGCAATGACGATTCAAGTATAAAATTAATACTGAATTTTAGCGCTAGTCCTTTTTCAGAGTTGAATGACGATTGGCATGTTGTGCAACAAAACAATTCAATCATAGAATTAGAAAATATAAGTGGAGGAAATGGAGGAACAGATTATTTGACATTTGAAAAAATATAATTCTTATCATTTAATAAAGACAAAAAAATCTAATTCCAATTACATATTTACTTCTGGCATTTCTAATAACACAAACACAATTCCGGTTATCAAATCAAATGAAATTTTTAAACTTCAAAATAAATTTTTCAGAAAATAGCAATCAATTTGTCTGAGTTTATTTTTACAAAATAAAATCAAATTAAAATTCACAACCAACTATATTAATTGTGAACCAAATAAATAAGTCTTTTATTGATATCTATCCTGTGAAATAGCGATTTTTATAATAAATAGAAGTTACAGTCTAACTTAATTTTGCACTAAATAAAATCAATTGTAATGAAAAAAATTCTTTTACTATCAATCATTGTCATTACCAAACTTAATGTAAATGCACAAACCACTTTTCAAAAAGCTTATGGTGGATTGGCTATGGACGAGGCAAAATCTGTGCGACAAACTACCGATGGAGGTTATATCATTGCAGGCACTACAACCAGTTATGGTTCCGGTGGAAGCGATGTACTTGTAATAAAAACAGATGCAAAAGGAGATACCACATGGACAAAAACATTTGGTGGTGATACGGATAACGAATATGGTTTTTTGTACAACAAACTACTGATAGTGGATACATAATATCGGGCGTAGCATCCTCTTTTGCCGATGTTGCAGGCGATATGTATTTAATAAAATTAACTGCTACAGGCGATACCATGTGGACCAGAACCTATGGTGGCATTGGTTACGAGTGGGGTTCATTTGTTCAGCAAACATCGGATGGTGGTTATATTATAATTGGCCAAACTCCAGCTTTTGGTGCCGGTGGCTTCGATGCTTATCTTGTTAAAACAGATGCAACCGGGAATTTATCATGGACAAAAACTTATGGAGGAACAGGCCTTGAAGTTGGTTCTGCGGTGCAACAAACTACCGATGGTGGTTACATTTTTACGGGCGAAATAGACACTTATGGTGCAGGTGGCGGAGATTTCTATTTGGTAAAAACGGACTCAACAGGAATTGTTGTGTGGACGAAAACATTTGGCACACCTGGCACAGAAGCCGGTGTAACAATAAAACAAACCACTGATGGAGGCTACATCATTGGGGGCACTTCAGAAAATTCGCTTGGCCCTCTTGGCCCGGATATGTGTTTAATAAAAACAAATGATGTGGGCGACACTTTATGGACAAAACTTTACGGAGGGCCAATGATTGATGAATGTTACGAAGTGATTCAAACAACAGACGGAGGTTATATGATTTGTGGAAAATCATTTAGCTTTAGTGCAGCCGGAGATTATGATGCATACATAGTAAAAACAAACAGTCTTGGCATTGTTCAGTGGTCAAAAACTTATGGTTCATCAACAGGCAATTCAAGTAATGATATAGCGTATTCTGTTTCACAAACAAATGATGGTGGATATATTGTAGCTGGCGAATCGTTGTTTGGCTTTGGTGTCGGGCTCAAAAATGCATACCTCTTAAAAACAGATTGGTTGGGCAATAGCGGTTGTAACGAAGGTATAGCTGCAACTATTACTTCAATGTATGCACCGTTTGTTTCATCACCTCCTACATTAACTTCTTTGGGTGGTGTGATTACCTATCCGGCAACAATATTAAATTCGGGTACTATTCAAACTAACCTATGCTTTACATCATCTATTACCAAAAACACTTCCTTTGAGAACTTCAATACATTTCCCAATCCGTTTACTTCAACAGTAACTTTAGAAATCAACTTATCAGAAAAACAAAATATAGGCATTGCAATAGTTGATGTTTTTGGAAATGTAGTAAGAAATTTTTCTTTAGATAATATCAACCAAAATGAAAATAAAATAACTTTCGATTTATCGGAGCTCAATAATGGAATTTATTTTTGTGAAATTAAATCAAACACAACAGCGCTGAAATACAAAATGATAAAGATTCAATAAGTTTTTTAATGGCTTAATAATTATTGCCTTCGAATCTGATAGAAAATAAAATTATGTTGAAGCGATAAGTTTTCTTAGCGAAGTGTACAACCGGTTCAGCATTTATTTTTCCGCTTTTAACCATAATATATTTTTGTTGCAATTTTTACAAATCATATTTGCCATCCAGAATTAAAAATCTAATTAAAGTAATTTATGAAAAGGAAAATATCTCTCATTATCGCATTGTGTTTCTTCATTAACTTAGGCAAGAGTCAATCACTTCCAATACTAAATAAAAGCATACAGGGCACAGGTGAAAATTCCGATTGGTTTAATGCCATTGCAAACGACAATCTTGGGTTTATTTACGCAGCCGGCTACACCTTTAATCAAAGCAAGGACAAAGATTTTTTACTTGTAAAAATGAACGCTGCCGGATCGGTAATTTGGAATCGGCAAATAAATGGAGCCGGAAATGGTTTTGATAAAGCACAATTTATTGGCTTAGATGCCGCAAGTAATATTTACATATGTGGCGAAAGTGATGGTGGTAGCATTAATCATACTGATATTCTTGTTGCAAAACACAATTCATCGGGTACATTATTATGGTCTGCAAACTACAATGCTGTGGCATACAATCAGAGTGATGTGCCATTGGCAATGAGTGTAGATGCAGCAGGAAATGTTTTTATAACAGGCAGCAGCGATAGAGATTCGACTACAGCAGGATTTAATGATGATATACTCACTTTAAAATATAATACAAGTGGAACGTTGCAATGGGCAATAAGATTTAATGGAGCAGGTAATGCCACCGACCGCGCTACCGCTATTGCAAGTACAAATAACGGAGGGTGCATTATTACCGGCCGCACTTCAAATGGATCGGACGATGATGCAGTAACAATAAAATATAATGCAAGCGGCATTGCAGTATTTACGAAAATATTTGACCGCGGGTTTACAGGCACCGATCGAGGTGAAGCTATTGTTACAGATGTAATTGGAAACATATATATCAGTGGTCGTTCGGCAAGTAATAACGATGACGATTTTGTTACCATAAAATACGATTCGCTTGGCACACCACTATTTGTTGTTTTCTACAATAATGTAGACAATGACAGAGCATCTCTTATTACGCTTGATGCTTTAGGAAATATTTTTGTCGTAGGACAAAGCGATCAGATTGGCGGTGGAAATACTAATTATGACTATTGCGTTGTAAAATATTCTTCGGCAGGAATCTTTAAATGGGCAAGGTTTTTAGGCAATGCAGTGAACAACGAGGAAGACCCACATGCAATAGTTACAGATGCAGCAGGTTCAATTTTTATTACCGGCAAGAGCGATCAAAATGCGCTAGCGGTAAATACATTTAACGATTTTCTAACCGCAAAATATGATTCATCCGGAGTGCTTCAATGGTCAGCATATGCAGCAGGTTCTGCAACAAACAGTGATGATATTGGCGAAGGAATAATTTTGGTAAGTGGTAACATATACGTTTGTGGGAGCAAGCAAAATAGTGTTACTCAAAAAGATGCTACAGTAATTAAATATGATGCTTTAGGTAATGCACTTTTTACTTACAATTTCAATGGTGTTGGTGATTTTACCGATAAAATACAAGCTTCTATTACCGATACATTAAACAACGTATACGTTACCGGTTATAGTTACATGCCCGATCATAAGCGCGATGTTTTTACTGCAAAATTCGATGCAGCAGGAAATCAGCTTTGGAAAAAATATTATGATTTTTCGCAAAGTGACGATGAAGGAAAAAGCATCGCACTCGATTCTGTTGGCAATGTGTATGTATGTGGAAACAGCATTGGTAATAATACCAGCGATGATTATGTAGTGTTAAAATATAACAACGCTGGCGACTCTATTTGGAGCGTTCGTTACGATTACAACACCGAAGCCGATGTAGCAGTATCGATATGTGTTACTAACCCCGGAGTAGTATTTGTTACAGGCTATAGCGATGCAAATCAATCTTCGTTTGTAACAGATTATGATATTGCCACCATAAAAATAAATGCCCTTGGAACTATAGTAAGCACAGTAAGATACGGCTCGTTGAATGTGCCTGAACGTGGAGTAAAAATTCTTTTATCGGGAACAAGTCTTTATGTAACAGGCCGCGGTAATAATGGAAGCAATGAAGATATAGTAACAATAAAATATTCCTCTTCATTGGTAGAAGGATGGCATTCAATATATGCCGGCACCGGAAACGCTGATGATCAACCGCGCGATATGGTAGTGGATGGCACTTCTATTTATGTTACGGGACAAACTTTTTCGAGCACAGGTGGCGATGATTATATCACTTTAAAATACAGTGCCACAGGTGCACAACAATGGGCATCTATATACAATGGAACAGGAAACTATACTGACCGTGCATATGGTATTGCTGTAAATACCAGCGGTGCATACGTTACAGGCCGCAGCGCTCCAACTACCGGAATCGATAGTGCCGATTATGTTACATTAAAACTAAATAAAACAACTGGAGCAACAATATGGAGCGATAGATACAATAATGGTTTACTCGACAGAGCTAATGCCATAGCGCTTTCTACCAGCGGCAATATTTTTGTAACCGGTGAAAGTGTTGATGCAGTAAGCGGAAGCGATTTTGCAACCATTATGTATGACGCAAACGGAAATAGAAAATGGGTAACACGCTTCGATGCCGGCATCAATGGCGAAGATGTGGCACGCAACGTTGCAGTGGATAAATCAGGATCAATATATGTATCCGGTTATGCCACATATACTAGTGCAAGTCAGGCCGATGGTTCGTTAATTAAATATTGTGCACCGCCATCAATATCGGCAGGTAGTGATAAAACTATTTGTAAAGGAAGTTCGACAACACTCAACGGTATGGGCTCCGGTACATATAGCTGGTCGCCCGCAACAGGATTGAGCAGTACTTCTGTAGCAACTCCAATTGCTAACCCCATTGTTTCAACTACGTATACTCTTACAGTTACAAATAATACCGGTTGCTCTGCTTCGGATGTGGTAGTGGTTACAGTAAACAATACCCCTGTTGCTACCGTAACTCCAACTGGCATTCAAACAATATGTAGTGGCGATAGTTTGTTACTTACCGCATCAGCAGGTGTTGGTAATACATACCAATGGAAAAAAGGTTCGGCAAATATTGCAGGTGCTACCGCATCAACAACTTATGTAAAATTAGCTGCAACGTATAAGGTAGTAGTTACTAATGCTTCGGGGTGCTCCAAAACATCGCCTGTTACAAAATTGGTGATTGATCCCATTGCAAAGATTACTGCAGGTGGCCCAACAACTTTTTGCGCTGGCGATAGTGTAAAATTAACAGCACAAGCGGGAGTAGGATATACTTTTCAATGGAAGAAAGGTGCAGTAAATATTGGAGGTGCTACACAATCTACGTACACTGCAAAGGTAGCCGGTAGTTACAAATGTTTTGTAACGTCAACATCGGGCTGCACAGCAATATCAAATGCAATAGTAGTAACAGTAAACTGCAGAATGATGAATACTTATAACAACAGCATATCAATAACAGCGCAGCCAAATCCATTTTTTGAAACAATGACTATACAATTAGTTTCTCCAACTGAAGACACATATTCTTTGTGGTTGTATGATTTAACAGGAAGGATGGTTCAATCGGAGGAAAATATTTTGTCGCAAACTGAATTTGAAATTGGAAGCGATTTGCTTCCGGGAATTTATTTCCTAAAAGTGCAGCAAGGGATTTCATTGCAAACATTAAAAATTGTAAAAAAATAATTTAGAACACGACTCAATAAAATGAAACATTCAATATTAGGAACCATCTTCATTCTCATTTTGTGCGGCAATGCTAATGCACAAATAACTCAACAGTGGGTAGCAACTTATAATGGGCAAGGGGATTATACCGACCGCTTTACTTGTGTTACAAATGATAATAACGGCAACATATATATAGGTGGAGCAACGGTGAACATCAATCAAAATCGCGATTACTTAATTGTAAAAATGGATGATGCCGGAAACATTATTTGGCGCACTGAATTTAATGCCCCCGGCAATGGCCCCGATGAGGTTACTGCGATAACAACTGATGGAAACGGATTTGTCTATGTTACAGGGTTTGGAAAAAGTGAAAACACCGGGAATGATTTTCTTACCCTGAAAATTGATGCTATGGGAAATATCGTGTGGCAAATGAGGTACGATTCGCCATTCCATCAATACGATCAGGCAAATTCCTTAACGGTAGATAATGCCGGTAATGTTTTCGTGACCGGGCAAGGCGACAGAGATTCAACAACCATTAACAATGATGACTACATCACGCTAAAATATAACAGTAACGGTATGCTTGAGGCAACAACAATACAATGGCTTAGGAAATGGTACTGACAGGGCAGTAAAAATTATAGTAGACATAAATTCGAATTGCTATGTAACAGGTCGTAGCGATAATGGCAACAACGATGATTTTGTAACAATAAAATACGATGCCAATGGTATACAGCAATGGTTAAAGTATGGCGACAGAAATGCCACAGACCGTGCCACAGCAATGACTTCCGATAACAACACTTTTATTGCGGTAACAGGTCGCAGTAGTAACGGCAACAACGATGATTATTATACTATAAAGTACGATTTAAGTGGAAATCAAATTTGGGCAAAAGCTTTCGATTTTGTAGATGATGACAGAAGTACTGCCATTGCAACAGATGCTACGGGAAATATTTATGTTACAGGACAAAGCGATCAGAATGCTAATGCATTTCGTAATTGGGATTACAGAACTATAAAAGTACAACTCAAATGGCAATATCTCCTGGAACAAAACTTTTGATGGTGTAGCATCGAACGATGAATTGCCAAATGCAATTTATGTTAATCCAACTGGCGAAGTTTATGTCACCGGGCAGAGCGACAGTGATCCATCTCCATATACTTCCAATAACATTGTGACAATAAAGTATGCTACAAGTGGTGCACAGCAGTGGTTGAACACTTATACGGGCGTTGGTGGTAAGGACGATAACGGAAATGCCGTAATAGAAAATTCGAATGGCAAATGTTTTGTTGTTGGTTATACCGAAGAATCGAATGAGCAGCGCAATGGTTTGGTATTGAGGTATGAAGGAGCCGGGACATTCCTTTCAGAATATATACTTAATGGTAGCGGTGACAACTCGGATAATGTTCGTGACATAGCTGTAGACCAAAACAACAACGTATACATGGTAGGTTACACTATATCGAAACTTGCTGATAGAAATTTTTGTGTGGTCAAAATAGATGCAGCTGGTGATACTGTATGGATACGACAAACAGATGGGTCATCGCCCGGCAGCGATGACGAAGCCTACTCAGTAATGTTAGACAATGCAGGAAATATCATTGTTGGCGGTTTTACAAAAAACACCGGAACAAGCAGCGATTGGCAAGTAATAAAATACAACCCTAATGGTGATACACTATGGACATATTTATATGATTCGCCAGCACATGAAACCGACAAGAGTTATGCCATGCAACAAGATGGAATTGGAAATATATATTTAACCGGCCGAACCGATGCCGACCCATCAATTAATTCTGATGACAATTGCCTCACAATAAAACTTAATGCTAACGGTATTCAGCAATGGGTTACCTCCTATACCTCGGCAGGAAATAATAATGAACGTGGGAATATCATACGTGTTGCATCATCGGGTAACATATATGTAGCAGGTCGTACGTTTAATGGCACCAACGAAGATATTTTAGTGTTGAAATATGATAACAACGGAAATCAACAATGGGTGCACACATTCAGCAATAATAACGGTGACGATATACCAAGTGAAATGGTGATAGATGCAAACGAAAATATTTATATCACCGGTCAAACTGCAAGTACTATTGATACCATATTCGATTTTGTTACCTTGAAGTACGATGCAACAGGTGCGCAGCAATGGATAAAAACATACGATGGCAATGGGCAAAATGACTTTGCAAGAGGATTGGCTTTGGACAACTCGGGCAATGTAAATGTTGCCGGCTACTCTGATATTGATGCATCGGTTGATACAAACTATAATGTAGTAACAATACAATATGATGCATCAGGAAATGTGAAATGGATGCAATCTTTCGATTTTGGAAATAACCTGAATGACATAGCAGATGCGTTAACAACCGATAGTTACGGCAACATTTATGTAGCGGCACATTCAAACAAAAATTCAACATCCGACCCTGATTATGATATGGTGATTTTAAGATATGACAGCAACGGAAATATAAACTGGAGTGCTACCGCAAATGGCAATGCCGACAGCATTGATGTTCCAAACCTTGTGATGATAAATGGAAATGATATTTACATGGCAGGAAGTTTTACCAGTATAAACCAACAACGCGATATCACTGTGATTAAGTATAGTGGCTATCTGGCAGTTGAAAACCTTAGCAGCTTGCACCAAAACATCCTATCGTATCCCAACCCTTGCAAAGACAAAGTAAAATTCGTTTCGGAAAATAATTTTATCAATTATACATTAGAAATTTTTGATAACACCGGGCGATTAATTACAACCGAAAAAATAAATAATAATGCGGCAATAAACATGTCACACATTGATGCAGGGTTTTATACGTATAAAATATCGAATGAGAACAACGCAATATCAACAGGAAAATTAATTCATCAATAATAATATTAAAATTTAAAATTATGAAACTTAAAAAATCAATTGCCGCAAAAGACATTCAAACATACAAGTTGGATGAATCAAAAAACTTAACATACACACCCATATCAGGTGATGTTGCAATTTTTGAAATAATTGAAACAGGCAAACACGAAACCATTCAATCGGATAGTAAACGCAATGTGGGTATTTTTCCTGGCGATAAAATAATGGCATGTTTTGCCGATAGATATGCCACATCACAGTTCGAAGGATATATTCCAACTGAGCCAACAATAATGTTGCACATTTTAGGTGCTGGTGGCGCTATTGGCATTGTAAAATCGAAAAACTGGGCGCTTAAAGATATAGAACCTACGGTGGTAAAACTTGTTGGCTATTGCTGCGATGAGAATAATAAAATAATCAACTCGAAATTTTACAACAAACCAAAAAGCAGTTTTACAGGGCATGTACCCAACAATGCAAAAATTATTTTGTCGATAGGATCAACTATGGATAGCGGGAAAACCACTACTGCCGCATTTCTTGCCAGAGGCTTAAAGCAAACCGGTAAAAAAGTAGCCTTTATTAAATTTACCGGCACATCGTATACTAAGGACAAAGATTTCGTTTTTGATTGCGGTGCCGATGTAGCCATAGATTTTTCCGACATGGGCTTCCCTTCCACTTTCATGTGTGACAAACCCGAATTGCTCGACCTTTATCAATCGTTGCTCAATTCACTCGAAGCCGAAAAACCAGATTATATAGTAATGGAAATTGCTGACGGGCTGATGCAACGCGAAACAAATTCTTTATTGAAAAGCACAGAGTTTATGAATACAATTCACTCAGTAATATTTTCATGTGGCGATAGCCTGGGTGCTTTTTACGGTATACAATATCTTAAAGAATTAGGAGTAACTCCAGCAGCAATAAGCGGCCGATTTACAATGAGCCCATTATTAATTGAAGAAGTTATTGCGCACAGTGCTATGCATGTTCTCAATATTGACCAATTAATGACAGGTGAATACAATAACTTGTTTATTTCCCAATCGCTGCAAGTAGCATAATGTTTACGCAGTTAAACATAACACAAAAATTCGCACGTCAAAATAAAACGATTATAGGCGTTACTTTTGCGAGTAGTTTAATGGGCTCACTCCTTAATGTTTTTATTCCGCTGAGTATTGGTCGCTTTTATGAATTGGTATTGCATTCACATTCGGCCAAAGGAAAACTCTTCGATGCATTGGGAATTAAAATAGGTGATGTTGCAATTTTCATTAATTTTTTTATTGCACTAATTGTTGTAAGGGCCGTGTTATTGTTTGTTCAAAAATATTATACAGGCATTATAAACGAAACTTTTACAAAGCACTTGCGCGAAAAGTTGTTCGAAAGGCAGTTGTCGCAATCTTTAACCGACTTTCAACAGAAACCTGCCGGCAACTATTTAATGCGTTACAGTGGCGATATGTCTTCAATAACAAAATATATTAGCACAGGGGTAATAGGTTTTACCAGCGATGTATTTTTTATGGTTGTAGCTTTTTGCGTATTGGCATTTATGAATGTAACACTCACTATAATTATAGTAATCGAAATTATTATCGGAGCATTAATTTATTTTGGCTTTGGGTTATTGATAAAAAACATTTCTGTTCAAAGACAAAATCAAAAATCGGGATTACTCAATTTTGTTTCTATACGACTACACTCGTTCTTTACTATAAAAGCCCTCAACAGGCAAACGCCCGAAGTGAATGAATTTAATAAAAAATCAAATGCGCTGTTTGAAACAGGCAAGCGGTATCAGGCAACAAGTGCCTTGAACCAATCTCTATTGCCTGTGCTTTTTTTTGGCATCATTGCCAGTATTATGTATGCCATTTACAAGGACAAAAGCCTCATGCAAAACAACACCGATGTAGTGTCATTTATTCTACTTGTTCTTTATATGCAAAGTCCGTTTAAAAGAATGCTGAAAGTAAATAATGTATGGCAAAGTGCTTCCATATCTTTTAAGAAACTGATTGCAATACTTAATACACAAACAGAAGAAAAACCTGCATCAGAAATAAATATAAGACCTCGTCCGGTAATTACCATGCGAAATGTTTCGTTCGGTTACGAAATGGATAAACCAATTATCAATAATTTTTCATACAGTTTTGAGCCGGGGAATATATATGTCATTAAAGGGGATAATAGTTCTGGAAAAAGCACATTACTAAAGCTGATACTAAATTTATACGAGCCAACATCAGGCACAATTCACCTTGGCGATTATTTATACAAAATGTTGACGCCTTACGAAATACGAAAATCTATTTCACTGGTTTCGGAAGATGCTCCATTGATTGGGGATACAATTTTCAAAGCGATAAGTTACAGCGCCCGCGAGGCTCAGGAAGAAAAAACAAAAAATACTTTATCGCTTCTCGAATTCGGATTAAATGATGAACTAAAAAATCCACACTTTAAACTGGCCATGCACGCAGCAAATATTTCGAAAGGCCAACGAACCATTTTAAATATTGCAAGGGCATTAAACACGAACAAAAAGATTATTTTACTTGATGAGCCATTTATAAATCTCGATGAAAAATCTATACAGGGTGTTTGCCAATTATTGAATAACTTGAAATCGAAAAAGACTATCATCATAGCCGCACATAATTACCCTGTAGAGCTTTCAACAAATTATACAATTGAATTAACAATAAATAAAAAATCAGCGTATGCAAATTCTTAAATCAATATCGGTAAGTTTGATTACCATAATGCTTGTAACCACATCGTGCAAAAAACAAGAAGGGAGAGGGGGCGATGCCTCTATATACGGAAAGGTACTTGTAAAACATTACAACTCTACCTTCACACAATATATTAGCGAATACCCGGGTTCCGATATTTATGTGTATACAATTTATGGCGATGACATAAGCTATGGGCAGCGAATAAAAACCAATTTTAAAGGAGAGTTTAATTTCAAATACCTTTATCCTGGCAATTACAAAGTTTATGTTTACTCACTCGATAGTACACTCACCGATCCTTCGGGTAGTGTAGCCGTTGTAAAAGAAATTCATATCAATGGCCGCAAAGAAACTATGGATGCCGGAACTTTTGATATTTTTAATTGAGGACTTTATTAGCACGTTATACCATCAATAAAACAATGCAAACAAAATTCAAACTTATCTTATCTTTTACTTTGGGTGCGCTAATACTTCCTCTAATAACTTTTTGCCAAACAACTAATGACATTAAAGACCGTAAAATAAAAGCGACCTATTTACAAACCATTGACCAGCGTAAAGGACAAGTAAACGTTAAAAACAATTTGACTTATTATGACAAGCATGGTAATACTTTAGAAACATTTGAATTGGATAAAGACAGCAACATCACAGCACACGAAACATTCAAGTACAACCACCACAATGATGAAATAGAAAATATTATATTTGATAGTATAAAAATTCTTAAAAAAATTGTGTCCGAATATGACAAATGGAATAATATAAAACTACGGACCACTTTCGATAAAGACAATGTATTGATTGAAAAAACAATTTCTATTTATAATACTAATAATTACAAAACGGAAGAAAACACATTTGATAAAGATGGCAAACTGGTGCGCAAGTGGTTATGGAATATGACCAAAAAGGAATGCTGATATCGAGGAAATTTTACAACGAAAAAAACGAAATGACATTTTCGAAAGTGTTTACCTATACTTACTAGCCGGTTCTTACATGAAGCATAAAGCAAAACTTTTATTCGTTCTTGGTTGTTTGATTTTAATTAATCATGCTGCAATTGCTCAACCTCAGGATGATTATTCGTTGCAATTTAAAATCGATATCGAAAAAAAAATAAGCCGTTCATTTTCAACTTCAGTATTTTATCAAAACGCATTCAATCAAAATGCTTCAGAATTATTTTACAACATTATAGATGGCGGCATCGATTATAAAAATTAGCAGGCACTTTAGTTTGGATGCCCGTTATCGGTTTGTTACTATCCGTAATTTGGAAAATTTTTACGACAACCGAAATATGATTTATACTGATATCACATACACCAAAGGCATTTCGCGTTTTAGCATTATGGCTCGTGGCCGATTGCAGCGGCAATTCTATGGCAGCATGAATAACGAAAATTTAATTTCCTATCGCGATTACAGTCGCACTAAGTTGCAGATAAAATATAAAATAAATTATTATTTATCACCTTACATATCTGCCGAAATGCATTTTCCTATTAACAATCCATTGCGTAAAACATTTGACCAATGGAGGCAAACAGCTGGCATTGTATATACATTGAACAATAAATTGAAGTTTGAAATCTTCTTGCAATCGCAAGAACTTACTGCGCGTAAAAACAAAAAGAACAATTACATTACGGCCTTCAATGTGTATTACAAGTTATAATAGTGATAATAAAAAAAAATGAAAAATATTGGTAACATATCTTATACTAAACGGTTCTTATGTTTACTTTGTATAATAATAACTAATGAATACTTGAATCCATAGCACAAGCAAACCACAAAATTGAACAGTGCATGGTGGTGGAAATTTAAAAAATAAACCTCACACCCGAGCAAGAAAAAATATATAACGACACACTTACACTTGCATTACAAACCGGTTACGCCATATTAAAAAAGGGAGGCAGCAGCATCGATGCAGTAGAAGCGGCAATAAAAATCTTGAAGATTCACCACTTTTCAATGCCGGCAAAGGATCGGTTTTTACGCATGATGGTGCCAACGAAATGGATGCCGCAATAATGAATGGTGCCAACAAAAAGTGTGGTGCTGTGGCCGGTGTACGTACAATTAAAAATCCTGTTTCGGCTGCGCGCATGGTGATGGATAACAGTGATCATGTTTTGCTTTCGCAACGTGGTGCCGAACAATTTGCAGCTGAGCATGGACTCACTATGGTTGATACTTCTTACTTCTACACACAATACCGTTGGGACCAATTGCAAAAGGCCATAGCAAAAGATACTATAGAACTGGACCACAGTGATACTACCGGTTATTATCAAAATGATGACATTCCCGACAATAAATTTGGCACAGTGGGTTGTGTTGCGCTCGACAAATTTGGCAACCTTGCCGCTGCAACTTCTACCGGTGGCATCACTAATAAAAAATATAACCGTATTGGCGATTCACCTTTAATAGGATGCGGTACTTATGCCGACAATAAAACATGCGCAATATCATGCACAGGCAAAGGTGAAGATTTTATTCGCATAGTAGCTGCGTATGATATTGCAGCTTTGATGAAATATAAATCTTTGTCGCTTAAAGCGTCCACCGATTATGTTATTCTTACAAAACTAAAACAAATAAAAGGACGCGGTGGTTGTATTGCCATTGATAAAGCAGGCCATATAGCTATGCCATTTACAACCGAAGGAATGTTTCGCGGTTATATCGATACACAGGGAAAATTAAAGGTGTTGATATACAAATTGTAAAAGCAATTAGGCAATAAATACTTGCAGATTTTCTGCATAACAATGCATTACGATTTTAATTGGTTTCATAAATATTTGATTCGTATAGCTAATCCTCTTGATAAAAAAAAGTAATTACTTTAGTTTCCCTTTCACTTAATAGCACTACCATTTTTCAAATTTGAATCTTTCATGTAATCGAAAACAATTTTCGATATTCCGCTTATACACAAGGGCAATACCTTATTATTTTTTCCTTTTGTCAATACTCCTATCAGGTAAGGGTTGTTGCCTAGGTATACTATTCCAAATTCATGTAACTGTTGTTCACCATTTACATTTCGCTCGCCAAATTTATGTGCTACCGTAATATTAGAATCAATTCCTCTCATTAAGCCATCTTTATAAGCCGATTTCGAAAGTAAATCTAAAGCATATTCCGACATATCAACATTTAAATACGATGCATTGAATAACACATGAAAATATTTCGAAAATTCTACAGCTGATATAGGATAATCCTGCTGTTGTTTATTGGGTAATATTTGGTTCATATCAGTAAATAGTTTTGTCATGGTTTCAAAATTTACTTCATTGTTTAAGGTAGCAGTTGCATCATTGTCGCTAAACTCAATCATGTAGCGCAACAATTCTTTTACTTTGTAACTTCTGCCTTCGGCCAATGCCGGACCGGTAATGGTTTGCTCAGGTATGCCACCAAAATGCCTCCTGAAAAATAACTCCTTTTCTAAAATGGCAGGGTTCTTTTGTGCATCTTTTAAAATGGTAATCAATGTAGGCACTTTCATTAAGCTGCCGGGACTATATAATTCTCCTTCGTTTATCGATATCCAATTACCATCATTCAACTCCCTCAAATAAACACTTACACTACTTACGTTACCCGAAACTTTTTGTTCGTTAATAAATGACAAAATGCTTTCTTTTAGAGAATTCAAATGAGCATCCTGACCCTCTTTGTCGAACAGCACCAAAGGTTTTGTAAGCTTTAAGTCTGTTCTTCGCACAATGTTTAAGTTGCAATCGGAAACTACTTCCGGAGTTTGTATTACTTGAGAATTATTGTGCTGGCTTGATGCATTGATAAAATAAAAAACACCACATAAACCTGTTACTGTAATCACCAAAAAATAGAATGGAATATTAAAGGCAAAAATATTTTTGCTTTTTGTTTTCATAGAAGTCATGTTAAGCGGAATAAAATTTAAATTATAAAATGCTTTCGACAACACTATTTATAATGTCGAAAAATATCAACGCCAAACATAAGTAACCAATGATACCTCCAAATTGTTTTGGACTGAATGAGAAAAAAAAGCAGATGAACCGGTAAACATAACAAGTGAAGATAAACCCATTTTGTTTTAAATACCCGGGCATAACATTTGGCAAAATGTATGAAATTCCAAGATATTAAAAGTTGTATATAAAATAAAGATTGGCTTTATTGCAGAAAGATACATAGTAGGTTGCTTTCTTCACATATTTTTTTTTTTATACTTTGCAGCATGATAAATTGCATAATTATAGATGACGATCCGGTTTCGATAAACCTGATGAAACATTTTATTACCAGTACTGAAGGTTTGAATTTTGTGGAAGCTTTTTCAAATCCCATTGCCGGAGTAAATTACATACGTAAAAATGCCGCTACTACCGATCTGATTTTTCTGGATGTGGAAATGCCCGAAATGACGGGTATAGAATTCCTTGAATCGTTTAAAGAACTGCCACCGGTTATCCTCATCACTTCAAAAGAAAAATATGCTGTTAAAGCATTTGAACATAAAGTAATCCACTTTTTAGTAAAGCCTGTTGAGTATGGTAAATTTTTAAAAGCTGTTGAACGTGTTTTTAAAATCAATGAAGCCGATAACAATCAGCACCTGGATTATATCTTTATTAAAGAAAATGGCGTGCTTTCTAAAATCATGCATAAGGACATTATCTATTGCGAAGCGCTTGGCGATTATGTAAAAGTACATCTGAAAGAAAAAACCCATGTGGTTAATTCAACCATGAAAAACATTGAGGACAAATTAAAGATGAACAAGCAGTTTATGCGTGTGCATCGTTCCTACATCATTAATCTCAACTTTCTGGAGAATTTTGATGCCGAAACTTCCATAGTTGGCGGCCATATTATCCCTATCGGAAACAAGTACAAAGCCAATTTGCAAGCCCGTTTAAACATTATCTGATTTTTTTAGCAGCGGTAATGTCTTTTTTAACCTCCCAAAAACCACATTAATCGAATTAAACATTTCTGCACCTGTTTTGACCGCACTTTTGCATCAAAATAATAACAGAGATGAAAAATCAAATTTTAATTATCGAAGATCAGCTTTCAACACGAAAGCTTTTGTCGCACTACCTTCAATCGAGTTTCGAAGTGGTAGAAATGGAAAATGCATTAGATGCGCTTTCATGGTTGCAAGGAGGCGGAACCCCTGATGCCATTATAGCGGACATAATGATGCCCGAAATGACAGGAATAGAATTCCTCAAAGCAGTGAAAAGCGCAAATCTTAAAATGCCACCTGTACTCATGTTATCGAGTGTGGAAAACAGCAACGACAAAATCAGTTGCTTTAAAAACGGTGCTAAGGATTATTTATTAAAACCTTTTAATCCTACAGAACTGAGCTTTCGTTTGCACCTGATGCTTGCCAATCATTTACTTACAAAATCAATAAATAAATAGTCATGTACAAACACTTTAAACGGTCATATGATATTTGCGCTGCCCTTGCAGGATTGATTCTATTTTCTCCTGTGTTAATTGTTGCAGCCATTTTAATAAAACTAACATCACGTGGCAATATCTTTTATGTATCACCACGTGTAGGTCAATATTATAAAACCTTTGGAATGATAAAATTCAGAACTATGTACGCGCAGTCTGATAAGCAAACTGCGCTCATGAAAGATTTGAATCAATATAAAACATCACAAGATACTTCAACAATACGTACATGCCCATTTTGCGAAATATTGACTGAGACTTGTTCTACTTTACTGATTGCCGATGATGTGGTAATATGCGAAAATCTGCATTTGATGCGCAAGGCACAAAAAAAAGAAGCGGCCTTTATGAAAATAGCAAACGATCCGCGGGTAACTCCACTGGGAAAGCTTTTACGTAAAACCAGCATCGATGAATTGCCGCAACTAATAAATATATTGAAAGGAGATATGTCGCTTATTGGCAACAGGCCGCTGCCATTGTACGAAGCAGAAAAGCTAACAACAGATGATGCCATATCCCGTTTCAATGCACCTTCGGGCCTAACAGGATTATGGCAAATTACCAAACGTGGAAAGGGCGAAGTTTCGGAACAAGAGCGTATAGAACTCGATAAAACTTACGCAAAAGAATTTTCTTTCAAAACCGATTTCAAAATATTTATGAAAACATTCCCGGCTTTGTTGCAAGAAGAAAATGTATAACACCATGAAAAATTTATTTTTATTGATAGTGTTTTTTGGTACTGCTAATGTGTGGGCACAGAATGTACCATCCAATGCTGATGACGAGTTAAATATGCCTCCCATCGATAGTTTGTTTGCATGGGCCGATGCTAACTACGCCACCATAAAAATACAGGATGCCTTAATAGAAAAAGCCGGTGCCGATACTAAACGTGTAAGAAAAAGTTGGATGGATGCAGTAAAGTTTAGTGCCAACATCAGCAATGGTCAATACGGCAATTCGGTAATAAATCAAACACAGGTTGGATACGGCTACGGTCCATCGGTGTCGTTTTCACTTTACGATATTGCCAGTAATCATGATTTGGTAAATGTGTACAAAGCCGAACAAAGAGTGGCAACATATAAACGCGAAGAAGTAATATTTGAGTTGCACAAAATAATAACCATCTTATATAACAATGTGCAATCGCAAAAAAATATTTTACGAATAAAAAGCGAGGCTGTTAACGCAGCTTATGTACATCAGAAAATGGCTGAGAAAGAATTTAATCAGGGTGCTATTGCACTTGGAGAACTTTCGCGTGTAACGGAGATTTATACCAAGACACAAACGGAAGTCGAAACTACCATCAACGATTTAAAAAATTATTACATGCAGCTGGAGCAATTTTGCGGCAGAAGATTTAACAATAACTAAAACTAACAAACGTGAACTTTATAGAATTCATACAACTGTTACTCAGGAATAAAAAATGGATAATTGCATTTCCAATTATTACCGGAGTGGCTGTTTTCTTTCTTACGCGCAACATGCCGCATACCTATTCATCAGAAATGGTAATTTACACAGGCATTGCCAGTGGTTACAATTTCAATAGTGATGCAGAAGGTAAAATCGATTATCACGAAGCCAATTCAAAATTTGATAATCTGATTAACACCATCACATCAAAAGAAACACGTAAAGTTGTAGCATTAAGATTGCTAGCTGATTTAATTAATCATCCGCAGGAATTAAATCGTGTTGTTACCAAATTAAAGTTAGAACGTTTTGATTGGTTGAACGATAGCAGCACATTAAAAAAAGTACGCGGTGCCAGCGAAGCTGCAACAATGCAAAACCTATCGGCACAAATTTTACAGGGAAGCCAAAACCCATACTACCAGTTACTCTATGGCCAGTATGGCAATCCATTTAACCTGAGTACGCTTAACACTATTAAAGCTACTCGCATTGGTTTTAGCGATATGGTTAAAGTTGAATACACATCTGAAGATGCATTGATCACTAAAAAAACGCTTGACCTGTTAGCCGAAGTTTTTTTACAGAAATACAAAGGTATGCGCATAGGTGAAGTTAGCAGTGTTGTAAAATATTTTGAAGAACAAACTGCTTTGGCTTTAGCTCGCTTGCAAAAAGCTGAGATGATTTTGAAAAATTTCAGAACTACCAACCGCCTCATCAATTATTATGAACAAACAAAATATATAGCAGATCAGAAGGAAGATTACGATCAGCGCGAATCGCAATTGCAAATGGATTTGGAAGGCTATAAATCGGCATTAGCCAAGGTGGAAAAAAAATTAAGCAGCCGCGCTGTAATACAATTGAAAAGCGATGAAGTGGTAAAATCAAAAAATGAACTCTCGGCACAATACAATTCATTAGGACTATCACTTGTAAAAGGTAATCAAAATGATGCGGCTAAAAATACAAAGATTGATGAGCTTAAAAAGAATTTGAAAGAAAACATTCAGGGACTGTATGATGTAAACAATTCAACCGAAGGAATTCCCGGCAAAGATTTACTGGATGAGTGGTTATCCTTAACGGTGAGCACCGAAGAAGGAACGGCTAAATTAAAAGTGCTTGAAAAAAGCAAGGCAGAGTTTGAAAAAATCTATGATCTCTTTGCGCCAATGGGTTCTGATTTAAATAAGCTGGAGCGCGATGTAGATGTTTCTGAAAAGGAATATTTAAACCTGTTGCACAATTTAAACCAGGCAAAATTACGTGAGCGTAACCTGGTAGTAACTGAAAATATTTCGATTACTGATCCGCCTGATATGCCTGCTGTGCCTAACTCATCAAAGCGTTTAATATTGGTCATTGCAGCTGCATTCAGTTGTTTCATTATTGTAATGGTTGTACTAATTATGAAAGAATATCTTGATGACAGCATTTCTAATCCATTAAATTTCCTGAAAACTACCGGAGTTAAAACAGCTACAGCTTTTGTAAAATCAACGGCAGAAAATAATGCTACTATTGAAAATATAAATGCCATAAGTAATGAACGCTGGATGTTATCGCTAGTTGATTTACAGCAACAAAACAAAACCATCAAAGCATTGGTGGTACCCTTTCATAAATCGAACAGCGACTACAAACAGATGCTTGCTGATGTAACATCAAATTTACAATCGCTTGGCAACAACTGGCAGGCTGTTGAAATTGGAAATATGATTACAAGCGATAGCAATCAATTGATATTTACCAATACTTCAAAAAGAGAATTGATAAATAAAGAAGTGATAGTAAACAGTGATGTGATTTATCTATTCATCAATGCGGCACAAAAAATGGATGAGTATCAATTACAGTTATTGGATAGCTGGAAACAGTTAAACATTCCAATGCATGCAGTGATGGTGGATACTAAAATAAATCACCTCGAAAAGTTTTTAGGTGAAGTGCCAAAGCAACGCAGTTATATTCGTAAACGCATTAAGGACATTGTAAGGAGATACAGCAAATGAATAAACGTTTAGATATCGTATGCCACGCTTTCCCAAGCTGGCGTGGCGATTACATGAAATCAACCGTGCAGTTAATGAAGGAACTTGCAGCAACTAACAATGTGCTTTATGTAGATTATGCCTACTCTATTAAAGATGTTTTAGTAAACACACGTCACAATAAATACATTCCGGTTAAAAGAATTTTAGGACTGGATGCTGCAATAGAAAAAGTGCAATTAGAAAATGGTGCTTTCATCCATGTGCTTTCATTGCCTCCTGTTATACCATTCAACTGGATCAACAACAATTCGCTTTTAAACTTTGTGCAAGGCATCAATAAAAAATTAATTAATGGCCGAATAAAATCAGCAATGAAAAAGCTGAACATGAATTCGCCAATTGTAGTGAATGCTTTCAACCCGTTTTTTAATTCTGTTAAGCAAAGCGGATTCAAACAAAAAGCAACGATTTACTATTGCTACGATAACATTGACGCCTCTAACTGGGCTTCAAAACATGGACAACGCTTAGAAAACGATTTTGCAAAACAAGCAGATGCATTAGTTTTTTCGTCTGAAGCATTGCAGCAATCAAAGGCGGTTTCGGACAAAAAATCTTTTGTAGTTACTAATGGAGTTGACCTTTCAATTTTCGAAAACGAAATGAAGAAAGGATTTCCAAAAAACAATTCTGAAGAAATAAATATCGGTTATGTTGGAAGTATTGATGACAGACTTGATTACGATTGATTAGAACAAACTATTTCCAATTTCCCAACATGGAAGTTTCATTTCATCGGAAGAATCATGTCAGCATCGGCCGACAGTTTGAAAAAGTATAGCAATGTAAAATTGTATGGAGCAGTAGATGTAAATCAATTGCCGGCAATGATGAAAAATTTTAATGCCGGCATTATTCCTTTTAAGAAAGATGAGTTTACCAAAAATATTTATCCTATGAAAGCCAATGAATACCTGGCTCTTGGCTTACCTGTGGTAATGACAAACTTTGCGCAATTGAATGACCTTGCAAATTTTGTTTCGGCAGTTGATGCAAAGGACTTTATACAAAGTCTTACATTAGAAATAAAAAACGATACATTTGAAAAAAAGCAGCAGCGTGTGAAAATAGCGATCAGCAATAGCTGGAAAAACAAAGCAGCAGCGTTTGAAAAAATCTTACACCAATATGCTTAAGAAACTTTTTTCTGCTGGAAACATTAATCAGTTGTATGCATTTATGCATCAGTTGCTGATGGCTGCGTATGGCTTTGCATTACTTTTTATTATGTTGCGATTGATGCCGCAGGCTGAAGTTGGCCGGTGGTTGCTTTTTATTTCTGCACTTTCCATTAGTGATATGTTGATGCAGGGTTTATTGCAAACTATTGTTGTAAAGGAAATTGCAACACATAAAGCAGATGCATTTATAAATCGCAAAATTGAAAACAATGCTTTGTTGCTTGCCACTGCGTTTTTTATGGTAATGGTTGCCGTTACATTTATAACAAAGGCTGTAGTTTGTTTTGCAGGAAAAGATTTTTTATTGCTTAACGATTTCTCCAATTGGTATCCCGCATTGGGATTACTGATGATTCTGTTCAACCTGAGCTGGTGGGTAAATACAGGTAAAGTAAATTTCAAAATCATCTTAATTCAGCGCATTATTTATTGCTCGGTTTCGCTGCTCATCATATTGGCAGATTATCTAATACACCACAGTCTTACTTTTCAAATCGCTGTAATCAGTCAGGTTGCAGGTTATGGCGTAAGTGCGCTGTTTGCTTTTTTTGTAAACCGATTTAGTTTTCACAAAAAATATTTGAGTCTGAAAATGATCAAACACTTTTTGGGTTACGGAAAATTTACCATGGGCACCATGCTAGGAAGCAGCTTATTGCGCAATGCCGATACATTTATGATAGCGGCTTTTATGAATTCAAGTGCAGTTGCTGTTTATACATTGGCACAAAAAATTATCGAAGTGTTTGAAGTGATGCTGCGCTCAGTAGCAGCAACATTTTTACCGGTACTTCAAAATCTGAGAAATGATACAGCTTCATTTTCGCAATTATTAATAGGTCGGATGGCTGTTTTAATTGCGATGTTTATTCCGGCTGCTTTGCTTGTTTTTATTTTTTCAGATAATGTAATTCAATTAATCAGCGGCTCTGATCAATACAATTTATCTGCAATAATTTTAAAAGTTTTTATGCTTTATGTTTTATTGCTTCCTGTAGATCGCTTTCTGGGTGTGGCTTTAGAGGCTTGTCATTTGCCAAAGCTTAATTTTATAAAAACCGTTATGCTCATCACCGTTAATATTGGTGGTAACTATATTGCACTTCATTTTTATCATTCGCTTATTGGCGTTGCTGCAGTGAGCAGTATTGCATTAAGCACAGGCATTGTTGCCGGATTTTATTTTCTGAATAAAAGCGGAGCTGCAAAATTTTCGATGTCCAACATTCAACAGAGTTTGCTTAAATTAAAATTGCAATGAATTTAAAATCACAACAGGTAAAAACCATAGCAAGTTTTGCTGCAGTTATTGCTGCTGCATTGCTTGTGGCATTGCTTGTTGTAAAGGTTGGGATTATGCTACCGTCTGCATTGTTTGGTTGTGCAGTTGTTGCTGTGATTGCTTTTAAAATTGCAAAAGATATCCGCTGGGGATTTTACTTGCTTATGGCTGCAAACTTTTTTAGTGTGGGTTTAACGCGCTATGTATCATTGCCACTGGGGTTAACGATTGACATTATTTTACTGCTGCTGTTTTTCATTTTCTTTATTAAGGAATTTAAAAACATATCGTGGAAACCGCTTGCCAATCCCGTTTTCATTGCCGTTACCATTTGGATGCTGATTAATATTTTTGAATTGGCAAACCCGGAAGCACATAGTTTCGAAGCATGGTTTTATGCCATGCGTGGTGTGGCACTTTATTTTTTTCTGGCACTACTTGTTGGCTACTTATGCCTGCATCACAAAAAAGATTTCAATTGGTTTATTACACTTTGGTTTATGTTTTCGATTATAGGTGCATTGTGGGGAATGAAACAATTATTCATCGGACTTGATGCAGGAGAAAAAGCATGGCTTAACGTACCCGGCAATTTATCCACTCACATGTTGTTTGGCAAACTGCGCGTATTCTCTTTTTATTCCGACTCGGGTCAGTTTGGTGCATCACAGGCGCACACGGCAGTGGTAGCAAGCATATTGGCCATCTTCGAAAAATCGCGAATGCGTAAAATATTCTACATCCTAACAGCATTGTTATGCTTTTACGGTATGTTGATTTCTGGCACACGCGGAGCATTTGCAATTCCTGTTGTAGGATTTTTTACGTATTTACTTCTTATAAAAAATTTCAAAATTGTAATAGCAGGCTCTACCGTATTGGCAGTTGTATTCTTTATTTTAAAGTTCACTTTCATCGGTCAGGGAAATTCGCAGATCAGCAGATTGCGCAGCTCATTAGATCCTAACGATGCTTCGTTGCAGGTACGCATCACCAATCAAAAAAAACTTGCTGAATATTTAAATGTGCATTGGCTGGGTGGTGGTGTTGGCAGCGGTGGTTACTGGGGTCAGCGGTTCAGCCCCAATACATTTTTAGCTAACCTTGCACTGGATAGCTGGTATGTGCGCATTGCTGCTGAGTATGGTTATGTAGGTTTGGTTTTGTACCTCCTCATGCTTTTTTTTATTCTCTATCATGCATTTAAAAAAATAAATGCAGAACATAATCCTGAAGTTAAAAACCAACTCATGGCACTCTTTTGTGGCTTAACCGGAGTGATGGTAGCCAGTTATGGCAATCAGGTTTTTGGACAATTGCCAACAGGTATCATCATTTATTTATCAATTGTTTTTCTAACACAAAAAGAAAACGAAATCATATCAGAAAATGCAAAATCAATTTCCTAAGGTATCCATTATCACTATTAATTTTAATCAGGCTGATGTAACACGCGAATGCTTCAACAGCTTGCGCAAAGTTACCTATCCTAACCTCGAAATATTTTTAGTGGATAATGCATCAGCTCCTGAAAACAGATTACTTCAATCAGAATATCCTGAAGTTATTTTTATTCAGAGCGATAAAAATCTTGGCTTTACCGGAGGAAATAATCTTGCTATGAAAGTGGCTACCGGTGATTTTATTTTATTGCTGAATAACGATACCGAAGTGCCCGCAGATTTTTTAGAGCCGCTTTTAAAAACATTTGTCGACCATCCTGATGCGGGCATTGTAAGCCCAAAAATTATTTTCTTTAATTCAGAAAATCTTATTCAATATGCCGGCACCACTGCTATCAATCCGTATACCTGCTGCGGCCATACCATTGGTTATAAAGAAACCGATAACGGGCAATATAACGAAGTGCAAAAAACAGATTTGGCACACGGTGCCTGTATGCTCATTAAGCGCGAGGTTATGAATAAAATTGGTATGCTGCACGACAGGTTTTTTATTTACTACGAAGAATACGACTACTGCGAAATGACAAAACGTGCAGGCTTTTCTATTTACTACAATGGCCTCACTTACATCCTGCATAAGGAGTCTGTATCGGTTGGAAAATTCTCGCCTTTTAAAGCGCATTACATGGCCAAGAACCGTGTTTTATTTGCCAGAAGAAACTTTACGGGTTGGAAAAAAGCTATTTCGCTCTCGTATTATTTTATGCTGGCTTTGCCGAAAAATATCATCTCCGAAGCCTTTGCCGGTCGTTCTAAAAACAGTGTGGCAATGGTAAAAGGAGCATTCAGGAACTTTAGCGAATGATATCATCCTGATGTAAAGGAATTTCAACCCCCTAAAAACCGCATTCATCGAATTAAGCCCTCAAACCCCTGCCAGCAGCGTTTCTTTGTACCATAATAAAAAACGAAATGCTGTTTCAAATCATCATCATCACACTCTTATTCATCCTGGCAATTAACGCGCTTTACCTGTTTGTATTTTCAGCTGCAGGTTTCAGCGCAAAAGAAAAATTAAGCCTACCCAATGAATTTGTAGATAATAAGCGCATCCTGATTTTAATTCCCGGATACAAGGAAGATACAGTAATTATAAGTTCGGTGCAAAGTGTAATGGCGCAACATTATAATAAAGCGAAATTTAAGTGTGTTGTTTTGGCCGATAGTTTCCAAACATCAACTATCGAAAATATTAAACAAACCGGAGCAGAGGTTTTTGAATTACCCGAAGATGAAAATCGTAACAAGGCAAAATCTATACAAAAGTTTTTAGCGTGTTGCCATGAAAGTTTTGATGCATGCATTGTGCTCGATGCAGATAACTGCATAGACGCAAGCATGTTGCAAAAAGCAAATAACTATTTAAAGAGTGGCTCAAGAATTATACAAGCCAGGCGTGTTGCAAAAAATGAAAACAACAGCATGTCGCGTTTAGATGCATTAAGCGAAATCATCAACAATCATATTTTCCGTAAGGGGCAGCGCGCCCTTGGACTTTCGGCAAGCCTTATAGGTTCGGGAATGATAATAGACATGAATGTTTTTCGCATGGTGATGAAAGACATGAATGTGGTTTCGGGCTTTGATAAAGAAATGGAATTACGCATCCTTAAAAACAAACTTACCATTGAGTATGCCGAAGATATTTTAGTTTATGATGAAAAAGTTTCCAATCATAACAATTTTGTAAATCAACGAAGAAGATGGTCTTATGCCCAGATGTTTTTTTTGAAGAAATACTGTATAAGTGCGTTTGCACAATTAATAAGATTTGGCAATTGCGATTATTTTAATAAAGTAATTCAATTTGCACTAATGCCGCGTGTTATTTGTTTGGGCTTAAGTTTAAGCCTCATATTGTTGACAGCTTTTTCCGGCATTACTTTTCTTATTGCATCTATAATTGTTTTCGTGCTCATAGTTTCGGCATTGGTTATGCCTCTATTGCCGGAATTAAAAAGGCGAATCTTCACTTTCAAAGTATTTCCCTCGCTTTCTGGGAATGTGGATAGCCATAGTTACTTCAAAAAGGGCCGCAAAAAAGTTTATTCATACACCACATAATATCAATTAATAAAATGAGAATAGGTATAGAAGCACAGCGAATATTTCGCACAAAAAAACACGGAATGGACATTGTAGTGCTTGAGTTGATCAAGGCATTGCAGTTAACCGATACAGAAAACCTGTATTACATTTTTGTAAAAAAGGGAGAAGACAACAGATGCTTAAAAGAAACATCAAACTTTAAAATTGTTGAAGTGCCTGGTGTATCCTATGCCGACTGGGAGCAAGTGTTTTTGCCATGGTATGCAAAAAAATACAAGTTGGATGTGTTGCATTGTACCAGTAATACTGCACCGGTGCTTTATAGCGGAACCACAGTAGTTACTTTGCACGATGTTATTTTTTTAGAACAAAGTCAGCAGTCATCCACCATGAGTTGGTATCAGAACTTGGGCCGCATCTACCGTAAGTTAATTGTACCGGCATCTATAAAAAAAGCATCGCATGTTATTACTGTTTCGGAATATGAGCGCAAGCGCATCAGCGAAATCTTAGATATCAAGTCAGAAAACATTAGTGTGGTTTATAATGCTTTTGGAAAACATTTTTCTGCAGTAAAAAGTGCCGCTCACATTGATGTTGTTAAGCGCACATACAAACTTCCTGAAAATTATATTTTTTACATCGGTAACACCGATCCTAAAAAAATATTTTTAATACCATTCGTGCCTACCGCAATTATTACATAAGTGTGGCCGATCCGTTGCCTCTTGTTATCGCTGATATCAACGAAACATTTTTACAAACAGTTTTAGAAAAAACAGATACACGTTCGCTACGCAACAATATAGTGTTAACCGATTATATTTTGAATTCAGATTTGCCTTCTATTTATGCAGGAGCAAGTTTGTTTTTGTATCCATCATTGCGCGAAAGTTTTGGCATTCCTGTTTTAGAATCTATGGCAAGTGGCACACCGGTAATTACCAGCAACAACTCTGCACTACCCGAAGTAGCAGGGGCTGCAGCAGCATTAGTGGATGCCAACAGCGAAAAGAATATTGGTGAAACAATGGTGCAGGTGCTAACTGAATATGGCAAAGCAACTGAACTGATTAATAAAGGTTATGAAAGAATTAAGGATTTCAGTTGGAGTATTTCTGCCGATAAATTATTAACCATTTATAAAGCTATCTAACATGCAACTAGTACTTCAACAATATCAGCAACAGTATGAGCAATGGAAATTGCAGGAAAACAGCGAGAGCATTTTTAATCATTTTCGTTTTGCTTTTACAGCAATTGAAAAATTATTCTCGCTGATGCTGAGCAAATTTTATTTGCGCAATGCAATTACCGGCAGCATGGTAATGTGTCGTAAAAGGCCTTCACTTTTATAAAAG
>JADKFV010000035.1 GCA_016717325.1 Bacteroidota bacterium | reverse complement strand
GGATTTTCTTCGGTAGATAAATAATCTAAACGAAACATTAAATCGGTAAGCCAACTTATAACTGATTTATAACCATCTGCCAGTGTTTCGTAATTAATCGAGTCATTATCCAGATTTATCATTACTTTTAAAGAATGCACATCGATTACAAACTCAACTTTTCGATCAATGATTTTTCCAATCGCATCTTCCACTTTTTGTATGGTACGCAAATATTTTTCCGAATCACTTTTCTTTCCTTCTTGAAAAGATAGTGCAGCACGGGTTTTATTATTGGCAATCCATTGAAAAATATTTGAGTTTAAATTGCTTTTATTAAATGACCAAGCATCTGCAATCGGATTAAATTCTAATTCCTTAAATGATTCAACTTTAGTATCAGATATTTGGCGGTGACCGTTATATGCGAAAAACGAATAGTCTGTATGATAATAGTTGTTTGGGTTTAAAAAATCGGAAAAGTAGGATTCAAAAAAAGACTCGTCTTCAGGACTAGTAAGACTGGTACCACTTTTAATTTTAAATTTGATATTGGCATCACCAAAGATTATTTCTATTTCAGGTTCATAACCAATTGAGAGATAGTATTTATTCTGATATGCTTTTTCAATAAGCAAACTATATGATTTATCTTCCTTATTTCTAAATGCAAGATTATATACTTTGTCAAAATAAGTTAAAGCCTCCAACAAAGTAGTTTTCCCGTGCCGTTGTTCCAATAAAAAATATGAATGTCGGCATTACCGTCTACGGATGACTCAGGAAATTGTAAATCTAAATGTTTGAAAACCCCAATATTTTGGACTAACAAATGTTTGATTTTATAATTTGCCATTTTCTTTATTATAATTTTGTTTCAAAGTTAAATATTATACCCGAATTTGGAACATTTTATTCGTACTTGATACATCCCATTTAGTGCATTGCAAAATTTAAAATTGATTTTTTTTGAGAAACCATATAACACTTAAATTTTATTCAAAAATTGACACCATAACACTCTTTCCCCAACACCTGTAAATTCCGTTGGCTAAAGCCGAACGGCAATGCATACTTCGTGAAAAAATTAAACGCACCCCAACCCCGACACTTCGGTCGGGGCAGGCTCCTACAAGGGGCTTTAATTCTAGGAAACTCAATTAACTTTCTAAACAGTTTGAGAATACTCACCGCAAGCTTTTCGCGCTATTAAACCTTGTACTTTCCGACCTTGAACTTTCTCAACTTTCAAAACCTTCTCAACTTTCAAAACTCTTGAACTATTAAACTCTTGAACTTCCAAACTCCCCCTTACTACACAAAAAACTTCACACACACACAAACAATGCCCCACAAAAAGGTAGACAATACCACACCGCGTGCGCTTTCTTCTTTATCGTACTTGAGAAACAAATAAAATATTCCGCATTTACCAACAAGCTAAGCCAAACATCGCTCATTGTATCCATATCCATTAAGAAGAATTCTAATATTTTATTTATATCCTGGTTTGGAAAGAAGGTTATTCAGACCAAAAATACCAACAGAGGCATTAGCAATCCGCTTATTATTCCAAACCAAACTTCAGATTTTTTAAACATAATTTATTTGTGCCAATAGAAGAAAATAAAACCTCGCGATAAAATTTAATGAAAGTTTTATTCGAAAAAGGTTTTAATGAAATTGTAAACAGCATCATTAGCCTTTGCAGTAAATTCCTGATTGAACTGTGGGTTACTTGGATTTGCAAAAGCATGGTCGGCATCAAATTCTACTATTTCAATTTGCTTGCTGTTTATCTTCATCGCATCGCGAAAATTATTATAAATTTCAGGAGGAATCCATGGGTCCTTTGAGCAAATATTCCAAGGATGGGGAAATTTATTGTCATTAATTTTTCTTTATCTTTTTCGGGCATGCCATAATAAATAATACAGCCTTTACATTGTTTATCAAGCATCATTGCTGTTTGCATACTCCAGCCCCCGCCAAAGCACCAGCCTATAGTCATGCATTGCGCTTCGTTGCCAAGGTACGCTTGCATGCCGGTAATTATAGCGCGAACACGTTCCTCCTTAGCCTCGCCCATAAATTTTGATGCTTCTTCTTTGTTTTTTGCAACAGCGCCATCGTACAAATCAAGAGCAAGAATATTCATATCGGGAAAATCTTTTGCATATATTTCGCATTGCTTTTTTATATAATCATTTAAACCCCACCACTCATGTATAACTATCAAATACTTTTTCGACTCTTGTTGTGCAGGAACCGAAAATGCATTGGCCGCCTTGCCATCTTTTGTTTCAAACTTTACCATTTTACCACTTTCGGGAGTAAAATTAAAAGGCACAGGATCTAAATGTGCAGCCACAAATTTGTCATCGTGTGTAAGCATGGCAAATGCCTGTGTCGATTGTGGTTTACTGCAGCATGATTGCGCTGTTAAATTCATTGCCTGCATCGAAATGCATACAAATATCAAGGCAGGAAAGACATTTTTTTTCATCATTATTTTTTTTATTTGGTTCAAAAGTAAAATTATTTTTTCAACGATTCAGAAGTTATTTTATTTAGAGGTGTTGCCAATTATTTTTTGTAAGAATAATTTAACCTGTGCACCACAGGCATTCACATCATACAGTTTATCAGCTTTTTCTTTGGCAGCCTTCGAAATATTTTGCATGCGCAATTTATCGTCAACTATACTTTTCAATTGCACAATAAACTCTTGTGGAGTATTGGCAATTAAAATTTCTTTTTCAGGAATAGCCGCAATCCCTTCGGCACCAATGCTTGTGGAAATTACCACCCGGCCTGCCGCCAACCCTTCTATAATTTTTACGCGCATACCTCCACCGATAACAATGGCACTATCATTATTTGTTTGTCGGCCATAAATTCTTTTACGGTAACTATTTTATTGTAAACAAAAAGTGTTCTATTATCGGCCATATCGAAAATGTCTTTTGGCATGTGTTTACCGGCCAGGTGCAATTCTATTTGTGGCATTTCTTTTTTGCACAATGGATATACGTTTTGCAACCACCATTGAATTGCTTCCAAATTTGGTCGCCAATCCATACCACCAAGATGAAAAAGTTTTATCTTTTGGCCGGTATCAAATTTTACATCAAACTTTTTTGTATCAATGCAAATAGGAATAATTTCGATATCAACTTTGCATCCCATTTGCTGCAGCAGTATTTTATCTTCCTGTGTAAAAGCTATTATGCCATCGAAAAGATTGAATGCACTTTGTTCGTAACGTTTCAATTTTTTTGCCAGCAAATTTATATACCATTTTTTGGCAATATTTTTTTCTCCTTTTGCCAGCCGCTCCCACACAAGGGTTTCAACATTGTGTGCACGCAGTATGCATTTTGCTGTGCTATACTTTTTTATAACATTAACGTAAGGGGCCATGAATAAGCTTTCGCAAACTACTACATCGAAATTATTTATTTTCAAAATTGAAATCAATAATGTTTCGAAATCGAGGCTTATAAATCGCGATACGTTGTATGATTGTTTCGAAAACAAATTGATGAATGCGCCAGCGGCTGTTACTTTATTTACTATCGGCACACTTTGAAAATGAAAATCATTTACAAAATCAATAGGCAGCTCATCCACATTTACAAAATGCTTAGTAGTGTTGAGAGCTGCTATATGAACTTCGCAATTATTTATTTTCATGGCTTGTGCCATATTGAACATAGCAATATTACCACCATCATTGGCAGGATAAGGAATACGTAAACACAATTGCAAAACTCTCATTACGCTTCTTTGGGTTTGCGGGTAAATAGGTTTTTGAAAAACATTTTGTATGAATCTAAGTCGAGAATACCTGAGTCTTTCGATGCTTTAAAAATTAAAAAGATGCCAATTGGTGCAAGCACAAAAGTTGCCAGCCACATTCCCTGCAAGGCAGAAAGTTTCATATCGCGGGCCATTTTTTCACCGGTAATAGAAGTTACATGAAACAGCAGGAAGAAAATTATTGCAATAATGATTGGCACGCCCAAACCACCCTTGCGAATGATTGCGCCCAGTGGTGCACCTATAATAAACAGAATAAAACATGCTATAGATAAAGTAAACTTGCGATGCCATTCGATGCGATACCGGGCAATATTTTCTTCTTTCATTTTATACTCGGCACTTAGGTTTACAAAAATATCGCGCAACGAATTCGCCTGGTTCAATGCCGATGTGCGAACTTGTTCCAGTTGAAGCTGTGTAATATTTTGATAAGGGTTTTGTGGCAAGGCACGTGCATATTCTTTATTGAAATTTATCGAATCTTTTGTCATGGCAAGGTACATCATCATAGAGCGGTGGTAATCTATTTGGCGTATACGTATATCCGCCTCAAACGTAACTATGGCATGATTAAGTTCATACACATTGAGCATAGATTTATTTTCTTTAAACAAATCTTTATCGGTACGTTTCATGGCAAATGACGATAAATCGAAACGGAGTTCTTCGTATTCGAAAGTTGTGCGCATGAGAGGATGCGTGTACTTTCCACTGCGGTTGTTGTTTATTTCTTCGTAGCTGCTGCCGTGATGCAGTGTTACTATCATGGCTTTGCCATCGGGAGTAAAAAGCATTTTGCCTGAATCGGCCATCAACACTTTTGTATTGCCCAAATTATCGGAATGATCGTAAATGGTTAAGCCGCGTAATGTATTGCCATCATTATCTTTTTTATTTACGCGAACGCTGTAACCATCTATGCCATTGTAAAAAACATTTTCCTGTATATTAAGTGCAGGTTTCTTATGTGTAACATCATACAACAATGAACCTGCTTGCAGATTGGCCTTGGGCAAAATAAAATTGCTAAAGTAAAATGCCCCTGCCGAAATAAATAATGCCACTATAAGTAAAGGCTGCAGCATCTGCAACAACGATATTCCCGAAGCTTTGGCGGCCACAATTTCGAAATGTTCGCCCAGCGAACCATAAGTCATAATAGAAGAAATTAAAATGGCCAGCGGCAATGCCATTGGTACCATTTGTGCTGAAGCATAGAATAGCAATTCGGCAATAACGCTAGTTTCGAGGCCTTTGCCCACCAGGTCGTCAATGTACTTCCACAAAAATTGCATGAGCAGTACAAATAAGCTGATGGCAAATGTGAGAAAAAATGGCCCTAAGAATGCCTTTAATATAAGTAAATGAAGCTTCTTTATTTTCAACTATTGGTGCTATTAATTTTATAAACGTGTGCAAAAGTAAAAATGCATTAATATTGTGGCATGATGGAGCCATTATTTTTTGAACCAAATGAATTGGAATTAATAAAGAGCGAAGCTTTTTTCAAAACCAGAAAAAAAATTTTCGATAACATTTGTATTCAATTTCAGGAAATAAACAAAAACATAGAAGAATTGAAGTCGCAGTACGATGCCCTATTCAAACAGTATCAATCGCCATTAAACGGTAAGATAAGCAAAGGTGAAAATTATGATGGCTGCCCTTACATGGTGCTCGATAATCCCCGTATTTATTTGCCCAATAATATTCTCGCCTGCCGCACCATGTTTATGTGGGGGAAATATTTTGTTGCCACTTTTATTTTCAAACAGCCGGAAGCAACTAAGCATTTAAATTTAATTGTAAATTTTGTAAACAAACATGTGAGTGAAAACGATTATTTGATGACGGGAAATGCTATGTGGCAACATCATATTACAGATGATAATTATAAATTGTTAAGTAAAATAGATTTGAAAAACCTTGAATTTATATTGCCTTTGGAGCATGTAAAAATTGTGCGCGTAATTCCTTTTACTGCACAAGTTGATTTGCAAACGCAGTGTATGCCGTTTTACAAACAATGCTTAGGCATCATTACGAACCTATGAGCATTTTTAACTGATGAATTTGACTATCCCATAATTGATACAATTCACCTTTTTCTTCCTCGGTCGAAAAATCAGTCACTACCAATTCGATATCGCTGGTGATTTCGTCAAGAATAATTTCTATTTCGAAATAAGTTTTATCGGGTTCGTCAAGCCAGTTGAATCTAACTAAATGTGGTTCGCGCTTATGACTTAATTTAGCACGCGATTTTTCGCCATCCCATGTAAAAGTGTACACATTGCCCACAGCTTCTACTTTGTCGGCAAACCAATCGCCCAATCCCGATGCAGAACTTATGTAACTGTAGAGCATTTTTGGCGATGCTTTCATAGGAAATTCGAATTTATATTTTGTCTTAGTCATAAAGAAAATATTTAATGTTGAGAAAGTATTTTAAAATCCGAGCTAAACGTCAACAAAAATGATTTAATATGCAAAGTAAAAATGAAGTTTTTATTTCATTAATTTGCTAAGTTTTCGTTACCTCAAAAATCTCTGTTAATTATTTATACAATTTATGGCGTTAATTCATTCTTTCGAATCATCGGGCAATTGGCTTTTCAGGCGTAGAAGTTATTTGCCGTTGATACTTTTTTTATTGGCAATACCGGCAGTATTCACCGCAGGGTATGGTTTAATGTTTCCACTCAAAGCAACACTTATAAGCTGGGCCGGAATATTGATAAGTGCCATTGGCCTTGCAGTGCGCAGCTATACAATTGGCACCACACCTCAGGGCACATCGGGCCGCAACACCGAAGAGCAAGTTGCAGAATCGCTCAACAGCACCGGCATTTATTCTATTGTGCGTCATCCGTTATACCTTGGCAATTATTTAATGTGGATAGGTATTGTAATATATACCCTCAATTTTAGTTTTGTAATTATTGTTAGTCTTATGTATTGGTTGTACTACGAGCGCATCATGTTTGCGGAAGAACGTTTTCTGGAAAAAAAATTCGGCCAAGCGTACCTCGATTGGTCGCTAAAAGCTCCGGCATTTATTCCGGCTTTCAAAAACTTTATTCCTCCTATAGTTCCATTTTCTTTCATTAGTGTTTTGCGCAGAGAGTACTCGGGTTTTTTTGCAACTGTGTTGGGTTTTGTTTTTGTGGATGTGCTGCGCAATATTTCAATCAACGCTGAATTCGAAAAAAAATATATTCCCGACCAGGTAATAGTGATAGTGCTTGCAGGAATGCTTACATTAATTTTACGCACCTTGAAGCATAATACTAATTTGCTGAACGAAAGCGGAAGGTCTTAGCGATTATAAATTGAAGATTAAAAATTAAGAATGCAAATTAATACAGCTTTTTATTGTTCATAAAACAATTCTGGTCGCTTCATCAATTTGGCGATAAGTATTTTTTTAAAGTGATATTTTTGCAACTTTAAAAATCAAATAGAAAAATGAATAAGATTTTATCGACAAATATTTTAATATTTTTACTGAGCATAGTTGCTTGTAGTTCGAAAAAGAATGTAAGTGAATCGAATGAAAAAAATAAGAATGTAAACGGAATTGAAAAATCAACCGTGAATAATAGTGATGAAAATATCACTCCAAAAAACAACGATACCCCTTTAAGTCCGACCAAGCCAACAAATGGGATACAAATGCCCACCGGCATATATATTACAAGTTCGGCAATTGATGCAGGTTTTTCGCCAAGCATAGTGAGCAACGAGGATATTGAAGGTATTTACCTTCGGTTGAGTTGGAACAGTATAGAACCCGAAGACGATAAATACAACTGGAGTTTTATTGATCAACAAATTGCTCAAGCAATTCAATATAACAAAAAAGTTGTAATAGGAATTGTATCGGGAAGGTATACTCCCGAATGGGTGTTTGGTGCAGGAGTACCAAAATTGCAATTCAGCGAAATTAATCATCGTGGCAAAGGAAAAAAGCTTTCTCGGTAGCAGTCGCACCACCCTGGGATAGTAAGTACCAATCCTTTATTTTGGATATGCAAACCTCACTGCGCGATCATTTAAAAGCCAAACCCGGTTTTTATGATGCTTTGATAATGGTAAAATTCACCGGCATGAATATCAACACAAACGAAATGCGGTTGCCATCGCAGGATAAAGTAACCAATGGTAAGGATGTTACTTCAGATGCAATTGTGATTTGGCAAAGTGCCGGTTATAAACCATCGAAAATAATAAGTGCATTTTCTAAATTGATGGATGGAACTATTGGGATTTTTCCGGATAAAGCCATCAGTGTTCCTTACATTCCCGACCCACAGAGTTTTCCTGCCATTAATGAACAGGGTGCAGAATGTAAGCCATATGAACAAACTGTAACAGAACAAATAATAAATTTAATAGGAAAAAAATATAACAAGCAAGTGTTGGTACAATGGAATGCTTTGCGCAGTGGAGGTAAAATGTCGAAGTACATAAACATGGCCACAAGTCAGGGTATTGCTGTTGGTTTTCAGCTTGCAGAAAATGAATTTCGCATCAATGCTTCGGGAAGTGATGTTTCGTTCGATGAACTTGTAAAAACATCAATAGATAACAAAGCTTACTATCTCGAATCGTGGGAACCCGCCCTTACTCAGTGCAAAACTGCGACTAAGAATGCCAAAAGCAAATTCAGGAAGGCTGCCGGCATTAATTAATTTTGTTCATCAGTATTTTTAATAATTGCAGACTTAACTCTGCGCAATTAACTTTCTTGTGTTAACAAAAAGACCTTTAAAGTTATTACCATAGCCTTTCAATAGACTGCTTATCATCACCTTTACCATCACTAAATTTGAAGGGAATGATAAGTAACCAAACCATGCATGATGAGCCATCATCGCACAATGTATTCGAAGTAATAAAGCAACGACTCGATACAGCAGGTGCCGATGTGATGGTGCATATGAACGATACAAAATTGCCATTGCAGGCCCTCGACTTTTGGAGCGATGCCCTTGCCACCGAATTATATAACAAAGGTATAAACGAAGGCGATTTTGTGGCTTTGTATCTGCCACCCGGCTTTGCATTGTGTGCCGCAACTATGGCATTGTCGAAGCTTGGCGCCAACCAAATGTTGTTTCGCGATAACCTGAAGCCCGATTTTTTGCAACAGCAAGCAGATAGCGCTGCCTTCAATTGCCTTATCACCACGCTACCCAATGCAGCAGATTTATTTCCCAAGATTATATTGGTAGACCCAAACACCAGCAACGATGCCAATGCCGTAACAGATAGTGAAGAGATGTTTGAAGGGGGACATTTTTTTGTTGAAGAATTTAATGGCGAAAATGGTGCTTCTACAAAGTATACAACCTTCGAAAGCTCCGAACTTTTTGTTGACGATAAAATTGTAGAATATTCCGATTCGCTTTTATATCGTTTGTGGCACAGCATTATCAATAACAATAAAGTTGAACTCAATAAACTCGATATGCCTTTTTGGGATCAACAAATAATTGAACACATACAAGGTATGGATTTGAACTTTGGTAATGAAGATGAAGATGTTGATTTAGATGTTGAAGACGATGTCGATGAAATAGAAAACCAACAAAATTCCGACATCGATGATTTGATTCAATTGAAAGAAGAAATATCTTTTGTTGAAAATGAATTGGAAGATAACGCTCTCTTGCTCGACAATATGACAGATCAGAATACTTCATCAATAAATAAAGGTGAAGTAATAAACCTCGAATTGCCTTTTATAGAAAACATTACTGCGGACATTGAAAACGATGTAATGGAAGAAAATATTATTTCGGAATCGGCAAAAGAAGACAATCTTAGTTTTGAAATAAATACATTTGCACTCGAAAATTTTGAAGCAACAGATAATCAAACTTTTGAAAGCGATAACCAAACCGTTATCGACCATTCGATAGAAAACAAACATAACACATCAAATAATAACACTACCATAATGGGTCGTCAGCAACATTTAGTAACAGAACTTAAAGAAATTTTAGAAGAAGCATCGGGTATAGAAATGGCATCGGCCGATTTAAATGCTTCACTCATAGAACTTGGCCTCGATTCTCTTTTTCTTACGCAGGTTTCAATTACACTATCGAAAAAATATCAAACCAAAATTACTTTCCGCCAATTGAACGAAGAACTATCTTCTATTTCAGCACTGGCCACCTTTATCGATAATCATTTGCCTGCCAGCGTTACATACAGTGAACCTGCAGCAGTAACGAATATAGAACCGACACCTGCCTTACCTGCACCACAACAGATGCAAATGCCGGTGCAACCTCAAGCTACGTATACACCTACAGTTAATGCCGATGCCGGTAGTGTTGAATGGCTTATTACCCAGCAAATGCAAATAATGCAACAGCAACTGGCTTTGCTTTCGGGAATGCCTGTGCAAGCACCACAACAAAGTATGGCCGCCTCTTCTGCACCCGTTGCATCACCAATCGTTGACACACTGGCAACAGAAGCAAAACCAGCAACCGAAACAAAAACCGAAGAGCCAAAAGAAGAAGCAAAACCGTTTGGTGCCATTGCCCGTATCGAAAAAAATGTAAGCACCACCCTCAACCCCGAGCAACAAAAAGTGGTTTAACGATTTTGTAAAACGCTATGTAGCACTTACGCAGAAATCGAAAACGTTCACACAGTTACACCGCGCTCACCTTGCCGATCCGCGCGTAGTAACAGGCTTTAAGCCTTACAACAAAGAAATTACTTATCAGGTAGTAGTAAATAAATCGAAAGGTCCGCGCGTGTGGGATATCGATGGCAACGAATACGTGGATGTACTCAATGGATTTGGCAGCAACATGTTTGGACACTCGCCACAATTTGTAGTTGATGCACTTACAAAACAATTGGAACAAGGATACGAAGTTGGCCCTCAACATCCACTTGCTGGCGAACTTACACAACTCATTTGTGAACTTACAGGCAGCGACCGCGCAGCATTGTGCAACACCGGCAGCGAAGCCGTATTGGGCGCATTGCGTATGGCACGCACTGTAACCGGCAAAAATTTGGTTGTAGCTTTCAATAACTCTTATCACGGTATCAATGACGAAGTAATTGTGCGCGGTACCAAGAAATTAAAATCGATGCCCGCATCGGCAGGTATTATGCCCGGTGCTGTCGAAAATATGCTCATACTCGATTACGGCACCGATGAAGCATTGCAAATAATAAAACAACATTTACACGAACTGGCTGCAGTGCTGGTAGAACCTGTGCAAAGCCGCATGGCCGATTTTCAGCCTAAAGAATTTATTACGCAATTGCGTGCCATGACTCAGGAAGCGGATGTGGCGCTCATTTTCGATGAAGTCATTACAGGATTCCGCTATGCACAAGGAGGAGCACAAGAGTTTTATGGTGTAAAAGCCGACATAGCAACTTATGGAAAAGTGTGTGGCGGTGGTATGCCTATTGGCGCTATGGCCGGTACCAAAAAATATATGGATGCCCTCGATGGAGGCATGTGGCAATATGGCGATGCATCGGTTCCCGAAGCAGGTGTAACATATTTTGCCGGCACATTTGTTCGGCATCCATTTGCGCTTGCTGCAGGAGTAGCATCGTTGCAACATCTTAAAACCCAAGGCCCGCAACTGCAACAACAACTCAATGCCAAAACAAAAGGTATGGTAGAGCAACTCAATGCATTTTGCTACGCGCTCGATTTGCCAATTGCCTTCACCAACTTTGCTTCGCTCTTCAAAATGAAATACAAACACGAGTATCCATTCAGCGAATTTTTATTCCACCTGTGGCGAATGAATGGCGTGCATGTGCTCGATGGCTTTCCTTGTTTCCTCACAACATCGCACACCGAAGCCGATGTGCAATTTATAGTTGACGCATTCAAAAAATCGGTAAACGAACTCATTGCCCTCGACCTTATTCCACATAAAAAAACTACAAACGGCCAGGCCAAAACCGAACCGGTAGCTGTCACAAAAAAAGTTGATGTAAGCAAGCCTCCTGTTCCAAATGCACGTTTAGGTAAAGACCCGCAAGGTAATCCCGCATGGTTTGTAGCAGATCCCGCACGCCCCGGAAAGTTTATGATGGTGCAACAATAAAATTTTTATTACTGTAAGAAATACTTTTTTTATTGCGGGAGGCGGTGGCCTCTCCGTTACATTGCGCGGTCGCGCATTGTATCATTCGCTTCGCACTTCCAATTGTATCTGTGCTGCCTAAATCAAAGTTTTCTCCAACTGAATTCTCTGTCCTCGTTTGGCGTCCTCGCCAACCGCCATTTGTCCTAGATTAGTGCACCCGCCAAACGTCAACACTCATTCCCCTGCTGGCATCCTCACCAACCTCTATCACGCTCAAAAAATTAATTTACTTCTGTTCAAAAAAATAAAGCCAAACCCTTCAAAAGATATTACATTTGCGATATAACCAAAAAAAAATACCATTATGAATCTTACAAAAACTTCAAAAGAATTCAAAATTTTAGTCAGTTTATTAATTTCATTTCTGTCTATGAACATGTTGATGGCACAAGACTGGAATGGCAATTCTTATAAAAGCAGCACTGCTGATACAGTTTTTACAGTTGGCAACCTGTCCACCATTGATGCATCGGGCAATCTTTTCCTTGCCGGCCAATCGCGCTGCATTGCCACAGCAGCAAATGGTCAACCCTGCATACGTAAAATTTCATCGGCAGGAGTATTTCAAAAACAAATTTTTCTGGGTTACAGTACAAGCCCTTTCGATGATGTGATAAAAGACATTAAGGTTTACAACAATTCACTATATGTGGTAATGGACGGGCAATATAATTTTCCTCCGGGCGATCATGACATATTGATTTATAAATATGACTTAAATTTGAATTTGCAATGGTCATTTATATACAATGGTATAGGCGACCTCGAAGATAGAGGTGTAAAAATAATAAAAGGCAATGCGGGCAGTTTATTAGTGCTTGGCAATAGTGCCGATTCTATTTGTGTACTAAAGTTAGATTCTGCTTCGGGTAATCTACTAAAGAAAAGAAATTTTAAAAACTCGAATTTAGATGATAGCAACACCGGTGTCGATATTCGTTATTTGAATAATGCAACTTATGTTGCAGGCACAACTGATATGGGGCCGTTTCAAGGTTCAACAGTTTTACTTAAAATGGATAACAATTTGAACTTTGTATTCACTATCATAAAAAAGGCGAGCATCTTTGGTGCTATTGTTCAGCGCGATGTTGTGAAAACTTTACAGTTAGATGCTTCGGGAAATTGTTTTATTGCAGGTCATATTTTTTCGAATGCAGCATCACCAAAGCCAAGACCTTTTCTTTTAAAATATAATTCATCGGGTGTATTTCAATATTTAAAACGGTACAGTTACGATGACAATGAATGTTTCGATTTTTTTGCTGAAAGCACCGGTGGCTTAATCATGTACACCAACAAGAATAAATATCTGAGAATAAGTAACGCTACCGGAATTGTAACACTAGGCACCACGATATTAACATCACTTAATTTTAAAGTGGCCGATGTAGCGAAGGGGGCAGATAATAACCTTTACGTTTTTGGCAGAATTTCTTACACTCAAAATTTCAATGGCAATCCTTTTGAATACCGCGGAGTGCAGGTTTCGGGAATCAGCACGGCCGGAGTTACAAGCGTTATCTATCAGGAAAATTATCAAACTCCTTTCCGCTTAGATTTAACTTATACACCAAAACGCTTATCGGTTCGCAATAGCAATCAGGTATATTTTTCGATGGATGTTGACGACCTGTCGCTATTACCAAACGAGTTTTTTGTAAAGTATGGCCGTAGACAATTTACTCCGGCCCGCCTGCCATTTGAATCAGTGGAAAACATGGGAAGCACATTGAACGTATATCCAAACCCGGCACAATCGTTTATTAATGTTGAATTGCCAACTAACATCACGCAAGGCACAATTCAGATATTCGACTTGCAAGGCAAACTTATGCTTACAAAAAATATTGATGATACTTTCCAAAATGAAATCAATATCGAAAGCTTGCATACAGGAACATACTTCGTAAAGTTGATTGGCAACGAATTTGTTGTTACTGATAAGTTTGTGAAACTTTAATATTTACTGCCTCAGCTGGAGTTTTCCCTTTGCTTGGCGGAGTCTCCGACTACGTCACAGTGTATGTCAATCTCCGATTGACGATAACTAGTGTATGATTTTCTTGCCTCATAGGAGTTTTCTCCAACTGCTTTGTGATGTGCAAATGTCGGAATTTTGATTTACAAGATGAATATACTAATGTAGGATAACATTTCTGCCCTCGGTTGGCGTCCCCGCCAACCGACAACGCCCAGCTTGGCGTAGTCTCCCACTACGTCACAGTGTATGTCAGTCTCCGATTGATGATAACCAGTGTATGATTTTCTTGCCTCAGTTGGAGTTTTACCCAACTGCTTTGTGATGTGCAATTGTCTGAATTTTGATTTACAAGATGAATATACTAATGTAGGATAACATTTCTGCCCTCGGTTGGCGTCCCCGCCAACCGACAACGCCCAGCTTGGCGTAGTCTCCGACTACGTCACGGTGTATGTCAATCTCCGATTGACGATAACTAGTGTATGATTTTCTTGCCTCATAGGAGTTTTCTCCAACTGCTTTGTGATGTGCAAATGTCTGAATTTTGATTTACAAGATGAATATACTAATGTAGGATAACATTTCTGCCCTCGGTTGGCGTCCCCGCCAACCGACAACGCCCAGCTTGGCGTAGTCTCCGACTACGTCACAGTGTATGTCAATCTCCGATTGACGATAACTAGTGTATGAGATTGACGATAACTAGTGTATGATTTTCTTGCCTCATAGGAGTTTTCTCCAACTGCTTTGTGATGTGCAAATGTCGGAATTTTGATTTACAAGATGAATATACTAATGTAGGATAACATTTCTGCCCTCGGTTGGCGTCCCCGCCAACCGACAACGCCCAGCTTGGCGTAGTCTCCGACTACGTCACAGTGTATGTCAATCTCCGATTGATGATAACCAGTGTATGATTTTCTTGCCTCAGTTGGCGTTTTCCCCAACTGCTTTGTGATGCACGAATGCAATTGTCTGAATTTTGATTTAGAAGAAGAATTCTCTAATGTAGGATAACAATTTTTCCATTTTGAGCGCCAACCTCACCCCCGGCCCCTCTCCATTTGGAGAGGGGAGCCCCATCCGCAGGCTCGCCAACAGCCCGCCAAAAGTAAATTCCATTATTCAATTGCTCTGTATGCACCAACGAACTTTTAAATGTGCCATACAAATTTTTGCGCAATACTTCTTTGCCATAGCTATCATACAACACAAAATGTAAATTCTCATTTGTAGGAATATCGTATTTTATGTAAAAAAAATTGTTGGCGGGATTAGGATTGATTCGCAAATTTTCATGGTCAGCTATTTCATCATTGATACCAATATTTGATAAGCATAAAATTTCGAATTCGTCTATAAAAGGAATTGAACTTAATGGCCTGTTCCGTTTTATGAGACTATAAGGAGAACAGCTAAAACTATACGGAGTTGTAGTGAAAAGCAAATTAGAATCTGTTAAAATTAAAGACGTTGAATTAGTTTGACAAGAATTGAAATCATCATCCATATTGAAAAAAATTATAGCTACTTGTTTGTATACCTCCACCATGAAAGTATTGCGAAATATGATTGCCTAAAAAACCACCTTGTCCGAAAACAAAACCAGAACCATCACCACCTCCCGATTGGTTTGAATTATTGTAAGAGTCGCGTAACTTATAAACAAGTTTTGAATTAAAAATATTTCCAAGAGTGTCAATTTTATAAGCTATTTGATAGGTTGTATCAAATTGAGCCCAGCCTAGATTTACAGTAGGTTTGTTGTTATAAAAGCTATAAATAAATGAATTATTATTTGGTAAAATCAAAGGGACATCTTCTTCGTTATTATCAAGTGTTACAATTTTTGCTGATACAATTTGTAAGTTGGTATCTAATAAAATAAATCCGCAAGAAGTTTTTGTGTCCGCCATTTCAAACGATATTGCTATAAGTCCATTATTTAAAACAGCAATATTTTGAGGAGTAATATTTATTACATTATCAATTTTTTTTACAATCAACTATGTTCCCAAGAGTATCCATTTTCATAAACAATATTTTCTTCGAACTATCGCGTGCAATTAAAAATAAATAATCGTTCGTAAATGAAAATACCAGGTTTAAAAGGGAAGATTGAGAGAACACTTTAAAAAATTTCAAATTGCCTTCTTTCGAAAATCTTGCAACACCATTTTGATAGAATCCATTTAAGCTAAATAATCCAATATTGGCATAAAGATCGGTGTTACCTTTACAGCTTTTATACCAACAGCTTATATTTAACGAATCGTAATAACAATATGAGTACATAAGATTACCAACTGAGTCGAATTGATGGACATTTAGTGCCCTATTATTCGATTGTAATGTTTCTATTCCATTTGGGTAAGTTTTAATTTTCAATTGTTCTTCTAAAATTAAACTTGTGGATTTATCATTCCAAACCTGAGAAGTTTTTAGGCCATAGTTAGTAAAATAGTGATAGAACAAAGTATCATCTCCACCAAAAACCATTTCTGAATCTACTCCTTGTATTTGATTTACCCAAAATACATTTCCCTCATTATCGGTCGATACAATGCGGTTGTCTTCAAATAGAATTGATAAATATTTTGACGAAGAATCCAATGCATAAGAACTCACTCGAGTTTCGAATGGCTGATATTGCGCAGAATCATAATCTAAGGCGTACAAATTTTGAGATGCAACGTCATCAAAAATCAGGGAAAATAATATCAAGAGTAAAGACCTTTTGAATACTGAAATTTGGTTTGAGGTTATCATTTGTTTTGTTTTAAAATTATTAATTCTCAAAATCGATGTGCCTTTAATGATAAGAAAAAAAAATTAGGCTATTTTTAATTTCATTCAATAATTCCCAAGTTTCAGGAAAAGGATTGGTTTTTACAAGATAAATCTTCAAAAAATCCACTCAAAAATTCCCTCTTGTACCAAAAGTAAAATAGATTATCTTTGCGCACCTTTTTGCAGAAGGTCTGCAAATCGTAAAGTATAATTTATTTAATAATGACAATGTCAGAAGAAGAACAAATCAACGCAACCGAAGAGGTTGTGCAGTTAAACCAAAACCGCTAACGTGGTAGCCGAGCCCGAAGAAGAATTCGATTGGGAATCCACAGGCAAAAACAACAAAAGTACAACACTGCCGAGCAGCAACGCAACAGACATGTACGACAAAACCCTCACCGCATTTGTAGAGCACGAAATTGAAGTGGTACCATCATTGGTAAAACCGACCGCGATGTGCTTGTAAACATCGGCTTCAAAAGCGATGGAATGATTGGTATAGGCGAGTTTAAGTACATGCCCGAAATTAAAATAGGCGAAAAGATTGATGTGTACGTAGAGTCGCAAGAAGACAAAAGCGGACAGCTACAATTATCTCACAAAAAGGCCCGCGCACTTAAGAGTTGGGATCGTGTAAACCTTGCCCTCAATACCGATGAGGTAATACAAGGATATGTGAAATGCCGCACCAAAGGCGGATTGATAGTAGATGTATTTGGAATAGAAGCATTTTTACCGGGCTCACAAATCGATGTAAAACCTATTCGCGATTACGACCAATTTGTGGACAAGCACATGGAATTCAAGGTGGTGAAAATCAACAACGAATTTAAGAATGTGGTAGTATCGCACAAAGTACTTATTGAGCAGGAGATGGAAAATCAGAAGATTGAAATCATGAGCAAGCTCGAAAAAGGACAAGTGATAGAAGGAACCGTTAAGAACATTACTTCTTACGGAGTGTTTATGGACCTGGGTGGTGTTGATGGCTTATTGCACACTACCGATATATCATGGGGCGCATCAATCATCCTGAAGAAGTACTGAAATTGGATGATAAAATAAATGTGGTTATTCTCGATTTCGATCATGAGAAAAAAGCGTATAGCACTTGGCTTGAAACAATTAACTCCTCAGCCTTGGGATGCCCTTGACGAAAGCATTAAAGCTGGCGACAGAATTAAAGGTAAAGTAGTGGTATTGGCCGACTACGGTGCATTTATAGAAGTATTGCCAGGCGTAGAAGGATTGATACATGTAAGCGAATGAGCTGGAGTCAGCACTTCACGCTCACCAAACGAATTTATGAAAGTGGGTGACGAAGTAGAAGCGGTTATATTGTCGCTTGAGCGTGCTGAACGCAAAATGTCGTTAGGCTTAAAACAACTTACCCCTGATCCAGGGGGCGTAATTACCGAAAAATATCCTGTAGGCTCTAAGCATACCGCTAAGGTACGCAACTTACAAACTTTGGTGTATTTAAGCGAATTAGAAGAAGGTGTGGATGGATTAATTCACATCAGCGATTTATCGTGGAGCAAAAAATAAAGCATCCTAGTGAGTTTACAAAGTTGGTGATGAAATAGCTGTTGTAGTACTCGAAGTTGATTTGGAAAACCGCAGACCGAGCCTTGGACACAAGCAAGTTGAGAAGATAATCTTTGGGAAACTTACGAAACAGTGTTTACTGTAGGTTCGGTGCATGAAGGTACTGTTGGTAAGGTTACCGATAAGGGTGCTCAAGTTCTTATGCCTTATGGTGTTGAAGCTTATGCTCCATGAAAGCATTTATTTAAAGGAGGAAATGTGCTGGCTAAGCCAGATGAGGAATTAATTTCCGTGTAATTGAATTTTCGAAAGAGAACCGCAAGATTGTAGTATAGCCTGAGGTATTGTATGAAGGGCTGCAAGGAGCAAGGAGTGCTGCGAAATACCGAAGAAACAAAACAAATGGAGCAAGATGCAAAGACAGCATTGAAAAAGTGAAAGAGTCTGTTGAGAAACAAGTAGCAGCCATTTAAGATAAGTTTAACGACTTTGAGAAAACCGACCTTGAGCAAGGCCCAGACTTGAAAAAGCAAAGTAGAAATTGGCACCAACTTGCCCAAATAAAAAGAAGATGCGGCAGAAGAAACAACGCAGCCTGAAGTAGATAAAAAGGAAGAAGCTCCTGACGCATAATTCAGGGTTTACTTTTTGGCAAAATAATTAAACTTCCTCATCGTAATGGTGAGGAAAAATTTTTTACACATACCCAAATCCGTTTCAATCATTACTGTTATTTCTGTCTTCTGTCCTCGGTTGGCGTCCCCCGCAAACCCCAAATGTTACATCGCATAAAACCACCGCAAAGTTTATAAAACCTGGCGGATTTGAAATCGAAATGACCCCTCGCTGGCTTTTTGTTGGAGAAAACTCCAGCAAGGCGGGAGGAAAGTTTTTTTGAACCCATTGCATTGCTAGCTTTCTATGCTCCGTTGGCGTCCCGCCAACTGCCGTGTCCTATCACCGGTTGGCGTCCCCGCCAACCGCTTTACGATACATAGACTGATGGTTGGCGGGGACGCCAACCAAGGATAACGAGAACCAACAAGAGCTATGAAACCTGAAACCCCAACCATTTACCTTTAATAGTGCTTGAAACCACTGTAAACAATACAAGACTTATTGTGTATAAGGGCATAAGGATAGCCGCAATTAATGGTGATAATGTGACCGGTTACGGCAAACGATAGCCCTACAAAATTGTACAACAACGAAATAATAAAACTTATAATTATTATTCGCACTGCTGCTTTAGAATATGTTAATAAGCTTGCAATATTTGTAAGTTGCGATACGTGTACAATACCATCGCTTGCAGGTGTAAATGAGTTAGTATCTTCAGTAAAGTGAAATGCCCACATCCCTTTGCATCAGTGCACCGGCATCATTAAGTCCATCACCTATCATTAGCACTTTTTGTTTTTATTGTGCGGGTTTTTATGTAGCAAAGAGTTTGTTGTCGGGCGATTGATGAAAAAGCATTTCCGGCTTTGTCTGCAAAAAAATATTGAGACGGTTTTGCTCACTTTCATTATCACCTTCAAGAATGGCCATTTCCATATTTATTGCTTGATAAATTAGCCGCCATTCTGGCCACGGCTTGCCGGTACTAATTGCTCAATACAAAAATATCCTTTATATTCATCGTTTATGCTTATAAAAACATTACTTCCTTTATCATTGGCAGGATTTAGTGACATTGCGTAGGTAAACATAACTTCCCTTTACGTTTATATTATTTACACCAATGTAAATAATCCTTTTTCCAGTTTCTTCAATATAATTGTTCCAATGAAAAAACCATTTACATAAAACTGTTTGCACAATAACTTGCTAAGGGGATACGATGATTGCCGCAATAAAGACCATACCGGTACCAACCTTCGACGATGAGCTGCTGACCATAATAATTCACTTCTGCCGATTTGTTTTTGTCAGCGTTCCGGTCTTATCAAAACGATAGTATTAACATCGGCAAGCTTTTTCAATGGTGGATAATCGCGGAGGTAAATTTTGTTCTTACCTAGTATGCGTAAAATATTTCCGTAAGTAAATGGTGCCGACAAAGCAAGTGCACAAGGAGCATCTGCAATAACCAGCACAGCAGTAAAGCATTGACGGTGCTTTGTGTACATCAGTTTTGCCACCGGTAATGACCGGGCCACAAAAGCAATTACCAACTTGTGGCAACAACAATAAACCATTTAGCTAATTGCCTGCACAATTTTTCTCCAATTTACTCACCATTTTCCGAAAAATTTCTGCTCCATAATTGTCAGGAAGTGCGCACGAAATTTCAGCATTACCTGCAATTCTATTATTCCTCCGGTTTGTTTTCCTCCGGCAAAGGCTGTTTCCACCCGGTTCATGATTTGACGGTATCGATTCGCCTGTTACAAAGTGATAATCGATGTTTGCATTTCCTTTTAGTAGTATTATGCATCCACAAAGGAATAATTTCGTTGTTGCGAATTATTCTGTCACTTATTTTTAAATCGTTCACCACCAGGGTCAGTTTCAATATTATTTTTATGGTTGTAACCGAAATAGGAAAATACGATTTGTAATCGCGATCGAAAGCCATAGAATCGAAGAGTGAAATCCTGAAACCAACTGGCAATAAGCATAAAAGAAAACAAGATTTTCCACCATATCGAAAAACCTGCTCCTGTTTGAGTGATAATTTCATAAAGCGCACGAACAAAAATGCCTTAATGCAAGGAAACGGTGGAATATCGATGCCGTGTTTTGTGCCTTATCGCCTGAAAAGATTTGATAAAAAATTTGATGCACTGTAAAAAACACCGGCAACGCAACAGCAAAATCAACTAAGGGAAAATTATTTTCAGCCTGCATCAATGATTATTCCCGATGAAAAATATTCAGGAAAATGAAGCATCATAATATTAGCAAAACAAAATCCGGCAACATGAATTCGTATAATTCGCGAACGATTATTTTTTGGTTTCTTTTTTTGCCATCGAGTCGAGGTGGATAGATGGCTCGTAACCTGTTTGTGCAAGTTGCTCTACAATAGTGCGTAGCGATGTTTTATTTTCGTCAAATGCTATAAACAATTCTTTTTTCAAAAAATTTACCCGCGAAGAAATTACACCAGAATAATGAAATGTAACCTGCACCTCATTTTATTCTGAAAATTTATCAACTTCAATTTCACGGCCAAAGCCAGGTCGAGGAAAACTCGAACGCTTGCCCGTGAGGTTGAGGTTGCTTTTTACCAGGGCATTATTCATTTCAGGATAGGAACACAAATTATTCTCGTGCAATATTTCGTAAACCATTTTGCAACCATTGCAACAAAAAATTTGTCATCCATTGCTACCGTTTCTCCTGCGCATTCATCCACCGCAGTGGTAGCAAGCTATTTCTCAAGTATTTGCGACATACTATAACTTTAAGATGCAATTGTAATACATCCTATTTATCGAAAGAATTGATATATATCTTATTGTTTTATGACTTATGTGTCATATTTTGGTTGACAAGAGTACTCAATATTTAGCAAAAATAAATTTATGTTTATTCAACAAATATATACGGGATGTTAGCTTTAGGCAAGTTACTATATAGAGTCGAATGGTAGGGCGGTAATTAT
>JADKFV010000034.1 GCA_016717325.1 Bacteroidota bacterium | reverse complement strand
AGAAACACATCTTATAAAGTTTGAAGAAACCCAAAAGGGTATTTCTCTTGAATTTTGCTTTAATGACTATGATGATGAATATGGTTTAGATGCCAGTATAACTCAAACTCTCAATTGTATTAAGACTCTTGCAGCCAGTTAAAAAGGCAGCTAACATTTAGCCGTATAGACGAAAGCCCCATTTAGTCGTAGCAAGCATTGGACTTTTGTCTACAAGGTCTGTCCGTTTCCTGCATCATAGCGTTCAGCGCCACGTTTTGCGTTGCGTTAAATTTTGAAGCTTTTTAAGACGTGCACTTTTTGATTGCTTGGGTGTATTTCTCTAGCACATTTTCCTTTTATAGTTGTTTTCAATACTTCATTTGCGGTTATTTTTAATACAAAGCCAAAGTGCGCACCTATTAAATAAAACTCTTAAACATTCCTTCCCGCTATCTACATCTACTATTTTCCACCCCCACTTTTTCAAATTCTTGTTTTCTTATCAAGCTACACATTTATTAAAATTATACTTTGTGGTGTCAAATAAACATTTATGTTTGCTGCGTAAAATGATGCCAACCACATCAAAATTTACCATCCATTGTGGATATACGCAACTGCCTTGTAATCTATGTCCTATACCTAAATCAATGATATTAAACCGTTTGATAAATATGAAATTTCTGAATATCGTATATAGTCGCAAAACCTTTGTATATCCATGAGTTAGCTGCCATTTTAGGCGACAGTGCTAATTTTGAAATTGTAACTTTAACAACAACAAATATGAAAAGCATTGAACAAATTAAATTTATATGCGGACTAACATTATTGTCATTCGCTATTATTGGCGGCTTAGTGTTCTACCTTGAGAGTTTTAAAATTTTGGAAAGTCTATTGAATTACGGTAATCTATCTGGCATATTTAACGGTGGTTGGTTATACTAATCAGGTGGTGGAGCTTCTAATGCTCCAATATTCTTAGGTCTTTGTGGCCTTTCAGGAGCATACCTTCTTGCAAACACTAAAACAACCAACAACTCCTTAGTCGATAAAAACATATCGGAGTAGCAATAGAGTCAGGGCTTGGTATATTTAAATTTTGCAAGTAGAATAACACAAATGGCTAAAAGAGAATTATCAAATTTGGAATTAAAAATCAAACTCACAAATGAGTATTTAAGGAATGGTGGTGTAGAAAAAATCACTAATGCCGTATTGCTAAAGGATGATAAATATTAAATTCAATACCGAAGGTACAGCAGACCCTTACACAGTTAGTTCAAGAGTAAATGCTTTTATGATGGCAATACTTGATTCTCACATGATGTCGCCTTTTTTTCATGCTGAGCATATTTCAGAATATGCTTCCACATTACACAAATCAAACAGTTTTGACCAAGAAAATATTGATACGGTAGAACAGTTTGACAAAATATTTGACTAATTTCTATTTCAGCTAAAATAAGCGGGTAAGCCGAAAACCTTTTAGAGTAGGCACAATTTTAAATAACAATAAAATGAAAAAACTCATTTTCCTTCTATCATTCTTGTCACTTGTCTCATTCAGCATAAATGCTCAAACCAAAAGGATGCGGAACACCAGATATGTGTTTACAAGGCAAACAAGCAATCATATTCACCTCAACTACAACAACACCACGTAACTATAATAATGGTGGTCAATATAAATTGCAAAAAGGGTTACCAAAAAAGTAACGGCACCTATGTTGCACCTCATATTAAAACTAAACCTGACAACAATAAGTATAATAATTACAAAAGAAAATAATTGTAGTTGCACTCAAAAGTACTTTTGTACAAAAATTTTCAACTTGTTTTTTTATTTAGTATTAATCCATTTCTCAGCAAAAAATGATGTAGGTTCTAACGCAAAAATATTGAACGAGTGATGGGTAAGTTGTATTAAAATTTCATCTCTATGAATAAATGGATTGCGTATATTTTTCCGTTTTTATTTTTTATTTCTACGCATTCTTTATTTGCACAGGATTGTGGCGTAGAGAGGTGGAATATTAAATCTTTATCTGATGTTGATACTTCAAAAGTTCATTTTGATTGTTTAAAAAAAAGCAGCGTGCATGTACAAGTTAATTTACCTGCGCCATTCGGCAGGTTGTATTTACGTCAAGAATCTGAAACTGATATATACTCTATTGATTGCTTTATTGTTGGTTTTGTCAAAGCGGATGATAAAGACATCCATGTTGTTATTGAAGATATAACAACTGATGAAACAATGGTTATTGAAATTAAAAGTCCCGAATGCTCCGCTATTCAAAAAACAAGCAGATATAGTGATATGTTTGAATTATATAATTGGTTTTTAAAAAATATTGGTGTACCATTACATTCATTTACTTCACTGCCACAACATAAGCTAGTTACAATAACGGGCGTGGGTTTTTGGGATTTTCTGCATGGTCAAAAAGGAATGGCAAATAATGGGCGTGAAATACATCCGGTGCTTTCAATAAAATTTAAACAAAATTAAAATCTACCATAATGAGAAATTATTTTTATTACTAGTAATATTTTTGACCATTGCTGCACATAGTTCACCTGCCCAGACAGTTTATGTCACTAAATCTGGTAAGAAGTATCATACCGCATCGTGTAGGTTTTTAAGCCAAAGTCAAATAGCAATAAATCTGTCTGATGCAGTTGGAAAGTATTCTCCTTGCTCGGTTTGCCATCCATCCACATTATCAAACAATAGTATTTCACTATCAACATCTCAAGTTCGAGTTGGCTGTATTTGCAATGATGGTACTCAAAGCAGTGCAACAGGTAGCGGTGCTTGTTCCCGTCATGGAGGTGTGAATTATTGGCTCTTATCGAATTCGCAAAACAATTCCAATAGCAATTCCAATAGCAATTCCAATTCCAACCATATTCCTAGCACTTCATCATCGTCTGTTCAATGTGCATCTAAAACTAAAGCAGGCACACCATGCAAGAGATTAACAAAAAGTGCAAACGGTTACTGTTGGCAGCATGGTGGAAACTAATGCAAATTTCCTCTAATGAACAATGCCGCGCTAATAAATTGCACTTGCAAATTTTAGTACTGGGTTTTGCCCGGGTCGTTAGTGTAAATATAGCTATGGAGTGTATACTTAGTCGTGCTTTTTGTTTTTGTAACGCTTCTGTGTCGCACATGCCAATTTCAAACATATGAGGTAACTAAAGCGCCTTATTTTTATCAACCTACATTAGGTGCAAATATATTTTGCAAAGCATAGTTTTAATGCTAATTTTCAATACATTAGCGCAGTGAAAGTAAATATATACGTAATACGAGGTGCATATATTTATGTGTTGGCAGCAATGCTTACAGCTTGCTCGAAAGACCTCAGTTAATAACAATCATTTAATTTTTAAAAGCCAAACAAAATAATAAATATAGCAAATTGAACTTAGGGCTGATGTTGATTACAAAGGAGTCATCAATCAGGACACGAACAAGTTTTATTTTCAGGTCTTGATTGACAAGCTAACAGACAAAAAGCTGTCTGCGCCTATATGACTAAGCTACTTTTTCTCAGCACCTCGCCAATAACAATTACATTTAAAAATGTAGCAAAACAGAAAAAATGAAAATAGCTTTCACAGTTTTATTCGCCATTTCAATTTATGGGTCATTCGGCCAGCAGTATAATGAAACACCTATTGAAATAAGTGACATTGAAATAGGGTTAAATGATTTTAGTTATTTAAGAGCTACCTTACTCGAGCAGGTTTACGTTAAGTACGCAAGATTCATTGAGTGAAATTTGGGGCTTCAGTATGGGTCAGGTTACAATTTGTAAGTGGAGTGGTTAGGTAAACCAAATACAAGTGTGATAATTTTCCGGATTAGAAAAGATACCTTACCAGAATACAATCAACAATTTATAGCTTCGATTAAAAAGAGTTTCCCACTCAAAAAAGCAGCAGATTACTTTGTACTGAAGAATGAAAAAGATACAAGTATTCTTAACAAGTATAATAAATGGTCTCAAGTAGATACAACTTTATTCAAAACAGAATATGAATTGCTTTACTATGAAAAGAAACTAATATTAAAGTGCGTATAAATTCAAATGATAAATATTGGACTCGTTATCAATTTGCGGAAGAATAATCTCGCATCGATAAGCACTGCTACCAACATAAGGTTTTAAAAGAAATAAATTTTTTGGGACTTTGTTAGCATCTTGCATGTGTGTGCAAGTATTTTTACATTTGTGGTTAATGAGTGTATCGCATTTTATCCCCAAAAAATTACTTCTTTAATCCCTTCTTCTCTATACACGCTTAAAATTAACACCTTGTATGTTCAACAGATATAGAAAGTCTTTACTTAAACTTCTATCCGATGTGCATTTTGCACGTGAAAATCCTTTTTGAAAATATAGCGAAATGGAGAGTAATTCAGAAACCTTATTAAAAAGAATTATCTACCTCAAAGCCAAATTAGATTTCAGAAACAAGAAATTAAAAACCTAAACCATTTTAGAAAAAAACCTCACCAGTGGTTATCTAAAGATGAATCTTTAGCTGCTAAGAAAAAGATTGAACAAAAGGAATATCAGATAGAAGAATATAGATGGCTTCTTATTGTTTTTCATAGTATTGGCGACTCTATTGCTTATACATTCTTGGATAAATTTGATATAAAGCCGATGACTTTTAAACAGACAGCTGGGTTTATGTCTGAGAAATCTGGCCTAAAAAAAGAGTTGCATTTGTTCAGGTATTTATTTAAAAATGGAAGAATTGCTATTTTAAATGATTTGACTTCGGCTTTAAGATATGCAGATATTACTTTGATATCAGGTGGAAGGAGCACAGTATGTAGGGTTAAGTCTAGCGAAAACAACAATAGTAGAACCATTAGGCAAAAAGAAAATGCCGACAAAGTATTTAAATACCTAGCAACTGATATAACCGAAAACTTATACGGGTTTGGCCAGAAGATTGAAAGATGGGCTCTTGGTAGCCCTGAGATAAATTACATAACAATTGTTAACGAACTTATTGAAACATCTAAATCAGAAGGCTTTGTATACCGCCTTGTCGAACCAGGCGTTCTATATTTCATTTCTCATAACACCCCTCCTTGATGAGAATATTTCTTCTGTTTTTAAAAGCAATGGTATAGAAATGCCTATTGCTTTTTTGCTAAACACGATGAAATTCCCAGAACAAGGTTATTTCCCGTTTTCATTGAGCATTTTCAACCCAAATAATTATCTTGACTTTTTAGAAGGAGTTTTTTCTATTATTATTTTTATTGATATACGTTATGTTGATAAAATTGCTAAGAAATATAATTTCATAAGAGTACCAAGTGACGACCCTCAATTCGTTTTCAGTTTTACAAATGAAAGGGATTCTAATCTGCCTCAATTCAATATGTCCGTCCATATTTTTCACCGCATTCCTTTAGAATTTGTTTCTTTAAGATGGTTGCTTAATGATGCTTTTAAAAAATTTTCCAACATTAAAATCAATGAATTAACCAGTGTACAATAGCCAGGTCATCATGCTGTGCATAGTACAAAGCATGAAGTCCATATTGCACTGAACCTTTGGTAGTTTTCGCAAGTGGCGTGTAGAAGTTTTAGCTATCGGATTTGAGGGTGGTGACAGGTGGCCTAACGATGACCATATACGATTTATTCCTTTCTTGAGTTTAAAAATACCACGAAAGCAATTCCTCTTTCAAATTTCAATTTCACTAAATAAAGCTTACAAACAAAGGCACCAATAAAGCGTACAATATTTTCAGTATCGATGTTGCAATCTAAACTTGATATTTCAATTTGATGCCGGTAGCCCTCAGCTATGTGATGCATATTAATTTTTTTTGCTAAGGTATGTCAACGGTGTCGTTGTAATTTTTATTTTTACCACATGTTGTTAACGTGCAGCTTTTGAGGAAATGGTTTTTTCACAGGCTGTCGTTATGCGGCATACAAACGGCTTCGAGCGAGCAGTTGGCGGGGTTTATAAATAATAAAAAGTTTAAATGAATGTTATGGATGGGCAATTAAAAACATTACTGTTTGACGGCAAAGACTTGTTTGAAATTACCGACTGCAAAAACACTGTTGGATTTCAAAACAAAGGTTTGATGCTAAAAACGCACATCAGAGAAAACAAATATTGTATTTCTCCGCGCTATCGACGGTAGAAATCAAAAGAAATATTTTTGGAAACGGAGTTTATAATAAACGACATGAATGAGGACTTATTAAATGATAGTAGTCTTCTTTTAGAAGTTTGTTCAAAGATTACAGATCACAATGGAGTTAGAGTTTACTTCAGTGCTATTATTAATCCTCCAATGTGGTTTAGATATTCGTTTCTCGATGCACTTAACGTCAATATTCGTCAAATATCTTTTTTCTAGCATTTGTGATTACAGTCACTTTATCTGGTGCATAAGAAAGAGGTAAACCACCTTGTCATATTTATTACTAAAAAAACTTTCAATATGAAAAAACATTTAGCTGTATTAATTACCATTACCCTATTATCGAAACTTGTTTTATCACAAAAGCTTGACACACGTATTGTTGACGGTGCTGTGGTTGTTAGAGCAAATTATTCAAGTGCAATGGCTTTTGCTCGCCTATCAAAAGACGATTTAAATAAACAACTTCTAAATATTTACCCCGACCACGGTATTGATGATAATTTTGTCAAATGGTATGGTACTGGTGCTACTTGCAAGAGTGGTGTTCACGGTGTTTTCTTACAGCTAGATGGTTCAATTATTATCATGTGGTCAGCCGATTTTGGTAGCACTTTATCTCTATTAATCGATGACATGGATTCATTCAACAAAAAGGAACTATGTGCGATATGAGGATGGATACTATATATATGCAATAGGCGACCCTGATTTTGCAAATCCAAGATTCGCTTATAAATTTCGTTTCCGCAAAGAGGGCAATTATGAAACTTGCCAAATAACCTTCATTAATTGGAATGATTTAAAGTTTCCAAAATAGACTTACTCACGTAAAATAGCAAGAACGCATGACATAAGATTCCCTGCGTATAAGCATTGCGCATGGCGTGCTTTTTGGTCTTAACAAATCCACACAACTCAGTATTACTATTTAATCACCTTTTTTTATTTAAGTTTGCTTTATTGCTTTTCTGTGTGCTTATTAAATTTTTTTGGCTGTTCCCCTGTCATTTTCAAACATTTACATTTCTACTATAACCATCAGGCAGCAGTTTATTCACAGCATCGTTGTTGTTTTATCTACCTTCTTTCCCCTCAATGTCCTATCCAATAACGCATCAAATTTCAAAAGTAAATCGTAATCAAAATCAAAAGATTCACCATCAATAAAATCACTACCATCACTATATACATTACAGTAATAATCCAAACAGTATATCCATTTTTGTTCTTCTGGATTCGTTTCTAAGTGCGCTTCGTTAAACCTATTTATTCTTGTAAATGTGCCTGGTGCTATCAGGCTCACATACCTGTTAACATTTTCAACTATTGCATAAAAGGTTGCCATTTCGGTGCGTACTCCATGTGGGGCGCTGTAATATTCAGTTTCATTTTCAAATGGATAAATTATTTTTAGCCGCAAGTGTACCACGCCAATTTGTTTAGCAGCATCGTAGTCTCTCCAATATACATTTTCTATTCGTATCAATACCGCAGGATATACCACAGGAATTTCTGCACCCTCTTTTTTCAATTGCCCTATGTCAATATCCACATGTTTTATTTCGGGTACATTGTCGGTTATAGCAGTGGCTATTTGTCCGTATAAATTAAATAATGCGCTCATACTATTTCTTCTTGTTTAGTTGTTCCCTCTTCTATTTTCTTACCTTCAGTTGGTGTGGGTACATTATATGTTTCGTAAAAATATTTATCATCAATTTTTATTCTTTCGGCAAGTTTTAAATCCATATCCAATCTTGTTTTCAAATCTATATGTTCCTGTTCATTAAAATAAAATTTACCTTTACCTGTATTATATCCATGCTTTTGCAGTATTGGTATAAGTTTATCATTCAGCACATTTTTTACAAATAACTTATCCGCCATCAGTAAATCACGCTCCGCTTCTTGGTGTACTTTTGCTTGTGCCAGTGCACCGCCACTTTCAGTAGTCATGGTTTGCCCTAATATCAATTTCGAGAGTTCCTTATTGCATAAATTTATAAGCCCCTCATACAGCACATTACTACCTGCTGCATTGTTTTGTATAAATTCAAAATCTGCCTCTTTAGGTATTACCACATATGCAGCAGAACCAGCCTCCCTCAGTGCTGTCTCTAATTCGCTGCGTGTTTTTTCATCATACCCATCATACTTTGCAATCCTAAATGGCATTCCAAACAATTCAGAATATTGTGCCCAGTCTCCAAATCCCCCACGTTTATAAATTACATATTGGGCAGCTTTCATTAGCAGTCCGTGTCCATTTTCTTCTCCTACCTCAATGCAATAATCTAAATAGGGTGCTGTTCTGTAACTAAATCCAGTTTGGTCATATTGGTGCCTTAATATAATCCCTTTATTCGGTTCCACATGCTTCCGTGGTATAAGTTTCGGTTGCATTTTTTTATTATCAAAACTCAGTTCAATCAAACTATGTCCCCACAGTTTACATTCCATTATGTAATGTAATAAGTTTATAAAATCTTCTGTGCTTGTCAGCTCAGTTATCTCATCATGCACTACTCCTTTTTCCACAAACACCACAGGCGTATTTGTCACTGCAAGCTTCCTTTTTTCTATCACAGCTGTTAAATGTCCATCAACTAATATTTCCTCATATAAATCGTACAGCAATATTCGCCTTGGCATGGTAATGCTTTCAGCAGATTGTATAGCATTGCGCCATTTACTTATGTCCTGTGCGCCTCTTTTTATTTGTGTAACTTCTATCTTTTGGATAATGGTACTTCCATTTTTAGCTTCGGTTCTTTTTGCCATAATTATTGATGATTTTCACGTTTTGTATTTCCTCCACTCGCAACCATTTTTATTCCACTTATTGGCAATCCTACAGGGTTGATTTCTTGTTTCTGCACTTTTCTTAACCAGTCCATAGCAGCCTCATATCGCTTTGCTCTTATTGTAGGTATTTGGTTTGTATGCCTTCGGCTAAACAAATGGTATAAAGCTATATCCTTACCATACATAAGCAATGTTTTATTTCTCTCACTGCCTGTCATGTCAAAGGCTGAAGTAATATTATACCTATCCACCAAATAAGCTTTCATTTCTTCAACAGCCTCATCAGCCATTTCAAGCACTATATCGTCATCATTACCAGATAAGTAATCAAGCGTTCCTGTGGTTATTATTGTATTGAAATCCACCTTCTCAATAAAATGTGAGGCTGCCATTTTTTTCTTGTAAATATAAAATAATACTACGTATATTACAATAGTTACATTGCCTCTCTTTGCCTTGTTTTGCTTATTATTAAGCCATTATCAGCAAATTTTAAATCAAATTATGCTTGTTACTTTCTTAACAAACTTTTTTGCGACCGTACGTTTACGTTTTTTAAAACCCCACATGTTTTTTAATATTTAGAAATATTATCTTGGGGTTTTAAAAACACGATTTAATTCGGCCTTTATTGTTTGTGTGGGGGGCTTAGGAAAGGTCTTGTTGGTACGTGTGTTTTGTTGTCCTACTTCTTTGATAAAAGACCAGGTTTGCTGTTGTGATTTGAGTTTTGCAAACAACCTATAAGCATAAAGTCGGCCACAAAAATGTGTTCAACTGGTGCCAGCAAAGCCGCAAAAACAAAAAAGCCACAAACCCCGAAACCCTTATACAGCAAGTGTTTTGTGTTAATAAGTTTTATTAAATATATGTTGCATATTGATGCATAATAATGTATATTGGTGCATTATTAAAAGTAAAAAAAATGCGCAATTTTTCACATATGTTCAATGCCTCCAAAGCCCCTATTCATAAGGGTTTCAGAGCATCGGCATGCAATGTGTTTTACCCCATAAATGTTTTACCTATATGTTACCCAACAAATACAAAACCCCGCAAACACCTACTGTGTAAGGGTTTCAAAGGCTTAGCATTAGTCCCTACGGGACTTTAGAATGTAGAGACAATATTTTAATTAAGAAATATTACGGCAATAAAAATGTCGTCCCCATTTGACTTGGGTTCAAATGTTTTTTCATTATTGCCCAAGTGTTGACCCTATGGCACTTTTGTGGCAAACCATTTAGCAAAAGTATTAGTGACATAGGCTCGACTCAATTTTGTATTAATGAATTTTAATCCATCACTTTGTAAGAATAAATACTTTTACTGAATGACATTGAGCGAAAGGTGATTTAATTTAGATGAATGTCTCTTTAAAAAACAGATTTGTTCTAAATATTTTGGTCTTCAATGTTTGTGGCATTGCAAATCTTGTACTGCTTGCAAGGCAAGCAGTACCGTAGAGGCCACCGCCTCCCGTAATAAAAATATTTATTCGTGCAAAAGCTTAAATGCATTCGGCATAGATTTTTCGCATGTGGGTAAATCCGTTATATTCGCGGCTCAAATATTTTTTCAATTATAAATTATGAATGAGATTGCTAAAACATATAGCCCTGCAGATATAGAGGCGAAGTGGTATGCTTACTGGAAAGAGAATGGATTTTTTCGGAGTGTGCCCGATCAACGTGAACCGTATACGATTGTTATTCCCCCGCCAAATGTTACGGGTGTGTTGCACATGGGGCATATGCTTAACAACACGATACAGGATGTGCTTATTCGCAGGGCGCGCATGTTGGGCAAAAATGCCTGTTGGGTTCCCGGTACCGATCATGCATCGATAGCTACTGAAGCAAAGGTTGTTGCAATGTTGAAAGAGCAGGGAATAAATAAGAGCGATTTGTCGCGCGAAGAATTTTGAAGTATGCCTGGGAGTGGAAAGAAAAAGTATGGCGGCATTATTCTTAATCAATTGGAAAAGCTTGGTGCATCGTGCGATTGGGAGCGTACACGATTTACAATGGAGGATGATTTGAGCGAGGCGGTGATTGATGTGTTCATTGATTTGTATCGCAAAGGACAAATATATCGAGGGGTGCGCATGGTAAACTGGGATCCACAGGGATTGACTGCTGTGAGCGATGAAGAGGTGATTCGGAAAGAAGTAATGCAGAAATTGTATTATGTGCAATATGCTGTGGTTGATGCCAACGAAAAATTTGATACAATGGATGCTGTGGCTGCACAAGCGAAATTTGCAGAAGGTAATTTTATTACCATTGCAACAGTGCGCCCCGAAACTATATTGGGCGATAGTGCAGTTTGTATTCATCCCGATGATGAGCGTTACAAAAAGTTTCATGGCAAACATGTTGCTATTCCTTACACAAACCGCACTGTGCCTGTAATATGCGATGAGTATGTGACTATGGATTTTGGAACAGGTGCATTGAAAGTTACCCCTGCACACGATGTGAACGACTACAACCTTGGTATAAAACACAAGCTGGAAGTAATAAATATTTTTAATGAAAATGGTACAATGCACGAGCGTGCAGGCAAGTACATTGGTGAAGACAGATTTGCAGTTCGCAAAAAAATAGCTGCCGATTTGCAAGCCGATGGTTACCTTATAAAAACGGAAGATTATAAAAGTCAGGTGGGGTACAGCGAGCGCACCAACGCAGCCATAGAGCCAAGGTTGAGTATGCAATGGTTTTTGAAAATGGATAAGATTTCGCAACCGGCACTTGAAAATGTATTGAACGGAAATATAAAACTTATACCCGACAAGTTTTTGAATACCTATAAGCACTGGATGGAAAATGTACACGACTGGTGCATATCGCGACAGCTTTGGTGGGGCCAACGTATACCGTCATGGTACAATGAAACAGGTGAGTTTATGGTTGCAAAAACCGAGGAGGAAGCTCGTAAATTATTCGAAGAATATAACTCGAAGCTAGTAGCCCAAGGTGGTAAGGCCGTTGCTTATGATAAATTGCAACAGGACGAAGATGTGCTTGATACATGGTTTTCGTCATGGTTGTGGCCCATATCGGTGTTTGATGGTTTTAAGGATCCCAACAATGCTGATATAAATTATTATTATCCTACAAATGATTTAATAACAGCACCGGAGATTTTATTTTTCTGGGTGGCGCGTATGATAATAGCAGGATATGAATACAGAAATGAAAAACCTTTTACCAACGTATATCTAACCGGAATAGTACGCGATAAACTTGGCCGGAAGATGAGTAAGTCGCTTGGCAATTCTCCCGACCCACTGGAATTGATTACAAAGTACAGTGCCGATGGTGTGCGTGTGGGTATGTTGTTTAGTTCACCTGCCGGCAACGATTTACCATTTGATGAAGGCTTATGTGAGCAAGGCCGCAATTTTGCAAATAAAATATGGAATGCGTTCAGGCTGGTAAATGGATGGACAGTAAGTAAAGATGTTGCTGCTTCGAATGTGGCATTGGCTGCCATAGAATGGTATAAGAATAAACTGAGTGCAACCGTTGCAGAGTTGAATGAACTATATGATAAGTACCGCATAAGCGATGTGTTGCTTGCAACTTATAAATTAGTGTGGGACGATTTCTGTGCATGGTATTTGGAGTTGGTAAAGCCCGAATTTATAAATGGTGAGCCACAACCTATATCACAAATAGTATATGACGAAACTGTTTTATTGTTTGAACAAAATTTAATTGTGCTGCATCCATTTATGCCATTCATTACCGAAGAGTTATGGCATACCATACGTAAGCGCGATGAAAACGATTGTTGTATTGTGGCAACATGGCCAACAGTAAGCGTGGCAAATGAGGCGATTTTAAAACAGTTTGAGCATGCCCAACAAATAGTAATGGCACTGCGAAACATGCGTGCCGCCAAACAACTGTCGCCAAAGGAGGCATTAGAATTTATTTACACCAATAACAACTATGCAGGCAATGTATATGAGATTGTAGCAAAGTTGGCCAATGTAAAACCGGTATTAAGTGAAAAGCACAACGCAACACAAGGTACGTATACACTCATGGTTGATACATCGGAATACTATATACCACTCGAAGGCAAAACCGATACCGCAGCCGATAAGAAAAAAAGCGGAAGAAGAAATAGCGTACCTCGAAGGATTTTTGAAATCGGTAGATGCCAAATTAAACAATGAGAAATTTGTGTCTAATGCAAAACCCGAGGTAATAGAAAATGAAAGAAAGAAGCGTGCAGATGCCGTTAGCAAAATGGAAATGTTGAAACGGATTTTTTAATGCGCCCACCGTTACACGCGTCATAACGCGCCCTAAAACGGATACGCAATACCGTAATTGAACAGGAAATTTTTTGGTTTAATATTTTGGTACACCCACGTTTGTCCGGCAGGATTGGTTGGATCTTTTACACGTACACCGGCATCTATACGAAAAATAAAAAATGTAAAATTGAACCGCACACCAAGGCCTGTGCCAATGGCTATTTCATCGAGAAATCTTTTGGTCGTTATTTCGGCTCCGGGAAAATCTTTATCCTTTTTCAAATTCCAGATGTTGCCGGCATCAACGAATGCAGCACCTTCAATTATTTTTAATATATCGAAGCGGTATTCCACGTTGGAATTTATTTTTATATCGCCTATACGGTTAAAGTTGTCGCCATTGTTGAATGAACCGGGCCCTAAAGTACGCGGTTTCCATGCGCGCTGATCATTCGATCCTCCGGCAAAAAAACTTTTATCGAATGGCATGCGTGTTGAATTCCAGTATGTATAACCAACACCACAAACAAACCGATAAACCAATGAATTGCTGCTTTTAAAAAATCTATAGATTCGGAAGTCAAAATCGGGACGAGTGTATGTGGTATATGGAATATTGAACCTTGTATACCTATTATCGATGTTTAGAGTGTTGTTTGAAATTTTATCGAAAAGATATAATGTGTGTCCCGATGTTTCAATATTAAAACGTAAATATTTAAGTAGTTTTTTCGATTTAGCATTTGGCGTAGAATATACAAAGCTAAAAGCGCCCCCGGCAATAAGTTGTTTTTGATAGCTGCTTATCAATCCTTTATCTCCTGTTGCTAATAAGATATTTTCAAAAGCTTCAGAGAGATTTACATCTAAAAGATTGATAGTAATGGGACTCCACAAAAAGCTAACCTTTTTAAGATTGCGAAAATTGTAACCCAGTGAAAGATTGGCAGAGGAGCGTTTAAATTCTGAACGTACTTCATAATTGTATTTTGTTGCAATGGTTGTTACAATATTGGATTTTTCTTTTTTCAATTTTTTTGCAAATGGAAATAGAAAATCGCGAAAGCTGAGATTAATTTCCGGACCTAAGTCGAATGTGTTGAACAAGAAAATTTTCTTTTGCTCACCAGTTGCCGTGCTCGATATGGCAGGTGTAGCTTCGACAGAACCATGTAAAGCAAACTCAATTAATTCGCCATTACGAAATGCATTGTTGTTGCGGAAAGTTAAGTAACCCGCCAGCCCTACATTACCACCATTGTAATTTACTTCCGAATCGATGTTATAGCTCTTGGGTTTTATGGGTGTGAGAAAAATATTGCAAGTCATATTGTTGATCAATGAATCGCGTGGTGTTATGTTGGTGAATTTAATATTTACAAATTTGAATGTGCCTATATCGGCCAGGCGTGTATACGTTTGTTCTACTTCCGATTGATTGAATAATGCAGAGGGTTGTATTAATGTATTCCTTAATAATATGCGAGTATTGAATATACGTGAACCCGGTTTGTATAGAAAATAATATTCATCGGCATAAACGGTATCGGTGAAAAATTGTATTGAATCGTTCATCAAAGGATCGAAACCAACGTATATCATCACCGAATCGACAAAAAATTGATGATGGATTTTACTTTCCTGAATACTTGTGTCTTTGCTTTGTTCGTTGCTCACCATCATCAGCAATTTTAATGTATGGTTGCCAAAGGCCGTGTCGGCTTTGTACTTTATATACGACTGCGAAAAGGCATAGTAGCCTATATTTTTGAGCGCCTTGGTTATTCGTTCGGCTTCGGCATTGCACACATCCTGACTAATTACATCGCCTGTAAGTATCAACGATTCGGCCGAGTAAGATTCAATCAACCGCTGTAAACTCGTGTCTTGCATTTTCATGTCGAGCTTTGCAATTGTATAAGGCTGGTTTGCTTTGATGTTGTAATATACCTGTGCTTTTTTGCGCTTATACTTTACCGAATCAATAATGGTGGCATCATAATATCCCTGATGCTTCATATACAAAAGTAACTGCTCCGAAGATTTACGCAAAAGCAAAGTATCTATTAATACGGGCTCTTCGCCAATGGTATTCATCATCCATTTGTTAAACCTGCGAGTAGGATGCTTGGCGGCCCATGTATATACCGACATATGAAACCTGAAAAGCCCCAGCACTTTTCTGTTGGGTTTTTGCTTTATTACCGGAGCGAGTTTTTCTTTAAATTCAGACTTGTCAACTTTAATCTGGTTGTTGGTGAGCAAATATTTGCCCTCGGGAATTTGCCGCAAAGGATTACACGCTGTGATGATAGTATACACCAGAAGTATACTAAACAGCCGAATATTTGCTTTATTTGTCACCCTATTGAAATACATTGTTGCGCGTAAAAATAATTTTTTCTTTCGTGTTGCAATAACGGAAAGCACAATCAATAAAGTAAATTATAAAATAGCGATGTTAACATCAACATAAATGAGCATAACAAAGAACCAAATAAGTTTTGTAAAAGAACTGCACAAGAAAAAGGAAAGGCAGGCACAATCGCTGTTCATAGTGGAAGGTGAAAAATGTGTGCATGAATTATTGAATTCAACCTTTGGCATTGAAACCATTTTTGCCACAGCAGAATGGATAGATGCTAACAGCGTAATTTTGATGCAGAAAAAATTGCCTTATTGCGAAATTAGTCCGGCCGCGCTCGAACGTATATCTGCAATGTCGCAACCAAATAAAGTGTTGGCAATTGCAAAACAGCCTCATTCAGTGTTTGAAATAAATGCTTTAGTAAACAAGTTTGCTTTGGTTATAGATGGTATAAACGATCCAGGCAACCTCGGCACTATTATCCGTGTTGCCGATTGGTATGGAATCGAAAATATTATTTGTTCGCCAACCACATGCGAGCAGTATAATCCAAAAGTTGTGCAAGCTGCAATGGGTTCATTGTTCAGAGTCAACTGCACGTATATAGATATAGTTAGTTTTTTGGCCGATTATAAACAAAAAGTAAATCAACCAGTTTATGCAGCTCACATGCAGGGTGTTTCGATAAATGACGTGACAGTTTCACCATTTGGAATATTGGTACTCGGCAGCGAATCGCATGGCATATCGACCGAAGTAATGTCAATGTGCGATTCCAAATTAACAATTGTGCAGAAATCTATTCATCAACAAACGGAATCGCTCAATGCGGCCGTGGCTGCGGCAATTATCATCAACAAAATATTAGGATAAGCCCTGCAAGGCAATAATTTTCAAGAGAAAATTTTATTTACTATAACGATAACCAACACCACGCACCGATTGAAAGTAACGTGGATTTGAAGGATTTTCTTCAAAATATTTGCGGAAGGTTACTATAAAATTATCTATAGTGCGGGTAGAAGGATACACATCGTATCCCCAAACGGTTTCGAGGATATGTTCGCGAGATACCACTTCGTCCTTATGGTCAATTAACAAACGCAACAGCGCTGCTTCCTTGTTTGTAAGCTGAATGATGTTGCCATCGGCTTCGGTTACCTGCATGAGCGAGAATCTGATTTTCTTATTTCCCAACTCATACTCATCGCCAGCAACATTATTGAAATTTCCGCCCGACCTTTTAAGTAAATTGCTTACGCGCAATAAAAATTCTTCGAGGTTAAACGGTTTCGATAAATAATCATCGGCACCAAGTTTAAGTCCCGTAACCTTATCGGTTGAAGAAGCTTTAGCTGTGAGAAATAAAATGGGCACCTTCGAATTATCTAATCGTATTGCTTCGCAAACACTGAATCCGTCCATTTCGGGTAACATAACATCAAGCACAACGAGGCTAAAACGCTCTTGCTTAAATGTTTTTAAAGCCGCTTTGCCATTATCTACATGATGCACTTTGTAACCTTCAAGTTCAAGATTTAATTTTAAAGGTTGTGCAATGTGCAACTCATCTTCTACTAATAAAATTCTCGTTTTGTCGCTCATAGTCTTTTGTTTTTTGATGGTGCTAATATAACAAGTTGAAAATTGCTAATTGTCGTAAGAATGTAAAAAGGAAATAAACTATACTAACGTAAAATAGTTACACTTCCTGTTTTTTCATATTGATTTGTGGAGTCGTATCCCGAATATTTTATTCTGTAAAAATATACTCCCTGTGGTGCAGCCTCACCATTGTAAGTTCCATTCCAGGAGCGAAAAATGTCGTTCGAAGAAAAAACCAATTGACCCCAACGATTGTACACCACGCAAGAAAAATCGCGAACAAATGTAGCCTGTGCTTTCCAAAATTCGTTTACACCATCATCGTTTGGCGTATAGGCCGAAGGCACAAAAACCTGTGGTATTTGTGTAAGCGGAATTTCGTTCGACCAACTTACTTCGTTCAATCCATTCGGGCCTTCGCTGGCTTTTATAATGTATCTGTAAAATCCTTTAGTAAAATCCAGTTGTTGATCGATATATGCATAATCTGCAGGGCCCAATGTGACGAGTGGTTTAAAGGGTGCAGTAATTCCTTCGGCACGTAAAAGCTCATAAGTTGCAACACCACCACGCCATGTTTTATATTCGTTCCACTTCATCGAATTTAAAAATGTGCCGGCTTCACCTGTCAACAAAATAGTGCATGCATCATTACTTTCGGGGCTGAAGTTTTTACAATAGTTTTGGTTTATCATATAGTAACAATATGATTTGTAGCCAGTAGTTGTGTTTACATCTATTATGGAATCGGCAGTATATTGTGTCAAGGTGTTTATCAATGAATAAGAGTTTGCTCCACTGCCAAAATCATTTTCTTTTCTATACAAATACAATGTAGAAAAATAGGCATCAGGAAAATTTTCCCACTTTACATTCACCTCATTTGGGCCCAACACCGAAACAGTACGAATGTAATTTTCGGTTTTGTTTTTTCTGTCTTCGGTACATACTGTATCCGAAATATTTTCACGATCGCAATTATTATAACCTTTAATGAAGTAGCAGTAATTAATATTTGCATAGTTGGTGGCTGCTGTATCAATAAAATTATCGAGAGCAGTATTATAAATAGTATCGAACGCAAAAAATGCTCCGCCCGCTATGCTTTTGTAAATAATAAAATATTTAAAGTAATCGGAATCCTGTGGATTGATGATGCCATAAAACATTTGCATTGTATTGGCATTTAGAAATTCCATGCACAATAAATTTACAGGCAAAATATTGGGTGGCTCTTTTACAGTAATGGTAAAATCGAACGATTTGTATTTTGGCAACGGGCAGCCATTATCACGCACGGTATATTTCACCTTATAAGGAGTGGTCGAAATATGATCGCAAGTGGTTTCCCAGCAAAAATTTACATTCACATTTTTTAAACCGCTATCAATTTGGGCAGTAGCAAAAGGTGCTACAGCAGTGCCTCCCGGCAAGCAATCGCCTGTTACTTCTACAAAGAGAGAATCGTCAGGATCGCTAAATTTTATATCGAAACACAAAGTATCACCTGCAAATAAATCGTAGTTGCTATTGCTTCCCGGTGCTTGTGTTGGACTAATATTGGGGGTTGCGTTTTGATTGCATGGTATCACAAAAAATTCTATTTCGCGCCTTGTGAGTCCAATTTTTACTCCGTTGCGATATTCCTCGCAAACTATAGCCATGGCATATAAACCCAACGACAATGGTGTGCATGTAACTATGCCGGTATAACTGTTGAGCGAAATGGTAGGGTTGCCATCTATTATATTACTTGTGCTGTAACCGGGCGCCCATGCTACAGGCGCATAAGGTGCCGAAACTGGAGTTTGCCCTCCACCGCCCAGCGAAAAGGGATTTGGTTGGGTTGGGTCCGAGTGGCCACCATCGAGTGGTGTTACCAATTTATACCACAGCGAATCGTTATCGATATCCGTTGCACTAAAATTATAAGTGAAAGGTTGATCGATGCACATATATGGCAACGGTGGATAAGTAAAAACAGCAGTAGAGTTTTGTAATGTTGGATTTGGCAATTCTAGATAAAAGGCCATAGCTGTGTTTTGTGGGTTATTTAAATTCACAACGGAAGAGTTTCGGCAACAACGTTCCCAAATTAAATAATGCCCCAATGTATAGTTTGGAATTATAACATCCTGTACATAGTATCCTATTTCCATACATACTTGCGGTGGTGGTGCACATGCATTACCGGTGAGCCCAAGTGGCTTTATAGAGTCGAGATACATTTCAACACTCAACTCTAGCTGATTGGTTCCTTTTCTAAAAACCCCCATTGTAATAGATGGATCGAAAGGTGCACCTTGACTATTGCTGCAGTCGCGAAAGAGTTTTAATGTTACTTCCCAGGTGTTGCCAAATTTATGTCGTGCAGTAAAATCGCCACCCACAATGTGAAAAGCCATAGCATTTTCACCTGCAAACATTCCAAATATGAATAGAATTATGGCTAACGGACGTTTCATTGACATGTTCAATAGTGATAATAAGCTACATTTGCACTTCAAAATTACAAAACACAAAGCGATTAACAAAGTTTTATTTGTGTTAAGGAAAGAACGTAATAATTCATGAGCGAATTACAATTAATAGAAAAATTACACATTCATGATATTGCCGATGATGGAATGGCAGTGGGTCGGCACGAAAATCAAGTGATATTTGTGAAGCATGCTGTGCCGGGCGATGTGATTGATGTAAACGTTTTTAAAAAGAAAAAAAAATATGCTCATGCCAGCATAGTGAAAGTGGTGATGCCTTCTGTTCATCGCACCGATCCTTTTTGCACACATTTTGGCACTTGCGGTGGTTGTAAATGGCAGTACCTCGATTACCCTACACAATTATTTTACAAGCAAAAAATGGTTGTGGATGCCTTGCAACATATTGGAGGCTTGTCGGGTTTCGAAACCAATAATATTGTGGCATCTGCCAATACAAAACATTACCGTAATAAACTGGAGTTTACTTTTTCGAACAAACGTTGGCTTACAGTGAGCGAAATGGGTAATACCGATTTGCTGATGCACAATGCTTTGGGATTTCATGTGCCCGGCAAATTTGATAAAGTGTTGGATATAAATGAATGCTTTTTGCAAGATGATAAAAGCAATCAAATACGTTTGTTTGTAAAAGACTTTTGTCTGACACACAATTTTTCTTTTTTCGATATACGCCAGCAAACAGGTTTGATGCGCAATTTGGTTATCCGCAACACCACTAATGGCGAGTGGATGGTGGTGGTTGTTTTTTTTGAAAACGATGCTGAGAAAATAAATTTGTTGATGAACGCTATTCGCACTCAATTCAATTTTATCACCTCGCTGCAATATATTATCAATCCCAAAAAAAATGATTCGTATAGCGATTTAACGGCTGTGCTTTTTTCAGGCTTACCACATATCACAGAGGTGATGGAAAATTTAAAATTCCAGATAAGTGCAAAGGCATTTTTTCAAACCAATCCGGTGCAGGCACATGCACTGTATAATGCCGTTTTGAAGTTTGCCGATTTGCAATCTCATCATATAGTTTATGATTTATATACCGGCACCGGTACCATTGCAAATTATATGGCGCCACATTGCAAGCATGTAGTTGGTATCGAATATGTGGAAGAAGCTGTTAAAGATGCTCAGGTAAATTCGGCAATAAATAATTTATCGAACACCGTTTTTTATGCCGGTGATATGCGCAAAATTTTGACAGAAGAAATTGTGCAGCAACATGGCACGCCCGATGTTATTATAACCGACCCTCCTCGTGGTGGAATGGATGCTGCTGTGGTTGCCCAATTATTAAAAATAAATGCTCAACGCATTGTTTACGTTAGCTGCAATGCTGCCACACAGGCGCGCGATATTACATTGATGAGCAATCATTATACTTTGCAAAGCATTCAGCCTTTCGATATGTTTCCACATACACATCATGTGGAAAATATTGCTTTACTTATTCGCAAAAATTAATTGTGATACTCAAATGCAGTGCTTGACTTTTGAAATTAAAATTTTGACTTTTAGCCAGTCACTCTTAGATTGAAACTTTTGACTTATGAATTTATATCTTTTTAATTATAAACTTTTTGACTTATGAAAAATTACTTTTTTATTATTTTATTTTCACTCTCTGTAAACGGAATTTGCGCACAGGACTTAAGCCGACACCAAAAAGATTCCATTATCAATTATTATAACGTTGGATACTATTCGCAGGCGTTAAATTTGAAGTTGGATACTGTTGCCAATCCGCAATTGTTTGCCGCTGCCGATGAGTGGCTTGGCACCACATACCACTATGGTGGCGATGATATGCGTGGAATAGATTGTTCGCACTTCAGTGCCATGTTGTATAATTATGGATACGGCTTTATGCTCGGAAACTCGGCACATGCTATACATAAATCGGTAAAGATGTTGGTTGCCAAACAAGATTTAAAAGAAGGCGATTTGGTATTTTTTAAAATTGGCCGCAGCAATATTATTTCGCATGTTGGTGTATACCTTGGCAACAATAAATTTGTTCACGCCACCACACAAGCCGGAGTTATTCTCAGCGATTTGAGCGAGCCTTATTACAAAAAATGGTTTGTAACCGGTGGCCGTATGCATCAATTCATACTAAACAGAAAAAATATTACCGCCTCAGGAATAGAATAAACATAACACAACAACGGATTTGAAAAGCACTACCCTTTAATGTCTTTTTTTGTGCATTCCACATTACCACTTTTTGGAATGTATTCATTACGGTTAAATCAATTGCTTCATTCAAGATTGCATTCTTTGCGAATTTTGCGGTTTCTTTCTTTGCGTTCTTTGCGGTTAAAAAATGGAGCTACTGGAATTTGCATTCTTTGCAACCTCAGCACTTAATCACTTCTCAGTTCAATGTACTAAAAGATTTTCTTTCTTTGCATTTTAACCACAGCTATGATTCAAATTCTTAACAGCACACAAATTCAGCAACGCATCGATCGCATTGCTTATCAGGTATTGGAAGATAATGCTAACGAACATTCCATATATATTGCCGGAATTGTTGATACAGGTTACATACTTGCCCAGCGTATACAGGCAGCGTTAGAAAAAATCTGTTCTATTCAAATTCATTTGCTCCAACTTAAAATTGATAAACAGGGACAGGCCAATCAGCATATTCATCTCACGGTTGAAAGCAGCGAACTCAAAAATAAAGTAATCATTATTGTGGACGATGTATTAAATTCAGGCAAGACCCTTACATATGCTTTACGTCCTTTTCTTGATGCCGATGTAAAAAAAATACGTACCATATTACTCATAGACCGCGACCACAGGCGCTATCCCGTTCATGCCGATTTCGTAGGCCTCCGACTTTCAACAACAATGAAAGAACATATTACAGTTTCACTCGAAGCAGGGGAGGAGAAAGTGTTTATTTCTTAAACGTGTTTTCGTTAGATAATTTGCTAATACTTTTAACTTCGATGAATGCAATATGTAAACGCAAAATTCGCAAAGAAGAAAAAGAGCGAAGCAAAAACTGAAATGATATAAATACGGGAAAGTATTCCTTTTGTATTTCTTTGTGGTTAGTAAATGCTAACATTACCAATATACTTACCTCAACCAATATTAAGCTTAATGATATTCGCCAACTCCAGAATTTTTACATCAATACCATCATAAATTATTTTAGCGGTGTTGTAATATTTTTCGCGCTCTTGCAGTTGTTTTGCAATATGCGGCAGTAAATCTTCTTCGGTGAGATTTTTAAGCAACGGCCTTTGAATTTTTGAATGTGTAATGCGGTGCGATAATGCAGCAGCAGATAGTTTTATATAAACACTACAACCGCTTTCATTCATCAGTTGGTGATTATTATTATAACATGGCAATCCACCCCCGGTAGCAACAACAACATTTTTTTTGATTTTAATTATTTCAACAATTGCAAGGTGTTCGAGGTTACGGAAATATTCTTCGCCATGGGTTTCAAAGATTGCATCGATGGTTTTATTCTCGTTGGTTTCAATCAGTTTATCGGTATCGATAAAATCGCAATTTAGTATAGTGGCAATTTTCTTTCCTATGGTCGATTTTCCACAACCCATATATCCCCACAAAAAACATGCATGCTATCGTTTGTTATAAAACTTCAATTTATAATCCACATCGGCCTTGCCTTTCGAAATATCGTCTAACCGATTTTTCAACAAGCGTCTTTTATTGGCGATATTTTGTCAGTAAACAATATGCCTTCAATGTGATCGTACTCATGCTGAATAATGCGTGCAGCAAGGTTTTTAAATTGCTCTTCGCATTCTTCAAATTGCTCATTGAAATATCGCAGGGTGATATCAGGTTTGCGCAAAATATCTTCGCGTATACCGGGAATACTGAGGCATCCTTCGTTAAACTTCCATGCCTGTCCATCTTCATCAAGCATTGTGGGATTGATAAAAACTTTTTTGAAGTTGGCCATTTCCGGTTCATCTTCGGCAAAGGGCGTTCCATCTGCAATAAATAATCGCAAACTTTTTCCAACTTGTGGTGCTGCCAGTCCCACACCATTTGCATTGTACATGGTGTCGAACATATTTCGTATCAGTTCGCTCAGGCCCTCATAATCTTTGGTGACTAAATCACCTTTTTTTCGCAACACCGGATCGCCATAAGCCGTTATCGGTAGTATCATATATTTTTCGTTTTTGTATTTTAAAATTTTGTGGTTTTCAACGCATTTCTTTCCATTGCATATATGCTTGCAAAATTATGGTTGCACTTGTTTTGTCTATCAATGCTTTATCTCTGCGTTCCATTTTTTTTACACCACTTTGTATCAATGCATTCATTGCCAGTTGCGATGTGTAACGCTCATCAAAACGTTCAACAGGAATATCGCCAACAACAGTTGCCAACGATTGCAAACATCTTTTTATCATAGGTTCTATTTCACTTGCGGTGCCATTTGCCTGCAACGGGCGGCCTACAACAATGGTATCAACTTTTTCTTTTGCAATGTATTGTTTTATAAATGCTGTAAGTTCATTTGCCGCAACCGTTGTTAGTGGTGTACTTATTATTTGCATAGCATCAGTAACAGCAATGCCGCATCTTTTTGTTCCGTAATCTATTGCTAATATTCTTCCCATACCGTGGCCAAAATTATTCAAAATATACTAAACCACATTTTTTATTTTTTACTTTAAGTTGGCAGATTTTTGAAAAATAACTGCTTACTTAATGTTATGCCGAATTCAGATTACTTGTAAATTTTAAAAACCTGCATTGTTTCGGTATATTTACACAAAAATAAATTTATGCAAGAATTAATTGAGCAAGCCTGGAACAACAGAGAACTGCTGCAACAAAAAAATTATACCGATGCCATCGAACATATTATTGAAGAATTGGACAAAGGCCGAATGCGAATTGCAGAGCCACAAGGCGATACATGGCAGGTAAACAATTGGGCAAAGCAAGCAGTGATTATGTATTTTCAAATTTGTAAAATGCAAACCATGCATGCCGGGCCAATGGAGTTTAACGATAAAATGAAATTGAAATCCGATTATGCTAAACTTGGTATACGGGTAGTGCCTCATGCAGTTGCGCGCTACGGTGCATACATTGCTCCGGGTGCTATACTCATGCCAAGCTATGTAAATATTGGTGCTTATGTTGATAGCGGAACTATGGTTGATACATGGGCCACCGTGGGCTCGTGCGCGCAGATAGGCAAGAACGTACACTTGAGTGGCGGTGTAGGCATTGGCGGTGTTCTCGAGCCTGTGCAAGCCGCCCCAGTTATTATCGAAGACAATTGTTTTATTGGCTCGCGTTGCATAGTGGTAGAAGGTGTGCGGGTAATGAGCGAAGCAGTGCTTGGCGCAAATGTAGTACTCACCATGTCGACAAAAATAATTGATGTTACCGGCAATGCACCCATCGAAACTAAAGGCATTGTGCCTTCGCGAAGTGTGGTAATACCGGGCAGTTATACAAAGAAATTTCCCGCTGGCGATTTTCAAGTACCCTGTGCATTAATTATTGGCAAACGCAAAGAAAGCACCGATACAAAAACAAGTTTAAATAATGCGCTGAGGGATTTTAATGTAGCGGTTTGATGAAATTGAAAATGGTAGGGAAATTAGGAATTAAGAATTGAAAATTAAAAATTGTGGCAGAGATTGCTTCACTTCGTTCGCAATGACGTTAATGACCGATGACAAGAATTAAAAATGACCAATGGCAGGCAGAGATTGCTTCACTTCGTTCGCAATGACGTTAAGGACCAATGACAAGAATTAAAAATGACCAATGACGGTCCTCAATGACCAATGACCAGAATTCAAAAAATGACAAATCTTTTCTTGCACCATCCAATTTCATTTCTAATCTTTGGCAATAATGCTCTTATGTTTTATATTTAATACGTTTTACCCAAAACATAAATGCCATAAATTGGCCCGCAGGCCTTTATTTAATTAAATTAAAAACAGAAAAAGAAAAAATAGCATGCAAGGTTGTAAAATATTAGTGGGGTTGATGGTGCTAAGCGTTGGATGCTTTGCACAATGCGATTCACTTACACAATACCGCAAATGGCAGTACCTTCCTTATGCAAATTTTATTAATAATTATTTAGATAGCATGCCGCAGCCGGTGCTTAGAAGAATTTACGTAGCTGAGAATGGCTATACAAGATTGCGTCCAAGGGATTCGTATGCTTTTGTGCCAACACTCATTGATTATACTAAGCCTCATCCAACCAATACATTGGCGGGACAAAATTTTATTCAATATTCAATATCGGAGCGTGATATAGATTCACTGTATTTTGTAAAAAATCCAAAAGACACCATATTTTTTAAACCTTGCCTACATTGAAATATTACATCAAATTATTTTGCATTGTAATAATTGTAACCAATGCCCACAGCCAAGGCCGCAATGCCAATTGGGTATTTGGCGATAGTGCAGGAATGCATTTTGATGGTACGAATATGCCAACAACATTTAAAACAAATTGTGTTAGCAAAGGAGAAACTGCAACTATCAGCGACACAGCTGGTAATTTACTTTTTTACACTTTCGGCTTTGCTTATCTGCCACAGCCCGACAGTAAAATTTATGATAACGATTTTGATGTTATGATAAATGGCGATTCTATAATTGCTGATGTTTGGTTTAATACCGATATAATTATACCAAAACCAAATAGTGATTCTTTATATTATTTGTTTTCAAGTTTACCTGCAGGGGATTTGATGCATTATTGTTTGATTTCGAAAAAAGATTACCAAGCTGCGGGAGTTGTGCTATTAAAAAATCAATTAATGAAAGCAAGTGAAATGTCCGCTTGCGTACAAGCCGTTAAGCACGGAAACGGTCGCGATTGGTGGATAATATCAAGGTTGGGATACATAATACCAAACGACACTTTTTTTGTATGGCTTGTTGACCCAAATGGAATTAGCGGCCCTTACACAAGCAAGGCAGGCATCAGTGCTTTAGATGGCACACATCATATTTCTATTAATAGCGATGGCACACAATTTATAGAAATTTCTGCATCGGGAATTATTGAAGAATTTAATTTTGATAGGTGCAATGGAACTATTACAAGTAATAGAATTTTACATTATCCTGTCACTCAGAATTTTCCTTATTTTTTTGGTGTGGCTTTTTCTCCCGATAACAGGTATGTATATCTAACACAATTCAAAAATGTACTTGATAGCACATACATTTTTCAACTGGATATGACTTTGCAAGACCCTTGGAAAGATAGAAAGATAGTGTGGGCCAAATCGCCTTACGAATTTGTTTTTCTTCGTTTAGCTCCAGATAAAAAAATATACGTTTCACATGCCTTCATTCATTACAATTATCAACATTGGTTTCCATATTTTTATTGGTACCCTTACCCCGATACCTTATTCAATAATGAAAATACCCACCTTGGAGTAATAAATGAGCCAGACAGCCCGGCTGTGAGTTGCGATTTTCAACCTTACAGTTTTTACCTAGGGCCCAATGCCCGCACGTACACGGGCACAAGCAATCTGCCCGATTATAATTTGGGCCCACTCGTGGGCAGTGGGTGCGATACGCTGAGCCTCCCCAACCCCTCCACAGGAGGGGCTTTAGGAACTGTGAGCGCATATATACACCAAGAGTGGCAAACCATATTTGTAAATGCACAAAACCTAAAAGGGCATAGTGTAACAGTAACCGTATACGATGTTCAAGGTAAAGAAATGCTTGTAATGGGAAAGCCCCCAAGTGGGGGTTTGGGGGTTTATGGCGGTTACTTTACACAAAGCATAAATGCTTCCAATTGGCCCGCAGGACTTTATTTAATTGAACTAAAAACAGAAAAAGAAAAAATAGCATGCAAGGTTGTAAAATATTAGTGGGGCTGGTTTTTAGGTATTGGAACATAGGGGTTAATTTTCTTAGTTTCTGGATTAACAGAGATTCCTTCTTCTGCTAGAAATCATTATAACAATGACGAATACTCAGTTCGATGCAGAGATTGCTTCGCTTCGTTCGCAATGGCGTTAATGAAAATTGGCCAATGACAATTATTAAAAATGACCAATGACCAGAATTCGAAAATGACCAATGTCTGGCAGAGATGCTTCGTACCTCAGCAGGACAAAGTCAACAATCAAACAATGCAACAATCAAACAATGCAACAATCAAACAATGCAACAATGAAACAACACAATAACCAAAAACTACTTCAATATCCTAACCAATCCACATTTAGTTTCTTTATCGTGGTTGTATCTTTTGTATGTAATGAAATAACCGTACACACCGGTTTGGCAGGCTTGGTCCTGGTATGTGCCGTTCCATCCTTGTTTTAAGTCGTTGGTTTCGAAAATGAGCGTGCCAAATCTGTTGAATACTTTCAAATTGTACGATTCCAAAAAAGTGGATTGCGGTAAAAATATTTCGTTGGTATTATCATCGTTGGGTGTAAATGTATTGGGCACAATCATTCCTGCATCGCAATCGAGCACAGCCACCAAACTATCTTCGGCTGTGCAACCTTGTTGATTGGTAACAGTAACAATATACGTTCCTTCATTTTCTATAGTAAGTTGTGCTGTGGTGTTTCCATTGCTCCACAAGTAAGAATCGAATACTCCAATATCGACCGATGCAGGAATGCCAAAACAAAAAGTAATGATGGAATCGATTTCGAAAGTGAGGTTATTTATATTGCCAATAGTAAAATAAGTAGAATCGATGCATCCCAACGAATCGTAAACGAATGCCTGATAGGTGCCCGCGGATATATTGTTAAGGGTATCGAAAGTAGAAGAAAATCCTGTCCATGAAAATGTGAATGGTGCTGTTCCACTATTTGCAAATGCCAAAGCCGTTCCTTTACCTCCATTGCAAGTATCGTCAACCGATGATATGCCTATACTTGCGTTATTGCTAAACCCTACAACAAACGATTGCGAAGCGGTACAACCACTGACATCGTTAACAGTAACTGTATACGTGCCGGCAAATAAATTCGAAATGGAATTGCCGCCAGTGTTGCCATTGCTCCATTGGTAGGAGTAGGGAGGAAGCCCACCAGAAACAGCAACTGAAATCTGACCTTTGCCTTGCGAGCATGTATCAATTGCAATGGAAGGAGTAAAGGAAAACAAAACCGGTGTTTCGCCAATCCACACATCATCGAAAGCAAAGCCATCAAAATCATTACATGCCGAGCCAGGGCCAAAAGCAAAACGGAAAATAACACTGTCCTTGCCACTTAAATAGGGCATGGTGTGGCGTGCGGTTATCCATCCTGCCGAGCCAGCACCACCAATGCATGAGCCTACAGTGGGTTGAATATTTCCACTCCATCCATGTTTAATGCTTGCAAGAAAATTTAAGTTTGTAAGCGACTGCTCGTTAAACCAGTTATCGTTAAAGCAATCAACAGCATCACCAAATTTGCCCACGTTAAACCAAGTACTACCTTGATTTAATGAATACTGAAATGTGGCACCATCATATTTTTTTTCCGACTCCCAAAAAATATTGAACGTAACATAAGGCAAAACAATATTGGTAAAATCGAAACAGGGACTCGTGCATGTGGAACGCTCATCATAATTGTAAAACGATGCCGTGAGCCCTCCAATTACCCAACAGTTAACACCACTGGCAGCACCACTAATCACTGCTTTATTTGGTGTGCCCCATTGCCAGTCGATAAAAGTACCGCCTAAATACCAACCACCATTGTTAGCTTCAAAATCTTCGGAATAGGGAAAAGTATTTATCATGGTTGAGCATTGCGCCTTCGAAATATTCGGGCAACAAATAACAATGCTAACAATGAGAAATTTTAAAATGCGAATCAAAGTGAAAATTTTACACAAATATACAAGGAATAAAAAGTAAAACGAATTTGATTCGAATTTTACATTTTAATGATACTTAAGTTTGTGTTGTTTATTGATGCTTTATCAATTAGTAATGCAATCAAAAACCTAGCGCACAATTCGCTGTGTAAAAGCGATTTTGTTGCAAATTATATTCGCGTGATAAATGCCTTTAGCAAAATGTTGAAGATTTATTTCCGTTCCAATTGAATTGTTCATGGATTGAAAAACTATTTTTCCCAATACATCGGTTACAATGATTTTTACATCGCTTTTCAAAAACAGTGAACCATTTAACTGATAGATGCCATCACCAATATTATTGAGAGTATTTTGCGTGCCATTATTATTATTTTGAAAACCGGTATTGGTAACCACTAAAATATTGCTCGGTACTTCGCAACCATTACTATCAGAAACTAACACATAGTAACTGCCCGGTTGTGTAGGAACGTAAAATTGCCCGTTGGCTCCCGGTATGGGATTGGGAATTAAAAACCATTGATAAGTACTGGCAGGAGTTGAGAACAATGTATCGTTGCTTTGAGATACTACAGGTGGATTGGGCAATGGATATTCGGTAATAAAACCGGGCAGAAAAATAGTATCACATCCATTGGCATTGCAGGCAACAAGCGTAACATCGAACGAGCCATACGATGGATAATAAATTCCTGTTGGGTTTTGCAAAGTGGAAGTGGAAGGCGATGCACCGGCAAAAGTCCAAAACCACGATGTAGGATTATTGGTAGAAAGGTCAAAAAAATCAATGGCATTTTTATCGCAAAATGATGTATCGCTCGATTGCAAATTTGCAAATGGGGCAGGAGCAACCGAAACTATTTCGTATGCGCCCATATCGGGTTGTGCATCGCGAAGGTTGCTGTCTAAATCGATAGGCGATGAGTTTACAAGATTACCTGCATTGATACATAAACTTGTAGCCATCAAATGAAAATCATTTGCCCCCGGATTAATAAAATCGGGATTAGTGGTTATGTTGCCAATTACATTTGTAAGTGGTCCATTGAAATTTGCCACACATGAATAATCGATTGTGCTTTGCACGGGTGTACCTCCCTGATCATATAATACATCTGTGTTGGGAGTCCATATAATAGAATTGTGCATAACGAAAAATGCGCCATTGGCACGAAATAAATTTTCGCCCGCTGCCACTGTCGAAGTATTTTGGGTTACTGTGCAATGCACCATTACTACTTTCGAACTGTAGTTTGTAATTATGCCACCACCACCAACTCCACCTGTGCAATTGTTATTGGTAACCTCTACATTTTCCATTAAGTTGGCTGGGCCTGCAATTGTATTAAACCCTTCAAAAAAACTTAAACCACCACCAACACCTGTAGCAGTATTATTGCGCACAATGGTATTTTTTATTATTGGACGCGAAGTGCGCCAGCATGCAATGCCACCACCGAAATCAGCAATATTATTTTCTACTATTAAATGAGCAAGGGTGGGTGATGACCCGGCTGAATTTGCCGCTTGATTAAATGCAGAAGGACTATCGCATAAAATACCACCTCCGGCAATTAAATCGAAACCAAGATAATACCACCAACTACGCAAAGTTCCTGTGCCATTTTTTAAAGTAAATCCTTCGAGCAGGGCGGCATTGGTTTCGTTCGAAATAAAAAGTGCAACACTGCCACCTCCGTTACCATCAATAAATGTGGTGTATTTATCTGTAGCCGGATTCGGTGTTCGAACCACTATATCTTTACCCATAAAATTTATGTTCTCAATATAAGTTGCACCAGCATCCACAAGCACTGTATCGCCAACCACCGATGCATTGATTGCTGATTGAATTGTTGCAAATTGCGATGGCACCAATAATGTTGAGGCATACAAAAAATTGCAAACAAGAATGGAAATAAAACCGATGTAGATTCTTTTCATAAGGGTAAATTTTAAATGTCAAAAATAGAATTATTTTATTGCGAAATTAGGAAAATAATTATTCGCAACTTTTATTCAACGTCAAAAATAATACCGAAGTGCGGCAACATTTTTCAAAGAGCAAATCACATTTCGCTGAAAGATTTATTTACTATTCGTAAACGTGGATTGCCCCGGGTTATACCATAAGGAACGATGATGGTGTTATCGATGTATATAAATTCGAGGTTGCGGCATCTGTTTAAAGTAGAAGGTAAATTTACCAGTGGCCCGCAAAAGGCAACATTCAATTCTACAAGGGCACTCATGTTTCCAATGGCATCGGGCAATTCGGTGAGGTTGTTTTTGCCTATTGTAAAAAAGCGCAACAGTTTCATATTGCCAATATCGTTGGGCAATTCTTTTATCATGTTATCGTGCAAATTTAAAAATACCAGTTTGGTTAAGTTACAGATTGATAAAGGTAAAATGGTAAGATCATTATTTTGCAAATCGAGTTCCTTCAACTCCGTGAGATTTCCTATTTCGGATGGTAATGCAGTGATGTGATTATTTTTGAGTGAAAGCACTTTCAATTTTTTAAGGTTGCCAATTGAAGCCGGAATCGAAGTTAACTTATTGCTGCTCACAACCAGTTTTTCTAAATTGATAAGTTCGCCAATATTGTATGGCAACGAATCTAATTCGGTATTAAATAAATATAGTTCTTTTAGTTCTTTTAGTTTTACAACACCAGGAGGTAAAACTTTAATACCATTGTTGCGCATTGTTAGTTTGGTAACACCCTTGGGATTGGCCAATGTTTGTGTCAAATTATTATTCACACCGCAACTTGCCATTATCATTACTGTGATAAAATATAAAACAATTTTATGTTTAGGTAAAACGGTGAACATCAATTTTCAATTTCTTTTTTCGAAACAATGATTGGTGTGATAAAGATAGATAAAATAAAACTGAGATTTATAAAAATAAAAAAGCCGCCTCACAATTGCGGGGCGGCTCATTTTTATTTCGCTAACTTATTTACATTTTAATAATCTTGTTCATCGCCATGTTTCCATTGTTGTCGAATACACGAATCATGTACGAGCCTTTTTGAAGGTCGCTTCCGAGCTTTATATTTCCTGAATTGGAAACAGTTTGCACGCTTACCAATTTTCCTAATCCATCGTATACACTTATAGTTAAGTTTCCGGCTGCAAGTGACTCTGTGTTTATTGTCAACTCATCCGTAAAAGGATTTGGATAAGTGCTGATAGCAGACTGAGCAATTATTTCATTCACTGCAAGTGGAGTAGAAACTACTTCAAACCTATCGATAGCCACTTCGAGTAAATCGAAACTGTTTGGCTGGTTGGCAGTGTAAAAAGAAACCTGCATGGTAGATGTTATTGGAATAAGCGGACTAATTAAAAATGCTTTCGAAATCCATGAAGAGTTTGGAATTGTTTGTTTATATAATTCTAATGTAGCGGTTTGTGTTCCATTGTTTATTCTTACCCAAAGTGTATCGTTACCCGGGCCATTTTGCGAAAAATTGAAAACCCATCTATCGTAACGCACTTCCGGATTTACAAAATCGGTTCCATCAAATACAGGACTTGTAAGTAATACAAATCCATCGGTAACTGCATTGCCAAATGGATCGGTGGTGCCATTGCCTGTTGCGTAGCACTCCACTCCGCAATCGGTTGTTACATCTTCTTCTACATTTACAGGGAAACCTTGAATAAGAGTACCCATTGGCTCGGCTCTGTCCCATAATCCTGTTACAGCATTACCAGTGGCGCTCCATCCCCAATCGAAAGCAAAATCGTCATAAATACCGAAGTCTAAACCTTGAGTAAATGGAGCGGTCACTAAATTTACATTTTGCTGGCAGTAAGGTTGATATCCCCATTTTTGAATATTTACTTCGTACACACCAGGTACAAAATTATTGATGGTATAGTTGCCGTTTACATCTGTAGTGGCATCAATAACATTTGGGCCCAATGTAAATCGTATTTTTGCATTGGGTATTGCACTTGAATTTAAATTGTAAAAAATATTTCCTGTAAGGGTAATTGTTACTCCCGAACTTAATTCAACATTTAAATTTGTAAGCACACCATTGGATAACAAAACACCTGTTATTATTTTTGTATTATAACCAAAAGCCGAAACCTGCACATCGTATGTTCCCGAATCTACAGTTCCTGTTTTGTAATCGCCTGTAGCGTTCGATAGCGTAGTAATACTTTTTCCCAAAACCTGAACCGTTGCTCCATTAATTGGATTGCCTGATGTACTATCGGTAACTATGCCTTCGAGATAGCATGCACGCTTATACGTTGGGGTAACAACTATCAATCCTTCTTCCATATCGGTAAGCAATAAGTTGCCCGAAGGTAAAAATGGATACACTCCCCAATCGCCATTAAAACCAGGAGCAGAGATTGGAGAAGAGTCATATTTACCAACTTCAATTAAGTTTGACGGGCGAGCGCCATCCACAATCACTACACCTTCTGTATACCATGATACCACTTCGTAATCGTTTACCGTATGTGTATTGTGCACAATGGCACCACTGCCCGGAGCTGTTTGATAGGTGTCGAGTAACTTGATGTTACTTACATCCGATACATCATACGAAGCAAGAAAACTGTTGTTCACTTCATCGGTAGTAAAGAGCACATTGCCTGCATCGTTAAGCCAGGAGTTGTGTGTAAATGCTCCGGGAGTTCCTTGTGTGTTCAACTCAATAGGGTTGGCTTTGTTCGAACAATCGTATGCTGCAAAGTAACCATCGTATATATGCCCGGCCCAAAGTGTATCGTTGCGCACATAACCATCGTGAATGTAACTGCCCGGAGTTTGGCCTACATAAACCGGATTCCATGGATCAGCCAGGTCACAAATAATAGCATTGCCATTATTTATATTCGAACCAAAGAGATAAACGTAGCCATCATCAATATGCAATGCATGTATGGTTTGCAGTTGAGTTGCAATAGCACCATCACCAGTGTAATTGTGGTAGGGTGCACTATCAGGCAAAAAACTTAGATCAACAATTTGCAATCCAGGCCCGGCCTCGGTGGTAACATAAGCATAGTTGCCCCAAGTTTTTACTTCGCGCCATTGTGATGTTATACCCGGAATATTAATTACTTGATAAATGGAATCGGGATTGTTTACATTCACTATCGACATGCCATGTTCCCAACCGGCAAGCGCATATTCAGTATTGTTAATTGCAATGCCGCAAATGTTAGACATGGCTCCATTGTAATGCAAAGAATCGCGAAAAGCGATATTGTAGTTTTGACTAAAGCCTGTGTAACCAATGCACAGCAGCATTAAAGCGTAAAGTGTTTTTTTCATAAATATTTTTGTTTTTTTATAGGACGCAAAACTAAAATTTATGTTACAAGGCACTCTTGTTAAATTTAAAAATAACAAATACTTATCCTTTTGAGCCGTTTTTTACAAGATCAAAAAGGAAATAAGCATCACAAATTTTAAAAATGACTATTTGAATTTCGTATTTATTTTTTCGGGTTGAAACCATCCTTTTTATTTGCATGGTTATTGTTGAATTTTTGATTGAAAAAATCAGTCACTGATTTCTATAATCCTAAACTTAATTCTAATATCTTAAAGAACTAAACTATGAAAAAGCTATTTTTTTTAATTCTCATGCTCAACGCATCGTTAACATTTGCACAATTTATAACTATAGCTCCAACAGGAGGATATGACGATTGTTTTACAAATAATTTGACTGTAGTAAACCCTCTACCCGGATATAATTTTCAATGGTATGTGGGTTCTTATGGATGCAGCATGGGTGGAACACCAATGCCATTCGGCTTTGGTCCTGCGATTACCATTTACGGTACAGGCGAATATTATTGCATTGGCACCGATGCTAATGGTTTGCAATATATTTCGAACCCAATTATTATTCGGGTTTTACCGGGTTCACTTGGCTCTATGTTTATGCCTGCACCTATTGTTACTTCCAATGGCTCAACATGTGTGACCAGTGCTGCCTTGTGTATCCCATATGTTTTTCACCAGGGATTTTCTAATACAATTATCAAATGGTATCGCGATAATGTATTAATTCCAGGAACCGGTACCACATTGACAGCTACAGTTTCTGGCAATTACAAATACACCATTACCAACTTATGCACCATTTCCGAATCAGCCGAAACCACTATTTCTATTATACCACAACCACAAATAACCTCAAATGTGCCGGGCCTCATTTGCCCTAACGATCCTATCATTTACAATGTAGTTGCCCCCGTTCCTCTTATCAATTATACATGGCAGCAATTGATAAATGCCAATTATGTAAACGTTGGCACAGGTTACACCTTTAGTACTATTGCTCCAACAAATGGTAATTTAGTAATGCGGCTTAAAGCTGTAGATAACAATTGCACAGCTTATTCCAATATTCTTACTAATCCGGTAGTGAATGTGCTAGCAATAGTAAATAATAGTGGTTCAGCATCGTTTTGCACTGGCGATAGTGTACTGCTAAATGCATCGAATAGTGTAGGCATTACATTTCAATGGTATAAAGGTAATATTCCTATAAGTGGTGCTACTTCACCGTTGTATTATGCAAAAAGTGCAGGTACGTATAAGGTGATAGTTGCATCGCCACCATGCTCGTCCACTTCTCAAAACATAAGTGTAACCGAAAATACTTTGCCTACATCAACAATTACTGTGAATGGCCTTTCCACATTTTGTTATGGTGACAGTACGCAGCTTTCGGCAAATGCCGGTGTAGGTTTTGCATATCAGTGGAGAAAAAATGGTGTAAATATTCCAGGTGCCACAAGCAAAAACCTTGTAGTGAAAACAACAGGAAACTACCGGGTTATAGTAACCAATGCAAACGGTTGTAAAGCCACCTCGGCCACAAAAACCATTACAGTAAAACCGCTGCCAACAGCAACAATTACAGCATTAGGGCCTTTAAGCTTTTGCAATGGCGATAGTGTAAAACTTGTCGCTAACAGTTTGGTAGGCGCTACATATAAGTGGAAAAAGTATTCCAATTTTATAGCAAATGCTACATCAATAAATTATACCGCAAAAACAAGCGGTGTATATAAAGCGCAGATAACTGATATTAATGGTTGCAGCAAAGTATCTAATACTTTAACGGTGAATGTGAATTGCAGGGAGCAAAATGATTTGGCAGCCCAAAGTAACATACTTATTGAACCAAATCCGTTTAATGAAAACACAACTATTACATGGCCCGGTTATTTTGGAAAAAACATTGACATTAAAATTTATAATACTACCGGAAGTTTAATGAAAGATGAAAGCATTAAGCAAAATGAGAACGGTGCTCAAATATCTATAAAGCAAGCAGGGCTATATTTTGTGGTGATTACAACTGACAATGAGGCCATAGTAAAACGTATCATGAAAGTAGATTAACATTGTTTCCTTTTGCTGAGTGTAGCTTTTTGGTTTCACTTAAATTCAGCAATCATATGGATAGGAATTAGTTTGTTTTGATTTTTCGGAAGCGAATAAAAAAAGCCATTTCATCTTGAAATGGCTTTTGTGATTTCTACATCTTTTATTTTTTACCAGATGCTTTTTGTCCTTTATGGTGCTTTTTGAGTTTTACTTTTTTTAATGCTTTTTGCGCATCTGTTTTTACTTTTTTAACTTTAGCTTCTGCTGCTTTTACAGTAGGTTTAGCTGCGTCTTGTGCCACCGCTTTTGCCTGCTCTGCTTTTTTTGTTGCGGCAGCCTGTACCGCTTTTACAACAGGTTTTGTCTGATCTTGTGCAAATGCAACACCTGCCATCAAGGAGGATATAATTGCAACTAGAAACTTTTTTTTCATATCTGTTTGTTTTAAATTGTTGGAGCGAATTTGGGTTTAGATTTATGAATCGCGTATGAATGTGCTTTTATAACTATTTTAAGTACAGTGTTTTTTAGCAATTATTTATCATCGGGTAATCAAATTATTTTGAAATATATAACCACTATAACGATAACAATATACTTTAGTGAAAATTTTGGAACCTTAAATTTCAGAAAACTGGACAGCGTAAAACTGATCCAAATTGTACCTACAAATTAGGTTAACATTCCTCCATCAACATTTATAACCTGGCCGGTAATATATGTCGACATATCGCTGGCAAGAAAAACAACAAGGTTGGCTACATCTTGTGGAGTGCCACCACGCTTTAGCGGTATAGCTTCACGCCATTGTTTTACTGTTTCCTGATTGAGTGCTGCTGTCATTTCGGTTTCAATAAAACCCGGTGCTATGGCATTGCATCGTATGTTGCGCGAACCAAGCTCGAGTGCAATACTTTTTGTAAATCCTATAATGCCAGCCTTACTTGCAGCATAATTTGCCTGGCCCGCATTGCCTTTAACGCCTACCACACTACTAATATTTATTATGCTTCCACTACGTTGTTTTAGTAGTTGCCTTTGAACGGCTTTGGTAATATTGAATACGCTTTTGAGATTCGTATTTATCACTTCGTCAAAATGTTGTTCGCTCATTCGCATTAGCAAGTTGTCGCGTGTTATGCCCGCATTGTTTACAACAATATCTATAGTTGGAAATTGTGCAAGTACTCCGGCCACCAGATTTTCGGCAGCGGTGTAATCGGCAGCATTGGACTGGAATCCAATTCCTGTAACACCAAAGTGTTTTATTTCGTCCTGCAACAACATGGCTTGCTCGGTTGACGAGTTGTAGGTAAAAGCAATATTTGCTCCTTGCTCGGCCAATGCCAGTGCTATGCCACGCCCAATGCCGCGCGATGCTCCGGTAATAAGTGCCACTTTGCCTGCTAATAATTTCATATGTATGTTTTATTTTAAGGTTAAAAAAAATTATATTTGCCAAATATATTTAATCTAAAATAAAAATAAAATATGAAAAGAATTATTATTTGTGTAATGGTACTGATGGCAACGCAACTTGTGCAAAGCCAATCGATGATGATAGGTGTAAAAGGTGCATACAATACAACATGGCTGATGAATAAAAACATTTTTGATCAGGGCGATGAATTAGATCCCGATGCATCGTTTGCTCCGAGCTATGGGGTGAATGGTATTTTTTATTTCAACGATAATTTGGGCTTGGCAATCGAGGCTAATGTAAATAAGATTACACAAAAATATTCAGGTGTAATTTTGGACAGCATCACTTGGGAAGGCTCCGATAAGTTGACTTATATGGAAATACCATTATTGCTCCATTTGGCCAATAAAGGTGGAATGTATTTTGAAATTGGTCCTAAAGTTTCATTTCTTACAGGTGCCACAGGAGCCATTGAAACAACGCCCTCATTCATAAGTGATTATAATGAACGTACTATAAAAAAAGGCTTTAACAAAACCATGTTTTCTTTGGTATTTGGCTTTGGTGTAAATGTAAGAGCGTCCGATTTGGTATACGTTATTGCAGGTTTACGTTTCAGTGGTTCGTTTACCGATGCAACTAAGGAATACTCTAAAGAGGAATTTGCAAAAGCCGAAGATATTGGAATAACGGATAGCTTTGCGCACATAAAACAAGATGGCATTTTCAAATATGAAAACACCACCGCAGTTACAGGAGGTATAATGCTTGGCATTGGCTTTAATCTTTCGAACAAGGCGAAATAATTTTTGATTATAAGAATAAAAAAGCCGGCACCTTTCGATGCCGGCTTTTTTGTTATAAAACTATAAGCCGGGTTCTGTTTTGCAATTTGCATTGCAACTTCTATCATTTATCTTGTTGATAAGTCACCGTATCAATCGTGCAGCCTACCCACACCGGCAGCATACAACCTGCGTTGTAATACTCGAAACGGGCCGCTTCTTTCCGGTGCCTATTTGGCCTTACAGCCCATAAGGTTTTCCCACATTGATATCACTATCAATATCGTGAGCTCTTACCTCGCGTTTTCACCCTTATCTTGCCTAAGCAAGACGGTATAGTTTTCTGTGGCACTTTCTGTAATAGTATAATTGGTTATACTACCCCTTCCTGTTAGGAAGTATGGCGCCCTGTGCTGCCCGGACTTTCCTCCACAATGCAACCAAGCACTGCAGCGATAGAACATTTTATAACACCTCAAAGATAAGTTTTCTTCTGCTGAAAATATTTATTATTCATATCCTTCTACCTCTTTAGGTTTTATTCAAAGGTTGAGCAGAATAATATATGGGCTTAATTTTCTTAACCCTGTAAAATGCCTTTTACACCCATAATAAAATACCTCTTACACCTTAAATGAAGTGGTTGTGGTTTTTTATCTTTTATGGGAATTGGGTTTGCATTTCCCATCAAGATTTTTTTCTTAATAATTTAGAAACGATATTTATTTTTCAAACATGATGAATCCGCGTGAGAAAGCTTTGCTGCTGTGTCAAAAAATGGGATGGACTTCCTTTAGCAATATTGAAATGGATAATGCTACTTTGCCAATCGATGTAGCAAAGAAATGCGCATCGATAGCCGTTGTTGAGTTGATTGATGAATGGCAGCAAGCATTAAAAATATCATTTACTGCCTACAGCCGTCATAAGCAAGGTTCGGGAACTGCGCTAAGCCCAATTAAGGATTCAAAAGAAGATCTAAATATGACAATTAAAGACAGCCCATTCGATACTTCAACACAACAGTTAATTGATCTGTTTGCCGCACTGAACGAACATTTGCACTATTGGCAAGAGGTAAAAAAAGAATTGGATAAAATTTAACTGCTCATTTTTGTATTTTAAGGAACAGAAAGACACTGGGTGTAGGGTTTTACTTTTTATAAACCCTTGAAATTATGAATTTTGAAACCAAAATTTTCTCTCAATAATTTTGTAAAATTACACGTTTTTAACCAATACAATTTCGATAACAGAAATTGCAACATAAAAGCATTGTTACTAAAGTGCATTTTATGAGTAGTTCACCAATAATATTTTATGTGATTTTTTAACAGTAGGTGTTAACAAATTCTTAACCGTATGGCTTAATGTAAAATTCAAAATCTATTGCCGCAGGTTTGATATAAAATTTTACATTTGCGACCCACAAAATAAACTCTCAATATTTTAAACTATGAAAGGAACTGTATTTACTTTAGTATGTGCCATTATTGTGACACTAACCACAAGCAATTATGCTCAAGACAATCAAACTTTAATTGACATTGCCGGAAACAAAGTTTCGAAAGCAGAATTTGAGCGGGTTTACAAGAAAAACAACAACAAGGACATCAGTTTTGATAACAAAGCTGTGCGCGAATACCTTGACTTGTACATCAATTACAAATTGAAAGTGCGTGCTGCTGAAGATTTGTACATGGATACTGCTGCAGCTTTTCGCAATGAACTTTCGGGCTACCGCAAGCAACTTGCACAGCCTTATTTGTCAGACAAAGATGTAAGTGATGCACTTATTCAGGAAGCATACACCCGTATGCAAAAGGATGTGCGCGCTGCGCACATATTAGTTAAGCTAAATGCCGAAGCCTTGCCAAAAGATACTTTGATGGCATATAATAAAGCCATGAAAATACGCGAAAAATTATTGAAAGGCGGAGACTTTGCAAAAATGGCCCGCGACAGCAGCGATGATCCTTCAGCAAAGGAAAATGGTGGCGACCTTGGCTATTTCACCTCTATGCAAATGGTTTATCCTTTTGAGTCGGCAGCATATACTACACCAATTGGCAAAATATCGATGCCTGTAAGAACACGTTTTGGATACCACGTTATTAAAGTGCTGGATATGCGCGATGCACAAGGCGAAATAAAGGTTGCACACATTATGGTGAAAGTGCCTGCAGGTGTTAGCGATACTGACAGCTCAAGTATAACTGCAAAATCAAAAATAATGGAAATTGCTGCTAAATTGAAAGCAGGAGAAAGTTTCGCAAGTTTGGCAGAACAGTTTTCTGACGATAAAGGCTCTGCAAAAAATGGTGGTGAATTACCTTTCTTTGGAACAGGCCGTATGGTTCCGGAATTTGAAAAAGCTGCATTCGCTTTAAAGTCCGATGGTGATGTTACCGAACCTATAAAATCTTCTTACGGTTGGCATATAATTAAAAGGGTTGAAAAGAAAGCCGTACCAACTTTCGAAGAAAAGAAGGCCGATTTGAAACAGCAGATTACACGCGATAGCCGCAGCGAGGTGAGCAAAATGAGCATGATCAATAAAATAAAAAAGGAATATAGCTTTACTGAAAATACTGCCGCGCGCGAAGAAGTATTGCTTTCGCTCGATTCAAATGTAGTAAAGGGCGATTATGCTCCTGATAGTGCTAAATCATGGTCGAAAAATATATGTACGATAGGAACTAAAACCCTCACACAGCAAGATTTTGCTGAATATATTGTAACACATCAAATACGCAGAACCAGTGGCGAACCTTATGCAATAGGATATAACCTGTACGAAGGATTTGTAAACGATGCCTGCATTGAATACGAAGAAGGCCGCCTTGAGCAAAAGCACGATGAATTTAAAAACCTGATGCAGGAATATCGCGATGGTATTTTACTTTTCGATCTTACTGATAAAATGGTGTGGAGCAAAGCCGTAAAAGACACTGTTGGGCTTAAAGAGTTTTACGAAAAAAATAAGAATAACTATATGTGGGGCGAGCGCACCAAGGCTACTGTTTACACTTGCGAAAATGCTGCGGTAGCTGAGTCGGTGCGTAAGTTGATCAAGAAAAAAATGGCTGATGCCGACATCCTTACCGAAATCAATAAAGATTCGCAACTCAACCTTACAATCAAAGATGGTAAATTTGCAAAAGGCGAAAATGAAAACGTAGATGCTGCAAAAGGTTCTAAAGGATTGTCGCCAAATGTGGAAAAGAATAATCAGGTGGCGTTTGTAAACATTATTGAAAATATGCCTGCAATGCCAAAAGCTATGGACGAAGCTAAAGGATTAATAACTGCCGATTATCAAAATTATTTAGAGAAAAACTGGATTGGTGAATTGCGCAAAAAGTATCCTGTTACTGTTAATGAGCAATTGCTTCAAACCATTATCAAGTAGTCGATAAATTCTCAAGTTTTTTATATTACCGAAACAACATAGGTTTTGAAAAAACAAGAAATTGAAATTGTTCGGCATTACTAGGAGTACGATATTTTTATTCGAAAATCTAACTACTCTTAGTATAAATAAAGCGAAGCATATTTGTTTCGCTTTATTTGTTTAAAACCTTTCGATGTAATTTTGAAAAGATTGAAAATTGAAACTAATTAAAATATTATTTCTTACAATTTTGGTTGCTGTTATCTGCAGCATAACCGGATGTGGTATGCTTGACGATAAAGACAGCAAAAAAAATGAAGGCCGCCAACTGGCGCGTGCTTTTGATGATTATCTGTACGAAATTGATATTGTTGATTTAGTTCCGCCCAATACAAAAGCTGACGACAGCATGATGATTGTAAAATCATACATTGATAACTGGATAAAAGAAAAAGTGCTGCTTCACAAAGCGCAGGAGAGTATTGGCGACTACGAAAAACAGGTTGAAAGTCAGGTAAGCCAATACCGCAATTCGCTTATTACTTATGCTTATCAAAAAGCCATTATCAAAAAGCAACTCGATACCCTGGTGAATGAAGCAGAGATAAATAAGTTTTATGAAGATAATAAAAACAATTTCCTGCTTAAAGAAAATATTACAAGGTGTATATACGCAAAGTTCTATAGTAATACGCAGGATTTAAAAAAGCTAAAGCAATGGATGGTATCATCTGTAGAAGCAGACAGAGAAAAAGTAGACAATTTTTGCCTTCAATATGCGTTCGATTATTTTTTGAATGATGATACATGGCTTTCGTTTGCCGACCTTATGCTACGTACCGGAATTAAGACATACAATCAAGAACAGTTTCTGCAAAGCACCAAAGTTATTGAAGTACCCGACTCGGGAAGTGTTACCATTGTGCGTTTTTACGATTTTAAAATTAAGGAAAGTCTTTCACCATTAAGTTTTGAAAATAACAATATTCGAAACCTGATAATAAATAAGCGCAAGTTGGACTTGATAACAAAACTTGAAAATGCCGCATATGATAATGCACTTAAAAAGAATGAATTTGAAATATTTAAAAAGTAACATTGCCTGCATCGCATTGGTTTGTATTACCTGCATAGGTTTTGCTCAACCCAAAACCGTTGATAAAATAATAGGTGTTGCAGGAAATAAAATAATTTTATTGAGCGAACTCGAGCAACAATACGCACAGTATATAGCTCAGGGAAATTATGCTAACCCTGCCATGCGAAGTCAAATCTTTAATCAATTGATGACCAATAAAATGCTGCTTTACCATGCCATGCTCGATAGTGTTGAAGTATCGGAATCGCAGGTGGAAGAGCAACTCGACCGCAGGTTTGCCTATTTTATTGGACAATTTGGTGGCGAAAAGGAATTAGAAAAATATTACAACAAATCAATTATCGAACTTAAAGAAGAATTTCGACCCACTATAAAAGATCAGCTATTGGTGCAACAGATGCAAGGTAAAGTGACAAAAAATTCCTCTGTAACTCCCGAAGACGTGCGCAATTATTTTGAGTCGATTCCAAAAGATAGTTTACCTTTAATAAATACCGAAGTTGAATATGCACAAATTACAGCTACGGTGGCTTATAACGAAGAATCCAAAACAACATGCAAAGCCAAGCTCGAAGAATACCGTCAACGGGTGTTGAAAGGCGAAGACTTTGGTGCACTTGCAGTGTTATACAGCCTCGACAAAGGTTCAGCAAAAAATAGTGGCGAACTGGGCTTTATGAACCGTGGCGACCTGGTGCCCGAATACGAAGCTGCCGCATTTAAACTTAAACCCGGTGAGGTTTCGGCAATAGTTGAGTCCAAATTTGGATACCACATTATTCAAATGATAGAACGCAGAGGCGAGAAATTTAATACCCGCCACATATTATTGCGCCCACAAATTACCGATGACGACAATATTCGTGTGGCCAATTTCCTTGATAGTATTGCCGCCCTGATAAAAAACGACTCGATGACTTTTAGTGAAGCAGCAATAAAATTTTCGGACGATAACGAAACAAGATTTAATGGTGGAAAAATAGTGAATCCCCAAAGTGGCAGTACACGCTTCGAGACCGATCAGGTAGAACCGTCTACTTTCTTTCAACTCGATCAGTTGCAGCCCGGACAAATGACAAAGGTTTTAACCTATACCGCAGCAGACGGAAAAACTGGTTATAGAATTTTGATGCTGCTCAACAGAACTGTGCCACATGTAGCAAACCTGAAAGACGACTACCAGCGACTGCAAGGCGTGGCTTCATCCGAAAAAGAAACCAAAGCTTTGGACGAATGGATAGCTCGTAAAAAAGGCTCAACATACTTTCGCATGGATGACGAATTTAAAAATAATAGCGCCTGTGCAAAATGGCTAAACAAATAGGTTAACCAAATCTTTGGTTTTTCATCACTTCAATTGATTTAATTTGCAACATTTTTTAAGATAAAATATTTTTATGAGTAAGAATTATGCCACCGATGTGGAAGCTGTAGATGATTTAAAAAAATCCTATCATCGATTACGTGACGAAATAGGTAAAGTAATTATTGGTCAGGATGAAATAGTACGCGATGTGCTTATTTCTATTTTTACTAATGGACACTGTTTGCTCGTGGGTGTGCCGGGCCTTGCAAAAACATTGCTTGTTAATACCATAGCACGTGTGTTGGGATTAACGTACAACCGTATTCAATTTACGCCCGACCTTATGCCAAGCGATATTATTGGTACCGAAATATTGAATGACCAACGGCATTTTGAATTTATAAAAGGACCATTGTTTGCCAATATAATTTTGGCCGATGAAATAAATCGTACTCCTCCCAAAACACAAGCTGCATTGCTCGAAGCCATGCAGGAACGTGCCGTAACTACTGCCGGTAAGCGCTACGAACTTGCCTCGCCTTTCTTTGTTTTGGCAACACAAAATCCGATAGAGCAGGAGGGAACCTACCCATTGCCCGAAGCACAACTCGACCGCTTTATGTTTAATGTAATGTTAACCTATCCAACTTTTGAAGAAGAAGTAACGGTGGTAAAAAACACTACATCATCATACAATCCAACATTAGATAAAATATTGGATGCCGAAGAGATTCTCTATTTCCAGCAATTGATAAAAAGAATTCCTATTCCTGATAATGTGCTTAACTACGCTGTTTCATTAGCATCAAAAACCCGCTCGGGAACAAAAACTGCTGCCGATATTTCGAACCAATATATTGCTTGGGGTGCAGGACCACGCGCATCGCAATTCTTAGTTACAGGCGCAAAGTGCCACGCCATTTTAAATGGAAAATATTCGCCCGATATAGAAGATGTAAAAGCCGTAGCACCTGCAATTTTAAGACACCGTATTGTAAAAAATTATAAGGCCGAAGCAGAGAGTGTTTCGGTAGAAAGTATTATCGATACATTGATCAAGAGTTAAAAGGCAATAATAAATTCTATAGAAATTAATTCAAAAATCTGTAAGCCACATTAGCAGAAAAAAGAAGCATTAAACAAAAGTATAAATGCAAAAAACCCAACGCTTCGTTGGGTTTTTTGTTTTTTTTACCTGAATTTTTTACGATGAATTGCTGTGAGGAGTAGATAATGGCTTTCGCTTTTTGTGCATTTGAATTATAAGTTCCCATCCATGCCATCAGATTAATCAGTGCCTGCCCCGACCGAAATGTTGTAGGTTCAAGTATTTGCATTTGCTGCCGCCAGCGTCCACGCTTGTGGTTGTTTTGTTAACAATTTTAAATAACAAAATTATATCTTTGTATAATAAAAATTTATCTAATAAAATGAATGCACATTGCAAAATTATTTCATGAGCCACAAGCGAGGACTCTTGCAGGAGCGGGGCCGCGTCCATGTATCATTATAAAATTAATTGTGATGATGCCATTTTAAATTTTGGAAAAATAACCATCATAAAATAAAGGTGATGAAAAAAATAAGAAACATAATACTTATGGTTGCTTTGTTCAATAGTATAGCCACAGCACAACAAGGTATAAATAATTTATGGATAGAAGGATATGGAAACGATTCTGTTGTTTTGCCTTTTGGCAATACAGATATTGATTTTTTTAACGGAAATCCAACCATAACATACAATATCAGAGGACAGCATCTTGCTCATACTCATTGCAATATAAGTGATTCACTTGGCAATTTAAAGTTTTATACAAATGGCTATGATATATTTGATGCCTCAGATAGTGTTATGCTCAATGGTGATTCTATAAGCCCGTCATCAAAGCAAAATGTATTTCCTTATGGTCTGGATGTGCCACAAGCCAATCTTGTCATCCCTAACCCCACTGAAAATAACAAATACTATTTATTTCATAGTACAAATGATGCTTGGGCTTACAGGTATTGTTTAAATTTAATGTATAGCGAGATAGATATGACTTTGAATAATGGATTAGGCGCTGTGACAGCAAATAAAAATGTTATACTTATAAATGACTCACTTAACCTTGGCAAGATAGCAGCTTGCAAACATGGCAATGGGCGAGATTGGTGGGTTATTTGTATGCGCTCTTACAGCAATATTTTTTACAAACTTTTGGTAACACCTTATGGCATAAGCGCACCCGATACGCAAGCAATTGGGCAAATAAGAAAACAAGGTTGGGGTGAATTGAAATTTTCAAGCGGTGGGACAAAGTTAGGCTATGCTCAAGCTGATTATGTAACAAATGGCCACATAGAGCTTTTTGATTTTGATAGATGCAGTGGCTTACTTTCTAATGCTCAACATATTATTATTCCTCAAGGACTTAGCTTTGGAGCTGGTATAGAATTTTCACCCAATGAAAGTTTGGCTTATGTTACTAATGCAGATAGTATTTATCAGTTTGATTTATATTCAACTGATATTTCAAATTCAAGGATTATTGTTTCTGTAAGTGATGGTTATATTGATACCATTATGAATACTAATTTTTTGGTTGGATTCATGAACACAAAACTCGCCCCCGATGGTAAAATTTACATTACAAGCGGCAACAGCACACACTATATGAGCGTGATAGACCAGCCTGATAGCCCTGGCCTTGCATGTAATGTAATGCAACATGCGTTGCAATTGCCAGCTCTTTATTTCAACACTCTCCCCAACCATCCCAATTATTTTTTGGGTGCAAATGGGTTGTGCAATAATTTGAGTTATGAAAGTTTAGAAAGTGGGAAAGTTAAGAAAGTTACGGTGTTCAATAACCCCACCCACGATAAATTTACCTTGTGGTTTCCGGTAGATAAGGATGTGGGTGTGTTGGAGATTTATGATGTTAACGGTGCATGTATACGTACGGAGAGGGTAAGTCAATGGAGTCAGTATAAGACTGTGGATATAAGTTTGTTTGCTGAGGGGGTTTACTTTTGTAAGATGAGGTGGCGGAGTGGGGAGGGGAGTTGTAATGTGGTGAGGTTGGAGTAGTTCGAATGAAAAGCAAATAGAAGATACGGAAATTGCCCTCGCTCACCCCTGAACTCTAAAGGGCGCAACCGCACTTATCTTGTTTACAGCATTTCAGTTTTAAGAATAGTATACTAAAATAAATGATGCAAATTGAAAATTCTTGTTTGTTAGAAGACGAGTGATGGCACCCTTTAGGGTTACGGGCAATGTCATTAAGTTAAGCAACAAAGCATATAATCACATTGTACTAAATTAAGTGAACTACTATTTTAAATGTGTTTATCCCGTAGGGATTACCGCTTGGTAAAAGAATGTGCGCATGTATGTCTTTGTCCTGTAAGGCATACACGTCAACTTAAGGAATACTTAGCTCGTTATTTTTTTTTAAGAGGCATAGGTTTACTTGTCCTCGGCTCAATTTTCTTTACTCGTTGTAGCACAAATGTGTTCTTATCTTCGATAACCCATTCCATATCTTCACCTTTTTCTATTTTACTTGCCTCTGCTACTGCAGCTGGAAAGTTGACATAGAATGATTTTGTAGCACCTCTATCTACTCGTTGTATTTTTACTTTATAACCCATTTCATATTTTATTTTGTGCAAAAGTAGTGTATATATTATAATAGTATATATACTATTTTTTATGTTTTATTCCATACCTTTGATTTTATGGATAAATACATTAATTTTTTACATGATCTTGGGTTCGATCGAACCAAACTCAATAAGCTTGGCTATCGAGAATAAATTCATTGAACGAATCAGAAAGCTAGATGGGTTAGACTATCTTTTGGCTCTGCTACATAACGTAACAAAGGAGGTTGTTAGTTTTAATACTATGGCCAGCACATTTGTAGATGATATCGATAAGTGTGTTACCAAGCAAGCCTTGCACAAGGCCATGAGTAAAGAATTTTTTATCGTATTCATTGATAAAATTTTCAACGAGCTACTTCAAACAAAACTTGGAATTGCAAATAGCAAACTCAAATCTAAATTCAGGCGAATCGTAATTCAAGATAGCTCCATCATTAAACTCCCACAAAGACTTTATGAGTTTTTTTCAGGAGTTAAAAATAATTTCTCACAAGTAGCCAATGCAAGAGTGCAAGTTGCTTTAGATATTCTAACAAATACTTTCACCCTTTTTTCAATCGACTCTTATTCTATAAATGATAAATCTGCTGCACATAAATTGCAAATCAATAATGGAGATCTTATTATTAGAGACAGAGGCTATTGCACCATTGCAGAAATGTTATGTATCCTCGCCCATAAGGCCGATTTTATTTACAGGTATTATCATGTTTTTAAATATTATAACGTTAACACTGGGAAGGTAATTGATGTATATAAACTTGTAAAGAATAAAAAGAAACTAAAGGCAAAAGTTAGAATTGGAAGCCCTGATGGTGTAATTGTAACATTGTGTGCCGACAAAGTAAGTGATGCTATTGCAAATGAAAGAAGACGTCAATTAAAAAAGTCTAGTAGTGGCACACCTAGTAATGTGTTATTACAACTGCTCTCTTGGTCAATCTACTTTACATCTATTGATGATGATGAAATAACAAGCGAAGATATTTTTTCATTATATAAATTGAGATGGCGAATAGAAATAATTTTAAATCCATGAAAAGCCACCTTAACTTCGATAATATACACGATGTTTCCGAAAATCAACTCAAATTTATTCTCAAAGGTAAAATGATATGGCTATTGGTCGTTACTCAATTTATCTACGAAGTAATTAGCAAAGTAGTATTTAAAAAAACAGGCAAAGCCATTAGCCTACTTAAGCTTGTAAGGTATTTAAAAGACAATGTAAATGTAATGGCTGAAATAATGGCTTTAATAAAAAGAAAAATATTTGATGCCTCTGATACTATTGACATCCTAACCAAATATTGTTGTTATGATACAAGGTATGATAGGAAAAACCATCACGAGCAAATGAATGATTCGAGCTAAAGTTGACGCGTATGCCTGTAAGGACAACCCAATGATGCAAAATGATGATTGAAGAAAGGGTAGTTCCTAAGGAACAAAATTCCGTTTTGCATTTATTTTTACCAAGCGGTAATCCCTACGGGATAAAAATCAAATTCTCTTAACTTAATGTTATTGGGGTTACGGGTGCGCGAGGCCATGCGTTTTTTTGATAAAATCCCAATTTTTTATAAAATTAGAAAGGCGCATCCTCATTAGGCAAATCGTCCATGCGCGAGAATTTTGATACACGAGGTTGTTCGGCACCCATAGTTGCAAATTGTGCTCCATCATCAACCATGGCATAATTATCCCAATCGGCAAATTTTGTGAGGTGGCCTATAAAGCGGAGGTTTACAGTGCTTAGCGAGCCATTGCGGTTTTTGGCAACTATTATTTCGGCCAGGCCTGCAGTGGACATACCTTGTGCGTCCTGCGTATTTTCATAATACTCGGGTCGGTAAATAAACATTACCATATCGGCATCTTGCTCTATGGCACCCGATTCACGTAAATCACTCAACATGGGTTTTTTTACACCACCGCGCGATTCCACCGCACGGCTCAATTGCGAAAGACAGATAATAGGCACTTCCAATTCTTTGGCTATACTTTTTAGCGAACGCGATATAGTACTTATTTCCTGCTCACGGTTGCCGCGTCCATTTTCGCTGCCGGCTTGCATCAATTGTAAATAGTCAACTATTATTAATTCAACTTTACGTTCTGCCACAAGTCTTCGGCATTTTGCACGCAACTCAAAAATAGTAATGGCCGGAGTATCGTCAATATAAAGTGGTGCATTTTCGAGGGGTTGTATTTTTTTATTTAGTTGTTGCCACTCGGCATCGGTAAGGTCGCCTTTACGCAGTTTTTCGCCACCAATTTCGGTTTCGCTCGAAATTAAACGATTTACCAATTGCACCGATGACATTTCCAGAGAGAACAATGCAACAGGTTTACGAAATTGCACCGAGGCATTGCGGGCAAGCGAAAGTACAAACGCTGTTTTTCCCATACCGGGGCGAGCGGCCAAAATTATTAAGTCGCTTTTTTGCCATCCCGAAGTTATCCTGTCCAAATCACTGAATCCGCTCGGCACACCAATCACACCATCGGGCTGTTCGGCTGCGCGTTCGTATTCTTTTATGGCCTTGCCAATAAGGGTTTGCATGTTGTCGTATTGCTTGCGCAAATTTCCTTCAGCTATAGCAAAAAGATTGCGCTCAGCTTTATCGAGTAATTCAAGTACATCTGTCGAATCTTCGAAGGCATCTTTTATAGTTTCGGTCGAAATGCGTATTAACTCGCGCTGAATATGTTTTTGAATAATTATACGCGCATGAAATTCGATATTTGCGGCCGATGCAACTCTGTTTGTCAGCGTAGATATATAATACGGCCCTCCTATGAGTTGTAACTCGCCACGTATGCGTAATTCATTTGTCACGGAAATTAAATCGATAGGTAGTGCCGAGTGAAACAAATGATGTATTACAGCAAATATTTTTTGGTGCGATTCTTTATAAAATGCTTCGGGTTTCAACACATCAATTACCGAGTTAAGTGCATTGCGTTCGAGCAACATGGCACCCAATACAATTTCTTCAACATCTATTGCCTGTGGTGGTAGTTTGCCATGCTCGCTCGCCATGGAAACTGTTGATGCAATTGCCTTTCCGCGGGTTCTTTTGCGTAATGTATTATCGGTGCCTTGGTCCATTTGTAAGTGTAGAAGAGAAAATCAAATATAATAAAACGATTTAATGTGCCCTCAATATTTTAGGGGTGGCAAAATTAGTTTTCAACTGCATGTGTGAAAGGAAAATAATTTTTAATAGTTGCTAACATGCGTTGATAATATGTCAATAAAATAAAATTTATTTTGAATTAAATTTATAAAGGAATGTTTTTTAAAACTCTTTATCACAAGAAATAAAGTATACAAAAAAGAGTTCTTTGAGTGGTTAAAAAAGAGAATAGAAAATTATAATTTGCTTTTCTGGGTATATTTTTTTTCTAACCTTTGCATAAAGTAAAAACTAATTCTATATTTGTTTTCAAATCCCAAACCTATGAACAATAATTTTGAAATAAACCGAATTCTTATCCCTTATGATTTTTCGGAAACTTCGGCCTTGAGTTTAGAGCATGGCATATTTTTAGCCAAATTTTTGCGTGCCGAAGTAAAGCTTTTGCATGTAATAGAAACCATGGGTTTCACATCGGCAATAAGCAATGCGTTTAGTGGTTTCGAAAAAAAGATTGAATCCGAATCGAACGCAAAACTCGAGGAAATTGCTGCCAAATATCATCAGGAAACAGGCGTAACTATTGTAGTTGGAACTGAGGTTGGTCGTATTTACAAAAAAATTGCAAGCAGTGCACATCAATGGCATGCCGATATTATTTTTATGGGTACACATGGTGCAAGTGGTCATAAAAATCACGTTGTAGGAACCAACACAGTTCGGGTAATAGCCGAAGCTAAATGTCCTGTAATTTCAGTTCAAAGCCATGCCAAGAAATTGGGATTTACCAATATTGTTTTACCCATTGATGATTCGGCAAACTCCCGTCAAAAAGTCCCTATGGCCATGGCCATGGCACGCATTTATCAATCAAAAGTTTTTATTATCGCTTTTGAACCGCTTAAAGATGTTGAAGACAGTGTGTTTAAGTTCAAATTCAAAATCGAACAAGTAGAAGACTACATGGCCGAGCACGATATTATTACCGAAACCAAGTTTGCTAAAACCAAAGAAATTGCTCAGGAAACGCTTGCATTTGCAAAAGAAGTTGATGCTGATTTAATAGTAATCATGACCGAACAAGAGTTTAGCCTCACAGGAAATTCTTTGGGAGCATTTGCAAATAAAATTATCAACTCTTCTCCCATTCCAGTTATCACAGTGCAACCTCAGGAGTCCAATCCCGATAACATTTCGGTAGGCTATTAACCAAGAGAAAAAAAATTATTGTTCAAATGTTTTTGCAATTCTATAATTACTTATTGCAAGTATTAATAGTTTTGCGCCAATTAAAATATTAATAAAAATGTCGGCAGCAACAGAAAATAAAGAAAAATTAAAAGCATTACAACTTACCATAGATAAAATAGAAAAAAACTATGGTAAAGGCACTATAATGCGCCTTGGCGATAATGCCATAGAGCCTATAGAAAGTATTTCGACACGTTCAATTGGTTTAGATGTAGCCTTAGGAATTGGCGGTTTGCCAAAGGGGCGCGTAGTAGAAATTTATGGTCCTGAATCATCAGGAAAAACTACCCTTGCCATACATTGCATAGCCGAAGCACAAAGCAAAGGAGGCATAGCAGCATTTATCGATGCCGAACATGCATTCGACCGTTCTTATGCGCAAAAACTTGGTGTTGATTTAGAAAACTTGCTTATCTCTCAACCCGATAATGGCGAGCAGGCTTTAGAAATAACAGAAAATTTAATTCGCTCGGGAGCCATAGATATTATAGTAATTGACTCTGTTGCAGCACTCACACCAAAGTCGGAAATTGAAGGCGAAATGGGCGATTCTAAAATGGGTTTGCATGCCCGTTTAATGTCGCAGGCATTGCGTAAACTTACCGGCACAATTAATAAAACAGGATGCTGCTGTATATTTATCAATCAGCTTCGCGATAAGATTGGAGTAATGTTTGGCAGCCCCGAAACTACAACAGGTGGAAACGCTTTGAAATTTTACGCTTCCATTCGTTTGGATATACGTAGAATAGGTCAGTTGAAAGATGGTGATAGCGTAATGGGAAATCGTACACGTGTAAAAATTGTAAAAAATAAACTTGCACCTCCTTTCCGTCAAACAGAATTTGACATCATGTATGGCGAAGGCATTTCGAAAACAGGGGAGATAGTTGACCTTGGTGTAGAATGTAATGTAATTAAGAAAAGCGGTTCGTGGTTTAGCTATGGCGATACCAAACTAGGGCAGGGGCGCGATGGCGTAAAACAATTATTGGCCGACAATCCCGAATTGGCCGATGAGATTGAAGGAAAAGTACGGGCCAATCTTTCGCTTCCTGTAGTTGCCGAATAAATTAAATTGACAATAATATTACAAAGAGTGGACATAATTGTACCACTCTTTTTTTATGTTTGAAATTCGAAAAATTGAAATGAAGAATAACAACAAATTTCTTTCGCTGATATTCTTTTCAGCAATATTGGTTTTCGTTATCGCTTGCAACTAAAACAAAAATGAACCCACAAACGAATCAAAAACTGGCATGACTAAAGATTCGGTGCTGGGTTATCTTGATACAAAAATAAATGATGATACTACCCTTGCCGAACCCTATGTGCAACGGGCAAAATATTACTCGCGACTCAAGCAATATCTTATGGCTTATACCGATATGCAAAAGGCTATATCCATCGATTCGGTAAATGGCGGGTACCATGTGATGATGGGCGATATTTTATTTTTTACCGGGCAACCTTATCTCTCGAAAAAGGCGCTCGAAAAAGCTTTGCAATGCGATATGAATAACGAGGAAGCACTTTTCAAAATGTCGCAACTTTTATTTTATGTGAAAGAATATGAAAATGCTTTGTTGTATGTAAGCCGAATGGAAAAAGTAAAACCCGATGATGAAAAAACCGGATTTTTAAAAGGCATGATTTATAAAGAAAAAGGTGATACAGCATTGGCCATAAAGACATTTCAAAAGTGCAGCGAAATGAACACGCAAAATTATGATGCACTGATGCAGCTGGGAATAATATATGGTGTAAGGAATTTGAAATTATCATTGCAATATTACGATGCAGCTTTACGCGTTAAACCACAAAGTGTAGAAGCATTGTATGGAAAGGCAATGTATTACCAAACGGCAGAAATGTTTGATGAGGCAATTCAAACATATACTACCATCAATGAAATCGATCCTAAATTTCGCGATGCATATTTCAATATTGGATACATACACTTAGTAAATTTAAAAACGTATAGTGCAGCAATACCATTTTTCGACAAGGCAATTGCAGCCGACTCCATGTACTTTCAGGCATTTTATAATCGTGGATATTGTCGCGAATTGTTAGGCGATATAATAATGCACGCGAAGATTATCGCAAGGCACTTGATGCAAATCAGGCTTACGACAAACCACGCGAAGCACTTAAGCGAATTGGAATTTAAAATTATAAACTATTAACGATGGAAGAAAAAGTAATTAAGACCGAAGAAGAGTGGAAAAAAATATTGTCGCCCGAACAATATAAAGTGCTTCGCGAAAAAGGCACTGAGCGGCCATTTACCGGTGAGTATAATTTACATCATGAAAATGGAATCTACACTTGTGGCGCATGTGGCAACGAACTTTTTACTTCCGATATGAAATTTGATTCGGGATGTGGATGGCCAAGTTTCGACAGAGAAATTGAAGGCAATAAAATTGATACCATTCGTGATATTTCTTTTGGAATGATTCGCAAAGAAATAGTATGCAATAAATGTGGCTCGCATTTGGGTCATGTGTTCGATGATGGCCCTACCGATACAGGATTGCGTTATTGTGTTAATTCTTTATCGCTGAATTTTAAAGGCGAGTAATTGTAATACTAAATGCAGCTTCAACGCGTTTTCGTTATTATGAAAACAATTTTAGTTTTATCAATCAGCGTCATTTTATTTTTTGCAAATAATATTTTTGCTCAATCAGCGAATACTTTTTCGAAGTATAAAACAGGTGATATTATTTTTCAAAGTAATACGGGCAAACATGCCAAAGCAATTGAAATTGCAACGGGTTCAAAATTTTCCCACACCGGTGTTATCGTTATAATCAACAATGATTATTTTGTAGCCGAAGCTGTGCAACCGGTTTCTATCACTCCACTCGATGAATTTATCAGCCGGGGAGTAAACCATTATTTTGAAGTGTGGCGTTTAAAGAATTCTACAAACATTACCACCGATACGAACAACAAATTATTGTTACAACAAATAAATAAATGGAAAGGCACAGATTATGACCTGGCATTTAACTGGAGCGATGATGAGTTGTATTGTTCCGAATTGGTTTATAAACTTTATTCAATGTGCTACCATATTTCACTTGCAAAAACAAAACCGCTTCACGATTTCAATTTACAAAATCCAATAGTACAACGGCAGCTAAAAATAAAATATGGCAACAGCATTCCATACAACGAACCCATGATAGCCCCACAACAATTGTATGAGTCAGCGTTGCTACAGAAAGTGAATTGACAATTTTTCGATCGATGTATTTATAATCATGCAAATTCATAATGCATCGGGCTATCTGTTATTAGTAGAGTAGTTTTGTGGTGCATTCTTACGAAATTGAAGATTGATTGCAATTTTTGAAATACTACTTTCGCACGAATGAAAACCACTACCAAAATATTTGTGCTGCTTATTTTTTTCGTACTTGGATTGATTGGTATTTGGCATCACGAAATTTGGCTCGATGAGGCACATCATTTTTTGTTGGGCCTCGAAAGTACCAGTTTTTTCGATTTGTTTTATAATGCGCGATACGAAGGGCATCCACTCCTTTGGAATGCATTGTTGTTAATACTGACTTTTTTTTTTATTAATTGCTTCGGCAAATATATTTTTGATTCTTTGGTATGCACCGTTTCCAAAACATCAAAAACTATTACTCACTTTTTCGTATTTTATTTTTTACGAATACGCTATCGTAAGCCGCAATTATGCTGTATCGCTTTTCTTTTTGCTTATCACTGTTATTCTGTATTGTAAAGAGAGTAAAAATTATGTGTTGATTTTTTTGTGCTTAAGTCTGCTTGCCAACACACACTTGTTTTCTTTCTTCTTTAGCATTTTCTTTTTCATTTATGTTTTGGCTAATAATAAAGAGCGGAGGTTGATTTTTGCTCAGCCCAAATATATTGCCTCTATGAGTTTTTTTATTTTCGCCATCATTTTTCTGCCATTCAAATCAAAGTTCCCTCCGATCATTTCTTATTCTATTTCGATTCGGATAAGTTGCTTTCATATAAAAGAATAGGAAAAACATTTTCTATTTGTTGGAAGGGGCTGTTCCATTTTCCTGATGCTACTCTTTTTAATTGTTGGAATACCAATTGGCTTGTAAACTATTCTAAAAAAATGGCGGGTGGTGCATCGCTTATTGCTTGGCTTGTTCCGTTTCTTATTTTGAAAGATAATCGCAAAACTGTTTTGCTTTTTTATGCTTCGGCATTGGCGGTGGCTTTTTTTATTTATGTTTCACCAATAATTGTAGCGGTGCGGCATTGCGGATTTCTCTTTTTGCTTTTGTTAACTTGCTATTGGATCAAGCATTCTAAATACAAAGACAACACTAACGGTTTGCAATATTCCTCACTCCTTTTTTCTATCATTCTGTTTCCATCGTGCATTGCATCGGTAGTTATGTATGTTCACGATTATCAATTTGCTTTTTCTACAGGCCGCAGGGCAACTATATTTATCGAAAGTAATAATGGCGTTTTTAATTTTCCGGTAATTGCGCAAAACACTTCTGTTCCTGTTTACTCTGCTTATAGTGGCAAAAAAGCGATTGATGTAAATACATTGAAGCCAACAAGCTTTTGTAACTGGAACGATTATCCTTTTATGATTTCGCAAGATGATTTTGTTTTGCATGCGAAAAAATACCTCATCGATAATACGCTTGGGTCGGCCATATTGCTTTGTCAGGATTCATTGAATACTGAAAAGAATTATGACTTGGTAAAAATAAAATTGCTGCAAAGATTTGACGATGCAATAGTGAAAACTGAGTGTTATAAAATATATCGTATGGATATTATAAATACAAAGCAGCAGTGAGATTAAAAATGAAAACCACGAAAATTATTTCTGAAATTTATTAATCAATTTATCACGAATACTTGTGCATGTAAGGTGTTCTGCGCTTGGGAATAATCTTAAAAGATATTTCGGCACCACCTGCACCCGACCGCGATAATTTGGAATAGGTAATATCATATGATAAGCCAAACTGAATATTGTTTTTTTGATAATTGATTGCCGGTGCAATGGCATCGCCAACACGAACAATTGCACCAAAACCAAATCCGTTTGCATCGGTATTGCCGGTAAATTTCGAATTGCCTCCGGAACGCATACGGAATAAAATGCCTACAAGCATTTCTTTATTTGGGCCTTGCTTGTAAAATGTAAACGATGGATTGAATGCATACTTTGTTTCACCAATATCAAACATTCCATTTACAAAATATACCTGTTTGCGGTAAACTACATCGAGCACAGCGCCTACAATTTCCACCTTTGGTTTATTAAAATGATACACCGACATGCCGGCTTTTATTTTTGCAGAAGAAAATCCGGCAAAGCTTTCCGATTCACTTTCAAATTCATAGGCCAACCCAAAAGCCCAGTCGGCATATCCTATACTGGTAAGTCTGTCTCCTTCTCCCGGACCATCTTTGTCGTATGCACCGTTTATATATTGTGTACTCCATGTAAGTTTATCGGCATTGGCACTGCGCTGCGAAATACCCGATTGCAAACCAAACGAAGCTTTCGAACTATATCCTAGTGGCGTAACACCTGTTATTGTTAACCCGAAATTAGTAACGCCAAAAGCAGCTTCACCGGCAAAATCTTTAAATACATGAAGGCCTGCACCAAGGTAACTGCCTCGTGACCGTTTGGCTTCAGCACTACGGAAGGCAGGTAAGTCGATGCTTGCATTTATGGTATTGTAACCTTTGCCAATGCCGGGCCATTGATTTTTGTAATTCAAAGCAACGCGATAATCTAAATTGCTCATTCCTGCGAGGGCTGGGCACAGCAGCAAGGGCGCATCTTCGGCTTGGGTAAAGTGCACATCCTGTGCGCATAGTGTCGTAGTTGCATTACACACTATCAACAGTAAGTATATACGTAGTAGTTTCATCTTGCAATTTGTTTTTTGTGGGTAAATCATATCACAATAAATTTTAATGCATCAGTGTTACTGTTCCTTTTTTATTAATAATTTTATTGGATGTGGTAATAATCTTTATCTGATAAGAATACACATCATTTAATAGTTTACGATCTTTGTAAGTGCCATTCCATCCTTTG
>JADKFV010000033.1 GCA_016717325.1 Bacteroidota bacterium | reverse complement strand
TTTTATGTTTTCCATTTTCGCTTTTAATTTTAAAATAATATGGTTGCAAAAAGGAAATATTTTTGACACAAAGGAAATACTTTTTGCCATGCCTGCCCTGTTATTCGCTGAATAAGACGAATGAATACTTTATAATTTTTGGCACTTCATATATTTGTATGCCGAATTTATTTTACCAAATATATTTTGCCACTAAATGCACGAAAAACCACAAAGGTTTTTAATTGATGAAACTTTTGTCGGTTTGTGGGGATAACGAGCGAGGAGGGCTCTGTCGGTTTGTGGGGACACAAACCGAGGCGGGCGAGGATGATTGTCGGTTTGTGGGGATAACGAGCGTGGAGGGCTCTGTCGGTTTGTGGGGACACAAACCGAGGCGGCCAGGTTGTCAAGAAATGTTTTTTACTGCTTCAATAATATTTTTCGCAATTTGTTCATTCGATACTCCAATTCCATTAATAGTTAAGTTAGCCTGCGGTGTTCGTCTATCGTTGCTGTGCGTATATCCACCATCATAGTAATCCAATAATATTTGCAGCCATTCTGTTTTTTTATTTTCATTTAAAAAATCAATTGCCTGTTGCATTCGCAAACCACCGAGTCGTTTTTTTAATTTCATTGTACATGCAATTAAATCTTCGGCAGGGAAATTTCCATATTCGTGCATGATGCTTTGCATGCGCTGCTCCACACTTTTCTCAATAGTGATTGTTTTTGCAAGCCGCATCATATTGGTGATATCATCATTTATTTTTACCGAGCCAATTTTACTGCTTTCGTTTTCGAGAAACAGTGGAAGTTCGGGATTCATATTTTTCCATTGCAATGCAAGCATGTTCTCCATCATTTCGGACGAAGGTTGTGGTGGCATACCGAGTGCGCCAAATGCTGAACCTTTGTGATTGGCAAGGCCTTCTAAATCTATTGATTGTGCACCATATTCTTTCAACAAATTTAATATTGTTGTTTTGTTACTCCCGGTCTTACCCCCTACAATCCAAATATTGCGTGGTTCTTTTAATGTATCCAAAACAAAATTTCGGAATGCTTTATAACCTCCATTGAGTAAACTGACTTCGAAACCGGCATTAGAAAAAAGTTGCGCCATAATATTCGAACGCATACCACCACGCCAACAATACACGGCAATTTTTTTTTCGGGCGCTAATTTTTTTGCTTGCTTGATGTAATCAGCAAATTTTCCACCTACCAATTCGTATCCTTTTAAAACTGCGGCTTCATTTCCGTTTTGCTTGTAAGTAGTTCCAACAATGGCACGTTCATCATTATTGAGCAAGGCGATATTTTGCGACTGGGGTAAATGGGCATGAGTAAACTCGGCTTCGCTGCGCGTATCCACACAAGGCATGCTGACTTGTAATTCTAAAAATTCATGAACAGGAAAAACTTTTACCGGCAAAATATTTTTGTAGTGTTAATTGAGTGATGGGTCTTCGGGAAAATTAGAAATCATAGAAAATTCGTTGCCCATACTTTTCAAAACCTGATTCCAAAGTGTTTCATAATTATTATTGAAGGTAAACTGTGGAGAAGATTTACTTACCAACCACGATTTCTGTTCTATTTCGTTAGTCAATTGGTCGGAATCCCAGCCAGAGTAACCGGCAAAAAATCTTATATCGTTTTTCATTACTTTTCTATCGTCAATCATCATTTTCAGTGTATCGAAATTTCCTCCCCAATAAATTCCATCGGCAATTTTTTTGCTGCCTTTCAAACTTCGTCCAAGTGTATGGAGATAAAACAGCATGTCGGTTTCGACCGGGCCACCAAAAAACAAAGGAGCATCAAATTCGGGAAATTCTGAAATGGCTTCATTTACCATAAGGTCGGTGGGCTTATTGAGAATAAAGCCCAGCGCATTATTTTTATTTTGTTCACTCAATAATACTACCGAACGTTTAAAATACTTATCGTGCATAAACGGTTCCGAAATTAACAAATCGCCAGTGTTTACTTTTATCATCATTCCATATTTTTCTTCAAATAAAAATGTAATAGTGACAAAAAAATTATGTCCACCCAAATTAGAAATAAAATATTTTGGGTAAGAATCAATTGAGCCTTACCATCGAAAATCTGTTCGATTTATTGAAGTAGAATGACACTAAAAAAGCAACATAATTATTGCTCCATTTAGTGCTGGCAAAATTGAACTCGCCATTATTTGAAATTGATGCATGTGCAGCTAAATTATCTTGCAAGCCATACTGATATTCGAGACGAACAGAAATCATATCTTTATTTGCCAATAAATAAAAAGTGCCAATACTTACCGTTGGGTTTATGTTGAAAAAGGTAGCATTGCTCTTGCCAACCGAAAATCCCAGTTGGGTATCATCATTTTCCAAATTATCGAAATCATGAAAACTAAACTTGTCGGCAATATTCAATTGATAATTTAAACCCGCACGGAACAAAGGTTTCAGCAAATGCCCGGTGCTTAATTTAAATTCCAATCCGGTGTAAAGCAATGCATAAGACAACTTCAATTTCGACTGATATTGATATTGGCCTGCAATGGGATTGACACCTTCGATTTTATATTTTGCTGTTGCATTATAATTATTGAAAATGAGTGAAGCACCATAAACCAAATCGAAAGGTGCTTTTTGGTTGCGAATAAATTCACCACCAAACTTAAATCCAACTCTGGGTTTTCCTGAGAGAATGATTGATGACAGTTTATCGGAGGGTTTTAATTTTCCTAAAAACACATAACCAACATTTAATGTAAAAGCATCTAAAGTCAACACTTCGTCATCGGAAAGTTTTTGCTTATCGTTGCGCCATTTCAGTTTGTTATAGTTATCGCGCGAACGAAGCAACCGCAAATAATTATTTCGCTTCGATATATTATCTAAAGTAAAACCATAACCAAATCGAAGTGATATATTATTGTATGTAAAATCTACTTTACCATATCGTTTGGTATTATTGTTACTCATGTAAAAAGTATATGCACCAAGGTTGGTTGCTGGCGAAACGCTATATGAAGCTTGCAGACCTATGGAGATAAAATTTTTGCTTTGAAACAAAAAACGGTAATTAATGGCAGGTGTAAGTTGTATAAGGAATCGATTGGAATTGTAACCGGTGTTTAATTCAAAATATTTTTGCGTTACTAAATCTTCTTTGTTTAAAGCAAAAGTGCGCCAGGTATTTTTTAATGTTTTGGTTGTTAAATATCGAAAATTGAAGCCCAATGAATACTCAAGCATGCCTGAGCGGTTTACAAAATGATTGAAAGAAATTCCCGAATGGATTTGGTAAAAAAAAATGTCCTTTTTTATTTTCAATGCAGGTGATGAGAAATATGCCGTATCGCCTACATTTGTAACATCGGCAGCAAGGTTAAGGTTGAATGTTTCGTAACCCAATTGTAAACCTGTATGATAGGACATAAAAGAATTTAAACGATGATGATAATTTAATCCTTTGGCGGGAGAATAATTTAAATTGGCTGATAATTTAGGATTTGGGTTCGAAAATTTTACGGGAAGCATGGTTTTGTTATTGACGAAAAGTTCTAAACTTTGCCTGTTGAAGAAACCAAAATTACGATGGCGCTGTGCATTTAAATCTGCAGCATGAATAACTATAAAACATATAAAAATAAAACCGTAAAATTGGCGCATGTAACTAATAGCGTATCATCAAAATTAAAACCGAAAGATAACGATTGAAAATTAAACTTAAAAATAATATGGACAATAGTAAAGATTTAAACGCATATATTTTATCGCAAAGACTGAATTATGGTAAAGAATTTTCGGACACCTATTCGAACTACGACAACCCGTTTACATTGTTTGGTGAATGGTTTCAACTGGCAATGAACGAGGGTTCAGGTGAACCACATGCTATGAATCTTGCCACTGCAACGAGTACTTTTCATGTATCGTCACGCATAGTTTTGTTGCGCGATTTTACGGAGCAAGGTTTTTCGTTCTTCACTAATTACCAAAGCAAGAAGGGCCAGGATTTGTTATCGCAAAAAAACTGCGCATTGAATTTTTATTGGCATAATATAGAAAAGCAAGTGCGCATAGAAGGATTTGCCGAAAAAGTAAGCACCACCGAAAGCGATGATTATTTTGCTACCCGCCCCCGCGAAAGTCAAATAGGTGCATGGGCATCGGCACAAAGCGAGAATCTTGAAAGCCGCGATATGTTGCACAATAAAATATCAGAGTTGGAAAAAAGATATACCGACATGCCAGTACCACGACCTCCACATTGGGGTGGGTTTCGTGTGGTGCCCAACTATTTCGAATTTTGGCAAGGGCGCGAAAGTCGCCTTCACGATCGTTTGGCTTTTACACTTACCGATGATGAAACATGGACCAGGCAAGTATTACAGCCGTAATTAATGCTTGCGTCTTCTTGTTAATTTACCATTAATAATTCTAATCGATTCATGTTTCCATGAATAATGTGAAACAAATTTCCCTTATTGTTGTCTACTTAATATAAATTTTAAAAAAAGGCTTTATGTTCTTACGAATGCTGGTTACTGTTGTTTTTCTCTTTGTTATCGATATATATGTTTTTTCTGGCTTAAAAGTTTTGCTCCGCAATTCAACTTTAATTAGCGAGCGCACCGGCACTATTATTTTTTGGTCGTTATGCGGTTTGTGCTATGCTCTGATTTTGGCAGCTGCAATTTATGATTACCACGAATGGAACAAAACCTTTCGCACCTACTCTTTTGCCTTTGTGGTGATATTTTATTTTTCGAAATTATTTTTCGTAGTGTTTTTGTTGATCGATGATATCATTCGTGGGGTGCGATACATAATAAGTATGTTTGACAAAAGCGATGCAAAGGAATTGACACCTGCGAGTGGTGGCGAAAAAATAAGCCGCCAATCTTTTATCGTTAAAACGGGCTTATTGGTTGCTGCCATTCCGTTTGGTGCTATGATATATGGAATGGTGAAAGGTGCTTATAATTATTCGGTGCGAAAAATTACATTGAAGCATGATGGTATTCCTAAGGCATTTGATGGTTTTCGCATTGTGCAAATATCGGACTTGCATACAGGAAGTTTTACCTTTGAACATAAAGTGGACCGCGCTGTGGATATTATTTTGGCACAAAAGCCCGATATAATTTTTTTTACGGGCGATCTTGTAAACGAAAAGTCGATTGAAGCCGAACCATTTATTGAATTGTTTGGCCGCATAAAGGCACCACATGGCGTATTTTCTATTTTGGGAAATCATGATTATGGCGACTATCATAGATGGGATAGCCCCGAAGCAAAGATTGCCAACCTCGATAGGCTTAAAGCCATACATGCCGAAATGGGTTGGAATCTGATGCTCGATACCAATCATCATGTAGAAAAAGGTGGCGAAAAAATTGGTTTGGTAGGCGTACAAAACTGGAGTTCGCATATGCAGTTTCCAAAGTATGGCGACCTCGGCAAAGCCACAAATAATTTTGTGCCTCAGGGGTTCAACATTTTATTATCGCACGATCCATCACATTGGACTAGCGAAGTGCTTACAAAATTTCCTTTCATCCATCTTATGCTTGCAGGCCACACTCATGGTATGCAATTCGGTATCGAAATACCCGGATTTAAATGGAGTCCGGTGCAATATATTTACAAAGAATGGGCAGGTTTGTATACTGCAGCGAAGCAACACCTTTATGTAAACCGTGGCCTGGGGTTTTTGGGCTATCCCGGCCGTGTGGGAATAATGCCGGAGATTACTGTGATTGATTTGAAATACAGTTCTTAGTTACGTTTGCGGAGAGGATTGTTCTTTGTTCTTTGTTACGGTTTGCGGGGAACCTTGTTCTTCGTTCTTCGTTCTTCTTTTCGTTTACGGAAGGATGTTCTGCTTCTTTTTACGGTCAGGAAAGTTTTTAGTTTTGGAGTTTGTTGTTGACTTCTTTCCTTCGACTTTTCACAATTCACGATTCACATTTCACTTTTGCCTTTTCTCTTTTGATTTTTCACAATTCACGATTCACATTTCACTTTTGCCTTTTCTTTTTGATTTTTCACAATTCACAATTGACTATTGACAATTGACTTATTTCTTTTTACTTTTTTCTTTTGGCTTATTTCTAATGATAAATGATTTATTTTGTTCCGGAATGAAAGGAGCATTTGATTTTTACATCACAAACTATTTTAAGTCTGCGCAATTTTTTGCAAAACTATTTTTCGGAATTCTGTTTTGCACCACAACCATAGGTGTATACGCACAGGAGAAAAAAGAAAAAATAAAACTCGAACATGCTGACTCGCTTGTTTTTGATGATGTGGTGAGTATTGCCCGCAGGCTTAAAGGCAATGTGGTTTTTTCGCAGGGCGAAGTAAAGTTGTATTGCGATAGCGCCTATTTTTACGATGCTACCAACGTTGTGGATGCTTACGAAAATGTCCGCATAGTAAAAAATAACGACCTCAATCTCACAGGAAAATTTTTGCATTACGATGGCGATTCCAAATTGGCAACCATTACCAACAATGTGCGCATGACCGACAATAAAATGGTACTCACCACCGAGGCATTGGATTATAATATGAACACTGAAACAGGTTTTTATAACAACGGAGCAACCATAGTTGATAAAGACAATACGCTTACATCACAGTTTGGTTATTATTTTAGCAATACAAAAATGTTGTCGTTCAAAAAAAATGTGGTGCTTGTAAATCCCCGCTACCGGCTAACAGGTGATACGCTTATGTACAATACCACAACACACACCGCAACTTTTGTTGGTCCTACTTATATAAAATCGAGTGGGCGCGATGCTACTTTTATTTATTGCGAAAGTGGTTGGTACAATACTGATACGGATAAATCATTTTTCAGAAAAAATTCTTTTATACAATCGAAAGAGCAAAAATTATTTGGCGATAGTTTGCGCTACGATAAAAAAGCCGGCACAGGCGAAGCATTTGGAAACGTAATGCTTAGCGATAGCTTGCAAAAAACTATCATTGCCGGTGACTATGGCAAATACAATGAACTAAGCGGACAAACCTTTGTTACAGGCCGCTCTCAACTGATACAGATTTTCGATAGCGATTCTCTTTTCATGCATGCCGATACCTTGTTTGCAAAGAGTGATACAAGCGGAAAGCAAAAAACTTACTTCGCTTATCATCATGTAAAATTTTTTAAGAAAGATTTTCAAGGCAAATGCGACTCCCTCACCTACTCTACTACCGATACGCTAATGCGCATGTTTACATTGCCAGTGCTGTGGAGCGATAGTAACCAAATAACAGGCGATAGCATTCACTTGCAAATGGAGAACAATAAAATTTCGAAAATGTATATGTTCGAATCATCGTTTATTGCATCGTATGAAGATACCAATCGATACAACCAAATACGCGGAAAAAATATGATAGGCTATTTTGAAAATAATGAATTGCATAAAATAAATGTGGAGGGCAATGGCCAAACAATATACTATGGCCGTAACAATGCCAAACAACTTGTAGGTGTAAACCGTGCTGATTGCAGCGACCTTGTAATACATCTCGATAGCAGCAAAGTATCGAAAATAATTTTGTTGAATAAACCCGAAGCAACATTTTATCCAATAGACGAATTGAATACAAGCGAACTTTTACTACGCGGTTTTAAATGGCGTAATAAAGAAAGACCAATGAAGAAGGAGGATATATTTAGTATTGAGTAGTTTAGTATTGAGTATTGGGAGTATTGGGATTATTTGGTATTGAGAGATTAGTATCGGGTATTGCGATTTTTAGTATTGAGTATTTAGATTATTAAGATTGGGATTTTAGTATTGGGGCTGAAGTTCAAGGCTTTTTGGTATTGATTGATGTGACCAACGTTGAATAATTATCTATTCCATATTGTTGAATTTACTTTTGTGTTTCGATTTTGTTTTACATCCTTAGATGTGGATTTATCAGGCCTTTAATTTTGCATAAAAGAAGTAATGAATTTTTCCAATGAACGATTCTAGATTAACCTTCTTACTTTTTTTTGGCAAGTTCGTGTTTCATATCCAATTAATATTTCTTCTTTGCATTCAACATTTTCTAACAAAACAAAAATGAAAAAAAGCCGTAAGCCGGAAAGTTTTATACAGAAGACCGTGTACCCGGGCGGTCTAGATGCATTACGTAAGGATATCATGGAGTTGATGAACTATCCCGAAGAGGCAATAAAAGCAAATGTGGAAGGAAGCATAGTGGTAACCATGGACATCGATAATAAAGGAATAGTGAGTAATGCAAAAATAAAAAAAGGGCTTGGACATGGTCTCGATGAAGAAGCGGTGCGTATTGCCACAGCATTAAAATTTACATCCACTCACAACCGCGGTGTGCGTGTAGTATTTCACGAAACGTTGAATATCTCTTTCAACATTCGCGAATACTTGAAATATAAACAAGAAAAAGAAGCGGCAAAAATGATACAGATAAAAACCAATAACCCGGGATTGCAAATTCAAAATATTCAAATAAGCTATAATACACCTGAGCCAAAAAATGTTGCACCAGAAAAAAAGGAAGAAGTAAAATACAACTATACTATTGCAACAAATAAGAATCCGGAAGGAAATTGAATTGAAGGGTTAGAAAAAATATTTTTTTTAGTTGTTTAAGCAAATTTTACTTGCGGCAACTCAAGAAAGAACAACTGATGCAATCGCAAAACCGAAAAAATATTGTGTAGCAGAGATTGCTTCGTACCTCGCTATGACGGGAGGAAAAAGTCTCGCAATAATTTCTCTCTTCCCGTCATTGCGAAGGAGGAACGACTGAAGCAATCTCATTCTCGAAAAGACCTTACTCAGCAGAGATTGCTTCGCAGTTCGAGAATACTCACTGTGACAAATCGCAATGACGAACTAAGAACAATCCTTTCCACAAACGAAACTAAGAATGCCGACACTTTGGTCGGCATCCCGACCGAAGTGTCGGGACTAAAAACAATCCGCAGCGCAAACGTTACAAAGAACAAGGCTTTCGCAGACGTATCTAAGAACGAAGAACAATCCTCTCCGCAACGAAACTAAGAATGCCGACACTTCGGTCGGCATCCCGATAAAGTGTCGGGACAAAGAACAATACTCACCGCAAACGAAACTAAAAACTAAGAACTATAAATGCCGACACCTTGGTCGGCATCCCGACCGTAGTGTCGGGACTAAAAACCGTATTAACTAATCCACAAGAATCTCATCTACAAACATCCAGGCTTTGTTACCGGCACCATCGTTTCCCGAGGGAATGATTCCATAATTTTTCATTACCATTTTTATATAACGGGCACTTGTATTCAGGGCCGGAGTAACAATGGTATTAATCACTTGTCCGCCTGTGGGTTTTGTTTCAAATACCATTTCCATTTTTGCAGTATCGTTACCGGCAAAAAACTGCACTTGCGAAGGTGCGTATATCCACGAATTTTTCTTCTCAATAAAGTTTGTTTTCAATGTATTGATGCTTTGTACTTTTTGCAAATCGATAATCACTTCGCAATTGCTGCCCGAGTAGCCAAACCATTGACCATCGCCATAATTATTAGATCCTTGTATTGCATTTACAATTGCAGCCGATGAACCGGGATTATAATTTTCGTGCCATGGTGACATCATCAAAACATTTGCCCCTGCCCCATTGTGATAGGTTATTTGCTCGGTGTAAACATCGCTCAACCGCTTATTGCCGGCAAAAGTTGCTGCCGAAATAGCACACGACTGATTGATGAAAATTGGTGCTTTATAATCTTTAGTAGTATTAAGGTCACGGTCATTAATTGAAAACTTTATTTGTGCATCTCTATTCTTCGAATCCAACTCGTAATACAATCCACCATCATCGTTGCGTACCATTTTTCCATACACGCCCAGTACATGCTTTGCATAATTTACATCCATGGCATCGAGGTGTAAAAAATTATCCGCCAATCGATTTAAAAAATTATCGTAGTTGCTTTTGTCTTTTGGTGTCCACAATACTTCCGCCAAAGCACATGCACGAGGGTATGCCATGTACTCAGCATAAGTGGAAGTGTCAATATATTCTGTCCATAAATTTGCCTGGGCACCCAAAATAAATTTACCTTCTTCTGCATTTAATTCCGATGGAATGGGTTCGAAAGAATACACCTTTTCTACAGGCGAAAACCCGCCAATGGCATACGGTTCGCTTGCACGTACATACTGATAATGATCGAAATAACAATGTGAGCCGGGTGTCATTATCACATCGTGTTTTTGGCGTGCAGCTTCTATACCTCCGGCAGTACCGCGCCAACTCATGATGGTGGCATTAGGCGAAATACCGCCTTCAAGAATTTCGTCCCATCCTATAAGTTGCCTTCCATTTGCATTCAAAAACTTTTCTATTCGTCTTACAAAATAACTTTGCAATTCCATTTCATCTTTCAAATTTTCGCGCTTCATAAGTTGCTGGCAAAAGGCCGATTTCTTCCATGCTTCTTTGGGGCATTCGTCACCACCTATGTGAATGTATTGCGAAGGAAATATTTGCATAATTTCGGTAAGCACATCCTGCAAAAAACTAAACGTTGTATCGCGTGGGCAAAACACATCTTCGAAAACGCCCCAACGTGTTCCTACTTCTATCTGTTTATTTTCGCATCCCAAATATGGATAAGCACACAAGGCTGCAAGTGAATGTCCGGGCATTTCTATTTCGGGAATAACATTTATATGGCGTGCTGCAGCATAGGCCACTACTTCTTTCATTTGGTCTTGTGTATAAAAACCACCATACGATTCTTTAATGGTAACAGGTTCTTTATCGCGCGAAATATTAGTTGTGGTTTCTTTGCGCATTCCGCCAACCTGAGTTAGTAATGGATATTTTTTTATTTCGGCACGCCAACCTTGATCATCGGTAAGGTGCCAATGAAAATTATTGTACTTATAAAATGCCATGAGGTCGATATACTTTTTCACAAATTCTAAAGGAAACATGTGGCGGGCAACATCGAGGTGCATACCCCTGTATTCGAACCTGGGAGAATCGGTGATTTTACAACATGGTATTGTAATGGGAGTTGAAGTTACCGCTTTGCGTTTTACTTCCCATAAGTTGCCGCAAGGTTTGCAAAGCATAAAATAATCCCGCATTGGTTTTACTATAAATCTCTACCTTATCGGGCATAACATTTATTTTGTAACCCTCTTTGTGTTTTATAGAATTATCCAAAAAATAAACTATACAATTGTTGGCATAGTCGCTGCGCTCGCCAACCTTGAGCGATGTACCACCTATAGCATTGATATATGAATTAAAAAAAGCCCAACAACTTTTTATTTCGGCAGTAGTGTTTTGCGAGCACAATATTGTATTGTCACTGATAGTAAAATGGCCTTGCAGAGTGTCGAGTTGTGCCGGATAAGGAATAACATTGTATTGATTTGGCTGCGCATTCAATCCAACATTGCATTGCATACAAAACAAGGTAAAACACATTACAAAAATAATTTGCCAGGCCGTCTTTCTGATTTCCATATTTAAATTTATGATTTTAGTTTTGAAAAAAAATCTATTTGGTGTTCTATTAATTTCACATAATTGCATTTGCAAAAACAATGATAAAATTATAGCTGCCGAAATTATCAAAGTTAATTTACATTTGGCAAAATATTATTTCAAATATCTTTAATAATAAAATAGTTAAACAGTAAACCGAAAAACATGAGCTATATCAAATGCAATCACTGTAATCAATTTACCGAACTGAGTAGTGAGTACCTTACATTTTGCAGCCATTGTGGAAAAAAGTTGCAGAATAATTTCAATGACTGGAAGCATCAAAATGCCGGCAAAACATTTGACGATTTTAAAAATACTTTTGGCATAGATAATATTGAAAATGCACTACCCAAAAAAGTAAGAAATTACAACCCTGCAGCCATGTATTTTTTTGTGGGACTGGGTATTCTTCTTTTTTCTAGTTTTTGCTATCTCACTGTAATTTCCATTCAAAGCTTGCTGTTACTTACAAATATTAGCAATGCTATTTCACATAACGCAACTACAACCGGAGCCACTGCTAAAAACGATGATTGGACAACTCAAAGCTTAGGCAAAATGGGATACACCATACTTACACCTTACCAGTTTAGCGAATTACAAATACCACTTCCTCCCGAAGTACAAACCATGATGAATGGACTTGAATGTTATCAGGCAATAGATAAAGAAGGCATGATGGTTTTTGTTGCCAACATGGAAACAGCAGACGCAATTTATCTTGACGAAAATACGATGACAGAATTTATGAATCGGTTTAGCAGTATTTTTATCAATAGCGATGTGGGAACATTGGAGAAAAAATCTTTTATGCAAAGTAAAAAAGAAGGAATGCTGCTGCATGGCGATGTAGAGATTGGCCAATCTAAAAGCAAACTTATTGTTCACACGTTATTCGAAAATCACAAAGCATGGTCGTCATTTTATATTATTCCTCAAGGCAGAAAAGACCTCGAAATAGTTGTCCACCGCATGTTTCAAAGTGTGGAAATAAATGATGGTGATGGTGCGGTGCAATAATGCGATGCAAATTATTTCCTGCGTGCATAGCGGACAACACAACCAACAATGACAAACAGAAAGATTTACAAAATAATATCTTATTGCATTGCGACTGTTTGGATTGCAAACGGGCTTTTTTGTAAGGTGCTAAATCTTGTTCCAAGGCACGAACAAATTGTGAAACGTATTTTACACGTTGACCTTATCACAGCTAACGTTTTCACAATCTTAATCGGACTATCAGAAATTATTATGGCTGTTTGGATTTTAAGTGGTTATAAGTCAAAGTTAAATGCAATAGCACAAATTGCAATAGTCGCAACAATGAATACGCTTGAATTTATACTTGTTCCGGACTTGTTACTTTGGGGAAAAGTAAATTCAATTTTTGCATTTATATTTATTCTGGTTGTTTACTTTAATGAATTTTATCTTAACCAGAAACAACACAACTAAGTCAATGCTGTCTTTTTTAAAAAATCATCCTTTCGCAGTTGAAGCATATTTTGAAAGTTCGCTCGTATTTACTTTTGCTGTACCAAAAGAACAGTTACAAAATCTTATTCCGGAATGTTTACAGCTTGACACCTTTCAAGATAAATGGGCTTTTATAGCAGTTGCAATGGTTCAAACAAAAGACTTGCGTCCAAAAGGGTTTCCGAAATTTATGGGCAACGACTTTTTTTTAATTGGCTATCGCGTTTTTGTTCGCTACATAAATAATGCAGGTAAAAATTTGCGCGGTTTATATATTCTGAAATCAGAAACAGACAAAACGAAAATGGAACATTTGGGAAACATATTTACGCATTATAATTATACAACAACAGACGTAAAGCAAATTGTGCAACAAAACACGAAAGAAATATTCTCGATTAAATCAAAGTTCAAAATCACAATTGATAAAACAGAAGAAGAAATTTCTTTACCTGAACAATCGCCTTTTGCAGACTGGAAAGAAGCAAGAAGATTTGCTGGACCATTGCCTTTTACTTTTACTTATAACAAAGAGACCAAAGAAGTTTTAATCATTGAAGGAGTAAGACAAAACTGGACACCAAATCCAGTAAAAGTGATTGATTATTATTTCGATTATTTGTATTCTTTAAAAATTGACAAACCAGTTTTAGCGAATGCTTTTATCATTAAAAACATTCCATATTATTGGGAAAAAGGCACAATGGAAGTATGGAGCAAGTAAGGAAACCGTTTCAAGGAGTATTAAATATCATTCTCTTTAACTGGCCCTTTTATGTCAGCGCCTTCTTTTTATTTTTGATTACGTTTTATACTGCCAACTATTTTGAAAAAGATTATGCGAATTTCATTCAAATTATAAGCATTTTAGCATTAGCCTCAATAATTGTTTCTTTAGTGGTTTCCCTATACGTTTATGATATTTCGAATCTGTATAGGTTAAACTGGATTGACAAAAGCAACGATGAACGATTAATTGTAAATATTAATGCAGGTTTTGACGAGACAAGTTATTTGCTTCAAGACAAATTCAAAAATTCAGACCTTATTGTGTTAGATTTTTATAATCCCATATTGCATACTGAAGCATCCATTAAACGAGCAAGAAAAGCATATCCATCATTTCCTAAAACAAAGCATATAAAAACATCCGATACAGAACTGACCGATAATTCAGCAGACAAAATATTTGTGATTTTATCGGCTCACGAAATACGAAACGAAAATGAAAGAGCAGAATTCTTTAAAGAGCTATACAGAGTAATTAAACCAAAAGGGCAAATCTATGTAACAGAACATTTAAGAGATCTTCCAAATTTTTTTGCTTATAATATCGGCTTCTTTAATTTTCACGCTAAATCTTCGTGGCTAAAAACATTCAAAGATGCAAATCTAAAAATCAAACAAGAAATAAAACTTACTCCATTTATTTCGACTTTTATACTTTACAAAAATGGAAATACAATTTAAAATAATTGGTGTTCTATTAATTGCCTTGGCATTGATTCACATAGTTTTTCCAAAGTACTTTAAATGGAACAAGGAACTAAAATCTTTAAGTTTAATCAATCGTCAAATGATGAAGGTGCATGCATTTTTCATTGCATTGACAATATTTCTTATGGGCTTGCTTTGTCTGACATCGTCAAGCGAATTAATTGAAACCAGCCTTGGAAAAAAAGTATCGCTTGGGCTTGGTATATTCTGGACGTTCAGGCTTTTCATTCAATTGTTTGGTTACTCGACTGATTTGTGGAAACGCAAAACATTTGAAACATTCATACACATAATATTTTCGCTACTTTGGGCATATCTAAGCATAATATTTTTGAAAACATATTTCAATTAACTTAAGCAAAAACAGGACGAACATTCCATCTCTAACATTGATTTAGTGATGTATTTTGATTCAGTATTTATTATAGCTTTGACGTTATCTCTAAACCATTTCTTTTATCTTTAATTCAAAATAAAATTATCACACTATGGCTTGTTTAAAAAATATTTCGAAAAATTTTGTTTCAACAAAAATAAACTTCGTGGTAATTATTTTTTTGTTAGTTGTAATCATACCGCAAAAATCGATTGCACAACAGCCATATAATATTTTAATTCTGGCCATAGATGATTTAAATGACTGGGTGGGTTTTCTCGATGGCAACCAACAAAGTATTACACCCAACATGAATAAACTTGCAAGCCAAAGTGTAAACTTTAAAAATGCCCACTGTGCCGAATCGGTTTGCAATCCATCGCGTGTTTCTATACTCACAGGTTTTTTACCATCGACAAGTAAAGTGTATACCAACCAGGATACTATGAGGCAGTTTCCTGTTTTGCAAAATTGCATAACACTGCCCCAATACTTAATTCAAAAGGGTTATAAAACCATGCGATACGGTAAAGTATTTCATATACAGGATCCACAATCGTGGTCGCAAAACGGATATCTTAACGGAGGTTCGTGGGGCACGTTGCCTGCTGTACCAGGATTTACACCAAATGGAATTCCTGTAAATGATGTTGATGAATATTTTATTGGGGTTCAATTCCCGATTCATTATTTAAAACACCTCCCGATTATTTATGTACGAAATGGTCAGCAACACAACTTAATTCAACACAAACAAAACCATTTTTACTTGCATGTGGTTTTACTCGCCCTCACGATCCATGGCAAGTACCAAAAATGTTTTTCGATCGGTTTCCAATAAATTCTATTGTGCTTCCAAATATTGATACAAACGATTTGCAAGATATTGATACCAGCATGACGCCCGGTATTGAATATATTGCAGTAAAAAAATTCGGGCTTCAAAAAGAAGTTGTACAAAGTTACTTGGCTGCTGTTTCGTTTGCTGACTCATGTGTGGGTCTTGTGCTCGATGCATTAAGTAAAAGTGCTTATGCAAACAACACCATTGTTGTACTTTTTGGTGACAATGGATTTCATCTTGGCGAAAAATTATGGTACGATAAAAAAACATTGTGGGAAGAATCGACACGTGTTCCGCTATTAATTAAAGTGCCCGGAATGGCCCCATCTTCAGTTACAACTCCGGTAAGCTTATGCGATATTTATCCAACCTTACTCGATTTATGTAACCTGCCGGCAAATACAAACAACGAAGGCGAAAGTTTAAAACCATTAATTTTAAATCCTCTATTATCTAACACAAGGGTAGCGTTAACTTCAAGCATAAACACCGAAGTATATTCAATAAGCGGTCAAACTGTAAGGAGTAAAAATTGGCGATACAGCGTGCACGAAAGTGGCGCTCTTGAATTGTACAACCACAATAACGACCCAATGGAATTTATAAATCTTGCATCGAACATTACGTACGATAGCACGCGAAATTATATGGCAACACAATTGAATAAAGCATTGTTCAAAAGGAATAGCACACGTTTGGCAGTTCGCACAAATTATATTCCCGGAATAATACAAGCCGAAAAGTACGATATGGGCGGAGAAGGCATTGCCTATCATGACGAAGACACCATCAACTTTGGCGGCTATTATCGCATGAAAGATGGAGTTGATATTGCACCATGCTTAGACAGTGCAGGTGGGCTGCAAATAGATTCGATTAAATACGGTGAATGGCTAACTTATACAATTAAACAAATAGACAGTGGCGGATACAATTTAAAGTTTAGAGTGTTGACGAATAGCACTACGACAAAAACAATTAAAGTATTTGTCAATAATGTCTTAGCGGTGCAAACAAATATACCTAACACAAACAATGTTTGGCAAACAATAAGTTCACCTGTATTCAATCTTCAAAAGAAAACAAATGCGAGGTTGAAAGTAACTTTCAATGGCAAAGATTTTAAATTGAACTCATTTGAGTTTGTAAAAAAACCCTCTGTTGCCAGGAGCGAAGCAAAGGTTTATATGACTGAAAATTTTCTGGACGTAAAACCGAATCCTGTAAGTGGAGATTCGCAAATATATTTTACCATGGCCGAAGATGGTATAGCAAATCTTTATATCACTAACACATCGGGCGAAAAAGTTTGCACTATATTAAACGAATATATGTCAAAAGGAATAAAGGAAGTAAATTTTGTACCATCGCAATATAATTTACCTGCGGGAATTTATTTCTTTACAATCAAAGCGAACAACCAACAAGATTGTTCGAAGAAAATTATTATTTCAAAATAGACACAGATTATATTTAAAATATTTTGCATCAGGAATTCGATAAACATGGGTTCTTACTGATGCAAATTATAATTGTAATTTAATTATCGTGATTTTAGAATGGTATTGATAAATAAAATTTCAATCTTTGTTTTGAAATAAATAAATTGAAATGAATGAAATAGAAATATTAAATTATTCAGAAGAAAATGCATCCTATATAAAAGCGCTGAATGTTGAATGGCTCGAAAAATATTTTGCCGTAGAGCCAAATGATGAGCTACAACTATCCAACCCTCGAACCGAAATTATTGATAAAGGAGGTATGATATTTTATGCTTCGTACAATAACGAAATTGTAGGCACAGCAACATTATTAAAAGTGAGTGATAACGTTTTTGAGTTATCGAAAATGGCGGTTACCGAACGTGCCCAAGGATTGGGAATTGGTAAAAAACTGATGAACCACTGTTTGAAAATTGCCACGCAAAATAATATTCAAACCCTGATTTTATTTTCGAATACAAAACTGGAAAAAGCAATTGAGATGTACAGAAAATATGGTTTTGTAGAAGTGCCCATAAATTTAAATCATTACAAAAGGGCTAATATTAAAATGGAATTGAAAATGGAAAAAGGAAGGTTTTAGTTTCAGAGTCCGCATTTGATTTTGTGTATTTATAGCCATGAGAGGTTTCAGTTTCAGCGTCCTCATTTATATTTTGTTTTTTAAAGGCATGAGAGACTCTGAAACTAAAGCCTTGGCATTCTAACCATTACACTATACGATGTTGAATCATATCCTGAACCAAATCGAAAAGTTGATTGGGTTTTAGTAAGCGCCAGTTAAAATCATCAAAGTCGCCACCATACACAAAATAATAGTCGATGCCATTTTGCCAAAATTCCTGAGTAACATGATGTCGAAAATTTATGGCTGCAATCCATCCACCATTGTCGCTTATATCTTCGTACCACTCCTGATAATAACAATCATCCGAACCATGAAAATTTAGTACGTTTTCTCCTATCAGCAAAAATTTATTTATCCCATTCTGTATCAACACATCGGCAATGTCACGTTTCAAAAACATAATGTCGTTGTTGATAGCATCGTTCCATTCGCCAATAAGTTCGATTATGGCAAAACCTATTTCGTAATCGACAAAAATAATTTTTATGTACAAAGTAGGCGAACCAATATCGTCCCACTGCGGATGTATGTAATAATTGTATATCGTGTTTGTATATTCAAATTCGCTATAAACTACGTTGTAGAAAGGCGATAAACTGTCTTCGGAGGCTATATATAAATCGCGCCAGTTGTAATAAGGTTCAATGTTTTGCATTGCGATTTATTTTGTGCGCATCATTATATAAGCATCAACGGCTTTTCGCACACTTCCGTGTTGTTGCAGTAAATCAGCGGCCAATGTTTCATCAATTTTCAATTCGTCCATTATCATCATGGTACCACGGGCTATGAGTTTATTATTCGACAATTGCATATCCACCATTTTATTTCCTTTTACATGTCCCAGCCCAATCATTACCGAAGTAGAAATCATATTTAATAATAATTTTTGTGCTGTGCCGGCTTTCATGCGTGTGCTGCCGGTAACAAATTCAGGCCCTACCAAACATTCAATTGCAAAATCGGAATGCTTTGCAACATTTGTATCTGTGTTGCATGCGATGCATCCTGTAGTTATTCCATTGGCACGGCATTGTTGCAATGCACCTACCACATAAGGAGTGGAGCCCGAAGCAGCAATACCTATTACGGTATCGTTAACGGTGAGTGTATACGCTGCCAAGTCTTTCCATCCTTGTTCCACATCATCTTCGGCAAACTCTACGGCTTTGCGAATTGCCATATCGCCACCGGCAATAATTCCTACCACACGCCCATGCTCAATACCGTATGTTGGCGGACATTCGCTGGCATCCACAATGCCCAGACGACCACTTGTGCCGGCTCCAATATAAAAAAGGCGTCCACCGGTTTTCATTTTTTTAATTATTGATTCTACTAAAGGAACAATCTTTGGAATACAAAGTTCCACTGCGAGAGCCACTTTTTTATCTTCAGCATTGATGCCTTGTAATAGCTCGGACACACTCAATTTTTCGAGGTGCTGGTAATTCGAAGCGCTTTCGGTAACGGTGTTGCCCATGATTGTTATTAGTACAATTTGGGATATTGTGCCGGATTGGATTGATGCATTAAACTGTAAACTGCCTCGGTTATTTTCTCTGCATTCGATTTTGAAAAATAATCACCATCGCTGCCATAGGCCGGACGATGGTCGTTTGCCGACACTGTAAGCGGTGGAGCATCTAAATACTGATAACCATTTTGTACTTCCAATACTTGTTGCATCATGTAAGCGGTTGCACCACCTTCCACATCTTCATCAACAAAAATAATGCGGTTGGTTTTTTGTAAACTTTTACAAATCAGATGATTTATATCGAAAGGTATTTGTGTTTGCACATCAATTAATTCCACACTTATTCCCATTTCGGAAAGTTGTTTTTGCGAATCCATTGCAACTCTGATGCAAGAACCATAAGTAACTATTGTAACATCATCGCCATCCATTAATACTTCAGGAATGCCAAGTGGCAAACAAAATTCGCCAAGGTTGCTGGGCATTTTTTCTTTAAGGCGATATCCATTTAAGCATTCAATAATTAATGCAGGATTATCGCTTTTCATGAGGGTATTATAGAAACCTGCGGCAGTAGTCATATCGCGGGGCACAAGAATATACATACCACGCAATGCGCCTAAAATAAATTGCATGGGCGAACCACTGTGCCAAACCCCTTCGAGGCGATGTCCACGTGAACTCACAATCAAAGGGGCTTTTTGAAATCCTTTTGTACGATAAGAAAGGCAAGCCAAATCATCTGTTAAAACATTAATGGCATAGGCAAGATAATCGAGGTATTGAATTTCGGCAATGGGGCGCAAACCGCGTAAAGCCAAGCCTATACCCTGCCCTATTATTGTGGCCTCGCGAATGCCGGTATCCTGCACGCGTAACTCACCATACTTTTGTTGTAAGCCTGCATACGTTTGATTCACTCCTCCTATTTTTCCTACATCTTCGCCAAAGGCAAGCATCTCGGGGTACATATTTAATAGCGCATCGAAATTGGCTTGTAATATTTCGCGCCCATCCATCATCACAGCATTGTCGGAATATACTGGCGCTATACTTTTTATTTTAAGAGCATTGTTTTCTGTTTCGCTATATAAATGCGACTCATATCGGTTATGCATATTTTGCTCTAACGCCTGCATCCATTGCACGAGTGAATTACGTTCATCGCTTTTATAATTTATGGTTAAGCGCAGGCATTTTTTACGGCAGTTATTATTGCTTTCTATCCAGTTCATTTGTATCATTTAAGTCGGCAATAATTTTTTCGACAAACACTTTTTGCGATGTCTTTTCTTTCACCTTACTCAATACCGCCACTGCCGAAATTCGATCGTTGTTTATCGATGTGCAAATCATCCCATGCCCGCTTCTTACTTTCGTTTACATGTTGCTTTGCTTCCTTTTCTATTTGCTGCAATACATCTTCGGTGCTTATCCCATTTTCGAGAATAAACTCACGCATTTTTGCAATACAATCGTGGTCGTTTTCCCAGTCAAGGCGTTCTTTACTTTTATAACGTTCGTGCGAGCCACTTGTACTGTGGCCCTGAGGTTGTGTTACATCAGTAATGTGAAATAACACGGGCATATGATTTTTGCGGCAAAAATTTATTCCTTCTTTGTATACGCTGCATAATGTAGGATAGTCCCATCCTTTGGCAGTATAAATTAAAAAGCCTTCTTTGTCGCCAGTAGTTGCAAAACCACTTAAAGCCTCGCTAATACTTTGTTTTATGGTTTGATATTTTTTCGAAACCGAAATTCCATAGCCATCATCCCACACACTCATAGCCAAAGGAACTTGCAATACACCGGCAGCATTCATGGTTTCCCAAAACAAACCTTCGCTTGTTGAAGCATCGCCAATAGTACCGAAAGCAACTTCGTTTCCGTTTATAGAGAATTTAGAAAAATCGACATTGTTTAAATCATTATTATTACGATATAATTTTGAGGCATAAGCCAAACCAAGCAGCCTGGGCATTTGCCCTGCAGTTGGAGAAATATCAGCCGAAGAATTTTTCAGCTGCGTAAGGTTTAGCCAATCACCTTTTTCATCTAAAAGCTTTGTTGCAAAATGTCCATTCATCAATCGTCCTTGCGAACAAGGGTCGGCATCAGTATCTGTATCGGCATAAAGTTGTGCAAAATATTGCTGTACCGTAAGCAACCCTGCAGCGAACATAAAGTTTGATCGCGGTAATAACCGGAGCGAAAATCGCCATGCTTAAAAACTTTAGCCATAGCAATTTGTGCTACTTCTTTACCATCACCAAATATGCCAAACTTTGCTTTGCCCGTAAGTACTTCACGCCTGCCAAGTAAACTCGCCTGACGGCTAATATTTGCAATCCGGTAATCATCAACTACCGATAATTTAAACTGCTCGAAACTCATTAGGGTATTAGCCTCCTGCATTGCCTCCTTCATATAAAAAAATATTTTTTAATGATGTAAAGTTAATTTATTACATGTTTAGATTCCAAATAAAAGGAAAAATTGTGGATTGGGTTTATGCTAAAAATTATTTGGTGCAATTATTGTCGGGCTATTTGCCGAAACAGTAGTTTTGATGGCAAAATTATTTTATTTTTGTAGTCTATTAAAACTAATTGATTGGCATAGCATTTATATTGAATTATAATCTAATGCACTATTAAATAAGATAAATTGAGATGAGTGATTCATACCACTTTCTAAATCATCAAAATAAATAATAAATAAATCATTAAAAATGAAACATAATTTACTTCTAATTTTATTAATCACTTTTGTTACACCTGCTCTGTGGAGTCAGTGTACAAATACAAATGCTACCAGTTGTCAATGTGCCAATCAGGGCACCACAAACTGCGATTTGTTGCCTGATATAATACCGGCAAAAACTTTATTGTTAGACACCGGTGCTTATGGCATTATTGAATATACCTACAACGACCCCACCATTAACCGTGGACGTTTAAGAGTATCTGTTTCTACGCCTAATATTGGACATGGTCCGTTAGAAATACAAACCGATTCAACTTTTGTTTGTGGCACCGATACCATAACAGGCATACCTCCGGCTACCTGCACCAATACAGGCCTGCCGCCTAAAATATTAGTTCGTCAATACATTTATCATAAAAATGGAAATGTAATGACCAAAATTAAAAAGCCTGCAGGCAGCATGACTTATCACCCTACCCATGGCCATATGCATGTTGACAATTGGGGAACTTATACCTTACGCACCTCCACATCCAATCCTGATCCACTTACCTGGCCCATTGTAGCAACCGGACAAAAACTAGCTTTTTGCCTAATGGATTTTGGTACATGTCAAACTTTTATTGGCCATTGTGTTGATTCGAACAACACTGTATTGGGAAATGCCAATTTCCCAAATCTCGGTTTGGGAGGTGCTGCTTATACATGCAGCAATGTTAAGCAAGGAATCTCTTCGGGCTACACCGATATTTATTATCAATACCTCGATGGTATGTACATTCAACTCGATACCAATATTTGTAATGGTGATTATTGGATAGTAGTTCAACTCGATCCACTAAACTACTTCACCGAAGAAAATGAGAACAATAATGTGATTGCAGTGCCATACACCTTAAAAAATCAAAGACCCCTTCCTGTAATTAATTTAACAGGGAACCAAAATATTTGCCTTGGAAATAGTGTTAACTTAACAGCAGCGGGCGCAACTACATATACGTGGTCACCAGCCAGCGGGTTGAATAAAACAACAGGAACCATTGTTACTGCTTCGCCAACTTCCACTACAACGTATACAGTAATAGGTAGTAAAATTGGTGCTGGGTGTATAGATACAAATTATGTTACAGTGAATTTGGTAACAACAGCAAACATTTCGGTAACCGGTAACAATGGTATATGTACAGGTAGTTCTACAACGCTTACTGCATCGGGTGTTAACACCTATTCATGGGCACCTGCAACTGGCTTAAATGCAACCAATACTGCAGTGGTTATTGCCTCACCTTCTACCACTACCACTTATACAGTTACCGGAACAACCTTATCGGGTTGTACCGGTACCAAAACCATAACAGTAACTGTAGCATCAAATGTAAACCTCACTACTACGGGCAACGCCACCATTTGCCAAGGTTCTTTTGCAACAATGACAGCCTCAGGTGCGAGCACATATTCCTGGAGCCCTTCAACAGGCTTAAATGCGACCACCGGTAGTAGTGTAAATGCCAACCCATCATCCACCACCACATACACTGTAAGCGGCACCAACGGTGGAAGTTGCAGTGGAACTAAAACAATAACCGTAACTGTAAACCCAGTACCGATTATCAATTTCCCGGCATTGGCAGCAAGTTATTTCGATACAGAAACAACAGTACCTTTATTGGCCACACCTACCGGAGGAAACTACTTTGGCACTGGTGTAAGTGGCACCAATTTTAGTCCTTATAATGCCGGTGCTGGTGGTCCATACTATATTTCCTATAGTTATACCAATGCATTTGGTTGTCAGGCAGCGGCAGTACGCAATACTTCAGTAAATTATACCTGCACTAAGGCAACCGGTGTGGCGGCTTCAAATATAACTTCTACATCAGCACTAATTTCCTGGAACAACACATCTACCGGACCAAAATTCAGAATAAGATTTAAAAAGTCTAATACTACAACATGGTCCTCGAAACAAACTACAGGTATACCCCATATAACAAGTTATAATTTAACCGGCCTTTTACCAAGTACAACATACAATGTAAACTTACGCCCATTGTGTACCAATATAAACACAGCAGTAAGCAGCACGATTACATTCACAACGGCTGGCAGCATTGCAAAAATAAATGATGTAGATGAATCACTCGATGTTGTAACGCTTTATCCAAATCCAAATAAAGGCACATTCAATATTGTGTTTGAAGGCAATGCAAATACAAACGGAATTATCAATATCATTGACTTATCGGGCCGTTCGTTAAAAGTATTAACGGTTAACATTGTAGATGGTGGAAACGATATACCTTTGAAATTGAATGATATTGCTCAGGGAGTATATATTTTGCAACTTGAATATGCTAACCAAATTCAAAAGGTAAAGTTGGTTATTGAATAAAAAAATATTTTTTTTAGTAAAAGGCATTTAGAAATTCTAAATGCCTTTTTTTGTACTTTATAAATTTATATTGCCATGCAGAACATAATAAGAATTTTCATATTATTAACTTTTTGTACCACGATTTCAAAATCGCAAAGTGTAGAAATTTTCAATACATCAAATTCTTCTATTACCGATAATACAGTCAGGGTTGTAAAAATCGACAACCAAAATCGCAAATGGATAGGCACCGATTATGGCCTCGCTGTTATTGATAATAATAATGCCTGGCAAACTTACTCCACATCTAATTCCGCATTGCCTGATAACTCAATAAAAAGTATCTCATTCGATAAAATTGGCAATACATGGATAGGCACTCAAAATGGTGGATTAGCAGTGTATGATGGCATCAGCTGGATAGTTTACAACGTTTCAAATTCAAACATCCCTGACAATTATGTAAGAAGTATTGCATTCGATACTTTAGGCAATGCATGGATTGGAACTATTGGTGGTCTTGCAAAATTTGACGGAACAACCTGGACAATCTACAATATGTTTAACAGCAGCCTCATAAGTAATAATATAGCTGCCTTGCATGTTGATACAATAACCAACACTATATACGCTGGCACCATTAATGGCGGGCTCACTGTAATTAACGATACAGTGTTGAGTACATTTACCATTCAAAACTCGGGGCTGCCCGACAATTCTATTGTGGCCATAGATGAAGACAATGGTGGCATTATTTGGCTTGGCATGCCTGCCTTTGGCATCACAGCATTTATTAACAATAGTTCTTTCGTCAATTTCAATAGCTCCACATCGGCAATTGCGAGTAATTCATTAAATGATATTCATTTAGATGAGAATCAAATTATATGGATGGCTAGTTTGGATTCGGGAATTCTGATAAAACAAAATTTAAACTTCGGTTCAATAAATACCACAAATACAGCCATACCCGAAAACACCATTTTAAGCGTAAACGTTGACGACTCGGGCAATGTATGGGCCGGCACAGATGTTAGCGGACTTATAAAATTCCATCCGCTGTATGCCGGAATTGAGCAATCAGTTGCTAATTCTGAAATTAAGATATTTCCAAATCCATTTTCCGATTACGTCAATTTCACTTGTGATGAAAATATTATTCAAAGAGTCGAACTTTTTAATATGAAAAGTGAATTGGTGTGTAGTTTGAGTGATAATATTTGTTGTAATAAAATGAACACAATTCATTTACCACAAGGAATATATCTTGCCAGGTTAATGCTGAAAAACAATTCATTTCAATATTATAAAATAATTAAGCAATAACCAATACTATATACGCAACCTTGTGGCACTCTATTTGCAAATGGAAATCAAATTTTATAAATCAAATCACTATGGACAATTTAACTACATTAACAGGTTCTATTTTTAAAACAGTAACAGATTATGCCCCCAAAGTTGCGGGGGCAATAATAGCCCTTGTAATAGGGTTGTGGATAATTGGCCGGTTGGCAAAAATTGCCGATTCCGGAATGCGAAAGCGTGAAATGGATATTTCTTTACGGTCGTTTTTGCGCAGTTTAATAAGCATAGGCTTAAAAGTATTATTATTCATAAGCGTGGCCGGAATGATGGGTTTACAAACATCATCGTTTGTAGCAATATTGGGCGCTGCCGGATTGGCCGTAGGTTTAGCACTTCAAGGTAGTTTAGCAAACTTTGCCGGGGGTGTGTTGATGCTAATATTCAAGCCATTCAAAATTGGCGATTTAATTGAATCGCAAGGGCAAACCGGTGTGGTAAAAGATATTCAGATTTTTAATACTATACTTCTCACACCCGATAACAAAACAGTTATTCTTGCAAATGGTGCAGTGTCGAATGCTACCATTGTAAATTATACCCGCGAAGGCAACATTCGTGTAAATATAAATCTATCGGTATCGCCAGTAAATGATTTTCAAAAAGTACGTGAGGCCATTATGCCGGTGCTTACCAACCACCCAAAAGTATTGAAAACCCCTGCCCCAAGTGTAAACTTCTCTGGCTTTGGCGATTCGCAAGTAATGGTTGCAGTGCAGCCCTACTCTACTGCCGATGACTACTGGACAGTATTTTTCGAAGTACAGGAGCAAATCAAAAAAGCATTCGAAGCCAATAAAATAGTTGCTCCTATAATCGCCAGGAATATCATTCAATAATATTTCAGAAATTTGTACTGAAGCCGTTGCAATTGCAGCGGTTTTTTTTTGGAGGAAATAATTTTAAAAATATTCCTTCATCAATCATACGTGGCAAAATCTATTCAAGAATTGCTGTCAATGATATTTTAATTCTAAAATGATGATAAATCATTAAAGTTGAAATTAAAAAACTATTTTCTTTCTGACATATTTAAACACACTTGCTAATGCTTGATATTTAAGCTAAATTTGCTGTTTAATTATAAGCTGATGCTAAATAATGCTGAGTTTGAAGTTAGTTTAAATGGCCCATGGAAGCCGAAAAGAAATACACAAGGCGAACTAAACGAAATCCGAGAGTTGCTTAAATATGCTGGGTTAAAAAAAGAAAAAAAGTCGTTTTAAGGAATTGCAGGACTTGGAAACAGCGAATAAAAAAATGATTCTCGATTTAATAGATGACCATATTACCGAAACAAAAATTCAAACACTTTCATATTCTAAACAATTTGATTTATGGATAATATAATGCTGATACAAATTACCAACCAAAAAGCCGTAGGGCTTTTACACGAGTTGGAAGAACTACATTTAATTAAAGTGCTGAAAGAAAATTTTGCTCCTGTTAAAACTAAACTTTCTGATAAATACAAAGGGATTATCAGTAAAGAGCAAGGACAAAACCTTAACGAACATATTAAACAAATGCGTAGCGAATGGAACAATATCTGATTGATACCAATGTAGTGTCTGATTACCTTTCTGCTTCGTTTCCTTTAGCTGGTATCGCTTTAATGGATAATGCTATTGATGCTGTACCCAATATTTCTAATATTACTCAAATAGAATTGCTGTGCTGGAATACTGATGAAGCAACAACCCAAAATGTAATAGAATTTATTGCCGATAGTATTGTATTGGATATTAGTCCAGATGTAATTGCACATTGTGTATCTCTACGAAAAGTTAAAAAAATAAAACTCCTGATGCTATTATAGCCGCTACTGCTTTAGCCTACAGTTATACAATTATTACCAACAACGAAAAAGATTTTGCCAATATTCAAGGATTGAAAGTCCTTAATCCGCATAAGTTATAAAAGCAAAAAATCTGATTTAGTCGACTTTTGAGCCGTGTTAATACTTCTTATTATTTCAAATTTTGCAGTTTCTTGTAGTTCTTTGTCACTAAACTCTGTGATAAATTCTTTTAGAAATAAACCACCATCCACTGAATATTACGGTGCATATTGATCCGCCAAAACAGGAATACTTGCCAAACCAAACACATAATAATGGATGCTGGAAATAATATCGGCATTTAGAAATTGGTGGTTGTCATATCAAGACTTTGACTTATAAACGAAGGACAAACCATAGTACATTCAGTTGCAATAGGAATATCAAGACAGGTTTCGCTCAATAGTTACATTTACATTTCGTTAACCATATGTGTATACGTTTAGGATAAATATTATGCATTAGAAAAAGAAATAAATTACTGCAGCGAGCATAAATAAAAATGCCGCGACAGAAATCTATCGCGGCATAAATATTAATGAAATGTTGTATTATCTTACAACCAACATTTTTTGCACCATTTTCACGTCAGCATATTTCATTGTGTAATAATAAATACCTGACGACAATGATTTTACATCGACCGAAATATTGCTTATTCCAGCTTCGTAGTTTGCTTCTATACCTGGCATTACCGTTTTGCCAAGCACATCGGTAAATTCGAAAACAACTTTGCCTGCATTGGGTATGGCAAATTCTATATTTGTCATATCCGTTGCCGGATTGGGTTTACTTTGATACAAGAATGCAAACTGATTTGGATTATCATTCATACCAACTATAGTACAAGGACCGGGCAATTCTTCGAAACAGAAATCATCAATAGCCCAACCATCGGTGGCAAATGAATTGTCGCTACCAAAGCGGAAACGCATCATCAATCCTCCTGTATACCAAGCTGGGAATTCGCGGCTCGATTGTATCCAGCCTCCGCTGTTACCTGTCCATCCCGGTGTAGGAGGAGGTCCACCAAAACCAGCAACATAATATGTATTGAACCAATTTGGATCGAGATGTATACCCAAAGGCTTCCATGTTTTTGCACTATCGTAAGAGTATTCAAGTGTACCTCCATCCTGGAATGTTTCGGTGTAGAAACTATGCCAGAAACTTACTTTGTAGCAACGCCCTGCTTCTATATTCATTACCGGAGTAAACAGTGCCGATGAGTCGGGCGAATTGTAATTACCTGCCACCTTTGTTACCCAGGCTTTAACACCAGAATGCGTTCCATTTACAAAAGGCTTATTCGGATTGCCCAACTGCCATGAAGTAGGCCCAACATAAGTTAAGGCATTTAATTGTACCCATGGTAGAGTATTTTCAAAATCGACACAATAAGGGAAAGCCGAAGTAGAATCGAACACATTAAGAATTAAACATGTAGTATCATCAGTAGTGTTCAAATCGGCAGTTCCGTTTGGAAACGAAGTCCACATACAAATGGTATGAGGACCTGGCGATGCATTCCAGGGTAAAGAGAATACCCAATTTTCGGTACTGTCCAATTTTATAGGTACAGGGAAATAAGCAGAATCTGTAACTATCACATTTCCATCGATAGATAAAGTTACCGAACAATAATCAAGTTTTGTAGTACCTTTATTTTTAACAACACCTGTAATGTATTGTGGCCCTGGAGTAAGAATGTTATTAGCAGGCTTTACACTTACCGATGCAGCCGATAAAGAAATAGGAATAAAAATATTGAAATCGTCAATAGAAAAACCATCAACAGCTATTGATTGGTCAGCAGTAAATTGAATTCTAAATTGCACCGGTGTAGCAGAGTAATCGAGGGCATTCATAATAGGGCTTTTTGCTAGTAGCCATCCACCGCTGCTGCCGGCCCATCCGGGTTTTTGAGATGATAGTAATGATGCACTGGTATACCAATTTGTTCCTTGCCCTACATTTCCTACTGTAACCCAGTTTACTCCATCCACAGTATAATCGACACGTGCACCATCCCAATTGTTTTCGGTGCTGTAGTTTATCCACATACGTAATTCTGCCTGAGCTGCATTTGAGAAATCAAAATATGGTGTGAATAAATAACAATCCGCTTTTGCCTGATAAGCAGTGGTAAGATTTATATCCCAGGCATTTGGTGCAGAGTGTGCAGAGTTTGTTGCACCAAAAGCAGGTGTACCCAATTCCCATTTTGTAAGTGGATCTACAAAAGAAGTTGTCCAACCAACATTTGGGCCATCAAAATTATCGGTATAGTTTGCGTTGAGTGTAGGTATGCCAATCACTTGTTTACACAATGTATCGTTGTTGTGGTCGCCATCGTTGGGCACCGCAGTATACGCACAAATTGTAGATTGACCCTGAGGTAATGTAATATTAGGTGTTAACGCTACATCCACAGTTCCATTTGGGGCAAGGCTTCCTGTCCAGGTAGTAGTGAATGGATTACCCAAAAATTCGTAAGTCACAGGTATGGAGTTTAAAACATTAGAACCGAAATTACGCACTCGAGCTACAACAGGGACCAATGTGCCTGCAGGTGCACCTGAGCCCGGCTGAATGATATCGGTAACACCGGCATCGATAGGTGGCGGCTGACGCAAGCAAAAATCATCGAATGAAAATCCATCTTCTCCAAAACCTGTGAAGTTATCACTTGTAAAGACAAAACGGAATTGAATATTTGGAGTTCCATTAAAGGCACTCATATTTATTTCGCTGCGTACCCAACCTCCCGAACTGCCGTCCCAACCGGCTTGAAAACTAGAATTTAGGAAAGTTTGATTATACCAATTTGTGCCAACACCTACACTGCCAAGAATATTCCAGGTAGCACCACCATCAGTAGAATACTCTAACCTTGTTCCATCGCTAAATGTGGCTGTATTGCGGTTATGCCAAAAAGATAAATCAGCATTATTAGTCAAACTCATGTCAAAGAAAGGAGACATTACCATTGCGTTTGCACCTATGCCATAGCCGGTTGTAAGATTTATATCCCAGGAATTAACACCACTATGCGTTGAACTTGTTTGTCCAAAATTTGGTGTGCCCAATTCCCATTCGGTTGCACCCTGAGTAGATGGCACAACAACCCAATAACTGCCAGTATCGAAATTATCGCAATAGGTAGGAATAAAAGTTGCAATACCTGTAAGCGCTTTGCAGATACTATCATTAGCAGCATCGCCATCACCAGGCAAACCAGTGTAAGCACAAATATCATTTACACCAAGCGGAACGATAATATTTGGCGATAATATGACATTGGCCGTAGAATTTGGTGTGAGTGTTCCTGTCCAGGTTGTTGTATATGGAGTACCCAAGAATTCATAAGTAACAGGAATTGAAGTTAATGTTGAAGAGCCAAAGTTGCGAATGGTAACTTCTACCGGAACAAGGTTGTTTGCTGGCAAAGCAAAATTTGGCTGAGTGATAGCAATAACACCTGCATCTAAAGCTGAAGGCTGCTTAATACAGAAATCGTCAATAGAAACACCATCAATAGTACCAAAACCATCGGATGTAAACACAAAACGAAACTGAACGAGAGGTGTGCTATCTAAAAACTGTAAACTGGTTTCCGATTTTATCCATCCATTGGAATTTCCATCCCAACCGGGTTGATTGGATGAAAACAAGAATGCGTTTGTATACCAATTAGTGCCTTGTCCAAATGTACCTAACGGAATCCAGTTAGCTCCACCATCTGTGGTATAATCAATTCTGAATCCGTCAGAGTTTAATTCAGTATTTCTATTTTGATAAAAATTCAACAGAGAATTTGAGGAGAGCCCCATGTCGAAATAAGGACTGGCCAATGTAGTATTTGCACTATTTTCATATGCTGAATTTAAGTTGATATCCCATGCATTTGGGAATGAATAAGCCGAATTGGTTTGTCCAAAACCTGGCGTACCTAATTCCCAGGTTGTATTACCAATAGGAGAAGGAGTAGCGCTCCACAAAGCAGTGCCATCGAAATTATCACAATAAGTAAGTGAAACAGTAGGCACGCCCTGAAGTGGGAAACATAAAGTATCGTTTTTGGTTTTTCCATCACTGGCAATAGTAACCCAATAGCAAATATCCTGAGGTCCGGTTTGCACAACATAGGTTCCACACTGTATGCTTATAGTATCGTTGGGCGATAGCAACGACCCATTATAATTAAATGGTCCTACTGGAGTACCATTATTTACTGCATAGTATACATCAAAGTTGGTAACAGCGTTAAGTCCACGGTTTTGAACTATTACTGTGATAGGAATAACATCACCAGCAGGAGCAGCCAATGTAGGGCTCACAATGCTATCCATTGCCATATCGATATCGGGAGGAAGTGTAAGGCAAAAATCGTCAATAGAAACCCCATCACCATTGATGATACCATCTGAAGTAAACACAAACTTAAATTTTACAGGGCCTTGTGGGTTTTGTAAATCGGGCTCATCAAGAACACGGAAAACATTTTTCCATCCATTACTGTTTCCATTCCAACCCTGACAATTGCAAGAGTTCATATTACCCACATACCAATTCTTCTCGGTTCCGTTTAGGTTAGTAAACTGTTGCCAGGTTACCCCATTATCTACAGAATACTCCATATGTGCACCATCCCAAAATCCTTCTGACTGATAATTTATCCAGAAATCTAATTCGGCATTAAATGCACCGGCAAAACTAAAAACAGGCGATATCAATTCGGAATTTGAATTGCCAACATAATCACCTGTAAGATTTATGTCCCATGAATTAGGAGCGCTGTGAGCAGTATTGGTAACCGTTCCGGCAGGTGTGCCTAACTCCCACGCAGAACCCGCAATGAGTGAGTCGCTCCACAGTGTATCCAAATCGAAGCTGTCGCAATAAGGGAAAGTAGCACCAGTAGAGGTTCTGAAACATTTATAATCATTTGTTCCGGGACCGGGCATATAGGCTATATTACCGCCACTGCCAAAGCATGCACTATCGTTAGCTTGTATGCGATAACAAACAGTATCTCCTGTATTTACAACCGGAATTTGTCCTGTATAACTTGTACCTCCTGGGTTTGTCATTGCCACCGTTTGAGGTGCTCCACCATTTATGGTATAAATTAAACTAGCACCTACAATTCCGCTTGGATCCGATATATCGGCATTCACGTTAAATGGGCCATTGTTATAAATGATACTAGGGTAAATAGGTGCGAGTTGAATTAATGTGGGTGCAAGCAATTCGCAAGGAGCGGCAAGTATACACACATCATCAATATTCCAACCATAACGGCTTGCCATTCCATTGTTGTTCTTATCTTTTACATTGAAACGAACCCTGACGTCTGTTTGATTTCCGGCTAAAACAGAAATATCAAACTCCTCATACTGAAACCATGTATTATCGGGAGTAACTATTTGACCCGGTAACCAGTTGGCATAGCTAACTTCGGTAAATTTATTATTTGCAGCAAAGCTCAACGAACCTCCCAGATACTGAGCTCCGGTAAGTCGCACCCATGTGAGCCCACCATCTACTGATACTTCGATAATTGCGTCATCAAAAAACTCGATTTTGCAAATGTGCTGAAAACGCAGCTTTACAAAAGTTTGACCAGTTAAATTTACTGGGTTTGTTTCCAATACGGCCGAGTCGGCAGTGTTGTAGGTTCCATTTATGCTATTGAAGTCGGAGTAATAGATAAATGGATCTTGCAACCATGTTGGCACCGATACAAATGCACTGTCAAGATTTTCGAAGTCTTCTGTAAGTACACAATTTTGCGATTTGGCAACAGAAAACACACCACACAGCAGGCTTAAAAGTAAAATTTTTTTCATATTATAATTGATAATTGGTTTTGAGAGTGAGATTTACATCAGCAAAGTAAAAAAAATAATATTCAAAATAAAAATTATTTGAAGATTGTTGCAATAATAAAACGGGAAACATGATATGTATCATATCCCTGCAGAACAAAAAAAGAAAAAATCATATTGCAGTACTTACAAACAAAGCAAAAGAAACATTTGCATCGTGAAAAAAAATAAAATACTCTTGCTGATTATATAAAGTAACATATGAACATAACATTTCACGGTGCGGCACAAACTGTTACAGGCAGTAAACATTTATTGACTTTAATTTCGGGTAAACAAATTCTTCTCGATTGTGGCTTATTTCAGGGATTGGGAAGCGACAATGAAAACCTGAACCGGCATTTGGGTTTCGATCCTACATTGGTTGATGCAATATTGCTATCACATGCCCACATCGATCACAGCGGCAATATTCCGTATCTGGTAAAAAATGGTTTTAAAGGGAAAATTTATGCAACTGCGGCTACCATAGATTTATGTGCTATTATGCTTGCCGATAGTGCGCATATACAAGAACAGGATGCAGAATATTTAAATAAAAAACGTGTACGACAAAATCGCGCTCCTATCGAGCCCCTTTATACCGAAGATGATGTTAAAGAGTGCATGTCACATTTTGTTCCGGTTGTTTACGATGTGTGGAATACATTGTATGACGATTTTGAATTTATGTACACCGATGCCGGACATATACTTGGAAGTGCAGCCATTAATTTGAAGGTAGATGAAAATGGAAAAACAAAAAGGATATTTTTTTCGGGAGATATTGGACGCTACAGCGATAAAATATTGCGACCACCTCAACCCTTTCCTCAAGCAGACGTTATTATTTGTGAATCGACTTATGGTGATACATTGCACGATAAAACTCAGGATGCCGAAACAAAATTATTGCACACCATTTTAGAAACTTGTTTTAAAAGAGGTGGGCGGGTAATTATTCCTGCATTTAGCTTAGGCCGTACTCAGGAAATTGTTTACACCATAGACAGACTTATTACACATAAATTTATGCCTTCTATAGATGTTTACATCGATAGCCCATTATCGTTGAGCGCTACCAATATTATGCGTAAGCATACCGAATCATACAATCCCGAAATATTAGAATACATGAAGCGTGATACCGATCCTTTTGGTTTTGAAAAATGCCATTATGTAAAAGCAGTGGCGGAGTCGAAAGCGCTTAATACTTCTAAAAATCCTTGTGTTATTATTGCTGCATCGGGCATGACCGAAGCAGGAAGAATAAAACATCATATTGCAAATAATGTGGAAGACAATAAAGACACTGTTTTGATTGTAGGATATTTGCCTACCGAATCATTAGGAGGAAGATTATTGAAAGGCGATGCAGAAGTAAAAATATTTGGCGAGATAAAAAAAGTACGATGCCATGTCTAAAAAATTGGTTCCTACTCTGCCCATGCCGACTACAACGAAATGCTAAATTATTTATCGTGCCAAAAAGTAAATGAAGTGCAAAAAGTATTTTTAGTACATGGCGAAATAAAACGCCAAACAGTATGGAAACAACACTTGACCGAGGCAGGATATTCCAATATCGAAATTCCTGCAAAAGGACAAAGTTTTGAAGTGTAGATAAAAACGAAACAAAAAAATTCTTTGGTTAAAATGCCAAGGAGTTTTTTTGTAGAAGAAAATTATTCGCGTCCGCTTATTAAACCACCGAGCAATCCACCCGTAATTCCTCCTAACCCACGGCTTTCTTCGCGACCACCAAATGACCCCGCAGCGCTCATGATACGACCTGCAAGCCTTGATAATGGAAGGCTTTGTAAAAATACCACACCCGGTCCGGTTACGGTAGCAGTAAATAATCCTTCGCCACCAAACAATGCATTTTTAAAACCGCCAACGAATTTTATATCGTAACTCACTGTGGGGCTAAACCCAACCAGGCATCCTGTATCAACACGCAATGTTTCGCCTGCAGCCAATTCGCGTTTTATAATTGCCCCTCCGGCATGAATAAAAGTATGCCCATCGCCTTCCAGTTTTTGCAATATAAAACCTTCGCCCCCGAATAAACCTGCACCAAATTTTTTAGTAAAAGCAACATTTATTTCGATGCCTTGGGCAGCGCATAAAAAACCATCTTTCTGGCAAAAAAATGAACCTCCATAATGTGCAGGATTGATATTTATTATTTTACCGGGATATGGTGCAGCAAATGCTACCTTACGTTTTTGTCTTCCAACATTGAGAAACGAACTGATGAAAAAACTATCACCGGTAATCATCCTTTTCAATCCTTTAAAAACACCACCGCCTGTTCCGGTCTGCATTTCTATATCGCTTTCCATATAAAGCATCGAACCTATTTCGGCACGTACTGCTTCCTGAGGATCGAGTTCTATTTCTACAAGTTGTACATCATCGCCTATGATGTTGAAATCAATTCGTGTACCATATAGTTTTGTATTAATAAATTTCTATTTTTGATGCGAAGAAAATAAATTGTTACATAATGAAACACATAATTTTGTTTGTTTTTTTAGCATTAGCCAGCATCACACTTAGTAATGCACAAAGTATTAATGGAGTTGATACAACATTGAATGGAAAAGTATCGGATAAGATGTACAAGTTTAAATTGCGACAACCGGCACAGTGCATCGACAAAGCAACTTTTCAAAAAACAGGCAAGCCTTGCAACTCATACCTGAGCGATGATGGTTTGGAAATAATTATTCAGAATTATGTACATGGTTCTACATTATATTTCGAAGTTACTTATCGTAATGGACAAAAAGATGTGTATACTCGCAGCCCTTGTAGTTTAGAAATGTTTATACCTTTATAAAATTATTAACTTTAAATTCAAAAAATTATGGAAGAAGTGCAACCTCAGGCAGGTTTAATGCTTGCATTTATGGCCACATACGTTGGCATCATTGTTTTCTTTATTATTTGTATGTGGCGCATTTATACCAAAGCCGGAAAGCCCGGTTGGGCATCCATTATACCCATGTACAGTAACCTTGTTTTTCTGGAAATTATTGGCAAACCCTGGTGGTGGTTGCTCATGCTATTTATCCCAATTGTAAACATTGTATTCATAGTTTGGGGAGCAAATTTATTATCGAAAAGTTTTGGCAAAACAGAAGGATTTACTGCAGGCTTAATAATTTTGTCGTTTATTTTTATGCCCATTTTGGCTTTCGGTAGCGCAAAATATATTGGCCCCGGTGGACGACCAATTGTACAGCCTGACTTGATGTAAGATTTAAGGCAAAAATGGTCAAGACAAAAGTCAAAAAGGAAATTCGAAAGCAATAAGGCAAAATTCAAAAGCGAAAAGTCAAAAAAAACTGCATCAACTAAGAACCCTGAAAGGGTTTAACTTGAATAACCACAGGTGAAACCTGTGGATTAAGAACCCGCAAAAATTTCCAGAACCCTGAAAGGGTTCAACGTGAATGAGCAAAGACGAAACCTAAACTCAAAAAGGAAATTCGAAAGGAATAAGGCAAAATTCAAAAACTTTAATTCCATTGGTTTAAGTTGGCAATTCATGACTATTGAATCATTCAACTCTTGAACCTTTGAACTATTGAACTATTCAAAATTCCGTTGGCTAAAGCCAAACGGCATTGACGCTTCGCAAAAAACTTTCTAAACTTTCCAAGCTCGAACTATCGATTCATTTAATCCGTTGGCTAAAGCCGAACGGCAATGAGGCTCCGCAAAAACTTTCGCAACTTTCTAAACCTTCTCAACTTTCTAAACTCCAACTATTGAACTATTCAAAATTCCGTTGGCTAAAGCCAAATGGCAATGATGCTTCGCAAAAAACTTTCTAAACTCTTGAACTATTTATTCCGTTGGCTAAAGCCAAACGGCAATGATGCTTCGCAAAAACTTTCTAAACTCTTGAACTATTTATTCCGTTGGCTAAAGCCAAACGGCAATGATGCTTCGCAAAACCTTTCGCAACATTCCAAACCTTCTCAACTTTCTAAACTATTATAGATTCAGCCTCTTCCCTTTCGGGTATTTAATAGAAAAAGTAAAATGTTTTTTCACCACTTCATTTGGTTGCATGCTAATGTTCCATGTTAATTTTCCGGTTTCAATATTCGATATTGCGTTATCAATGTTTATGCTTTCAATTACAATTTGGCTATTTGACGAAAGCGGAATTTGGTCTTCTAAATTAATGTTTGCCGATTCACTCTTATTATTGTGTATGGTTATTTCCACATCGTATGTTTTGGTAATGCTACCACTCATAAATTTCTTGGCTGTATATTCTTTCAAAATCTTTCGTTCGCTTACAATACGGCTATCAGTACCAAACGAAATGTTGATACTGTCTTCGCTAACTTGTGTATCGAAATATGTTTCGCCCATATAATTATTATCTAAAAATAAATTCGAAGTGCCACCGGGTAAATTCATTGCTTCGTTGGTATTAACACATGCAATTAAAAAAACGCTGCAAGTAATTTTCGGAATGCACGAGTAAGCATATTTTACATTCAAATCTTTTTTGGAAATTTCTATTGGAAATTCTTCACCATCGCTATTGATAGTTTGTGGTAAGGTCAGCACATATTCATAATTCAAACGATTGCTGCTTGCCGATGCATTGTTGTACCAGTTAAATGTTTGCGGAGTAGTGTAATTTGCAATCAGTCCATCATTTTGAAAGGCTAAAGTTGAGTCGCCCGAATAAGTGCGTTTTCCATAACCATTGGCTTTATCTGCACCCCCACGCTTATACCTTGGTTGTTCAACAAAAAAATCAACATACTCAGTTTCTAAATTGGGTTTATCGCCCGATTGATAAGGTGTGCCGGCAACAAAAGTAACTTTCGCGTCTTTCCAGATTTCGCCCGTGTGTTGCTGCACATAAGCTTTGAGCGAAATATTCATAACCGTTTTATCGGTAGCAGCATATAAATCATATACAGGTCGCCACGATGCATTGTCAACATAATATGAAAATTCAATACTTGTTTTTCCTTTAGCTGTTGCATTCAAAGTTAAAACAATATTGCCTTCGCCATCTGTGTTATCCGGAAAAAATTCTTTAATCTGTGCTTGTATCAAATTCATTTGCTCCTCCAATTTTGTTATCATTTTACTATTTGCAGTTTGTTGATCGCGCACCTGAGTTATTCTCTCGGTGTACACGTCCAACACATTATCAAGTTGGTCAGCTTCTATACCATTGTTACCGCCAATACCACGGTTAGCATTCAAAAAAATAATTTGTTCGCTCAGCACATAACGCCTATCGGTAAGTATAACTAACGAATCCTTAAGTGCCTGCAAAGCTGTTTGCAGCGGCTTTATTTGAGGGCTGGTACTTTTTTCCGACAAAAAATTCTTTGCAAAATTCACTGTTACTATTGAAGCATCTTTATTGCCTTTCACCTGAATAGTTTGTGCATTGATGTAAGGTGAAAGTTTCCTTATTGTCACTTTATTGATGCCTGTTGCAATATCAAAATTACAACTGCGGGTTACCAATGCACCATTGTGAAATATTTTTAAAGCCTCCACTTTGCTATCTAAAACAGATATATCACTTTGCGATTGCAACTGTAAGTATATACTAAGTGTAAAAAAGACGCAGAATAATTTTTTCATATTCATAATTATTTGTTTGTTTGTCAAATGTATTTTATAAGGAGATTGGTTACCATACCGAAGAAATAATTTTTCAACTATGGCGACTAACTTGCAACGGAGATTTTTATCATAAAATTGTATCATGTTTTATACTTTTTTTAAACAAGGATTTACACACATAGTTGCTATCGATGCACTCGATCATATTTTGTTTTTGCTGGCTATTGTTGCTATTTACAATTTCCATCAGTGGAAAAAAATATTGTGGGTTGTTACCTCGTTTACCATTGCACACTCCATCACCCTCGCATTATCCATCACCGACATTCTAAAAATACCATCACACATTACAGAGTTTTTAATTGCTTTTACAATTTTATTTACCTGCATCGAAAATTTATTTTTACCAAAGTGGCATACACATCGTGTTTTGCTTACGGGTGTATTTGGGCTTGTACATGGTTTGGGGTTTTCAAATGTTTTACGCGGTTTGTTTATGGGCATGGAATTCAGCTGGCTTGATACGCTATTGCCTTTCAACCTTGGCATAGAAGTCGGCCAAATAGTAATCCTTGCAATGTTGTTATGCGTGATATATTTTCTTCGCAAATACTTAAGGCTACCTCAGGATACCATTATTAAACTTTTTTCAATTCCTGTTATGCTTATGTCGGCCTATTGGATGTGGGAAAGGTTTTAGATAGGGGAATTGAACGCAGATTTTTATGATGAAGTTAAATGCAGATTTGAATGCAAAGATTGATTCCTCTCCAAAAGTATTTTGTCATGTTGCAAATACTAAATCGAGCAAAAGTTGTGAATCTTTTTTTTTGCCACTTAGGCGCTAAGGCACAAAGTTTTCAAAATCAAATTTTTCCCGTTATTTTAACGTTGCGTGCCTTTGCGACTTTGTGGCAATTTTTTTTGAGCATATTAGCAGGACTAAAAATGTTTTATTTAATTGTATCGCTTGTACAAAGCAGAGCAAAATGCAAATCATGATCATCTTAAAAACAAGGGTTCTGCATTTGGCTCAATATATATCAATCAAAAAATAGCGTTCTGCATCATTTTACAAACTACCCATTCATCAATTCGCGTGCACTGGTTAATGCCGCATCGGATGGGGTGTTTCCTCCTATCATTTTTGCTACCTCCATCAACCTTTCATTAGGATCCAGCTTTTTAATACTCGTAAAAGTTTTGTTGTTGATAGCGTCTTTGTAAACATAGTAATGTGTGGTTCCCTTGGCTGCAATTTGTGGCAAATGAGTGATAGTAATTACCTGGTGCGATTGTGCAACGGTCTGCATAATAGTTCCTACTTTTATAGCCACATTGCCCGACACACCGGTATCAATTTCATCGAACACCATTGTGGGCAATTGCATAACATCGGCAAGCATTGCTTTTAGTGCCAACATTACCCGCGACATTTCTCCTCCCGATGCAATTTTATCCAGCTCTTTTAAATCATGCCCTTTATTTGCCTGAAACTTCCATATCATTTCATCGCAGCCTGCAGCACCAAAATCAACATCTTTATTATAATTCAATTCTATTTTTAAAATGGCATCGGGCATAGCCAGTTCATGCAATATTTTCTGTGATTTTTTTTCAATAACAGGAATAACTTTACTGCGTGCTTCAAATAAACTTAATGATATTTTATTCAGTTTTTCTTTGGCAAGTGTAAGTTCATTCTGCACAGCTGCAATTTTTTCGTCATACGCATTTGCATCGTATAATTGGGTTGAAAATTGCGACTTTAGTTGAAGCAGTGCAGCACAATCACTACACTCTATGCTTCATCAGTAATCGATTAAACACATTCAATTTATCATTCAATACTTGTATACGGTCGGCATCATAGTTTATTTGCTCGTTGCAATCTTCCAGTTCGGCAGCAATATCCTTCATTTCTATCAGCTGGCTTTGCATGCGCTCCATTACAAGTTTATAACGCTCATCGTATTTTACTATACTTTGCATTTGCAACACCGCATTCTTAAGCCCCACTATTGAACCTTCTTCGTTATCAATAATTGCCCATGCCGATTGCAAAGCCAATTTTATGGACTCGGCATTATTAAGTGTCTGCAGTTCTCTTTCCGAAGCACCGGGTTCATCATCGGCCAAGGGTGCAGCTTCAAGTTCATTAAACTGAAATTGCAAAAAATCGAAATTAGCCGATGCGGCAATTTTTTCTTGCTGCAACTGCGATAACTGTAGCTGTATACGTTTATAGTCCTGCAATTGATTTGCATAGGTTTCGAGCAACGGTTTATTTCCCGCAAACACATCCACTACTTTATATTTATAAGCAATATTGGCTAAGGCAAAATTTTCGCGTTGCGAGTGAATGTCGATAAAAGCAGAAGTAATGGTTTTGAGTACCGATAAATTTACCGGAGAATCATTTACAAACGAACGCGACTTGCCATCTTTATTTATTTCTCTGCGAATAATGCATTGCGATTCGAAATCTATTTCGAGTTCATCGAAAAGAGGAGTGAATATTTCTTTATCGGCTTCGAAAATTGCCTCGACAATACATTTTTTTTCTTTGTCCATCAGCACCTGAATATCGGCACGGTTGCCCAGTATTAAATTTAGCGCTCCCAACAGTATCGATTTTCCCGCACCGGTTTCACCGGTAATTATATTCAAGCCTTTATCGAAAGAAATATCCAGTTTATCGATAAGTGCATAATTTGTGACTTGTAACCTTTTAGCATGTGCAGTAAAACAATTTTGTGCAATTTTACAGAAAAAGAATGATTCATCCACTTTACTTTTGTCAAAATTTTACTTGCCCATACATAATTGCTTCATTGGTACGTTAATTGGTTATGCACCACAAAAATAAATATATGCGCATTTCCTTTGTTATTCTCATTCACAGCAATTTGTTTTTCTTGCTTTTCTATGCTTGGCCAATCATACATTACAGCCTTTGGCTTTAGGGCTGGCAGCGATTATGGCCTTACACTCAATCAACGCATATTCAATACAAAACTTACAGTTGAAGGAATTTTGCAAACCAGCAAGTACAAATATTCGGGCACAATATTATTGGAGCAGCATCGCAGGCTGATAGGCAAGCGTTTAAATTTTTTTTATGGTATAGGCGGGCATACCGGCAACGATTTAGCATTTGGCCCCTTCTATGGCGTTACTCCTATTGTGGGAATGGAACTTACCGTTGCGCGGTTAAACATTACCATCGATTATAAACCTGCCATCAATTTGTATGGTCGCGAATGGGCATATCACGATAGCGCTTTTTCAATTCGTTATGTGCTGATAAAACAACCGAAAAAACATTTCTTCCGAAATTTATTTAAAAAGAAAAGTAGCACACATTATTTGCAAAGGTGATTGTGTATGTTTGCCCATAGCAATATTATGACACTATGGGCAAAGCATTTTTAGCGTTAACAGCACAATACTTAAAAGACAATTATTCGGCTTATCACGAAGTGGAAATTATTTTTCCTACACGCAGAGCTTGCAGTCAGTTTAAAAAATACTTTGCCGCACAATTTTCTACTCCTTTATGGATGCCCAATGTGTTGGCCATTGAAGACTTCATCACAAAATACAGCGAAAACAAAATTGCCGAAGAATGGTTGCTGATGATGGAGTTGTACAAAATTTATTCGCAATTAAATCCTGTCACCGATTTTGCCGAATTCTATCCCTGGGGAAAAGTTATTTTAAATGACTTTGACGAAACCGATAATTATTTGATAGATGCCGATAAACTTTTTGCTACACTGCGTGACCTTGCCGACATAGATAAACAATTTGAATGGGACGATGAGCAAAAACAATTTATACACGATTTTTGGGAAAGTTTGTTAGGTCACAATTACGATGAAAACACCGAAGGCATTCGTACCCATTTTATAAACAACTGGCAATATCTTTTAGATTTATACAAATCTTTCAAAGCAGGTATCATCGCAAAAGGTTTTGTATACAAAGGTTTGGCCATGCGGCAATTGGTCGGCAAGGTGGTTGATGAAAATTTGTTTGCCAATCGGAAAATTATTTTTGCCGGCTTCTATGCTTTATCACAAAGCGAAGAGAAATTATTTTCCATTCTTCAGGAAAGAAACATTGCCACTTTACTTTGGGATATGGACGAATATTATATCAAGGACAATGCGCAGGAGGCCGGATATTATTTGCGCAGGCAACCCTATATAAAAACCACATCGCAGTTTCGAGGCACATATTTTAACGACACTTATAAAACCATCACAGCAACGGGTACAACATTGGCATACGGACAAGTGCAATTTGCATCGCAATGTGTAGAAAAAATATTGCCAATAATAAACGATAAAGAAAAACTCACGGCCATAGTATTGCCCGATGAAAAACTTCTGTTTCCTCTTTTACGGTCGTTACCCCCACATTTATCATCTGGCAAATATTACAATGGGTTATCCATTGAAAAACTCTTTTGTTGATTCTATGCTCGATGCATTTTCGCAATTGCTTTTGCATCTGCAACATCACAAAGGTGGTGTAATGGTTTCGAAATTTTATTTTGTGCAATTCGTAAATCAACCTGCAAGTGCTCTTCTGCTAAATGTTGAAGATATAAATAATTACCTCGCCAATGTATCGCACGGCTATTTCCGTTTGAAAAATATTGAGACTTCATTCCATGCTGAATTGTTTTCACTGTTCGAAAAAGAATATAAAACTGCGGACGAAATCATTGATGGTATTATCTGCATTATACAACTGATAATTGATAATGGCGAAAATAAATTATCGCCACTGGAACTGGATATGTTTGCCTTTTCACAATCGAAAATTATTGAAAGCAAAAAATCGCTGCAACAATATTCGCAAATGCTGCAACCTGCCGATGTTGTTTTTTTGGTAAAGCAAATGATACAAAACCTGCGCATACCTTTCGAAGGAGAGGCCTCGACCGGTTTGCAAATAATGGGTTTTCTTGAAACCCGAAATCTGGATTTCGACAACCTCATCATACTATCGATGAACGAAGGTTTTATGCCTCCGGCAACTACACTTAAATCATACATACCATTCTCATTGCGCAAAGCATTTAAACTTCCGGTTCACGAGCACAACGACTCTATAAATGCCTATCACTTTTATCGCCTGATGCAACGTGCATCGCAAGTCGAATTAATTTACGATAACGAAATCAGCAAAACAGGTTCGGGCGAGAAAAGCCGTTTCCTTTTACAATTAGAATTAGAAATGTCGAAACGATTACCGAACATAAAATTCGAAAACAAAACAAGTATCATTTTGCCGCAAGTGGAAAAAACTCCTTTGCTTGATGTACAAAAACACCGACATTATAACAAAATTGCGCAAAAAATTTATCGATGAAAAAAAAAATCCTTTTCGGCAACAGCATTCACAACTTACCTGGATTGCCCTCTACGATTTTATTATCGCTATGTTTTGGGAATTCGTGAACCACAAACTGCCGAAGATGAAATGGCGCCAAACGTTTTTGGAAATGTAGTGCACAAATCGCTCGAAAAATTATACCATGCAAACACTCATTACGATACTGTTGGATTGCAAAAAATAAAATTACAAATCGAAGCAGTGGTTTCCGAAATAATCATCAGCGAATACAAATCGAATCAATTGCAAGGCAGCGACATTGTAACCAAAGAAATAATTTGCTCGCTTGTAGAAAAAGTAATTGACAATGATATTAAACGTGCACCTTTATTTATTGACGCACTTGAAAAGCCAATCAATTTCGAAATAAAATTCAACGAAAACGAAACAATAAATATTACCGGCAGCATCGACCGCTTAGAAACCACAGAAGAGTTTGATACCATAGTTGATTTCAAAACAGGAGCAGCTGAACTGCACAACGACATTGAAAAATTTTTTTCCATTACAAAATACAAAGCGGCTTTTCAACTTATGATTTATGCTTTAGCATTGCGCCAAAGCAATTGCAAAGTTGCGGTATATCCTTTGAAACAGGTGGGGCAAGGTTTTCAATATTTATTTGATGAAAAGATTGTAACAAAAGAACAGCTTGAATTATTTGAAGCATTATTAACCAAATTAGTAGCAGATATTTTTGACAGTGCCATACCATTTGCAGCAACCAAAGATTTGAAGAAATGCGATGTATGTCCATTTAACTCCATGTGCTGGCGGGGTTGAGAAAGGAGAATACTTCAGCTTTGCCTTTATTTATCGCAATTTGTTTATGGTTTTTAGCCTGATATTACACTTTTACTTTATACGTTTATTTCAATAAAGAAACATTTAATTGTTATACAGAAAAACTTAATATATTTGTGTTGTTATTTTCTATCCTCACAAATAAATTAAGCTATGAAAAAATATCTACTCGCAGCAATTTTCATTTTTACTTTTTTAAATTCGGGACTGGCACAAGTTATCATAAACGAATATTCGGCAGCTAACGTAAATGGAATTACAACATCAACAGGTGACCACGAAGATTGGGTTGAAGTTTTCAATACCAGTAATACAGCGGTTGACTTAGTAGATTATTTTTTGAGCGATGACGAAAATGTGCCCGACAAATGGCAGTTTCCAAGCATACTCATTCCGGCCAACGGATATCAGGTTGTTTTTTGCTCCGGCTTAAATTTTAAAATCGGCAACGAAATACATTCTAATTTTAAACTCACCCAAACAAAATATGAACCTATAATTTTATCGCATGCCAATGGTGCATTAGCCGATTCGGTTAATATGATACCTAATCAAAAAAACCATAGTCGTGGTCGTACTACCGACAATGCTGCAACGTGGTCATTGTTCACATCGCCAAACCCGGGCAGTACCAATGGAGGTTCGATTGATGGCTATGTACCTACTCCAATCTTCGATACTCCTCCGGGGTTTTACAGTGGACCTTTCAATGTTAGCATAGCATGTGCCGACATTAATGCACAAATTTACTATACACTTGATGGTAGCGATCCCAATAACAATTCTACGCTATATTCCGGAGCAATTAATATTGCTTCAACTTCTGTTTTACGGGCCAGG
>JADKFV010000032.1 GCA_016717325.1 Bacteroidota bacterium | reverse complement strand
CGTTCATTTGTGAAAACAAAGGCTGCAAAAAAAGTTTTGAATAAGTAGCGCCACCATCAGTGGTTCTTAAAAATTCTGTTGTGTTGGCAAAACCAAAAACCTTCCTGGTTATTTATAAAATCCAATCCCGAAATAAAATTACATGGCGCATTGCTGCAGAAATCTTTTAAGCCCGGTACTACTTTTTTGAAAGGTTCGAAAGCCGGTGGAGTAGTAAAAATAAAAACAGTATCGAGCGCAATGCAGTTATCATTGTTTTTTGTTTGAAAGATTATGGTATCCTGTTGTTGCAATATTGGCTTCGTAAGAACGCTATCTGTACGTAATCCAAAATACAAAAGATCCAACTTGCTTTGCGGGTATCCATACCATGTGTTGCCCGAGGTATCCTCGCCAGATAAAATCATTTCTTGTCCGTAGCAATTGTATTCATCGGGCTGTGCAATTGCTACAGCTAATTTTTTCACATAAATACTATTTTTAACTATAGCTGTATCCGTACCCGATGGTGATGTTACTATAAGTTTAATTTCCTGATTGGGTGTAGTAACTGTATAATCAATATTGTAATTGTAGCTGCTGCTTACAAAAGCACCATTTAGGTACCAGGCCATTGTATAACCAGGGTCCGAATTATTTGTACAAGTAACATGCGTTACGCCACACAAATTATCTTCAATATAATCGAACGATGCAAAAGGCTCAGCAGGCGTGGTATTTATATCGGCACGGCACAGTACGGCTATCTCACAATGCATACATGTGTGGAGCATTGTGGCTGCAAACTCTTTATTTACAATAAAATTTTGTGTTAGGCGAATTGTTGCCAATGCAATGCACCATCATACGAAATGTAAACGCCTGCTCCTGTACCAACTAAAACAGTATCAGTATTTATTGCAAAAATATGTTGCATGTTCGAAAATGGAAATGCGTATGAATTAAAAGTAGTACCACCATTAGTTGATTTATAAACAATGGAAGATGAATTCATAAAAACAGTATTCGAATTGGGTGCCTTACTCAATGCATAAATAAAATCGTTGTTGAATGATGTGTCAGCAGCCCATGTTAAGCCATTGTCGCTCGAACGCGATACAACACCATCGCCACTTGCAAAAAGTTACATCAAAAAAATCTTCAAAAGTAAGCTGGGCTGCTTACATCTGTCCAGTTATCGCCACCATCACCGCTACGACATCCTACCCGCCGAACCAACACTTACGGCAATAGATCCTTTAAAATCGAAAGCACTTAAATAACGTGGTAAGCCTCCATTGTTGTCATCATTCAATTGAAAAGTCCAATTTGCGGCACCGTTGTCTGTTTTAAAAACATCATATTCATTTTGCAAATTGAAAATGCCTGTACAAAATCCATCGTTTACCGAAGTGAAGTGCAAATCGTTAATTACATTTGGGAAATACGGTACTACATTTCCCTGTATATCAACCAAAAAATTTATGGCAGTTACGCTTGCAAAATCATTATTGGTGAAAGCCATTTTATTATTGCCTCCAATATATGCTGTGCTGCTATTTATAAAATATATAGAATTCAAATATTGATTGTTGATGGGTACTACAATTGTTTGCCATTGCGAAAAAAGTGGATATGATGAACATCCAATCAACATTATACTCGTAATAATTTTGTAAAGTCTTTTCCGAATATTTTCCATTCTCATAGTATTATTAGAAGTGATGATGTATATTTTTTATATGTTGTTATTTGTCGAATTAAGATTTGCACTGATTACAAAAATAAAATAAATGTTTCCGTAAGAAGGAAACAATCAGCCAGAACCTGAATAATAAAATATTCGCTTAACTGCCTCCGAGCATTGCCTTAATATCCGGCAGAAAATAATTATTCGATTTCATTATTTTTCCGTCTTCGCGATAAATGGGATTTCCTTCGTCATCGAGTTTGCTCATGTTGCTACGGTGTATTTCGTTAAACACATCAATGATTTTATGTTGCAACCCATGTGCTAATATTGTTCCGCAAAGGATATACAATTTATCGCCAAGTGCATCGGCTATTAATTCTAAGTTTCCCTGTTGTGCGGCTTCGAGGTATTCATCATTTTCTTCGGCCATGAGGCGATGACGCAGCGCAATTATTTTTTCATCAACACTTGCAATTGGCTGCTCATGAAACTCCAAACCAAAAACGGCATGAAACTCTTTTACTTTACTAACGGTATCTGTAAACGTTTGATTATTTTTTTCTGACATGATCTTTTTACAAATAAATTTTAAGTTTGAATAACGCCAACGTTATATGCTTTTGTTATTGGATTATGGTCGGCAGCTTCTATGCCCATCGAAATCCAGGTGCGGGTTTCAACAGGGTCAATTATATTATCGACCCACAAGCGGGATGCAGCAGTGTATGGCGAAAGTTGTTCATTGTATCTCTCTGTTATTTTTGCAAGCATTTCGTTTTTCTTCATCAGTTGTCAGTTCGGTTTTGCCTTGCGACTTAAGTGCCTGCCTTGTATTTGCAATAATACTTTTGCTGCTTGTGCACCACCCATTACTGCTATGCGGGCTGTGGGCCATGCCACCATCAATCGTGGGTCGTAAGCTTTGCCACACATTGCATAATTACCGGCACCGTATGAGTTACCAACAACAATTGTAAACTTGGGCACAACACTATTGCTCATTGCATTTACAAGTTTTGCACCGTCTTTAATTATGCCGCCTTGCTCGCTGCGCGAGCCAACCATAAAGCCGGTAACATCTTGTATAAACACTAAAGGAATTTTTCGCTGATTGCAATTCATGATAAATCGTGCAGCTTTATCGGCACTATCCGAATAAATTACACCACCAAATTGCATTTCGCCTTTTTTACTTTTTACTACTTTGCGTTGATTGGCAACTATACCAACACTCCAACCATCAATTCGCGCATAACCACATAAAATTGATTGGCCATATTTTTCTTTTATTCCTGAAAATCACCGTTATCAATCAGACATTGTAGCAAATCATGCATATCGTACGATTTATCGCGTTCAGAAGGGAGTATACCATAAACGCTTTTAATATCCGTTTTGGGTTTCATTGCAGGTGCGCGGTTAAATCCGGCTTTAGTAAAACCACCCAACTTCGAAAAAATGTCGCGAATGTAATTGAGGCAAGCTTCATCGTTTTCAAATTTATTATCTGTAACGCCCGATATTTCGCATTGCGAAGTAGCGACACCAAGAGCTTCATTATCTATGTCTTCACCTATGGCTGATTTTACAAGATAGCTACCCGCAAGGAAAACCGACCCTGTCTTATCAACAATCATTGCCTCATCGCTCATAATAGGAAGGTAAGCACCACCGGCAACACAGCTACCCATAATGGCAGCTATCTGTATAATTCCCATTCCCGACATGATTGCATTGTTACGAAAGATGCGGCCAAAATGTTCTTTGTCGGGAAAAATTTCGTCCTGCATGGGCAGATAAACACCGGCACTATCAACAAGATAAACAATGGGCAATTTATTTTCTATAGAAATTTCCTGAGCACGAAGATTTTTTTTGCCCGTCATAGGAAACCATGCACCGGCTTTCACTGTAGCATCGTTAGCAACTACAATTGCCTGTCTTCCGCTAATATAACCCATCACCACAACAACGCCTGCACATGGGCATCCACCGTGCTCCTTATACATACCATCGGCAGCAAATGTTCCTATTTCAATTTGAGGTGTATCCTTGTCGAGCAGGTAACTTATGCGTTCGCGTGCGGTGAGTTTATTTTTTTCTTTGTGCCTTGCCATAGCTTTTGCTCCACCACCTTCAAAAACTTTGCTTTGTTTAAACTTAAAAGCGTCCATGAGTTTTTTCATGGCATCTTCGTTTATATTATAATCAACATTCATAAATATATTTTTCTTTTATGCACAAATAAAGAACAAATTTTACAAAAAAAGGAGAGCCACTTTTAATTGTGAACAAATAGTTTTAGATAAACCTATTAAGAGAATCGAATGCATATAAATTTGCCACAAATTATAATTGCCTGATGATAAGAATTGCTGCCGTTTCCTATTTAAATACAAAGCCATGGGTGTATGCCTTTGAGCGCACCACTTGGCCACAGCCTGTAGAAGTAAATTTGCTTACTCCCTCCGAACTGGAAAAATCTTATATCAATGATGAATGTGATATTGCCTTGCTTCCTGTTGCAGCATTAAAAAATTTGAAAGACTACAGATTAATAACTGATTTTTGTATTGGTGCCGATGGCGATGTAAATTCTGTAATTATTGTTTCGCATAAACCATTGAACGAAGTATCGAAAATGTATCTCGATTATGAAAGTGTAACTTCGGTAGCACTTGCAAAATTGCTTGTTACAAAGTACTTCAACTACAATATGACTTTTGTAAATGCACAAAAGGGATATGAAAAAATAGCATCAACAGAAAATGCTGCTGCTTTAATTATTGGCGACAGGGCTTTGGCATTGCGCAGTGAGTTTGCTTATGTACATGACCTTGCCGGTGAATGGAAAAATTGGCAACACCTGCCTTTTGCATTTGCATGTTGGGTTTGCAAGCCACATGTTGAAGAAGAGTTTATAAATTTCTTTAATACTGTGCTCGCTGATGCAGTTACAAACCTGAATTCATTTTTGAAACAATATTCTCACCAGCAATTTGATGCTACTACGATTGAGAATTATTTGTCGCATCATATTCAATATACTTTCGATGATAAAAAGAAGCAAGCGGTAAAACTTTTTCTTTCGATGATTTAATTTTTTGTAAATAGCATATTGTACAAACCACTCGAAGTTAAAATTTGCACTGTATAAATACCTGTTGCCAATTGCTCAACATGGAGTTCCGAAACATTCTTCAAATCTGTGGATTCCAAAAGAACCAGCCGTGCAGTATTATCGAAAACTTTTATGCTCAGCGGCACTTCACTGGGGCACGATACAAACAATTTGCTTTTTGCCGGATTAGGATAGCATGTTAATTCAGCAAGTGAGGACTCTGTAACTTCGCCAAGCATTCTTGCACTGCTCAAACTTACATCAACACTTGCAGATGATGTGCAGCCATTTGCTTTTGTGACAGTAACAGTATACGTTCCTGCTAGATTTTGTGATGCATTTTCCAATACTGGATTTTGTAACGTTGAAGTAAAACCCTCAGGTCCTTCCCAAAAATAACTGTCAGCTTCAATACAATTGAGGAAAATACTATCACCTGCAATAACAGGGCTGTTGCTGCCCGCAAGCGGAATGTCGTTTTGCAAAACCGATATTGGTAAAACCTCCTCGGTGCTGCAACCTAAACTATCTGTGCAAGTAACAATGTAGTCGCCTGCATTGGCAACATCTATATTTTGAATTTCGAAGTCCGAAGTGTTGGTTGAGAACCCTTGTGGCCCCGCCCAATCAAAGTTTAATGCTCCGCTGCCAATTACAATGAGCGAAGTGCCGGCACATACCGGACTATTTGAACTAAGTGATACCTGAGGGGACGGCACAAAAGTTATTTTCTGCGAAGCTGATCTTGTACAACCAATGGCATCGGTAACAGTAACTGTATACGATGAAGTGCCAACCAAAGTTAAATTTAATGATGGAGCTATTGATCCATTGCTCCACAAGTAATTGTATGGCGGTATTCCGGAACTTGCTCCGGCATTTATTAATATGCTATTGCCTTCGCAAACGTAATTTGCTGTATTTACAATCGCTGCATTTATATTGCTCACGGTAATATTGAATAGCTTTTGCGTTTTACAACCTCCACTTTCAGTTGCAGTTGCAATGTATGTGGTATTAGCTGTAATGTTAGTGGCAGTAGGATTCGATGTAGTGCCATTAACAATATTAGTTACCGGTGACCATGAGTAGGTTGGATTACCACCCGAAGGAACATATCTCCACCCTTCGGCAGTAGTGATTTGAAAATTTTGATCGTTGCGCGATGGTGGTGCTATGCCTACAGTGCCCGTTTCATTTTCAATACCCATAGTTTTGGAACGTACTGATATTGTACCATTGCTAACATATGCAAGGTGACTCTCTATAATATTTTGGGTTTCGAGCAAAACCAATTGGCCATCGATATAACCCGAAGGGTTTCCATTGATGTAGAAACGAAGGCTATCATAGCTGATAACAAATTTACGATTGGGAAATGTTCCAATGGTAAAAGTATCGACCGAACCTGTTGATAATAACAAATCAGACTGGCATAATGCAATTACATTGTTGGGTTTGTTGCTGTTTGGAAGTGTTTGTGCATTTTTAAATGTTGAACCTGCGCCAAAAGAAACAAAGCCGTTAACCTGAATAAAAAGCTTGTCGTATGTTTTTCCAAAAAAATCGAAAAGGAATTTCGAGGGCAAGTTGATCTCTTTGTAATCGTCATTAGTATTTATTGGAAAGATGATTTTCCCCTTAGTACCATTATAGTTAGTGTAAGGCATTTGTTGTACAGCATAGTTGGAAGTTGTACCAGCTGCAATGCTGAGTTGTGATGAGCCGCCACTGCATACTTGTGTTGGAGTTGCAGTAGCATCGTTAATGTAAATTCTGCGGCTAACTATAACAGGGCAAATTACCGATTTGGTGCACCCATTTGTAGATGTAGCGGTAACAGTATACGTAGTACTAACCGATGGCGAAGCAAGTGTTTGCTTATTTACGGTGCTCGACAATCCTATTGCGGGGGCCCACGAATATGTTGCGCCACCAAAAGCTGTCAATGGTTGTGCTGAGGCATTTGGCTGACAAATGGAAGCTGTGCTTGGTATGATGTTTACACTTGGCAATGCCCTTACCAGTATATTCAAAATATTTGTAGAGTCTTTTATTCCGGATGAATTGCAGATAATATAACAGCGATAAAATTTATCCATTGATATTGAATCAATCTGGTAAGCATTGTTTGTAGCGCCTGCAATATTTGAGAATGTTCCTATTGTTCCATTCAGCGACTCTTGCCACTGAAATGAAATGCCGGGGCCAAAATTATTTCCGATAAGTGAAAGCTGCACATTACTTTTTGCGCAGGGGTTTAAACTGCTGGCCACGGCAGTTCCTGCTGTGGGAGTTCCATTACAGGTAGTAATTAATGTAGCACCAATATCGTGCGGTGCCGTGCGCGCATTGCAATCTATGTCGGTTGTAATCCAAACCGAAGGTGTTGTTCCTGTTGAATTAAGACTCAGGTTAGCAGTGTGTAAATCGTTTTTATCACTTGCAAACTGCGGATTGCATTCTATAGTTTGTTGCTCGGCCAAGGCCAGTAATGTTACCATCCCAATCGGCCTTAGAAGGGAAATTTCAATGGGCGTAACGCCAAAAATACGCCTGTATTATTTTCGAAATAAAAGCTGTTGTAATTAAATCTCCTGTTCCCATGCTATAATTTCCGGGCGAATAATAAATTGAATGATACAGTGGGCTTGTTTGGTTCGGTGTTTTATTCGAAAAAATATTATTGAAAATAAAATGATTTATGCCATTCTTAGTTCCAAGTTCTATACACACGTTTGAGCAGTTGGCATCGGTTGGGTTCAAATTAATATTATTATGTTCAATATAATAATCAACATTAGTGGCAGTGGCCGATGATTGTGAAAGCACGCCAACTAAATTTCGGCCTGAAGAACTAATGGAAGCATTATTCAAATCGGTAATCCAGTTGTTGTATATTTTTACTGTAGAATTTGGTGTCACATTTATCCGCATTCCACACATTCTTAATGCGGCTGTGCTTGTACTTCTTAGTGTATAAATTTTATTGTTATATATTTCGTTATTGCCACTACTCCATGTTTGTGTAGAAGGATTTTCGAATACTATACCATCGGTATTAAAAGCGCCAATGCTTGTAATATTGCGTATGGTGGTATTGAAAATCTTTAAATTCGTTTGCGACACTGCTTTAATTCCGTAGGCAGTTTGATCATCGTTATTAATATCGTTATCAATATTATCGCCAATGGTATTGTAAGTTGTGCATGATGTTGTGCCTATGATTGTGCCATTATCCGGAAACGAATTGCTACCAAGAAGTGTAATGGGGAAAATGCAGTTCTTAATCGAAAAGTTATAAAATGTATTGTTCGAATTAGCGCCACTGTCGGCAGTAATAGGAACATATTGTGACGACTGATATATAGCAGAACTTAAATTTAAATCGCGGTTAAGTTTCACTTCAACATCAACAAAAGAATTATTTGTAGCACCATTTGTTGGTGTAATATTATTTATCCAAATGCCTCTGTCAACACGCACATTACCAACTGGAATTGTAAAACACAATTTTTAAACGTTATATAATCCGTTCCAAATAAGGCGAGTATTGGCTCGTTGTTACCATTAATCATGTTATATAAGTTTGGTCCTGCCACCAACGCATTGGTTGAAGTAGTTCCAACCGATACAATCTTGCTTAAATTGAGCACAGATTGAAAAGTAACCTTATTGGTTGATGATGTTCCTTTCACATCTTCTAATATAAGAGGAAAAATATTTTTGCCGCCTTCCACAGTTTCACTGTATAAAGTATCGGTGAGGTTGAAAATAACATTTCCACTTACACCTCTGTGATTTAAATCGGCAATGGCTGTAGTCAAAGATTTGTATGCACCACCAGCACCCACTGTATAAGTACCAGCAGGAATTGGCAATGGTGTGCCCGGAGTAAATTTAATATTATAATTTGGAAAATTATTGCTGGTTAACATAGCCGAACCCAGGTGAGTAGAACCCGCAATACCATCTATGAAATTGTACATACCACCGGTGCCATTTTCTATTCCAATACTTGCCGACTCGTTGCCCGCATCGAACGTAGTGCCTGAAGCCGGGCCATACCGAAATTCTATTTGCCCCGAATTTTTATACAGCCACACTTGAAAATTAAGTTGCTTCGGCATTCCGCTTAAGGCGCTAAAACTGGAACTAATGTTAGTGTATTGTATTACTAATGTATCTTCATTGGTGGCTGTTGCATTAAATATTTTGTATAATACTTCACCTGCCGGGTTGGTACCAACTGCACCTAATTTTAAGTCGTCAAAATATGGTGCAAGGCAATTGTTGGGAGCCAATGTGCCAAAGATTCGGGTATTATCAAATATAGAAATTTTCGAAAAATTTGTATTTACGGTAGAGAAGTATAAAAATCCATTGGTGCTTATTGCCAAAAATGGGATGAAGTAAATATAGTACCGGCATAATTAAAATTGAATGGCAATGAAATGTATGCCGTTCCATCATCGAGGTTAGAAGCACCTGTAGTGGTTGAAAAGTTATTTGCACCACTACCACCTACAATTTGTACTGCACCATTGGCAGTAGAAATGGGAACATAAGCCGCATCGAAGGTGCTACGTGAATAGTTTAGCTGTGCATCAGCAATTGTAACTATACAACACCAGAGTATAACACAAGCTGTTAAGACTTTGAGGAATTTCGAAAACCGGACAATGGATAAAAAATACTGTCATGACAAAAAATAATTACAAAAGCAGCGCGAAAAATCTTACTGCGGTTAAAAAAAATAGCTTCTACAAATTAGAGAAGAGTACAAGTTATGCAATCTGAAAAATTTACTGACTGCTTCATAAAAAATTGAAACACAAAGAAAGGTTTATAAATCAAAAGAGTAAAGCTTCAAGACTTAAATCTTGTTTGCTTTTTGGGCGAAATTCAGGATTTGATAAATTAAATATCAAATCGCTACTGCATTTTGGCGAATGACTTCCTTAAATAATTCCTGAAGTTGTAAAAATTTACCGGGCGATTTTTTATTTACAATATTCCTTCCATCAATTAGGTTAACCTTTGTTAACTCGCCCATGGTGCCTGATGTAAATACCACATCGGCATTATAAAATTCGGTGAGCGATAAATTTCGCTCCACACACACTATTTCATTTTTATTGCACATGTTTATTACTGTTGATCGTGTTATACCCGGCAGGCAACTATCAGCATGTGGAGTATATACCAAATCGTTCTTAATCATGAAAATGTTGCATGCATTGGTTTCAGATACAAAGCCATTATTATCAAGCATCAACGCATCATCGGCATTCATGAGGTTGGCTTGTATTTTTGCAAGAATATTATTCAATAAATTATTGTGGTGAATTTTCGAATCCAAAAATTGTGGTCCATTACGTCTTATGTGAGCCGTTACAAGGCTTACACCTGTTTCATTATCATACACAGGAGGCTTCCATTCGGCAAGTACAATAAGGCAACAACCGTTAGTGTTTAATCGTGGATCCATTCCCGAGGTAATTTTTTCGCCACGGGTAAGTGTCAATCTGATGTGAACATTATTATCCATTTTATTGGCGGCCAATGTTTGCTTTATGGCATCAATGATGAATTCGCGCGATGGAACATTATTAAACTGTAATGCATGTGCCGAAGCCTCAATTCTATCTAGGTGTTCGTTGAGCGACATTATTTTATTGTTGTACACACGCAATCCTTCCCACACGGCATCGCCTCCCTGCACACTGCTATCGAATACCGAAACCTTTGCTTCATTGCGCGGGTATAAGTTGTCTTTTACAAACACGAAAATGTTTTCGTTTTGAGGATTAAATTTCTGCAACATGTTTTATAATTTTATTTCGTATGATTTTAATTTGTTGTAATGCATCATACATTCTTCCAACAGCAATTCGTGTTGAGTTAAAACGGTGATGTTTTTATTTTCGCTCTTTTCGAAACCCTTCGATTTATGAATATTAGTGTACCAGTATGGTGCCCAGCAACCGTCTTCTTTTTTTGGGCCAACAGGCCATTTCAGCATGGCATTATCGAATGGAATATCAAGGGCATTGCATAATTGCGTTAATGCATGTTCAGGATTTTCAAGAATACTTTGACTACTTATTACCACAACATGTTCGTTCGTATTTGAAAGGTGATTATATAAATCCATTTGTGCGGCAATGCCTATACGATCAATGGAAATTTCTTCTATCACTTTTACAATCACACTCCATCGATTCGAGTATTTGAAAATATCCGGGATGAATAAATTCGGTTTGTTTTAAATAGTAACCATACAATGGCTCATCAATGGCAGTGGTATCTGCGTTGCGCAAAAGAATACATCATAGCTGTGCTAATATTTCGCGGGCCCGACCATAAGTTTATTCTTGTATTCATAGTTTTGAATTAGTAGTATTCTTTTAAAAGTAAATTAAGATTCATGATGTTGATATTACTTTCGGCAAATGTTGTACAAAGGCAAAAATAGTTGTTTTCATATTCAAAAGAATGTAAATAATATTGAGATGCAATACTTACATTAACTTCGTTTACAGGTATAGTTATAAAGTTATTGCCATCGGAAGTGTCAATAAATGGAAGGCCACCAAACACACCCATACCTGTTATTTTAAGCCATGCTTCTTTACGTGCCCAATATTTAAAAAACAATTTGCGCGATTGTGAGCCATCATTGTTTGATAAACTCTGACGCTCGCGAAGGTGATAGTTTTTCGATACAAAAAAATCAAAATCAAAATCGGGGCGAATTTTTTCCGTGTCAATTCCGCAATCGTTGCCATTTTGAAAAATCAATGCAATCCACTTTCCTGAATGTGAAAGATTAAATTTCAGTTCGCTGTCAACTAAATATGGCTTCTTATTTTGGCTTTCGGCAAATTCTAATTCAGTATTACCTATGCCTGTATACGCATTGCAAAGAATTCGTTTAGCAGCATGAGCAAACAAAAACCTGCATCTATCTTCTTGTTGCCTGTACCGCAGCATTTTATTTTTCTCTTCGGTCGATAATAAATGAAGTAGTTCAGCAGGCATCAAATCAAAATCATCAATGCAAAACAGCCACGCTGCTGTGTTATTTTTGTTTAAAGTAAAATCTAAATTGTTTTGTAAATGAATATCATCCAACTCATAACAATGCAACATTGTGGAATGTGTAATCATTAATAGAAAAATTATTTTGGCAGTTTGTGTACGTGTTATCCAAAACCTGCTGCATTGCTTTTGCCAGGGCCACTACATGTGGATGCTCGAAAATTCCATTATGAGTGCCAGGCACATTTACCACATCGCAACCGCCTTCAGCATAAAATCCCCATCCTAAATCTTCATCGTATTCAACATTATAAAAGCCATCGATAGCGCGAAACAAAGTTACCTTACCCGGGTAAGGTTCAATCTTATAATTTTTCATGGCCGTATAACAAGCATCTTCCATTTTATTAAAATACGCTGCACTCTCATTGCCATATTCTTCGGCCATTTTATCTTTGTTAAGCAATTCTTCCATGTGCTTGCGGTCGTCATCGGCATTCTGCATTTTTGCTTTTAAGTATTGTAAGTTGTCACCAATACTAGATTGTGTAAACAATTTTATCCGGTTTACAGCCCGTTGCGATTTTAGCGAAATTTCGGTAATCTGTTTTTTAAGCGGATTCATAAATTCTGTTTTCTTGGCGGCTTCCACATCAAACAAACCAATCATGGCAACCTCGTAACCGGCCTGTGTAAGTTGCTGTGCCATTTCGTAAGCAAGTATACCACCAAACGAGCCGCCACCAATATAATAAGGGCCTTTAGGCTGAATTTTCAATACTTCTTTTACATGATATGCAGCCATAAGTTTCATATCGTAAAATGGTTCATCTTTGCCATTTAGTCCATATCCCTGCAAACCATAAACCGGTACTTCTTCGTTCAACAATTTTCCAAGAGCATAATATTTAAAAACATTACCACTCACACCATGGGCAAAAAATACCGGAGGCAATTCACCACTATCGCGTATTGTTGTTATAGAATCCCATACTTCAATTTCCGAAGCAGTGGGATTACTCTGCGCATCGATTAATTTTGAAAGTGCATGCACCGTTGGGTTCGAAAACAAAATGGCCAAAGGCAGTCGTTGAGTAGTTTTGTTTTCAATTTCGATAATTAATTTCACCGCCATAAGCGAATGCCCGCCAAGTTCAAAAAAATTATCATCAGGATTTATATTACTTACTCCTAAAAGTTGTTCCCAAATGGGAATAAGTTTTTTCTCGGTATCACTCAGTTTATACGATGTTTTATTTTTACGTTTTGCAACACTCTTAATTTCGGGCAATGCTTTACGATCTATTTTTCCGGCAGGTGTAAGCAAAAATTGCTCAAGCAACATATAGTGCTGAGGAATCATATAAGCAGGTAATTTGCTTTCGAGGTGGTGTTTCAATTCCTGAAATGGAAAGTCCTCGTGAATATTCTCTTCTTCAACATTGGTAAAAGAAACATCTTCGGTTTCGGCAGCATTAAATTCAGTATTGAAATTTGCAAAATCCTGTGCAACAGCATATGGCATAAAAACCGCATCGAACTTTGCATCGCGCTGCGAACTGCTAAAATTAAGTTTCAAATAATATTCGCGCGAGTCGGCAAGCTTTTTCAACTCGGCATAGGTTACACCTTCGCCATAGCTTTGATAAAGCACTTTTAAATCTTTTAATATGCTGTTTGCATTTGCAAGCTCTACCAAATTTCGAGCTTCGGCTTCCTGCAAAAGATGCTCACATGGAATATCGGTAATTATTTTTACTTCATAAATATGTTCCGATAAAGCATGATTGATGCGCAGTTTATTGCCTATGTCTTTTTTGTAATTCAATACCCTTGTTGGCCCTTCGTATTTTATTTGCAGAGGCTTGCAGGCAATAACATTGTAAAAATATTTCGATTCATAAGTTGTAGGAACATCGTTGGCAACGTATTGCAAATATTCGAATCCATTGAATGCAGCCTTATTTTGTTCAAAAAATTCAGGGTCTATTCTCAATCCCTTTTTAGACTGATGAAGTTCATTTACTTTTTGATTTATACGGCCAATGGTAGCATCTATGCGTTGATGTTCCAACTCATGAAACAACAAACGTGTATGTTCCAGGCCATTACTGCGCACATTAAGAATAATAAGTTGACCACCGGGTTTCAGCAATCCTGTTACTACCGAAATAAAATCGATAAAAGAATTGGCAGAATTAAAATATAAACTTTCGCCATCAATAATAAATGTGTCGAATACCGATGAGCCATCTTTTTGCGAAATAAAATCATCAATAAACTGTACGGTAGTAGTTTGTGAAAGATTTTCGTTGGCTACAAATTTTTGGTTGCAGCATATTCCTCTTTATCAATACAAACTGCTGTGTAATGCTTATAGGTATTCTGAATTTTAGGTATCAATAAAATGTGGTCGCCTCCCATTACCGCAATATTATCATGCAAACCATATTTTAATAAACTGCGCAATTGAAGATGGGAGAATCTTTTTATTTCGTTCAATGCAACATTGTAATCATCGTCCACATTTTGCTTTATGTATTGTTGGTCTTTACCTTTTCCTGAATTAAGTTGTGCTTTGGCAAAATTATTTTGCGCAACTACATAAGCATACAAATTATTTTGCCCAGTACTGTCGGGACGCGTAATTACTGCACTGCCACTTATATTATCAAATGAGTTGATGGCATTTTCTATTTCGCCAAGTTCGATTCTATAACCACGCACTTTAACCTGAAAGTCGGTACGACCAGTGTATATGAGGTTTCCGGCAAAATCAAATTTTCCTTTATCGCCTGTTTTATAAATATTTGTCAGCCCCGAAAAATCGAAAGGATCAGTAATAAAACGTTCGGCTGTAAGTGCAGGTTGATTGAAGTAGCCTGCAGCAAGCCCCACACCGCCAATATAAATTTCGCCTTCTACACCAGGAGGCACACGTTTCAAATTTGCATCCAAAATATAAAACATGGTGTTGTCTATTCCCTTGCCAAGTTTCACTGTGGCCTCCAATTCGTTATCCGTTTTTTGCAATTCGAAATAACTGCTCCATACGGTAGTTTCGGTAGGGCCATAAACGTTAATTGCCCGCTTGCAATTGTTTGCTAAAAACGCGGCAACATCACTTGTAAGCGCTTCGCCACCGCACAGCACTGTAAGGTTTTGATTGCCAATCCAACCCATATCGAGCATAGCACGCCATGTTGCAGGTGTGGCCTGCATGGTTGTAATGTTTTTTGTTTCTATAATTTTGGCCAGTAAACGTACATCAACTGCTTCATCGCGCGATGCAAGATAGATGGAGGCTCCGCTTACAAGCGGCAAAAATATTTCGAGCTCCGATATATCGAATGAGATGGTGGTTACGGCCAGCAATTTATCAGTGGAACTAAAATTTAAAATTCGCTGAAAAGAGGAGATTAAATTGACAATGGACAATTGCCGAATAACCACGCCCTTAGGATTGCCCGTACTGCCCGATGTGTAACGTATGTAGGCATTGCTCCCCGAATCGCTTATCATTGGCGGGTTGTGGTCGTTAGCTTTCAAATTCGTTTTCCAGTTATCGTCAAGCAAAACAATGTGTGGTGCATCGAATTTTATTTGCTCCTGCAATGCACTATTGGTGATTACAAATGGGGCTTTACTATCGTGCAACATATACTGTATACGTTCGGCAGGGTATTCGGGATCGATGGGAATATAGGCCGCCCCCGATTTTTGAATGGCAATCATAGCAATCACCATTTCTATACTACGAGGCAAACAAAATGCGGCCAACTGATTTGGCAACAATCCACTTGCCGATAAATATTGACTCAGTTGATTTACCGATGCATTTAATTCTTCGTACGTGATTGTTCTTTTCCCATCATCAATGGCAATATTTTTTGCAAACTTTGTAGCTGAGGATTCAAACCATTTTGGTAAAGTAAGCGCAGTATCGAAATCGAAAAATGTATCGTTCCACAAATCAAAATTTTGAGTTTCTTTTTCGGTTATGAGGTCAATATTTTTTATCGCATAATCGCCATTTTCTACCACTGCTTGCAAAAGTTGTATATACTCTTCGGTGTGGCTTTGCATGGTTTGCTCATCGAACAAATTGCTGTTAAAAGTATTTTCAATAATCAGTTGCCCATTGTTGCCGGTTATGTTAAAAAAGATTTCGAAATTTTCGTACTGACGCGGATTACTGATAAATGATGTTTTGCAGTTTGCAAATTCAAGGCCTTCGGCAATTCCCATATCCACATTGAAAGCCGCAGGGGTTAAGGGTATGCGCGATGCATCGCGGGTAATGCTTATTGCAGAAATAATAGAACCTACCGTTACCTCCTGATGATCGAGTGCATCGAGAATCGTTTTTTTTCTTTGTTTAATATAATCGTTAAAAGTTTCTTTATCGTTGATGTGGGTGCGCAATGGCAGCAAATTTACACAATGCCCCACAAGCCTGTTCATGCCTGCCGCATTTTGTCCGGCAGTAGGCAAGCCGATAATTATATCGTTGCTTGCGGTTAGCTTGTACAAAAATATTTCGAACGTGCCTATCAAATAATTTACAAGGCTGCATCCATTTTTGCGTGCTGCTGCTTTTATTTGTTCTACCAGTTGTGGTGCTATGGGTTTATCTATACGCTTTGCATTATAAGTTCGCAAGGCAGGTCGCGTATTATCGATGGGCAAATCTATTACAGGCAATGGCGCTGTCAATATATTTTTCCAAAAATCGATATTGGTTATAAATGCATCGGACGAATGAATTTGCTGCTCGTACGTTGAATAATTTTTAAATGCAATTGTTTCTTCATATGGGTAAGAAACATTTGCAGCATACTGATTGTAAAACGCTGCCACATCCTGCATAATAATTCCGATACTCCAACCATCGCAAATAATGTGATGTGCAGTTATCAATAAATGGAAAAGCGAATCGCTAAATTTTATAATTTTAAAATCGATAAGCGGGCCATTTATTAAATCGAACGATGCCGTTACTTCACCCAACAGTATTTCGCGATATTCAGCAGAGTTTACACCATCGCATTCCAAACTCAAATCGATAAGGGTGTGTTCAAATCCAATTGTTGGTTGCACAGTTAAAGTAGTACCATCTTCCGAAAAAGTACTGCGCAATGCTTCGTGCTTTGCAAGCACATCATCAATAGCCTGTTGCAGTGCATGTACATTTAATGCACCTTCTACAACCAGAGTAACTGATTCGTTGTAACTACAGTTGGCAGCATCGCCACCAAAAATGATGTTGGTAAATATTTCGCGCTGAGCCTCGGTGGTGGCATAGGAGTATGCTTCTATATTGTCACCAAAAGGGTCAAAATCTATAGGAACTAATTGCATTTTCTTATCAATTTATACAGTATGAAATTTATAACTTCAACCATGCAAACGTACAATAAAAACGCAAAACATTTTGGCGGTGATTTTACTCAAGTATTACAGTTGTAAATGTGTAGTTGTTGATAATTTGCGCTAACAAAGCCGGAACACTTTTAACGCAAGTAGGCTGAATAAAATTTGGTTATAATTACAGCAAAATATTTAAAGAAGGATGGCGCTAAGCGAGTGAAGGATACTAGGGTGGAGAATTAAAGCATGTTAAAAATAGAAAAATATTTTCAACCTTCTCAAAAAACATTCGAAATGAAAAAATCAGGCACAAATGAATGTGTCCGTTAGAGAAAGATATTCCATCTGAATGAATTTATCCTGGCAGGTTGCACCTCAGCAGAGCCTGATTCCGTTTCCAGTTCATGGTTGCAACTTTCTATTTCAAAAACTATATTTACAAACCGATAAATTTTACAGCAATATTCAAAATAATTTATGAAAAAAACTGTGCTTATCATTATGTATTGCTTTATTTTTTGTGGATGTATAAATGTAAAAACTAAATTAACTGAAGAAGAGTTGTTGTGGTTGCCTTACCAAACTGGTGATACTTTAATTTTTAAATCTACTAAAAATGAAATGGATACAACCTACATTTTAGAGCGTAAAATATGGTACAGTACTCATGCTCCTTTGGAATTACATGGAAAATATAACCCTCAACTGGGTGACATTATTTATTTTAATAAAAATATTTTTAATGCGGATAAGAAAGAGCATCTAATTACAATTTGCAAAATAGATCCAATGAGTGATTGTACTAAATTACTTTCCTATTATAATACAACATTTTTTAATGATGATTCAATTCGGGTTTTAAGAGAGCCATTAATTATAAATAATGAAGAATATTATGATGTATTGATTTTTCAAAAAAGGACAAAAATAAAAACTACCAATATTGAGCAGTTAAGACTGAAGCCAAAGCAATTTTTTTGGAGCAGAAAAGAAGGTTTGGTAAAGTATTACACTTATACAGGCGAATGTTGGGAATTATACTACCGGTCACATCTTTTACCACCTGTAACTGACAGTACCAAGGCTGGTGCTTTTCATTAACGAGATATTGATAATTTTTCGAATTGAATTTATAAACTGCCGCATTCGCGCCAGTTTTTTTTGAGCGGTATTCAATTGCATTTTTATTGTTGGCACTTGTGCGAGTTCAATCACAATTATTTTTTGGCTTGTAATTCGTTAGCATTTTTATTGAGGTCGCTTTTATTTTTGGAGAGTTCGCGAAATTAATTCCTTACAAATGTAAAGCAAAAATAATTTTCGAAAATAAAATGCCGAAACGTATACACATACAGTTAAAAAACAATACTCAGCCTCAAATGAAATTGGCGGGTATTTCAATAGTCTATCCAAAAGTAATGATAGCGTTAATAACATTAAAAAACCAAAGTGCAAAAAAATGCTTAAACTTTATTTGAAGTATTTAATAAGCCATGTAATGAAATGTCCTCATCTAAATCTATCCAATGTATACCATAGCCAGATGGCGAAATTATAAATTTGGCAAGTTGCGTTTCAGTTGCTTTGGCCAACCTTTCTGAAATGTTTTTTATTTCGAAACTAAAATTATTATCAGAGGTTCTAATATTAAGTTGTCCGTCTTTTATTTCACACTTTGTTATTTTTGCAAAATCAATTGATTCCATTGTTTTTATTTTTTAAAATATAAATTCCACTGCTGAATAATGTAATCAAAATGTTCGAAAATTATTTTTCGTATTTCTCTTTTATCCGATGGTTTCATGTTAAAGTTATACTCTTCAACAATTTCAAAAGTTTCGGAAATTAACCAATATTTGCATTCCATTTCTGCCTTTTGAGCTTGCACATGTATTGGTTCGTTCCCCTCGTTTGAGTAGAAAAAAATTCTCCATCCGAATATCATCAATACAGTTGGCATTAATCAAAAATATAAATTTCTTTTGTAAAAATAGTTAAAATTAAATCAGAAAAACTTTTTTTAGAATTATTGCATCGAGAAAATATTATTTCAACGAAATGGCCACCACAATATTACCAACCTACAACTACACAACAAGTACAAGCGATGCTACACCCACAAGCCTGCCAATGGCCAACGCCTACAAATACGACCAGCTAAACCGCATTGCACAATCAAATTCGTTTACTAATTTTGATGCCACGAGCAATAACTGGACAAACATTGGCGCTATAGCAAACATGTACAAAACAAGTTATACTTACGATGCCAATGGCAATATAAAAAATCTGCAACGGTACAATGCTGCGGGTGTAAAGTTCGATGATATGACTTATAAATACGATGAGCAGAATGGCAACTTAATAAGCAATAAACTATACCACGTAAACGATGCCATAGCCAGCGGCATACACACAGCAGATATTGATGATGAGGGAACATATAATACCACCAATGTTACCACTGCTAGTAATTATACTTATGATGCAATAGGTAATCTCACGAAAGATGTGAGTGAGCAAATACAAAATATAGAGTGGACAGTAAGTGGAAAAATAAAAAAGATAATACGCACCGGCATTTCTACAAAACCCGATTTGGAATATGTGTACGATGCCATGGGCAACCGCATTGCAAAAATAGTAAAACCCGATGGCAGCAGCCTTGAAAATGGCGGTGCCGACAACCCCACACAATGGACATACACCTACTACGTGCGCGATGCTCAAGGCAACATAATGGCCAATTATCAAAAGAGTACTGCAAGCAGCATTACAAGTTTCAAACTTATAGAACGCAGCATATACGGCAGCAGCCGATTGGGTATAGACAAAACAAACATAGACCTCACAGCAAGCACAACACCACCAACAATACTCAATCACAATTTGGGTTTAAAAAATTATGAATTGAGTAATCATTTAGGCAACGTTACCACTGTGATTAGTGATAGAAAAATACCTCGCGCACCACTGGGCTCAAACACCACTATAGCTTATTACATGCCCGATATTGTATCTGCCACCGATTATTATCCCTTTGGTATGACTATGCAAGAGCGAACATTTAGTGCCGGTGGGGTGGCGTATAGGTTTGGGTTTAATGGGAAGGAGAATGATACCGAAAGCAACACACAAGATTATGGCATGAGGATTTATGATGGAAGGCTGGGGAGGTTTTTGAGTATTGACCCCTTAACTAAACAATATCCTGAACTTACACCATATCAGTTTGCGAGTAACTCGCCTATCATGGCAATTGATTTAGATGGAGAGGAGGCAAAGAAAAGTACTACGCCTAAACCGAATTTATTAATTGTTATAACATCCGATGAACAAATCAAAAGGAGTTTAGTAAATCAGCTGCAATGGGAACATTTGAAGTGATTATAGAAACTTCAATGGAAAAGGCAACGCAGAAAGCACAATCACTTTATAAGGATATTAAAATTAAAAATCTTGTAATCTTTACGCATGGCACTGAGTCAGGCGGTGAAATTATCACTAAATCGCATGTTGACCCAGTAAACGGATGGATAACTGACGAATCAATTCATTGGAAAGAGGCAAAACAATACCACGAAGGCACTTCAAGTACTACAGAAATGGAATCTCTTGGTAGTATTCTAAAAATGGTTGAAAAGGATGGAAGTTGTTTGTTAGGTTCTTGCAACGCAGGAAAAGGTAAGAAAGGAGACGCTTTGGGTTTTTACTTTCTAAAATTAATCCTGATATAAATTTATATCTTAATCAAGATTATTCTGAGCCAAGTACTTATGATGGTGCAATTCAAATATGGCAAGGTGGGCAAGGAGTTTCTGCCGGTAATTTAAAAGATGGTTTTGTTAAATGGAAAGACGGTGAAAAGTCAACCATCAAAAACGACAAAATTCTGGTGCCCTCTTTTTGGATTCAAGGCCTCAAAGGGATGCAATAAATATTAAAGCAAAAATTCAAATTAAATATGAAAGCAATATTATTCCTTTGCAATTCCATTCTCTTTTTGCTTTTGCAAAATGCTAAGGCACAAAAAAATGAAAAATTTAGTTGTGAAAAACCGAAATATCCAACAGCGATGCATTCTGAAGCAGATAGCTTATATCCATTTGAGGATAGAATTAATGGAGGCTACAAGCAATTTAAAACTTTTATTGATTCAAATATAGTAATACCTCAAGAAATTTATTTTGGCGTTAAAGGAACTGTGATTTTAGAATTATTTGTAGATAGTGATTGCGTGATAACAAAGGTAAAGGTAACACAAGGCATACAAGATTGTAAGGAGTGCGAAAAAGAGGCTATTAGACTGGTGAAAGCATATAAACACTTTTTGCCAGGTTATTTTTATGATAGAGAGGCTAAACAATTTTTTCCTGAATCGTTTTTAGTATTCATTGAATACCCACCATACGATATTAAGTTAAAGTAAGTTTCACAGCCTCGCGAGTGCCTTAGCCATGCCAGTGGGCAGGTGACTCGTGCGCAGGGCAAGAAGCTAAAGCAACGTATATACTTACCGTTGCAAATCAAATATTAAAAATAAAATAGCTGCCACAGATGTGGCAGTTTTTTTTCGTGGTGTGCAAATGCATAAATTTTGTTGGGGCTTACGCGTTCGCACGATGTTTTTTTTGTAATGTGTTTGCATCCAAAATGAGGTATTTTATATTTAAAAAGCAATTACACAATTCATTTCATACTTTTGGTAAAGAAAAAAAAATTGCCACAACGTATACACATACAGTTAAAAAAAGCAACACAAGATTTTGACTTGCGCACACCCCGCCCCATTTGGGCGCAGCCGCACGAGAAATAGAGATTTATCTATTGTACAAAATTCTATATACATCAAAAATGGAGTAGCGTTGTAAATAAAATATTTTCAAAATTTACTACTGGCGCGCGATTGTATCGCGTGCCATAAATTTTAGTTTTTGGTTTTTTAAATTTGATAGCCTCGCCTTGTATTGCTACTACAATTATAAGTTGTACGGGTCAATAACTTGTAACCCATCAATATTTTTAAAGTCAGAAATATTACGAGAGATTAAAACCAAATTAAACACAACAGCGGTTGCTGCAATGATAGCATCTGGAAGTTTGGTCTTATGTTTCTTGCGCACATCAATACTTTGGTCAACTATATTGTCAGTTAAATCTAATACTGTAGCATCGTTCATAAAATTGACAAGCAATTGATAATGTTCGTCAGGGGCATTAAAGCCGAGTAATTCAATTTTAGTTACAACCGACACATTAGGCACGGCATCTATAATAGCATTCATAAAATTCATACCAGTGGGAGGCAATTTTTTGCCGAGATAATCAATAACGATATTGGTATCAATTAAATATTGCGTTTGTTCCATTCGTTTCGGCTTTCAGTTACATAATTTTGAAGTTCATCAGCAATATGAGAAGGCAACTTGCCTGCGTACTTTTCAGAAAGTTTTTGTTCCTGTTGGATGCTTTTTTTAAGCACCTTAATTATGTTTAAGTCTGCCAAATCTTCTAAAAGCTTGTAAGCCTTTTGATTGTTTATTTGTACAAGTACTGTTTCCATTTTGTATTTATTTTTAAATCTATTTTATTTTAATAAGTAATTATGAGCGACCAACTTTTATTTTCTAGAAAGTGGGTTTATTTGTCATCATTAATGTATGTGAAAAATTGTTTCAAGCATTCGCGCCATCATATTGCAATCAAATTTGAAATTACATTGATATCAATTAAAAATCCCTGTCCTATTCGTTTCTAGCGTTTGTAATGTATTCATTAAATTTTTTGCCATCCTCTTTCGTAAATATGCCCCTGTATTTGTCTGATAATTTTATAGGTGTAGTTTTTTTTTCAGCCACCAAACCTTCTTGTTTCTTAAATACATTAAGTTCTAATTCTTGCCCCAAATAATCTTCGGGAAATTCCAAAGTCACACTATAGTTGCCTTGCGTTGGAGTTATGAAAGTTCGTATCATTTTAATTTGCTTTTTAAAATTCGGTTTGTAAATCTACTTAAAATAAATTATCACAACAAAGCTAATTTGAGTTTTTTGATAAATGAAAAAAGCCAACGCCTACAAATACGATCAGCTAAACCGCATTGCGCAATCAAATTCGTTTACTAATTTTGATGCCACGAGCAATAACTGGACAAACATTGGCGCTATAGCAAACATGTACAAAACAAGTTATACTTACGATGCCAATGGCAACATAAAAAATCTGCAACGGTACAATGCTACCGGTGTAAAGTTCGATGATATGAATTATAAATACGATGAGCAGAATGGCAACAATTTAAAAAGCAATAAACTATACCATGTAAACGATGCCATAGCCAGCGGCATACACACAGCCGATATTGATGATGGGGGCGTATTTCAAAACAGCAATAATATAACCACAGCAAATAATTACACTTACGATGCAATAGGCAATCTCACGCAAGACAAAACCGAAGAAATACAGGAAATAAAATGGACAGTAAGTGGAAAAATAAAAAAGATAATACGCACCGGCATTTCTACAAAAGCTGATTTGGAATATGTGTACGATGCCATGGGCAACCGCATTGCAAAAATACTAAAGCCCGATGGCAGCAGCTTTGAAAATGGAGGCACCGACAACCCCACCTTGTGGACATACACCTACTATGTGCGCGATGCACAAGGAAACATTATGGCTAATTACCAAAAGAGCACTGCAAGCAGCATTACCAGTTTTAAACTTATAGAGCGCAGCATATACGGCAGCAGCCGATTGGGTATAGACAAAACAACAATAGACCTCACTGCAAGCATAACACCACCAATAATACTCAATCACAATTTGGGTTTAAAAAATTATGAACTGAGTAACCATTTAGGCAACGTCATGGCTGTAATAAGTGATAGAAAAATACCTCGCGCACCACTTGGTTCAAACACCACTATAGCTTATTACATGCCCGATATTGTTTCAGCCACCGATTATTATCCCTTTGGCATGACAATGCAAGAGCGAACGTTTAGTGCCGGTGGGGAGGCGTATAGGTTTGGGTTTAATGGTAAGGAGAATGATAATGAGATTTCTGTTGATGGTGGTAATTTGGATTTTGGTGCAAGGATTTATGATAGTAGGTTGGGGAGGTGGATGAGTGTGGATCCACTCTCAAAAGACTACCCTGAAATGAGTACCTATATCTTTTCAGCCAATACCCCAATACAAGCATTTGATCCGGATGGCAGATTCGTGATTTTTATCAATGGGTTAATGTTAGATCAAGCTACAGGCAAGGATAATAGAAAAAATGTGCTTAAGGTATATCCTGGTTTAGACTGTAGGTACATTCCAAATCCACATTATAGACCGTACCCTACATATGAATCATCTGATAAGGGACCGGCTTATTTAGGTAAAGGATTTGATTATTGGGGAGAAACAAATTCTATGGTACCATTATTTGATGAGGCATTAAATGATAAGAGAAACTTTTTTATAAATGGTAGCGATCACACTTGGTCAAATGCAAATGATAGATTTTTGGCTGGGGTGCAATCAGGTTTGAACTAATCCAAAAAATACAAACAGGCGAAATAACACTTGCAAAAGATGAAACAATAAAAATTGTAGCTCATAGCCAAGGGTGCGCACATGCTGCAGGTGTGGCTTATGCTTTAGACGCAGCTTTTAAAAATGGCATAATCAAAAACAAAGTAGAACAAATCATTTATTTAGCACCACAAGAACCCATGGAAATTATGACCCCGCAAAATATTCCATCAGTTCAATATAGCAGGAGAAGTGACAAAGTTGCTTCAATAGGAATTGTTAGCACTTCATTAATATCTGGTGGTTCTTGTTTTGGTCCAATCAAAGGTGTTACAAAATTTGTGATTATGCCCGATATAACAGGAAGTGTTTTTGGAAACGCTGGTGGCCATTATGTTCCAACATTTATTGGAATTTTTAATCTAATACCAGGACAAACCCTAGCTTCACCACCTAATTATGATATTAAAAAACCAGAATTTAATATTATGGATTTGATAAAAAGTTCACCGACTCCATCATTAAATTCTATTTTGAAAGGCAAATAATTTATGAAAAAAATTATATTTATTATTTTGTATGGCCTTGTTATTTATGGATGTATACCTGTAAAGACTAAATTTTCTGACGAGGATTTAGTTTGGATGCCATATCAAGCAGGTGATACATTAATTTTCGCTTCTTCTGACAACGAAATGGACACTAGTTATATTATTGAGCGAAAATTATGGTATAGTGCGAGTCCAACATTTGAACTTTTTAAATATAACCCACATCATGGTGATATAATTTATTATAACAAGAATATATTTAATTTGCCAAAACAAGAAAGTTTGATTGCCATTTACAAAGCAGTGCCTAAAGCCAAATGTTCGAAATACATATCGTATTATAATTCCACTTTTTCAATAATGATTCAATGCGCATTTTGAATGAAAAATAATAGTAAACGGAAAAAGAATATAACGACATATTAATTATGCTAAAAAAGACAAGTTAACCAGTACTAAACAAAATGAGTTAGAGTTAATGCCCAAAGAAATTTATTGGAGTCGCAAAGAAGGTTTGGTAAAGTATTTCACATATACAGGTGAGTGTTGGGCCTTATATTATCGGTCACATCAATTACCCCAAGCAACAGACTTAGGCAACGCTGGCACCTTTCATTAAAAAGTATATTGTTAATTTTACAAATTGAATTTATAAACTGCCGCATTCGCGCCAGTTTTTTTTAGAGTGATAAATTCAAATTGCATTTATATTGTTGGCTCTTGCGCACTATAGCGCACAAGCCACTTCACCAATAAACTATATTATAACACACATCTCCACACCACGCATCGAAATAATATTTACATTTGTAAAGCAAAACAATTTTTAAAATGCCTCAACGTATACACATACAGATACACAAAAGCAAACAACAAAGCAATATTGAGGTAACTAAAGCAAGCATAACACTACCAACAATACTCAATCACAATTTGGGTTTAAAAAATTATGAGTTGAGTAATCACCTTGGCAATGTTACTACTGTGATTAGTGATAGAAAAATACCGAGAAGTGTTTTGGGAACAAACATAGATTTTTACATGCCCGATATTGTTTCTGCTACAGATTATTATCCCTTTGGTATGACTATGCAAGAGCGAACATTTAGTGCCGGTGGGGCTGGGTATAGGTTTGGTATGAACACACAAGAAAAAGACAATGAAATTTTTGAAGGTGCATATAGTGCATTGTTTTGGGAATATGATTCTAGGTTGGGAAGGCGGTGGAAGAGATGTAAACGGAGATGATGACTATTACAATGAATTTGGGAAACTTATTTATCAAACAGCAACTGGCACAAAGTCTTTTGTTGTAAAACAAACATATTTTAACGCGTTTATAAGAGCAGAAGAAAGTGCTCATAAAAATGCCAACCCTGAAGCATGCCTTCAAGCAACAAAAACTTTTGAAAACAAAAGCGTTGAGATCATTAATAATGTTCAAAACTCCGCAGCAAGCAAGTTGTTGGACCAATTCATTTACTCATCCTACAAAGATGGCACAAATATGGTTGAACAAAATGCTTTAATTGTTCTAAATATTATTTACAGTACAAAAGGTGAAATCATTGATGCCTCTATAAACTTAGAAGAGCAAAACATACCAGGCGCTACCTGGAAGGAATCTGGTAGACGGATGATAACCAAGGGAGATGTTTGTTATAGCCAAAGTGGAGGGAGTAGATTATTGGAGGTATCCATACTCACCCAGCAGCAGGAACTTTGGTAGGCTTGCAATACGCATCTGACAAACCTGATCAACAAATAGCCGATATTGAAAATTTCATAAGTAAAGTATTACCACATATTCAAACCTTTCCTGAATATACCATAGACACTAGATTTATTGACAAGACTATACCAAACAAAGTCAAAGGAGGAACACCAACATTTGAAAACGATTACTTACAATCATCATCAGAAAAAAATTTAGGAATGGATGCACTTAAAACAAATGGTGAAAACAAAAAGTAAAATTATGTGTATAAAGTTTATTGTTTTAGTTATAGGTATTTCGCTTTGCAAAAGCAGCTTTGTTCTTTGTCAAAAAAAGGCAATTGAAAGCAAAGCAGAAATTGTGTATAATTTACCAGATAAAATTATTAATCAAATTTATCCTATAATTTTTGAAAACGAAAAACATATCCACATAAAGTAACATACTGTACGGTTGCCTCTTATGATTCTATAACGAGTTTTACTTTTAATGATATAACTTTTAAATATTACCCTAAAATTGACAATTTAATTAAGAATTCAAACCGCAAAATCAAATTGAAAAGTTATAAAAACCCTATAATATTTAATAAGGGACTATATTTTTGAGACTATGAACCATATATTACGTATACTGGATGGATTGTTCGAGTTGAATGTAATAGAAATACTAATGAATACCGTGTTCTGCACTAATTTTTTTAAGATTTATTTAGAATATAAATTTCAAATAGATTAAAATATATTTCGGCAATTTGAAAAAACTTTGCTAAAATTATTAGAATGTAATATTTACATTTGTAAAGAAAATAAGATTTATAGCATAGCTAATGACACAACGTATATTGTCACAGTTATTACAAAGCAACACACAACAAATGTGTGGGGCATGCATAACTGAGCCACATGCAATTGCTCATGTTCAATCGGCATCAACTCGCTCATCTTTTTACATGCCCGATATTGTATCCGCCACCGATTATTATCCCTTTGGTATGACAATGCAAGAGCGAACATATAGTGCCGGTGGGGTTGGGTATAGGTTTGGGTTCAATGGGAAGGAGAATGATGCCGAGAGCAACACACAAGATTATGGCATGCGGATTTATGAAACAAGGTTGGGTAGGTTTTTGAGTGTGGATCCTGACTGTTTTAAATATGCAAGTTTATCTTCTTATTGCTTTGCTGCAAATTCACCAATTCAATTAATAGACATAAATGGAAAAGGTCCCGGTGACGCAATTGTAATATTTACTGGACTTGTAAAGCAACCATTTGAGAACACGGATCCACAATGACTGGCAACTTTATCAATCTGTTAATGAAATGAACAGTACTAAATTATACGATTCGAAATTATATAAAACTGATGAATCAATGATTCCAGATGCTGTTAATATGATACCAAGTCCAGCAGAATGCCGGACTAGTTCTGATAAAAAGTTGTGATTTACGGATATAGTTATGGTGGTATTTTAGCAGTGAAGTTAACAAAAGCACTTGAAGAAAAAAATATTCAGGTGGTACTACTCGTAACAGTTGATGCGGCTTTAGGCCCATTGAGCAAAGATTATGTAGACCGAAACATTCCAGGGAATGTTAAACAAAATATTAATTTTTTTGAATCAAATTCTCCAAATAATAAAGCTAAGGCCTTTATAGGGTCGAATGGGCTCTGCAAATTTGAATGAATCTGACGGAACTTCGATGTTTAATGATGATTGTTCCGATGGAACTTTTAATAATAAAGATGGCAAAAATGAAACCATAGATCATTACAATATTGATGATTACACACTGCCAGCATGTATTGATTTCATTAATTCAGAGACGGAATGCGATTAAAGAAACACAACTTAGATTTGTTTTTTGTTTTCATAAATTTAGTATGGATTTTTGTTTAATTTTAATGCTGAATTTGAACTGGTTAGATTGGTTAAATGGTGGAAATAAAATTCTGCATTGCATTTTTACTCCTTTTATGATATTATTTGGTGCGGTAAAAATTATTTGGACTAGAACATATTGGAAAAAAATATTTGGCCTATTATATTTTATTTTCTGCCATATATATTTTTTTATTTATTAAAATGATTACTTGTGATTCATTTGAAGATAAAATTTGTGCGCCCGCGCGTAGGCAGGCGACTGGCACAGAGAAAGGTAAAGCAACGTATATAGTTACCGTAGCAAAACAAAAAGTAAAATAATCACTCCCGCAGTTGTGTCACTTTTTTTAAGGCGGTATTCAATTGCATTTTTTTTGTTTGGGGCTTGCGCGTGTTCATGCGATATTTTTTTCTTTTGTATGCAAAAAAAATGTATCAGTTATGAACAGCATCACTATAATTAATAATAATGCCCTTTTGCCGAGTGAATAAAAATTCTGTTATTCAATACTTCATAAACAAGGCGATGCTCTTGATTTATTCTCCGCGACCAATAACTCTGCAAAATAAATTTGAGTTGTTCAGGTTTGCCCACACCTTCAAATGGGTGTTCTGCAATTTCAGTTAGTAGCAATAATATCTTTTTTAATATGGCCTTATTTCCTGCCTTCTTATGAAAAGAAATGTCGCTTTGAGCTTGTTTTGAAAAATCTAAATGATAACTCATTTTACTCCTAAAAAATTTTTTAAGTCCTCTTTTTTAACACGAGTAAACTTACCTGTTTTAAATTCTTGCCGGCTTTTTTCAATCTTAGCTACAAATTTCGTATCGTATGGTTTTTCTTTTTAACCGTGAATTTAATATTCATTGCTCTCATAAATGCTTTCAGTGCAACCATTTGTGCGGCATCTGTTGGATATGCTTTTATATCTATGGCTTCTATTTCTATTCTTTTATGCATTTTATTTTTTCGAGTTTATTTGTTCAATTGAATTTTAAAAATTTCGCTTCGTAAAATTAATCAAATATAATTATATCAATGCAACATATTTTTAAATACACATAACAGTAAACTGCAACGCCTACAAATAAGGTACAGGCTGCAAAATTTGAGCATTTAAAAATGGAATAAATATTTTAAGCTCATCAAATAACATTCGAAATGAAAAAATCAGGCACAAATGAATGTGTCCGTTAGAGAAAGATATTCCATCTGAATGAATTTATCCTGGCAGGTTGCACCTCAGCAGAGCCTGATTCCGTTTCAGTTCATGGTTGCAATTTTCTATCACAAAAACTATATTTACAAACCGATAAATTTTACAGCAATATTCAAGTGGGTAATGGAAATAAAAATGGAAATTATTTGCACACAGATTTAACTTGAGCGCAAGTTAGGCCCGCCATAAAAATGCATGTAAACTGTTATGGTTTTATTTTTACAATCTTACCATCCCGAATAATTACAAGCTCAGTGTTTTTTTGTTTCTTAAACTCAATAAGCTTTTCGTAGGCCTTTTCGAGGCCAAGCATCACTTTATCTTTAAATTCTATTTGCTTTTCTACTGTTGTCATCAATTGTTTTTTAGTTCATTAAACTTCAATATGTCAAAAATATTAATCGCTCCATCAATCGTTTTTTGTGCTAAAATTTCGTGACGTCCATTAGAGTTGTCCAAAATTAAAGCACCATCAACCAAAGGTAGATATATATCGAAGAGGTTTTTAATGCCATTTTTATATCGTCTTTCAATTACATCTGGCGGTATGTTATGTCCACCTTCTGCAACTCTTATGGCAACACGTTCTTTGGCCAAATCTACATTTTTTTAACCAAAAGAAAAGTAATGTAGTTACATAACCCTTTTCTTTTGCCATTATTATTTTCTGCTTATAAATTTTTGTTGAAAGGGTTGTTTCAAAAGCAAAACTCAAATTTGCGGCAAATAAGTCATTAATGCGATGAAGCATAATCCGGCCAGCTTCAAATGCCACCTTCTCGGGTTGGAATGGCGATAGTCCTCTTGCAATTTCATCAGCGTTTACAAACTCTTTACAATTGATAATTTCAGGCAAAATAGTAAAGCACGCGGTTGTTTTACCAGCTCCATTGCATCCTGCAATTATATAAAGGTTTTTTTCAGTCATTTTTGCAAAGCTACAAAATAGTTATGAGTCAAATAATTTTGAAATTAATTAAACCAAAATCCCTTGGCTGCTGATAACATTCGCGCTTGGCGCAAACCCCAACACCAATATAATTTCCATAACCTCCATCCGCTCACCTCACATCAAAATGTTATTTGCATTTGCAAAGCAAATCAGGCTTTTATTAGAGTAAATGACACAACGTATATTGGTACAGTTATAAATTTCCGGTTTTGATAATAGGTAATTACAGCAATATCCCATCAACAGGCATAACTTTTTCAGGGATAATTTTCTCGTCCAATATTTCGGCATAATCAATTTGAACATTTCGGCAAATTACATTCATGGGTATATCGGTGGCAAAATGTTCAAATGGGTCTTCGCTGTAAGAGCCTACAATTTCCATGGTTATATAAAGCCAGGCAACAATTGTAAAAATAAAACCCATAGTAATGTAACTTGCCAATGAGTAATGATTGTTATACAGATCGAGAAAGCCAAATGGCAGCATCAAAATAAAAATCACAATAAACGATTTACTGAAGAAAGCGTATTGGCGTGGAAACGGAGTTGACTTAATGCGTTCATTTTTGCCCATATTTTCAATGCAGCCATCAAGCACTTTTATCATTTCCATATGCTGAAATTCGTTTATCACATTATTATTTCGCAAGGCAGCCAAATGTTGGTTTTGCATCAATAAGATATGATATGCCTTGCTTGTTTTGCTCATAATATTTGCATACTCCTTATCCTCAAGGAAAGAGGCAACCTCATTTTTCCAATCGCTTTCAGTAGCCGTTCCAAAATAATATTTATGCAACCATGGAGCGTACTTTTTGCTGTGCAGGCTTTTTACACGCAGTTGCAATTTATGCGCATTAAGAATGGCAAGTTGCCTGTGGAGTAAAATTTTGGCAGCACTATCATCCTTTTGATTTACGTAAACCATAACCTGATTGGCAAATATTTTTGACAGCCCTGCCAGTGCACCCCAATTTTTACGTGCCTCCCATGTACGATCATACGATTGCCCATTTTTGAAACTGGTGTAAATGGCAACAGCTACACCCACAGGGCCAATCAATGCAAAGGGTATATGCATTTGGAATTGATAGTTTATAAGCAAGTAATTGTGCATGGAAAAAACAACAAAAGAGTACAAAATAAACAGCACAATATTTAGCCAGCCAAACCGCCAGATTATTTCGAAGGGTATATTCCGGTTAACATACATCGCTTTGTGGTTTTTATTATTTCACTATACGAGATAAATTATTAGTTGGTTTTTGCGTTTTTTAAAATTTATTTTTCAACATGTAGTATACCGTAATAGTTGAGCATAAAATACTACTTTACCGAGAGTTTTTTATCCATTATCACCTTACCAAATTTTATCATTACAATATAATTTCCTTTTGATAAATGTTTCAATTCTAATTCGTGGTTAAATGAGAATGAATCCTTTTGAATTTTCTTGCTTAAAGCGAGAGCACCTTTTTCATCGTAGAGTTCAATATTAACTGTACCCATATACGCATGAGCAAATGAAAGTTGCACCACAGCGCTGGCTGGATTAGGAATTAAAGTGAAACTAGATTCAGTGGTTTGTGCATTGTTAATTGCATTGGCCACAAAAATATTGCTGGCGCTGTTGCATCCATTGGAATCGGATATGATAACATAGTAATTGCCAAGCAGAGTAGGGGTATAGCATTGCGAAGTGGCATTGCTTATAGGTGCATTATTAAAATACCACTGATACGAAACGGCAGGTGAACTGCAAATGGTACTGCCATTGAAAGTTACAACAGGTTGTGCGGGGTTGGCTACAACGGTAACTGTAAACGATGTAGTATTGCTGCCCGCACCATTGGTTACAGTGAGCGAAACATTGAATGTACCATAGTTGGCAAAAAATATTCCTGTAGGATTTTGCAAAGTAGAAGTGGAAGGAGCGCCTCCCGTAAAAGTCCAGTTCCATGCAGTAGGATTGCCGGCAGAATTATCAAAAAAATCTATCGAACCTTTTTCGCAAAGCAATGTATCGCTGCTCGAAAATGCCGCCACCGGCAATGCGCTGCTACAAGTTGGTATAACGCAACCGGGGTCAAGTTCCAATCGCCAGACATCATTTATGCCTTGTATGTTGCCGGTAACAGCGCCACCAAAAATGTAAAAACGCTGCAAGGTATCGAGGAATGCCACCGAACCCGACCGGCCTTCGGGACGATTATTAATATTGGGTACGCCCTTTGTTCCGCGCACAGCCGATTGATTGAGGATATTATTTCCTTTCAATAAACGCCATTCGTTTGCGGCAGCTATATACACCCATGCATCGCTGAAAAATCCTCCAATCTTAACTCCGCCAAATGTCCATATGTTTCCGCATTCATCGTATGTGGAGCCTTTGTTTTCGTAACGCCCTGCAGGGTTCGATAATGCATTCGAACTGCAATACGATGTGGGATAACTACCGCCATTTGCTGCAATGTTGGATCCTTTTATCCATGTCCATTCATTAACAGATGGAACATATTTCCACACTTCATTATATATACTTGGAATACCACCAAGAGCATACACGCCACTAAAAATGTACATGTTGCCAGATGGATCGATACTGCGATCATAACACCATCTGGAAGGCGGATCATTAGTCGGGCTCGAAACGCCTATTGTACCGAAGTTGCCGGGTGTTTCGGGAAAATCATCGCCATGCATCCATGTCCATTCATTGGTTGTAGTGCTGAAACGCCACATATCGTTGAAGTTTGCCTGCGATGCAACTGTGCTGTAGGACTGCCCTCCAAAAATCCAAAAATCGCCATTGGCATCGCACCACGATGAATAACACTCAGCACGTTGCCCGGGAGAATTTGTTGGGCTGGGCACACCCTTAACTCCATACACGGCATTAGCACTTGCAAATTGATTGCTACCATGCATCCATGTCCAAAATCCGGTGATAGGATCATACATCCACATATCGTCACAATAATCGCCATAGCTATAATCCATACCGCTGAATAACCAAAACTTTCCGTTGTTATCAACCCACGCAGGGCAGCAAAAGGTGCGCGCTCCGGGTGAGTTTGTCGCTGCCGGTACACCTTTAATTCCATAATTAGAACTGTTGGTAAAATCCTTTACCATTTTCCATTGATTGATGTAAGGATTGTAACACCACATTTGAGTAAACACAACTTTGAATGGACTTTGATGGTAACCTCCGTATATCCATAACAGGCCGGCATTGTCGCGCCAGTAAACGGGTTCGTAAAGAGAGGGAGGTTCGTTTGCCGGATCGAAAACATTTGGTGTGACATAATTGCCCAATAAATTAACAGTAGTGCTTCCGCTCATCCAGGTCCATGTTGCGGCTTGTGCATGCGTATGATTTTGCGCAAAAATGAATAGTAAAAAAAATGCGGCAACTGCGATTTTAAAGTTTGCTTGAATTTTCATTTGATTAGCGTTTTATTGTTTTCGATTTATTGTTCCATTACATTTTACTGAATTTTAAAACTATATTTTCATCCATCGACTTTATATAAATATAATATATTCCTTTATTCAGGTTTTCGGTATTTACAGGCAAAGTGAATACTTTCTTTTCTTTAAATGTTTCGATAGTTTTTATGAGGCTGGCTTTACCATCGTATATAGATATAGTTAGTTTCCCCACAATATTATTGTCGAAAATAATACTGCATTGGTTCATAGTTGGATTGGGGTAAATATTTATCCCATTTGATTCACCATTGCTGGCAAAACCTGTAACAATAAATGAATTGCTGGCACTGTTGCATCCATTGCTATCGGTAATGATTACAAAATAATTGCCGGGCGTTTGCGGCACCAAACATTGCGCAGTGGCATTTGCAATTGGTACATTGTTCAAATACCATTGATAACCAACGGCAGTAGTACTGCACAAAAAAGTATTGTTATAATTTACAACAGGTTGCGGTGAGTTGGCCACTACGGTAACATAATTGGAAAAGAAAATAGAATCGCTGCCGGCAGCATTGGTCACCACTAACGAAACATTATACACACCATAGTTGGCATAATAAATTCCTGCAGGATTTTGCAAAGTAGAAGTAGCAGGCGAAGCTCCACTAAAATACCATAACCAATTGGTTGGATTGCCTGTAGATGCATCTGTAAAATCGATGCTGCCTTTTTCGCAAAGCAGTGTATCGGTAGCGCTGAAAGATGCCAGTGGCAGTGCGCAAGGTGAATAAGTAATGTTGATGGTGTCGGTAGCATTGCAAACGCCATCATATACCACGACCCAAAACTGACCCGATGCATTGGTAGTGAAAGTGGACAAAGTAGAGCCATTCTGCCACAAATAAGTATTGAATGTGTTGTTAACTGTAATGGTATACGAAGCAGTATCACAAATCAAAGTATCGTTGCCCAGCCAAATTGAAGGGGGTGCATTAACAGTAATAGTATACGAAGTGGTATTGATATTGATGCCGTTGTCCACCGTTAATGTGGCACTGTATTGCCCCGGAGTATTGTATATAACAGAGCCCGGGTTTTGCACATTACTTGTTGCGGGAATACCACCAGCAAAAGTCCACTGCCACGAACTTACATTGCCGGTAGAAGCATCGGTAAAAAGTACTGAGTTGTTTTGGCAAATTAAAGAATCGCTTGCGGTGAAAGCCGCCACAGACAAAGCTAATGGGGTACAAGGAACACATTGGCTATCGGGAACAAATTTCCAAACATCGCCATAGCAACTGCCAAAAATTCCCCAGGTAGTGCCACCAAAAATATATGTGTTGCATAGTGTATCGCCAAACATAATAGCACCATCGCGGGCAGGAATTAAATTTGAAGGATCGGCAATACCCAAACTTCCATAGTTGTTGTTCAGGTTAATTTGATTACTGCCACCCAACCATTTCCATTGCATGCTATCCATTCTAAAAATCCACATATCGTTATAATCGCCTGTGGCATTTTCATTGGCACCACCAAACATCCAGATATTGCCGCGTTCATCTTTGTATGTTGCCTTGTTTTCGGTACGGGCACGAGGCAAATTTGCAGCATCAAAGTAACACGAAACGGCATAGTTTCCGGTATCATTATCTACATTGCTGCCATACATCCATGTCCATTGCAAAGTTACCATATCGTATTTCCAAATATCGTTGTATACCGGGCCGGTGCTTCCATTGGTACCACCACACAACCACAAGTTACCATTAATATCTTTCCAGTGCGAATAGGCATTTCGTGCACCGGGATCGTTCGTATTGTTGGGTACTCCTTTGGTGCCATAAACCGGATTTGCATTGGGTTGAAAAAAATTGTTGCCATCCATCCATGCCCACTGCCCTGTGGTGATATTGTATTTCCATACGTCGTTAAAGTAGTTTGACGATGTATTTATTTGCCCACCATAAAACCACAGATTGTTACTTGCATCTACCCATGCCACAGTTGTTTCGCCACGACTGCCGGGAGTGTTTATATTGGCCGGTACTCCTTTGGTACCATTAATTTCTATTGCGTTGGTAAGTTGTGAGCCATCAACCCATGTCCACATATTTGTTGTTACATCATATTTCCATAAGTCGGCATGGCGTTGGCCATTTTGATTGGAGCCACCGTACATCCAGAATGTACCAAAATTATCAACCCATGTAAGAGGCACCAACCGCGCACCGGGCGTATTGTTTATGCTCGATACATTCACGGTTCCGTATGATGGCGATAGACCGGAAGTGCCCGGACCTTTTATCCAAGTCCATTCATGTGTGTAGGGATTAAATTTCCACATATCGCTAAACACGGGACCAGCAGCAGCCCGTCCGCCATATATCCACATGTTGCCGGCAGCATCGCGCCAATTGGCGCATTCGTAAAGCCCACCGGGATGGTTAGCAGTTGAAGGTACGCCTTGTGTTCCAAAGTTTCCACTTGTATTGATGGTAGAACTTCCGCTTACCCACACCCATGTACCTTGTGATTGCATTGGCACGTATATACACACTGTTACGAATAATAATAATAGTTTTTGATAAATTTGTTTCAGCATAATTAAATTTAACGGTATTTAAATTGGAATGGCAATGTAGTATTTCTTTTGTTGGCAAAATGAATAGATCTTAAATTTTTTTTTTAATGTGATTCATCATTATGGGAGGATTATTTGCTACCGAAAAACATTTTCGTTTTTAAATAGCAAAAAATAATTTGTGCCTTTTGGTAAAAAAAATTTTTTTTCAAATTAATTTCAATTATTGCGGTCAAATCCCAAAATTATGAAGCACATTTTTTCACTCACGCTGAGTTTGATGTATTTATCATGCTTATTGCAAGCACAACCCTGCAAAGAAATTGTAGGATATTATCCCAACTGGCAGTGGTACGACCGCGCAAAATTGGTAAACCCTCTCACCATAAATTATAACAAATACACAGTAATAAATTATTGCTTTTATAGCCCACAGGCAAATGGCAACATTCTAAGCACCGATCAATGGGCCGATGATAATATATTGGATGGACCTATGAACTGGCAAACGAATTCGCCCGACAGCACAAAGTCTTTGGTGTACAAAGCACATCAAAACAATGTGAAAGTTTTGGCATCGATAGGAGGGTGGACATTGAGTGGCAATTTTTCGGCAATTGCTTCGTCAGCTACCACTCGAAATAATTTTGCTCACCAATGTGTAGTGCTTTGTAACCGGTACAATTATGATGGCATCGATATAGATTGGGAGTATCCGGTACTTGCCGATAAACAAAATTTTACTGCACTGATGCAATCTGTCCGCGACTCATTGAATGCACTTGGGGTTCAAAAAAATAAAACTTATTTACTAAGCGCTGCGGTATCGGCAGCACCTGTAAACATGAATAATATTGAGTGGGCAATTGTAAAAAACATTTTCGATTTTATTAATGTAATGACCTACGATTTTTTTGGTGCCTGGGAAAATATCACAAATCATAACGCACCTTTATATGCACCGTCACAAGGCGATGCAACTTTCAATTGCAGCAGTGCCATGCTCACTTTAATTAACACTCACGGTGTGCATGCATCAAAATTAAATATGGGAATTGCATTTTATGGTCGCTCAGCAAAAACGGTAAATGCCCCTGCACTTTTTGGTGCAATTGCAAGCAATGCTGTTGATAATATTACTTTCAACACTGATGATGGTTCTCCCACTTATTTCAATATATTATTGAGCAAAAATTTATTTAATGAACAATACGATAGTCAAGCAAAGGTACCTTACCTTACAGGCAAAGGAGCTTTAAAAACATTTGTAAGTTATGATGATTCAGCAAGCATTGCGCTCAAGGCACAGTTTATTGTAAGCCAAAATTTGCGTGGCGCCATTGTTTGGGAACTCACTGGCGACTTTATAGAAACCAGCCCCGGTAGTGGCATTGTGGCAAGTACTCCATTGGCCAATGCGCTTAATGCAAATTTATGTTCAGTAAATTTAGCGCCCACCATAACTATAAACACGCCTGTGGCAAATTCTAATTTTGTGGCTCCGGCAAGCATTAATATTACTGCTACTGCCAGCGATGCCGATGGGACTATTAAAAATGTAAAATTTTATAACGGCACTACTTTATTGTTTACAGATTTGGTTGCTCCTTATTCATACACATGGACTAATGTTCCTATTGGCACCTTCACCATAAAAGCAAAAGCTACCGACAATAAAAATGCAACCAAAACAGTATCTCGCATAGTGAAAGTGACTGCCGTAGCAGTCAATCAATTGCCTTCTGTTTCTATCACTTCACCGGCAAATAATGCCACCTTTATTGCATCAGCAAGTATTGCCATCACAGCAAATGCAAGCGATGTGGATGGCACCATTCAAAAAGTGCAGTTTTATTATGGCACTACACTTTTAAAAACTGACACTGTTGCTCCTTATGCATTTACATGGAATAATGTTGCTGCAGGAACTTATGTGCTAAAGGCGAAAGCAACCGATAATCAAGGTGGAGTAAAAACTTCGGCATTGATAACGGTTGTTGTAAACGTTGGTGGCGGTGGCTGCCCTTATCCGCAGTATGTGGCGGGAAGTAATATTGCCACAGGCGATACAATAAAAAATAATTCGGTAAAATATTTATGCACCGTTGGGGGCTGGTGTAGCAGTGCCTCCGCATTGTATTACGAACCGGGAGTTGGTTTGGCTTGGCAGGATGCATGGTTGCAAATTGGCGCGTGCAGTGCCCCACGATTGGGCACCAATGTTTTTAACCATTTTCAAATTGCCAATCCTGTAAGCGATTTTCTTATGGTGTATGGTATGGATTTAAATATATCTGATTTGAATTTTGAAATAAATGATTTAGCGGAAGAAGACTTATGACTGATAAATTGTTATTCAACAGTGATGCTCAGTTGCTAAAGGTAGATGTATCGAAATTAAAACCCGGCATTTATATTTTGGTTATGAAAAATGCTAGTGGGGCACATTCTTATCGATTTGTGAAAATGTAGATACAACATTTTTTTTATGAGAAAAAGCATTGAAGTGAAACATTCGATGGTGATTTTTTTTTAAGCTCTCGATTTCGGTTTCATGTATTTTTTTACATAAACCCAATCTAAAAAGTACAATACTTTTAGCGATATGCTATTCACGTTAGGAAGATTTTGAAGTGACTTCAGATTGTCGCCAAATTTTGGAATGGTGGGTACAATTTCATCGCTTATTAAAGCATACTTGTAAGTGAGTGTAATATCGCTGCCGGGAGCAAATTGCCAGTTGAACACTGCATCGATATTGGCCGCATTAAAACTAAAATTATTTATGCCGTTATAATTTTCGGTAGGCAATAAATCGCCATTTTGTTGTAATATAAAATAGTTTTGATAATCGCCTGTTCCCCAATAATGCCTTGCATTTATATTTAGCGCGAGATTATTTTTAAAAATATATCTGAAGCTAATTGAATTGGTATAATTGTTTATTCTACGCGTAGCAAAATAAATATCCTCTCCTTGCTTATCGGCAAAGCCTATGCTATAAGGATCGTAGGCGAAAGCAAATTCATACACAGTAGTAAATTTATTACTAAAACGGTACCGCAATTTTATTTCATTATTATAGCCGAACGACTGATATCTGTCAATAAAATTTGGTATTGAATTATTGTAGTCAACAGCAAATTTTTTGCGATAATCGGTACTGATTCCAAAATAAAAATAGTAATACCTGAAACCATTAAATACGCGGCCTTCTTCGCGTGCTTCATAGTAATCTTTGTAAGGCAGCGGTGCAATGCCGGCTCCAAAAAAGTAAGCATTAAAACTTCTTCGCATCACAAACGATTCAAATTGCAATTCGAAATTTGTGCGCTCTTTGGTAATAAAATCTGTATTATAGTTTGATGATATGGACAAGTTTGCAGCCTGCAACGATTTGTACGGATTAAGCAATCTATAATCAATATAAAAACGGTTGCGTACTATATTAGGAATAGACTGAAAACCCAAATCGGCCGGATAATAAGTAGAGTTTGTAAGTGTACGGCTAATGCCATATTCAAAGTTGCCACCTGTTTTTTGTAATCCAATAAAATATTTATATCCTAAAGTTGTTTGAAAAGCATTGGTAGAACTTGTGTCTGTTTTCAATAATTGACTTAAAGCAAAGTTACCATCGGTACGTATAGAATTTTTTTTGTTGCTCAACGAATAACCAAATCCGGAAACATTACTATCGTCAAATCCTTGGCCATGTGTTGTATTTAAATTTGTAAAATAAAAATTTGAATTATTCTTCAACTGTTGGTCGAAAGTTACAATATTAAAATTTGTAAAGGCTCGGTAAGAATTTTTCTTTTTTCACCATTTTCGTTTTCTACTACGGCATAAGTATTATCTATCACAGCATTTAACAATCCTATGCCAAGGCCGCCATTAGTGCGTCCCGAAAGCTTTGTAGCGTTTATCAGTTTTCCTTGCTGAGGATTCGACACTACTTTTTCTCCGGCATTTAACTGGTCGTAAACGCCAAAAAAACCTTTTGGCGTATTTGCAATTCTTCGCGAATAAAATAATCCGAACTTATTAAACAACTCACTCGACTCACGAAAGAACGGGCGGTTTTCATCGAAGGTGATTTCCTGATAACCGATATTTTTTATTTTGTTATCGCTACGCACTTGTCCAAAATCAGGAAGCAAAATCATGTCAACAGTAAAGCGTTCATCGATGCCATATTTTATATCGGCACCCATATTATACGATGATGAGTTGCGATAAATATATTTTCCATCTGCATCATATTCGGGTGCTCTATCGGCAAACATCGAAACATAGGGCGTTAGCGAAAGTCGCAGTGGTGCATTTATTTTTTCGATGCCTTCGAGGTTTGCAAAATACTTGAATGGGTTGGCATCACTTTTTGGTGTGGTACACCATTGGTCGTATTCACGAACTCGCCTTATACTGCGTGCCACTTGTATTGCCCACTTTTGAATGTCATCATTTGGAAATCGAATAGCAGAGTAAGGAATTTCCATTTCGCAAATCCATCCATTTTCATTTTTCTTTACTGCACTCATCCATACGGCATCAAACTCTTCATCGTCAAAGCGCCAGTCCAATTGCACACCCGAGGCATATACTTCAAATACATAACCACCTTGCCTTGTGTTATAAGGATCGAGAACAAGCCTTATTTTATCGGCATTCAAATCAAAATCATCGCGGTTGCCAAGTTCTGCCAAAATACTATCAGGCGAAGTATCGTAACAAATGGCAGCAAAATAAACGGCCGAATTATCGTACATGATTTTGAATTCCGTTTTTTGTGATGGTGGCAACCCTTGGGTAGGATCGAACTCAATAAAACCACCATGCGATTCTGCCTTTTGCCAATCGGCTTCTGCTAACACACCATCAATTTTTACTGAAGTTGTGCTTCGATAAGCATGACCTACTTTTAAACTATCAGTAGCAAATGAAACTTGTTTTAAACAAAAGAAAAAAAATAATGCAGCTATGTATCGCATCATGGTATTTATTTAGGAGTGGGTGTAAAGAAATTGAAAATAAAAACACTGTAGACTTTGTTAACGGTAGTTTATAATAATGTTTTGTTAAAAAAAATAACCGTTAAACATTCTTATTAATCAACAATTATGTATTTTGAAGTTTATCTTTTGATGTAATTCAATGTTATTTCCTTGTTTGAAAAACTTAATTTGTACCACTGCATTTAATTAGTGTAAATATAATTCAATTATATATCTTTGAGATCTAATTATAAAATCAAAAAAATTCTATGAAAAACAAATCACAATAATGGTTGTACTTTTTATGAGTACTCTAAGTGTTTTTGGTGGTAGTCATGTTTTAAAAAATGATGACCCATTAATTAAAACATTCATAAAAAATATTAAAAAAATGCCCGATGCACAATATCAACAGATGTTGCGAAGCGAACCTGCATGGCAAAGTTTTATTTCAAAGTATCCCGGCTGGGGAGTCACCTTCAACGAGGAGAATCAAATGCCTCATCGTGCATATGGCAATGCCATCAACACAGCAGTAGCAGGCACTCCACAAGAGGTTGCATTGAAGTTTATGCAAACAAATTTGAATGTATTCAATTTACCTTTTACGGATATTCGTTTTAAAAATGCTAACACCTCGAAGAAGTTTTCTTATGTACATTTCGATCAACAGTACAAAGGATTGAACGTAATGTGGAGCGATGCATATTTCAAATTAACACTTAAAAATGAGGTTGTTATGTTTGGTCTTGATGTGTATAATAATATTGATGTTGACATTACACCAACACTTGACAATACAAAAGCTTTAGCCGCAGCAAGTGCTGATATAAAAAGCACAATTACTAAAACTACAATTGGCAATGCTTTAAGCATTTTACCTATTCCTCAAAAGCACAGTTACGATTTTCGCTTAGTGTATGAAATTACAATTGATTGTAAAGACGAATATAAAGTGCCTGCAAAATATTACACGCTTGTTGATGCTCACACGGGCGAAATACTTTATCGCACAAACGAAATAAATCATGTTGGAAATACGGATGTGAATGTGTCAGGCACTTTTTATCCTACACATAATTATAATCCATCGCAATATTTACCACTTAGAAATATGAAAATTTTTGTAAACAATACAAATACATATACGGATGTAAATGGTAATGTATCGCTCACAAATACTGCACCTGTTGCAGCAACAATTAAGCTCGAAGGACTGTGGAGCAAAACACAAACCAATGGTGTTGTTGCCACTCTTACAACTACTTTAAATCCCGGAACAAACAACATAAACTTTGATGCAACATCCAATATAAAAGAGATGTCGGCATACATGGCTGTGAATGTGGTGCACGATTATATGAAAACCAAATTCCCGTCATTTACCGATATGGACAATCCTCTTGAAACAAATATTGACGAACAGGGAACTTGTAATGCATTTTATAACGGCTCCTCAATAAATTTCTTTGATGCAGGAGGTGGCTGCGAAGCCTCATCAACAGTTGCCGATGTGTGTTACCATGAATATGGACATGGTATAAATGATAAATATTATCAATCGATTGGTGGGTCTTTTGGCAATGGTGCATTAGGCGAAGGCTATGCAGATATCTGGGCTTTAGGAATTACCGATTCACCAATTTTGGGAATTGGATTTTTTCAAAACAATTCTACAGGTTATGTTCGCAGATACGACATCAATAAAAAAATATATCCACAAGACTTAGTGGGCGAAGTGCATAGCGATGGCGAAATAATTGCTGGTGCATGGTGGGATTATGGCTTATATATTAACGACCGCCAATTGGCTGTTGATTTATTTGCCGAAACTTTTAATGCAGCACTTACCGCTCCGTCAGGGCAAGAAGGATCATTGTACACCGATGTTTTAATTGAGGCTATTACCAGCGATGACGATGATAACAACCTCTCAAACGGCACACCACATTTATCGGATCTTACCGATGCATTTGGCGACCATGGAATATATCTGGTGCAAAATGTAAACTTTACCCATGCACCTGTTGCTGCAAATATTGGCTGGCAGCCCATTACGGTTAATGCCGTATTAAGCTACACTTCACAATTCCCATGGTATACATTAAGCGGAGTAGGGGGTTTTTATAAAGTGAATAATATTGGTGCATGGATTCCTTTTACAATGCCTAATGTAGGCGGCAATAATTACAGTGGCACTATTCCCGGCCAGCCATCGGGCACTATTATTTCTTATTATTTAAATGCACTTGATAATTCAAACAACCCGGTAAGCGAATTGCCTTTCGAAGCATCGGCTCCAAACCCTAATATTCCCTATTATATTTTAGTAGGCTATACTGAAATTGAAAATCAGGATTTCGATAACCTGCAAGGCAATTGGGAAATAGGCATACCTAGTGACGATGCAACAACCGGAATGTTTGAGGTAAATGCACCTGCAGCAACTTACACTTCGGGCGGTGCTATATGCCAAACAGGTACACAAACTACCCCAGGTGGGTTTGCATGTGTTATGTCGCAGGCCGATCCTGGTACAGTGTTCAGCCAATATGATATCGACAATGGAAGTACAACAGTTATTTCTCCACCATACGATCTTACATCGTACAATCAACCTGCATTTACTTTTCAGCGGTGGTACACCAACGACCAGGGTTCCAACCCCGGTAAAGATTACTGGAAAGTTTACATAAGCAACGATGGCGGAGTGACTTATTTGCCGGTAGAAAATACAAACATTGCCGACCATAGCTGGAGACGATTTGCATTTCGTGTTTCCGATTATCTGGTGCCCAATAATAATGTAACAGTAAAATTTGTTGCTTCGGATATACCGCAGCCAGGCGCGGCAGGTGCCATTGTTGAAGCAGCTTTGGACGATTTGATTTTATGGGATGGCGATCCTTTGTCGGTTAACGAACTAACAAACATTTCGGCAATCACAATAGCGCCCAATCCTGTAAACGATTTGGTAACCATAAACTGGCAACAACAATACATCACACCAACTTCTGTCCGCATACTTGATGCAACCGGCCGTGTGGTATACGAAAAAGTATTAAATGCAATAACAGGAAGTAACAATGCTACTATCGACTTATCGAATGTTGCAAATGGTATTTATCAACTTCAGTTAAATCAGCAACAGGTTGTAAAGGCAAGCAAAATAAGTGTAGTACATTAATAAGTTTTAAGTTATAAACTAGAAACTGCTTCGAAAGGAGCAGTTTTTTTTTGCCTAAAAAAAATCATGTACACCGAAAAGGGATAGATTCAACAGGTTTTTATTTTTTGTTTAGAATTATGGTTGAGTTTTTATTTTTTTTAAACAACCATAATGTGTTAATAAAACGATAAACGTTTACCCAACTTTTGTTGAATGGAACAATAATTGTTAGGTACTTTCGTCTCAACTAAATCGAACAACAATAAACTATTTTAATATGGAATCTGAAAATAAATCGAGCGGAAATGGCGCCAAAATAGCTTTAGGCATAGCCTTGCTTGGGTCATTAGGTGGTAATGTATATCAATACCAGCACACAAAAACCGAAATACAGTATGTGCAAAGTAAAACCGATTCGTTGCAACTGGCCACCAACGATATAGAAACTGAATTAAAAGCCACTTACGAAGATCTTGACAGATACAAAGGGCAAAATACCCAACTGGATAGTTTGTTGGCCGAAGCCAATACCCGGGTCGATGAACAAAAAACCCGTATCAATCAGTTAATTAAGCAAAGCGGTAACTCCGCTGAGTTGAATAAAAAACTGCAGGCAGAATTGGCTTCTTTGCGTTCGATGCGCGATGAATATTTAGATAAAATAGATTCACTCATGTTAGTAAATCAGCAACTTACTTCTGCCAAACAAGAACTCACAGGGCAAGTTGAAAAATTGACTTCCGATTTAGAATCTACTGTTGACAAGGCATCGATATTGAAAGTAGAATATCTTAAACCAATGGCTTACAAGCGCAGAGGTACAAGTAAATATAGCGAAACTTCTCTTGCCAAGCGCACCAATAAAATTGAGGTTACTTTTTCGGTACTTGATAATAATGTAGCTAAACCCGGTGAGAAAAATGTTTACATGGCAATAACTGAGCCTACTGGAAAGGTGCTCGGAAACAGGAGCGAAGGCTCTAACTCGTTTAAGATGAAAGGCTCCAACGAAGAAACTTTGTATACTGTCGGCACCAAAATCGATTATAAAAATGCGAAAGAAGATATCAAACTATTATGGGAAGAGCAGGAAAGAAATTTTGCTCCGGGCGAATATAAAATATCAGTTTATGTGGACAATATTTTGGTTGGCTTAAGTTCTATAACATTAAAATAAAAAATAATCAGGGGCTGATTATTGTAAAGGGCTGGTGCAATTGTGCCGGCCTTTTTCATTTTCACCCTATTTTATTTGCCCATTTTATTATTGCATTAACTAATAAATATTCTTTGATTTGAAGTGAATAAAAAAAGCACCCCTTTGATGATTGCTCCAGCAAATTTCCGTAATCGCAATATTATTTTTCTCTTATGCTTTGTGCTATGTATTATTGCTTTAGATGCCTGCAAAGCAAAAAAAGAAATAATGCGAAACCCCGATAAAGTGGAAGTGAAAGATAGTGTCACTAAAACTGAAGTAAAAATTGAGGAACCACAAATAAAGAAAATAGATAGTGTAAATATAAACCTATTCATGCCATTTAGTTTTGAAGAGTATTTAGCCCCGGTTACCGAAACCGATGACGCCCAAACAATGGCAACTCAAACAGCAAATGCACTCTCTTTTTACGAAGGATTTCGGTTAGCAATTGATTCTTTAGGCAACAATAAAATGATATGGAATATACAATGTTTCGATAGCATGCGCGACTCCATTTTGGTCGAAAGCCAACTCAAATTAAATGAAACCTACGATTGCGATTTATTGATAACACAATTACAGAGTCCTTTTAATACGTCTGCAATAAAGACATTCAACGATAAAAAATGTAAAATGATTGGCATTTCTCAAGCGCCTCCTTTTGCTCCCGCAAATTCTTTTTTCTGCTTGCCATCTAACGCAAATATGATAAAATCAGCATCGGATCATATAGCCGAAAAGCATGGAAAAAATCATATTATTTCTCTTTACAAGGCAAGCAGCAGCAAAGAAAAAGAGCTTTCTTTTCTATTTCAAAAAAATATTTTAGCCGCCAACCATTCTATTGCCATCACACAGTTTGCATACGATGAAAAAAATAAAGACTCACTCATTTCAAACCTTTCAAAAACAAAAACAAATCTGATAATAATGGCTACTTCCGATGAATCGTTTGTAACCAGCGTTTTTGTGAAGTTGGTGCCCGAAAAAGAGAAATATAAAATTGATGTTTTTGGCATGCCAACATGGGAACATTTCGAATCGATTGATTTTAAATTATTGGAAGAGATGCACACTACCATTTTTACATCACAGTTTATTAATTACGATTCGGATGAAGTAACCCGTTTTCGAAAATGTTATATTTCAAATTATTACAGCGAGCCTTCTTATCAGGCTTTTATGGGGTTTTATCTTGCCAGCGGATTGTGTTCACTCATGGATGATCATGGTAAGGATTATTGGAAGTACCTCAACTCAACCAACGATAATATGAGCTCTAATATTTTCAAAATTAAGTCGGCAGGCGCAAATTTGTCCTTTACTAATGATAAAATATTCATTTTGTCGTACTCAAATTACCAACTAAAAATTACGAAATAGGCTTTTTGGCAATTTTTTTTAGAGTCAAGTTAAAATTTATTCCTTGATTATCAATTACTTACGAATTATTTTAGTACTATGTGTTGCAAGGTACTATTTTATTTACATATCTTTGCATCACCTAATTCAGTGTAAGGCACTATACTATCCAAAGCAAGGAAATAGGTAAAGCATTTAAAAGGAAAATTAATAACTAAGTAAAACGCAAAAAGATGAGTAATTTAGAAAACACACAAGCTCAGATGCGTAAAGGGGTTTTAGAATTTTGCATTCTTAGTATTATATCGCAAGGCGAAATTTATCCCAGCGATATAATTGGAAAAATGAAGGATGCTAAATTGCTGGTAGTGGAAGGCACATTGTATCCATTACTCACACGCCTCAAAAACGCAGGGCTATTAAACTATCGGTGGGTAGAATCCAACTCGGGACCACCTAGAAAATATTATGTACTGACACCAATAGGTGAGAATTTTTTAAACGAACTTAAACTTACTTGGGCCGAGCTGGTATTGGCCGTTGACGAAACCACAAATAAAACTCAAACAATATGAACAAGACGCTAACAGTAAACATAGGCGGTATGGTATTCCATATAGAGGAGTTCGCCTACGACACATTGAAAAAATATTTAGAGGCTATACGCAGCCACTTCACCACTGGTGATGGACGCGATGAGATAATGCAAGACATAGAAGGCCGTATTGCCGAGATGTTTTCGGCTCGGATTGGCACTGCACGTCAGGTGGTTGAAATGCCCGATGTGGAATACATGATGGGTATTATGGGAAAACCTGAGCAGTTTGATGAATCGCATGCTCATGATGAAAAAGCACCATCGGCATCATCATCAGCATATAATACAGATATACCGTACACAGGCCCGCGCAAGTTATATCGCGATGAGGACGATAAGATGATAGGAGGCGTTTGTGCCGGACTTTCATATCGCTTGGGTGTTGATGTAATATGGTTGCGTCTTGCATTTATTGCCTTGTTCTTTTTTGGTACAGGAGGCTTTTGGATTTATCTCATACTATGGATAGCCATGCCAAAAGCCCTTACCAATGCGCAAAAGCTTGAGATGAAAGGGGCTCAGGTGAACCTCGAAAATTTAAAAAAAAATTTCGATGAGTCGGGCGTTTTAGGTGCCAACACCCGTAGTGGATTGCAGCGAATTTTAGATGTGATATTGGGAATTATAAAAGCGGTTATAAAAGTTTTCGCTTACATATTTGCAGTAGTGTTTGGCCTGGCAGCCGTTGGTATATTGATAGCCCTTGTCACTGCAATTCTTGGAGTAATAGGTGTTGCAGGTATTGGAATTCCCATTTTTATATCCGATGTATTTATAGATAAATCGCAACAGTTTTGGGCAGTGCTTGCTATGACATTAATAATTGGAATACCAGTGTTTTATATCCTTTATAAAATTGTAAAATGGATTTTCAAAATCAACACAAGTTATCCCTGGATACAGTTTTCAGCATTGGCGCTTTGGATATTAGGACTTGTAATAGGATTTTTTACAGGTGTGGATATTGCACGCGAATTTTCGCAAGATAATTCCAAACGAACCACAAATGTTTTGGCACCGCTAACTACCGATACCCTCACATTAAATTTGATATCGGAAAATGAAGGCCAGGATTATGGCCGCAGAGGAAGAAGATTTCATGTAGGAATATTTAACGATTCGTGGAGTGTAACCACTGGCGAAAAAGTTTACTCTATTCCTGGCAGTGTAAAGTTTGATATTCAAAAAGCTGTGGGCGATAGATTCGAATTGATACAACTTGCCAGTTCTCGCGGACGCACTGCAAAGGAAGCTTACGAAAATGCACAGGCTATTAATTATCAATTTGAGCAAAAGGAAAGTCAATTAAATTTAAACGAAGGTTTCGCTATCAACAGAACAAAAAAATTCCGCGACCAGGAAGTTAGCCTTGTACTTAAAGTGCCGATTGGAAAAACAGTTTTCATAACCGATGAAATGAAAAGCATATTGAATGATGTAAAGAATGTAACCGATACATGGGATTGGGACATGGCTGGTCATTACTGGAAAATGACTGAGAAAGGATTAATATGTGTAGATCATGATTTTTCGGAGAAAGAAAATGGTGATGAAAGCGATGAGGAGCTAATGGTAAACTCCGATGACTTAAATATTGATGGCAATGATGCAAATGTAAAAATCAATAAAGACGGCATTACCATTACATCAAATGGCGATACTATAAAAGCCAGAGATATTGAAGTGAAGATAGGATCGGATGGAATAAAAATTAAGAAAGAAAAAAAGTAATTCTGGTATTTAAACGTCATTCATAAAACCAAAAAAGAAATCAAAATGATAATAGTAGCAATAAAAATTATGGCGGCACTGTTTGTAATGGTGTTTGCCCTTCCGGGTACCGAAACGTTATTTTACTCTGAAAAGAAAGTGGCAAAAAGCAAGCCAACACAGCATTACAGCCCTGCCAATAACTTAGCACTTTCCTGTTAGTTCGAATAGTATACCATAAAAAAGTAGTCATGAAAACACTTTTTATTTTTGGGATATTATCGTACTTCTTAATAAGCACTGCACAAGCTCAAGTAAACAATTGGGTAACCACTGAAGGCATTACGTCCCATTTTCATAAAAATAATGTTGGACTAATAGCATTTGCAAGTGAACTAAAGGACATACAAAAAAGCAACGAGAATGATTTTATTAAGGCATATACGTCCGGCTCAAAAGCACAATTATATCTATGCGCTTTAATGAGCAATTCGCTAACGAATTACTTGCACACATTAGCTCCTGAAAAAACTGCCGAAGAGTTGAATGAAAATGGAAACTTTCAATTCACATTTATAGTTGATAGCAATGTGATCTATACTGAAAACTTGAATCATGGTGCATTTGGTCTTGATAATAAAAACACCCGCACCTCGTTCCGGATTCCATTAATTACCGAAAATAAAGTTGACTCATGGGGATGGTTTATGTGGCAGCGCTTTTTGGCAAATGGTGGTGATGATGCTTTGGCAGACGGTTCACACCAATTAAAAATTGTATTGCGTGCTTATATTGCTTCACCCGAAATAAAAGTGAGTGATATTATTGCGGAAGGTGAAATCCAATTTATCACACCCATAAAAATTCAAAATGTAAAACAAAGCCTCATACAAATACAAAGCATAAAAGATAAAAGCGGGTGGGAGGTGAGCAGCGATTCAATAAATGTTGAATTGATAGAACAACTTAACTTAAAAATTGCTGCTAATACTTTTAAAGATATTACCGGAATTGTTATTATTAAGAAAGGTAAGTTGTTGCTCGAAGAATATTTTAATAATGCATCGCGAAAAACTTTGCATGACACACGTTCTGTTTCAAAATCGTTTTCATCATGCCTCATGGGAATTGCAATTACAGATGGTCATATTAAAAGTACAGATCAACAATTGAATCAATTTTATGATGTTAAAAAGTACGCCAACTACAACCCTTATAAAGAACACATCACGATTAAAAATTTGTTGACCATGCAATCGGCATTTATGGGCAACGACATGGACGATAGTTCACCAGGCAACGAGGAGAAAATGTATCCGACATCAAATTGGGTTCAATTTGTTTTAAACCTCCCAATCGATTCACAAAAAACAGACCAGCCGCAATGGAATTATTTTACCTGTGGTGTGATTTTACTTGGCGATATTGTAAATAAAAGTGTGCCTGGCGGCATGGAGAAATATGCGCACGATAAGTTGTTTGTTCCTCTGGGCATAACAAAATACAAATGGCAATATACTCCAACAAAAAATGTAAACACTGCCGGAGGTTTGCAACTTTCAGCTCTCGACCTCGCTAAATTTGGACAACTCTATTTAGATAAGGGAATCTATAATGGAACAAAAATTTTCGATTCTTCGTGGGCCGATGAATCATTCATGCATCATGCCATGGTAGATAATGAAAGAAATGAAAACTATGGATATCTGTTTTGGAACAAAACTTTTACAATAGGAAATAGTATGCATGAAACATATTACTGTGCAGGCAATGGAGGCAGCAAAATTTATATTTTCCCAAAAGACGATGTTGTGATTGTAATTACAGCCAAAGCTTATAATCAAATGTATATGCACAGTCAAGTAGACAAAATGATGGAAAAATATATTTTGCCTGCTGTGTTGAATTAGTGTTTTGAAAAAGCTTCTTTCTTTTTTTGAACTAAGTTACTCAAGCACAAATTATAATGATAATTATAATTGAGATTGATTTGCCCTATCCTGTCAAAAAAATATTTCGTGTTATTTCGTGTCCTTCGTGGCAAAGAAAGCATCGCAGCCTCATAACTAATTTTATTTCCAAACTGAATCATACCAAAACAATTGTGTTAGTAATTCATTGAACAATTAGCATTACACTTATACAAAACCAATATTTTTGCTGCGCTTTACAATGGTAATAAAATTGAAGCGAAAAAACGAATAAGGAAAATTATGAAAATAAGAGTGGGTATTTTTTTTGGTGGCAGTGCACGCGAGCGCGAAATTTCTTTTGCCGGTGGCCGCACAGTGTACGATAATTTAAACAAAGATTTATTTGAACCTGTTCCCATTTTTGTCGATAGTTTTGGAAACCTGTGTTTCATTCAATGGCCTTATATTTACAAAGGAAGTATTCGTGATTTTTATCCCGAACCATCATCAATTACTCCTTCACAATACGATTTTCAAGTTTATGCCGAGAGTTTAAATTTGAAAACTAAAGATGATCAAATTGCCTTATTAAAAATTTAGCAACTCCCATTGCGTGGAGCGAGCTTGCTGATATGATGGATGTTGCATTCCTGTGTCTTCATGGTAGCGATGGCGAAGACGGTCGCATACAAGGTATGTTGGAGTGGCTGCGTATTCCTTACACTGGTTCAGGAATTTTATCTTCGGCCATAGGCATGAATAAGGCCATACAGAAACAACTAATGCAAAATGCCGGTTTCGATGTGCAGCAATATTGTACTATTCAATTCCATGAGTGGAAAAATGTGGCAATAGAAAACTTTTTTTTGATACAGTAAAAAAAACATGCGGAAATAATTTTGTTGTAAAGGCCGCAAATCAGGGTTCGAGTATTGGCATTTCGGCATGTAACAATCCCGATTTCGAAACTTTTATTCAGGCAGTAGACAAAGCATTTTTCATAGAAAATATTTTTGCAACAGAATGGAATGTGTTATCGCAAACCGATAAAATAAAAAACGTACGACAACTTACCGACATACGCGAAGGCATTGGTATGCCTGTGATGTATGGCGGGAAAATTATTTTCCATCCCGATAATTTATTTCAATTGCTTGAAGAAGAATTGAAAAGCAAAACCGAAATTCAACTGCATGCAGTGCAGGGTGAAAGCGAAGTGTTGATAGAATCTTTTATCGAAGGTAAAGAATTTTCGTGCATTGTAATTGCCGATGAAAATGGAAAAGCAATTGCATTGCCGCCTACCGAAATTAGAAAAGGAAAAGAGGTGTTTGATTATCGCGCAAAATATTTGCCGGGACTATCGCGCAAAATTACTCCAATCGAATTGCCCATTGAACAAATTGAACGTATATCCACCACATGCGAAAAATTATTTTCTTCTCTTTACTTCGATGTGTATGCACGCATCGATGGATTTATGACTCATGATGGCCGTATCATTCTCAACGACCCCAACACTACTTCGGGAATGTTGCCATCCTCTTTTTTCTTTCATCAGGCGGCAGAAATTGGCCTCAACCCTTCGCAGTTTCTCACATACATTATTCGCAATTCGATAAAAGCGCGCATCAAAGATTTTAAAGAACATGGAAAAGTAAATTTACTGTTGCAAAAAATGGATGTTGCCATTGATGTTTTCAATAAACATGTAAAAGAAAAAATTCGTGTGGCCGTACTCATGGGTGGTTTTAGCAGTGAGCGGCACATATCTATAGAAAGTGGTAGAAACATTTATGAGAAACTTGCTTCATCGGCAAAGTATGCTCCATTCCCGGTTTTTGTAAGTGGCAATAACGATGAACATATGTTGCATGCAATTCCTATCAATGTAATGTTGAAAGACAATGCCGATGATATTTTAGAAAAAGTAAACCACTACAAACAACACGATGCCGTACTGAAAACAATAATAAAGTGCAGCGACATTACAACAAAGTATACTGATAATAAAGGCGTGCAAAAACCCCATACCATTTCATATAACGATTTGAAAAAAATGGCCGATGTGGTTTTTATAGCACTGCATGGCCGCCCGGGCGAAGATGGACAAGTGCAACAACACCTCGATGCTTTACACATTGCTTACAATGGAAGTGGGGTAGCATCGTCACAAACCACCATCAATAAATATGAAACAAACGAAATTCTTTTGCACCATAACCTAAAAGCCGCACGACACGATTTGTTTTATAAAAATGATTGGGCCGATGATGAAAATAAATTTATTGCAGCAATAGAGAAAAAATTCTCTTATCCATTTATTGCCAAGCCTGTGGATGATGGTTGCAGCTCGGCTGTAAAAGTAATACGTAATAGTGAAGTGTTGCGCGCATTTTGTAAACTGCTGTTTCGCAAAATCGAAAGCGATTGGAATACCGATGCCGAAAAAACGCTGCACTTAAAACCCAAAGAAGAATTTCCTGTAAAGCAAAACATATTGATAGAAGAATTAATTGCTGCAAATGGCTGTGATCATTTTTTGGAAATTACCGGTGGTATGCTCATGAAAATAAATGATAAGGGCGAAAAATATTTCGATGTATTTGAAGCGAGCGAAGCATTAAGCGAAGGCGATATACTATCGCTCGAAGAGAAATTTCTTGCCGGACAGGGTCAAAATATTACTCCTGCAAGGTACTCGGCAAATGCCGAACACAATGCCATCATTTCACAAAAAATAAAAGAGCAACTTGGCAAAGCCGCTATGCTGCTCAAAGTAGAAGGCTACTGCCGCATCGATGCATTTGTGCGTATAAATAAACCTACCGATGTGGAAGTTATTTTTATAGAAGTAAACTCACTGCCCGGCATGACCCCCGCCACATGCATTTACCACCAAGCCGCACTCGACAACTTAAAGCCCTACGATTTTATCGATGGCATTTTAGATTTCGCAATGCGCAAAAACAAAGTGGGTTCGCTATCATAATATTTTAGCATCGTATACAGGTAGGGTTGCGTTGCACGCCTTTAGCCATAGTTTGTGTCCCCACAAACCATCAACTCGATGCCTTTACGATCTTGCATATGTTCGGTGTTTTCACCGACCATAAAAACGATACGTCACGAAATACCACGGATTAAAATCCGTGGCTACAACATACTCCGTTCCTACCGAACTCATGTTATGCTTACATGAGTTCACAAACCACTTCGCCAGCCATAGTGTGCCAGCCGTTGTTGAAGTTTTCTCCAACAATATGAAGAGCCATTTTTACTATGCCAGATACTTTCCCGGCCATTAAAAGGCAAGAATTCCCAACCAAACTTTTCGCAACCGTTTTTGTTGGTTATAAAATGCCAACCTAAAGAAACATGAAACAAAAACCTACAACGCAAAAATTATTTATATTTACAAAACCAATCATACATGAAAAAATTTAAGCGATGAAAAAACAAATCACCATTTTATTTTTATTCCTCTTACAAAATATTTTAACCATAACCGTATACGCACAAGGAGGTACTTGGACTTGGGTAAACGGAAGTCAATTAAAAAACACCGTTGGAGTTTATGGCACACAAGGTGTACCATCAGTAAATAACCGCCCACCTTCAGTTTACGAAGCATGTGAGTGGAAAGACAAACAAGGGAATTTTTGGATCTACGGAGGCACTTATAATTATTATAATGACATGTGGAAGTTCAATCCAACAACTTTGGAATGGACCTGGATAAAAGGTAATGGATTACAATTTCAGCCACCTTATTACGGCACAAAAGGAGTTTCAAACATGTTGAATTCACCCGGAAGTAAGGAATTAACTGCAATTACCTGGGTGGATACTGCCGGCAATTTTTGGCTATTTGGAGGCAACGTATCTTCGAATGTTTTGTGGAAATATGAAATTGGTACAAATATGTGGACATGGGTAAGTGGCTCTAGTAATACGAATACATTCGGTATATATGGTATTCAGGGTGTGCCTAATTCCTTAAATACTCCCGGAGACAGATATGAGTCCTGTTCAGGTTGGACCGATTCGCTGAATAACCTTTGGCTTTTCGGAGGTACAGGGAATGGAGCTTCAAGCACTGGTAATTTGAATGATTTATGGAAATACAATATTACAAATAACGAATGGACATGGATGGCGGGTGGCACATCAACAAGTATTCCTGCCAACTATGGAGTTAAAGGATTATCAAACAGCACCAACAATCCGGGAGGGAGAATAACACATACAAAATGGAAAGACAAGGATGGTAGTTTCTGGATATTTGGTGGAGGTGAGTATTCCGCTGCTAAAAACGATTTATGGAAATTTCGCCCCGATATTAATGAGTGGGTATGGTTGAACGGTCCGTCAACAAATAATAATGTTGGAAACTACAATACAGCCTGCACCTTCAATAATACAAATTTGCCAAGATCGCGTTTCGAACATCGTGCTGCCGTTAACGATAATTGTGGTCGATATTGGATGTACGGAGGATTAATTAACACTAGTTGGGATTTAATGAATGACTTATGGGTGTTTGATCCGATACAACTTCAATGGGCTTTGTTAAATGGCAGTAATTTGCCAAACCAGCCGGGCAATTATGGCACGTTGGGTGTTTCATCGATTACCAATCAGCCGCCAAGCAGAGGGGGTGCTGCAGCGTGGTGGGGCAGTGATAATAAATTTTATTTGTTTGGCGGATTTAGCGATATTGGTGATACTTATGGTGATATGTGGGTTTTCGATCCCGATACAAATTGTATAAGTTTCAACTGCAATAACAGCACCTCAGCAATCGCTAATTTCTCCTCATCCGATTCTCTCTTTTGCGAAAAGCAATGCATCGATTTTACAGATATTTCGCAAAACACTCCAACATCATGGCAATGGACTTTTAATGGTGCTTCGCCTTCAACCTCAACCGAACAAAATCCTACAGGTATTTGTTACAATACTTATGGAAGTTATGATGTTACACTTGTTGCATGCAATCAATTTGTTTGCGATACCATTACAAAAAATAATTTTATCACATCGTACATCACACCATTCGATAGTATATGGTTTGCGAATGATACATTGTTTGCCTTTCCTGCAAATAGCTACCAATGGTACGAAGTAGGCGCAGGGCTTATTGCCAATGCAACATTAAATTACTATGTTCCACTTACTTTAGGCAATTATTATTGCATTACAAAAGATAGTGATGGTTGCGAATCAACATCAAATGTGATATTGATTACAAGTTTTTTTGAAAATGAAAACAGTGAATTGGCAAATGCCGTATGGCCAAATCCTGCCAACGAAATATTATTTATAAATCCTAATTTGCTAAGTAATAGAAATATTATTTTCGAAATATATGATATGCAAGGAAGAATTATATTGCAGCAAATGTTGAGCAACAATAAAAACTCAATCAACATTGCCCTACTAGCCACCAGCGTATACAGTTACCGTATTATGACTCAGGAGAAAATAATTGCCCAAGGAAGAATCGTGAAGGGAATTAAGAATTGAAGATTATGAATTAAGAATTGAGGACTCAGCACAAGCCATTATTTGTTTCTGTGTCCATGGTTTGTGTCCCCACAAACCATCATCACGATGCCTTTACGATCTTGCATTTGGCCAGCTTGCATCAACCATGGTTTGTGTCCTCACAAACCATCAATTCGATTTCACTCTAAATACCACGGATTAAAATCCGTAGCTACAAAATACTCCGTTCCTCCGGAACTCATGCTGTGTATATCTTTGCTGCGTAAGCAATAGAGCCGTAGGCTCGACTCCATTTTGTAAAGATGGATTTCAATCCATCCCAATGTACGTGCATCAGCCATGGTTTGTGTCCCCACAAACCATCAATTCAATTCCATTCTAATTACCACGGATTAAAATCCGTGGCTACAACATACTCCGTTCCTACGGAACTCATGCTGTATGTATCTTTGCTGCGTAATCAATAGAGCCGTAGGCTCGAATCCATTTTGTAAAGATGGATTTCAATCCATCCCAATGTGCATCTACAAATCAAGCCGCGTCAGCCATGGTTTGTGTCTCCACAAACCATGGCCACTTTGTCTCTTAGAAAAACCACGATTTGCAAGAAGTAGTTGCGGTTATCTCCAACTTACATATGTTACTTCTGCACTGTACGCGTCAGCCATATTGTGCATTGCTGGAACAGCGATGCATCGGAGGGCTCCCAGCCCCCGCAATAAAATGTATTTTAATTCTCATTCAATTTAGTTGATTTCGATTAATCCTATAAATTATTTATTCTCCATCAAGCGGAACTTCAAACTAAAAACTTCAAACCTCAAACTTCGAACTTCAAACTAAAAACTTCAAACCTCAAACTTCGAACTTCAAACTTATTTCAATTATTCTACTTTTGCGCCACAATTATAAAGCGAGTAAAGTAGATACAAGCATTAGTTAAGAAAGGAAAAGTTATAGGCGAGGTTGTACCGGCACCGGTGGTAAGCGATGGGTGTTTGCTGATACAGGTGGTGAACAGTTGTATATCGGCAGGTACAGAGTTGACGAGTGTGCAGACTTCGAAAAAGTCGCTGATAAAGCGTGCGATGGAACAGCCCGAAGAAGTAAAAAAAGTGCTGGACTTTGTGCGCAGCAATGGCATAGAAAAAGCATACCTGCGTGTAAAGGGTGTGATGGATACGGGCAAGCCTACCGGCTATTCGATTGCGGGGCGTGTGATTGCTGTGGGTAAAGGTGTGACAGGGTATGAGGTTGGCGACTGTGTGGCCGCTGCCGGTGCGGGTATTGCCAACCATGCAGAGTTTGTAGATGTGCCTGTAAACCTTGCCATGAAAATGCCCGAAGGCATGAGCTTTGAAAATGCGAGTACGGTAACACTTGGTGGCATAGCCATGCAAGGGGTGCGCAGAGCGGATTTGCGCATGGGCGAAATATGTGTGGTGGTAGGTGCAGGCATACTTGGTTTGCTGGCATTGCAAATGTTGAAGATGAGTGGTGTGCGTGTAGTAGTTGCCGACCTTGACGAAAGCCGCTTGCAGATTGCTTTGCAACTAGGTGCAGATAAAATAATAAATCCATCGAAAGAGGATGCAATAAAAATTGTAGAGAGTATGAGCGGTGGCTATGGTGCCGATGCGGTGTTGTTTACTGCCGCAACAAGCAGCAGCGAACCGTTATCGCAAGCATTTAAAATGTGCAGACGCAAGGGTCGGGTAGTGCTTGTTGGTGTAGTTGGTATGGAAATAAATCGTGGTGATATATATGCTAAGGAATTGGATTTTTTAATCTCGACTTCGTATGGCCCCGGCCGTTACGATAGCAATTACGAAGAGCGCGGTATGGATTATCCTTATGCATATGTGCGCTGGACCGAGAACCGCAACATGACAGAATACCTGCGTATGGTGCATGAGGGCCACATCGATTTGAAACCTATGATTGCTGCCACTTACAATATTGAGCAAGTGACCGAAGCATTTGATGCATTGCAACAACCTGCCAAACCAATTATAGTTATACTAAGTTATAGCGAAAATTTGGGCAATGATGTTTGGTTGAAATATAAAACGCAGGACAATAAAATTGTAATAAAAAATAAAAGTACAAGTGGCGATGTTATAAAAGTGGCATTGGTAGGTGCAGGAAATTTTGCAACCGGTATGCACTTGCCCAATATGAAAAAACTTAGCAGCAAATTTTCGTTACAGGCAGTAATGAGTCGTAGTGGTAACAAGGCCAAAGCAATTGCCGAGCAATATGGCGCAGCATATGCTACTGCTAACTATAACGATATACTTACCGATAAGGATGTAGACCTTGTGATGATTGCCGCGGCACGATAGCATGCATCGCTTGCGCTGCAGGCATTGCAGGCCGGTAAGCATGTGTTTGTAGAAAAACCAATGGCCACTACGCAAGAAGAATTGGATGCGATAAAAAACTTTTATGATAATAATTCCACCGCACCATTGTTGATGACAGGATTCAATCGGAGGTTTAGTTCGTTTGCTGTAGAAACAAAAAAGCATACCGATAAACGCATCAATCCTTTGTTGATTTATTATCGCATGAATGCCGGACATATTCCTTACGACAATTGGGTGCACGAGCATGGTGGACGTATGGTGGGTGAGTGTTGTCATATAATTGACTTGATGACTTTTCTTACTGCGAGCAAAATAAAATCGGTAAGTGTGGAGCAAATATCTCCTGCGAATGATAAAATGCAGAGTGCCGATAACAAGGCTATTGTATTAAAATATCACGATGGCAGTGTTTGCACTATTCATTATTTTACAAATGGCAGCAAGCAAATTTCGAAAGAATACATGGAAGTGAATTTTGATGGTAACACTATTATTATGGACGATTACAAAACATTGCGCGGTTTTGGAATAAAAATAAATGACATTACAGAAAGCATCAGCTGCAAAGGACAAATAGAAGAATTGCAAGCACTACACAAATGCATGAAAGAAAATAAATTCCCAATCGAACTATGGGATATGGTGCAGACAACTGAGATTAGTTTTGTGCTTTGAGGAGTTGAGAAAGTTGGGATGGTTGGGAAAGTTTTGAAAGTTGTGAAGGTTGGGAAGGTTAAGAAAGTTGTGAAGGTTGAGAAGGTTTTGAAAGTTGAGAAAGTTTTGAAAGTTGAGATGGTTGGGAAAGTTTTGAAAGTTGATAGCTTTAAATTGTAAATCATCCAAGCTCGGCTTTAGCCAATGCCTTTTTTTTAAAATTTCTATTGTCCATAGTTTATATGCAAAGCAATCATTGCCGTTCGGCTTTAGCCAACGGAATTAATAGTTTAAAAGTTATCAAATCTTTAGCAAAGCAATAATTGCCATTCGGCTTTAGCCAAAGGATTTTTTTGAGATTAATAATTTAGAATGTAAAATTAAAAATGGAATTATACCCTTTCTTTTTAACTTTTGAATGCAACTCTTCGATCGGCATAACAATGGAATTATTCCCTTATTCATTAGAGTTTCTTTTTCTTTTTTTCTTGTTCCCCGTCGGTGTTTCCTTTCGGGGGTCCCCTGGGGGGTTCCCCTCCGGTGGCGGGGTTGGTCGTGGAGGGGTTTCCCCCGTGGTCCCCCCGGTGTTCCCGCTTGTGGGGTTCCCCTTATTTATTTGAGTAATTCCCTTCTAGCTTATCAATGCAACTCTTCGATAGGCATCACAACATAAGTGTCGTGATTATTCTTTTTTCTTGACAGTTCGAGAATACTCACTGCATGCTTTTGATTTATCCTTTATTCCCTTTTGAATTAACCTCCTTCGATTTTAAAATTATGACTTCTATAACACTTGATCCCAATAATAATCATTTTATTGCGTTATGAAATCTAAACCATCAGAATGAAACCCGCATTCAACAGAGAAAATACTTTTAGTAAATCTATATCCTGCATTTTTATTCTTGTATTACTTTTATTTTTTTTTAGTATACTAGTAACGCAGGCTCAAACAATAAAAATCACCGGCCAAGTTGTTGATACCACCAAAGTGAATAAGGTGCACAATGCGGTAGTAATGGCTTTGCGCTTTTCCGATTCGTTGATGGTAAAATTTACCCGTACCGATGTGAATGGAAAATTCGAAATTAATTCTCTACCAGTCGATACATATAATATTGTCGCATCGCATGCGCAGTTTGGCGATGTAGCGTATATAGTAATAGGTAAAACAAATGATACAGTTGTAAATTTTGGCAAAATGATATTGCCAGCCAAATCCATTTCTCTAAACGAAGTTGTTGTATACGGATATACCGATCCCATTTTTATGAAAGGCGATACGCTTGTTTATACAGTTGATTCTTTTAAGGTGAGAGAAAATGCGGTAGTTGAAGATTTATTAAAAAAATTGCCCGGAATAAAAGTAGATGCCAACGGAAAAATATTTACTCAGGGTAAAGAAGTTGATCAGGTGTTGGTAGATGGCGATGAATTTTTTGGCAGCGATATAACAGTGGCGACAAAAAATCTTGCAGCCAGTTCGGTAGATCAAGTGCAGGTGTATGATAAAAAAAATGATGCTCAGGGTGAATCGGATAAAGAGACATTGAAGGTGCTCAATTTGAAATTGAAAGAAGATGCCAAGAAAGGATATTTTGGAAAGGCTTCGGCAGCAGGCGATTTTCAAAAATATTATGAAGGCGAATTTTTGTTTAACCGATTTAAAGGGAGTCAAAAAATTTCGGCATTTGCACTTACAAGTAACACACCACGCAGCAGCCTTGGTTGGCGCGATATGTGGGACTATGGCTTTACCGATGATATGAATATGAGTAGCGGTGACGATGGCGAAACATATTTTAACTGGAACAATAATGATAACAATGGCGTTCCACGCACATTAAAAACCGGAGTGTACTTCAACGATAAGATACTGCCAAAGACGAAATTGAATTTAAGTTACACTTTTACTAATGGTGATGTTACTTCCAAGTCGTCCACTTTCTCGCAATATTTTCTCAGCGATTCGAGTTACAATGCCGAGTATAATTATCAATCGTTTCAGGAAACACAGGCGCATAGGGCCAATATTACCGTCAAGCAAACAATAGATTCGCTTACCGATTTGGAAGTAAAATCGAACATCAAAATAAATAGCGGAAGCAAAGAGGAAAGTACAATGCAAAAATTTTCGCAAAGTAATAGTGACATTTTTCGCAGCAATAGTATTGAGAACAAATCGCAAACAAGTGGTACTGATTTGGGCGTGGAGGCCAGGCTGATTCGCAATTTTACAAAACGTGATCGTAAGTTAGTAATGTCTTATTCCTACAATGGTAACGATGCAGATGGCACCGGTTATTTGTTCAATGAAGATGATAATTTTATTGATTCAACCTTGAATGACACCATCAATCAACAAAAATTAAAATCAAATAAAAAACGTGATAACAGTTTTTCTGTTTCATATGTGGAACCAATTACAAAAAAAATTCGGCTCGATTGGAGTTACGACTATACTTCGAGCATATTGCAACAGAATAAAAAATCCTTCGATGCAGTGAATGGGAATTATTCGCAAGAGAATGATTTGCTAACAAGCAACTATACAAATGCACGAACAATTAACAGGGGAAGTATGGGAGTGACCTATGAAGTAAAAAAGATGCGTGTAAGTGTTGGTTCGAAAGTGAGACAGATATATGCTATTGGTGATGAACAACGTACAAATTATAAACTTACACAAACAGTAACAAACCTATTGCCATACATTCAATACCGCTACAAGTTTGGCGATAATACTTCATTACAAATGAAATACAATACCAATGCAAAGCAACCTGAATTGTTTCAACTACAGCCTGTTCAGGATAATGCAAACACAAACAATATTTATATAGGCAATCCGAATTTACTGCCATCATACTCACACCGTTTCAACATGAACTACTATATGTTTAAGCCAATATCCGGCCGCAATTATTATATAAATGGAAATTATACACTAACAAATAATAGTATTACCAATGCAATAATTTATGGCGACTATGGCAAAACCATAACTCAACCTGTGAACACCGATGCCAATTATTCTTATAGTGGATATGCAGGAGGAAGTATTAATTTTTTCGATCAAAAATTTGAAGTAAACCCGGGAGTAAGTTTTGATGGAAGCAAAATAAATAGCATAGTGAATACAAATAAAAATATTACCCGCAACCTAACCACCGGTGCCGAACTGGAACTGGCACTGCGCTTAGATTCATTCGAATTTGCTATCAGCACAAGTCAGGAGTACACTCAAACTTCGTCAACAGTAAGCGACCGTGGCAACTCCAATTTCTTTACCCGGAATTATAGAGCTTCGTTATCGAAAGATTTTAAATGGAAATTTACTTTCGAAACCGATGCAGAGTTTAATACCAACACACAACGAGCTCAAGGTTATAATGTGAATTTCATTTTATGGAATGCATCCATCTCCAAAAAATTTGGCAAGGGCGAAAACCTTATTGCTTCTTTTGTGGCAACTGATATGCTTAACCAAAATATTAATACTTACCGAACAGTGGAAGACAATGTTATTTCCGATGTGAAGAACACAATCATTGGCCGATACTTATTATTGAAAGTTGTTTACAAGTTTAAAAATAAGGGCGCAGCAAAAGAAGACGATGAAGAGTAAACTTTTTATTTTATTTATATTGATTCAAACTATTGCTTGTAGCATGTTTGGGCAACTAACGCAGGGTAAAATTGTGTATGAACGCAAAACCAATTTGTACAAAAAGTTTAAAGACGATAATGTTACTGATTGGATAAAAGAGCGCGATAAAATTAAAATAGATTATTTTGAATTGCTGTTCAACGACAGTTTATCACTCTTTCGTCCGCAGGAAAGTGAACTAAAAGAAACAATGTGGTGGGCTACAGAAAAGAATGTGGTGTATCAAAATTTCAATATCGATTCGCGATTTGTAATAAAAAAATATGGGGCGAGCCGCTAAATATTTTGGACACACTATACGATCGCAAATGGAAAATTACCGAAAGCAAACGTGTGATATGCGGTTACAATTGTCGCAAAGCTATTTGGCAATACAACGATAGTGTACGTATATATGCATGGTATTGCGATGATATTATTCCATCTGTAGGACCCGAAAGTTTTTATGGCTTGCCCGGTGCTATTCTTGGTTTAGCATCGGAAGATGGTGGCATTATTTATTTTGCCAAAAGTGTAGAACGTATAGACATAAAAACCACAGAAATTACCAAACCAAAAACGAAAGATAAAGTTTACACCTCGCAAGAATTGAAAACAAAACTCGAAAAGGAATTTGGAAAAGAAAAATGGGGCAAAGCCATGATCAAAAATACTTTTGGGTATTGGTAAGCGGTATACGTTATTCTGGAAAATATTTAGGCCCACAACAATCAATTAGAATTTAGATTATAAGTTTTTATAACTGAATCATTCTTCACAAATATTTAATATATTCTCAATTAAGGATTAAATCATTTTTAGTTTTGCATCGCAAATTATTAAAATCGAAAATCATTTTAGTAGCTCTGCAAGAAAAACGTAACACATTGTGCATAAGAATAAATAGAAAGTGAAAGACAAAAAACAAGCGGCCATAGGATTTATATTTATCACCTTACTCATCGATGTGATAGGCCTAGGAATTATTATTCCTGTAATGCCTTCTCTGATTGAAGAACTCATACATGGCAGTCTGAGTGATGCCGCTAAGTATAGTGGTTGGCTTATGCTGTCGTATAGTGTGATGCAATTTTTTTTCGCACCCATCATTGGCGGCCTATCCGATAAATATGGACGCAGGCCTGTGTTGTTGGCATCGTTATTAGCATTTGGTCTCGATTATTTATTGCTCGCCTTTGCACCTACTATAGGTTGGTTATTCCTCGGCCGAATTATTGCCGGCATAACGGGTGCAAGTTTTAGCACTGCACAAGCTTACATTGCCGACATAAGCACCGATAATAATCGCGCACAAAACTTTGGAATGGTGGGTGCTGCATTCGGACTTGGTTTTATTATTGGTCCCATGCTTGGTGGGTTGCTTGGTGAGTTTGGTTCGCGTGTTCCTTTTTTAGTTAGTGCCGGTGTTGCACTTCTCAATTTTGTTTATGGTTATTTTATATTGCCCGAGTCGCTGTCGAAAGAAAACCGCAGACCTTTTAATTGGAAGCGGGCAAATCCCATTGGCACTTTCAATCAAATTAAAGTTTATCCCATAGTGATGTACATGATGGGAGTTATGTTCTTTATTTATTTAGCTGGGCATTCGTTGCAAAGCACATGGACATTTATAATGATGGAAAAATTTAAGTGGACAAAAGCTACAGTGGGATATTCGTTAGGTATTGTTGGTCTTGCTGTTGCATTGGTACAAGGATTACTCATTCGTTTTATAAACCCAAAGCTGGGCGATGAACGTTCTATTTATATTGGTTTTACAATCGGTGGAGCAGGCATGTTATTGTGGGCTTTCGCCACTCAAACGTGGATGATATTTGCCATAACTTTTGTGTATTGCCTTAGTGGAATTGCTATGCCTGCATTACAAAGTATAATGAGTAAAAATGTTGCCTCCAATGCACAGGGCGAATTGCAGGGTGCGTTAGCATCTACTGTAAGTGTTACATCTATAATTGGACCTCTTATGATGACGTACATATTTTCTTATTTCTCGTCATCCAAAGCCGCTATATATTTTCCTACTATGCCATTTGTTATTGCCGCTGCATTTTTTGCAATTAGTATTCTAGGTGTGTTTTATACTTTGAATAAATTTAGAAATAAGGAAGCTTCATGAGATGCAAGTCAAAGCAGAAAATAGCTTTTGAAATATACCAAATCAATAAGTTCAATATTGCATAGCGCAAACGAAAAATAAATCACCCTATATAATCTCTTCAATAATCAATAAGAACTTGAAGGCAATTTACCACCGGTAGTATCACTTCAACAACTCATCGGCTTTCTTGCGTGCTTCCTCATTTATTTTATTTGCTTTATCATCGGCTTCGCGTTTTGCATTCTCTAATTCTTTATCGTTTTTTTTCTGCTACTAATTTTAAGCCCTACAGCAAAGTTTGATTAAAATAAAAACATAGATCATAGTTCAATGCACAATAGGCATTTCTGATATTGAATCTATCTGCATATAAGGCACTTCTATTTCAACTATTTTAGTGAACCATAATAAGCAATGATTAGGACTTAATGTTCCAAGATCTGAACTGGAAATCCGAATGAGTATGTTGGAATCAAAAGGATCCGTAAGAGAAAAATCCTGATTAGAATTTAATGCTTTTTGAATTTGTTGATTATCCAATTTCATAAAATAAATTCTGCCATAATCTGTGGTAAAAATAGAATCAGTGAGAGAGACAAAAGTTGAGGAATCTATTTGCAAATTATTAATATTTAATCTCCAATGAAAATATTTATTTGTGTATGTTTTCACTCCCTTACTTGTTACAATATAGTATTTATAAGGCATTTTATAACTCAATTCACAAAAAATATTTTTTTTATGATTATTCATTTCATAAAAAATTATAGTAGTATCATAAGTAAAAATAAACTTGGGAGTTATGAAAAGAGTATTGTTTGTCTTTTCCAATTTCCATAAGTTGGTATCTATTTTTGCAATATTTATTTGTGCAGAAGAAATGAATGGTTTAATAATTAAAAAAGAGATGCAGAGTATTATAGCAATATTTCTCATGTGTATAATTATTTTTCGAAACAAAATTTGGATCTATTAATTCTTATTAGTTCTATTCAATCTCACTTCAACAACTCATCCGCCTTCTTCCTTGCTTCCTCATTTATTTTATTTGCTTTATCATCGGCTTCGCGTTTTGCAGCTTCTACTTTTTTATCGGTTTCTTTTTCCATTTTCTCAGCCAATTTTTGCGCAGCAATTTTCGCTAAAGGATTCTTCGCTTCTTTCACCACATTGTCGGCAGCGGCATATCCTTGCTTACGAATTTCTTCGGCAGCCTGATAACCGGCATCGCGTAATGCTTTCGATTTTACTTCGGCTTCTTTCAAAATTTTATCGGCTTCGGCACGCGCTTTTTCTTTGGCATTATCTATTTGTGTATTTACCTGATTTTTTATTTCATCCTTTATCGTATTTACAATATTGGCGCCTGTGTTTTTAAATGAAGTTTTTATTTCGGGCTTCAATACAGTGCCACCAATTATTACATCAACCGGAACAGGATCGGCAACGAAATATTAATTCCCTGTTTTACCCGAGAGTTGTGATAACAAAGATTGTGCTTTTCCTTTTGCCGCAGTGCCCATAGATGATAAAGGAATATTTAATTTCATGGTGTATGCAATGGTTTGATCCAATCCTTGCGAACCTTCAATCACACTTTTGGTGCCCGATAAATTTTGCTCAAATGGTTTTACAAACAATCGTCCGTTTTTTATATCGAAAGAAATATTCACATTCGAAAGTTTCATTTGTTTGTATTGAGGCATGTTTAATTCATCGGCAATCTTACTCAATGCCGTAAGATTATTCAGTGTTACATCTTTCGATTGTAGTTTTCCATAAGCATTTAATTTGTCCATTTGTGGTTGCATATGCTCATCCATGATGCCTTGCATATCCATCACTGTCGAAAATTTTCCATTACACTTGCTTGTTACAGGCGCTATCTTTTTTACTGTATTAAAAGTTTTATTTGTTTGCTGAATATCCCAATCAGTAATGTTCAGGTTAAAAGTGTAATCAGGTTTCTTAATATTTTTTGCCGAGTAAGTTCCATTAATCATCATTGATCCCCCCATCAGGTTCATAAACAAATTATTCATGCTCAACTTTTCGTCACGCGCCACAATATTTCCTTTTACATTGGTCATAATAATATCATCGTAAATAAGTTTTCCAACAGCCGTTGTCATATCGAAATCAATATTTGCCGGAATTTGCATAGCGCTCATTTTGCTTGTATCGACCGCTTGGCCTTCGGAAGTGGCACCGCTTACCATCCAGTCGTTTACATTTATTTTATTTGCCACTAAGGTGAATGCTCCTTTGAGCAAATCGTCTTTTACATAATATCCAATAAGATTATCAATAGTTCCCGTGGCTTTAAAATCGGTGTTCTTAACTGTGGCCTCCAGATTATTGAGCGTGACATTTTTTGGATTGAATGTGAGCATAAATTGTTTGATGAAATATTTATCGCCCGATTTAGTATCGTTATAATTCATTTCGGCAATCGACATGGTACCGCTTGCATTAAAATCTTCGTAACGTTTTTGTTCAATGGCAGAGTAACGACCTTTAGCCAGCATATCGGCATTTAATATTCCTGTAAGTATCATGCCTTGCGGTAATGGAACAGTATTTTTCAAATTGCCGAGATTTATTTTTCCCTTCAACATTGCATCGATATTGGCATCGCTTACAGGAGTGGTTACAAATAATTTTGCATCGAAAGGGTCGCCACCAATTTCGACATGCATTTTTTTCAAATCAATAATTGTATGATCTGTTACACCATCGGGATTATTTATTTTCAAATCGACCAATGTGTTTTTTATAGCCGATGGCAACGATGGGTATTGAAAATTTCCGTTATCAATTTTTACATTCAACCCATAACCCGGCATTCGGGTGTCGGTCATGGTACCTTTTACAAAACCATTCATTGCCAAATTGCCGGTGCACTTCACATCTTTAAACGAGGAGGAATACACACCGGGAATTAAACTCATGAAGCTTTTAAAATCATTGCGGTTTACCTTCCATTTCAAATCCATATCAATATCATCCTTAGGCATAGCCAGCCAACCATCGAATGCTGTTGATAGATCATTCAGTGCCAATTCATTTTCCTTGAAAGTAAATTTGAAGTTCTTCATATCCATGTCAAGGTCAGCCAAAAGTTTCGATTGCACTTGGCTTAAATATTTCACACCTCCATACCACACATCATTTGATTTAACTTCGGTTTGTGTTTTTAGCAAAAATAAATCCTGAGTAAAATCTCCTGTGCCTCTATGGTTCACATCATTAAGCAACATGCGAAAAGTAAGACTGCGGTCGTCATAATTTATTTTACCATTATTTATTTCATAACTGTTGAGGGCAAGTTTGAATGCTGTTGGTTCGGCACTACTGGTACTAGCATCTTTGCTCTCTTTGGTAATATTGTAGTTGGCTTTTCCATCTTTCAATATGAGAATGTTTATAAATGGATTATCCAACACAATCGATTTTATATTTGTTTGCCCGCCCGAAACAACATCATACAAACCAACTTTAATCGAAATGTTCTTGGTATATATCAAAGTATCGCCATCGAAAGGGGCATTGCCAATAATTGACAAATCTTGCAAACTCAATTTCAAATTAGGAAATGACGATATCAAAGTAAGATCAACATCACCAAAATTCAATTTTGCATCGAGGCTTTTATTCGCCTCCTGTTTTATAGCCTCAATTATTTTTCCCTTAAATAAAAATGGTATGGCAATAAGGAATGCTATAAAAAGTAACAATACTACTGCGAAAAATTTTTAAAAAACTTTTTCATTTATTTTTCTTTGTTTATTATTTATCTGAAGATTGGAATTTATTTTAAATTTAAATTGTTGTAAGCATTATTTTTTAAAAATGCGTTTAGCAACGTGAGTGCTGTCATAGCTTCTACAATAGGAACTGCACGTGGCACCACACAGGCATCGTGCCTTCCTGAAATAACCAATGATGACAATTCGTTATTTACATTTGCTGTTACTTGTTCCTGCTTTATTGATGCAATAGGTTTAAATGCTACATTAAAAAATATATCCATGCCATTGCTTATGCCGCCTTGTATACCTCCAGAATTATTTGTGGTAGTTTCAGCACTTTTAGTTTCCATGTTTACGTTATTAAATAAATCGTTATGCTTACTTCCATTCATAGATGCACCGGCAAACCCACTACCATATTCAAACCCATGAACGGTGTTGATGCAAAACATAGCTGCGGCAAGTTTCGATTGAAGCTTTTCGAAAATGGGATCGCCCAAACCGGCAATCATATTTTGCACTACACAAGTAATCACGCCACCTGTGGTATCACCATTTTGCTTTAAGTCATTTAAGTATTCTATCATTTGTGTTGCACAATTATCATCAGGACAACGTACTTCATTACTATCAATTGTATTAAAATCAAATTGCTGATAATTTTTTTGTGTGGCAATATTTCCAATAGCAGAAACATAGGCCTTGATGCGAATATTGTTTTGTAGCAAAATTTGATTTGCCAGTGTTCCGGCAATTACCCACAGTGTGGTTTCGCGTGCCGATGAACGACCACCACCACGATAATCGCGATTGCCATATTTTGCGGAGTAAGTAAAATCGGCATGCGATGGACGAAAAGTATTTTCAAGATTAATGTAGTCGTCCGATTTCACATCCATGTTTTTAATAATAAAAGTGATAGGGGCACCGGTAGTTTTGTTTTCAAAATATCCTGATACAATTTCAAAGCTATCATCTTCTTTACGTCCGCTTGTAAAAATTGATTGTGCGGTTCTTCGCCTTGCCAATTGATTTTTTATTTCTGACTCATCAATAAATATTCCAGCCGGGCAGCCATCTATAATTACACCAATCATTTGACCATGGCTTTCGCCAAAAGTTGTAATGCGGAATATTTCGCCAAAAGAATTTGATGCCATGTATTTTTTTTGAACCACAAAAATAGTTTATATTGCAGAAAAAAAGTGAATGTCGAAAAAAAGAAAAGCCAAGCCACCGATAACAAACTTAAATGACTTGTATCAAGACAAAGACAAAGACGAATTGAAGTTCGATACGGAGCTATTGAAAATGCAGATAGGAGCCGAAACCGGGCATATGCCGGTTATTTCCGAAGATACACCAATCGAATTACAACATTTTTTTCTCAACAATGTAATGAACTTCGAAAAGCAGTTTAGTGAAGCCAATGAAGAAGCGATAGGGGTATTATTGGGCAAGAAAAAATTTAAGGATGCTGCCACAATGAATACTCAACAATTGAATATTGAATTTGACAAGTTATTCGACTTGCTTGGTCGTCATAATATTTCCGTTACATGGTTGCCCGGTACCCGCAAGCGCACTATCTATAAATTTATTGTAGAAGAACTAATTCACCTGAAGGTGCAAAAAATTGATATGCCGGGTATGATGCGCATTTTTCCATACGAAGAATTTCATCCCAATCATAAGCACGATTGCATGGAGAATGCAATTATGTTTTTACAATCGCTTTTGAAATTAGATTTGAAAATTGCAGAATATCTGATACACGATGAATTAATTTTCAATAATATTTCGTACGACAAAAAAATATTTTTGCAAAAAGCATCATTGTTTAAAGAAGCATACGATTCTATAAGCGACCTCGAGTTTACAGATATGAAAGTTGTTTCGGTCAAGAAAAAAAATATTCGTGTTATGCTCGAAGCCACATGCACCGCCACTTTCAACTCATTGAAAGTAAACTTTGGTGGTGAAAGTTTTTTTGATTTTGTACCCGATGAAGAAAATTATTTTTTGATTCAACGTGTAAAAATTAATGGTATAAATTTGTAACGATTCACTTTTACTAACACGATGTGTAAAATATTTTATAATAGTTTGTATTATCAATATTAAATTATTATTTTTGCTGCATAAATAAAAGTTCATTTTTATTGTTGTCAAAATTGTCGCGTAACTAAATCAAAATATACACAAATCGCGAATGAGCGTCATACCAAAAGTGTGGCGCTTTTTTGTTTTCATTAGGTTCGTATATTCGTGCCGTTATAAAAAATAAAATTATGAGAAATAGAATAGCCGCAGCTAACTGGAAAATGAATCTTACTTTGGACCAAGCATGTGCATTGGCCGGCACATTGGTCGAAACCCTTAAATCTATTGACCTTGGCGGCAAACAAGTTATTCTCGCCACTCCATATTTATATTTAAGTACTGTTGCAGATATTATTAAAAGCAATAAAAATATTTTTGTAGCAGCACAGGATTGTAGTGAACATTTATCGGGAGCATATACAGGCGAGGTAAGTGCAACCATGTTGTATAGCGCTGGAATAACGCATGTTATCATTGGTCATTCGGAACGAAGAACGTATCATCAGGAAAAGGATGAAGCTTTGAAAACGAAAGTTGAAAATGCACTGACAAATAATTTGAAAGTAATATTTTGTTGTGGTGAACAATTAAGTCACCGCGAACAAATGAAACATTTCAATCTTATAGAAGGACAACTTTGGCATGGACTTTTTCATTTAGATGAAACTCAAATTATAAATTGTGCTATTGCTTACGAACCTGTATGGGCAATAGGCACAGGTGTTACAGCCTCACCCGCACAAGCTGCAGAGATGCATAGCTTCATACGCAAATTGCTTATTGAAAAGTATGGAGAAAGCACAGCCAACGAAATTTCAATTTTATACGGTGGCAGTTGCAATGAAAAAAATGCTGCAGAATTATTTTCCAACACTGATATTGATGGCGGCTTGATTGGTGGTGCATCACTCAAGGCCGACAGTTTTATAAAAATAATTCAATCATTATAAATATTTCGCGATGAAATATTTAATGCTTGGTGCTTTTTTTGTTTCTGTTTTATTTGCTCATGGGCAAAGTAAATTGGAGTACA
>JADKFV010000031.1 GCA_016717325.1 Bacteroidota bacterium | reverse complement strand
GAAGCCGATATAGCCATTGCATTAAAACCAATGAAAAATTTCGACCGTTATGGTGCAGTGATTATTGATAATGAAAATCGTATCACAGGTTTCGAAGAAAAAAAATATGTGGACGAAGGATATATTAATGGTGGCGTGTATGTAATGGATGTATCTTTTTTCGATACACAAAATTTCGACAAAAAGTTTTCTTTCGAAAAAGAGGTGCTCGAAAAATTAGTTACAAAAAAACATTTCGAAGGGGTAATATTCGATAGTTATTTTATTGACATTGGCATTCCCGAAGATTATTATAAAGCACAAAGTGATTTCAGATAAATTAGAAATAGATAAAACGTGGACATTGTTCCTCGACCGCGATGGTGTAATAAATACACTGCAGCACAACGACTATGTAAAAACGTGGGAAAACTTCGAATGGATTCCGGGTGTGAAACCTTCGTTGGCTTATCTGGCAAGCCTTTTCAAGCACATCATTGTTATTACCAATCAACAAGGAGTTGGTAAGCAATTGATGACCGAACAGGATTTGGAAATCATCCACACCAATATGGTAAATGAAATTACTAAGGCCGGTGGTCGAATAGATCATGTATTTGCAGCAACCGCTTTGTTAGCAAACGATGTGGAACAAATGCGCAAACCGGGTACCAAAATGTTGGAACTTGCCAAAGAAAAATTTCCAACAATAAATTTTGCAAAATCAGTTGTCATTGGCGATAGCGAAAGCGATATGATTATGGGACAAAAAATGGGCACATGGACAGTTTTGTGCAACAATAAAAACGAAGATATTCAAGCTGACTTTCGTATTAATTCTTTGATGGATTGTATTCATCTTTTTAAATTTTAAAATAAAATGAGTAAAAAAATATTTTATGCTGTTGCACTTTTTGCCTGTGTGCAAAATTTGTTTGCCCAAACCATTCCGTACCGCAGTGCCGAAAATGTGTATTACTGGAAAAACAGAATGCCCCACAAAGCTTACTGGCAGCAGGATGTAGAATACAAAATAAAAGCATCGCTAAATGATAGCACCGATATTTTGTCGGGCAGTGTCACATTAGAATATTTCAACAACTCGCCCGATACATTGCGTCAGGTATTTTTTCATTTATACCAAAATGCTTTTCAACCTGAAAGTTATCTCGATAAATTGAAAAAGAACAATAAGCAAAAACCACATTACGGCAATTACGAAAAGCAAAAATTGGGAACACAAATTATTTCGTTACAGTATATGTCGGGTGGTGCGCAAGGCCAAAGAATGTTTAAGCCTGCATATAATATCGATAATACCATAATGCAGGTAAACCTCGATGAGCCAATGCTACCGGGGAGTTCGCTTACATTCAATATAAATTTTGCTACCTATTATGACATCACGGGTGATCAACGAAGGATGAAAATATTTCGTGGCAGTGGCGGCCGCAAGCATTACGATGGTGTACATTGGTATCCGCGCATGTGTGTATACGATGCTAAATTTGGATGGGATGTTAACCAGCATATGGGTCATGAATTTTATGGCGACTTTGGTTCTTATCAGGTAGAGCTCACTTTGCCCAATCAATACATACTTGATGGTACCGGAGTAATGCTTAACGAAAGCGAAGTATTGCCGCAAGCATTGCGTGCTCAACTCGATATTGCTAATTTTAAAAATAAACCTTACGGCTCACCGGCATCAGAAATTGTTAAGCCCGATGGCACTACAAAAACATGGAAGTTTGCAGCAATTAACGTACATGACTTTGCATTTACTGCCGACCCCAATTATCGTATAAGCGAAACTAACTATAACGGTATACGTTGCATTGCACTTGCACAAGAGCCCGTTGCAAGCCGATGGCAAAATGCTTCTTCTTATTTAGCCGATATCATTCGTGTGCACTCTCAGGAGTTTGGCAATTATATTTATCCCAAAATTATTGCTGCCGATGCACGCGATGGAATGGAATATCCCATGCTAACATTGGATGGTGGCAGCGACCCCGGCTACCGTGGCTTGCTGGTGCACGAAGTGGGGCATAACTGGTACTTTGGTCAGGTAGGAAATAACGAAACGTATCGCCCTATGCTCGATGAAGGCTTTACGCAATTTCTTACCGGTTGGGGATTATTGAATATTGATGGTGATACTTTGAAGCGTGAAAAATTTAAAGCATATAAAGAGAAGTTTTTTGTTGAGCAAAATCCCATGTTTAATAGAATATTGCAAACATATTTGCGCGAAGCATTGAAACAGGAAGATGGTTTTATCAATACTCATTCAGATGTTTTCGAAGGCAAGAATTCGCCAACAGGCGGGTACCGGCAGGCATATTATAAAACCGCAACCATGCTTTACAATTTGCAATACGTTCTTGGCAACGATTTGTTTAAGGCTGCTATGATTAACTATTTCGACCAATGGAAAGTGTGCCATCCGTATGTGGACGATTTCCGGCAATCAATCATCTCATACACTCATGTGGACTTAAACTGGTTTTTCGACCAATGGATTGAAACCGACAAACGGATAGATTACCGCGTAGGAAAAATTCGCAGCACAAAGAACAAAGATGAATACCGTATTACTTTTCACAGAAAAGAACGTATGCAAATGCCTGTAGATTTTACGGTGATTAGTAAAGACAATATCAAGCACGATTTTTACATTCCCAATACTCGATTTGTGAAAAGCACCAACGCCACTGTATTGCCGAAGTGGGAGGGATGGGATAATTTGAACGACTCGTATACAGCAATAGTTAATGTGCCTGGTGGAATTAAAAAAATAGAGATCGACCCTTCAAATCGTCTTGCCGATATAAACAGACTTAACAACCGTAAGTGTTTGCCATTGAAATTGTCCTTCGACTCACAAATCGACAACACACCAAGTTGGACGCATTATCAAATATTTTGGCGCCCCGATTTGTGGTATAATAATGTTGACGGTATCAAAGCCGGCTTGCACTTCAATGGCAATTACATGAACAACTCGCATTTTACACATTTGTCGGCATGGTATAATACAACAATTGGACAAAGCGAAATCTACAATGCCGAAAGCAAAGCCGGTAATTATTTGCCTGTTTCTGTGGTGGCATCTTATCGCACTCCTTTCAATAATTTTATAAAAAATTCAGAATTTTCTATCGAAGGCAGGTTGCTTGACGGCTTATTATTGACCAATACAAGATTTGAGATCAAAAGCCGCAATAAAAAAAATATTGTTGGACTAAGTTTCAAAACCATGTTACGAAACAATATTGCCGATGCAGATTATTTATTGTACAAAGATGAATGGAAAACAGGATTCCGGAATAACACTGCACGGCTATCGCTTGAACACAACTATAACTATATACGTGGTACAGGAAAGATAAATTTAATGCTCAAGAGCACTTCTTTGGGCAGCGATTATGATTTTGCAAGTATAACAGGGCAGGTGTTGAATAATAATAATATTGGCAATTTAACCATCAACACCCGAATGTATGCAGCGTATGGATGGGGAAATCGATTTGCCAGCGAAAGCATGGTTTATCTTGCAGGTGCCAATCCCGAAGAGATGATGGAATCGAAATATGTACGTTCTGGTGGTATTGTGCCTAATGATTGGGTTGGTGATTATGGTATTAGTACTAACCATTTCCAACATCGTGGAGGCCTTAATTTGCGGGGTTATGCAGGCTATCGAGCAGTAACCCTTAACGATAATAATGAAATAATTGACACGTATAAAGGCACTTCGGGGGCTTCTGCATCTGTCGAAATTTTGCTCGACCGTTTGATAAAACTCCGGCCCAAAATTACCCGTAACTGGCTACATCTTACTCCTTACATTTTTGGCGATGCAGGCATAATCAATAAGAACACTGTAAAAGAACCCTTACAGTTTGATAAATTGCGTGCCGATGCAGGGGTTGGCATGGTGATGACAATTAAAAAGTTTGGCCCGCTCGAAAAAGTAAGTCCGTTGTCATTATTTTTCGATGTTCCTTTATTCTTAAATACTCCCCCAAGTGCCGAACCCAATTATGTAAAATTTCGTTGGATTGCCGGTGTGCGTACAAATTTTTAAAATCGTTTTATCGTTTTTTTCATATATTTGACTTTCTGTTTTAACAAAAAAATTAAAAAAATCCAGTATGAAGTATTTGAGTTTATTTATCATCAGCATAATTGGTTCTACACTTTTTGGGCAGCAAAATGAACTATACCAAAAAGCATTGGCCTTTAAGAACGAAAGCAAATTTGAATTGGCTTTGCCCATTTTTCAGCAATTGCTAAAAAGCGATTCGGGCAATGTTGATTATCTGCACAACACAAGTTTCCTGTATTCCAAGTTGGGTTTCAGGCAAAAACCGAAGCCGAACAACAGAAGTGGTACTGTATTGCAGAGTATCTTGGTAAGAAAGCCATTGCCGCGAATGATAAAAGTGCCGATGCACATTATACGTATGCGCTTGCACTTGGACGTATTAACGAAAATGCCAGTAGCAAAGTAAAAATTGCCAATGCAAAGTTGATTAAGGGCGAGGCCGACAAGGCCATTGCACTCAACCCAAAACTTGCCGGGCCTTTTCATATTATGGGTCGCTGGCATCGTACTATAGCCGGTTTTAGCTCTATCGAAAAAATGATGATAAATGCCTTCTTTGGTGGCGTGCCTCCCGGTGGTACTTATGACGATGCTATAAAAAACTTTTCGGCAGCCATTGCCCTCGAACCAGCATATAGTTTGCACATGTACGAATTGGCCATGACTTATTATGAACGTGATGCTGCAAGTGATATGATTTATGCTAAAGTATGGGCCGAGAAAGCTTTAAAATGCCCGGTACTGAATGACGATGACAGGGAAACACAAAAGAAGTTGAATGAGTTGTTGAAGAAATTGTAATTTGAATAATAAAAAAAGCTAACATGTTTGCACTGGTGAAATAAACATGAATAGAAACCTTATTTTGGTTTACTTAACGTACACATAATTATAAAGGTATTATATTTGCAAAGTTAATTAACAATAAAAAAAATAGAATATGAAGAAATTAATGGTAATCGCAGCAGCATTTTGTTTTGCAGCTGTAACAGCAGTAAGTGCGCAGCAAGCGTCTACTCCTTCTGCTCCAAAAGCAGAAACTAAAAAAGAGTGCAGCAAAAAAGATGCTGGCAAATCAGGATGTTGCAAAAAAGACGCTAAGTCGTCTTCTTGCTCAGACAAAAAAGCTACAGGCGCTACCGAAGAGGTAAAACCTGCTGGTGCAGTTGCTCCAAAGTTGTAATTAACTTTATTGCAAAAAGAAATAAGCCTCTACTCGTAGAGGCTTTTTTTTTGACTGTACTTTTTTGCTAAAGGATATTTATTTTTCTATCGCAATCTTTGAGTTGATTAAGCCGGTATTAATTTACGAAAGAAAGGACGTTTATTCTTGAAGTAAAATTACACCTCACCCCAATTCTCTATCACAAAATATTCAACAATTCATGCATGTCCGAAATTTCATGGGTAGGTTTCGAGTTGTGTATTATCTTGTCGGGATTATAAAAAATAGCATCCATGCCGTATATCATTGCACCCTCTATATCGGCATACAAACTATCGCCAATCATGATGCTGTTATTTTTTTGCGCTGAGGCTTTTTGCATGGCAAAATCAAAAATTTCTGTCGCGGGTTTCATCATCCCTACCATTTCAGAAATAATAATTTGGTCGAAATACTTTTCGATGCCTGTAGTATTAATTTTAACAAACTGCACTTCTTTAAAACCATTTGTAATAAGATGGATATTGTAATGCGGTTGCAAAGTCTGCAAAACATGCTCGGCACCGTCAATCAATTTGCCTTTCGATGGTGAGTGCGTAGTGTAATAATTTGCTATGGATTCAGCCAGCGGTCTGTCATTCAAACCAAAGTACTTTAGCGACAAATCAAAACGGTCAACCCGTACCGATTCCTTGGGTATAAGTTTTTTCTCATATGCATCCCAAAGCTTGCGGTTGATGGGTTTATATTGTTCATAAAATTCATCGAACGATGGTACTGTATCAAGCAATTTAAATTCAACAAAAATTTCTTTGAGCGTAAGAACAGAGTTTGCTTCAAAATCCCATATTGTATGGTCAAGGTCGAAAAAAAGATGCTCGTATTTTTTTTTAATCATTTTAATAAGTTGAAAAAGGACTCTTTTAACTGGTGTAAGTTTGTGGCATGCATAAATTCGAAAGTACCTGTAAAAGCAAATGCCCAAAACGTAATGGATATAAACATGTACAGGAATACTTTCTTTTTATTGTGAACAAGTTTAGCCGCTATAATGTTTCCAATGGGGATAGATAAAATAACAGGAGTGAGGAAGGCAATACCCGCTAATCCATATTGTTTCCAGATTTTTACAACACGCCTGTTATGTGGGGTAAATATTTTTTTTGGCTTTTTGCCATGATTGGGAAAAAGTTTGTGCTTACACATTTCAATAAAATGAATCACAGGTTTCGAAAAATAATTAAACACATATACTCCAAGCATGCCACCGGCAATGCAATAGAAGATAGTTTCGAAAAAATGGAAATCGTAACTTTGGTTATAATAGGCAAATGGCGGACCGGCAACAAATTTTACACTGCTGATGAGTATGACCAATATAACCTTAATGAGTTTTTCCATAAATAGTAAATCAACGGCCGCGAGCTACGTATACAGTGATGGTTGTAATGAGTGTAATTAAATTTTTGCGCCATAGGCAAGGTCACCCGCATCGCCAAGGCCGGGTACAATGTATGCCTTGGAAGTAAGTTCTTCGTCAATAGCACCAGTCCATATACTTACATTATCGGGCAAATGACTTTGTAAATAAGCAATACCTTGCCGGCTGGAAATTGCGGCCACAATATGGGTATGCTTTGGGGTGCCACGCTCCAGCAAAGCCTTGTATGTGAGTACAAGCGATTGACCTGTCGCTATCATGGGATCGGCAATTATCAGCACCTTATTTTCAATAGACGGAGCTGATAAATATTCAACATGGATATCGAAAGAGCCATCCTTATGATGCCTGCGGTATGCAGAAATAAATGCGCTATCGGCACCATCAAAATAATTAAGTAATCCCTGATGTAAAGGCAACCCTGCACGAAGAATGGTAGCAAGCAGCGGTTGCGATTTTAATAATGCAACATTAGCAAGGCCTAGCGGAGTTGTTATTTCTACGTTTTCATACTCCATAGTTTTGCTGATTTCTAATGCGGCAATTTCGCCAATACGCTCAAGGTTGCGCTTAAAACGTAGTCGATCACCTTGCACATCTACATTGCGTATTTCGCCTATAAAGTGATTAATGATGGAATTGTTTTTATTCAGAAGATGTACCATTATTTATTTAGTATGTTTTATTCAATTCTCAAATATAATATTCTTATTTCAACCATTTGAAAGGAGGGGGTAATAAATTTTTGGTAACAAGCATGTATTTTTTTTCTGTTGCCCCAAAACCTTTGTAAAACCTTGCTAAACCGGGGATATTACTTCCTTCGAAATCCAATGTGATATTAGTACCGCTATGGTCAATAATAAATTGGTTGATGAGTAAAGTCATGGCACCTGAATTTTTCGCATCCTCATCGGCACCCGAAAAAATGAAAATTGCCGTATCTCCTTCAACAATGAAAACAGCACCACAAATAATTTTGTCGTCTTTTTTTATGTTGTAAAATTTTAAAAGTTGCCGGTTGCCACATTGAAGAAAAAGCTCCTTTAGAACTTTGTAATGTTCGTCCTTCAAATTTTTTACTTCGCTTCCTTTACCATTTCGAAACAATGAAATAATTGAGTCGGTTGATGCTTCGTGCGAAATGACCAAATTATTTTCTGCCGCTTTTTTTATGTTGCGTTTATGGTTTTGCGAAAAGTTTTTTGATAGCGCTTCGTAATTATCTTTCAGCAATAGATGATAAGTAGAATTATAAATCACTTTATAACCTCCCGGTTCGAAAATATTACCGGTATTAAGATATTGCTCAATAAATTTGAATTTCGTTGGTATTGCATCAAAAAATAATTTTGTCAACGAAGCATCAATATTTTCGGGAGAGAAAATTCCTTGTTGTTGAATAAAGTAAGGAGGGTAAATGTATTCGAAGGTGAATTTCTTGCGATAGCATACAGGCATTACTGCTTTGTAGTCATCGTAAATTATTGCACCCCAACCCGCAGATGCTATATCTAAATACCATGAATAATTATAAACCAACCTGTTTTTACTTGCGTTTATGCAGGCATCCCATTTTTGTTTGTCAACTTCGCTATGTGGCAAATATTTTATCATCACATCAACTTATTATTTTCTCAAAAATATTTCTCCATCCTTTCCAATCGCCTTTTTCGCTCAGTGTTTCATTGTGAAGCACTACATGCAATTGTCCGTTTACCTGTTGTATTTCATTTTTCAGATCGCTGATTGTCTTTATTGTTTGGTCGTTAGTTTTCTTTTCATAAAACTTAAAGGTAGCATCCATAAAAGTAATGGGATGCAGAATGAGATTTGTTTTTTCATTTGTTGTTAAATTGAAAAATGCAAAAGGCACAGCAATGGAAGCGCGAAAACCTGCTTTGTCAGCATATCCTAAACTGTAATCGTGTTCAATTCCTTCTTTTATTAATTGCTGAAAAGTATTAGGAAATTTCAGCCGCAAAAAATGTTGTCGTGAGTGGATAATTTTTTTTTTGCTCATGGTGGCCAACCTATTTATTTCTTCTTGTAATTTTTCGGTTTGCTCATTGGAATAGTAGGAGGGATGAATTCCGATTTGATATTGACTTGCAATTTTTGTTACTAATTTTTGAAATTGCTTTTTACGATAATCCATATTCCTATCAAATTGTGAAAGATTGGCGGTCATAAAAAAATAGGCTATTTCAAAATCATTTGTTGCCTGCGCATCGATGTACGCATAAGTATCAAAAGGGTCTTTTTTTATGAAGCATAATGTTGAAATTCTATTATACAAATTTTCGAAATCGAAGCGCACAATATCTTTGATTGCGGCACCCGTAGTACGATATAGCCCTTTATACAGGTAGGCGTAAGCATTGTCAATATCGAAAGTAATCAGTGGTTTATATTTTACTTTCTCTTGCATAGTTTTCGGCAGTTCCATTTTACTTTCAATGCAAAAAGCATAATGGTGAATAAGAGCACGATGCAAAAAATTGTGTTTGTACGCTAATGAATTATTTGCCGAAAAGCGACCATGATTATCTGGAGTGATGGAGAAGTATTCTTCGTAGCGTGTAATCAAATAAAAAGCTGCACCCATTAAATCGAAAGGAAAATCGCCATCATTTGTTTTAAAAAATACAGGCAGGTTATTCCATTGCTCAATACTTATTTGCTGTGGCGTTATTTTTTCTTCAAATAAAATTGGGCAGGGAATTATTTGAAGTTTATTGTTTATTTTTTGTTGAGAGTAATTTATCACCGGGCCATCAAAATTATTAACCACATTAATATCGGTGGTGAATTCAACAAAATGGAACTGCAGAATTGATTTGAAAACAATATCAAAAATATAGGTGAGCCTCGGTGTAATTTTTCGGAGTAAATTAAAACAGAAACACCCATTGATATAATTTATTGAGCCAGCAAATTATTTAAAATAAACTTTGAAGCCTTACCATCACCATAAAACTCTGGAAAAGTAAAATCAGTTTTATAGAATAATTTATTGAAGGCTTCAGTTATTTTTTGTGGGTCGGCATCGGCAAGAATATTATTTCCATTTTCTACCAACTCAATCCACTCAGTGTTTGGGCGCAGCACTACACAAGGCTTTTGGAAAAAATAACTTTCCTTTTGCAAGCCTCCCGAATCGGTAATTACCATTCGTGCTTTTCTTAATAGTGTTGTCATTTTTTCATACGACACAGGGGGAATGGTGATAATATTCTTTGTATTGATTTCACTTATATTGAGCAAGGCTTTTTTTGTACGCGGGTGAATGGGGAATATTATTTTTAGCTTGTATTGTTCTTGAATAGTATTCAAAGCGGTAAAAATGTTCGATAAGCGTTGTACATTATCAGTATTAAAATCGCGATGAATAGATAGAAGAATAAATTCCTTGTCATTAATTTTTTCGAGCAGTTCATCGGTGATACTTTTATTTTTTTGTGAAAAAAGCATTGCTGCATCAAGCATTATATCGCCACTCAAAAATACACCGGGTTTATTTACCGAGTAAGGTGGTGCAAGGTTAATATCAAATCCTTCTTTTTGTAAATTGTGCATGGCATCGGTGGAGGCACAAAACAAATAAGTTGAAATATGATCGCTAAGCACTCTGTTCATTTCTTCGGGCATTGTTTTATCAAATGATCGCATACCTGCTTCGATGTGTGCAACAGGTATGTGCAGTTTACCCGCAGCAAGTGCAGCTGCCACAGTTGAGTTGGTGTCGCCATAAATAATAATGCAATCAGGTTTTTCGGAAATAAAAACATTTTCCAACCCACTCAACATCGAAGCGGTTTGTTCACCATGCATGCCCGAACCCACCCCTAAATTGTATTTTGGTTTTGGAATGCCCAGTTCTTCAAAAAAAACTTGCGACATACTATCGTCATAGTGCTGCCCTGTGTGAACAATCACTTCAGAAATTTTATTGCTAAAATCAGTCTGAATGCAATGACTTAAAGCCGCAGCTTTTATAAATTGCGGACGGGCACCTACAACCGAAATAATTTTTTTGCTCATAGTGTTTACAGTTTGCGAATCAACATCAAGCCATCGCGAATTGGCAATAATACGTTTTTTACTTCCAAATCGTTTTGTACCATCGTATTAAATGCCATTAAATGTTCGGTATCGGCATCGCGCTCTGTGGCATGTTTTACCACGTTACCGCTCCACAAAACATTATCCGCAATAATATAACCGCCTTTATTTAAAAATGGTTTACACAATTTGTAGTAGTTGACGTAATTCTCTTTATCGGCATCAATAAAAACAAGATCAAACATTAAATTTAGTTGAGGAATTATTTTTATTGCATCGCCTATGTGCATTTTTATTTTTTGGCCGTATGGCGATTCTTCAAAATATTGTTGAGCAAAAGTTTTTAATTCTTCGTTTATTTCTATGGTATGCAATTCGCCTTCGGGCTGTAAACCTTCGGCAAGGCACAATGCTGAATAACCGGTGTAAGTGCCAAGTTCTAAAATAAATTTTGGCGCAATCATATTGCTTATCATCGATAAAAATTGCCCCTGCATATGACCCGATAACATACGGGGTTGCAGCACTTTGGCGAAAGTATTTCTATTTAACTTTTGCAATAGGACCGACTCGGCTGTTGTATGTTGCTCGGCATATTCATGTATGGCCTGGTCAATAAAATTCATTTTTATTGTTTGTTTTTTATTCTGTCTAAGCCGGCTTTAGCTTTTTGATCCATGGAGTTTTGATAGTCATGATTGCGCATGCTTAAACAAAGTTTATAATATTTTTCGGCATTGACGAAATCTTTATTGGCTTCGTAAATTTGCCCTATAGAATGTGCTGCATTGGCCGCATACTGATAACGATAAGTTTTTCCTAAAGTTATAGTTTGCTCATAAAGTTCCAACGCTTTTTTTTCATTGTTCAACATTTCAAAAACCCTGGCAGTGCGGTAAATAAATTCAAGTTTCTCGCGAAATGAAGGGAATGTATTTGCTGTGTGCCCCGAAAGTTCTTTCAAAGCCGGAGAGTAATATCCTCCATCGAAAAGCAAACGTGCTCTCAGTAAAATTACATTGGGTTTTTCGTTGTTTTCAGCTTCTGATAAAGCAACTAAATCTTCGTCAACCAAATCGTTACCTTCTGTTATGCATTTGGCAATTAATGTTTGGTAAGCACTATCATCGTTGCGGAGTAAAGCCAGCCATGCCAAACGCTGATAAGCACCTTTTTTGTAATTGAATCCTTTGTAATTATTAATGTAAAACCAAAATTCTTTTTCGCCCTTTTGATCAAGTTTTTGCAAATAAGCTACTCCACGAAAGTAGCGTAAAAAAATCATCGGGAAAGTACGGCCATCATCTTTATAACTCTCAAACAAAGCCAGCAGTTCATCATTTTTTTGATAATGAAAATATACATTACCTACCGAAAAAACGGTGATAGGCGAAGAGTACAAATTGGTATATTGCTTTATAAGATCGAGCGATTTGCTAGCTTGCTTATTCAAATGTGTTTCTATAAAAATAAGCCACATCAATGTTTCGTTGTGCATGTAATCATATTCTTTTTTCGAAACAATGTGTGCCAGCAATTCATTCATTTCGGCAATGCCTCCTTCGAGTGTGCCATTTAAACCAACCATGCCCGCTATCCATTTGTAGTTTTGCGGTACCGATGCCATCACACAATGCAGCATACCAAGGTTTTTTAATGTGGGTTTAAACTCAGGAAACAACACTTTATTTTCTTCAAGCATCTTGAAAGCTTTGCGAATTTCAAGAGCAGCCTTTACATATTGTTTGAATTTTATTCTTGAATATGCTTTATGTAAAATAAGTTCGGCAATTACATAGCGATAATATGGGCTGTTTTTATTTTCGTTTTCTAAAAGTGCCAGGCGTGCATCATTATTTTTTATAAGATTGTCGAAATCCCCTTGTTCTTCGGTTACAAACGTTTTGAGAAAATCTTTTTCACCATCAAGCAAATGCACACAGGCATTTTTGGGATAATTTTTTTTCAAAGTCGCTATCTGCTTATCGGCATCGGCAAAGTGCATGTTAAAAATTTCGATATAGGCGGATTCATATGGTGCCGAAAAATCGAAATAGGCAAAGCACGGCCATGATAAGCTGCAAATAAGAAGTATTAGCGATAAGCGTTTCATCATGGCGAAAAAAAAAGGATTTCCTTCGAAATCCTTTTTCTAAATTATTATTAACTGAGTTCGGGTTCGTATAACTTGCTATCGATTAATATGCGACCACAATGTTCACAAACTGTTATTTTTTTGCTCTGTGCTATGTCGAGTTGCACTTGAGGTGGAATTTTATTGAAACATCCGCCACACGAATCGCGCTGAATGCTTACTACTGCAAGCCCATTGGTCATATTTCTGCGTATGCGGTTAAAGTGAGTAATCAAAGGTGTTTCTATCAATGCTTCGGCACGCTCCAATTCACTGTTCAGTTTATCTTCTTCTTTTTGAGTTTCAGATATAATGCTGTCGAGTTCATTTTTTTTCTGCTCCAATAAGTTTGTTCTGAATGCAAACTCAGTATTTGCTGTGTCGAGTTCGGAAGTTTTTACATTTAAATCATATGTATGTTCCTTAATGCGTTTTTCGCTAAGTTGAATTTCGAGCTGTTGAAACTCTATCTCTTTGCTCAGGCTTTCATACTCACGGTTGTTTTTTACGTTGCCCTGTTGTGTTTCATATTTTTTTATCAACCCTTGCGAATCTTTAATAGACAACTTACGTGCGGCAATTTGCTCTTGCAATGCTGCAATATCTGCATTAAGCCCTTTTATTCGGGTTTGCAATCCTGCAATATCATCACTTAAGTCATTTACTTCCATTGGCAATTCGCCACGAATAATTTTTATATTATCAATATGCGAGTGCAGTTGCTGCACATAATATAGCGCTTGTAATTTTTCTTTAATACCGAAGTTTGCTTTATCGGTGCGGGTAAAAGGGCGGATATCATCCTTGGGTATGGCTAGTAAAATATCGGCAGGGTTGTGCACATATTTCAGGTTTTTCGATACACGAACTTTTTCGGCACCTCTTACTGTTTTAATTATTTCTACTACCGGTGGCGGAAGTGGTGCTTGTGCTTTTGCTTTTGATTTTTTTACAGGCTCAGTTGCCTCCTTTTTTTTCGTTGCCATTTTCTGTTATCTATTGTTTTGATTAATTAAATTAAAAATTTGAATTGTTAAAGTGGGGTTCGGGGAAATTAAAATTCGCATGTAGCAATTGCAGCACCGGATTCACCGGAAAAAATCTGTTGCTCATAATCGCCCTGTCATTCGCCTCTATCGTTCTTGCAACAGTTGAAGGAGTACCTTTTTTAACTGCCATTTATATAAAATACTTTACCGGGTTGGTAACACTTTTTGTGAAATGGAGTGCAAATGTATTAAAATTTTGATTCAGCAAATCGTAAATTAAATTTATTGTAAATTGTTCACTTTCAAAATGCCCAATATCAGCTATTACGATTCTGCCATCGGCATCGAAAAACTGGTGATACTTGAAATCGGAAGTGATGAATATTTGCGCCCCGGCTGCCATTGCATCGCCCAATAAAAAGCTACCGGCACCTCCACATACAGCCACTTTTGTAATTTTTTGTCCCAGCATTTGGGTATGGCGGATGCATTGTAAATTGAATTTTGTTTTTACCAGTTCAAGGAAATCTTTTTCATCCAATGGCTCGGCCAGGTAACCACACATACCGGCTCCAATTGTTTGTAAGTAATTATCGAGTGTATAGATATCAAAAGCCGGTTCTTCGTAAGGATGATTAGTGCGCAATGCATTGATAATACCAATTTGTTTTACCGATTCGAAAATTACTTCAATACGCGTTTCCGGTTCAGTATGAAGTTCGTTCTTTTTGCCTACAAAGGGGTTGGCATTTTCGTTGGCTTTAAAAGTACCATAACCAATTGTGTTATAGCTGCACGAATCGTAATTTCCAATGTTACCAGCGCCTGCCCCAAATAATGCCTGCCGCAATGATTCTGCACTGCTATCGGGAACAAAGGTTACCAGCTTTTTTAATGCATTCATTTTTGGGCTTAGGATTTTGCAATTCAACAATCCTAGTTTATCGCAAATGGCTTTGTTCACACCCTCGAATACATTATCCAGATTTGTGTGGATAGCATAAATAGCAATATCGTTTTTGATGGATTTAATAATTGTACGCTCAACATAAGTTTTGCCGGTAATGGTTTTCAATCCGCTAAACACAATAGGGTGGTGTGCTACCACGACATTGCATTTCAAGGCAATAGCCTCTTCAACAACGGCCTCGGTGCAATCGAGCGAAACAAGCACACCGTTAATTTCTGTTGCTGCATTGCCGGTAATTAAACCACTGTTGTCATAACTTTCCTGATAAGTGCGAGGCGCTATGGTTTCGAAAAAAGCGATTAAGTCTTTTATTGTCATTTTTTATGATGGTTGAATTATGCAATATTAGTCATTTTACGCTTATAGGCTTAAGAAGCATTAGCAATTTTGTTTAAAGAAATATATGTTGGATGTTGCTTTTGTTAATAATTATTTTTTTTTTTGCGCTAAACTAAAGCTAAATTCAAAAATCAGCTAATAAAAATCGTTAATAATTTTTTAAACTTTAAATGCAATGTTAAAAACAAAACTAAACTCTTTCTCTGTGATTATGGGCGTATTCTTTTTAGGAATACTAATTTTAAAACCCAACTCATCACAGGCAACTCATGCTGCAGGTGCCGACATTACTTACCAATGCCTTGGTAATAACCAATACCGAATAACAGTGGCGTTTTATCGCGATTGTTTTGGTATTGCAGAATCGTCATCTTATGGCCTAACTATAGTTTCTGCCAAAAAGAACGTTTCGCTATCAGCTACAGCAACAAAAATTAGCGGCCCAAATGGTATAATTGTTACACCGGTATGTCAAACGGCTGTTTCTAAATGCAATGGTGGCACTGCTTTGGGTATTCGCAAATGGATATATCAAGCCACAATTACTTTGCCTTCGCAGTCCGATGATTGGGTAGTAGGTTTTCGTGAATGCAATCGAAACAGCTCAATAACAACAGTAAATAACCCAGACCTCACTTGCCAATACGTAGAGGCCAAAATCAATAATCAAAATGGTGTTTGCAACAGCTCGCCAACATTTTCAGTTGACCCAATAGGGTATGCATGCATTGCGCAAAATTTTAGTTACAATCAAGGAGCATTCGATGCCGATGGAGATTCGCTATTTTTTGAATTGATTAATCCCCTTGACGATGAAGGCGTCAATATTCCATTCATTTCGCCATACACAGCCACATCGCCAATGTCCACAAGTACTCCCTTTACATTTAATTCGGTAACAGGAGCATTAAATTTTACACCGAATTTATTGCAGGTTGGCATTTTAACATCGAGGGTTAAGGAATACCGTAACGGTGTTTTTATTGGTTCTTGCATGCGCGATTTTCAATTCAATGTGGGAAGTTGTGGTAACAATGATGTGCCATCTGCTTCGGGAGTAAATGGAGGTAGCAACTTTGGTGTTTCTATTTGCCCTGGCGATAATATATGTTTCGATATAACTTCATCCGATAACGATGTGAATCAAATTGTAACAATGACTTCTAACGCAACCACGGTAATTCCCGGATCCACATTTACTACAAATGGAGCAAACCGCCCTACGGGTACATTTTGTTGGCAAACAACAGCCGGTGATGCAAGTGCAAATCCTTATGTATTTTCAGTAACTGTTATTGATGATGCATGCCCAAATGGTGCCGCTCAAACTTTTACATATTCGGTTAATGTAAAAGAAATTGATTTTACTTTAAATTCTACACCAACATCATGCCTTGGCAATACAGGAAGTGCCACTGCTACCATCAACGATCCCAATGGCGGCAATGGATATAGTTTTGAATGGAGTAATGGATCTACCAATTCAAATATTTCGGCATTGGCCTCAGGTACGTATACTGTAACGGTTACTTCTGCAGGAGGATGCACTAAATCGGGTTCGGTAGTTGTAAGCAATCAGGGAGGTAACATTAGCTGCACCGCCACTTCAACCCCGAGCAACAGCTGCAATGGAAATTGTACGGGCACAGCAACTGCTACAGTTACAGGCACTGGTAATATATCATATAGCTGGCTCACAACTCCGGTGCAAACAACCCAAACCGCAACCGGTCTTTGTCCGGGACTGTATACAGTTAATGTTAATGACGCTGCAGGATGCAGTTCATCATGTTCGGTTTTGGTTACCGGTGGAGGACAAGGTGGAAGTATAACATGTACAATAATAGGAAATAACAATGCCGCTTGCGATAAATCATGTAATGGATCGGCAACAGTATCAGTAACGGGGGGCTCAAATAATTATTCGTATACATGGAGCACAAGCCCTGCACAAACTAGCGCCACTGCAACAGGGCTTTGTTCGGGAGATTATAATGTAGCAGTAACAGATAATTTAAGTGGCTGCACAACAACTTGCACTGTAAAAATAGATGATGCAGGTGCCGGCTTAAATTGTAGTGTTGTTTTGCTAAAAACGGTTTCGTGTTATGGATTTAATGACGGAGTTTTACGTGCTAATGTTGCCGGTGGCAATGCACCTTACACATATTTATGGAGCAATGGTGTAACAACGCAGGTTATTTCGGGCTTAGGAAAGGGCACATATACTGTTACAGTTACATCCAATAATGGATGTACCAGCGTTTGTAAAAAATATTTAGGACAACCTTCTCAATTGACATGCAGCGCTAATACAAAGGACGCCACTTGTACTAAAAAATGTAATGGCGAAGCAGCTATTATTGTTACAGGAGGCAAACCTCCTTACATATATAACTGGGGTAATGGAGCTTCGAATGTAGATGTGAAATCGGACTTATGCCCCGGTGCTTATACAGTAGGAGTAACAGATTCACGTGGCTGTATTTGCGAAGTGAAATTTGATATAAAAGACAATTCAGCCACGTGCGATAAATTTCTTACAGGGCACAACCAAACTTATTATAACCCTAAGCCGGGAGGAAATGTAGTAAGTAATTATCTTACCAATAATTTTAGTGCGGTATTTCCAAATGGCTTATCGATTGGTGGTGGATGCAATAATTCAAAAAGCATTTTGATTACAAGTGCAAGTGCTGCAAAAATTATTATGCAAGGCACAGGTGCACCTGCAACATTGACAACAAATTACACCAATCCGAGTTTAGCAACATTGAACAATTCGCTCGCATCACAACTTACCGGTTTGAGTTTGAATATCGCATTTGATGAGTTTGATGCAAACTGGGCACCATCAAGTTCGGTTCATTTTAATCAAATGGTGGTAGATAGCGGACCGCTAAAAGGGATAACTGTAGCACAACTACAAGCAGAAGCATCTAAAGCTTTAGGTGGTTGTGGTAGTATTTACAGTAATTCAATTTTGCGTACCTATTGTGCATTGGTAAACTCGTCATGGAATTTGGGAGTGAAATCAAATGGTTTGTTGGCTTGTCCAAAGGATCCATGTGATTCAAAATTGTCATTCATTGCGCTTGATGCTAATGATGAATTACAGTTTGGTATGTTTCCAAATCCGGCAAACGACAATGTTAATGTCCACTTTGTTTCATTGGGCGATTATGAGTTTGTAGTAGAAATGCTGGATATCACAGGCAGGGTTGTATCAACCAATTCTGGTGTGAGTCAAACAGGCCTTAATTCTTTAGCTTATTCTATTTCATCAATTTCGAAAGGTACTTACCTTGTTCGATTCCGTATGAATGGCGATACACGTGTAGCAAGAGTAATGGTGAACTAAACAAAAAAAAATATTTAATTAAAGCCCCGGATTTATTTTCGGGGCTTTTTATTTTTATTATGTAATGATAGTTTCAATACTCTGAGTAGTTGGATTTTCGAATGAAAATAAAACGTACGCTTAGTAGTGCCGAAAAACTTCAATAGCTTGTTTTTCCAAAACATAAATGGGTTCGGTATATATATGATTTTTTTCACACAAAATGCAACATAGTGAATGAAAGATGTATAGCATTTGTGAATGAAAATTATTTTGTGATATGTCTAAATTGTAATCAAAAATTCTTTTGGAGAATAACAACCACAACCATATACGTACTTCGAAAAATCAAAAACTCAATATCCAAAAAGCTTTTTAACCACACCACCAAACTCATCGGCAATATTTTTATTTGAAGCTATTAATTCTTCGCCAAATATTACATTATTGCCACCGTGAAAATCAGTAACTACTCCTCCGGCATTTTTTACTATGATAACTCCTGCAGCTACATCCCAGGGTGCAAGGCCGTATTCGTAAAAGGCTTCGAAACGACCACAGGCAACATAAGCCAGGTCGGCACAGGCGCTTCCAAGTCTGCGTAAGCCATGAGTGTGGTGCATACAATAATCAAACACTTGCATGTAAGGGCCTGTGCGGTCGAATTTTGTGTACGGAAAACCGGTGGCTATGAGCGATTTTTTCATCACCTCATTTTTCGATACGGTAATTACTTGCTCATTCAAAAACGATGGGCCGTTCTTATAGCTGTAAAAGCATTCGTCAAGGTTTATTTCGTAAATTACTCCTGTTACTATTTCATCGTCTTCCATCAATGCAATGCTTACACAATAGCAAGGAATACCGTGCGTGAAATTTGTAGTACCATCGAGCGGATCTATAATCCATTTATATTTTGCCTGTGCTTCGTTCTTGAAACTTTCTTCGGCTATAAATGTGGCTTCGGGCAATAGCTTTTTTAATTCTTCAATAATCATTTGTTCCGCAGTTTTATCTACGTACGATACAAGATTATTTACATCTTTATATTCCACACGACTTATATCAAAATGCTGTGCTTCTTGTTTTATAAAAGCCGCGGCCAATTTGGCAACACGACATGTTTCAAGACAAAGTTCTTTATAGTTTATTTCCATTATGCAGGTTTTAATTGAATTTGATTTTCAGGATTTAGATTTCGGAAAAATATTTTTTACCAGATTTATTATTTATTTCCATTGCGTAAAACAAGCCCATCGATAAATTCTTCAAAGCTATTTGCAATATGAATATCTTCATTGTAATCAACATCAATCCATCTTACCGTAGGAATGTCTCCTGCTCTGTAGTCAAGTGTAATCCACCAGGAGCCGCCACCATTGATTAAAATTTGTTTCTCAGGCAATTCCCATTCGGAAACTAAATATGGAGTGTCTAATATATTTTGGGCTGAGCTAATATTTTTGTCTGTAACAATTCCGAATAATTCGCGCAGTGGAACATGATTTTCGCTCCAGCTTGTTTTTACATTCATGGGAAATAAATAATCTTTCGTGTAGCCACCATTTTGTATGTAAAGTAATTCAATATAAAGCGGAGGTAATTTTACATTCAATGATTGTTCGGCCATTGCCAGCATTGGTGCAGTAAGGGGTGGATGTTTGTAATAATTTTCATCCCAAAAATTTTGCTTATCAATTCCCATGAGAAAATTTAATTTGGAATGCTTGCGTTTTCGCCTTGGGCATTTTCTTCTGTCACAGTAGTTTTCATCAAATAAAGTTTGTTCCTGTTTTTATAGATTAAAACAAAGCCAATCAATCCTGCAATCACCATTATAGTTGCTATCAACTCTGCCTGAGTGCATACAATTCCAAAGAAATTTATTTTATTATTGATGCGAATAAGTTCAATCAAAAATCTTTCTACGCCATTTAAAACTAAATATAAGCAAGTCATAAAGCCCGCCAAATGAACACGCTTGCGACTCACCCACATTATTAAAAACAGAATGCTGCAAGCCACAAATTCGTAAAGTGGAGTAGGGTATACCGGATATTCGAGGTGAGTGCAAAATTTGCCTTCGCAGTTAGCAATAGCAACCCCTTCGCCAAGCACATTGTGCGGATAATCGTATGCCCATGCCCACGAAGGAAACATGGCAAACCACGATGGCTGTGGATTGAGATTATTGATGCCCCAATCTCCATCGCCCGATAGTTGGCAGCCCAGGCGTCCAGTAGCATATGCAAGCATCAATCCGGGCACAATAGAATCGCTAATATGTAAAGGATGGAATTTTAATTTTTTTGAATACCACAATATAGTAATTGTTGCAACTATAACCCCACCATAAAAGGTGAGGCCCGAAAAAGAAATAATGGCATCGATAGGGTCGCGATAAAAATCATCCATATTCTCGAGCATATGAAATATTTTTGCGCCCAATATTCCACCTATCATTGCATTGATAGTAAAATTTCCGGTGATGTGTTTTGGTTCCACCCATTCAACTGTTGTTTTGGGGGTATCGAGTTTTTTCTTTTCACTATCGCTGTATTGATAATACGCAAAAGCGATGGCGCCAATAATTCCGGCAATCCAGTTTCCATCCATCGATAGTAAAAATGTTTGTGGATCGTCAACAAGTTTGCTGTAGTTTAATATTCCGTATACACCTTTAAAGCCAATTATAAATCCAAATAATGCAGCTGAAAACAATTCCATTGGTGTTGCCTTTGCACCTTTTATTTGCGTTATTATTACTTTTGGCAAAAGCCCCTGAGCATATTTTCTTTTTAGTTCGCTGTGAAGGGTTATAGCTGCACATAAAAAAGATATTCCCAACATAAAGCCAAACATTTGAAATGGCAATTGAATATTGGTGCCGAGTAAATCGTTAATTAAATCGCTGAATTTTGGATACACAAGTTTGTTTTATTAAACCAAAATGGTTTGTTGTATAGTAACAGTCATATCGTTATTTTCATTTATACCAACCAAATTGCAATCGACAATTGTGTTGATAAATGAGTGGTCAAAAGCATGTGAAACTTTTATATAGTTGTCGGTAAAGCCTTCGATAGTTGCATTTCTTTTATTTCCACTTTCAAATAATACTGGACGATTATCGCCAATATGTTGTGCATAATGTTGCATTTGTTTTTGATGAGATAGCATCCGCAACTTTTGTGTACGTGCTTTGCGAATATGCATGGGCACAACATTACCAAGTGTGATGGCGTGTGTTTCGGCCCGCTCCGAATAAGTGAATACGTGCAGACAAGAAATATCAAGTTGATGCAAATAATTATAGGTGTCAATAAAATCGGTTTCATCTTCACCGGCAAAACCTGTTATAACATCAACACCAATGCAGGCATGCGGAATTAATTTTCTAATGTGTGAAACGCGTGCAGTATACAAATCGGTAAGGTAACGCCTGCGCATACTCTTCAACATTTTATCGCTGCCACTTTGCAATGGTATATGAAAGTGTGGCATAAAAACATTTGAAGTTGCAATGAGTTCAATAATTTCATCTGTCAATAAATTTGGTTCGATAGATGAAGTGCGGAAACGAATATCGAAATTTTCGTTTTCAATAGCCTGAAGCAAATCGAGTAAAGTATGCGTACGTTTTTTTGTTTGTGGATCGATACCAAAGTCACCCGTATTAACACCTGCCAGTACAATTTCTTTGGCACCTTTTTTTATGGAAGTTTTTATGCGGGCAATAATGTTTTCTATTTCATCGCTACGGCTGTGGCCACGCGCCAAAGGTATGGTGCAAAAACTACAAGTGTAATTGCAACCGTCCTGCACTTTTAAAAATACACGCGTACGTTCATCGTCCGATTGTGCAGCAACAAAATTTTCTACTGTATCGATATCGCAAGCCTGCACCTGAGCATTTCCTTTTTGAGTAATGTTTTTTACATGCTCTACAATATTAAATTTTGCATTTGCACCTATTACCAAATCCACACCGGGAATTTCGGCAATATAATGTGGTTTTAATTGTGCGTAACAACCCGTTATCACTACCAATGCTTCGGGTGCCTGGCGTTGTATTTTATTGATAATGCTTTTACATTCTTTATCAGCATTTTCGGTAACACTGCATGTATTCACCACATACACATCGGCTACTTGCTCAAATGCCATGCGATTATAACCTGCCTCAACAAATTGTTTTGCTATGGCAGATGTATCGGTAAAGTTGAGTTTGCAGCCTAAAGTGTGGAATGCTACGGTTTTTTGCATGGCCCAAAATTAGAAAATCTTTATAACTTTTTTCCTTTTCGTTTATTCTCCATATTATTGCTTTGCGAAAAACAAAAATCTATGAACGAAATAAAGCCGTACCATACAAAAAATAAAATACGAATTGTTACTGCCGCAGCTTTATTCGATGGGCACGATGCTGCCATAAATATTATGCGTAGAATTATTCAGGCAAGTGGTGCCGAAGTGATTCACCTGGGCCACGACCGCAGTGCCAGCGAAGTGGTGGAGTGCGCCATACAAGAGGATGCCAATGCCATTGCGATTACAAGCTATCAGGGTGGCCACAACGAATACTTTAAGTACATGATTGATTTGCTAAAAGAAAAAGGTTGTTCGCATATCAAAATATTTGGTGGTGGTGGCGGCACTATTTTACCTTCCGAAATTGCCGATTTACATGCATATGGCATTGCACGAATTTATCATCCTGATGATGGCCGCACAATGGGTTTGCAAGGAATGATAAACGATTTACTTCAAAAATGCGATGGCAATACTTCTTCTAAAGTTGATGAAAACATCGATCGTTCGTCATCTATATTTAGTTTGAATGGGTCGTTGCAAAAACATTTGCTCAACAAAGAGCATAGTATTATTGCTCAACTCATAACCTGTGCCGAAAACGAATCGGAAAAATTTGATGCCCTGTTTCAAACCATCAATCAAGTTGATGCTGCCGGGCAAGTTGCAAAAAAAACCGCTGTACTTGGTATTACCGGAACCGGAGGTTCGGGCAAATCTTCGTTAGTTGATGAATTGGTACGCAGATTTCTTATCGATTTTAAAGCCGAAGGTAAGGGTATAGATGAAGGTAAAACCATTGCCATTGTTTCTGTCGATCCTTCGAAACGCAAAACTGGTGGTGCTTTGCTTGGAGATAGAATAAGGATGAACAGCATAAATAATCCTCGTGTGTATATGCGTTCTCTGGCGACACGTCAAAGCAATCTTGCATTGAGTAAGCATGTGAAAGAAGCTGTTGACGTATTGCGGGCAGCACAGTTCGATTTAATCATTCTCGAAACATCGGGCATAGGACAAAGCGATACTGAAATTGTAGAGCACAGCGATTTATCGTTGTATGTAATGACCCCGGAATATGGTGCTGCATCGCAACTCGAAAAAATAGACATGCTCGATTTTGCTGATGTAATTGCACTTAACAAATTTGATAAGCGTGGTGCACTCGATGCATTGCGCGATGTACGTAAGCAGTACAAACGCAATCACAAATTATTTGAAATGGCCGATGACGATACACCGGTATTTGGGACTATAGCATCGCAATTCAACGATCCCGGCATGAATAATTTGTACCGTTGTGTAATGAATAAAATTGCTGAAAAAACCGGTGCACAACTCGAGTCGAAATTTGTTGCTACAAATGATGTGAGTGAAAAAATATATATCATTCCTCCACAACGTACACGTTACCTTAGCGAAATATCTGAAAACAATCGCAAATACGATGAGTGGGTAAACGACCAAAGTAAAATTGCGCAACAACTTTATGCCATACAACAAACTATAAATGGTTTGGAGCATGGCGAAGAAAGTTCGAAAACATTAGTAAAAGATTTGCAGAAAATTTCGACTGAGTGGGAATTGAAATTGGATGGCATGAATAAAATGCTCATTCACAAGTGGCCCGAAAAAGTGGACGATTACAGCAAAGATTTTTATGAGTTCAAAGTGCGTGAAAAAGTTTTGAAAATAAAAGCTTATTCCACTTCGCTTTCCATGAAGCGCATTCCAAAAGTGAGTTTGCCAAAGTATCATGCATGGGGTGATTTGCTAAAATGGATGTTGCAGGAAAATGTTCCCGGTGAGTTTCCTTACACTGCCGGAGTTTTTAGATTTAAACGTGAGAACGAAGACCCCACACGTATGTTTGCCGGTGAAGGTGGCCCCGAGCGCACTAACAAAAGATTTCATTATGTATCGATTGGCATGCCGGCAAAGCGCCTCAGTACTGCATTCGATAGTGTTACACTTTATGGACGCGACCCCGATTATCGCCCCGATATTTATGGCAAAATTGGTAACAGCGGTGTGAGTGTTTGCTGCCTCGATGATGCAAAAAAATTGTACAGTGGTTTCAATTTATGTGATCCTACTACTTCGGTTTCCATGACTATAAATGGCCCAAGTGCTATTGTGTGTGCCTTTTTTATGAATGCCGCCATCGATCAGCAATGCGAGTTGTACATCAAACAAAATGGTTTGGAGGAAGAAGTAAACAAAAAAATAAAAGACATTTTTAAAGACGATTCTTTGCGACCATCCTATGCAGGAAATATTCCCGAAGGCAATGATGGGTTAGGCTTAATGCTTTTAGGTGTAACTGGTGACAGGGTGCTTCCTGCCGAAGTGTATGCTCAAATAAAAGAACGCACATTAGCATCAGTTCGGGGTACGGTACAAGCTGATATTTTGAAAGAAGATCAGGCTCAAAACACATGCATATTTTCAACAGAATTTAGCTTGCGCATGATGGGCGATATGCAGCAATATTTTATTGATAATAATATTCGTAATTTTTATTCTGTTTCTATTTCGGGATACCATATTGCCGAAGCAGGCGCCAATCCTATATCGCAGCTTGCTTTTACACTTGCCAACGGTTTTACGTTTGTAGAGTATTATGCCAGCCGTGGTATGAATATAAATGATTTTGCACCCAACTTATCTTTTTTCTTTAGTAATGGCATCGATCCTGAATATGCAGTAATAGGCCGTGTAGCGCGTAGAATATGGGCCAAGGCAATGAAGCATAAATACAAAGCCAACGAACGATCGCAAATGTTGAAATATCATATACAAACAAGTGGACGATCGCTGCATGCACAAGAGATTGATTTTAATGATATACGTACAACGCTGCAGGCATTGTATGCCATATACGATAATTGCAATTCGTTACACACCAATGCTTATGACGAGGCTATTACCACTCCCACCGAAGAAAGTGTGCGCAGGGCAATGGCTATTCAGTTAATCATTAATCGGGAGTTGGGTTTAGCAAAAAATGAAAATCCACTACAAGGCTCATTCATCATAGAAGAACTTACCGACCTTGTGGAAGAAGCCGTACTTGCCGAATTCGACCGCATTACCGAACGCGGTGGTGTACTTGGCGCTATGGAAACAATGTATCAGCGTGGAAAAATTCAGGAAGAAAGTTTGTACTACGAAACTTTGAAGCATAATGGTGAGTATCCAATCATTGGTGTTAATACTTTTTTATCAAGCAAAGGATCGCCAACCATTATTCCAAGTGAAGTTATCCGCGCAACGGAAGAAGAAAAGGAATATCAAATATCGACATTGAAGAATTTGCACCATGCAAATGCACATATGGTGAAAGATGTTTTACACACATTGCAACAAACCGCTATCCATAATGAAAATACTTTCGACCAAATAATGGAAGCCGTAAAATATTGTTCGCTCGGGCAAATCACCACAGCATTGTTCGAAGTAGGAGGGCAGTATAGGAGGAATATGTAAAAGAATTAAAAACCGTAAAGGAAAAAATATATGAACTTGAAAAAGCTATTTCTGTTGGCAACTGTTTTAATATTAAATTATAAAATGGATGCGCAAATAAAAGCCGTAACGACCGATGGTGAAGAAGTGTTGTTGTATGATGATGGAAGCTGGAAATATGCAAGCAAAAAGGATGCGCCTTCTAAGGCAATACCAATTATTGAAAAACCTTTTTCATATTCCAAGGAGTCAACGTTTTTAGTGAAAAGCAAGGTTGTAAAATTTGGGGTTCAAATTAATCCAAAAGTGTGGTCATTTGAAAAAGGCGAAGATGGCGGAGCAGCAGAATACAGCTTTCAGCTAAAAGGAAAGGATGCGTATGGTATGTTGATTTGTGAGCGTTTGGATATTTCTTTAGAATCACTTAAAAGCATTGCTTACAAAAATGGACTCAATGCAGCTCCTGATTTAAAAATTACAAAAGAGGAATATCGTACTGTAAACGGTTTGAAGATTTTGTTTATGCAAATGGAAGGAACAATAGAAGGAATGGAATTTGTGTATTGCGGATATTATTATGCTTCCGAATTAGGGTCGGTGCAGTTTTTAACATATACATCGAAGAAATTATTAACAGAGCATTTTTCAACTATGGAATCGCTATTAAATGGATTCGTTTCTGTTGAGTAAATTAAATGTCGAAAATTTGTAGGTAATTATTTCTCCAACATTGTTTTTAGTACTGGCGATAAGTCTTTTTAATTTTTTGGAAATTCTTTTCTTTCTATTTAATCCCATCATAATTCCCTGCATTAACGGCATCTATTTCTTGCATTGTTGATTTTACAATTACTTTTAAATTGGGCGGCACAGGTTCACCTTTAAAAATATTAATTATTTCTTCGGACTTAGCATAACAAAACACCTGGAGCAACCACGAAATTGGTTTGGCTTTATTTACAGCCTTCAATTTTTCGATATTTTCTGCCATCAGGCGCAAAGCTTCTTGTTGGTCTTTACTCATTTCATCGAGACCTTTGCGGTGCAAGTTATAAGTAAGTTCGCGCACGGGTTTAAAAGCATTGCTGTTTAAATTTTCGACTAACCAATATCTGTTGCGGTCGTTTTCAAAAGCACGCCATCCCGGTTCCGGCACATTGGCGCTGTTGTTTACTATTGTTTGGGCTTTGGTAAAGTAAGTGCTGCCACCCATCATTGAAAACGAATCGTAATCGAATCCTAAAATTATATTGGCATAGTAAGCAAGCACGCTTACAAGGTTTGAATTCTGTGCATTTTCGTTGTACTCTAGTTGTTGAAATTCCACAAAACGAAATTCAAAATAATCGTCTTTAATATTCACCATCGGTGATGAATATGTTGTTTTGTAAACTGGTCTGTTAGAGGTAATTTGTATCGATGCTTTGTATTGATCGGTAGATGGTCGCGAGTCAATAATAATATTCATAGAGCATTCTATTTTTTCTTCGCTGCGATATTTATCATTTGTCCAACGGGTATTATTCATGAAATCGGTCATCACCTGCTGCATGTTTGTAAACACACTTTTATCGCTGCCGGGTATTTTAGCACTATTAACCTGCACTCTGCAATTTAGTTCCTGAGCATTAACACCAATGATAAATGATATTAAAATAAATGTTATCGATAAAATTCTTTTTTTCATTTCGTTAATAAAGTATTCAAAGTTAATTAATATTTTTGATCATTATTTTTTCAGCATGATTCAAAATATCAATGGCTACCATTTTTTTAGTTTTCAATTCAAAGTGTAATTCATTGCCTTCATTATCCAGTATGGATATTTTGTTAGTATCGGTCGCAAACCCGGCACCTGCATCCTGCAAAGAATTTAAGACAATCATATCGAGATTCTTTTTCTCTAATTTGTTTTTTGCGTATTCTAATTCATTGTTGGTTTCGAGAGCAAATCCAACCAATAATTGATTCTTTTTTTTCGACCCTAATGTTGCCAAAATATCCGGTGTTCGTTTTAAAGATATTGACATATCATCCTCTTTCTTTTTAATTTTTTGTGTGGCAACATGTTCCGGAGTATAATCGGCCACAGCTGCCGACATGATAAAAATATCAGCCTTTTCGAATGAAGATAAGCTTGCATTTAGCATCTCCTCAGCGGTATCAACACAGGAAATTTCCATGTTTGGGTTTGTATATCCTAAAGCGCCTTTACCAATTATCAATTTTACATTTGCACCACGCTGTAAGGCTTCTTCGGCAAGTGCAACACCCATTTTACCTGTCGAATGGTTGCTGATAAACCTTACAGGATCAATGGCCTCTCGCGTTGGACCTGCTGTTATTACCACTTGTTTGTTTTTCAGTGAATTTGAAACATGTAATGAACGTAATACTTCATTTACTATTGTGGACGGTTCTTCCATGCGGCCATCACCAATCAATCCACTGGCTAATTCGCCCGATGCCGGGCCAATGGTAATTACTCCACGTTGCCTGAGTGTATTTAAATTGTTTTGTGTAGCAGCATGATGGTACATGTCTAAATCCATAGCAGGAGCAATCATCACTTTACAACGTGCAGAAAGAAAACATGCAAGCAATAAATTATCGCAAATGCCTTGAGCCATTTTAGCAATTGTATTTGCACTTGCAGGTGCTACTATAAAAGCATGGGCCCACATGCCAAGTTCTACATGGTTATTCCATTGTCCTTCATTGTGAATGTTGCCAAGCACTTCGTTTTTCGAAACAGTGGCCAATGACAATTCGCTCACAAAATCGTTAGCCGATGGAGTGATAACTACTTTAACTTCGCAACCGGCTTTAATAAATGCACGAACAAGTTCGGGCGTTTTATAAGCGGCAATACTACCTGTTATGCCTAATAATATTCTAGTTGGCTGACTACTCATTTTAAATCTTCAAGCACATATTCATTTGTATCTCTATCCTAAAATAAAAAATGCAGTTGAATACTAAATATACAACTGCATTTTTGATAATTTTTAACCGAAAAGATTTAAGATTCTTTTAGCGGATTGCGATGATAAATTTTGTTTTCTAAAAACTCTTCCAACGCAACTAAAGTTGCTTTGGGTTGACGTTCATAAAATTTAGAAATTTCTATTTGCTCACGGTTTTCAAATACTTCCTCTAAATTGTCAGAAGTGGTTTGAAATTCTTGCAATTTATCTGTAAGTTCTTCTTTTACTTTCGCAGCAATTTGATTGGCTCGTTTGCTAATAACAGCAATGCTTTCATAAACATTGTTTGTTCTCTTTTCGTAATCAAGAGTGTTGCGTGTTATTATTTCATTTGGTACTTCAGGATTCACCATTGTTTATTTTTTTAATGATACTATTTTAATTTCGTCTGTTATTTTATTGGCTATTTTATTTGCTTCATCCATGAACTTTCCATGCTCAAAATTTTCTTTGTATGCATGATAGTTGTCTATGGCAACTTTAAATCTTTCCGATTGCTTCGTTTCAATACTTTTGTGGGCGTAAATATAGGAAGATTTTAGTATTAAAAACAAACATTCTTCTTTATAAGCGCTGTAGGGATAATCTTTTACAACATTGTTCAATGATATTATCGCAGCTTTATAATCTTCTATTTGGTAATAAAGTCGGGCGTTCTTAAACGCTTTGGTTTCAAGTTTCAGCCTTAACTCGTCCATTATGGTATTGCATTCAGCTATATATTGACTTTTGGGATATCTGTTGGCAAACAACTGAAATTGCTTTAACGATTCCATTGTGTTCGACTGGTCGAGGCTATTTATAGGTGAGTCAAGGTAATTGCAATATGCCACCAAATAGGCGCATTCTTCAGCATAAATACTTGTACCGTATGTTTTGGTAAAGTTTTCGAAATAATATGCTGCTGAAATATAATCTTTAGTATTGTAATGGCATTTGGCAAAATAATAAAGTGATAATTCGCCTTTTTCGGAGCCACGATAAATAGTAACCAATTCTTCGAACAATTGCAATGCTCTAAAATAATCTTTGCTTTGATAATAACTTACAGCTGCCTGATATTTTGTTTCCATATTAGTACTTTTCTGTATTTTTTTAAATTTACTGCACGATGCAAGAGCAAGAAGCACTAAACCCAAATAGAAGAATACCCTTATGTTTTTTAATATCATGGCGCAAAAGTAATAAATTACACAAACGTGAACCGTTCGCTATAAGTATTTAGTTAAGCAAATTAAAGCAATAAAAAAACCCGGGCACATAGCCCGGGCTCTTTTATAACTTGAAACAAGTAATTACTTAGCTAAAGTATCAACTGCGTTTACAACTGCTTGACCAGCTGAATCTACTGCTGCTGTAGCTGCGTCTGTAGCGTTTTCAACTGCATTTACTGCTGCGTCTGTAGCTTCTGTTGCAGTTTCTGTAGCTGTATCTGCTGCTTTTTCTGCTGTTTCACCACATGATACTGCGAAAGTTACTAATGCAACTGCTACGAATAATTTTGCGAATTTGTTCATCTTAATTTTTTTTTAGATTTATTGTTAAACTTACCCTTTATACCAGCGGAGAGAAAAGGTAACCCAAAAAATGAAAAATATTTTCAATTTTTTATTTAAAAAGGCTTCAAAGCTTCGAAACCCCTGTTTTTAAGCTATTTGACAATCACTTTGTATTTTTAAAATATTTGATATCTGGATTATTCTGGACAAATATGGTTGTATTTCATATTTAGTTTTCAAAAAAAAATGCTTTGTGCTTAAATTATATTTTTTTTGTGCCGGGTTACTTTTAAACTTATAAAGTATAAATGATAGCGGATATTGTAGTGAATATAAATGATAGTGAAATTATAGAAGCATTCAGAACTGACAATAAATCGGTGATGCAAAGGTTTTATAAAATGAACTACCCAATGGTTTCGCATTTTGTGATTTATAATGGTGGTACCGATCAGGAGGCAAAGGATGTTTATCAAGAGGCTATCATTGTAATTTATGAAAAAATTAATGACCGTTCTTTAGTATTAAACTGCAAATTGAAAACATACCTATATAGTGTATGCAGAAATTTATGGTTGAAGCAGATTTCTAAAAAAGGAAAGTTTGCCGGGCGAATTGAAGATTTAGAAGAGTTTTTGCCCATAGAAGAAGATAACGGAATGGAAGCGGAAAAAAACCACCTTTTCGAAATCATGAATAACTCTATGCTTCAAATTGGAGAACCTTGCTTTACACTTTTGAACGATTTTTATATTCGTAAAATGAATATGAACGACATTGCGGAGAAGTTCGGGTACACTAATGCTGATACAGCAAAAACGCAACGTTATAAGTGTATGAACAGACTAAAGAAGATATTTTTTGACATTAAGAATAGTGCATAAGCACTAAACAGAAAACGATACGAAACGGGGGAGGGGATAAATTATATATTATGAGTACAGAGAATAGCATTATTGAATTAGCAGAACGATATGTAAACGGGCAGATGTTGCCCGATGAACAGCGCGAGTTTGAATTGAAAGTTCAAAACAATGCATACTTAGCTAAGATTGTAAATGAGTTTGTTTTGTTACACGAAACCATGGCTACTTATGCCACGCGGTATTCATTAAAGAACGAAATGAACCAGTGGCACAATAATATTGAATTGCCTGAGGCTAAGCTAATAGAAACGGAAAAGGTAACCACAAAGGCTGAAGTTGAAACTAAAAGCAAGAATTACCTGTTCAGCATGAACCTGTTAAAGTAATATCATTTTATCAAAGAAATAAAAAGCACTTTGCTGTTGCAGCCTCTGTTGCCTTGTTCAGTGTTTTATCAACTATAGGAATATCAAGCTATTTAAACTCAAAGAAGACCAGAGCATATACTGAACTTAAAAAGGAGATCGATAATATTAAGAAGTCACAAAAAGTATTGGCTAACCAAATTAATATTACCCATCCAAAGGGAAGTAAAATTTCTGATAAAAAAATGGCAGCCGAAGCAAAGTTTGGTGGCACAGGATTTTTACTTACTCCCGATGGATATATTGTTACCAGTTTACATCTTGTGCAGGATGCAAAACAATTGCAAGTTGTAAATAATGGATTTGGATATGATGTTGATGTAGTGCAATCGGACAAGACTTGTGACATGGCATTGCTAAAGATAAGAGATAGCAGTTTTGAAACATATTCAGGAGTTCCTATCGTTTATATTCAGGCTTGGCACAAATGGGGCAAACCGTATTCACGTTAGGATACCCTCGTGCCGATTTGGTTTTTGGCGAAGGTTCCATAAGCGCTCTAACCGGTTATAATGACGACACTGCATCCTATCAAATATCTGTACCTCTCAATCCTGGTAATAGTGGTGGTCCCTTGTTCGATCAGTATGGAAATATTGTTGGTATTATCAGCGGCAAGCAATCGCGAACAGATGCCGCAGCATTTGCCATAAAATCCAACTATGTACTTGAAATGATAAATAAAGTAGAACCCGGAGCTTTGAATTTTCAAGTATCAAAGAAATACCGAGTGAACCTTGCCCGAATGGGACGTGTGCAACAAATTGAAACTTTGAAACCATACATTTTTGAGGTTCGGGTAATTAATTAATCTGAACTTTTTTGTTCGCACTATTCTTCAATTTCTTTTTGTAAATAATAAAAGTCAGAACTCTTCCTATTAATTTCAAATAGTGCTATTTTGATTTCAAAATTAAAAAGCAGCCTAGTTTGATAATTACTTTGGTAGCAATAGTATTGGATGACTTTTCTCCATTTTAGTTTTTTCATGCAATGCTTTTCTTCTTGCGGCTAAAATAACCTTCTAGTATCAATGTATTTGGAAGTTGTGCTGCTTTCCGAATTGTAAAAAAAAATCACAAGTATTTTCTGTCGCAAATTTCTTTGAACCCAAATTACCTAATTGAAAGTATCAATTGCGTTACGCTTAATAAAATCAAACCTTTTAGCTTCAGTGTTTTTCAGCAAATGGATGATTTTCTCTGTTGGGATTAACCCAACTATTATAGATAATTCTTCGGCTCGTTCCTCATCTGCTTCGCATAACTTGGATTGAAGTTGTAATTGCAAATGGAGTTAAGTAGTAATCCCAAAAAAAAGCCTGGTAAAACCGGGCTTCTCAAACTTAATATGTCGAGGTAGTTTATTTCGAATTAATGCTTATTAATTTGTGTAAATCCAAAACCTGGGCTTTGAATTTTTTATCTGTTTCTATCAGGTTGTTCACGGTGCGGCAAGCATGTAATACTGTTGCATGATCTTACCTCCACAATGCATTCCTATATTTGACAATGATGACTTTGTAAAGCTTTGCTAAAGTACATGGCCAATTGACGTGCCTGAACAACTTCGCGTTTGCGTGTTTTCGATTTCATCAGTTCCAAAGGAAGGTCGAAGTAATCACATACTACTTTTTGAATGTAGTCTATTGAAATTTCGTGAGAGTTGTTTTTCACAAACTTGTCAATCCGATTTTACTAAATCGAGAGTGATGGCTTTTTTATTTAGTGATGCCTGTGCAATTATAGAGATAAGAGCACCTTCTAATTCACGTATATTATTTGTAATACTGTAAGCAATGTATTCAATTACTTCTGTGGGTAATTCCAGTCCATCGAGATACATTTTCTTTTTCAGGATTGCAATGCGCGTTTCCAAATCAGGTGATTGCAATCGGCACTAATCCCCACTTGAAACGTGATAATAATCTTTGTTCCATTCCCTGTAAATCGACAGGTGCTTTATCGGAAGTAAGAATGAGTTGTTTTGAATTCTTGATGGAGGTGATTAAATATTTGGAAGAAAATATCTTGTGTTCTTTCCTTTCCTGCAAAAAACTGTATATCATCTATAATGAGTACATCCATCATTTGATAGAAATGAATGAAATCATTTATCGCATTATTTTTTACTGCGTCAATAAACTGATGTATAAATCTATCACTTGGAACATAGAGAACAGTTTTGTCAGGAAATTGATTTTTTATTTCTATTCCTATGGAGTGAACAAGATGGGTTTTTCCCAAACCAACACCACCATATATTAAGAGTGGATTAAATGATGTGCCTCCTGGTTTTTTTGCTACTGCATATCCGGCACTTCTGGCCAAACGATTACAATCGCCTTCAACAAAATTATCAAATGTATAAGAAGGATTCAATTGTGAATCGATGTCGAGTTTTTTTAATCCGGGTATGATAAACGGATTTGGTATTGTACCCGAAAGAGTACCCGAAACATTTACTGTAGGATTTTTTAAATCACCACTATTTTTGCCGGGAAATTTTACCGTGTATGGATGACTATTATTTATAGCTTGCTCCATCACAATACTGTACTCTAACCTACCTGCAGTGCCCAATTCTTTTTTTATGGTTTTACGAAGAAGATCAATGTAATGTTCTTCTAACCATTCATAAACAAATTGACTCGGCACTTCAATAGTAAGAATGTTATTTTCTAACTTAACTGATTTGATAGGTTCAAACCAAGTTTTAAAATTTTGCTGGCTTACATTGTCCTTTATCAGCAGGAGACAATTTTCCCAAACAGTTTAAAATTTTTTCCATATTAATTTCTAAGGCTTTAAAAGATTCTAAGGTTGGCTTCAAAATGAAGCGGAGACAAAACTGATTATTATTGTGCTGCAAATATATGTTTAGATATTTAGTATCCAATACAAACTTGAAGAAAAAAATTAAAAATTTTCGCTACCCTATTGATTTATTCGACACTTTTACTGTACTGGCACTTGTCAAAATTTTCCTGTTTTCTTCTCAAAATAAAAATCTATTTTACCAAGACGAACACCTGCCCAACCTACTGCGCTATCCACACACTTTTTTCCATCGCGGTTAAAATATTCGTAGGGTGTTTCTATCATTGTATGTGAGTGACCTCCAATAATTAAATTGATGTTTAATGATTGCTTGCCAATAAAACATCGCTTGGCCTCTGATCGGGATACTTAAATCCCATGTGTGATAAGCAATCAATTAAATCACATTTTTCTTCTTTTAATATGTGTGAAGTTACAGCTGCACTTTCACAGGATCATTATATACAAGTCCTTGCCACATTTTTTATCTACAAGACCATTGAGGTCAACTCCAATTCCAAATACACCGATGCGCACATTTTCTTTTTCCGAAAATTTTATACGGTTGTACTTTCCATTGAGCAATGTTTTGCTCACATCATAAATTAGTATTTAGTAAAGGAAAATTTAAATGAGGCATTTGTTTTACCAGTCCTTCTACACCATTATCAAAATCGTGATTGCCTATTGTGCCCGCATCATATTGCATACGACTCATAAGTTTCATTTCTTAATTCGCCACCAAACATATTGAAGTATGGAGTGCCTTGAAAAATATTCGGCATCGAGCAGCAAAACATTCTTTCCTGCTCACGAATTTTATTTATTAATGCATGACGATATGCAACACCACCAAGCCCCGGGTATTTAGGATCGTTTTCGGAAATGGATCGATTTGGCTATGAACATCATTTGTATGTAGCACTGTTATTTTTTACAAACTATTTGGCAGTAAAGTTTTGAATGGCCACGATACCATACCATAGCTGCAGCAGCAGACGTCATTTGTTTTAAAAATGTTCTTCTATTTTGCATTGGTTATTCTCCTTCAAGTTT
>JADKFV010000030.1 GCA_016717325.1 Bacteroidota bacterium | reverse complement strand
TTTAAACACTTTTCAAGTTTATCAATTATGTGAATTGGCTTGTCGTTTTGTTCTATGAATGCTTTTGATTTTTTCATTAGTAACTCTGTTCTGCTTTCACCTACTTTTTTTACAAAGTTGTCTTTGTGAAAGAGTAGAAGTAATTCGTTTCGCTTGTTCTCTGTGTTTAAATCTTTGAGATAAAACACCTGATATTTTGAACTGTCGTTTGAACAGTAAAATCTTGTTTCTTTAATATTTGAAACAACTACCCATTTGCAGTTGCCTCCCATTTTCGGCACATAAGAAAACGCCTGTTCAACTGGAGTAAGCTTCCCTTCTCGGTTTTGCTTTGTGTCTAAATCCGTTTTTGCATCTTTAATTTCAATCACAACTCTTACATCATCATTTGCTTTTTCGCTATAGAAATATCCTAAAGTTGCATCAGCTTTCTTTCCGTCAACTTCTGATTTCTTTTCCTCTCGAAGTTGCCACTCATTTGAATTGCCGTAATTGAAACCTAAAACATCACCGAAAAAACTATTTATGAAACGGGATTTTATTTCTTCCTCTTTTTGCTTTTCAATTTTTCCCGATTCTAATTCCTGAACGAATGATTTTATGATTAGAGTAATATCACGAATGCCTGTAACAGAAGAAGCCCTGAAATCAGAAAGAATATGTGATATGAAGTTGTCTGTAAATAGTGGTTCTGCTTTCATTTTCCCTCTACAATTTTTATTTCCTCTTTTGTCAACTCATAGAGTTGATAAACGATTTCGTTTATTCTGGTTTCGCAAAAGTCAATCTTGCCTTGCAGTTGCGAAACTTGCGTAGCAAGTTTTGTTTCTACTTTTTGTTGATTGAGTTGCAAAAGTTGGTTTACCAACTTTACAATTTCATTTTGAATTTTTGTTTCAGCTTTTGGAACTGGTAAGGTTCGTAAATCTTGAAGTAACACTTTTGGAAATGCTCCTTTAAAAGCGTTTGCTATTTTTGCTGTGATAAAACCAAAGAGTTTTGAATTGATAAGCCCCAAAGAAATTTTATGTTCAAGTCCGTTGACTTTTAATTATTCCGTCAACTGAATTTGAAAAGACAAAATCTTTGTCAACAAAAGTTCCTTGAATAATTCCGTTGGCTGTTACTTCTCTTATTAAAATTCTTTCTCCGTCAAACCAATGTGGTTGTCTTGGTGCTGCTAACCACTCACCATAATCTACAAAGCCGCCTTTCCATTTCGTTGCATACCTAATAATTTCGCTTCCACCTAAAAGCGGTCTGTGTGTCTTACTCGTTTTCTTGTCTGAATGAAACACTTTTGTTTTTGATTCATTTCCTTTTTGTGATGGTTTTCCTTTTCCGTTCTCATAAATCTTTACTCCCCAAACTACATCAGCAAAATCATTGAGAATATTTTTTTGCTTTCTTATTTTCTGAACAACCTTGTTTGTTTTGTCATTAGAGTAAACAGGAAATGCGAAAGCATTTTCTGTTTTAATTTCATTTGTGTTTATGGTGTATGAAATTTTTTCTTTTTCATCCCACCTTTCAACTTCAAAACTTTGGCTTGGTGAATTGTTTGATAAAACTAAAATGCAAGTTTCAACGGATGCGTCTTTAAAGGTTTGCTTTGGTGTGATTACAAAGTTTTCAATTCTGTTTTCTTCTGCTAAATATTTTCTCAACTTGTTGTCATAGGTTGAAGCAACCCAAGCCGAAGGAATGATGAAACCTAAACTTCCGTTTTTGCTCAACAATTTTTTTCCTCGTTCAATGAAAAGAATGTAAGTGTCCAACTGATAATTTGCGACTTGATATTTTCTTCTCAAATAATCGTCAACCTCCTTTGTGAGTGTTGCACCATAAGGCGGATTTCCAATTACAACATCAAAACCTGCATTTTCGTTTGGGATTTGGTTTTGCGAATAGAACCGTTCGTAATCATCAAAATTTTCTACCAAGTCTGTTAAGAATCTTCGTTGAATTTCCGGAATAAAGCGTTGCCTATCAATATTGTTTTTTACGCAGAAATTTTCTAAAAACTCCCATTTATGTGTCAATAAATGCAGATATATAAACTTTAAATCATGATTAAATCCCTTAAGGATTAACGACAACATATTTGCCGTTAATTCGATAAAATCATCATAATTTTTGGGTTCTTCAAATGAAATTAATGCTCTCAGTTCTTTCAATTTATTTTTGGGAATAAAGTATGTAGGGTCGTCAATTTCTTTTATTATTTTGGAAAGGTTTTCTTTATCGTAAGAAAAAATATTGGAACTAGGCGAAGAAAAAATTTTGTTCGCTTCAACAATCATTACATCAATTATTTCCGTATCACTTATACCCAATTTTCTTTTTAACTCCACATTTTTAGAAAACAATTCTTTTGATTTTGTTACCAAGTCGGTAATTTCTAAATCCTTTTTAATTTTTTCAATAAAATCGAAAAAAGCTTGAGGTTCATTTATTTTAAACACTTCGGGAAAACCTTTCTGCCAATTGAAAGGTTTTATTTTCTTTTCTTCTCCGAAATCAAATTGGTTGTCGTAAAAATCCGTATCAATCAAACTATTTCCATCCTTAATATTATCATCTAATGTTGGCAAAACTCTTTCGTGAAAAAATGTTAGCTGATGATTTATACTTGCTTCGGTTTCGCCTTCCATACATTTCAAAAGCAAACTCAACTTGGTTACTTCAACTGCGTTCACATCAATGTCAACTCCATATATATTGTTGAGTAAAATTTGTTTTTTGATGGATGTGGTTAATGAACCAGTAGCTGTAATTGCTTTGGCTTTTTTTGCTTCGGATGGGTTTTTAAAATAATAATCATTATGCCATTTTAATAAATAATCGTAAGCGCCAATTAAAAAAGAACCACTGCCACATGCAGGGTCAACTATTTTTATTTTGCTTATTTCTTTTGGTGTTTTGTTTTCAATGAGTTTGCCGACAGTATTTTTCACAATGTATTCAACTATGTATTGCGGTGTGTAGTAAACTCCGCCAGCTTTTCTTACTTCGGGTTTTTCTTCAATGTGGGCACGATGTGCTTTGTCAATACGAATTACTTTTCCTAAAAACTGTTCGTATGCACTCCCTAAAATCTCTACTGACAAAACCGAAAACTCATAAGGGCTTTCGGGATAATACAATTCGTTGATGATGGTTTTTAAAACCTTGTTGTCAACCGAAAGTGTTTTGCTGATTTTGTCTTTCTTGAAATCAAACAAACCTGAATTGTATTTTTCATCGGCTTGCTGAAACTGATAGAAAAGATTTTGATAAAAGTTTCCTTGCTTAATTGCTTGCTGCAAATTTCCATATTGCTCAACGCTTCTGTCCTCTGCAATTCTTAGAAAAATAATTCTGTCAATCGTTTGCTGAACTACAAAATTTATTTCGTCTTCGTCAAGTTCTTTGTTGTTCCAACTGATTGAAGTTGCAAGGTAAGTTCTCCAACTGTCAAGCGATTGCAAAAATTCTTTGTCAACTGTTGCAGTTCCCTTCTTGTTCAGGTTGCCTTGAACAAATTTGTCAAAGCTGCCTTTTAGAACTCTCTCTTTGCTGAAAGCGTCCCACAAAAATTCAAACTCATTTAAGTAATCTTTGAAAGTTAAATACTTGATTCTTGCAACCGATGCTTTGTCTGTCGGTAGCGGTTTCTTGGTGCAATCATAAATTGCAAACTCTTCAAAGTCGGTGATTATGCTAACTGGAAGTTTTGCACTCCAACCGTAACGTCTTACTTGATACGCTGGTTGCATATCGTCTTTAACTACAACACTTGGCTTCTTGGCTTCAACAAAAAAAAGTCGTTTGCCGCCAACTAACCGAAAAGAATAATCGGGTGCTTTTGTTGCCTTTCCAACTTTTACTTTGTCCTCATGGATTACTTCACGGTATGCTTCGGCATATCCGTTTTGGTTGTCAATATCCCAACCTAATGCTTTGAAGAAAGGGTCAATAAAGTCGCGTCTTGTAAGCGTTTCGTTGTAGTCGGCTTTTTTGTAAGAGTCGTATTGCTCACCAAACCGTTCTACAAGTTTTGCGATTTCATTGTATGCTTCTTCTTTTTGTTTCATAAATATAAACTGTCCTGCTCTTGATTTTACTTTCAACAAAGGTAGATTTTTAAGCAGATAATTTAACGCAATGTGTAGCTTTTTGTATGTTGTAATTTACCCGCAAATTGACGGCTTTAAGTTATATTACACTTTTGATGTTGGTTGAGATGTTTCGCTCTATGCAATACTCAAGATTATCAATGAAAGGCTGTGATTGCTTCTTACTTCGCAATGCCGATAATAACCAATGACCATCCACAATAACTGGCAGAGATGCTTCGTGCCTCAGCATTGCAAACAACCCAACAACTAATCAATCCAATTACTAAATAACTAATCAACCCAATAACTAAATAACCCAACAACAAAATAACCAATCCTTAATGTCCCAATAATTTCGATTGCAAAATGTAGGTGGCAATACCGGCAAAAAATCCGGCAGTAGCAAGCCACGATATTTTTTTAAGGTACCAGATAAAATTGATGTTTTGTAAACCCATGATTGCCACACCTGCTGCAGAGCCAATAATGATACAACTGCCACCGGTACCGGCTGTAAGTGCCAGAAATTGCCAAAAGTGATGGTCGGTATGATAAGTGCTAAGGTCGTACATGCCTTGTGCTGCTGCTACCAAAGGTACATTGTCGATAACGGCTGATAGCATGCCAAGCACAGTCCCGATTATATATTCGTTTTTTAAAGTAGTATCGAGATAAGAAGCAAGCGAGTGCAAAATGCCTAATTGCTCGAGCGATGAAACAGCAAGTAAAATTCCGAGGAAAAATAAAATACTTGGAGTATCAATTCTTTGTAAGGCTTGATGCAAACTAAATTTATTTCGCAATGTTTCTTCCTTGCGCTTGTGTAATTGTGATGTAAGCACCCACATAAAACCAAGTGCCATCATCATGCCCATAAACGGAGGCATATGTGTTACAGTTTTAAAAATTGGCACAAATATCAACATCCCGATTCCTGCATATAACACCCATTTTTTTTCGGATTGATAATCGTTATTTATTTCTTGATTTACCATTGGAATAGTTTGCCCTTTGAATTTGGACATCATCAATAACATTGGTACAATAAGCACAACAAGGCTTGGCAGGAAAGTGTAACGCATAATATTGCCTGTAGTAATCTGATTGCCAATCCAAAGCATAGTGGTTGTAACATCGCCAATAGGTGTCCATGCCCCGCCTGCATTTGCTGCTATTATAATTAAGCCGGCAAACCATAGTCGGTCCTCTTTATCAGTCAATAATTTTGTACATAATGATGACATTACTATAGCAGTTGTAAGATTATCTAAAACCGCTGAAAGGAAAAAAGTAAGCACACCTATGATGAGTAATAATTTCGATTTGCTGCGTGTATTTATTTTTTGTGTGATTACATCAAAACCATGATGAGAGTCGATGAGTTCAACTATTGTCATAGCACCAAGCAGAAAAAACAGGATGCCGGCAATATCGCTCATGCTATGGTTTAAGTTTTCTGTTGCCACATGCATATCGGTTGCGCCCAGAAAATAGAGCATCCAGCAAATGGTGCCTGTAAGCAAAGCAGGAGCAGCCTTGTTTATATGCAAATTGTGTTCGAAGGCTATTGCTAAATAACCTAAAATAAATAATACCACTGCCAGAATAACCATAACTGTATACTAAGTTTAAAGTGAGATTTTAATTTTAATTTGAGGTTGTAAATAAACCATTACTAATTTTAAGTGCAAAATCATGAAATATTTAGTTGGTTTTATTCATCAAAAATTTTGTTTCAGAATTTCCATTTGTGCAATGGTATCATTTATAATATCATCAATTATTTGCGCACACGGTTTTATGCTATGCACCAGTTCGGCCGATTGGCCTGCACTCCAGAGATTATTGTAATTGCCCGGCTTTATGGCTTTCTCCAGATTTTTCATGCCTTTATATTGCACCAGTGTTTTGAAATATTTTTTCGTAGTTGCATTTGTATTCAACCATCGTTCGAGCCAGTTTTGCTTGTAGCCTATTTTTTTTGCGTAAGGTGTATCAATTATATTGCAAGGGGTACCACTCACTCTTTCTGTCATCACAATATTTTCCATGCCCGAATCAACAATGGCATTTTTGTATTCCTGCGATACGGTTGCTTCTTCTGATGCAATGAAAGCAGTACCAATAGAAACCGCATCGGCACCACAAGCCAAAGCCGACAACATGGTAGCACCATCACCAATTCCTCCGGCAGCTATAACTTGAAGGTGAGGAAACTCGCGTTTCAAAGCAGGTACTAAAAGAGATAATGGATATGGCCCAGCATGACCGCCTGCACCCTGACCTACAGCAATAAAACCGTCTATGCCTGTTGATGCTGCTTTGCGTGCATGCGCCAAATTGGTAACATCGCTATATACTTTTGCTCCGTAAGGTTTTACGGCATCAACTACTTGCGAAGGGCTGCCGAGCGATGTAATGTAAATGGGAACTTTTTGTGCCGCACATATTTTTAAATGCTGCTCGAAATAAATATTTGTTTTTTGCACAATTAAATTCACACCATAAGTGCCTGCGCAATTTGTGTCAGTTTTGTATTTTGAAATTGTCTGCAGCGCATTGGTTAAAGCAGCATCATCGCGAAAATTTAATGTAGGAAAAGTACCTACAACCCCGCCTTTCATGGCTTCAACTATCATAGCCACATTCGAAACCAAAAACATAGGAGCCATAATTATTGGGGCTCACAATTGGTGTTTGCTGAAAGCTGTATTTATTGTCGAAGTCATTTGATGTGCAAGTATGATTTTTTATTTTTTATATCCCAAGTTTTTGTAAATAATATTTTTCTATTTTAACCGCTTCAATTTTCACCTCAATAATTAATCTTAAAATTATGACAGAAGTAACTCGCTTATTCGATGTTGTTCCTTATCAACTTGAAAAATTTCCTAAAGCCGATTCGCTTGCAGGCAAAGATAATGGTGCATGGGTAACATACAGCACACAACAATTTGCCAACCGCGCTAAAGAAATAGCGATGGGATAAATAGCCTTGGGTATAAACCGGGGCGACAAAGTTGTGTCTATAAGTAATAACCGGCCCGAGTGGAATATGCTTGATATTGGTATTTTGCAAACAGGTGCTGTGCATGTGTCCATTTATCCAACCATTTCCGAATCGGAATACAAATTTATTTTGAACGATTGCGAAGCAAAATTAATTGTGGTGAGTGACGAGGCATTGTGGAAAAAAATCGACTCTATAAAAGCAGAGGTTCCCACACTGCAAAATTTGTATACCTTCGAGAAGATGTTGGGCAAAATACATTGGCTCGAAATAATTAATGCCGGCAAAAGCAGTGATGAAGGTGTATGGCAAATGAGAATGGATGCAGTAATGCCTACCGACCTTGCAACACTTATTTATACTTCGGGCACCACAGGAAACCCCAAAGGGGTGATGCTTTCGCACAGCAATCTGGTGAGTAATTTTATTGCCTGCCGCGATTTGCCTCCTGTTGATTCACGCCATCGTGCATTAAGTTTCTTGCCGCTTTGCCACGTTTACGAACGTATGCTTACTTATTTGTATATGTATATTGGGGTGTCAATTTATTATGCCGAAAGCATGGAGAAAATTGGTGACAATATTCGTGAAATAAAACCTCACGTTTTTTCGGCCGTGCCACGTTTAATAGAAAAAGTATATGACCGCATTATCAATAAGGGAAAAGAACTTACAGGTGTAAAACGTGCTTTGTTTTTTTGGGCTGTTGAATTAGGTTTGAAATACGAACATGGTAATCGTAATGGAATAGTTTATCAAACAAAACTTAAGATTGCCGATAAACTTATTTTTTCGAAATGGCGTGAGGCACTGGGTGGTAATACGATGTGCATTGTTTCGGGTGGTGCTGCATTGCAGGAACGCCTTGCTCGTGTCTTTTGGGCTGCTGGCATGCCTATACTCGAAGGATACGGTCTTAGCGAAACTTCTCCGGTAATAGCTGTGAATTTATTAGGCGACAACCTTGCATGTTTTGGAACAGTAGGAACAATAATAAAAGGTGTAGATGTAAAAATTGCCGATGATGGTGAAATTCTTTTCAAAGGACCAAACCTTATGATGGGATATTACAAGCGCGATGATCTCACCAAAGAAGTAATTGATAATGAAGGGTGGCTTCACACAGGAGATATTGGTACGTGGGTTGAGGAAAAGTTTTTGAAAATTACTGATCGCAAAAAAGAAATATTTAAAACAAGTGGGGGTAAATATATAGCTCCACAGCCCATAGAAAACCTGATGAAAGAATCAGCTTTTATAGAAAATATTATGGTGATTGGCGAAAGTCAAAAACATGCTTCGGCCATTATTGTTCCAAATTTTGCACATGTGAAAAGCTGGTGCGAAATACATAAAGTAACATACACAACACCCGAAGAGATTATAAAAAATCCACAGGTGCGCGATAGAATTATGAAGGATGTAGAAAAGGTAAATGCTCAATTGGGCCATCACGAAAGAATAAAGCGATCTGAATTAATTACAAAAGAATGGACAGTGGTTTCAGGCGAACTTACACCAACACTCAAATTGAAAAGAAAAATAATAGAACAGAATAATAAAGATTTGATAGAGAATATATACTCTGTAGATGACGAAAAATAGCGAATACCATTATATGTATAAAGCATTGCTATTTCTTTTTCCTTGCAGCAAAATATTTGCTCTTTAGGTCGAAATGAACGACTAACTTTTTTCTTTTATTTCCTATTATGGAGTTCATCTTCTTGCATCATCAACTTTAAAAACAAAATCATGTTGCAAGTTTTTCATCAGCATTTATGCGCTTGTATGTCTTGTTTTATTGCGCTGCCAGTTTTTTGTGGCTTTGGTTCTTGCTTGGCACCGGCATGTGGCTTAGTACTGCCTTGCTGTGGTCTTCCTCCCGATTGTGATCTGCGTTGATGTTGTTTTTGTTCGGTAGGTATAGGGTGATTGTCAATCAATGGAAAAGCATGGTCATCAATAACCGGAATACGTTTTGAAATCAATCGTTCAATATCGCGGAGGTATGCTTTTTCTTCGGCATCGCAAAAGGAAAATGCTGTACCTGCTGCACCTGCGCGTCCTGTACGGCCTATGCGGTGTACATAAGTTTCGGCAACATTGGGCATTTCATAATTTATCACATATTGCAAATCATCAACATCTATCCCTCGAGCGGCAATATCTGTTGCAACTAAAACACGAGTGGATTGTGCTTTGAAATTGGATAATGCACGTTGTCTTGCATTTTGTGCTTTATTACCATGTATGGCCTCGGCCTTAATGTGATGCTTCTCCAATACTTTTACCACTTTATCGGCCCCATGTTTTGTGCGTGTAAATACCAAAGCGGTTTTTATTTTCGTGTCTTTAAGTACATCAATGAGCAACGAATTTTTATTTCCTCTGTCAACAAAGTAAATGTATTGCTGCACTGTTTCGGCAGTGGTCGATTCGGGGGTAACTTCTACTTTTTTAGGATGGTGTAAAATGCTCGATGATAGCTTTACAATTTCAGGGGGCATGGTTGCAGAGAAAAATAATGTTTGGCGTTTAGCAGGCAGCACTGCAATTAGTTTGCGCACATCATGTATAAAACCCATATCGAGCATGCGGTCGGCTTCGTCAAGCACAAATATTTCTACATCACGCAGGGAGATATATCCTTGATTCATCAAATCGAGTAAACGACCGGGAGTTGCAATCAGTATATCCACACCGTGCTGCAATGCAGTGGTTTGTGGCCCTTGTGCCACACCACCAAAAACAACAGTGCTGCGTAATTTGGTATGGCGGCCATATGCCTTGAAACTTTCGTTTATTTGAATGGCAAGTTCACGTGTAGGCGTTACAATCAGACTGCGAATTTTTAATTTCTTGTCATTGGTGTGAACGCCACTTAACAATTGTAAAATTGGAATTGCAAATGCAGCAGTTTTTCCTGTTCCTGTTTGTGCACATCCCAGCAAATCGGTCCCTTGAAGTACTATTGGTATGGCTTGTTGTTGTATGGGTGTAGGCGTGGTGTAGCCTTCTTCCTGTATCGCTTTTAGAATAGGTTCGATAATACCTAATGAATTAAAATGCATGTAAAAATTGTTTGCCGGAATAGTCCGGTATGAAAATATTATATCAGTTTGTTTATAAAAAGTTGTGCAATGTAGCATTTATTTGATGTAATACCAACACCCCCTCTAGTCATTCAGGAGGAACCTTATTCCTACATTAGATAAATTTGTTCAAAAACAAAATCTCCTAAGTCACAAGAAGTTTCCTCCTGAAGGACTGGAAGGCGCATCGTCATTCACCCCCTCTAGTCATTCAGGAGGAATCTTATTCCTACATTAGACAAATTAGTTCAAAAAAAAATCTCCTAAGTCACAAGAAGTTTCCTCCTGAAGGACTGGAAGGCGCATCGTCATTCAGCAGAAACCTTATTCCTACATTGCATAACAAACCGAAAAAATATTTCCCTACATTTGCTACTATCTAATCTGCTAATCATTTTAAATAATTCACCATGTCGAAAAGGATAATACTCTACTGCTTTGCATTTTTATTTTTCCAAATTTCAAATGCACAAAAGCAAACACCAACTCCCGGAAAAATAATTTCAGGACCTATGCTTGGTTATGTTGAACATCGCGAAGCTTTAGTTTGGGTGCAAACCGCTTGCAATAAATCGGTCGCTATAAAATATAAAAAGAATAACGATGCTAAGATATTATCGCAAATAATAATGAATGATAATAGCAACAAATGCGAACCATGGATTGCGAAATTCGTATTGCCATTACTTGATGTAAACAGCGAATATACTTACGAAATATTTTTAGATAATGCTCCGGTAAAATTTAATTATCCATTAAAATTCAAAACCGAAAAATTGTGGGCACCGTGGAGCACTAACGATCCATATGAAATCAATTTTTTATTCGGCTCGTGCAATTATGTGAACGATAGTGCATACGACCGGCCGGGAAAACCTTACGGACAAAGCACTACTATTTTTAATTCAATGGCAAAGTCTAATGCCGATTTTATGATTTGGCTTGGCGATAACACTTACCTGCGCGAAGCTGATTACAGCAGCATTTCAGGTATAAATTACCGATACCTGCACACACGTGTAGAAAAAAATCTGCAACCATTTCTTGCCTCAATGCCACAATATGCAATGTGGGACGACCATGATTTTGGTGACGATGATGCTAGCAAAAATTTCGCCTTTGCAAATATTACCCGACAATGTTTTATAGATTATTATGGCAACAATCAATATGGTGAAAATGGACAAGGCACCTATTTTAAATTTGTAAAAAGCGATGCAGATTTTTATTTGACAGATGGCAGAACTTTTCGTGACGAAAGCAAACTTGACGAAAAAATATTTCCGCAAAAAACAATGTTAGGAAAACAACAACTCGAATGGCTTAAAAATAATTTGGCACATAGTACATCAACTTTCAAATTTATTTGCCTGGGCGGACAATTTCTGAATAGCGAAACTACAAAGGAATCGTTCAATTTATTTGAAAATGAACGTAAAGAAATTATGCAGTTTATTGCCGACCAAAAAATAAGTGGTGTAATTTTTATTTCGGGCGACAGGCATCATTGCGAATTGATGAAGTACGATTCGCTTGCTAATCCCGGTTATGCTGTTCCATATACATTGTACGATATTACGAGTTCACCACTTACTTCAGGTGTTTCGGGTATTTTGAACTCGCCCGAAAAAAATAATCCCCACCGGGTAGCGAACACACTTTTTGTTGGAAATAATTATTGTAAAATGTCAATCACCGGAAAGCGAAATGAAAGAATGATTACTTTATTTTGTTATGATAGAGATGGAGTGGAGAAGTGGAAATATGAAATTAAGGAGAGTGAGTTGAAAATGCATTAACCTTTTTCTATTGACAAATATTTCTTGATAAAAATATTTGCCAATCAATTGGTAAACTGATGTATAGCAATTTTCAAAAATTTATATTCGCGCACTTTAAAAAATAAAATAAAATGGACCAAGACGATTTAGGAATAGGAAGCCGTGTAAGCCACCCCGAGTTTGGCGATGGTGTTGTTATAAATGTAAAAACCCGAACTTACGAAATTGTATTCGTTCGCTCAGGCCGCATGGAAATTTCGAAATTTCAAAATGCACTCACTGTTATCGAAGTTGTAGAACCCGACACCGATTTAGTATCGAAAAGCGAAATGGAAGTTTCGTTAATAAATATTTTGAAACGCTATAGCGACCTGCAAGAAGTAATTCCATTAGGACAAAAATGGATTGGTGGAAAAATAATTATGCAACCGGGCAACACCAGTTTGAAAGGCAAAGAAATTTCTATCGATGCATTTTTTCACAAGATAGTAATGCTTCGCGACCGCCTTCGTGTTATGGAACAACGCATAAACTCACATTCCATAATGACCGATGAAGACAAAGTAAACATGCAACAATACATCACCCGCATTTACGGCAGCCTCACCACTTTCAACGATTTATTCAAAAACAAGGAAGATAATTTTGTTGGGGATAAAGGGGGAGAGTAGGGGTAAAGTCATTTAGAATTCTCGTCATTGGTCATTGTGGTTGGTCATTTTTAGTTCTGGTCATTGGTCATTTTTAATTCTAGTCATTTGTGTTTTTAATTTGGTATCAAGTTGAAATGCTGGTCATTGATGATTCAAAATTCCCTAGTCAGGATTCTTGCAAAATTTCGAATAAAAATTATATATCAACAATGAAATTCTTCGCTGCCCAAGACAAATCATAATGACCAATGGCCATTGACAAATTCGACCAATGACAGTATTCAAATGACAAGTATTCGAATGACAAATGACAAGTACTCAAATGACCAATGACAAGTATTCAATAATGACAATCCTAAAAACCATGCTTCCCCACACTCCAACCTCTGCTCGATAAAAATTGCTCACCCGATTGTATTGCACCGGGTTCCATTTCGGTTGCCATAGAATCGTTCCAACGATTAAGAAAACCGAACAAAGAAATCACACCAAGAATTTCTACTATCTCGCCTTCGTTCCAATGTACACGCAAATTTTCGGATACAGTATCATTCACTGCATTTGGAATTGTAGATGCAGCCAAAGCAAAATCCAGTGCCGCGCGCTCTGCTTCATTGAAACTTTCATGCGTTTTATATTCCCAAATATTTTCCATTTGCAATTGCGATGCTCCATATCGTTCGGCAGCGCGAATTGTATGAGCCTGGCAATATTTGCATCCCGCCACATTGCTGCTTATGTATCCTATCAAGCGTTTCAAAGCACTTGTAACTCTGCCTTTATTTTCCATCACGGCCTTATTCAATTCAATAAAAGCGTAAGCAATTTGTGGCCTATGATGCATGGTCTTTACACTGTTAGGGCAAAAGCCTAAAGTCTCATTAAAAAACTCTACGAGTTTTAATAACTCTTTATCATTATCATCTGACTTTGGAAAAACTAGTGGTCTTTTCATAAATTATTTTTTCTGTAATTTGAAATTCCAAATGTAATATTTTTAGCTTTTTGTTTACACCAATCAGTTAAAAGTTAGCCTCATAAATTTAAGTGATTTTATAAATGCGTTTCGAATTTATTTGTAATATTTATTTCGCAATTTGTTTATTTGTCCTTTTGATTACATATACAAAAAAAATTTATCTTTTGCTTTACAACTTCTTAATTATCAGTTTGTATTTTAGAAATTGCAAGGAAGAAGTAAATTAAAAAATAAAAAAAACACACAATGAAATCAACAAGCAAGGAAGTAAATGCATTTTTCTTATCAACAAAAAAAGCAATTTATGTCGTAGTATTGGGACTATCTTTTTCGGCAAATGCCCAATCGCCAAAAACTGTTTTGGTAGAACATTTTACCAATACTTGGTGTAGTATTTGTGCATCAAAAAATCCTGCCATGTATCAAACCCTGAGCAACTATCCTCAAGTGTTACATATTGCATTTCATCCAAGCTCACCTTATCCGGGTTGTGTTTTCAATGTGCAAAATATGGCAGAGAATGATGCCCGTGCAAATTATTATAATGCATACGGTGGCACACCAAAATGTTTTGAATGGAAAATTATTGTCAGTAACACAGCAAACTATTACAACAATAATCCGGTTAAAAAATTAAGTAAAACCAGTCTCTTATGAAATATCGGCTCTGAAATATTGAAGTGACTCAATAAAGGCAAAAGAGAAATAGGTTGCGAAACTGGTTACTATTGATGACTAATGAATGAGGCTATTTGCCGGTGTTGCCGAAAATCCTGTAAACTACACTTCGCCAAATGGTGAGCAAATTCATCACGATGTATTTCCTGTGCAAGTACCAGTATGGGAATCAAATTTATTGCCCCCGCTGAAATAGTTTGGTGTTTGAATTTACTTATTTCATCAATCCTATTTGGAATGTGAATGCCATTTATACTATGGCTTATGTTCAAATAGAAGCATCAAAAGAAGTTTTGAATGCAGTTAAATCGATAAGAGTTTTGGCAAATTCATTAAAATGAAAATAACGAAAATGATTTTGCAATCCATTTCAATTCAATTACAAATCAATTGGTAGTTGCCAGTTATAATTTCAAATCGAATACACATTACTCTATTTTGAATATTAATGGGCAAGTGTATGATGCAAGCACTTGGAAATTATAGTGAATAATTTACCTAAGGGTGTTTTATATTTTCGTATAGGACGAAAAGTTATGAAATTTGTGAATTTGTAACCGTATTTTTTTGGTATTTTTTGGCTATCACTTTTGTGTTTTTGTTTTTTTAATGATTGTATAAAAATGCGTTTCGAATTTATTTCGAAGCGCATTTTTTATTTGAAACAAGCGTCTCAGTATTTGAGGGATTTTTGATTACTGAAAATTTCAACCATGCATTAAGATATTGTTTGTATGCGCGCGCACCATTAGAATATACAACTACCTTGTTTACAAATCACATAATTGGAAAGCACTTAACGTATGTAGAAAGTTTTAAATAAATTTTTTGTATAGATTTGGGCGAAATTCTATAGAGGATGTAGAACAAAAGAAAATATTATTTTTCTTCGCCCACCGAATTGGTCGATTGGCCATTTTAATTTTTAATTGCGCATTCTACACTATTCTGGATATACGCTTTTGAACCAAAGATGCCTTTTGCGGCAATATATTTGAAGAGAGTCTAATTCTAACTAAATAAATAATATGCAAAAACTTAACTTAAGATTATTGGCAATGTGGTCGTTGCTGATTGTATCATTCACTTCGTGTATGCGCGAAAATGAAGAACCTGTCATTTCTAATTCTGCAAATGATGCTAACCAAACCTCTACAGAAAAGAAAATGAATAGCAATGAAATCCCAACCGCATGGATGGATTTAACATTGAAACTTATTAAAACTACACCCGGTTACACACCACCTGTGGCATCGCGTACATTGGGTTACTTAGGTGTTACTTTGTACGAAGCCACAGTAAGTGGCTCAGTTGTGAACAAGTCAATTGCGACACAACTAAATATCAATCCGGTGCCACCTGCCCCGCAACCAAACAAATATTATTATTGGAATATTTGCGCAAATGCTTCTATGGCACAGGCTGCACGAAAGTTTTTTATTACTACTACTGCAGCAAATAAAGTTTCGATCGATTCACTTGAGAATTATTTTAATGCGCAAGCACTTGCAAATTATAATAACGTAGTTGTAAATAATTCTATCACTTATGGTCGCAATGTTGCCGATGCCATCTACAATTGGTCGGCTACTGATGTTGTTGGTCACGAAGGTTACTTGAAAAACGTTGATCCAAATTATGTTCCACCAACAGGCCCTGGAAAATGGATTCCAACACCACCACTTTTTGCTCCTGCAAATACAACCTCATTGGGGTGATGTACGTCCATTCGTTGCGCAAAATCCAAACATTTGGATGCCAAACCCTTTGACATATTCATTGAGCCCACAGTCCAATTATTATAAACAAGCGCTCGAAGTTTATAATACAAAAATCAACCTGACAGCTGCACAATCAACAATTGCTCAATATTGGGCCGATGGTGGCGGAACCATAACTCCTCCGGGACACAGCATGAATATTGCCACTCAAGTTATTCGTAAAGAAGGCAACGATTTGTACAAAACTGCCGAAGTATATTCACGTGTAGGAATGGCTCTTGCCGATGGATTTATTCAATGCTGGAAGGAAAAATATGTGCACAACGCCATGCGCCCTATTACTTACATCAATTACTATATTGATCCTGCATGGACACCGTTGATTGCTACTCCTCCGTTTCCTGAGTATAGCTCTGGCCACAGTTCTCAAAGTGGTGCTGCTTCACAAGTTTTGAGTTCCAATCTATGGTTTCAAACTATTCATTCACCGATTATTCAAAAGTGCCTGATGGATTTGCGCCACGTTCATTCAATAGCTTTTATGCCTTTGCAGATGAGGCTGCTGTGTCGCGCTTGTATGGCGGTATTCACTTCCGTGCTGCAAACGAAAACGGTGTTATTTGCGGAAGAAAAGTTGGAAGCAACATTATGAAAATTGTTTATAAGAAGTAATATATATTAAGTTTAAAATTGAACCTGCATCAATAAAAGGTGCAGGTTTTTTTATGCTTTTTTTATTGCAGAAATATATAATGTGTCGGCACCATCATCACTTCCCGAAATGTATTTTGAAAATAGTACACTATATTTTTCTTTATCGATTTTGTTTATCACTCCTTCGTTTTCGTCTGCAAAAACAGAACAGGTAATATAATACAGCACCCCATTTTTTTTTAAACATTGAAGGCAATTGTTTAAAATATCAGATTGCTTTTGCGAAAATACCGGTAGTAGCAAAGAATCGAATTGCAATAAATTTTCGGGATTTCGCCCCCATGTACCAGAACCACTGCAGGGAGCATCAACAATAATTTTGTTGAACAACACACCATCGGGCCATTGGTCTTCGGCAGCGTTCATGGGTTGGTTTTTAAATTTTGTAAATCCGGTTTTCAAAATCCGCTCCTTTAGGTTTTTCAAAATCGGTATACGGATATCAGTACAAGCGATGCTAACATTTTTATACTCTTTTGATTGAAGCGTATCAATCAGTGCAAGTGTTTTTCCTCCGGCACCGCAGCAGGCATCCCACCACGTTTCATTATCTTTCACTTCAAATAATTGCGTAGTTGCAAAAGACGATTTATCCATTACTTCGAAGCCACCTTTAGCAAACGAATCGAGGTCCGTGGCATTTGATGCAGGTTGCAGTTTTATAATGTTGTTTTCAAATTCGAAAGGAATTTTATTGTTAGTAAGATCTTGTTTTACAAAATCTATGAATCCATTATTTACCCGTAGCCAAACGTTGGGTTGATTGAAGTGCGAGAATAAGAACGATTCGTTTTTGAAATTCTCGCTCAGGTTATTGTAGCAGGGAAACAAATCCTTTAAATCAATTTCAGGGTATTGCTTTTTAAGAAGCTGTAATTTTTCAATCAATGATTTGTTTATGCTATTTTGCAAAGGTTGAACAAGAGAAGCATCAAACACAGATTGTATAAATTCATCGGTTGCATCACTACATAGATAATAAGAGCAGGCTAGTTTTTCTGTGAAAAGAAAATGTTTAAACATATTGCCTGTTCGAAAAAAGGTATAGCAAGCATTGCGAATAATTTTTCTATCGCGCGAGCCGGCATTTTTATTTTTGGTAAAATAATTTTTTAAATAATGTTGGAATGGAGTTTCGCCTGTATAGCTTTCAATAATTGATTGTATGCGTTGTAATTGGCTTGTAAATCTACTCATGTTTTTTTTATTTTAATTTTGATGCAAAGGCTATCAACACATTTTTTAATTTGAAAACAATTATCCTTTTATATATTTCGTATACTTATTTCTTAGTGCTTTCGCGCCTGTGTGGCCAAGGTTCTCTTAGTAATTTTACTTTTGGCTCGAAGACCCAAAGTCGGAAAGTTTTAATCTGGTGACTCCTCCAAAAAGTCTAAAAAAGAAAAATGCCACCAATTCACCAAAACACTAAATCCCACAAAACATTATAAATGATTTGTTTACGATTTAGTGAAATTTTGTGCCTTCGTGTTTTTGTGGCAAAAATAACTTTTCAGAATGGACTCAATCTTGAAATGAGCACTAATTTTTCATTCATTGAAAAAACAACTTCTTGTTTTGCTAATAGTGACAATTTATATTTCATTTATTTTCTACTCCCGCACACCACCTGCAACCATTCTGCATCATTCAAATATTTTTGTGCTATACCAAGTAAATCATTCGATGTTATGTTAACTAAAACATTGAGGTAATTTTCATAGTAAGTATAATCCAAATTATTGGTGAGTAAAACTTTGAAACGTTCGGCAAGTGCAAAAGGCCCATCCCAACTGCGGAGGAAAACACCACTTAAATAATTGCGTACTACATTCAATTCTTCATCGGGAATTGGTTCGGTGCAGAGTCTGTTTATTTCGAAATAAATTTCCTTTATAGCTGCATCGCACACATCGCTGCCAACTTCTGTCGATATAGTAATAGAACCCGCTTTTGGATAAGCTACAAGTCCTGCACCTATGCCATATGTGTAACCCTTGTCCTCTCGTATGTTCGACATTAGTCGCGAACCAAAATAACCACCAAGCACAGTTACCAAAATACTCAGTGCAGGAAAATCGGGATGATGTCTTGTTATTGCCCGCTTACCAATTCGTATAGCAGACTGAACAGCATTTTCTTTTTCGATAAAAACATTTTCCAGTGCATTATCGTAAGTGTATTTCTTATCCTCATTCTTAGCTGCATTAATTTTTTGTACCCCGAATATGCTATTCAATTGCTTTACAACATCATCATTTATTTTGCCACAAGCTATCAAACTGTAATTTGCACCAACATAATTTTGAGTATGAAAATCGGTCAATCCTTTTTGTGTAAGCGATAAAAAATCTTGCTCATCATTTGAGTGCTGATAGGGAAATCCGCTGAACATTTTTTTACTGAAAGTTTTTCTTGCAAGGTACTCTACTTTTTGCTGCTGCACTTTTAGCGATTGCAAACTCCGTTGTAAATAAGAATCCAATTCCGTTTGTGGGTATGTGGCATTGTAAATTATTTCGCTCATCAAAGGCAATAAATTTGGCAGGTGCCTGGTAAGGGTTGTCAAACAAAAAGAAGCATTGTGAAATTCAATATTTGTTTCGAGCGATGCACCATAAAACTCTACCGTTTCGGCAATATCGTAAGCTGCCTTTGTTGATGTACCATCATCTGCAAGTTCGCAGGCTACTTGCGCCAATATAGGATTCGTGGGTTTATCCATGCCGGCATTTATAAGCAATTCTATTTTGCATACTTCGTGTGTGCCGGCATCTATCACATACATTGGCATACCATTATCGAGCATTATTTTATTAGCCTTTGTAAGTATAAAATTATCTACCGGGTTAAGTGCCGGTTGGAGTGTTCTATCAATTGTTGCCATTGTTAATTTGTTTTTGTTATTGGTTGGTAACACAAAATATTGGTATTGTCTTTTGCAAATATCTGTTGCGCAATGTTTGCCAAATCCTGTTTGGTAATGTCATTGTATTTTTCGGCTTGCTCATTTACTGCAGCAACATCGCCAAGCATATCGTAGTAACACAAATTCAATGCTTTGTTGGCCACACCCAATTCGTTAAACACCAGCGATGCTTCTACTTGTTGCTTTACCTTTTGTAATTCGCGGTCGTCAATCTTTCCGTCCATAATTTCCTGCAACACTTCGTCCACTGCTTTTTCGGCTTCGGCAAATGTTTTTCCATCATTTAGCCGTCCTTCAATAATGAACAAACTTTTATCAAGTTCGCCAAGCATGTAAGCCGAAATGGTTGCGAATATTTTTTTCTGTTTCACTAATTGAAAATAAAGGCGCGAAGATTTACCACGCGACAAAATATCGGACAATAAATCGGTGGTATAAAATTCTTTATCATATCGTGAGCAACAATGAAAGGCAAAATAAATGGCACTTGCCGGCACATCGCGTTCCAGAATTTGTCTGCGCAATTCTGTTTGCTTTGGTTCCTGCGGCAAAGGCGAAATTTCTAATGCTTGCTGCTTAATATTACCAAACCATTTTTCGATTAATGTTTTCGTGTAGTCGAAATCGATATCGCCCGCTACACTCAATATAGCATTAGCAGGATGATAATATTTTGAGAAAAAAGATTTTACATCTTCAAGCGTTGCATCCTCTATATGCGAAATTTCTTTGCCTATGGTTGCCCATTTGTATGGATGTGTGGTATAGCATAGTGGTCTGAGATAAAGCCATGCATCGCCATAGGGCTGGTTGAGGTAGCGTTGCTTAAATTCTTCAATCACAACGTGGCGTTGTACATCGAGGCTCTTTTCGATAAAGGCTAGTTGCATCATGCGGTCGCTTTCGAGCCAGCAGGCTGTTTCGAAATTTTGCTTGGGCAGGGTTAGATAATAGTTTGTAAAATCATTAGAAGTGAAAGCATTATTTTCGCCACCGGCACGTTGCAAAGGTTCATCGTATACAGGTATGTTTACTGAGCCACCAAACATGAGGTGCTCGAATAAATGGGCAAAGCCGGTTTTTGTTTCCACTTCGTTGCGTGCGCCCACTTTGTACAAAATATTCATAGCAACTATAGGAGTAGATTCATCGTGGTGCAATATTACCGTTAGTCCATTGGGCAATACGTATCGTTCGTAACTTATCATTTGATTATTTATTTGGAGGCGCAAAACTATTTAAAAACTATAAAACGTCTTAATAAAGTTATGAAATGTTTATTGTAAATATTGCAGTTTCTTGTTCGGGCAAATGGGCATAATACTCTACAAATAATTTGTCTTTTGTTTCTCAAAGGTTTTTGTTTAAACATAAATGTTGGAAAAGCGTATTTGAGCTGGTAAATATTTACTAAAACAAAAACTTAACATTGGAATTTAAGTTTTGTTCTATATCTTGCACTATCAAAAAAAATCATCAAAATGATCAAAAAATTCCTTTCAATTGTAGTAGTGGTTTTTCTGTTTGCAAATATTGCCAATGCAGGAACTACAAAATGGATTAACATCAACAGTGCAAAGCCTGTCGAAGCTACATCAAAACTTATATTGGATAATGGTTCACAAACTGTTGTCGAATTTAATTTGCCCGGTTTCGATATGAAAGCGGTGAGTGCTAATAATCTTGATGCCGCTAGCATTATTCCTAAAGCAGCCGGCACCACACCTTTACTGATAGCCGGTGCGCCCGATTTGAGTAAATATGCCTTTTCGGTTATCATTCCTGATAATGCCAAAATGAAGGTAGATATTGAAAACTCTTCATACATTGATTACAAGGACATTAAGATTGCACCTTCAAAGGGTAACTTATATCGCAACACCGATCCATCTACCATCCCTTACGTATATGGTGATAGTTATAAGACCAATGCTTTTTTCCCCGGCAAGTTGGCTGAGTTGCAAAGCCCTTATATCCTTCGCGATTTCCGTGCGCAAACTGTTTGGCTGTATCCTTTTCAATACAATCCGGTTACTAAAGTGTTGCGTGTGTATTACAAACTTAAAGTAAAAATAGTTAATGATGGTATCAGCAATATAAACGTATTGCAAAGGAAAGGAACTGCAAAAAAAATAGATAAAGAAATGTGCGCCATCTATAATTCGATGTTTAAAAATGGAGGCAACAACACAATTAATTACACACAGGTAGACGAAGATGGAAGTATTTTAATATTGGCCTATAACCAGTTTATGAGCACTATGCAACCTTTCGTAGATTGGAAAATTCGTGAAGGCATTCATTGCAAAATGATAGATGCCGCTAGTGCCGGTGCAACAGCTGTTGCCATTAAAACATACATAGCAAATTATTACGCCATGCATCCCGAATTAAAATATATTTTGATTGCCGGTGATGCCCAACAAGTGCCAACACCTATTTTATCGGGTGGTGCTTCTGACCCGAGTTACGGATATTTAAGCGGCAGCGATTCGTATGCCGAAGTTTTTGTAGGTCGTTTTTCGGCACAGAATATTACCGACCTGCAGGTGCAGGTGCAAGAAGTAATTGACTACGAAATAAACCCCAACCTTAGTTTGCAGCATTTTAATAAAGGGGTAGTGGTAGCTTCGGATCAAGGCCCGGGCGATGATGGCGAAATGGACTGGGAACACGAGCGCATTATTCGCGACAAAGAACTTACGTATACATACATGGATATAAAAGAATTATATGATGGTACACATCCGGGTGGAAATGATGATCCGGGCGATCCTTCGAGTGCTGATTTGTTTAATAAATTTCAATCGGGTATTAATGTTATGACTTACACAGGGCATGGCAGCAATAATTCGTGCAGCACAACCGGCCTTAGCAGCAACGATGTTGATAATATGACCAACTACGAAATGCTTCCATTTATATGGAGTGTGGCATGTGTAAATGGAAATTTCAATCAAGGCGATTGCTTTGCCGAAGCTTTTTTGCGGGCACAAAACAATGGGCAACCTACGGGGGCGATTGCAACTTTTATGTCATCAATAAACCAATCGTGGAATCCTCCTATGGACGGACAAGATGAAATGGTTGACTTGCTTGTAGAATCATATGCAGCGAATATAAAAAGAACGTTTGGTGGTTTATCAATTAACGGATGTTTCCATATGAACGATGCGTATGGTGCAGCAGGTGATGAAATGACCGATACATGGCATGTGTTTGGCGACCCATCACTTATGGTACGCACAGCGCCTCCAACTGTAATTAGCGCAACACACGATGCCTATATTTCATTGAATCAATCAACTTTTACTTTGCAATGCAACAAACAAAATGGTGCGCTTGCATGCTTGTCGAACAATGGTGAAATACTTGATGTGCAACCTATAGTAAACGGTACAGCAACATTTAACTTTAATGCACTTATTGTTTTAGATACCATTCAACTCACCATCACAGGGTTCAATTGCAAACCATATCTGACCGACTTACCTGTATTGTTAACCGGTCTTGATGAGCAGGAAAATAATTTATCACTTTCGGTTTTTCCAAATCCGGCAAATGATATGTTAACTGTAACCATTAAAGATTTCGTGTCGCGAACTAATAATGTAGAAATACTTTCCGAAACCGGTGCACAGGTGATGAACCTAACTTTTGCAGAAAATAGAAACAGTATTGAAGTTCCTACAAAGAAATTATCGAATGGTGTATATTTTATCCGTTACCAAAATGGAAACGATATTTACAAAAAACAATTTGTAGTAAAGCATTAAGATTCAATAAAAATTAAAAAAAAGACTGCCAGTGAGCAGTCTTTTTTTTTGGGAAACAATTGCGCATAGCTTCAATTACTATTCCTTTGCAACCTTATGCAAGTACAGGCAACATATAAAAATATCTGGTCGCTGGCTTTTCCTATTATAACGGGAGCACTGGCACAAACGGTTTTGGGCGTTACCGATACTGCTTTTTTGGGTAGAGTAGGTGAGACGGAACTTGCTGCTTCGGCAATTGGTGGTGTATTTTATTTTACGCTCATCATGATAGGCATGGCAGTATCGATAGGCGCACAAATTATTATAGCACGCAAAGCTGGCGAAAATGACCTCAATGGAATAAGCCATGTTTTTAAACAATCGTTTTTGGTGTTGGGTGCTGTTGGGTTGCTCATGTTTTTTATTGCTCATTTTTTAGCACCTGTTTTATTTCCATATATAATTCACGATACTAAAGTAACCGAGGCCGCCACAAGCTATGTTATCTGCCGTTCATATGGTTTGTTGCTTTGGATACCTTTGCTAAGTGTTCGCGCATTTTTGGTAGGAATCAGCAATACAAAACTCATCAGCATACAGGCAATAATTATGTGTGCCATCAATGTGGTGTTGGGCTACATTTTTATTTTTGGGCATTATGGTTTCCCCGCAATGGGAATAAGTGGTGCGGCATATTCTTCTGCAATTTCCGAGGTGCTTGCATCGTTATACGCACTATCCATTATCCGTTTTCACAAAAATTATAAGTCGTATCTGTTGTTCGATAATATACAGGCTAACAAAGCAACCATCAATACTATTTTGCGATTGAGTGCACCTATTGTATTGCAAAATTTTTTGACGATGGGAGCATGGTTTGTTTTTTTTGTGATGATAGAAAAATTAAGCACGCATGCACTTGCTATTTCGAATGTGATACGTGCTACTTACATGATAATGATGACACCTGCATGGGGATTTTCGAGTGCGGCCAATAGCATGACAAGCAACCTGATAGGGCAGGGCAAAGCCGATGAAATATTTTTGTTGCTGAGAAAAATTATCACCATGAGCACCACCATCATTACCGCTTTTATTTTTGTAATGGCCTTGTTTCCTCACTATATATTAAATGTAATTACCAACGACCAGCAACTTATAGAAGACTGTATACCAACCTACTATATTATTTGTGTGGCCACTGTGGTGCTAAGTATAGGCTTAAATTTTTTGTCGGCAGTATCGGGCACGGGCGCAACCCGCACAGCAATGTATATTGAAATGACAAATATTTTTTGTTATCTTGTATTCGTTTATGCAACATGTTTTATTTTTAAAACACGAGTTGAAATTGTATGGCTCAGCGAAATATTGTATTGGACAATGATGGGCGTATTATCTTTGCTTTATTTAAAAACCAATAAATGGAAAAATATAAAAATTTGATTTTTGTTTTTGCCTTTGCCTTTGCAGGCGGCTGGCAATGTGGCGATACAAAAGAAGCGACAAAATCTTCAGTGCCAGCGGAAACAAAGATAGCACCGAATATAGAAACCGTTGCAGCCGGATATATGAATGCAAAAGTGGTAGACCTCACAGGGCTTGATGGGTGTAAATTTGTACTCGAACTTGAAGGTGGCAAACAACTTGTGCCTACCAACCTGAAACCTGAGTTTTGCCGTGCCGACATCGAAGTTTCGGTAAAATATTTTGTGCCAAAAGGAGCAGTCAATACTTGCATGGCAGGTACCATCATAGAAATTACTGACATTAAAATTCGTGAGCGTAGAAAATGAAAATTCAAAGGCCTGAACAGTATTTCGAACAATTTTCAGGAGAGCAAAAAATTATCCTTTATGTGTTGCACGATTTTATTTTACAGCACGAAGGAATTTTTTGCCGCATTGCTTACAACATTCCTATGTATTATCGCAATGGATGGATGTGCTATTTGAATGTAAAAAAAAATGGTGATATTGAATTTGCATTTACAAATGGTGTGCACTTGCCAAACAAAAACGGATTGTTGCAAACCAATGGCCGCAAGCAAGTTGCAGGCACTTTTATTAACGATGCCATGAAAATAAATCTTGATGCCTTAGAAGAAACTATGCAAGAGGCCATTGCATTCGATAATATTAAATACAAACCACGAAAAAGAACATAACCTATGCGCATTATTTTTTATGGCACTCCCGATTTTGCTGTGCCATCGTTACAAATATTAGTAGAAAATAATTTTAATGTAGTTGCGGTAGTTACCGCTGCCGACTCGCCTGCAGGCCGTGGTTTGCAAATGAAATTTTCTCCGGTAAAAGAATATGCACTTTCGCAAAACATAAAAGTGCTTCAACCGCATAAATTAAAAGACCCTGCTTTTTTGGAAGAAATAAAATCATTAATGCCCGACCTTCAGATAGTAGTAGCCTTTCGCATGATGCCTCAAGTGTTGTGGAGTATGCCACCACTGGGCTCATTTAATCTGCATGGTTCACTGTTGCCGCAATACCGTGGTGCTGCCCCCATCAATTGGGCAATAATAAATGGCGAAAAAGAAACTGGTGTTACCACATTTTTTTTGCAGCAGGAAATAGATACCGGCAATATTATATTTCAGGAAAAAATACCCATAGAAGAAAGTGATAATGCCACCACGTTGCACAATAAGATGATGCACATAGGGGCAGCACTTGTGTTAAAAACCGCAAGGGCCATAAACAATGGAAAAGTGAATACTGCCCCGCAAAGTAAAGTTGACACTAATGAACTAAAGGCAGCACCAAAAATATTTAAAGAAACGTGTGCAATTAACTTTAACAACGAAGTGGATAAAGTAAATAATTTTGTGCGCGGATTGTCGCGCTACCCGGCAGCGTATACATACATAGTTAGTAAAGATAACGAAAGGTTGCAACTTAAAATATACTCCGCTCAAAAGGAATATGGTGAAATGAATGTTGCAGCCGGTAACATGCAAACCGATGGAAAAACATTTCTTAAATTTGCCTGCAACAATGGATGGCTGCATGCGCTCGAATTGCAGTTGCAGGGAAAAAAGGCCATGACTGTGCAGGAATTTTTGCGAGGCTTTATATTTCAAAACACCAATGCGTAAACATATAGTAGTATTTACTGGAGCAGGAATAAGTGCCGAAAGCGGAATCAAAACTTTTCGCGATAGTGGCGGACTGTGGGAAGAGCATCGTATAGAAGATGTGGCCACACCCGAGGCATGGCAGCGCAATCAGGCATTGGTGCTCGACTTTTATAACCAACGAAGAAAGCAGTTGCTCGATTGCCAACCCAATGCCGCACACTTTGCCATTGCAAAACTCGAAGCTACGTATAAAGTAACAGTTATTACCCAAAATGTTGACGACCTGCACGAGAGAGCCGGTTCCACAAAAATTATACACCTGCATGGCGAATTACGGAAAGCCAGGAGTACAGCCAACCCACGGTTGATATATGATATCGATGGATGGGAATTAAAGCAAGGTGATACCTGTGAACTTGGATCGCAACTGCGCCCGCACATTGTTTGGTTTGGCGAGCTTGTTCCCATGATGGATACAGCTACATATATTACGGAACAGGCCGATATTTTTATAATTATTGGAAGTTCACTCGAGGTGTATCCCGCAGCAAGCCTTATCAATCACGCCCCTCATAACAGCACAAAATATTTGGTAGACCCCAATGCCAAAGCTTTGCCATACATCGAAAATCTCACCATAAAAAAAGGTAAGGCTGCCCACGAGGTGCCTGCCTTGGTCGAAAAACTTTTAATTGCATAATGGAAAAGCTATTCACTTCCACCGACCCGCTATATCAATGGTTTCTTATGCCATTATTCATTTTTGTATGCCGCGCATCCGATGTTTCGTTGGGAACACTGCGCAATATATTACTCAGCAAAAACCTTAAAACCGTAGTGCCTTTTATTGGCTTTGTTGAAGTAATGATTTGGCTGGTGGCCGTACAATCGGTGTTGAGTCACGTGAGCAATATTGCCGGTTATCTTACATGGGGTTTTGGCTATGCTACAGGTATTTATTTGGGTATACGTATCGATAAACGATTAGGGTTGGGCATGCAAATATTCCACATCATTACCCACCACAACATCACCAATTTATTAGAAGCAGCAGCAGAACATGGATTTGCACCAACCACTGTAGATGCCACAGGGTCTCGCGGCCCGGTAAAAATTGTTTACCTCATTATAGACCGTACCGAAAATGCTAATGTTAAAGCACTCATCCAAACTCATTGCCCCGAGGCATTCTATACCATCGAAGATGTGAAAGATGCTAATCAGGGCGTGTTTCCAAACCAACAAGAAAATAAACTCTTGTTCTATTTAAAGCGCCTTGTTCCGCTTTTCAAAAAATAATGGAATTGCCACCAGAGGACGGAAAAATGAATAGCCACTAAAATACAAAATGCACCAAAAACTTTCTGAATCCCTTTGATGTTCTTTGGTGTTTTCTGTAGCAACACACATTCGGCATTCATTCTCTCATGCCCGACAAACTATTCATGTAAATTTATTGTAATTAGTTTCAAACAAAATTTTAATTAAAATCTTTTTAGCACAAATTTTGTTTAAATGTGTTCCATATAATTAGTAGATAATAAAAATAACTATATTTGGTGCACTATTAGAAAGAGAAAGCAATGAGCGAGAAAAAAGACAGGCAATAACAAAACACACACAACAGGCAGGTTGACGCATGTCGAAAAAAATGCATCCTTTCAAAACCTTCCTGTTTTTTGCTATGGTTGGCAGCACACTTATTTTCTCTCACTCGTTTTTCTTTATGCCATTCGCGTTTCCAGTTCAGGCGTATCGCAACACTTTCAATTACCACGCACATTTACACTTAGCACCATTATATTACTCTTTAGTAGCTTTGCACTAAGCTGTTGCCTGCGCGCATTTAAAAGCGATGAACTCCGCGATTTGCAAATATCCATGCTCTCTGCATTTATACTGGCCATTGCATTTTGCATCACACAATTTATAGGATGGAAAATGTTGGCCGATGCCGGTTACCTCGTAATTTCGAACCCCGGTGTTACCTTCCTTTTTATTATTTCGGGCTTTCATATGTTGCATATTGTTGCAGGGTTGGGCGCGTTTGGTTACCTCAATTTTCAAATATTTCATGCAACAGGCAATGTTGCAAAAGCCCTCTTATTTCTCAACGACAATTCTAACCGCACCAAACTTCAACTGTTCACCATCTATTGGCACTTTGTCGATTTTGTGTGGCTTTGCGTTTTTGTGATGTTTCTTTTCACGCTGTAAAAAAAATCGCATTTTAATTCAAATTAATATTTGCGACAGCTGTAAGTTTCTGCATTCTTCTTTTCAATCTTCGCAATCAATAATGGTATTGATGGTAATCATTTTCAACAACTTTGTAATTGGGTTGGGTGCATTATATCGTTACTACAACCAATATAATCGATGACTATTGATACTAAAGTGTTTGTGTTTCAATATAATCCTGATTTTTAATTTATTGGGCTATAACCTTTTGCCAATATCCGTTTCGATGGCATTGAGCCCAGAATAGCAATTTAAACTTCGGTATATTTACTTTCGGGTGGTGGGGTATTGGTTCTTAGAATGTGGTATTTATTGCCGTGTGGCGACACACGGTAAACGGAGAGGCCACCGCCTCCCGTCAAAAAAAAAGTGGGGCAAAAAAAAACCCCGATTGCTCGGGGTTTTTTGTATTAGAAAAACTCGTATTATTCTTTTACTATTTTAACTTTTAAAACTTCGCTGCCTGTATATATCTGTGCAACGTATACACCCTCTGTTAACGATTCGATGTTCATTGTAGCAGTATTGGTACCTTCAATCACATTGATGTTTACGCTGTGTACTTGTCGGCCTGTGATATCGGTAATAACAATTGTGCCTTTACCTTCCACATCGCTTCTAAATACAAATGCAATGTCGCTTGTTGTAGGATTTGGATATGCATTGATGTCTAGTTCTTCTGCTACCTTTGGATTACGCTCATTAAGTGGCATCATTGCAGTCCAGTTTGTGCTGCTAACATTTACGCGCAACTTGTAGCAACTTGATGCGCTGAATGCACCGTTGAAACCAAACACACGCAGTTTGAATGAACCGCTAGCAGTTCCATTGCGAATAACATTTTCATCGCTTGTGCCGGCAAGTAGCGATGATGCAAGCAACACATTTCCATAGCTATATAACTCCAAGTCATAGTCGAATGGCAATTGCGATAAGGTTGCTTTAATTTTAATATTTGGCGATACAGTATTAAATTTATACCAGTCAACATCTGTGCTCGTACCTATCATAGAATAAATGTCGGTACTTGGATTAATGACTGTAAAGGTGGTATTCGTATTATTAGGTTCGTACGAATTTGCACAATTGCCACCCGGAGCTGAGGTTGTGAATGTGCTTATGGCACTGAACGCTGATTGTACTCCTCCCGCGCAAACAGTGCGTACCCTATACTGGTAGTTAGTAGAGGCAACCAAACCTGCAATAGGTTTAGTGTTGAGAGTTGACGTTGTGTTTACCCAAATAGTAGCACCCACCACGCGATACTGTATCTTATAAGAAAGGGCACCCAGTGTGGCCGACCAATTTAATGTTGCAGTGGTTGATGTGATAGATGTGGCCGATAATGAATTAGGAACGCCACAACCACCCGAAGATGAAGTAGTATAATTGCCTATGCTGCTGTAAGCACTTGTTGCACCATTGCAAACTGCCTGCACCCTATATTCATAATTTGTGGAGGCAACCAGGCCTGTAAGCCCTTTGCTGTTTGTAGCCGATGTAGTATTTATCCATACACCTGCGCCTACCACACGGTATTGTACATTGTATGAAGAAGCACCCGGTACAGCTGCCCAATTTAATGTAACAGTAGTTGATGTGATGGCCGATGCCGATAATGATGCAGGTGTGCCGCAACCGCCATTTGGAGGTGTGCAACCTAGTGATGTTTTTAGCGATGCACGCGCTCCATTTATTGTAGCATCAATGCGTAGACTTTGACCTGCTGTAAATGCATTCATACATGCATCATCCACATAGTCCATGTAGTTCATAAACATATCGCCATTTGGGCCATTGCCGCATGTAACCTTTGGAAATGTTGGGCAACCAAAATTTGAAGTTTGTTGAGTTGGTGTATCAGCTACTTGATCGTTTCCGCAATTTGCATCGCCCCAAATATGGCTTAAGTTAAGCCAGTGACCTACTTCGTGGGTTGCTGTGCGGCCTAAGTTGTATGGCGTGGAAGTGCCGGGTGCCGATGGCCCACCAACGCTACCTGTGAGACAAACAACACCATCTGTATTGGCAGTGCCGCCCGGAAACTGTGCATAGCCTAACAATCCACCACCTAAGTTACAAACCCAAAAATTGAGGTAAGTACCTGTAGGCCAGGCATCGGCACCACCCGAGGCAGAAAATTTCATGGGATTGCCCGCAGATCCAAATGAAGTAACCGTTGTGGCTTTACGCACAATACCAGTAGTAGCAGCACCATTAGGATCGCGCTGTGCTAAACAAAACTGAATATTGGTAGCAGATGCTATTCCCGAAAATACGCCAGGGGTATTTCCGGCATCAGCATTTAGGCGGGCAAAATCTTTGTTCATCACATCGAGCTGCGCAAAAATGCGCGCATCTGAAATATTTTGTGCTGCGGTGTTGTACAATATGTGAAATACTACCGGTATAGTAGTTATCGCATTTGTTTTTACATTTTGATTTTGCTGCACATATGTAGCAATATCTCTTTCTTGAGCATCCATACGTTGCTTTAACGTAGGATCGTTTTGCAATTGCTCTTTGAGAGCATCCATAGTACCACAATTGCGGTGACTATGTTGCGATTGGGCAGCTACACCCATAAATAATGCTACTGCAGAAGCGAGGACGATTTTTTTAAACATAATTTTTGTTTTTAAAGATTTAAATGGAGTCACAATATAAATGCATTCTCAAATAAAAAGCAAACTATTTTTATTTTGTTTATGAATAAATTTGTTAACATACTTTTAATTGCAGTTTTATTTTTTCATTTTGATTAGAGAAAATTTGAAGCAAAACGGTATGCTTTGATATCAATACCACTAAACTGCTAAACATTCTTTATTAGGAAATATATGCTTTTACATTTTTGTGCAAACATTTGATTAGGAGTAACACATAGCAACAAGCGTGGTCAAAAAGATCTTTATGCGGTGTTATTGCTCCTGTTTATTGCTATGGTAGGCAGCACACTTATTTTTCTCTCAATCGTTTTTCTTTATGCCATTCGCGTTTCCAGTTCAGGCGTATCGCAACACTTTCAGTTACCGCGCACATTTACACTCAGCACCATTATATTACTATTTAGCAGCTTTGCACTAAGCCGTTGCCTGCGCGCATTTAAAAACGATGAACTCCGCGATTTACAAATATCCATGCTCTCTGCATTTATACTGGACATTGCATTTTGCATCACACAATTTATAGGATGGAAAATGTTGGCCGATGCCGGTTACCTCGTAATTTCGAACCCCGGTGTTACTTTCCTTTTTATTATTTCGGGCTTTCATATGTTGCATATTGTTGCAGGGTTGGGCGCATTTGGGTACTTCAATTTTCAAATATTTCATGCAACAGGCAATGTTGCAAAAGCCCTTTTATTTCTCAGCGACAAATCTAACCGCACCAAACTACAACTGTTTACCATCTAATGGCAATTTGTCGATTTTGTGTGGCTATGCGTTTTTGTGATGTTTCTTTTCACGCTGTAAGAAATACCATTCTGAAATTCCATCAGTTTTAAATTTTCTCAACAAGTAATCTTTCGCAAACCGTGTGGCTCAAAGTTTCTGAAGGTCGTTTTCCATAGCTCACAATCATGGTTTTGTCGAACGGTTCTACCGATTTTATTTTCAGTTTCAAACCCAGGCTGAGTTCGCGACTATTTAAAAATTTCAGAAACTCGCCCGAAGTATTTATTACTGCTGTTAACTTTATGGTGTCGCCACTTTTACATTCGCTCAGCTTGTTGAATTCTTTCCAAATCACTTTGCCATTCTTATCGGGAATAGGGGAGCCATGAGGATCTAGTTTTGGAAAGCCAAGCAACTCATCCATCTTATCGAAAAATAAAGGCGATTGTATATGTTCTACCTGTTCGGCAATGGGGTGAACATCTTCCCAGCCAAACCCCATTTTTTGTACCAAAAACATTTCGGTAAGGCGATGTTTGCGAATAACAATAGCCGCTTCTTTTTTCCCTTTCTCGGTGAGGCGCAAGGGTTTGTAGCTTTCATAAAGTACAAGTTTTTTTTCTGAAAGTTTTTTCATCATGCTGGTAACAGTAGGCATTTTTATTTCCAGCCGTTTACTCAACTCGTTCACATTCACCTCGCCTTTGCTATTCGACAGGTTGAACAGTGCTTTTAAATAATTTTCTTCTATCAGTGAATTCATAGGGCAAATATATGAATTGACATCTCAACCATTCAAACTTATATAAATTATTTTCAAAACAAATTTGTTAGATAAGTCTAACATATTACTTTTGCCGGCAGAACAATTATTCTGGATGAAAAATTTTGTACTCTTTTTACTTACTATCGCAACCATAACTGCTAAAGCCCAAAGCCGAAGCATAAGTGGAAGCGTAAGGGACAGGCAAACCACCGAAGCTTTACAATACAGCAATGTGCAATTATTGGGAACAGCCATAGGTGCAACTACCGACAACAACGGCTATTTCAAATTGGAAATACCAAAGGCTCACGAAAACGGAAAACTTATTGCTACATATTTGGGTTATAGAGCCGACACCATTCAACTCACAGCCACAAAAACCATTTACAAATTCAACTTAAATGTAAGTGCAGGCACAATAAAAGAAGTAGTGGTTTCGGGCACCATGAAAGAAACTTCTAAGCTGGATAGTCCCATTCCTGTTGAAGTTTATAATCCGGTTTTCTTCAAAAAAAATCCGACACCAAATATTTTTGAAGCCCTTACAATGGTAAACGGTGTGCAGCCGCAGCTCAATTGCAATGTATGCAGTACAGGCGACATACACATTAATGGGATGGAAGGCCCGTATACAATGGTGCTTATTGATGGTATGCCAATTGTTTCTTCCCTTTCAACAGTTTATGGTTTGGCTGGAATTCCCAACAGCATGGTAAAGCGTATTGAAATTGTAAAAGGCCCTGCATCTGCATTATATGGAAGCGAAGCTGTTGGCGGTTTAATAAACATCATTACCAAAGACCCTGTTACAGCACCTGTTTTGAAAGTTGATATTGCGGGCACAACCTGGAATGAATACAATGCAGATGTGACAGCAAAATTTAAAGTCAAAAAAGCAAGCTCGTTGTTAGGCATCAATGGTTTTTATTTCAACACCATTCACGATATAAATAATGACGGCTTTACAGATGTAACGCTGCAAAAAAGAATTTCAATTTTTAATAAATGGAATTTTGAACGCAAAAGTGGAAAGCCTGTTTCAATTGCAGCAAGATTTATTTATGAAAACCGGTGGGGTGGACAAACTACCTGGACACCCGAATTTAGAGGAACCGACAGTATATATGGCGAGAGTATTTATACCAACCGGGCCGAAGTAATTGGTGTGTATGGTTTGCCTGTTAAGCATCAAAATATTCGTGTGGAATATTCTTACAACTACCATTATCAGGATAGCTATTATGGAACTATAAAATATAAGGCATCGCAACACACGGCTTTTTCTCAATTGCTTTGGGATAAAACTATTGGTAAGCACAGTTTACTTTTTGGTGTTCCTTTTCGTTTCATTTCGTATGATGATAATTCACCGGCAACTGCAACAACCGATACTTTGAATCCGACAAATAAACCGCAGCTAACTATTTTACCCGGTTTGTTTGTGCAGGACGAATGGACAATAAATAAAAAACTCACAACACTTGTTGGTATGCGCTACGACCACAACAACGAACATGGAAATATTTTTACACCACGATTAAGTTTCAAATTCCGCCCCAATAACAACCACACCATTCGCTTAAGTGGTGGCAATGGCTATAGAGTTGTCAATCTTTTTACCGAAGACCATGCAGCACTTACAGGAGCGAGAGAAGTAGTGATAGCAGAAAAATTAAGACCCGAACAAAGTTGGAATGTAAACCTGAATTATGTTACGCAAATAGATCATAGAAACGGGTTTATTGGAATTGACATGAGCACTTTTTATACCTACTTCACCAACAAAATTGTTGGCGACTTCAATACCGATCCTGACAAAATAATTTACGACAATTTAAAAGGCTACGCTATTTCGAAAGGAGCCAATTTGAATTTAGATTTTGCTTTTACAAACGGGCTGAAAATTATTTTGGGAGGAACGCTGATGGATGTTTACCAAATTGAAAGTGATAGTGTAGGTGTGAACGTAAAAAGGCCACAACAATTTGCACCAAAATTTTCATCAACTTTTGCAGCAAGTTATACTTTGAGTAAGTTAGGTTTGAGTTTCGATTTAACCGGTTTAGTAAAAAGCCCCATGTACTTACCTGTACTTCCAAACGATTTCAGACCTGAGCAATCTCCATGGTTTTGCTTGGTGAATTTACAGGCAACAAAAAAAGTTGGAAACGATATTGAGTTCTATGGTGGAGTAAAAACATTTTAAACTTCGTTCCTAAAAATCCAATCATGCGACCTCACGATCCGTTCGACAAAGACTTAACTGTAAACAATCCTAATGGATATACTTTTGACCCAAGTTATAATTATGCTGCGTGCAGGGAGCCAGATTTTTCTTTGGGGTGCGGTGGACATTGCAATAAACACCAAACGTATTTACAAGCACAATTTATATTCATCTTGGCTTATGAACCATTGTTTTATTATTTTTTGTTTTAACCTTTGTTGTAAACAAATCACATTAGGCAATATTTCTTTTCACCCTTTTGTTGTGCATCATTCCAACTTATTCGAAAACAAAAATAATTTCTCCTGCTAACTCAAAAATATAAACTATCGTAAATCAAAATATATTTTGACATTTGTCAACAAGCTAATTACATTTTTAAATCATTATGAAGGTTGATCCTGTTTTGAGTAGAATAACTATTTATCCTGTGAAATCACTTGATGGGATTGAACTACACAGTGCTCTTATAACGGAGGGTGGTTGTCTTTTGCATGACAGAGAATATGCGCTTAGCGATGAGGATGGAAATTTTATTATAGGAAAATCAAACCAACTGGTTCACACTTTACGATCGCAAGTTGATTTTGAAAAGGAAACCATTTCACTTCGCCCCGAATCTGAAACTGCATGGAGGCATTTTCATTTGCAGAAAGAAAAATTGGCAGTACAATCTTTCCTCACAGATTATTTCGGAGTAAAGACTGTACTACTTCAAAATAAAAACGGACGATTTATTGACATTCCCGATATTAGTGGCGTAACAGTTGTTTCTACTTCCAGTTTAAAAGAAGTTTCAACTTGGTTTGATAATATGGATTTAGAAGAAACAAGAAAACGTTTCAGAGCAACGATAGAAATTGAAGGTGTTCCGGCATTTTGGGAGGATAGTTTATTTACCAAAGCAGGAAGCGGCATTGAATTTAAAGTTGGTGATGTTACTGTGTTTGGAATGAGCCCCCGTGCAAGATGTGTTGTCCCCACCCGTAATACACAAACGGGCGAAGTGTTGCATGGTTTTCCAAAATCTTTTGCACGACACCGTGCTGCTACACTTCCGCAATGGTCGATGCTTGAGCAATTTGGCCATCATTATCACCTTTCAGTTGATTGTTACATTCCTGCAACGGAAATTGGAAAAAAGATTGAAGTTGGAAATGGCATAAAAATTATTGGAGAGAAAGTTTTTTATTAAAACTGCTTTTAAGTTTGAAATAGTGATTTGCAAAATTCAGATAAAAGCTGCTGACTCTTTTTCTCTTTATGTTGAGGCTTGTCTCTCAAAAAACAAAATGATTTATAAATTATTTATTTTCTATGTTTTGTCAAACATCAAGGTATATTTTTTATTTTTACAAATATGTCACACCGATAAATGAGCATCAATTGGTTTTGCATCTCTTTCGATTGAAGTAGAAGTCAGAGTTGATCCGCAATTTATAAACTTTAAGCCTGATGATATTAGGCTTAAACGTTCGAAAAGTTTAAAGCATAGTATTTGTTTCGTCTTACTTAATATAAACAATCATGAAAAAAACCTTCACAGTAGTTATTTTAATGGCAGTGTTTCAAACCTTGAACGCTCAACTAACTTTAACCAGAAACGATTTCCCAATGGATGGAGATACTATTGAATGGTTTCAATGTCCTGATACCATTCATACCGAAGGCGTGGCAGGAGCAAATGTAACTTGGGATTTAAGTACATTGAATATTCAATATACTCCTATGCCACCAGTTTATAAATATTCTCAGACTTCCACAAACCTGACCTCAAGTATTAAATATGGAATGCCTTGGGAGCTTTTTTATTATTACATAGACAGCACCACTTTTGATTACCTTGGTAATAATTACATTCAACCAGGGCCAGGTGGTTACAGTTTCGGAACGAGCTATGATAGCAATAGTCTGAAAAAATTAAATTTCCCTTTTACCTACAACGATAATTTCACTGATTCTTTTTATTTCGATCGCTGGCATTCACAATATATGTTGCCTAATTCTCACTATTATGGAACAGGTTTCGATTCTACTATATGCGATGGATGGGGTACTTTGATTTTGCCGTTTGGGATTTTTAATGCACTTCGGGTTTATAGGCGTGATTTATATAATGATTCAAATTACAATGGCGGATATATTCAGCATATTTCTGAAGAATATACCTGGTACACCAACAATCATAAATGTCCACTGCTGGAGTGCAAATTTTCTTATAATGGTAATAGAAAATTTACTGTTTATACCGATTCGAATAATCCAATTTGGATAAATGAAAACCCAAAAGACTAATCAAAAAGTTACTTGTTCATACACGGGCATGTGTGGAAAATATAGAATAGATTTTAAGGATAATGAGACTCCTCATGCAATGGAGTCTGCAATAATCGATTCGTATGGAAGAGTTGTTTCGAAAAAGTTAACAAGAATTTCTGTTAATCAATATGAAATAGATATCTGCAATTTTGCAAGCGGAATATATTTTCTCACATTATTTGACAATCAAACTAACGTGTCATTTAAATTAATCAATTATTGAACCTGACTTTCTTTAAGTTAGCCGGAGCAATTGTCGTTTTAGTTTTTTTAACTGTTATCAGATTAATGAAATGCAATGTACTTTTATTTATTTCTCGATTTTTATTTTAGCTATAATATAACCCACAACCATAACCATATACGAATGATTGTTTTTGTAAAGAGTTTATTTTTAGAATATGTAACTCGACTGAAAGTATTCCTCAAACCAAATCGCTCTGAAATATTATTTCATCTTTAGTAGTATCATTTGCTGAACTACCTTCTTTATCTAGCTCAACCAATTTTCCTGCATAAAACAATGCTTAATGCACGTTTATTAATTAAGTTTTTTTGACTGATTAAAATCATCAATGATGAATTTGGTTATTCTTATAAACAAGCACGGAAAAGAATTCAAGGTAAAGCACTCTGAATAAACTATTATATTTTTGCAATTATGCTTTTTACACAAGTTAGTAAATTGGTCACAGGATAAGTGTGCGAGTAACCGGGAGCGCGATTCTACCTTGGCCGAGTTGGCCGATATGTTTATCGAACAAAGACAAAGTTTTGATTGAAATAATAAAGTTGATTACGGAAAATAAATCTTCAGCATTCAACTTTGGCATTTTATGGTAGATTGCAAACCTTCATTTGTGCCGTAATTGAAATTTAAAAGGGACAACCATTTTTTATGGGGACTAGGCAAATAGTTTTTCCAATCTAAAGAGGAAGAAAGGTATTTCTTTGACACCTCTCAGATTGGCTCTAAAGAGTTTTATTTTAGCGTTAAAGGATTCAGCATTGGCATTTGTACTTCTATTTTTGAAGTAATTAAGTATTGTTTCCATTTTGGTTTTTATAGTATAGGCCACGGTTCTAAACTCTTTAATATCAAGTTTATTGGTTTTTTCTAACCACTGCTCCATTTCTTGTTTTGGCTTTATCCATGCTGGTATTTTTATAAATACCTCTTAGTTGCATTACGTGTTTATAAGCTGCTTTCAATAATGGATAATGTTCAAATAATAGTTCCGCTCTTTCTTTTGATTTGCAGTCCATTCATTTCTTTTTTTGGCAATGATGTAACGAGACCGAGCTAGTAATTGTTTGGGTGTATCCTCATTTTTTAAATACAGTTGGAACGTATTTTAATCCTTTGTCTTTGGCTTCTTTAATGGTCTTATTTTCTTTATCAAGTTCTTCCCACCGATATTTAATACGAACATGTTGCATCGCTTCCATTGCTAATTTAATTACATGAAAGTGATCTGTTGTGAGTATGGCTTCTGGAAAAGACATGCGTGATGCATGTTCCATATTGTTTGCCATATCAAGGGTTATCTCTTTCACTGCTTTTCTTTTTCTAAAGATATTTTCTCCAAAACATCAATAATATCAGCACTCTGGTGCCTTTTATGGATGCCACTAATGTTCCTTTTTTCCCTTTGCCATCCTTGTTCGTTACATAGGTATACAACTCGCCCTTGGATAAACTCACCTCATCAATGCTTAATCGCTCACCAATATTTTCAGGGTAAATCAAATAGGACTCCGGAATGTTCTTTCTGAGACCAGTTACTATATTCACTAACCTTATGTTTGTAATGCTTGCGTAATACTTCACTGCCAATATTGTAAAACTAGCTATGTTCGTTATCGTATCTTCCTGGGTCTCTACCTGTACCTTTTAAAAATCTGAAAGTTCTTGTGTTAATTTTGAACCCTCAGTGATAAATAAACAATCCGTTGAAATCTCTTGACTTGAATCTATTTTATGCCGCCAACGTCTTCGTTTAATGACCAAATAAACCGCCTTGCCACGTATAGGGAAATCTTGAATATACTTCTCTACAAAAATCCTTTTTGATTCATATTCCTTTGTATCATATCCTGTTGGCAATATATTCTTCTCTTCTAAATGAATATACAAATTATCCTTCTTGATTTTAACTTGACCTAATTCCTCAATACCAGTTAAAACAAACTGCGCTAATATTCCTCTCGGTAAAAACGATTCTATTAATAAATTTTCCATCTCCCAAAAAATGAAAAATTTAGCTAATCCCCAAATATATTGGTTGGACCTGAATTCGGTTTACAAGATGGAATATACTAATGTAGGATAAGACTGTTTCTCCCTCGGTTGGCGTCCCCGCCAACTCGACAACGCCCAGCTTGGTAGTCTCCCACTACGTCACAGTGTATGTCAGTCTCCGATTGATGATAACCAGTGTATGAGTTTTACTTGCCTCAGTTGGAGTTTTACCCAACTGCTTTGTGATGTGCAATTGTCTGAATTTTGATTTACAAGATGAATACACTAATGTAGGATAACATTTCTGCCCTCGGTTGGCGTCCCGCCAACCGACAACGCCCAGCTTTTACGTAGTCTCCGACTACGTCACGGTGTATGTCAATCTCCGATTGACGATAACTAGTGTGTGATTTTCTTGCCTCATAGGAGTTTTTCTCCAACTGCTTTGTGATGTGCAAATGTCTCAATTTTGATTTACAAGATGAATGTACTAATGTGGATCAATTTCTTGCCCTCGGTTGGCGTCCCCGCCAACCGACAACGCCCACTTGGCGTAGTCTCCGACTACGTCAGTGTATCAATCTCCGATTGACGATAACTAGTGTAAAGGATTTTTCTTGCCTCATAGGATTTCTCCAACTGCTTTGTGATGTGCAAATGTCGGAATTTGATTTACAAGATGAATATACTAATGTAGGATAACAACATTTTCTGCCCTCGTTTGGCGTCCCCGCCAACCGACAACGGCTCCCAGCGTTGGCGTAGTCTCCGACTACGTCACGGTGTGTATGTCAATCTCCGATTGACGATAACATAGTGTATGATTTTCTTGCCCTCATAGGAGTTTTCTCCAACTGCTTTGTGATGTGCAAATGTCGGAATTTTGATTTACAAGATGAATATACTAATGTAGGATAACATTTCTTTGCCCTCGGTTGGCGTCCCCGCCAACCGACAATGCCAACTTGGCGTAGTCTCCGACTACGTCACAGTGTATGTCAATCTCCGATTGATGATAACCAGTGTATGATTTTCTTGCCTCAGTTGGCGTTTTTCCCCCAACTGCTTTGTGATGCACGAAGGTACAATTGTCTGAATTTTGATTTAGAAGAAGAATTCTCTAATGTAGGATAACAATTTTTCCATTTTGAGCGCCAACCTCACTCCCGGCCCTCTCCATTTGGAGAGGGGAGCCCCATCCCGCAGGCTCGCCAACAGCCCGCCAAAAGTAAATTCCATTATTCAATTGCTCTGTATGCACCAACGAACTTTTAAATGTGCCATACAAATTTTGCGCAATACTTCTTTGCCATAGCTATCATACAACACAAAATGTAAATTCTCATTTGTAGGAATATCGTATTTTATGTAAAAAAAATTGTTGGCGGGATTAGGATTGATTCGCAAATTTTCATGGTCAGCTATTTCATCATTGATACCAATATTTGATAAGCATAAAATTTCGAATTCGTCTATAAAAGGAATTGAACTTAATGGCCTGTTCCGTTTTATGAGACTATAAGGAGAACAGCTAAAACTATACGGAGTTGTAGTGAAAAGCAAATTAGAATCTGTTAAAATTAAAGACGTTGAATTAGTTTGACAAGAATTGAAATCATCATCCATATTGAAAAAATTATAGCTACTTGTTTGTATACCTCCACCATGAAAGTATTGCGAAATATGATTGCCTAAAAAACCACCTTGTCCGAAAACAAAACCAGAACCATCACCACCTCCCGATTGGTTTGAATTATTGTAAGAGTCGCGTAACTTATAAACAAGTTTTGAATTAAAAATATTTCCAAGAGTGTCAATTTTATAAGCTATTTGATAGGTTGTATCAAATTGAGCCCAGCCTAGATTTACAGTAGGTTTGTTGTTATAAAAGCTATAAATAAATGAATTATTATTTGGTAAAATCAAAGGGACATCTTCTTCGTTATTATCAAGTGTTACAATTTTTGCTGATACAATTTGTAAGTTGGTATCTAATAAAATAAATCCGCAAGAAGTTTTTGTGTCCGCCATTTCAAACGATATTGCTATAAGTCCATTATTTAAAACAGCAATATTTTGAGGAGTAATATTTATTACATTATCAATTTTTTTACAATCAACTATGTTCCCAAGAGTATCCATTTTCATAAACAATATTTTCTTCGAACTATCGCGTGCAATTAAAAATAAATAATCGTTCGTAAATGAAAATACCAGGTTTAAAAGGGAAGATTGAGAGAACACTTTAAAAAATTTCAAATTGCCTTCTTTCGAAAATCTTGCAACACCATTTTGATAGAATCCATTTAAGCTAAATAATCCAATATTGGCATAAAGATCGGTGTTACCTTTACAGCTTTTATACCAACAGCTTATATTTAACGAATCGTAATAACAATATGAGTACATAAGATTACCAACTGAGTCGAATTGATGGACATTTAGTGCCCTATTATTCGATTGTAATGTTTCTATTCCATTTGGGTAAGTTTTAATTTTCAATTGTTCTTCTAAAATTAAACTTGTGGATTTATCATTCCAAACCTGAGAAGTTTTAGGCCATAGTTAGTAAAATAGTGATAGAACAAAGTATCATCTCCACCAAAAACCATTTCTGAATCTACTCCTTGTATTTGATTTACCCAAAATACATTTCCCTCATTATCGGTCGATACAATGCGGTTGTCTTCAAATAGAATTGATAAATATTTTGACGAAGAATCCAATGCATAAGAACTCACTCGAGTTTCGAATGGCTGATATTGCGCAGAATCATAATCTAAGGCGTACAAATTTTGAGATGCAACGTCATCAAAAATCAGGGAAAATAATATCAAGAGTAAAGACCTTTTGAATACTGAAATTTGGTTTGAGGTTATCATTTGTTTTGTTTTTAAAATTATTAATTCTCAAAATCGATGTGCCTTTAATGATAAGAAAAAAAAAATTAGGCTATTTTAATTTCATTCAATAATTCCCAAGTTTCAGGAAAAGGATTGGTTTTTACAAGATAAATCTTCAAAAAATCCACTCAAAAATTCCCTCTTGTACCAAAAGTAAAATAGATTATCTTTGCGCACCTTTTTGCAGAAGGTCTGCAAATCGTAAAGTATAATTTATTTAATAATGACAATGTCAGAAGAAGAACAAATCAACGCAACCGAAGAGGTTGTGCAGTTAAACCAAACCGCTAACGTGGTAGCCGAGCCCGAAGAAGAATTCGATTGGGAATCCACAGGCAAAAAACAACAAAAGTACAACACTGCCGAGCAGCAACGCTTAACAGACATGTACGACAAAACCCTCACCGCATTTGTAGAGCACGAAATTGTAAGTGGTACCATCATTGGTAAAACCGACCGCGATGTGCTTGTAAACATCGGCTTCAAAAGCGATGGAATGATTGGTATAGGCGAGTTTAAGTACATGCCCGAAATTAAAATAGGCGAAAAGATTGATGTGTACGTAGAGTCGCAAGAAGACAAAAGCGGACAGCTACAATTATCTCACAAAAAGGCCCGCGCACTTAAGAGTTGGGATCGTGTAAACCTTGCCCTCAATACCGATGAGGTAATACAAGGATATGTGAAATGCCGCACCAAAGGCGGATTGATAGTAGATGTATTTGGAATAGAAGCATTTTACCGGGCTCACAAATCGATGTAAAACCTATTCGCGATTACGACCAATTTGTGGACAAGCACATGGAATTCAAGGTGGTGAAAATCAACAACGAATTTAAGAATGTGGTAGTATCGCACAAAGTACTTATTGAGCAGGAGATGGAAAATCAGAAGATTGAAATCATGAGCAAGCTCGAAAAAGGACAAGTGATAGAAGGAACCGTTAAGAACATTACTTCTTACGGAGTGTTTATGGACCTTGGTGGTGTTGATGGCTTATTGCACATTACCGATATATCATGGGGCCGCATCAATCATCCTGAAGAAGTACTGAAATTGGATGATAAAATAAATGTGGTTATTCTCGATTTCGATCATGAGAAAAAGCGTATAGCACTTGGCTTGAAACAATTAACTCCTCAGCCTTGGGATGCCCTTGACGAAAGCATTAAAGCTGGCGACAGAATTAAAGGTAAAGTAGTGGTATTGGCCGACTACGGTGCATTTATAGAAGTATTGCCAGGCGTAGAAGGATTGATACATGTAAGCGAAATGAGCTGGAGTCAGCACTTACGCTCACCAAACGAATTTATGAAAGTGGGTGACGAAGTAGAAGCGGTTATATTGTCGCTTGAGCGTGCTGAACGCAAAATGTCGTTAGGCTTAAAACAACTTACCCCTGATCCATGGGGCGTAATTACCGAAAAATATCCTGTAGGCTCTAAGCATACCGCTAAGGTACGCAACTTTACAAACTTTGGTGTATTTGCCGAATTAGAAGAAGGTGTGGATGGATTAATTCACATCAGCGATTTATCGTGGAGCAAAAAAATAAAGCATCCTAGTGAGTTTACAAAAGTTGGTGATGAAATAGCTGTTGTAGTACTCGAAGTTGATTTGGAAAACCGCAGACTGAGCCTTGGACACAAGCAAGTTGAAGATAATCCTTGGGAAACTTACGAAACAGTGTTTACTGTAGGTTCGGTACATGAAGGTACTGTTGGTAAGGTTACCGATAAGGGTGCTCAAGTTCTTATGCCTTATGGTGTTGAAGCTTATGCTCCATACAAGCATTTATTTAAGGAAGGAAATGTGCTGGCTAAGCCAGATGAGAAATTGAATTTCCGTGTAATTGAATTTTCGAAAGAGAACCGCAAGATTGTAGTATCGCATAAGGTATTGTATGAAGAGGCTGTTGCAGGAGCAAAGATTGCTGCAAATGCCGAAGAAGCAAAACAAATGGAGCAAGATGCAAAGACATTGAAAAAAGTGAAAGAGTCTGTTGAGAAAACAACCTTTGGCGATTTGAATAGTTTAGCAGCTTTGAAAACCGACCTTGAGCAAGGCGAACTTGAAAAAGCAAAAGTGAAATTGGCACAACTTGCCGATAAAAAAGAAGATGCGGCAGAAGAAACAACGCAGCCTGAAGTAGATAAAAAGGAAGAAGCTCCTGACGCATAATTCAGGGTTTACTTTTTGTAAAATAATTAAACTTCCTCATCGTAATGGTGAGGAAGTTTTTTTTTGCACACTACCCAAATCGTTTCAATCATTACTGTTATTTCTGTCTTCTGTCCTCGGTTGGCGTCCCCGCAAACCGCAACTAATCGCATAAAACCCGCAAGGTTTATAAAACCTGGCGGGTTTGAAATCGAAATGACTTCCAAACTAGCTTTGTTGGAGAAAACTCCAGCAAAGGCGGGAGGAAGTTTTTTTTTGAACCCATTGCATTGCTAGCTTTCTATGCTCCGTTGGCGTCCCGCCAACTGCATTCACTATCCTCGGTTGGCGTCCCCGCCAACCGCTACGATGCATAGACTGATGGTTGGCGGGGACGCCAACCAAGGATAGCGAGAACCAACAAAGGCTATGAAACCCTAAACCCTAACCATTTACCTTTAATAGTGCTTGAAACCACTGTAAACAATACAAGACTTATTGTGCTTATGGGCATAAGGATAGCCGCAATTAATGGTGATAATGTTCCGGTTACAGCAAACGATAGCCCTACAAAATTGTACAACAACGAAATAATAAAACTTATAATTATTATTCGCACTGCTGCTTTAGAATATGTTAATAAGCTTGCAATATTTGTAAGTTGCGATGCATGTGCAATACCATCGCTTGCAGGTGTAAATGAGTTGGTATCTTCGGTAAGTGAAATGCCCACATCGCTTTGCATCAGTGCACCGGCATCATTAAGTCCATCACCTATCATTAGCACTTTTTTATTTTTATTGTGCAGGTTTTTTATGTAGCAAAGTTTGTTGTCGGGCGATTGATGAAAAAGCATTTCGGCTTTGTCTGCAAAAAGAATATTAAGGCGGTTTTGCTCACTTTCATTATCACCGCTAAGAATGGCCATTTCATATTTATTGCTTGATAAATTTGCCGCCATTTGGGCCACACCTTGCCGGTACGAATTGCTCAATACAAAATATCCTTTATATACATCGTTTATGCTTATAAAAACGTTACTTCCTTTATCATTGGCAAGTTTAGTGACATTGCATACATAAGCATAACTTCCCGCTTTTACGTTTATATTATTTACCAATGCCGATAATCCTTTTCCAGTTTCTTCAATATAATTGTTCACATGAAAAAAACCATTTACATAAAACTGTTTGCACAATAACTTGCTAAGGGGATGCGATGATTGCCGCAATAAAGAGAATACCATTTTTTCTTCTTCGGCAGTAAGCTGCTGACCATAATAATTCACTTCTGCCGATTTGTTTTTTGTCAGCGTTCCGGTCTTATCAAAAACGATAGTATTAACATCGGCAAGCTTTTCAATGGTGTGATAATCGCGGAGGTAAATTTTGTTCTTGCCTAGTATGCGTAAAATATTTCCGTAAGTAAATGGTGCCGACAAAGCAAGTGCACAAGGGCATGCAATAACCAGCACAGCAGTAAAAGCATTGATTGCTTTGTGTACATCGGTTTGCCACCAGTATGCAGCGGCCACAAAAGCAATTACCAACGTAACAGCAATAAACCATTTGCTAATTGCCTGCACAATTTTCTCGAATTTACTCACACCATTTTCCGAAAAATTTCTGCTCCATAATTGTGTGAGGTAGCTTTGCGAAATTTCTTTTGTTACCTGCAATTCTATTATTCCTCCGGTTTGTTTTCCTCCGGCAAAAACTGTTTCACCCGGTTCATGATTTACAGGTATCGATTCGCCTGTTACAAAGTGATAATCGATGTTTGCATTTCCTTTTAGTAGTATTGCATCCACAGGAATAATTTCGTTGTTGCGAATTATTATTCTGTCACTTATTTTTAAATCGTTCACCACCACATCAGTTTCAATATTATTTTTTATGGTTGTAACCGAAATAGGAAAATACGATTTGTAATCGCGATCGAAAGCCATAGAATCGAAAGTGAAATCCTGAAACCAGCGGCCAATAAGCATAAAGAAAACAAGACCACTACCACTGTCGAAAAAACCTGCTCCTGTTTGAGTGATAATTTCATAAGCGCTACGAACAAAAATGGCAACAATGCCCAAAGCAATTGGAATATCGATACTTGATGTTTTGTGCCTTATCGCCTGAAAAGATTTGATAAAAAATTCCGATGCACTGTAAAAAAACACCGGCAATGCCAGCAGCAAAATCATGTAACTAAAAAATTGTTTCAACCCTGCATCAATGATTATTCCCGATGAAAAATATTCAGGAAAACTAAGCATCATAATATTAGCAAAACAAAATCCGGCAACACCAATTCGTATAATTCGCGAACGATTATTTTTTTTGGTTTCTTTTTTTGCCATCGAGTCGAGGTGGATAGATGGCTCGTAACCTGTTTGTGCAAGTTGCTCTACAATAGTGCGTAGCGATGTTTTATTTTCGTCAAATGCTATAAACAATTCTTTTTTCAAAAAATTTACCCGCGAAGAAATTACACCATGATTTATTTTTTTGAAATTTTCGAGCAACCAAATGCAACTACTGCAATGCATATCGGGAATGTGAAATGTAACCTGCACCTCATTTTTATTCTGAAAATTTATCAACTTCTGTTTCACGGCCGGCAGGTCGAGAAAACTGTAACGCTTGCCCGTGAGGTTGAGTTGCTTTTTACCAGGGGCATTATTCATTTCATAATAGGAACACAAATTATTCTCGTGCAATATTTCGTAAACCATTTTGCAACCATTGCAACAAAAAAATTTGTCATCCATTGCTACCGTTTCTCCTGCGCATTCATCACCGCAGTGGTAGCAAGCTATTTTCTCAAGTATTTGCGACATACTATAACTTTAAGATGCAATTGTAATACATCCTATTTATCGAAAAATTGATATATGTCTTATTGTTTTATGACTTATGTCATGTTTTGGTTGACCACAATACTCAATATTTGTAAAAAATAAATTTATGTTTATTCAACAAATATATACGGGATGTTTAGCACAGGCAAGTTACTATATAGAGTCGAATGGTGAGGCAGTAATTATAGATCCTATACGCGAGCCGGAACCATATTTAAATCTTGCAAAAGCACGGAATGCGAAAATAAAGTATGTTTTCGAAACCCATTTTCATGCTGACTTTGTTTCGGGGCATATCGATATTGCAGACAGAACTGGAGCCAACATTGTTTTTGGGCCTCATGCTAAGCCTGCTTACCCTGCATATATAGCACGCCATAAAGAATTTTTTAATGTTGGCAATTGTACTATTCAGTTGCTGCACACTCCGGGTCATACCATAGAGTCGTCATGTTTTTTATTGTATGATGAAAACAAAATAGCCAAAGCAGTTTTTACCGGTGACACTTTATTTGTTGGTGATGTTGGCCGCCCCGATTTGATGAGCGGAAATAAAACCAAAACAGAATTAGCATCCATGTTGTATGATTCGCTGAACGAAGTTATTATGCAAATAGACGATGATGTTTTAGTTTATCCGGGACATGGTGCCGGTTCAGCATGTGGTAAAAATTTAGGAATAGAACGCTACTCAACTATAGGCGAACAAAAAAAATTGAACTATGCTTTGCAACCTATTTCACGTGAGGATTTTATAAATGCAGTTACCGAAAATCTTACCACTCCGCCCTCATATTTTTTTAAAGACGCCAGTATAAATATGATTGGTTACAAAAGTTTTGATGATGTTATTCAACAAAATCATGTTGCATTATCGGTCGAAAAATTTTGCGACTTTATAAGCAAAGGTTGCCTTGTGCTCGATACACGTAATGCCGAAGTATTTGCAAATGGTTTTATTAAAGGTTCTTTACATATTGGATTGAAAGGCGATTTTGCTCCATGGGCAGGTACACTGATAGATTTGGATAAAGAATTAATTCTTATAACGGAACCGGGTTACGAAATGGAAACCATTACGCGGCTTGCAAGAATAGGTTACGAAAAAGTTGCCGGTTTTCTTGAAGGCGGTTTTGCTACATGGGAAAATGCTGTCATGCCTGTGGACGTGATAGAAAATATCGATGCCGATGATTTCTTTTTTCTCAACGACAGTTTGGAATATTCTATAATTGATGTTCGCAGGTATTCCGAAGCAAAATCCGAAAATATAAAACGTGCATTGATAATTCCTCTGGAGAATATAATGAACCAGATTAAGGAGTTCGACAAGGAAAAAAAATATGTGCTCTTTTGTAAAGGGGGTTATCGATCTATGATTGCGGCTTCTGCACTTAGAGCGCATGGAATAAATAATCTTACAAACGTAAGTGGCGGTATCGAAAAAATTAAAAAATATAACCCCGAATTAATTTCGGCATGACAGACTTTTGATTATGGTTTACAAAATAAATATTGCTAAGACAAAAACGATAGGCGAATTGCAAAAGGAATTCAACACTATTTTTCCATTTCTGAAAATCGAATTTTTTATCGATCCTCATGTAATGGGCAAAGGCAGTGCGAAAAATAAAATGATTAATAATGCAACCCAAATTGGCGACATACAAAAAATAAAAGATGTACATACCATAGCATTAGAAAGTAATTTTTCGGTGAGTAATCTGGAGCAAAAATTTGAGAACGAATTAGGGTTGCATATTCAGGTTTTTCGCAAGTCGGGAAATGTATGGTTAGAAACTTCGGCAACCGACAGTTGGACGCTTGCTGAACAAAACGAAGAAGGCGAAATGTTGGCCAAGGCCTTCAGGCAGGAGCGCGAAAATTTCGATGATCATGATGTTTATTGAAAACTATGATTTAATTTTTCAATGCGCGCAATCGCTTTTCAGAAACTAAATTTATTTTCCCTTCTTTTATATCTATTAGTTTTTCTTCTTTAAAATCGCTCAACGTACGTATAAGCGATTCGGTAGCAGCACCTACCATATTTGCAAGGTCTTCGCGCGAAACAGAAATACGCATTGGGTTTTTCTCCTGGCCACTATATTTATCGTACAACTCTATAAGTGCTTCGGCCACGCGCTTGCGTACAGAACTGTAGGCTAACTCTACAAGTTTATCCTGTTGCTCGTTAACGTTTTGTGTTAGGATATGGAGAAATTTTCTCGCCACTTCGCGGTTGTTATATATCAACGTAAAGAAATCTTCTTTTGGCAGAAATATCACTTCGCAATCGCCAATGGCTTCGGCTGTCTCGGTGTACGGTTTTTGATCGAGCAGGGCGGTATATCCAAAAAAATCACCCTCCTTTAGCAGACCTACTATAAACTCCTTACCATGATCATGACTCTTGAATATTTTTATTTTTCCGCTGTTCAAATAGTATATACCAATTGGATTGTGACCCTCCATGTATACGTTTTGCTTTTTGTTGTATTTCATCACCTTGCGACCATCAATAAATTTAATCAACGCTTCCTTTCCGGCCATGTCTTCAATAAAAACTTGCAGCCCATCCATATCTTTTTGATATTCTTTTTTGAGCAATTCAAGTTTTTTCAACCTGCTTTCTACAGCATTTAACAATTCGAGTTTATCAAATGGTTTAGTGATATAGTCATCGGCACCCATCTCCATTCCTTTGCGCAAGTCGCTTCGTTCTGCTTTAGCTGTTAAAAAAATAAATGGAATAGATGCAGTTTCAGGATTTTTTCCCAGCAAATGCAATACACCATAGCCATCGAGAACAGGCATCATAATATCGCAAATTATCAAATCGGGTTTTTGTTTACCTACTTGTTCTACTCCTTTTTTGCCATCGGTAGCGGTAGCCACTTCATACCCTGCAAGTTCCAGTATTTCGGCAGTGTTTTCGCGCACTGCTTTGCTATCTTCAATTAATAAAATGTTATACATTTTGTATTTTTTATTTTTTGCAATTTTCTTTTGTCCTTTTCACGTTCATGTATCCATTACCTCTGGTAATTTATTTAGATTGATTCATCTTTTTATTTGGCAGTGTGATTATAAATTCTGTTCCTAAATCGAGTTCACTTTCCAGTTCAATAAAACCATTCAACAGTTCAACATAATTTGCAACTATGTTTAGTCCCAGTCCGGTACCTTGAATATTGGTAGCATTTTGCCCACGGAAAAATCTTTCGAATAAATGTGTTTTGTCTTCTTTGCTGATACCCATACCATTGTCTTTTATTTTGATTATTACCTGAGCATCATTTACTGCAGTGGCAATTTCAATTTGTGAGTCTTCGGGCGAAAATTTTATAGCATTAGAAACCAGATTAATAATTACATTTCGAATGAGTTTTTTGTCGGAGTAAATTAATTTTTCACCTTGATGGGTGTAATTTACATCTTGCCCGTCTTTGAGTAAGCCACGCATTTCCCCTTGTGTATCGGTAATGAGTTCATGCACATCGAACACAGAGTAATTTGCAATTATTTTTCCTTCTTCTATTTTGCTTATGCTGAGAAAATCACTTAGTATATCGTTAAGGTTATTAACTGCCGATTTAATTCTGTTTACGTGTCGTGTACGCTTGTCTTGCTGCTCGGTGGTAATATATTCATCTATGAGCGAAGCCGAAGAAAGAATGGCCGTGAGGGGAGTGCGAAACTCATGCGATGCCATTGATACAAAACGCGATTTCAATTCGTTCAATTCTTTTTCTTTTTCCAGCGCTTCTTTAAGTTCCTGTTGCGATTTTTCCAGTTCGCTCAATGCTTCGCTGAGTACTTTTGTTCGGCTAAGCACTTTCGATTCCAACCGCTCGTTGCTTGTTTTTAATTCTATGGTTAATGCTTCCAATTCGTTCTGCTTTTCAGTAATTTCATGCTCAACTTTCTTACGCTTGGTAATATCAATTATGAAAGCAATTACGCAACAATGGTCGGACGAGTTAAAAGGTGTTAAACTTATTTCAACAGGAAACAGCGTTCCATTTTTTTTTGCGCAAATAAATCCAACCCTATTCCCATCGATCTTGGATGTGGATTTTTGTTGTATCCTCACGATGGTTTTTGTGTTTTGCGCAAAATTCTGTGGCATCAGCATCTCAATCCGTTTACCTACCATTTCACTTTCATTATAGCCAAAGAGTTTTTCCGAAGCCGGATTTGCAAGCTTTATAATGCCTTCCGTGTCTGCAACAATAATACTTTCGGCAACGTGATCAAACAATGCTTCCAGCAATTGATTTTTTTGATTTTGATTCATTTTAATATTGTAGCACGTGCTTTTTTTGTTTGCGTTTGTTGCAGGTTTATTTGTCAAATGTATTTAATAAATCTTCAATGGTTTGAGTTTTATTTTGGTGATGAATAATATGTATACACAATCTATCAATCATTTTGCGAAGGATACTATGTGCTTGCTAAATAAGCAGACCCAAAATAAATTTTCTTAACATGCAAAGCAGTCACACTAAGCCCTCAAAAGTGTTTAGTTTTGAACCGTGATAAAGTGCTGCAAATCATTAAAAAACATGATAAATATCATGAAAAAATCAAATAAGATTTAAATGTATAATTTGCCATGAAGCTCAAAAGGGGCTCGCGATGCTATAATTCAAATAAACGGAACTGTTATTTTAGTTGTGAATAGCTTTTTAATTCTTCTATGTATTTTTTACCGCGGGCTTCGGCAAATAGATCTAATGTTAGCATGATGATGCTTTGTAATACTAAACCCAAACCTATGCCTTTCAAAAGTTCCTTATTTTTAAAAAATACAAACATTGCAATACCTATAATTATCAAAGCAATTTCTATTTTCTTATAAAGCGAAAAACTATCCATCACTTTTTTCATTCGGGGAATTTCAATTTCATTTATTTTCCCTTTGTCGATATGATATTGCTCCGCATTTTTAATGTCGGCTGAGGTGCGTAATACAATGGTGGTGCCTACAGTAATTTGTATAAGCGCAATCAATATAATTGGATAGGCAATTCCTTTATAAAAGGGATTAATATTTTTAAATAAAAAGTAAGCGCCTATTCCTACTGCTAATATTCCAATAAGAATAAACAAATAACTTTCGTTTTTCTCTGCATTAAAATACTTCGATATGTGCTCCATTATTACTTAGCTTTGTCTTGTATTTGGCGGGTAATTTTCACCACCAAAGCGCGTGGTGTAAACCGAACAGAATTAGCCATAATATAATTCATAAAGCCATGTATGGCAACGGTTTTGCCTTTCATCATAGCGTCATAACCATAAACGGCCACCTCACGCGAAGTGGGTAGTTTTTTGCCCTTCACCAGGTTGCTTTCTTCCATAGAAGCCGCAGCCTGAAAACCACTTTCGGTGGCACCGGGGCATAGCGTGGTAACTGTTATTCCTTTGTCGCTTACTTCATTATCAACTGCTTCCGAAAAACTTAAGACATATGCTTTGGTTGCATAGTATACTGCCATAGTAGGTCCCGATTGAAATGCTGCTGTGGAAGCAACATTCATTATTCGACCGCTTCTGCGTTTTATCATATCTTGTAAATACAATTTTGTAAAAAGAGTAAGTGTTGTAATATTTAAATTTATCATTTGCAGTTCCTTGTTCCAGTCTGTTTGATAAAACATTCCGAAGTCGCCAAAGCCGGCATTATTTATCAGATAGTCGATTTGGATATTTTGCTTTGTGGTCTCATCATATACTTCTTTTGCCGAATCTATTGCCGATAAATCTTTGGCAATAACATACACAGCTATTTTAAACTGCTTTTCGAGTTCCAGTTTCAATTCATCGAGTTTGGCTTTGTTTCGTGCTACTAGCACCAGGTCGCCTCCTTGGATGCATGTACCCTTGCCAGTTCCAATCCTATGCCATTGCTGGCTCCGGTTATTAATGCTGTTTGTTTCATATCGTTTTATTTTTTGGCAAAGGTGATTCATTATTTTAAAACCTGCAACATTAGAGTAGGGTCTAAGGTTGTAAATTAATTTTAAACAGGTAATTTTGCACTATGTTAATAAACGAACTATCGAAAAAAACAGGTATCACCGCCCACACAATCCGCTATTACGAAAGGTACGGATTGATTAAAGGTGTTCGTAAAAATGAAATAAAAAGCAACAAATATTACCACTACGATGACGAAGTAGTAGAGAAATTGCAATTGATAAGAGATGCAAAGTCAATAGGTTTTACCCTGAGTGAAATAAAACAGTTGCTTGATGCTTGGTTCAGTAAGAAGTTTAACGTGGCAAAAAAAGTTGCCGTCCTCGATGAAAAACTAATTTCTATAGATGAAAAAATAAAACAACTTAAAGAAGTGAAAAAACTAATTGCACAATTTAAACGCGAAGTAGAAGAGAATGATTGTTGATAAAAGATTTTATGTTTTATTGATGTAAAAGTTCAATTCAACGCAACTATTTGTTTTTTTCATTGTTAACAAAAGTCATCAATTCTTCTTCTTTTGAATATAAAAAATCATTCTGCCAATTTTCTGTTTCTTCTTCCGAAAGAACTTTTCCTGCACTGATTAATGAAAGCGCATTTTTATAGTTGGCGTATTTTTCATTTATCAGTATCAACACCTCAATCCATTTTGCCTTGCTAAAGTTGAGACTAAATGTATCATTCAACTTTTTGTAATCGTCAACATCTGTATTATTCATTTGCAAAAAACATTCAGGGTATTGTTCGAATTTTTTGAAAAATGCAAAGCCTTCTTCTTGAAATAATTCCAATATGCTATTGAGTATTGCAATATTCTGCTTTTCTGTTTTGTGATAATGCCATGCATGTTGTATTTTATTTTTTGGAGTAAGCATTTTTTTGAATACCACTTCCATTGTGTGGCCTTTGTAATCCTGCTTTATGTTTGTATTTATATAGAGGTCGATATGAATCCATCCTCCCTGACTGTTTGGTACAAACTTAAAGGCATAAATTAGTTCGCCTTCTTTTTTAGTAAAGTCCCAGCCGTTGCCATGAAAACCTAATTTGCTTAATTCCGGCTTTGCTATTTTCTGCACAACCTTTTTGAATTCGGAAGCAGGTATTCCTTTGGGCCGAAACGCCACTATGTATATGATACGTGCAATTGCGAAAATGAAAACTACCGACAGCAGCCCAAGTATTTTTTCAATGATTGTAAAGAAGTCCATGCACAAAAATAATTTTATTACTGGAGATTATTTTAAATGGAACTAAACTTTGAACTTTTTTTTGCAGACATTATTAGCCGGTTTTATTTTGAAATTGTTTTGAGGTAGAATCGAAAAATTTATTTTTACCTACAAATGAATCAAGAAAACTTAGTAAATAAATTGACTTCCTTGGATTATAAGCAGTGATTGTTTATAAAAAATAATTTTTAGAACATGTTTATTTAGGATTTATGTAACCCCACCCACAAAGACGGAAACCATTGCCCATAGCCCCGATTGCAGCGGTTAGCGTATGCCATGCAAATAAAAAACAATATGATATGGCATAACTATGAGCGGAAAGCGGGACCGCACCTTTGGCAGAATGATAAACCGTTGTGCTACAAAAAAAGTATTATGTTATTCGAATTTGAAAACGAGTGCGTGTGCAAAAATGTTTTTATCGAGCGGAGGTACTTCAATTATTGTATTTCCATTTTCGGTTTTGAAGTTGAGTTTTGTTTTTAATCCCAACAGCGTGAGTTTCGATTTTGATGATGGAATGTAATTGCTTATGTTAAGTGTGGTAGCAGTTGTTTCGCCTTCGTTCAATAAATATATGGCGTAAATTGTTTTACCAACTTGTGTAAAACAAAACCGGTCGCTTTTGTATGGTGCTACTGCCGTGCTGTTGTATATGCATGAGGAATTTATTTTCATCCAATTGCCAATTTCTTGCAGGCGTGTATACGCAGTGTCGTCCCAATTTCCATTTGCATCGGGGCCTATGTTGAGTAAAAGATTTCCGCCTTTGGCCACAATATCGACCAATGTATGAATGAGATTGTTGGTGGTTTTGTATTTGTCACCGGGCACATGACTCCAGCTGCCGGCCATGGTCAGGCACGTTTCCCAAGGATAATCGAGTGGCTTGTCCGGAATTTGTTGTTCGGGAGTTAAGTAGTTTTGGTAGTAGCCGTAAACGCTGCGATCCACCATTAAAATACCGGGTTGATTTGCACGTGCCATGTTTGCAATTCGATGCATATTTATTCCCTGTGTGTAAGGCACTTTTATCCAGGGGCGCTCTTCTTCTGTCACTGTACTATCGGGGCGCACTTGCCCGCCATCGAGCCACAGCAAATCGACCTTGCCATATTGTGTGGTGAGTTCGTTTAGTTGATTGTAAGTAAAGTCTTCAAATGCCTGCCACTTTTGAGGATATTTTTTTGTATCGTAATTGCTGCATCTGTTCGGTGTTGCAAAACGTGGCCACCAGTAATCGGGGCAATGCCAATCGGGTTTACTAAAATATGCACCTACTTTAAAACCTTTGTTTCGAAAAGAATCAAAAACTTCTTTGGTCACATTCGATTTGCTGTTTTTTGCAAATGGGCAATTATCGGAAGTGATTTTATAATCGGTATATTTTGTATCGAACATGCAAAAACCATCGTGATGCTTGGTAGTAAACACCACATATTTCATTCCGGCATATTGTGCTGCAGTAGCCCATTTATCGGGTGCAAAATTTATGGGGTTGAATGTTTTTTGCAATCCCTCGTATTGCTTTTTATATTCTGTATAATCGTTGGCATATGGCCCTCTGCGTTCGCACCAGCCTTCGTCTTCGCTGCATATACTCCAACTTTCGACAATGCCCCATTGGGTGTATGTGCCCCAGTGCATGAGCAAACCAAATTTTAATTTTTTCCAGTCTTCTAAATTTTTTGCGACTAAAGTATCTTCAGGATAATAGTATGTTTTTATTTGTGCATTGCTTATAAATGCTGTATTTAAAAAGAGAACGATTATGAGTGTTATTTTTTGCATTTTATATTTTTTTAAGAATATGAAATTAAATTTTGTTGTTAGAAAATGTTGTGAGCAAAATATATTTTATGTTTTGAATTTTAATTGTGCATTGAGAGATATACCAGAACCTGAAACTTTGTTTTTTTGTAAACACAACGCAAAGTAAATTTATTAAAAATGAAATGCACGAAATGTTTTTTATCGCAAAAACTTACAGGCTCAAAGTTGTAGTTCGCGCCAGCCTATCATTGCCGTCCGATTTTTCGGACGGAATAAATAATTTGTATTTGGCTTTAGCCTAAAGATTTTTAGCCACGCCTGCCCCGACCGCAGTGTCGGGGAATGCACGAATGAATGCAGAATGGAAATCAATTTTATTTTAGCCGTGAATGCGCGAATGAATGCAGGATATTTTTTAACCACAAAGGCATACAGGCACAAAGTTGTTGTTCCCGCCAGCCCATCATTGCCGTCCGATTTATCGGACCGAATAAATAATTTGTATTTGGCTTTAGCCTAAATGTTTCGTCTTACTAAAATGAATAAAGGTGCCACAAAGAATGCCGAAATATTTTACCACAAACGTCATTCAAAATAATCTACTAAATACCTATTATCTATAGGAATAAATTTTATATTCGCAGGCTGAAAATTTTAGAACAAAAAACAAAACTTAATGAAAAAAATTATCTTATCGCTATTGCTTAGCTGTATTGGTTTTACAACTATGCATGCGCAAAAAAACATGGTGTTTAAATCGAAGAAAACCTACAATGGTGCCTTATCGAACATTGGTGGCATTGCCATTAATGGTGCTGAATATGCACTGGTGGGCTGGGAATTCGGGTTGTCAATAGTAGATGTAACAGACCCCAACAATATTTTCGAAGTGGTGAATATACCGGGCTCGCAAAGTATATGGCGTGAGGTAAAAGTATGGAACAATCATGCTTATGTTACCACCGAAGCGGGGGAGGCTTGCAAATTATTAACCTCAACTCTTTGCCATCACCAAACTTACCATACAAAAACTGGACTGGTAATAATGCTATTTTCGGGCAGATAGATAACATTCACGCCTTGCATATCGAAGCTGGTTATGTGTATCTTTTTGGCAGTAATTTATTTAATGGTGCTGCATTGATTTGCGATTTGAATGACCCTTGGAATCCCAATTATTTAGGACACTCACAAGGTACGTATATCCACGATGGTTATGTGCGGAATGATACCTTGTTTTCGTGCCATATTTATGACGGATATTTTTCTATAATTAATGTTGCCAACAAAGCAAATCCTGTAACCATCAATACACAAAACACTCCTGATAATTTTACACACAACAGTTGGTTGAACGATGCCGGCAATGCACTTTTTACAACGGACGAAGTTGATAATTCTGTACTGGCAAGCTACGATATTTCGGACCCCAACAATATTATTTTGCTTGATAAATTTCAAACTGCACCGGGCTCGCAAGCCATTGTGCACAACACACATACACTTAACGATTATGCTGTAGTATCTTGGTACAAAGAAGGAGTGGTGGTAGTTGATATTTCGCATCCCGATAATATGATTGAGGTTGGGCATTACGATACTTCACCATTGAGTGGTGGAGGTTTTGATGGTTGCTGGGGAGTTTATCCGTTTTTACCTTCGGGCAATATTGTTGCCAGCGATATTAGCGAAGGATTGTTTGTGCTTGCGCCAACATATGTAAGGGGATGTTACCTCGAAGGAACGGCAACCGATGCAAATACTTCGGCACCATTAAGCAGTGTGCAGGTAGAAATTTTAAGTACTTCGGTTACAAAATTTTCGAAGACTACCGGAGTATATAAAACAGGTTATTCTAATGCCGGCACTTATAGCGTGAAATATTCTAAGCTTGGTTATATATCACAAACTATAAATAATGTGGTTTTGCAAAATGGTGTTGTAACTATTCAGGATGTTCAATTGGTGCCTATTTCAACCGTTTCTATCAGTGGAAGTGTGATTGATGGTTCTACAAATTTGCCTATACCCAACGCACAGGTTAACCTGACTGATGGTGCATACAATTATGATTTAGTGACAGACAATGCCGGCAATTTTAATGTGTCAAATTTTGTGACCGGTACTTATACCGTTACTGCCGGTATGTGGGGTTACGTTACCGATTGCTCACTTACAACAACTATCAACGGTGGAAATAATGTGGTGGTTACTTTGCAACCGGGTTGGTACGATGATTTTGTTTTTGATTTTGGATGGACAAAAACCTCTACAGCTAACACTGGCGATTGGGTGCGTGAAGAGCCCGTTGGTACATTCAACAATAACGGTAGTCTTGCAAATCCTGAACTCGATAAATCGAACGATTGTAATGATAAATGTTACATGAGTGGAAATGGTGGCGGTGGTTCCGGCTCCGATGATATTGATGATGGCGGTGTTGGACTTTCATCTCCTATTTTTGATTTGACAAATATTATCAGCCCAAAAATATATTACTCACGATGGATATATAATGGTGGTGGTAATGGTACCCCTAACGACACGTTGTATTTTTATTTGTCGAACGGAACACAGGAAGTGTTATTAGAAAAAGTAACTATTTCAAATGTCAATGCTTCGAAATGGACCGATGTAAATTTTTTGATAAGCAATTATATTACTCCAACCGCTACAATGAAGATGCGCGTGTATGCTGAAGATTTTGGACAGGGTAATGTTTTTGAAGTGGCATTGGATAAGTTTTTTGTAACCTTTGGCAATGTGGGAGTTAATGAAAATGGTACTCTTGCAAATGCTTTATCTGTGTTTCCAAATCCAAGTAATTCATCTTTCAATATCACTTATAATTTGAGTGAATTGTCAAATGCATTTTTGCAAATTGAAGACATTACAGGTAGGGTAGTGGAAGCAAAAAATATTGTATCAATTGCCGGAAACATTGAAATTGGCAGTGAACTCGAAAGTGGTGCTTATACGCTACGGTTAATCAACAGTGATAAAATCATTCGTACTGTTAAAATAATAAAAGCAAAATAAATTATGAAAACCCCGATGATTATCGGGGTTTTTTATTTCTAACTTTTCTGTATGTTTACAAAAAATTAATTCACTAAATCCATGCAAAAATTTACCAAAGTTTTAATATTGTTTCTTGCAATTTGCAATTTCTGTTTTGCTCAAATTACCATTGACGAAAACGACCTTATGAATGCAGGTGACACTTTCAGGGTAAGCATTGCCAGTAATCAACAATACCAAACATCGGTGCTTACACAAACAGGAGCAAACCAAACATGGGATTTTTCGACACTTGTACCTATCAGCCAAACAATTGATACATTTATTGATGTGGCAACAGCCAATTTGCTTTATTTGGTTACATACAGCAACTTTGGTTTCAATGCTAACCGTGCTAACATAGTGCAACAAAATACCGGAGGAATTAATTTACCACTGCCTGTTACACTCGATAATCCGGCAACGTTTTATTACAAAGGTGCCTCAAACTTTCGTAGCCCCGGCACAGGTGTTGAGCTTAGCGGTTTGGCAACGGCATTACCTTACGGTGCCGAAAAGGATACAATTTATAAGTTCCCATTAAATTTTAATGATACCGATTCGGGTGCAGTTGCCGCATCCTTAAGTATACCCGGTTTGGGTTCGTACAATACCACTCAAAAGCGATTGTGGCTTGCCGATGGCTGGGGCACACTCATTACGCCATACGGCACCTTCGATGTGTTGCGCGTAAAAGCAAAACTTACCGGGCGCGATTCATTGGCCGATACAAGCGGGTTTGGTTTTGCAATACCACGCCCCGAAACGATGGTTTATCGTTGGCTTGGAAAAAATCAAGGGATTCCGTTATTAGAAATACAAACTACAAAAAATTTCAACGTTGTAGCTATTTCTTCGGTGCGTTACCGCGATAATTTTACGCCTGTGTTGTCATCAATAGTTCAAAATGAAAACCTTTATAATGTTGGTTTGTATCCTAACCCCTGCAAAGGCGATTACTTTGCTTTACGATTTGCCATGCAGCATGCTGCCGATATAACCGTAAGTGTATACGCACTTACAGGGAAATTGATAAACACCAAAACTTACAATGCCGATGAACTTACGGAGCAACTTATTGTTCATCGCTTCGAACAAAAGCTTTCTACCGGCTCTTATTTGGTGAAAGTAATTTCAGATAGCAAAGAACAAACTTTTACCCTTCAGGTTCAGTAGTGTTTAGTGCTTATATTATTATAAGTATTTTCATTTATATTTTTTGATGTGATGTATATTAATGCTAACGGGAAAGTTATTCCTGAAAAGAAATTTGCCATCACAACAAGTAACCGTGCTTTTTGCTATGGCGATAGTGTTTTCGAATCGATGTGTGTTCACAAAGGCGAATTGCTTTTCCCTGATTTACACATAAGCCGTATGCTGAATGGTTTGCAATCACTACAAATTATTCCTCCCGATTTTTTATCTGATGATAATTACCTTCAAAAACATGATGCTGTTTTGAAGTTACAAAAAATGGCGGCCCAACTTTGTGCTAAAAATAATATGGTAAGCTTCGCCCGAATACGTTTTCAGTGCTTTCGCAAGGAGGGAGGTTATTATGTGCCTAAAACAAATGAGTGCGAATGGATTTTAGTGCCAGCTGAATTAAATGCCAATCACTATGATTGGAACGCAAATGGATTGCATCTCGATTACTATTTAAAGATGCAGAAGAACGCCACACTTATTTCTAATTTCAAAACAGGGAATAGCGCTTTGTATGTATTGGCTGCAAAGCATGCAGCAGAAAGAAATTACGATGATATAATTTTGTGCAACAACAAAAACAAGATTGTAGAAACATCACGCGCCAACATATTTTTTTATGCTGATGGAGTTTTTGTAACACCCAAACTCAATGATGGTGCAACATCGGGTGTGATGCGTAAATATGTGATGGATTTATTGCGGAGAAATAATTTTGTGTTGAAAGAGATATCAATGAGTAAAGAAGATGTTACTGCAATGGATGAAGCTTTTTCTACAAATGTTGTTAGTGGAATTAAATGGGTGGATACAATTGGTAAGAAAAAGTTTAAAAATAAAACGGTGAAAAAAGTGCATGAATTGTTTATCAAATCGTTGGTGTAATTTTAAACGCATACCTTATTTTTGATTTTAGAAATGTAATGCAAATTTTTTATGCATGATATTTTTTTAGTTTTACCCTTGCTTATGAGGCAACCAAATTGTACTTTACTAATTGTGAAAAATAAAATGAAGGAAAGTCAAAATATTGAATTTAAGGAGTCGTGGAGAGACGAATACATTAAGTGGATTTGCGGATTTGCAAATGCGAGTGGTGGCAAATTGTATATTGGCATAAATGATAAAGGTGAAGTGAGTGGAGTGCCTGATTCAAAAAAACTTTTAGAAGAAATTCCGAATAAGGTTTAAGATATTCTTGGAATTTTGGTAGATGTAAATATTAAGACTAAATCTAAATTAGAGTATATTGAAATTGTTGTTGATGCCTATCCTTACCCAGTAAACTATAAAGGGCAATACCACATACGTAGTGGCGCTACCAAGCAAGAGTTGAGGGGAGCCTCATTAGATAAGTTTATATTGCAGAAACAAGGAAAACATTGGGACAGTGTGCCTCATCCTTTATTGAATTTAAGAGATTTATCAAAACCAGCAATCCAGTATTTTAAAAAAAAGGCAATTGATTCAGGACGAATAACTGCAGATGATTTAAGGATAATTTGGAAATGTTATTATGGAAGCTACAACTTAAAGCTGATGCGCATTATTATAAAAATGCCGCTGTGTTACTTTTTCATCCCAATCCAGAAGTGCTTCTACCGGGAGCGTTTATCAAAATCGGATTTTTTTAAGTGATGATGAATTAGTGTTTCAAGACACTATTCATGGACATTTATTTGAGCAGGTTGAAAGAGCAATGGCTTTGCTTTTATCTAAATATTTGAAAGCAACAATAACCTACAAAGGATTAAATCGAATGGAAAAGTATCCTAAGCCAGTTGCCGCTTTAAGAGAGGCTGTTTTAAATGCCATAGTTCATAAAGATTACGCTAGCCAAATTCCTGTACAAATAAGTGTGTATGCTGATAAATTGATTATCTGGAACGAAGGACAATTTCCTGACGATTGGACAATCGAAAATTTAAAATCCAAACATCCTTCGCGACCTTATAATCCCGCTATTGCTAATGTCTTTTTTCGTGCCGGTCTCATTGAAGCTTGGGGTAGAGGAACAATAAATATTTTGAATGAATGTAAGTTAGCAAAAATTTCGCAGCCCATTTTTAAGTATGAATTTTCTGGTTTTATTGTTGAGTTTAGGTACAATTTCCAAAGTATATTGCAGAAGGGAAAAAATGCAGAAGCAGATAAAACAATTGACAAGGTACTTATCGTTATTTCACACAATGAAACGATTACTATTTCTGAATTAGCGAAAAAAATTGGCGTTGCTCAAATTACCATCAAAAGGGCAATAAGCGAACTTCGGCAATTAAATAAACTGCAAAGAGAGGGAAGTAGTAAAACTGGAAAGTGGAAAGTTATCTGAAAATGATACTATAAATGATACCGTAAATGATACCATAAATGATACCGTAAATGATACCATAAATGATACCATAAATGATACCGTAAATGATACCATAAATGATACTATAAATGTGAAATAATAAAATAGAAAACTTGACTTTTGTATCGGTTTAGAAATCAACTAAAATTTCGTTTATACCAATATTGAAAAACTATAAGCGCCCATATTCTTGCGGTGGCTTCACCGGGATTGTTACTCATTAATTGTCTTTTCAAATTATCGATGCTGCTATAATTAAAAATGTTTTGTTGCTGAATAAATTTTTTGTTTAGTAAATCGTCATTGATAAGTGATTGAAGTTCGTGGCGCATCCACTTTAGCAAGGGTACTTCGAAACCATGTTTGCCACGATTAAAAATTTCTGATGGTAGCTCATCTTTAAAAGCATCTTTCAAAATCATTTTTCTATTGCGGCCATTAATTTTAAATTCTACAGGCAGGTTGAAAGCAAAGTCGACAACAGTAAAATCTAAAAAAGGATTACGCACCTCAAGGCTGTTTGCCATACTCATGCTGTCAACTTTTACAAGCATATCGTTTTCGAGTATCAGGTCTATATCGGTTAGGAGCACTTCATTGAGCGATTCGTTTTTTTCGAAATGATGCAGAATATTTTTTTGCGAATGCCGTATTCAGCACCTGACATTTTTGCATCAACATTTCATCTGCATCTGCTTCATCGCAATACGAAGCCCAGCGATAATAGCGGTTACCGGCATTCACATTTAATCCATGAGCATAACGATGTGCCTGACGTATTTTATTTGTTAGTACATTATTACGCGACTTTGGTAATAAGTTTAATAAAGGTGAAGCATTTTTTAAAACAACATTTGTAAACGATGATTGCCTTGCTCGCCATTCGGCTTCGTGCTTGTTATAGCCGGCAAACATTTCATCGGCACCATCGCCACTCAGTGCAACTGTTACTTGCTTTCGTGTTTCTTTACTCAATATATATACTGCCAATGCAGATGAGTCGGCAAAGGGTTCATCAATATAATCGAGCATATCGAAAAGGTGATGAAACAAATCATCATTACTAAGTGAGAATACGGTGTGATTGGTCTTTATTTTTTTCGCAACAATATTGGCATAAGCAGTTTCATCAAAATATTTTTCGTCTTTATAGCCAATAGAAAACGTATGAAAATTATCTACATACTTTGAAGCTATGGAACAAATAATACTTGAATCAATACCACCACTTAAAAATGCACCCAGTGGAACATCGGCTACCAGCCTGCGCTGCACTGCCTCCTCCAGCAATTGCTTCAATTCATTCTTCTTCTCATCGTATGAATATTCCGATTTCGCATTTACATTACTTTCAATTTGGTAATATTTAATTTGATTGTTTTTCCATTGTGATTTTTCTCCTTCATTAACATTGAAATTTAAATAGGACGCTTTGTCCATTTTTTTTACATCACTAAAAATGGAATTTGGCGCAGGTATATAATTCAATTGCAAGTATTGATATAGTGAAGTGTGGTCTATTTTTTTCTCTATACCAAATTGTTGCAAGGCCTTTAATTCTGATGCGAAGAGAAAGCAATTATCATCTTCGTATATCCACAGTGGTTTAACGCCAAACCTGTCGCGGGCAATAAAAATATTTCCTTTTGCTGTATCATAAATTGCAAGAGCGAAAAAACCATTTACATAATCTAAACACTTTGCACCATGTAAAATATATAGCTGCAAAAGCACTTCGGTGTCGCTGTGGTTATTAAACTTCATGCCTTGCGCAACAAGTGTTTTACGATGCCCGGCATAATTAAAAAATTCTCCATTGAACACAATCACATACCGCCCGCTCGCATCATACATAGGTTGCGCAGCATTGTTCGATGTATCGATAATTGACAGCCGCCTGTGACCAAGTGCAATATTATTTTCCCGAAAAATTCCTTCGCCATCGGGCCCGCGTTTTGCCAGGCAATCGTTTGCTGATTTTATTTTTTCGATTGCCGATTTGCCTTTTTCGTTTTTGGCAATTGCTCCAGTAATTCCACACATCGTTTTATTGTTGGGTTGTAATCGGGGTTGTAATCGGGGTTGTATTCGGGGTTGTATCTTTGGTTTCGTTTGCCAAATTACCGGAACCGGAAAAAAGCGCGTTAAGTTTTTCTGTCATCGCTTGCCAGGTGTAGTTTTTATTTACAAATGTAAAAGCATTTTCGGCAATCTCGTTTTGCTTGCTTTCGTTATTCAGCAAATCAATTATAGCGTTGGCAAATTCTTCGGCAGTGTTTGCAATTATTACTTCGGTACCGTTTGATGCTTCAATGGCATTGTTGGCAAGTTGTGTAATTATGCAAGGAATTTTCATAGCCATGCCCTGCAATATTTTATTTTGCATACCAATACTTATAAGCATGGGAGCAAGCATAATTTTGCTTTGGCTAAAGTAAGGGCGTATATCATCAACCCAACCTGTTACATCAATGTTTTCGCTTTGCAGTTCTTTTATTTTCGATGATGGATTGGCTCCGGCAACAACTAATTTTATATTGGGTAATTTTTGTTTTACCAAAGGCAGTATTTTTTGTGCTATAAACAAAACACTTTCAATATTCGGAGGATAATTCATATTGCCGGCAAAAAGCAAATCGTATTTTTTTTCGGATTGTTGTGGCGCAAAAAATGCTAAGTCAACACCATTGGGCACTATATGTATTTTCAACTTTTCTTCCACCGGAATCAAGTCGCGATCTTGCTTCGAAATTATTGTGTGATGATTGAAACAAGGAAATATGCGTTGTTCATATTGCTCGAGACGCTTTTGTTCCATGTTATAAAGAAATCTTTTTATACCACTGCTTTGCTCACTCAGTCTTGTCATGCCTGTACTAAAGGCATCCATGTAATCAAGCGTTTTGGGAATATTATCCACATGAGCAACATATTCACTCATACGAATAAGATGACAAAAAATATGATCGGGTTTGTGTTTTTCAATTTCGAGTTGAATACGCTCGTAAACCGATCTGCGAAAAAAGTACACCACCGAAAATGGAAGGTAGCCAATAATGTTTTTAAGTAGATTTATAAAACTATTTAAGCGCGAAATTTCTTCTACAATTATTTCTTCGCAATAGGGCTGCAGTTGTTGTAATTGACTTTGGGTTATTTTTTTTTCGTTGAGTGCAAGTAATATTATTTGATGGTGTTTGCTTAAATGTTTTATAAATTCATATGCACGCAATTTATCGCCCTTCTCGAGCGGATATGGAAAACGCGATGTGAGAAATAAAATTTTCAACGATTATTGTTTTGAACTATGCTGGCAAACATATTATTATTTATTTCAAAGTGCAATTGACATGGAGTAGCGATTTCAAAATTCATTTGTTAATGCTTTGGTAATTAACCCAGTTTTACAACCAATCCTGTTGGAGTAACTTGAATCACCATTTTTTCGCGACCAAACTTCAATGTGATTTTGTCGCTGAAAAATTTATTTTTTTCGTTTGCTTCGAGCAACACTTCCGAAATATCAAGTTGCATCAATTGTTGCCAAATATCAACTTCAGATTTTGGCGTTTTGCGCACATACAAGTCGCCTTCAAAAGTGTCGAACAAATCTTTATTGGTAGCATCAAAATCAAAATCGTACAACTCAATTGCATCGCATAGTTCCGAGGCCGAAAAGCATATAGATGTATTGTCAATAAAAATAAATTCTACATGATCGAGCATGGTCACAATATCATCGGGCTTTGTTTTGTTTACCCAATGATAATAATTCACTTCTTTCAACTGCTGATTGGCAATATCATACAATTTATCAAGTTCGTCACCGGTAAAAAATTTCGGCTCTAATTTTATTCCTTGTTCCATATTTTAAATTATTGGGCAAAGTTATTTTAATATTGTTTGCTTCAAGTTGTGCTTGTTTTTTTTAAGTTAGATTTGCAAAAATTTTTAAGAACAGTGGCTGCACATTTACTGCCCATAAGTTAAAGTATGAATTATCTCACAGTAGAAAATATAAGCAAGAGTTATGGTGAACATCCTCTGTTTACCGATGTTTCGTTATCGTTGCAAGAGAACCAAAAAACTGCGCTCATTGCTGCCAATGGAAGTGGCAAATCGACTATACTTCGAATTATTGCCGGCAAAGAAACCGCTGACTCGGGCAATGTAGTATCTCGAAATGGTTTGGTAATAGGCTATCTGCCTCAGGATCCTTTACTTGAATTACATTTGTCTGTAAAAGAAAATATTTTTATTGGCGACAATGCTGTAATGACCGGAATAGGGGAGTACGAAAAGTTATTGGAGCAAACTGAATACGAACGCGCACCCGATTACGATAAACAATTGGAAGCTGCTGTTGCATTTATCGATAATAATAAAGCATGGGATTATGAGGCCAAAGTTTCGGGCATATTAGGCAAGTTGAATATTCATGATTTATCGGTGCCGGTAAAGCAGTTATCCGGTGGCCAACGTAAGAGAATTGCACTTGCAAAATTACTGATTGAAGAACCCGATATTTTGTTGATGGATGAACCAACCAACCACCTCGATTTAGATATGATTGAATGGTTGGAGAATTACCTTAAGCGATTAAATAAAACGCTGCTGATGGTAACACACGATCGTTATTTTTTGGATAGCGCCTGCGATACTATTTTAGAACTGGACAATGGAAAAATGTATTCATACAAAGGTAACTATGCTTATTTTCTGGAAAAAAAATCGGAACGAATTCAGATGCATGCCTCCGAAATGGAAAAAGTAAAAAACCTTTATGTGCGCGAATTGGACTGGATGCGTAGGCAACCAAAGGCCCGTACCACTAAGCAAAAAGCCCGCATCGATTCGTTTGGCGAAACCGAAGAAAAATTGTTGAGCAACAAAGTAGAAACTAAAATGCAAATCACCATGCAGATGTCGCGCATGGGCAGCAAAATTTTGGAGTTCGAAAATATTTGTAAGAAATACGGTGAGAATGTTTTGCTGAATAATTTTTCTTATACTTTTAAACGTGGCGAAAAAATTGGAATAGTAGGAAAAAATGGTGCCGGAAAAAGTACATTGCTCAAAATGATAATGGGCGAAATTACACCCGATGCCGGACGAATTAAAACGGGCGATACCGTTACCTTTGGGTATTACTCGCAAGATGGAATGCAATTTAAAGAAGACCAACGTGTTATAGAAGTTGCCCGCGAAATAACCGATTATGTTGATACCGGAAACGGAACGTATATGAACATTGCGCAATTTTTACAGCATTTTAAATTCGATTTTTCGAAACAACATTCGCATGTGAGCAAACTCAGCGGTGGCGAAAAAAGGCGTTTATACCTGCTCACCATACTTATTCGTAATCCCAATTTTTTGATACTTGACGAACCTACAAACGACCTCGATATTGTTACACTCAATTTGCTCGAAGATTTTTTGTTGGGCTACGAAGGATGTGTTTTACTGGTAACGCACGACCGTTATTTTATGGATAAACTGGTCGATCACGTTTTTGTTTTTCGTGGCAATGGCGAAATAAAGGACATACATGGAAATTATACTACCTATCGTAATTTGATTGATAATACACCAAATGTTATTCCTCCAAAATCTGCCGTTACCAATGCATACGAAGCTTTGCCCAAAGCCGAAACTAAAAAGAAAAAAGGTTTAACATTCAAACAAAAACATGAATTAGAATTACTTGAAAAAGCAATCAGCGATTTAGAAAATGATAAAAAAAATCTTCTCACAAAATTAAACGACCCCAGTATAGATCATGAGAAACTTTTTCATACATCAAAGCTATATGAAATAACCGAAAAACATTTAGAAGAAAAAACTTTGCGCTGGATGGAATTATCGGAACTGCAGGAATCGTAATTTTTTGTTGCTAACAATGAAGGAAAACATCATCATACATACCAATAGTGAACTTTTCGATATAGATATGATTTACAATTATTTGCACAACGAAAGCTATTGGGCAAAAAATATTCCCCGCCATATGGTTGAGCGGGCTATAAAGAAATCTCTTTGTTTTGGTTTGTTTATTAATGATAAACAGGTAGCTTTTGCAAGGGTGATAAGTGATTATACCACGTTCGCGTATTTGTGCGATGTGTTTGTTTTGCCCGCCTTCCAGAGGAGTGGTTTAGGAAAAATTTTGATGCAAAATATTGCCGACCATAAGGAATTACAAGGTCTGCGCAGATTTATGCTTGCTACACGCGATGCACAAAAGCTTTACGAAAAGTTTGGATTTACCCCCTTGGCCAACCCTTTACGCTTAATGGAAAAGGTAGCAATTGACCCATATACAGCATAAAAAGTTCAACAAAATGAGGTCCCTTTTTTTGACTGTTTCGGGGTGAAATTTTTTATTTTTTTGTATTTCTTTTTTTGCAACTATTTGCTATGTTTGAGGCATTAAACTTAACCATCTTATAAGATGCAGAAACAAAAATTTATCCTTTGTCTATTTTTTATTTTTACATGCAACTTTACAATACATGCTTCACACTTAATGGGAGGCGAAATAACATGGAAGTGCCTGGCAAACGGGCAGTTTAAATTTACCATGAAAGTATACCGCGATTGCAACGGAGTTCAATTTACTGCTCCCGTGCAAATGGATGTGCACAACTATCCGGGCCTAACCCAAATCCAAATGAACCTTGTGACCCAAACAGATATTTCATCGACCGGTGCAGCAGGTTCGAGTGCCGATAATTGCCCAACATGTGTAAATCCCGGCACTGTGGGAGGTGCTGTTGAAGAATTTATCTTAGAGTCGAATCCTATAACACTAACCGGAGTGCCACCTGCAAATGGCTGGATATTTAGTTTTAGTTCATGCTGTCGCAATGCCGCCATAACCAATTTGTCGGGTGCGGGTGGTTTAGGTTTCACGCTGCGTGCCATTATGTATTCTTACAATGGGCTCAATACAAACCCATGTTACGATAGCAGTCCGGCCTTTGCCGAAATTCCTAATTCTATTATTTGTAATGGTTATCCTTTCGAATATAATCATAATGCCATCGACCCTGAGTTAGATTCTTTGGTGTATTCTTTTGGTAAGCCCCTCGACTCATGGAGTTCAGGTGCATGGAGCAATACCAATCCAACAGCATGCCCATTCTCAGCTGGATATTCGTTTGCCAGTCCTTTGCCCGGCCCGGCACAAAATCCGTTGAATGTTGCTGCAACAGTGGACTCAAGTACAGGTGTAATTGCCTTTACATCATACACAGCAGGCAACTTTGTAACAGTTACAAAATGTGAAGCATACAAATGCGGTATACTTGTTGCGGAAATTTATCGCGAAATTCAAGTAGCCTTACTAAATTGCAAACCCATTTTAGGCACGGGAGTAAAAAACTTTCCACCTGTTGTTACCAAACCATTCCAGAACCCTAATAGAGGTGTATTCAGCGAATCGGCCGATACAATTTATGCCGGAGCGATAGTTGATTTTTTCCTTAGTGCTACCGATTTTGATTTTGTTCCTAATGTAAATGGTGGGTTGCAAACCCTCACACTCGAAGCTACCGGCAGCGAATTTGGAGCCGGATTTGTAAATCCTCTTGTGGGGTGTTTGATACCTCCATGCGCTACGCTTACCCCGCCACCGCCAGCTACAGCTGTTGCAGGAACGGGCACTACATTTCACTGGGAAACAACATGCGATCATTTAGGATTTCAAAATGGTTGTGTCAATTTTTCTAATACTTACAATTTTGTAATTCGAGTCAAGGATAATTTTTGCCCGGCAAATGGTATTACTTTTAGTACTATTTCTGTTACCATTTTAGCTCCGCCTATTATGCAACAACCCGATTTGCGATGTGTTTCAGTGCAGTCAAATGGCGATGTTCAGTTAAGCTGGTCAACTCCTGTAGATACATTCGACACGTTTGATGCTTTTTTAATTTATCATGCCAGCGCGCCTAACGGCCCTTACACATTAATTGATAGTATAAAAGTTCTTGCGCAAAACACTTACATGCATGTGGGTGCCAATGGTCAGGCAACTCCAAATTATTATTACATCCAAACACGCTCTTTTTGTAACAATGTAAAGTTCTCACCTCCAAGCGATACCGTAGCTTCAATATTGCTTACTGCTGCTAATGGTGGCGATGGTTTGGCAACCCTTGCATGGAATCCAATTCACAACCCATTGTTTTCATCATCATCTTTGTATTACCAAATATTTTTGGAGTACCCTCCCGGAACATGGACAAAAATTGACTCAACAAATCTAACTACGTATACTGACACCGTTAACATTTCGGTTTGTAGCGATTCATTGAATTATCGAGTTGAAATTTCCGATTCTACCGGTTGTGTATCGGTAAGTTCTATTGATGGCGCAACATTCCAAAATTTTGCTCAACCCGATGCCCCTTCGTTGCGATGCCTTGCCATCGACAATATGAATGGCGTAACCCTAAGCTGGATTGCTCCGGTCGATACGGGCTTATCTTTTGATGGTTATTTTATTTATTCTTCAATCACACAAGGCGGGCCGTATACGGTTATCGATAGTATAAAAAATTATGCTCTCACTTCGTACACTCATACATTGGCAAACATAAACCTTAATCCTAGGTTTTATTATGTGCGCGCTTATTCGCTTTGCGGTAATTCTTTTTCATTATCGAGCGATACTTTGCAGGCTATTCGGCTTACTGTAGTTGCTGCCGGATCCAACGCAAGTTTAACCTGGAATGCATTGCACACTCCTATGCTAAGTACATCGTTTTCTCAATATTATATTTATAAAGAATTTCCTTTGGGTACATGGAATTTGCTTGACTCTACTGCTAACCTCAGCTATATCGCCCCATTAAATTTATGCAACGATAGCGTAAACTTCCGTATTGAACTTGGTGATGTATCGGGTTGCATATCGAAATCAAATGTTGCAGGCCAGCGATTTGTTGACAATACTATTCCCGATTCACCGGGCTTAAGATGTGTGATTGTAAACCCCAATGGCTCGGTTACAATGAACTGGGTTGCCGACCCTGATACCGGCCTCGATTTTAACTCATATCATATTTATCAAAGCAACAATGCGGCAGGTCCGTATACGGTTATAGATAGTATTTTTAATTACAATACATTAACTTATACGCATACAACCACCAATGCATATGTTGCCAACCAATTTTATTACATTGAATCTCGAACAGGCTGTGGTGTAAAATATTCGCCCGGCAGCGATACTTTGCAAGCTATGCGACTTACAGTTGCTAACCCACTAGGTAATGTAGCCAACTTAAGTTGGAATGCCATCCATGTTCCTAATCTGCCAACATCAACAGGTGTTTATAATATTTATAAAGAATTTCCTATTGGTACCTGGAACTTGCTTACAAACACAGCAAACACCAGTTACATTGATTCTAATATTGTTTGTCGCGATTCAATAAACTACCGCATCGAAATTGCCGATGCTTCGGGTTGCAAAAGTATATCGACTGTGGCTGGCGATTGGTTTATTGATAATACTGTGCCCGATTCGCCCGAGTTGCGTTGTATAACCGTCAATCCTAATGGATCGGTTTCGCTCAACTGGATTGCCGATGCCGATACTGGCCTCGATTATAATTCATACCATTTGTATCACAGTAATAATGCTGTTGGTCCGTATACAGTTATAGATAGTATTTTCAACTATGGCACATTGGCTTATACACATGCTACTGCAAACGCCTATCCAAACAACGAATTCTACTATATAAAAACACGCACAGGTTGTGGCGTAAAATATTCAGCAGGCAGCGATACATTGCAAGCCATGCGCCTCAATCTTAATAATATAGGCGGAGTAATTGCCGACCTTACATGGAATCCTATTCATACTCCAAACCTACCTACATCAACAGGAATATATAATGTTTACAAGGAGTATCCTATAGGAAATGTGTTTTTACGTGCCACTACGCCAAATACAAATTATTCCGATACCAATATTGTTTGCAACGATTCCATAGCCTACTACATTACCATTGGCGATGCATCGGGTTGCGAAAGCGTTTCTACTAAAAAAGGCGATCACTTTATCGATAATTCTGTACCTCTTGCACCTATTGCAAAATGTGTGGCAGTGGCAACAAATGGTGATGTAACTGTTAACTGGATTGCACCAATAGATACAGGATTGCAGTTCAACAGCTACCACGTTTATTTCAGCAACAATGCTGGCGGTCCGTATAATGTTATAGATAGTATTTTTAATTACAACCAAACATCTTATACACATGTGGGAGTAAATGCTAATTTAAACAATGCTTATTACTACATAAAAACACGTACCGGTTGTGGTGTACAATACTCGTTACCAAGCGATAGTGTGCGTGCCATAAAATTGAACGTGAGTAATACCGGTACCGGTGTGGCATATTTGCAATGGAATGCCATACACGATCCATTATTTACTTCTTCAAGCTTGTATTATACAATTTACCGCGAGTACCCAACAAATACCTGGACAAAACTAGACTCGACAATAGCCTTAACTTACCTCGACACAATTAATTTGTGCAATGCAATTATTAACTATCGAATCGAAATTAGGGATTCTTCGGGATGTGTTTCTGTGTCGAATATTGATGGCGATGTATTTCAGGATGTTACACCACCGGCCATTACCGAACTCGATACCGTGAGCGTAATACCATTGAACGGGCAAGTAAATGTTTCGTGGTTTGTCAATACCAGTGGCGATACCAAGGGCTATATCATTTATTTGTACAATGGTTCATCGTGGGATTCTATTGGCGCTGTTGCTGGTATCAACACTTTATCGTGGTTGCATACCACTTCAAATGCAAACGTATTGAGCCAGCTTTATGCTATTGCCGCTTATGATAGTTGCGGAAATTTAAGCCCGATTGGAATTGGACATAACACAATATTTTTGCAAGATTCGCTTGATAAATGTAATGCCGCTATAAAATTGAAATGGAATCCATACATAAATATGAAAGGTGGAGTAGGGCAGTACAAATTATATATGAGTGAAAACAATGCTGCGTATACACTCTTGGTTACATTACCAAATACCGAAACCGAGTATTTACACACTAACATAAAAAAGGATACTTTGTATTGTTATTTCATTCGGGCAGTTGGAACAGTGGTATCGCGCACGGCAACATCAAACAAAACCTGCGAACTTGCCGATGTAATTATTTTTCCCAAATACACTTACCTCAAACACGCCACAGTTATCGATAATGATGTGGTGGGCGTTACCGCTTATGTTGACACAGCTGCCGATGTAAGCAGTTATAAACTCATGCGCTCGCTCGACCCTAATTCCAATTATGATGTAGCTCAAATTATTCCTGCAGGTGCTACTACAAATATTTCGTTTGTTGATTATGATGTAACTACCAGTCGTTACAGTTATTACTACAGAGTTATTCCTGTGAGTACTTGTGGTAAGGATATGGATACAAGTAATATTGGGCGGACAATACTAGCACAAGGAACACCAAATGATAATCTTACAAATACTGTTTTTTGGAACCGATACGAAGATTGGTCGGGTGGTGTAGATTTTTATCACATCTATCGTTCTATTGATGGCGTGCTGAATAATACACCCATTGTTACTGTACCTTCAAGTGTTACTTCGTATATAGATGATGTTGCAAAATATTATACCGGCACAGGCGAGTTTTGCTATTACATACAGGCACAGGAAGATAACGGCAATGTATTTGGCTTTTTGGAAAAGAGTGAATCGAATGAGATATGCCTTGTACAAGAACCCCATGTTTATATTCCAAACGGATTTACTCCCGGAGGAAAAAATCCGGTGTTTATGCCTACAGGTTCTTTTATAGGAAAAGATGATTATTACTTTGCCGTGTTCAATCGTTGGGGGCAACCCGTATTTGAAACCACCGATTATACACAGGGATGGAATGGCACACTTGATGGTGAAGAAGCACCACAAGGAATATATGTATACGTTGCCAAAATTACCGGTACCAGTGGAACAAAATTGTCCGCAGGGGAACTGTATCGTTGTTGAAGTAATTTTTAATTTGGCTTCAATACTTTAGCGAAAAATTAATCCGACACAAAATTTTGCCCCTGGCAGGTTTGTTTTGTATTGCTTTCAATTTGAATGTTCCTTTTCTGCGAGAAGTGATTTCATTGTTTTTTGCAATTATCCTTTTGTATTCAATGGAAACAATGTGATTTATTTTTTGACTTCAATTCAAACGCGAATTTTTATTAGTGAAAATTTTCTTTTGGCAGCAGGTATCTGCATCAAATAATATTGTGCTCTTGTTCAATTAACAATAGTTTTAATGTTTTTAGTTCTACCATTATTGTTTTGAAAAAAAAATATTAAGTACCCCAAAAAATTTTAAACGATGTTATCAATCTATTCAACGGTAAAAAACATAGTTTTATCGAAAAACATCCCATTGCACCTCCTTTAAGTGAATATTTGCCCATTCAAAAAACAAATTAAAATGAGCAATAAAGTTTATTTAGCATTAGCACTATCGATTCTTTCATGTTTAAGTGCCTGCCGCAAAGAAGATTCGAGCGAAAACCTTATCATTCACTCCGATACCCTTGATCTCAACATGTTTCCTGCTTCGTTTAATTATCGC